>NZ_FRAB01000028.1 GCF_900142195.1 Paraburkholderia terricola
CGGCAAATAGCCGTTGCGTACCACGGCACGCTGGCCGTGCAGGGTCTTGACGTTCTCGAACCGTTCCAATAGCGCCGACAGCTCCGCCTCGATGGCCTGCTGAATCACCTGCCGCGCTCCCTGCCGCACCAGTTCGTCCAGACCCAGACCGGCCCCCGATAGACCGACGACTTCTTTTTCCGTAAACTTGCTCATGGTGGATGGTTTGTTGTTTGCTGGTTTCCGACTTCGACAATCAGATTCTCAGCTGAAACCTCCACCGCCTTCAATCTCCCGCCTTAACTCCCCCGTACACCAGTTCCGACTTTAGCTCGATCAGAATTTCGTGTCGGCTCGGAGGATGAATGATATGAGCCGACCCCAGCGCTTCCCATACTGTCTTGTTGGCGATACGAAGAACTGGTGGTGTCAATGGTCAGAGGACGAAGTTCCAGACTCGCGGTTCGGAATGGTGGCTGGAAAATACGCTGAGATCACGACCTGTATGTCTATTACAACCACTCAGCTTTATCATCAGGTACCGATGTGGCGTTGGTGGATGGTATGGTTGCACGAGAATCTCGCCTGACCGAAGTCAGCCAACCCGGCGCCGACGCCCATGCGCCGCTACAACTGCCTCTCAATCGCAGCCTTATCGATAACCGACCAGACTTCCTGAATTTTCTCTCCGCGAAACTGATAGAAGACGTTTTCGGCGAACGCCACCCGTCTCCCTTGCACGGGAAGCCCGAGAAACGTACCGATCGGAGTACAGTCAAAATGCAATCGGCTTGCGATGTGCGGCGGCTGGCAAACGAGGAGCTGAATCTCGAAGCGTAGATCCGGAATTTCGCGGAAATCTCTTTCAAGCATCTCGCGATAGCCTGATAAGCCGATCCGTTGGCCGTTGTATTTCACGTTGTCGCCAACAAAGCGTCCCAGCTTCGACCAGTCCTGCGCGTTAAGGCAGGCAATATAGCCCCGATAGACTTCCGAAAGATTGGGTTCGCCCATCGCAAGCCCCCGTGCGTTAACGGATCAGCTAAGTGATAACGATCCGGGCCATGATGTCGAACGGCCGGCTCTGGCCGGATTTTACCTTTGCTCGGCCAGCCGGATTTCAGCTCTTTCTGGATGTCTTCGCGACAAATGGCGTGGGTGTGTGCTGAACCTGCTGGCTGCCGCACTTCGGGCAAGCCGGATGAGCGGTTTCATGTTCAGCAAGATGCTCGGCATGTTCGAACATTTCACCGCACTTCTCGCACCTGTACTGGTAAGTCGGCATGGCATTCCTCCAACGAGAATCCCGCACGTCGTGCTGGCCAGATATTGCCGGCGACGGCCCGCAGCCAAGAATAATCCATTCTAGTGCAGGAACGCGCAGGAAACGCCGGCGGACGCGTCTCACGCCGCGCTCAGCGTATGCGCCGCAGGCAACGCCGATATTCCCGTTCACGACCTGTCGCCGCAATATCCATGAGCTGAACGGACCGTGCCCGCGTCTCACCTCACCTGCGCCGTCTAGCCCGCAGTAGTGGCCTCCGCCACAAACTCGACGTACGTGCGCAAGGGCCGCCCCAGAATCGCCTGCAAGCGATCCACCGCGTCCTGCGCGCCATGCATCCCGAACTTCTGGATGCCGCCCATCATCAGGCGCATGTCGTACGCGAGCCAGGCGGGACCCCACGAGGCCATCTGCGCCTCGAACGCCGCCACGTCATCGCCCCCGTAAGTCACCTCGCGTCCCAGCGCGGAACTCCAGATCCGCGCCGCTGACGCGCCCGTCAATGCATCCGGGCCGACCAGTTCCAACGTGGTTCGCGCAAGCGGAGCGGGAGCCCGGTCACGGCGCAGGAGTTCCGCGACGGCGACGTCCGCGATATCTCGCGTATCGACCATCGCGACGCCGGCCGAGCCGATCGGCATCGGATAGACGCCATGGTTTTGGATCACCTGCTGGACCATCTGCTCGTTCTGCATGAAATAGGCGGGACGCAGGATGGTCGCCGGAACATCGAGGCTCTCGATCATGCGCTCGACGGTGTGCTTGCTCGTGAAGTGCGGCACGTTCGTGTACTTGTCCGCATGGATCACCGACAGATACACGATGCGCTCGATGCCGGCCTCGCGAGCCAGGTTCAGCGCGATAAGGCCTTGTGTCAACTCGTCGGGCGTGACGGCGTTCAGCAGGAATAGCGTTCGCACCGACGACAGCGCCGCGCGCATCGAGGGTACGTCCGTCAGGTCGCCGACCACTTCGGTGACGCCCGCGGGGAAGCTCCGCTTGCCCTGCTGGCGAACGAGCGCCTTGACCTCGGCGCCAGCGTCGGCCAGGCGTTGAACGATGAGAGAACCAATGGTGCCATTCGCACCGGTAACCAGAATGCTCATGTGAATCTCCAGAAAGGAATGGATTAGCGCGAGAAGTCCGCCACGACCTCGCCGCTGCGGAAGTCGTTTGCGCTCTCTATCGAGTTGCGGTAACGAGAAGATAAGCTGTTGCACTCTTAAAACGAAGACGTGAAAATGTAGACACCTTGTTTCAAAAGTGAAACACCATGGATCTGAACGCTCTGGCCGACTTCGCGCTTGTCGCAATACATGGAGGACTGGGAAAGGCAAGCCGTGCAAGTGGCAAGTCGAAGGCGACGCTGTCCCGGCGCATTGCCGATCTGGAAGAGCAACTCGGCGTGCGGCTCATCGAGCGCGGCGTCCGCGGGCTGAAACTCACGGAAGCCGGCGAGATGCTGATGGCTCGAACCGAAGGGCCGATGTACGAGGTGGCCGAAGCCATGACCGCGGCCAGGGAGGGACTGTCGGCGCCGCGCGGACGCTTGCGTGTCGCAGCGCCGATGCTGTTCTCGCAGCTCGCGATGGGGCGGATCTGCGCCGGGTTCTGTGCGGCCTACCCGGAGATCACGATCGAACTGGTGGCTGAGGATCGCGTCGTCGACCTCGTCGAGGAGCAGTTCGATGTCGCGATCCGGATCAATCCGAGCCCGGATAGCAGTCTGGTGGGCCGGTGCTTCGCCAAGGACCGGCTCGTTGTGGTGGCCGCGCCCTCGGTACCCATTCCCGACCCGGGCGCGGTCAGCGCGGTTCCCGGCATCGTGTTTTCGAACTTCGAACCCACCAACTGGATCCTCGACGACGGGCGCCTGGTTTTGCAACCCGTCCCAAGGCTCAGACTTTCCTCGTTCCTCATGATCCGCGACGCGGCTGTCGCGGGCGGAGGCGCTGCCCTGCTGCCACAGTCCATTGCATGGAGCCAGCTTGGTCGGGGGGAGTTGGTCCAGTGGGGCACGGTTTCGGGGGTGGAAGCCGCGCTATGGGTCTTGCACACCTCAAGGCGTCTTTCTTCGCCGAAGGTTCGCGCTTTTGTCGAGTTCATGTGCGATCAATTCCCGGAAGCGTCGCTCGTGCTGAAGGGATAGAAGGCAACCAATGTACAACGGCCATTCCCGCCATCGCGGATTGCGCATCGGCTCGCCCTGAATGTCCAGCGTCGATCTCGAACGACGCGGCCTGCCGCTCAGCGATCGTTGATCGTTTCGTGCTCCGCCGGCATCAAAATCTCGAGCAATTCGCAATCATCTGACCAGCCGACAACGGTATGGCGGATGCCCGGTGGCTGAACCCAGCATGATCCGGCCACGAGCCGTTGCGGCCGTAAGCGTCAATCTGAGGCCGTCTTGACGATCAGAACTTGACCTCTGAGAGCCGCTGATTCGCGAGCACGAGATCGAAGGCGGCGGGATCGAAGCTGCCGCCACACCACTCGAGGAAGTGGTCGTGCTCCTCGTGCGTCGGATCGGTGATCGCTTCGAGGAAGTCGGCATATCCTGGCACTCCACCGACGTCTTCCGGCGGACACGCATTCTGCCCGTCTAGGCATAGCGGCCGGCTCATGTCTGGATCAGGCACCAGCGCCTTCTCGACCTTGATCCGATGCTGCCAGTTGTCACCGTAGTCGTAGATATAGGTGAATGATTTCAGCCCGCCCAGCGCCTTCGCCAGCGTGACCCGTGCTTCATTGAGCATCGGTGGATTGCTCTGGAATCCGAAGTCATCAGGTTCACCATAGTTGGTTTCGCCGAAGACGAACTCGTGCAGGTGCCCGCCTTCCCAGCCCATGGCCAGTTGCAGCACGACATGCAGCTTGTCCAGCCGGATCGAGCCGGGAACGATGATTCGTCGCCAGATCGCCGGCTTAATGTACTTCAGCTCAGCGCGCAGTACGTAATCGGGCACTGGCGCCTTGACCAGGCGCACGGCAGGTTTGCGGGGTTGGACCATCGGCTTGATTGTCAGGCGGCTTGCTGCTCGATGTGTGCAGCCGGCATCAGGCGCCACGGCAGCAACTCGTCGATGCGGTTGATGGGATGATCGGCGATGCGCTCAAACACCGTGCGCAGGTAGGCAAACGGCTCGATGCTGTTCAGGCGCGCCGTTCATGCCGAATCCCGCGCTATGCCGAAGCAGTTCGTATCATTCACTCCTGGTCATGCGATGCGGTTTGCGCATTCGGCATAGTCTGAGGCTCTCTCCTGTCATTTTGGCGGGAAGGAGTAGACATGACCATCGAAGCGTATTACGACAGTCCCAAGATGCTTAAACGGCTTCACGAAGGGCCGTTGGGAGCTCATATCGATCTGTTCGCAGCGCGGCTGCTGCGAGAGGGGCATTGTCGACAAGGAGCATGGCGCAATCTTCGCGTGGCTTGCGACTTCAGTCACTGGCTCGCACGCAAACGGCTTGAGCTTGACGACATCAACGAGCAATCGATAGAAGAGTATCAGGAGTTCCGTCGCCGATGTCGATGTCCATTTCTTAGTGATCGTCCTGCATTGATCAGACTGCTCGGTCTGCTTCGAGAGATCGATGCAATTCCTGCCAAGCCACCTTTCGCACTGGACGAGCTCGAACAGGTTGTGCAGGATTTTGACCGATATCTGATCCAGGAGCGCGGATTGGCGCGCGTGTCTGCCGTTCGCCATGTCCCTTTCGCTCGGCAGTTTCTGCGGGAGCATTGCCTGTCTGGCTATCCGCAAATCACCAGCCTGACTGGTTCGGACGTCATGACATTCATCGAACGTCATGCAAGAGACCACAGTCCGCAATCCGCGAAACATATGTGCTCGGCCATTCGCGCGTTCATGCGATTTCTGCAATACCGAGATTACATTGCCGCCGATCTTGCGAGCTGCGTACCAGGTGTGAGAGCGTGGCAGCTCACATCGCTTCCTACCTATCTGCTGCCCGACCAGGTTCAAACCGTGCTCAACGGCTGTGACCGGCATACTCCCGTCGGACGCAGAGACTACGCGATCTTGTTGTTGCTTGCTCGCCTTGGACTGCGAGCAAATGAGATTGCGTTGCTGACGCTCGATGATATTGACTGGCGTATTGGCCAACTCGCCGTTCACGGCAAGGGAAGGCGACGAGCTGAGCTACCGTTGCCGGCGGAGGTTGGCGCCGCAATGGTGGACTACCTAAAGCACGGGCGGCCGCAATCCGGGAGCCGACGCGTGTTTCTCCGGCATCTGGCTCCGCACATAGGGTTTGCATCGTCGGCGGCGGTTTCCATGATCGCCACGATGGCGCTCACACGCGCGGGAATCGATAATGTTTCGCACAAGGGCGCACATCTCTTCCGGCATAGCCTCGCGACTCAGTTGCTCCGAGCCGGTGCGTCATTGACACAGATCGGTCAAGTTCTCCGTCATCAGGATCATGACACGACCCGAATCTATGCGAAGGTCGATATCGCCTCGCTGCGCACGCTTGGCCTGCCATGGCCGGGAGGTGTGCGATGAACACTCTCTCGCAAGCACTTCGGCAGTACGTGCTCATGCGTCGTGGTTTTGGGTTCAAGTTTGAGAACCAGGAGAGGCGGCTAACGAGCTTTGTCCGTTTTATGGATGGCCGCGCCGCTACCATTATCACGCACAAGCTCGCTCTTGAGTGGGCAATGCTGCCTATAGACGGGCGCGCGTCCTGGGCGTTACGTTTAACGGACGTGCGCGGATTTGCACGCTATCGGCGCATTGCGGAAATCAGGACGGAAGTGCCACCGTTGGGCATTCTTGTTGGTCCCTCACGCCCGAGACCCTATCTCTACACCGACGTAGAGATACAGAAGTTGTTGACGGCTGCGTTAGAACTTCCTCCGGCAGATGGCTTGCGTCGGTGGACGTATCACTGTCTGTTCGGACTGCTGGCCGTGACTGGACTGAGGATCGGTGAAGTACTTAACCTGCGACGAGAAGACGTTGATCTGGAAGACGGCGTTATCACGATCCGCGACACCAAGTTCGGTAAGTCACGCCTTGTCCCGGTCCACCACACAACCAGAGCCGTATTGGCGCACTATGCGCAACGACGAGACGCGCACATCTGGCCGCCGCACAGTCCATACTTTTTCATCGCTGAGCAAGGTGGCAAACTGTTGCACCAATACGTTCATCCGGTATTTTTGAAGCTTTCGCGGCGAACGGGGCTTCGAAGCCCCGATGCCCATTCCGGTCCTCGTCTGCATGACTTCCGGCATCGCTTCGCAGTTCAGACGCTGCTCACCTGGTATCGATCGGGTCAAAGCGTCGAATCATGGTTACCCGTGCTGTCCACGTATCTGGGGCACACCTGTGTGCGCGACACGTACTGGTATCTGTCGGCGTGTCCCGAATTGATGGGGCTCGCCGCGCGAAGGCTCGACGTGCGCTGGGGAGCCCCATCATGAGACCAACCCACATCTTGCCTGCGTTGATCGAACGCTTCTTCACAGAGCGATTGATGCGGCAACGCCACGTCAGCCCACACACTATCGCATCGTATCGAGACACGTTTCGTCTATTGTTCAAGTTCGCACAAGTCTGCCTGCGTAAGCCCCCATCCAGTCTCGACCTGTGCGATCTTGACGCGCCGCTGATTGCCGCGTTTCTCGAGGATCTGGAGACGCAGCGATCAGTCAGCGTACGGACACGCAACCTTCGTCTAACCGCAATTCGGTCCTTCTTCCGCTTCACCGCATTCGAGGAGCCTGCATACGCCGCCCACATCCAGCGCGTGCTCGCGATACCTACCAAGCGATACGATAAGCAACTCGTTCAGTTTCTGACACGCACCGAGATCGAAGCGCTTCTTGTTGCTCCTGATAGAACAACGTGGCTTGGACGTCGGGACTATGCTCTGCTATTGCTCGCGATTCAGACCGGGTTGAGACTCTCCGAATTGACAGGGCTCGATCGTGATTCGGTGCAATTGGGTTGCGGCGCACACGTTCGCTGCCTTGGCAAGGGGCGCAAAGAACGATGCACGCCATTGACAACGCATACCATCGCCACGCTCAAAGCCTGGCTGCAAGAGCCCCCGCGCAACGGCGCGCACGCGTTATTCCCTAATATAAGTGGTGGTCGGCTCAGCTCTGACTCTGTGCAACATCTTCTGGGCAAGTATGTATCCACCGCGAGTGCCTGCTGCTCGTCCTTGACACGTAAGCGAATCACGCCACACGTCCTCAGGCACAGCGCTGCAATGGAACTACTTCATGCCGGCGTCGACTGCTCCGTCATTGCATTGTGGTTAGGACACGAATCGGTCGAAACCACTCAGGTCTATTTGCACGCTCATTTAGCCCTCAAGGAAGCCGCGCTGGCTAAAGTCAAGTCTTCGAACGGTAAGCCATTGGGTCGATACCGTGCAGGCGATAAACTACTTGAGTTCCTAACCGCGTTGTGAAGAGTCCGACTATGCCGAGCGCGACCGATGCATGATCGGCAGCGAGGTCGCTTTTGCGGTGCCCAAATCGCCATCAGCATCAGCCGTTCGGCATAGCACGGGATTCGGCATGAACGTGCCTATGCCGCATCCGGCATAGGCACGTACCGATCAGGCTATAGATCACCGCCGCGCTTTGGCCACCGCCGTCGGAGCCTGCGAACAGATAATTGCGCCTGCCGAGAACCAGCGGCCTGATCGCGCGCTCCGCCGTATTGTTGTCCACCTCGACGCGCCCGTCTTCACAATAGCGTATGAGTGCATGCCAGTGCCCCAGCGAGTATCTGATCGCCTTCGCCAGCCCCGACTTCGCCGATACCTGTGACAGCGTGTGTTCGAACCAGGCCTTCAGTTCAGCGAGCAATGGGGCCGAGCGCAGCTGACGCGCAGACAGGCGCACGTCCGGCGTCTGGCCGCGAACCTCGCGTTCAACGGCATACAGCGCCCCAATGCGGCGCAGTGCTTCCTCGGCAGTTGGTGAGCTGTCCAGCTTGTACAGGTCGTAGAACTTGCGCCGCGCATGCGCCCAGCACCCGGCCTCGATGACCGTGCCGTCACGATACAGCGCGTCATACCCGCTGAAGGCATCTGCCTGCAGGATTCCCGTGTAGCCCGCCAGATGTTCCCGAGGTCGTTCACCTTTGCGGTCGGGTGAGTACCTGTACCAGACGGCTGGTGGCGCGCGGCTCCCTGCCGGGCGGTCATCCCGCACATAGGTCCACAGGCGCGCCGTGCGTGTCTTGCCACGCCCCGGCTCCAGCACCGGCACGGGCGTGTCGTCGGTATGGATCTTGTCTGCGGCGCGCACGTAACCACCGAGTGCGTCTGACAGGGGTTGCAGCAGCGCAGCCGCTTCACGCACCCACGAAGCCAGTGTTGCCCGGTCCAGTTCGATGCCCGCGCGGCGATAGATGCCGGCCTGCCGGTATAGCGGCATATGGTCAGCGTACTTCGCGACGACGACCTGTGCGAGCAGCCCCGCACCCGCCATCGAGCGCGCTATCGGTCGCGAAGGTGCAGGCTCCTGCACCACTGCAGCACAGCGCGGGCAGCTCAGCTTCGGACGTACGTGACGCAGTACCTTGAAGTAGCCGGGCACATAGTCGAGCACCTCCGAGACGTCTTCGCCGAGCGCACGCATCTGTTTGCCGCATTCCGGGCATCCGCAGTTTGACGGCGCATGAACAACCGTATCGCGAGGTAAATGGGCAGGGAAGTGCCGCGGTTTGCGGCGCAGTGGAATAAGGTTCGTGGTGGCCGACGTATCCGCAGTCGCGTCGGCATCAGGCGCCTTCGCCGGTGCTGCCATATCTGGTTCAGGAACAGGCAGCTCACCGAGCGCGAGCTGCAACTGGTCCATCAGTTCTGTCATGCGCTCCGATGAGCGGCCATACTGCCATCGCTTCAGTCGCGAGATCTCGGCCAGCAACTGCGCGATGGTCTCGTCGCGCGAGGCGACGATGCGCTTGAGAGCGGCGATGTCATCGGGCAGATGATTGGCTGGCATGCATGCCAGTGTAAATGAAGCCCACGCGCTTGTGCGTTCCCGCACCCGGCGTTACGCGGCGTGCGTCGGCTGCCACGTCCGCTCTGGATGCCGCCAGTCAATCCCCTCGAGCAGCATCGACAGTTGGGCGGCTGACAGATGGACTGTTCCCGAGTCCGCCTGCGGCCACACGAAACGTCCACGCTCGAGTCGCTTCGCGTACAGGTTCATGCCGTCACCGCTCCACCATAAAATCTTGATGAGGTCACCGAGCCACACGACATTCAACATACCGTTCGCAGGTTGCGGTCATCGCATATCCATGGCACCCCGCGCACGGTCAGCAATTCCGGGTGACGCGACACAGCGGGCGCCGGGGCAACCAGCTCGTTCATCTTGACGTGCCGGGCGGGCTCTCTCGCGAACTGCCGGCGTGGATGCTGGATGCGTCGATATGCTCGACGATGTCCCCTGGTTCACCGCAGCTGAGCCTGTCGGCACTCAACGAACTTCGCGCCAATCTGTCCGCTCGCCAACATCGATTGGCAATCGGCGGATCATCGAGTTTCCTCATGAAGGAGGGCAATTGCGATGAAACGTGCGAACAGAAGACCGGGCGTTCAGCTGCCATTGATACTCGAGAGCGATCCGGTGTGGTGCGAGAGCCTCCTCGGCGCTCGCCGCGACGAGTTGATAGCGGCTCTGGCGGACCTCCTGCTGGAGGCGCTGGGCAAGGAGAGAAACGAACAGGCACAACACGATCAGGGAGGCCCAAATGAGCCAGAAGATCACGTCTGACCACCTTGGTCGCGGCGCCATCGTGTATGTCCGTCAGTCGACGATGACTCAGGTCGTGGAGCATACCGAAAGCCAGCGCCGCCAATATGCGCTCGCTGATTCTGCCCGTGCGTTGGGATTTGCATCGGTTGTAACCATCGATGATGATCTCGGCCGTTCCGGTTCGGGTGCTGTCGAACGACCCGGCTTCCAGAAACTCGTCGCGGCCGTCTGTGGCGGATCCGTCGGCGCGGTGTTCTGTCTTGAAGCATCCAGGCTTGCTCGAAACGGCAGAGACTGGCACCACCTTGTGGATCTATGTGCACTGGTCGGCACGCTCGTTATCGATCACGATGGCACCTATGATCCACGACTTGTCAACGACCGGCTTCTGCTTGGCCTGAAAGGCACAATGTCGGAATACGAGCTGAGCCTGCTGCGGCAGCGCGGACTGGCCGCACGGGATTCGAAGGCCAGTCGCGGCGAATTGCGTTTCGCGTTACCGCCGGGTTATTGCTGGAACGAACTCGGGCAGATCGAGATGGATCCCGACGAGCGGGTCACCGAAGCGATCAGACTCGTGTTCGCCAAATTCATGGAATTCGGCAGTGCTCGCCAGGTCCTGTTATGGGCCATACAATCGCAGACGTGTCTGCCTGTCATGCGCAGTGGCGTTGCTGGTACACGGGTTGAGTGGAAGCTGCCGGCGTACCATACTGTGATCCAGCTACTGCAGCACCCGATGTACGCAGGCGCCTATGTGTTTGGCCGCAGGGCGCAGCGTACCTCGGTCGTAGACGGACGTGCCCGCAAGACCTTCGGCCATTCGAAGGCGATGAAGGACTGGAATGTTCTTCTGCGGGACCACCATCCCGGCTATATCACCTGGGACCAGTTCGAAGAACATCAACGCATGATCTCCGAGAACGCACACATGAAGAAACGGGCATCACGCAAATCCGCGAGAGGTGGGCGAGCGTTGCTGACTGGCCTCGTGCGGTGTGGCCGATGCGGTCGCATGATGCGGGTGACGTACGGCATGCGAGCCGGGCATGCTCACCGCTACCATTGCCGAGGCGACCAGGAGCGCGCAGCGAGTTGGATTTGCATCGGCATTGGCGGCGTCCGCATTGATCAGGCTGTCGCTGCCTTGATTGTGGAAGCCGTTTCGCCTCATGCGGTGGAGGCTGCAATGCTAGCCGCACGTCGTGCTAACGCGGCGGGAGATGACGTAAAACGGGCGTTGCAGCTCGAACTCGATGACGCACGCTACGAGGCCTCACTGGCCGCGCGCCGCTACGAGGCTGTAGACCCCGCAAAAAGGCTCGTTGCGCGTGAACTCGAGGCGCGCTGGAACGCCGCATTGGAGCGGGTCGCACAGGTTGAAGAGCGCCTGGCACAGCTTGACGCCGACGCTGCATCGCGCCCGAAGATTGATGAAGCGGGTCTCATGGCGCTCGCAACCGACTTGCAGGCGGCATGGAATGCGACTGGAACGGACGCTCGTACGAAGCAACGTTTGACGCGCATCATCATTCAGGAGGTGGTAATCGATCTCGACGACAGCACGAACGAAGCAATCGTTACGGTCCACTGGACGGGAGGCCGACACACTGAGGTTCGCGTCGCCCGCACGAGCGTCGGTCGATATCCCGAAGACCGGCGCCCGGGTCCTGTAGAAGTCCTACGCAAACTGGGCGGTCATTGGCCGGATGTCGATCTGGCTGTCACCATGAATCGGATGCGATGCAAGGCTGCTGATGGGCAATCATGGACGAGCGTCAGAGTCGCCGAGTTGCGCAAGCGCCTGGGGATCAAACCGTTCGATCCAACTGTACCGCGGGTCGAAACCATCAGCGTGGAAGAAACCTCTCGGCGCCTGAACATCTACACGAGTTCGGTTCACCGGCTAATTCGCGAAGGAATTCTTCCTGCAACCCAACTCATGCCTTCCGCCCCATGGCAGATTCCGGTCGCAGCCCTCGACTCTGAGGCCGTCAGGCAAGGCGTGCGCGATATCATGGAACGACGGCCAGCTCACTTCAAGGCCCGGCAGGACGCCGAGAAGTCGCTCAAGTTACCTGGATTCTAACCGGAGGATGCACTATGTCACACGACTCCCGCGACGCCCACGAAACAGGAAGATGTGCCCCGAGAAGGGATCACGTCCGAGTGCTGACTGCACCAGCGCGGTAAGTCCATCCATGCCACGGCGCATATCGGTAACGCCCGCTGCCAGCCATACGCGGGTACCGCCTGGCGGCGTAATCATGCTGGCATCAGGCAGCGCAGCACGAGGCGCAGCTGCACGGGGTCGACCATGCCCGTGACGCGTACACGGGCACCGTTCAGTTCGATCTCGATGCCCGACGCTGCCGGTACGCTCTCGCGATGTGGCTCGACAGGCTGTAGAGCGAGCGACGCCGGGTCTGCGGCATCGCCGGTCGGTGCATCAGGTAGCGCTACGGGCAGCAACACCGCTGCGCTGTGCGCCACCCCTTCAAACAGGCCCGCCCGCAGTTGCCGGCGCCACTTGAACACCATATTCGGATTCAGTCCGTGCGCCTGCGCGAGCTTGGCCACCGAAATACCCGGCTCGCACGCCGCGACGGCAACTTGCCGCCGGTACTCTGGTGTGTAGTTCGGTCGGCCCTTGCGGTTCGATGATCGCGCATTCCGTGTGTCCAAAGTAGTCCCCATCACTTGAAGTAACGGACATCACTTTGGACACCGGCTTCAGCTCTGTCCATGCGGCCACGAAATGACGCTTACTTGCGGCCCAATGCCTTCGAAGTCGGTTTCAAACCAACCCTTCAGACAGTAGACCCACTGGAATTGCACGTTGTGATGATGCCGCACGCTGAGTTCCGGACGGAACGGAGCGATCATGCGGATCACATGCGCTTTGACGAGCCCATTCGTTGCCGCCGCGACGCCGAGGTCTCGATAAGCGGAATAGTCGCGCAGGCCGCCGGTCTTGAAGTCGGTCTCGGCGTCATGGCTGATAACGAAGCGCTGTGGCGCGTCGGGAAGTGGATGTTCCATGCGCTTCTCCCAAGGATCGTCAGAAGAGAATGAAACGGCGAATGGGTCCGAAAAGCAATCGGTAGCGTCACGCACGTAAGCGCGCACGCCATGCCAACCTGCGAGCGCGGCAATGTAATGTTCTTGTGCCTGAATTAGTCCCAGCAAAGTACTCGATCGCCATTGGAGTCACCTCCGCAACTCGCATAAGCGGCCATCGCGAATCGGCCGAAGCTGCCGCTCGGCATCGCCACAAGCGGCGTCGCAGACGGGGGATTTGTCCGAAGGCGACTGTAAAAGACGTCTTCCAATAAACCTATACTGGGTCATGAAATATAGGCGACGGAAATTAAATTATCCGTAGCAAATCCCATAAATACAAGCATCTATATTTTTAATACAAAAAGGGGGAGACCAGCAATTCGCGTTATTTAGATTATCACCAGCCTTTTATTCATTCCGACAGCAGTGTCGACGACTGTGCGTTGCCTATCGCTAGGCCGCAGGGAAAAGCTTTGACGAATTTCGCAAGCGCAGAAAGCAACACAGATTGGAAGTTGAGCACAATACAGGACTTTCCATTTTCATTTTCGAGTGAGGTTGAAATGAAAAAAGTGATAGTAGCAGCGGCTCTTTCCGTTGTCGCGGCTTCAGCCTTAGCAGCGTTTTTCTTCAGTGCGGACGCGAGTGTCGGTTCCAACGGAGCACTGACCGTGGCCTTTGACGAACGCGGGCTGGGCAACGCCGATGTCAGCTATACGCTGACGGCGAGCGGTACCGCCGTGTATGCCTGCATCAATGGCGGCGGCAACCATCCCCAATCCACCAATAAGGTGGGCCCATCGCCTATCAGCGCCAGTCTCACAAACGTAAAAGTAAAGAATGGCCGTGTCGTATCCAGCATCACAGTAGAGCCGCCGGGGCCGGGAAGCTTTTCTTGCCCATCCGGACAGAGTTCAGTGCTGGCGTGCGTAAGCTACACCGATGTCCTGCTTACCGATACGACAAATAACCTCGAAGTCGTTCCGACCGGAACAACCAGCAGGACATTTATAAGCGCCAAGGGAATCAGTTGCGCTTGATGCCTATCCGACCTGCCAACCTAAATGCAAACACAAAATTCAGACGTGGGGGACCGCCGAACTTCAACCGAATCTTTGGTCAGGATTGGGTCTATACCAGAGCAATGGCATTCATTAATTGAATTGTTCTGCGTCGTTCAAAACAGGGATGTAAATCCGAATCCATACGAGGACACGCTCCTGGCAAAACGGGGTGCTACGCGACCAGCCGGGAGCATGATGAAGGGAATGGGATCTGCCCAATCTCCTGCGCCCTGGCGGCGTTGTCTGCGCCAGGGTTCTCCGTCCTGCCCATCCCTTACTCCCTGGATGAATCGCAGCCGCTTCCCCGCCTAACCCACCGCCGCCCCCGCCACCCGCACTCCCTCGCGAACCCCCGCCCCCTGTTCCCCCAGATCCCAAAACAACCCCGCCATGATCTGCAACGCCTGCCGCGCAACGCTACCCAGCAAATGCTCATTCGGCGCATGCTGCGAGCACGCGGCATACGAATGCGGCACCCACAGCGTCGGCAAACCGAGAATCTCCGCGAACACGTCGTTCGGCAGCGACCCGCCCAGGTTAGGCAAAAGCGCCGGCTCCTCCCCTGTGGTCGCCTGAATCGAGGCAAGTCCCCAGCGCACCCACGGATCGTCGGGATCGAGCCGCGTCGCCTGCATCGGCGTGCCGCTCGTCGTGACCTCGATATCGGTGAAACCGTGCATGTCCAGGTGCTCGCGAATGTGCCGCAGCAGGTTTTCGCTATCGCTGCCGACCACGTAGCGCAATTGACAGTGCGCGAACGCATAGCCCGGAATCGCATTGACCGGCGACTCGGGATTGCCGGTCTTGAACGCCAGCACTTCGAGCGCGTTCCAACCGATCAGCCGCTCGACGGGCGAGAGTCCCGGCTCGCCCCAGTTCGGATCGATCTCGGGATCGTTCGGACCGCCGCCGACCTCGATCGAGCGCAGCGCGTCGCGCACGCTTTGCGGCAGCGATTCCGGCAGCAGCGTCTTGACGAGAATCCGCCCGTGCGCGTCGACCATCGTGGCGAGCGCGTTGGCGAGGCGGATGCCGGGGCTGCGCAGGAGGCCGCCCCAATTGCCCGAATGATGCGCGCCCTCGCGCAATTCCAGCCGCATCGTGAAGTTGAAATTGCCGCGCGAGCCGAGGAAGATCGTCGGCCGCGACGCCGCCACGCGCGGACCATCGGACGCGATGAACAGGTCCGCCGCAAGCGCCTCGCGATGGTCGGCGCACACGCTCGCGAGGCCGGGCGAGCCGGTTTCCTCGCCCATTTCGATGATCGCCTTGACGTTGTAGCCGAGCCGGCCGCCGCGCGCGTCGATCACCTGCGCGAGCGCGGCGAGGTTGATCGTGTGCTGCCCCTTGTTGTCGGCCGTGCCGCGTCCATACCAGCGGTCGCCGTCGACGACGATACGCCACGGGTCGAGCCCCGCGCGCCACTGCGCGTCGTAACCGGGGACCACGTCGCCGTGTCCATAAGTCAGCACGGTCAGCGCCGACGGGTCCTCGATTCTTTCGGCGATCAGAAACGGGCTCTTGTCGGGAATCGGGTTGTCGACGATCTGCCAGGTGAAACCGAGCGCTTCGAGTTCAGGGACCATCTGCTCATGCAGGTACGCGTAGAGTGCAGGCCGGCTCGACGCCAGTTGGCTTTCCGTATGCAGCGCGACGCGTTCGGCCAGTACGTGCATGAAGCGGCCGTCGTCGAAATAGGAGGTAGCCATGTCGATGGCGTGGCTGCGGTTCATCGTGTCGATCTCCAGGAAAAATTAGGTGTTCAGGCCGCGTCGCGGTTCAGTTCGGGCAGGCCGAGGCCCGGCTCCGGCGTCAGCACGGAGGACAGCAGGGTCCGCGTGTACGGATTGCGCGGATTGGCGAAAATTTCTTCGCGGCTCGCCTGTTCGACGATGCTGCCGCGATACATCACGGCGACGCGGTCGGCGAGATGTTCGACCACGCCCAGGTCGTGGCTGATGAACAAATAGCTCAAGCCGAACTCGGCCTTCAGGTCGAGCAGCAGGTTGAGAATTTGCGCCTGCACGGAGACGTCGAGCGCGGAAGTCGGTTCGTCGCAAATCAGAATGCCGGGCCGCAAAATCAACGCGCGGGCAATGGCGACGCGCTGCCGCTGTCCGCCGGACAACTGATTCGGATACTGCCGGTGCGTGCGTTCCGGCATGCCCACGAGGTCGAGCATCCGTTTCACTTCGGCAGCCTGGCTCGCGCGTGTGCCGCGACGGTGCAGCAGCAAGGGCAGGCCGACGATCTGCGCGACGGTCTTGCGCGGATTGAGCGACGAATACGGGTCCTGAAAGATCGGCTGGATCTTTTGCGCCATTTGCAGCGACGCGCGCGGGTCGATCTGCTGGCCGTCGATCAACACGCTGCCGGTGGTGGGCGCGAGCAGGCCGAGCAGCATCTTCGCGAGCGTGCTCTTGCCGCATCCCGATTCGCCGACCAGACCGAGCGTCTCGCCGCGATGGAGCCGCAGCGACACATCGTCCACGGCCTTGAACAGGCGCGGCGCGCGAAACAGTCCGCGGCCCAGTTCAAAGGTGCGGCCAAGCGCGCACAACTCGAGCGCGATGTCGTTTCGCGCAGCGTTTCCCGCTGATGCGGCGGGAGAAGGTATGACGGCATTCATCGCAACACCTCCTCGGCGCACGCTTCGGCCAACATGCAGCGGGCGTGATGACCGGCCTCCGTTTCGACGAACGGCTGCGTTTGCGCGCAAGCCTCGCGAGCAAGCGAACAGCGGTTGCGAAACGCGCAGCCGTCGATCTCGCCGACGAGCGAGGGCACGACGCCGGGAATCGCATCGAGATGACTTCCCGGCGCCGTCTTGCCGCGCACGGGAATGCTGTTGAGCAGGCCGCGCGTGTACGGATGATCCGGCCGCGCGAAAAGTTGCGCGACGGGCGCGGTTTCCACCACCTGTCCCGCGTACATCACGGCGACGCGATCGGCGATTCGCGCGACCACGCCCAGGTCGTGTGTGATGAACAGCACGGCGGTGCCGAATTCACGCTGCAAATCGCGCAGCATGCGCAGGATTTGCGCCTGGATGGTCACGTCGAGCGCGGTGGTCGGTTCGTCGGCGACGATCAGATCGGGTTCGCACATGAGCGCCATCGCGATCATGACCCGTTGGCGCAGACCGCCCGAGAGCTGATGCGGATACTGGCCGAGCCGCTCGGCGGCGTTGGCGATGCCCGTGCGTTCGAGCAGATAGACAGCGCGGTCGCGCGCCTCGCGGCTCGATACGTTGCGGTGTTGCCGCAGTCCTTCGCAAAGCTGGTTGCCGAGCGTGTACGACGGATTCAGCGATGTCATCGGCTCCTGGAAGATCATCGCGATGCGGTTGCCGCGCAGCTTGCTCATCACGCGGTTGTCGAGCGTCTGTAAGTCGATGCCGTCGAACGCGAGCCGGTTCGCGCGCCGCGTCGCGCGACGCGGCAGCAGGCCCATCAGCGCGAGCGAGGTCATCGATTTGCCGCAGCCGGATTCGCCGACGAGACACAGCATCTCGCCGCGCTCGATCTGGAAGTCGATGCCGCGCACCGCGTGCAGCATGCCGTTTGGCGTGGGCAGATCGACTTGCAGGTTGTTGACGTCGAGCAATACGTCCATCGTCTGTCTCCTCGTTAGCGGCCGTCGGGGGTCGTCAGATCGCGCATGCCGTCGCCCACCAGATTGATGGCGAGGACCAGCACCGCGAGCGCGCTGCCCGGAATCAGGATCACCCACGGCTGGAAGAACATGTACGCCTTGCCTTCGGAAATCATCAGCCCCCATGACGGCATCGGCGGCGGCACGCCGAGACCGAGAAACGACAGCGTGGCTTCGAGCAGGATCGCGTGCGCCATTTCGAGCGTCGCCACGACGATCAGCGCGCTCATGATGTTCGGCAGCAGTTCGCGCAACAGGATGTAGAACGTGGATGCGCCCACGGCCTTGGCCGCGGCGATGAATTCGGCGTCGCGCAACTGCTGCGTGACGGAGCGCGATACGACCGCGAAGCGGTCCCACAGCAGCAGGCCGAGCAGCAGGATCACGGTCTTGAGCGAACCGCCGATCAGCGACGACATGGCGAGCGCGACCAGCACGACCGGCATCGCGAGCCGCGTCGTGATGACGTAGCTGATCAGGCCGTCGACGCGGCCGCCGAAATAGCCGGCGAGCACGCCGAGCGTCGTGCCGATCAGCCCGGAGATGGCTGCCGCGGCCGCGCCGATCATCAGCGAGACGCGCGCGCCGTACAGCAGCCGGCTCAGATAATCGCGGCCGAGTTTGTCGGTGCCGAGCGCATGCAGCCAACTGCCCTTGGCGTGCCACACCGGCGGCAGCAGACGGCGCGACAAATCCTGGCCGTAGGGATCGTGCGGCGCGAGCAGCGGTGCGAACAGCGCGGCCATGACGATGATCGCGAGGAGCGTCGCGCCGATCGTCAGACCGTGCTGGCCGAGCACACGGCGCAGCGCGCGGCGCCACGGCGGCACTGGCGCGGTGTCGACGCGCAGCGCGGGCAAGGTGGGGGAATGCGATGCCATGAGCCGTTCCTAGCGAGTGCGGATGCGAGGGTCGAGCGCCGCATTGGCGACGTCGGCGAGAAAGGTCAGCGCGATATAGAACATGGCGATGATCAGCACGACGGCCTGCACGACCGGAAAGTCGTTGCGGGCGATGGCGTCCCACGCGAGCTGGCCGAGACCTTGCAGCGAGAACACCGATTCGATCACCACCGAACCGCCGAGCATGAAGCCCAGTTCCACGGCGGCGAGCGCGACCACCGGAATCAGCGCATTGCGCAGCGCATGCTTGAACACGACGCGAGCCGGGCTCAGACCCTTGGCGCGCGCGGTGCGAATGTAGTCCGCGCCGAGCACGTCGAGCATGCCGGCGCGCGTGAGCCGCATCATCGCGGGCGTCGCGTAGTAGCCGAGCGCGATGGCCGGCAACACGAAATGCTGCCAACTGGCGTTGCCCGCCACCGGCAGCCATTTGAGGCCGACCGCGAAGACCAGGATCAGCGTGAGGCCGAACCAGAAGCTCGGCATGGCCTGGCCGATCACCGCGATCAGCAGCGCGAGGCGGTCGACCCAACTGTCGCGGTAGAGCGCCGCGATCACGCCCAGCGGAATCGCGACCAGCACCGCGATCAGCAGCGCGATGCCGCCAAGCTTCAGCGTGATCGGCAGGCGCTCGGCGATCAGTTCCATCACCGACGACTGGAAGAAGAACGAGCGGCCGAAGTCCAGATGAACCGCGTGCCACAACCAGTCGACATATTGCGCGGTCACGGGACGGTCGAGGCCGTATTGCACGCGCAGCGCGTCGACCTGGGCCGCGGTCGCTTCCGGTCCCGCGATCGCGGTCGCCAGGTCACCGGAGAAGTGCAGCAGCGCGAAGCTGACGATCGACACGGTCAGCGCGACCGCGATTGCGAGACCGAGCCGGCGAAGCACGTAGGCAAGCATGAGCGCTCCAGCAAAGTGAGGTAACGAAACAGCGCGTCGGCAAAACGCGCGCGCGGCTTATTTCCAGCTCGCCTCGTAAAAGCGCGGCAACTCGTCGGGATACGCCTTGAAGTTCAACGACGACGTGAACGCATAGTTCGTCGAATAGGAAAAGAGCGGCGCCCAGTACGCTTCCTTGCTGATGCGGTTGAGCGCCTGCGCGTAATCCGCCTTGCGGACCGCGGGATCGTTCGACGTATCGGCGGTATCGAGCCATTTCGCCACAGTCGCGTCTTTCGCGCTGTCGTCGGGGCCGCCCTTGAAATAGACGCTCACGAAGGCTGACGCATCGTTGACCGAGAACGAACCCCACGCCTGGAACGTCAGCGGCGTCTTGCCGGAGCGCTGCGCGGTGCGCAACGCGGCGTACTGCAAATAATGCAGCCGCGCGTTGATGCCCACTTTGCGCAAGTCGCCGATCAACGCCTCCGCGTATTCGCGCTCGCGATACGCATAGAGATCCGTTTCGAAGCCGTTCGGATAACCGGCGGCCTTCAGCAACTCGCGGGCTTTCGCGGGGTTGTATTCGTATTTGACGACGCCCGACGTATCGCAGCCGAACTGCGTGCGAAAGCACGCCGCGTAGACCGGCTGGCTGCCGCCGCGCACCAGGTCCTTCGAGAGCGAGGCGCGGTTGATCGCATAGTTGACCGCTTGGCGCACGCGGGCGTCCTTGAACGGCGAGTTCGGCGCGGAGGTGCCGGCGGCGTCCATCGACAGATAGCCGACCCGCATGGTCTCGCCGCCGATCACCGTCAGATCCGGCGACGCCTTGAGCGAATCGGCCTGGTCGGCGGGCACGCGCCAGATCCAGTCCACCGCGCCGGTCATCAATTGCGCCGAGCGCGTTTCGGGATCGGGAATCACGACGAACTTGACGGTGCCGATCTTCGGCGTGCCGAGCGGGCTGCCCTTGAAGTAAGCGGGGTTCTTCACCATCGTCACGCCGACGCCCGGCGTGACGGCGGTGATCTTGTACGGACCGGTGCCGATCGGCGCCTTGCTGAAGCCTTCGAGGCCGACCTTCTTGAAGTAGGCCGCGGGATAGATGGGCGTGGGGCCGGCGAGATATTCGAGCGCCGCCGGGAACGGCGCCTTCAGGTTGATGCGAACCTGGTAGTCGCCGACTTTCTCCGCGCTCCTGATCCAGTCGGTGTTCTGCCGCGTGACGACCTTCGAGTCGGGCGAGACGACGTAGTTGAGCGTGAAGACGACGTCGTCGGCGGTGAACTTGTCGCCGTTCTGGAACGACACGTCGCGGCGCAGATCGACCAGCAGCGCGGTCGGCGATTCCCATTTCCACGCGGTGGCCAGTTCCGGCTTGTAGCTGCCGGTGGCGGGGTCGCGGTAGACCAGCGTGTCCCACACCATGTGCGCGATGATCACGCCTTCGCGCAAATTGTT
This sequence comes from Paraburkholderia terricola, assembly GCF_900142195.1. Lineage (GTDB taxonomy): Bacteria > Pseudomonadota > Gammaproteobacteria > Burkholderiales > Burkholderiaceae > Paraburkholderia > Paraburkholderia terricola. The sequence goes on from NZ_FRAB01000028.1 coordinate 21,054, forward strand.
GTGATAGGGCGAGATGTTCTCGGGCTCGCTGTCGGACGCGTAAATGAGCGTGTCGTTCGACTTGCCCGCATGGGCATGCAGCGAAACCGACAGGCAAACAGCGAGCAGCGCGAGGCGCAAGGGTTCGGCACGACGATTCATTGCAAGCTCCCGTGAAGAGGTTGCCGCCACGACGCGACGATTCACGTCATGCGATCACAGGAGAAGACTAATCGGGGAATTTTGTTGCGACTATTATCGAAACAATAAATCTCCGTTGCCGAAACGGCATCGCACACGCGGCATCGCACACGCAGCATGGGACGACCGGCATGAAACATCACCATCTTCAGGAAACCTCGCTGCGCTATTTTCTCGAGGTCGTGCGATGCGGCTCGATCAGTGAAGCGTCGACGCGGTTGAATGTTGCCGGCTCGGCGATCAGCCGCCAGATCGCCAACCTCGAACAGGCGCTCGGCACGCCGCTGTTCGAGCGCCGGCCGCGCGGCATGGTCGCGAGCGCGGCGGGCGAAATGCTCGCCGCTTACGCGTTTCGCATGGCGCTCGAGGCGGACCGGCTGGTGCAGGACGTCGATGCGCTGCAAGGCTTGCGGCGCGGCCTGGTGCGGGTCGCGACCTCGGAGGGATTCGCGATCGAGTTTTTGCCGCAGGTGATCTCGGACTTCCGCGAAAAGTATCCGGGCATGATCTTCCAACTCCTGGTGAGCGCGCCGGCCGAGGTGACGCGGCGCGTGCGCAAGGGCGAAGCGGACATCGGCGTGACGTTCAGCCGGACGCCACAGAGCGAGATCAAGGTCGAGCACCGGCAGGCGGCGCCCGTCATGGCGGTGATGCGCCGCGGTCATCCGCTCGCGCGCTTCGAACAGGTATCGCTGTCGCAAGTGAGCGCTTATCCGCTCGCACTGCCCGACACCGGCACGACGATCCGGCAAGTGTTCGATATCGTCGCGAGCCAGTTGCGCCTCGTGATCGAGCCTGTCGTGGTGAGCAACTACATCGTGTCGCTCCATAATTTCGCGCTTGCGTCGGACGCCATTTCGATCGCGGGCGAAGTCACGGTTCGACACCGGCAACTGCGCGGCGAACTGGCGGTGATCCCGATTCATGACCTCGGCATGGACGCGCGCTGCATCGAATTGCAGACGCTCGTCGGCCGCACGCTGCCGAAGGTCGTGCAACTGTTTCTGGAGTTTCTGCGCGGCCGTTTCGCGGAAGCCGAGGCCGACAGCACGCGTTAGCGCATCGCGCTTCGCACGCGTTGCGCGGGCATCGCGTACCCGTTGTCCACCCCATTGCAACGGTTTTTTTTCCGTGAAACACTGCGCTCCATCTGCTGTGCCGGATTGCATTCCGGTATATCGGACAGCCGCGCATGAGCGCCTCAGCGTCGATTCAATCGCGCCGACCTTCTTTCTTTCCGAGCGGAACCCAAAATGAGATTTGTCAGAGAAAGCGCCAGATTCGCTTGTTTGTTCGCTGTGACCGGTCTGCTGGTGTTTGCCGGTTGCACGAAGGTCGCGCCGTCGGATCAGCCTGGGGCCGCGGCCGATTCGACGCTGAAACAGGTGCTTCAGCGCGGGACGTTGCGAGTGGGCGATTGCCTGACGTTTGCGCCGTTCGGCTTTTATGACAAGGACGGCCAGCCCGATGGCTACGACGTCGATCTCGCGAAAGAACTGGCGAAGCAGATGGGCGTGAAGCTCGAAGTCGTGAATACGACGAGCGCGAACCGTATTCCGAATCTGCAAACCAGCAAGGTCGACGTGGTGTTCTGCAACTTCACTCGCAATCTGGAACGGGCGAAGGAAATCGCGTTCACCAATCCGTATGTGGTGGCGAGCGAAGCGCTGCTGGTGAAGAAGAGCAGCGGCATCAAGTCCGTCAACGACATGGCGGATCGCACGATTGCCACCGTCAAGGGTTCGACCAATGGCGACGAAGTGCGCTCGCTGAACATGAAGGTGAAGATCCAGGAATTCGACAGCTCGCAAGCCGCGATCCTCGCGGTGAAGCAGGGCCAGGCCGACGCGATGATCGAGGACAACAACTTTCTCGCGTATCAGGCATCGCTCGATCCGAACCTGACCGTGACCGACGAAGCGCTGGTTCCGCTCGAATACAACGCATTCGGCGTCAAGGCGGGCGATCAGATCTGGCTCAACTACCTGAACCTGTTCCTGTTCCAGATCAACGCGTCGAAGATGAACGCGCAACTCTACAAGAAGTGGTTCGGCGCAGAGCCGCGCTTTCCGCTGAATCCGCAATACTGATCGGCGGTGGGCCGAATGCCGCGCGAGAGACGGAGGAACCATGAGCTATGAATGGGTGACCCTCGCGGGTTATTCGAACGATTTCGTTCGCGCCGCGTGGCTGACGCTCCAGGTCACGTTGCTCGCCTTCGCCATCGCCATGCTGCTCGGCTTGCTGACGGCGCTCGCAGGCGCAGCGCGCATCAGGTTGTTGCGAGTGGCCGCGCGTGTCTATATCGAGGCGATTCGCAACACGCCGGTGCTGCTGCAAATCTTCATCGTGTTCTTCGGTCTTCCTTCGCTCGGCGTCACGCTTAACGCCTATACGGCCGGTGTGATCGCGCTGGGCGTCAACGTCGGCGCTTATCTGGCTGAAGTGTTTCGCGCGGGTATCCAGTCGGTGCCGCGCGGCCAGTTGGAGGCCGCGTCGATTCTCGGGTTGGAACGCTCGCAGATTTTCATGGAGGTCGTGCTGCCGCAGGCGGCCCGCGCCGTTTATCCGGCGATCGTGAATAACCTGATCCAGCTTTTGCTCGGCACCTCGCTGCTGTCCGCAATCGCGTTGCCGGAGTTGAGCGGAACCGCGACCGTCATCAATGCGCGCACGCTGCTCTACATTCAAACGTTCGCGATCACGCTCGCCGCGTATCTGGTGCTGAGCAACGTGCTGTCATGGGCGGCGGGCCAGCTCGGCGCGCGGATTTTTCATCCGCCGCTCGTCATGAAGAAGCGCGCGCGCCGGCTGTTCTTCGCCGCGCGGCAAGCCGACCGCACGTAAGCGCCTCAACCGGAGATCGAACATGTCTAGCGACTTGCTGTTGACCAGCCTGTCGATCCTGCTGCAAGGATTATTGATGACGTTGCTGCTTTCAGCGGCATCGATTGTCGGCGGCACGCTGATCGGACTGCTCGCGGCGGTATTGCGCTCATTCGGGCCGTGGGGCACGCCACGCATCGCGCGGCTCTACACGGAACTGTTTCGCGGCACGCCCGTGCTGATCACGCTGATGCTGATCTATTTCGGTGTGTCGTACTTCGGCTATGCAATCGACGTGTTCGCGGCGGGAGCGTTGGGCCTGAGCATTTATCAAGGCGCCTATATCGCCGAGGTGTTCCGCTCGGGTATCGAGGCGGTCCCCAAGGGCCAATGGGAAGTCTCGCAGATTCTCGGCCTCAGCAAGACGCAAACGTTCTTTTCGGTGGCGCTGCCGCAAACCGGGAAGATCGTCATGCCGCCGCTCATCGGCCAGTATCTGTCGCTCATCAAGGATACGTCGATCGTCAGCATGATCGGCATGTCGGAGTTGATGCACGGCGGCCAGGCCATCGTCGACCGGGCCGGAAAGCCGGTCGAAATCTATGGACTGGTCGCCGTGCTGTATTTCATCGTGTGCTTTCCGCTATCGCAGTGGGTGCGCCACCATGATCGAAGAAGGAGCGTGTTGTCATGACCAGCGTCATTACGTCGAAACCGATCATCAATCTTGCCGGCGTCAGCAAGTCGTTCGGCGCCACGCAGGTTCTGAAGAGCATCGACCTCGACGTTAGCCCCGGAGAAGTCCTCGTGCTGATCGGCGCGTCCGGTTCCGGAAAAAGCACGGTGCTGCGCATCATGAGCGGTCTCGAAACCGCCGATGCGGGCGAGGTCTGGGTCAATGAAGTACCGCTGCACGACGCGCGCCGCGCGCGCGACATTCGCGGCCACGTGGGCATGGTGTTTCAGCAGTTCAACCTGTTTCCGCACAAGACCGCGCTCGGCAACGTGACGCTCGCGCTCATCAAGGCGCGCAAGATGAGCGCGGCGGACGCGCGCAGGCGTGGGCTCGAAGCGCTCGACCGCGTGGGTCTCGCCGATCGCGCCGAGCATTACCCGAGCCAGCTTTCGGGCGGACAGCAGCAGCGCGTGGCGATCGCGAGGGCGTTGGCCGTCGAGCCCGGCATCATGTTCTTCGACGAAGCCACGTCCGCGCTCGACCCCGAACTGGTCGGCGAAGTCACCGAGGTCATGCGCGGCTTGGCGCGCGACGGCATGACGATGGTTGTCGTCACGCACGAGATGGGCTTCGCACGCAAGACCGCTGATCGCGTCGTGTTCATGGACAAGGGTGTGATCGCGGAGCAGGGCGCTCCCGAACAGATTTTCGTGAATCCGCAGAACGAGCGCACGCGCCAGTTCCTGCATCGCGTACTCGACCACTAACGAAAACCTGTCGCCGACGGAGTTGAATGCATGCCTGCACCTGAATCATCGAGGGCGAGGGGAGTCGACCGCGTTGTCGGCATACTCAAGCAGTTGCATATCGCGCGGCGTCCGCTGACGATGCGCGAGTTGATCGAAGCGACCGGTGCGCCGCGTTCGAGCATCTACGAACTGGTCACGATTCTCACGGAAGCGGGATGGCTCGAAACCGCCGCGGACGGCAGCGTGTTTTTCGGCCGCGAGATGCATTACTACGGGTCCGACTATGCGGTGCACAACGATCTGATCAGCCGCGCGCATCAGGCGATTCTCGCGCTGGTCCGCAATCACGACGAGACCGCGCAACTGTGCATGCTCGAAGGCAACAAGTACACGGTGGTGTTGTCGGAGAACAGTTCTCGGCCGTTCAATATCAGTTCCGACATCGGCGTGAAGGTGCCGATTCCGTGGACCGCAACGGGCCGCCTATTGCTCGCGCACCTGCGCGCGAACGAGATTCGCGCGTTGATTCCAGATGAGGACTTCGTGCTCGACAATGGCCGGCGCGTTGAATTCGAGGCGTTTCTCAGCGACGTCGAACGCGCGGCCGAACTGGGGTACTGCTGCACCGAAGGGCTCTCGCATACGTTTCGCTACTGCATGGCTGCGCCCATTCGCGACCGCTCGGGCCTGGCCGTAGCCGCGCTTTGCTTCATGACGAGCCGCGACACCGCGCCGGAAAAGCGCGCGACGATGCTGGAAGATCTCATTCGTTCCGCAAAGGCGTTATCGCAGCCTTACGCGCGGTTGTAACGGTCACGAATCGTTGGGCTTTTGCCCGGAGCATTGCTCGAGTGCTGCCGCTTCCAGGTCCGCGCCGGATCTGTCCGCTTCCCTTGCATGATCTTCTCCTTTCATCGACGAGTATGTCGCCCGGCATGGGTAGTCGCCCCATGTCGTTTGCTCCATGGAAACGCGCCGCGACGCAAAAGACAATAAAGACGCGTCAACCACCAGGAGAACGACATGCTCAGATTTATCTTTCTTTGCGCTGCACTGCTTTTCGCCGGCACGCCCGGCTACGCGGCGATTCAATTCAAGGACGGTTGGGACAGTCAGGAGAACAGCAACGTCGCGCAATACACGAAGTCGGAGGCGACGGAGTATTTGCGGAACAAGAGCACGGCGCTTCAGAAGATCATCGACGGTCCACAGGCCTGCGTGCTGGAAGTGACGAAAGGCTGTCATCAACCCGGCGACGCGCACTTCACGGTCAACGGCGCGAAGTCCACTTCCCGATGCAAGGTGGACAGCATCTATGTCGGCTCGAAAAGCGATCATGTCGCTTGTCCATAGAAGCACGGGCGACGCGCGGCGCGTCGCCTAGCGGCGTGGCGGCGGGGCGCCCGGCTTGCGATCTCGGCCCTCGTCGTCGCGGCGCTCATCGCCATCCTTATGCTCATCGGCATCCCTGTTGTCGATGAACGGCGAATCGGTGTCGGTGCCGCCTTCGCTCAGCGCCGTGCGCGCGGCCTCGGCCAGTTTTTCATACTGCTTGCGGAAACGGCGTAGATCTTTTTCGTCGAGTTCCTCGAGATCGAGCAGCGCGTTGTGCGCGCCTTCCATTGCGCGAATCAGTTCGTCGAGCTTGATCTGCATGGCAGCCGTATCGCGGTTCTGCGTGTTCTGAATGAGGAACACCATCAGGAACGTGACGATCGTGGTCGATGTGTTGATCACCAGTTGCCATGTGTCGCTGAAGTGAAACAGCGGGCCGGTCAATCCCCAGGCAACCACCAGCCCAACGGCGACGACAAAAGTGGTGGGCCGTCCAGTCATTGTCGAAAGGTAGCTGGAGAACCTCGAAAACCATTTGCCGTTCATCCTGATCTCCGTTATTCGGTTTGATATACGGGATCATGGCATAGACGGCGGCGTGGCTTTCCTTCCTATCGGCGCTCATGCAAGGCACCGGCCGCCCAGTTGCATGGGGGCGGTCGGCGATTCGTCAGACTGACAGGAACTAGGGCGCCACGAAAAAGACATCCGTGCGATTGGACGTGTTGCCCGAGTTGGTTTGAACGAAGAACGAGAGGAACGACGTGCCTCTTGCATCCAGGCCCGAATAGTCGCCGAGGAAGAATCCCCCGGCAACGGGCGCGGTCATCATGTCGAACGGACCGGACAGCTTCAACTCACTGCCGAAACTGGCGCCGCCGTTGGTCGAGGTGGTCTGCCAGTAGTTGGTCGGCAGCGTCGTCGTGTTGCCTGCCGCGAGGTCGCGGAAATCGTAATACGTGACGGCGACTGTTCCGGCCGAATTGACGCGAACCGACGGATTGAACGCGGGTTTTCCGGAGGGCGTGTTCACGCGAATCGGTGCGCTCCACGTCCGCCCGCCATCCGTCGACGTCGACAGTGCGATCTCGTCGTACTGGCCGCCGTTGAAACGCGAGTCCTGCCAGACGACATAGAGTTGCCCTGTCGTCGGATCGATCGCCGGTTCGGGGATGATGTCGCCGGTGCGCACCGGCTGTCCCGTGTTGGGGTCCGTGACCGATACGGTTTGCAGACCCGAGATGATCTGCGGCTTGCTCCATGTGGCGCCGTCGTCGGTCGACCTGACGAACGCGACCTTGCCGGCCGCCTTGCTGAACGGCGGGCTGATCAGATCGAAGAAGTTGTACAGCGTGCCGTCCTGCGAGTTGACCACGATCTGATTGCCGATCGTCTGCTGGCGCGCGGGGGTGTCCACGATGACTGACGGTGAGCTCCAGGTCACGCCGCCGTCGACGGTCCTCGCGAACATCGCCGGGCCCCGGAAGGCGGCGGTATGCAGATTGGCGTAGGGGTTGCCGTTCGGCAGTTCGAGCCGGTCCCAGACCGCGTAGGCCACCCCGGCCTTGGTGGGATTCGCCGTCACCGATTCCTTGTCGTTGAAGAATTGCAGTGTCGGCTCATTGTCGGCGATGAGAACGCTCAGATTCCCCCAGCTCTGGCCGCCGTCCCGGGAAACCGCCGCGCCCACCGCATTGCTGTTGTTGGACTGGTTAAATGAAATGGACACGGAGTAGGCGGTGCCGTCGGGACCGATGGAGACCCACGGGTCGGAAGCGCGCTCATATCCAAGACCGTTGGCGCAGGCGCTGAAGGGCAGCGGCGTCTGCCTCCACGTCAGGCCGCCATCGAACGAGAAGCCTGCCACGAGTCCATGCGCGCCGCCGTTCGACCATCGGTCCTGTTGCCAGACTCCGATGAGATTGGAAGGATTGGTGGGATTCACGGCCAGCCACGGTTCTACCTCGGCGTTCACGTAGAGCGTGCCGGGCCCGCCAATGTTGCAGCTTGCAAACGGACTGGCGCCCGAAACAAGCGTGGGCGCAGCCCAGCTCGTGGTGCTGGCCGCCAGCATGACGGCGAACGGAATTCCGGCCAGATACTGAACAGACTTGTTGCGTCGCATGAAAGACTCCTTTTTATATGCGACCCATAACAGTTGGAGCGGCAGCTTCCACGCAGCCTGGAAAGGAGAGATTCGCATTGCTCGGCTCGGCTGATACGCCCGCGATGAACGTCTCGAAAGCGCCCGCCTGGTTCGCCGTTTTTTTCGTCGCTTCTACTGCCGCTTCAATGCTACGGGCCAGCAAGCGCTGGATACCGTCAGCGCGTCGGCTACGGACTTCGTTACGAACACGGTCTGCGTTGCTGGCCTATGGACGTGCGTCCGCCTTGGCGTCCATTTGCGCTAACGACAACCATCAGGGATTGAAAAGAATTTAGGTCGTACGAACCGCGCCGCCAGCGATTTTTTGTAACATGCCGCGCGGCGCTGCGGCGCGCAACGCTGGCGGCCCGTGTCCACACAATGAAAATGCATGGGCAGCGCGAGCGCGCGAGATGCTATGGGAAACGAGGCGAAGTAAACGAATGGAACATGTGGCGTCACAACGCTGGTTTGCCCGAGTTGGGGAATGTGCGCGGTGCAGCATAAGCCCACGTGCGCTTCAGCCAACAAAAAAAGGCGGCACCCAAAGTGCCGCCCCCTCAAACCTTCCCGCCATACCGCCGCGGTTACCGCACCTTGCCCGCCTTCCACGCGGACAGCAACTGCTCGTACTTCACCGTTTCGCCCTTCGGCTTTTCGTTAGCGAGCTTCTTCCACGGCGCGTGCTGATCGGACAGCCACTTCGACGGATCGCTTTCCGCATTCAACTGCGGCGCGCACACCTTCATGCCCGCGCGCTGCAGCCGGCTCATGACCTGGTCCATTTCCTTCGCGAGATTATCCATCGCGGCTTGCGGCGTCTTTTCGCCCGCCACCGCGGTCGCGACGTTCTTCCACCACAATTGCGCCATCTTCGGATAGTCCGGCACGTTGTTGCCGGTCGGCGTCCACGCGACCCGCGCCGGGCTGCGGTAGAACTCGATCAAACCGCCGTACTTGTCCGCGTTCTTGGTGAAGTAATCGCTATGAATGTCGGAATCGCGAATGAACGTGAGACCGGTGATCGACTTCTTCAGCGACACGCTCTTGGACGTCACGAACTGCGCATACAGCCACGCGGCGGCGCGCTGGTTCGGCGGCGTGGACTTGAAGAACGTCCACGAGCCGACGTCCTGGTAGCCGTTCTGCATGCCGTCCTTCCAGTACGGACCGTGCGGCGACGGCGCCATGCGCCACTTCGGCGTGCCGTCGGCATTGGTCACGTTGCCGGGCTTGAGCATCGACGCCGTGAACGCGCTGTACCAGAAGATCTGCTGCGCGATCTTGCCTTGCGCCGGCACCGGGCCCGCTTCGCTGAACGTCATGCCCGAGGCTTCGGGCGGCGCGTATTTCTTCAGCCAGTCGATGTACTTCGTCGTCGCGAAGACGGCGGCCGGGCTGTTGGTGCCGCCGCCGCGCGAAACCGATGCCCCGACCGGATGACAGCCATCCGGCGTCACGCGAATGCCCCATTCGTCGACCGGCATGCCGTTCGGAATGCCTTTGTCGGCTTCGCCCGCCATCGAGAGCCACGCATCGGTGAACCGCCAGCCGAGCGACGGATCTTTCTTGCCGTAATCCATGTGCCCGTAGACCTTCTCGCCGTCGATCGTCTTGACCTCGTTCGTGAAGAAATCGGCGATGTCCTCATACGCGGACCAGTTCACCGGCACGCCGAGTTCGTAGCCGTATTTCGCCTTGAACTTGTCCTGCAAGTCCTTGCGCGCGAACCAGTCGGCGCGGAACCAGTAGAGGTTGGCGAACTGCTGGTCGGGCAACTGATAGAGCTTCTTGTCGGGCGCCGTCGTGAAGCTCGTGCCGATGAAATCCTTCAGATCGAGACCGGGATTCGTGTACGGCTTGCCTTCGCCCGCCATGTAGTCGGACAGCGGCACGATCACGCCATAGCGATAGTGCGTGCCGATCAGATCCGAATCCGAGATCCAGCCGTCGTAAATGCTTTGACCGGATTGCATCGACGTCTGCAGTTTTTCGACGACGTCGCCTTCCTGGATGATGTCGTGCTTCACCTGAATGCCGGTGATTTCGGTGAACGCCTTGGCCAGCGTTTTCGATTCGTACATGTGCGTGTCGATGGTTTCCGACACCACGTGAATCTCCTTCACGCCCTGCGATTTCAGTTTCGCGGCCGTGTCGACGAACCACTTCATTTCGTCCATCTGCTGCTGCTTCGACAGCGTGCTCGGCTGGAATTCGCTGTCGACCCATTTCTGCGCCTCGGGCATGCCGGCCCGCGCCGCGTGGTTCGCAAAGGCCCCCGCGACAATGCCCGCGACCGCGAGCGCGACGATCCGTCTCCTCTGTTGCATGGTCTTCTCCTGTGTCTCCACACCCCTTGGATCATCTTCCTGCGCCCGCCCGGGGCATCAACGGGAGCCGGTATTTTTTCAGTTGCGCCGCGGCGTCAGCCTTTCCACATGATCGCGAGAAGCACGAGCATCGAGGCCGCGAAGCCGGGCCACGCGTTCGCGCCTTCGGCGCCGATGCCGATCCACGCGAGGTTGATGTACGCGGCGGTGAGAAGGCCAATGAACAGCCGGTCGCCGCGCGTGGTGGCGATCGGCAGAAAACCCTTGCGTTCGATGGTGGGCGAACGGAGTTCCCACACGGTCATGCCGGCCAGCATCAGCACGACGCAGCCGAAGAAGATCGCCACCTCGGGCGTCCAGTACATCCACGTCAGCATCACACTCTCCCCATTGCGAAGCCCTTGGCGATGTAGTTGCGCACGAAGTAGATCACCAGCGCGCCCGGCACGATGGTGAGCACACCCGCCGCCGACAGCACGCCCCAGTCCATGCCCGCCGCCGACACCGTGCGCGTCATCACGGCGGCGATCGGTTTCGCGTTGACGGTGGTGAGCGTGCGCGCGAGCAGCAGTTCGACCCAACTGAACATGAAGCAGAAAAACGCCGTCACGCCCACGCCCGATTTGATCAGTGGCAGGAAAATCTTCACGAAGAAGGCGGGGAACGTATAGCCGTCGATATAAGCGGTCTCGTCGATTTCACGCGATACGCCGGACATGAAGCCTTCGAGAATCCACACCGCGAGCGGCACGTTGAACAGCATGTGGGCGAGCGCGACGGCGATATACGTGTCCATCAAACCGACGCTCGAATAGAGCTGGAAGAACGGCAGCAGGAACACGGCGGGCGGCGTCATGCGGTTGGTGAGCAGCCAGAAGAACATGTGCTTGTCGCCGAGAAAGCGATAGCGCGAGAACGCATACGCGGCGGGCAGCGCGACCAGCACCGACATCACCGTGTTCATCAGCACGTAGATGATCGAGTTGATGTAGCCCCAGTACCACGACGGATCGGTGAAGATCACCTTGTAGTTCTCGAAGGTCACGTGATGCGGCCAGATGGCGAACGTCGACATCGTTTCCTCGTTGGTGCGCAACGAGATCGACAGCATCCAGTAGAGCGGAATCAGCGCGAACAGAATGTAGACGAGCAGCACCAGCGTGCGTGTCCAGCGGCGGTCATTGCGCATGGTCGTCTCCGGTCGTGGCCGCGGTGCCCGTGGTGGCGGGGCCGCCCTTGCCGACGCGCTCCATCCAGTTATAAAGGATGAAACACAGCAGCAGGATGATCAGGAAATAGATCAGCGAAAAGGCCGCGGCCGGGCCGAGGTCGAATTGGCCGACCGCCTTTTGCGTCAGATACTGGCTCAGGAACGTGGTGGAATCGCCGGGGCCGCCGCCGGTCAGCACGAAGGGCTCGGTGTAGATCATGAAGCTGTCCATGAAGCGCAGCAGCACCGCGATCATCAGCACGCCGCGCATCTTCGGCAACTCGATGTAGCGGAACACGGCGAAGCGGCTCGCGCCGTCGATTTCGGCGGCCTGGTAGAACGCGTCGGGAATCGCGCGCAAACCGGCGTAGCAGAGCAGGGCGACGAGCGGCGTCCAGTGCCAGATGTCCATCACGAGCACGGTGACCCACGCGGCGGTGGGGCTCGCGGTGTAGTTGTATTCGATGCCCGAGACGTTGAGCACGTAACCGAGCAGGCCGATATCCGGGCGGCCGAAAATCTGCCAGATGGTGCCGACCACGTTCCAGGGAATCAGCAGGGGCATGGCGAGCACGACGAGCGCCGCCGACGCGCGCCAGCCCGAGGCCGGCATCGCCAGCGCAAGACCGACGCCGAGCGGAATCTCGAACAGCAGCACGCACGCGGAAAAGATGATCTGCCGGCCGAGCGCGCCGCGCAGGTCGCCGTCGTTCATGATCGCGCGGAACCACTCGGTGCCGACGAACACATGCTGCGTCGGGCTAATGATGTCCTGCACCGAATAGTTGACCACGGTCATCAGCGGCAGGATCGCGGAGAACGCGACGCAGATGAATACCGGCACGACCAGCAGCCACGCCTTCTGGTTGATGGGCTTGTTCATCGTGCGATCCTTTCGTCGTTGGCGAAGAACACGGTTTCGGGCGCGGCGAGACGCAGCCAGAGCGAGCCTTCATTCAGTTGCACATGAGGATCCACCTTCGCCTTGAACACATTGCCGTCGCATTGCGCGGTGACCAACTGGTAGTTGCCGAGTTGTTGCGTGCGCAGCAGTTGCGCCTTCACCGCGCCGGCCTCGCCGCTGTCGGCGAGGCGCACGAACTCGGGGCGGATGCCGAGCGTCAGCGTGCCGTTCGCATGCTTGAGCGTGGCGAGCGTGTTCGCGTCGAGTTGCAGGCGCTGCGAGCCGACTTTCACGCCATCGGCATCCAGATCGACCGGGCACAGATTCATCCCCGGACTGCCGATGAAATAGCCCACGAACGAATGATCGGGCCGCAGGAACAGCGCTTCCGGTCCGCCTTTCTGCACGACGCGGCCATTGGTCATCACGACCACTTCGTCGGCGAACGTGAGCGCTTCGACCTGATCGTGCGTGACGTAAATGAGCGTGAGCTTGAGTTGCTGATGGATCTTCTTGAGCTGACGGCGCAGGATCCACTTCATGTGCGGATCGATCACGGTGAGCGGTTCGTCGAACAGGATCGCCGCGACGTCCTTGCGCACGAGCCCGCGCCCGAGTGAAATTTTCTGCTTCGCGTCCGCCGAGAGATTGCTCGCCTTGCGCGGCAATTCGCGCGTCATGTCGAGAATCTCCGCGACTTCATGCACGCGCTTGCGCACTTCGGCGGCGGCGATCTTGCGGTTGCGCAGCGGAAACGCGAGGTTGTCGAACACGCTCATCGTGTCGTAGATCACCGGGAACTGGAACACCTGGGCGATGTTGCGCTCGCGCGGGCTCATCGCGGTGACGTCGCGTCCGTCGAACAGCACCTTGCCTTCCGACGGCGTGACGAGTCCCGAGACGATGTTCAGCAGCGTGGACTTGCCGCAACCGGAGGGCCCCAGCAGCGCATACGCGCCGCCGTCTTCCCAGACCATGCTCATCGGCTGCAACGCGTAATCCTCGAGCGAGGCGGGAGCGGGGCCGTGGTGCGCGCCGGGTTTCACACCGGGTTTCACACCATAAGCGTGCGCGAGATTCTGAAACTCAATGCGCGCCATGAGTCGCCTCCGGGCCGGACAGCAATTTGGTGTCCGCGCCGAATATGAACAGTTCGTCGGGGTCGATGAACACGTCGAGCTGCGTGCCGAGTTCGATCTGATGCACGCCCTGCAACTGCGCGATCAGGTCGATGCCGCCGGTGTGCGTATGCAGGTGCAGGAAGGTTTCGGAACCGCTCAGTTCGGCGAGTTCGAGCCGGCACGGCACGGCGACCGACTGCGCCGTGCGCGGCGCGAGCCGCAAGTGGCCCGGGCGAATGCCGATGCGGCACGTGCCGGCGCCGTTCGCCGCCTGCCTGACCGGCACCTCGATGCCGATCGGCAGACGCGCGGTGCCCTGGGCGGTTAGATCGCTGACGAGCATGTTCATCGGCGGATCGTTGAAAACGGCGGCCACTTCGACGCTGGCGGGCGCGTTGTAGACGTCGAGCGTCGGGCCGTGCTGCAACACGCGTCCCTTGTCGACGATCGCCGTATAGCCGCCGAGCAGCAGTGCCTCCAGCGGCTCGGTGGTCGCGTAGACCACGGTCGTCTTGCCGTCGGCGAAGAGCGTGGCGAGTTCCACGCGCAATTCCTCGCGCAGCTTGTAGTCGAGATTCACGAGCGGTTCATCGAGCAGCACCAGCGAAGCGCGCTTGACGAGCGCGCGCGCGAGCGCGCAGCGCTGCTGCTGGCCGCCGGACAGTTCGGCCGGACGCCGTTGCAGCAGATGTTCGATATGCAGCCTCGCCGCGACTTCATTGACGCGCCGCGTCACTTCCTCGGCGGCGGTCTTTTGCAGTTTGAGCGGCGATGCGATGTTGTCGAACACCGTCATCGCCGGATAGTTGATGAACTGCTGATAGACCATCGCGAGGTTGCGTTGCCGCACGCTCACGCCGGTCACGTCCCGGCCGTCGGCCAGCACGCGGCCCGTGGCCGGCTTGTCGAGTCCTGCCATGACGCGCATCAGCGTGGTCTTGCCCGCCTGGGTCGGCCCGAGCAGCACGTTGATGGCACCGGGGACGAGCCTCAGATCGACGCCGTACAGATGCGTCTGCCCGCCCGAAACGACGGTGACCCGCTCCAGTTCCAAGACCAAATTGCTCTCCTTTTTTGTGTCGCTTTTCGGTGCTGCGGTTGCTGCTGGACGTCAGATAGCCGCGCTGGCGGCGTGCGCGTTCACGGCCCGTTCAAGCGGGCGGCATTCGCCTGCGCGCCCGGTGGGCGAAACGAACTTTCAGCGCGCCGTGAGGCGAAAAGTTGCGGGCTGGAACCTTGCTTGAGGTGGTGTTGCTCATCCATTTGTCTCCGGCTTTTTTATGCCGCTGCTCTGTATGCGAGGCGGGTACTTATGTTCAGAATGGAAATCAAAACAACAAATAAGATGTTCCTTTTTGTTCGTTTACGTATAAATCGGGGTTAACCATACAAATGCGAAACATTTGTGGTCGATACCCCTTACGAGCAATGGAATAACCGATTACGCAGCCGGCATGCATGCGCGGCGGTCTGAAAGTTGGCGGTCAGCGTAGCAGAAAGAGGCGGCAAGAGGAGATCGCATGGGATGCGATCTTTGGTGGGGCGTCCCGCAGACCCTTGAGCCCGCGAATCGCCATCCTCGAACCGTGTTCAAGGTATGCGCGCGGGCAGCGCGAGAGCGGGTATGCGCGCGGGCAGCGCGAGAGCGCGCCGGGAGGCGCGAACCGGCCTTACAGGCCGATGCGGGTTTCGGCAGCCGGTCCGTTCACTCGCGGAGCGTTGTTCGTATGGGCCGGCTCTTGCGCATAAGCCGGATGCCAGCCGCCGAGCAATCGGTCGATCGCCTCCCGAGCGTCGCGCAACGCGTCGGCCAGAGACTCGCTGCTCGACGCGAGGTGGGAAAAACCGGTCCCGCCGCGCTCCCGCACGGCCATCAGGCGACCGCCCAACTGCCGCGTGATCGTGCGGCGCAAGCGCACGCCGTGGCCGTGGCCGTCGTGCGGCACGGCTTCGATCAGTACATGAAATCCGCGATACGTTTCGTTGAGTTGTTGCGCCATGTTCGAGCCGTCGTCAGGAAGAGTGAGCGTCAGACGGCAGCCGCCGCCTCGACGGGCCGCTTGAGCAGCCCCACAGCAAGCGCCGTCACGATGGTGCCCGCCGCGATCGCCACCACGTACATGGCCAGATGCGTGACCGCGTTCGGAATCGGCAGCACGAAAATCCCGCCGTGCGGCACCTTCAGTTCGACGCTCGACGCCATCGAAATCGCGCCCGTAATCGCCGAGCCGATCACGCACGCCGGGATGATCCGCATCGGGTCGCGCGCGGCGAAGGGAATCGCGCCTTCCGTGATGAAGGCCATGCCGAGCACCGCGGCGGCGTTGCCGGCTTCGCGTTCGTCGGTGACGAAACGGTTGCGGAAGATCCACGTGGCGAGCGCGATGCCGAGCGGCGGCGTCATGCCGGCGGCCATTGCGGCCGCCATCGGCGTGTACACCTGGCTCGCGATCAGGCCGGTGCTGAACGCGTAGGCCGCCTTGTTCACGGGACCACCCATGTCGAACGCCATCATCGCGCCGAGCAGCAGGCCGAGCGTGACCGCGCTGCCGGTCTGCATCGAGCGCAGCCAGTTTTCGAGGCCGTGCAGCGCGGTGGCGACCGGCGTGCCGACCACGTAGATCATCAGCAGGCCGACCACGAGCGTCGACACCAGCGGGATGATCAGCACGGGTTTCAGTCCTTCGAGATTGCGGTGCAGTTTCAGCTTGCGGCTAATCAGCAAGGCCGTATACCCGGCGAGAAAGCCGGAGATGATGCCGCCCAGAAAACCTGCCCCGAGGCTCGCGGCGAGCATGCCGCCCACCATGCCCGGCGTGATGCCCGGCCGGTCGGCGATCGAATACGCGATGTAGCCCGACAGCACCGGCACCATCAACGCGAAGGCGGACTTCGCGCCGATCTGGAACAGCGCCCACGCGAGCGTGCCCTTGTGGGCGTCGTCGAATGCGTAGATGCCGCCCAGGGCGAACGAAATCGCGATCAGCAAACCGCCCGCGACCACGAACGGCAGCATGAACGACACGCCCGTCATCAGGTGACGATAGGGGCCGGACGACTTCGCCGAGCGTTGTTTCTTGGCCGCCGCGACCTGGTCCGCGAGGGCGCCACCGCCCGCGCCTGTGCTCTGTGCGGCTCCGTCGACGGTCGCTTCAGCGATCGCCCTTTCGATCAGCGCCGCGCCTTTGCCGATTGCGCCTTTAGTGCCCGTTTCATAGAGCCGCTTGCCGCGAAAGCGGCTCTTGTCGACCTGCGTATCGGCGGCGATCACCACGAGGTCCGCCGCCGCGATCTGCTCGTCGCTCAGCGTGTTCTGCGCGCCGACCGAGCCTTGCGTTTCGACGTGAATGTCGTGTCCCAGCGACTTCGCGCCTTGCGCGAGTCCCTCGGCGGCCATGAAGGTGTGCGCGATGCCGGTCGGGCACGAGGTAATCGCGACGATCTTGAGCGCGCGAGTCGCCGTTTGCGCGGCCGCGGCGTTCCTCGGCGCATCCGCGCCGACGCTCGCCGCCACGCGCGCCAGCACCGCATCGGCTTCGCGGATCGCATCGTCGAGCGAAATGCGATGAATCGTCTTGCCCGCGAACGGCGTTTCGTCGACGCGCTCGCCCGCGTCGGCGGCGATCAGCACGGCGTGCGCCGCGTCGATCTGCGCGGCGTTCAACGGCTCGTGAACGCCGAGCGCGCTGCGCGTTTCCACCGCGAGCGAGGCGCCGCGTTTTTGCGCCGCGCGGTTCAAGGCTTGCGCCGCGACCATCGGCGACGCGCTTTGTTGCGGGGACGATACCAGTCCAATCAGCTTGTCCATTGCTCTCTCTGGCTTACACGGCTTGATGTTGGGTGACGCGCGGCGGATTCGCGGCGACGCTGAAGGTGACGAGTTCGACTTGCGCGGCGAGGGCGTCGAGGCTCGCGTGATCGGGCAAGTGCGGGCCGACCCGCGCGAGCTTGCCTGCCGCGAACGCGGTGGCCCGTTGGCCGACCGAGGGCCACGGGCGCGCTTCGATGAGACTCGCGACGAGGCCCGCCACCAGCGCGTCGCCCGCGCCGACCGTGCTGGACACCGGCACGCGTAAAGGCGCGGCGCGCCAGCCTTGGTAGGAAGAGGCCTGGTCGCCCGATGCACGCGTCACGCCCAGCGCGCCACGCTCGCCCAGCGAAACCACCCCATACGCGATGCCGCGTTCCACGAGCTCGCAGGCCGCGTGAATCAGCGCGTCGTCGTCGGCGAGCGAGCGGCCGAGCGCCGCTTCCAGTTCCGCGCGATTCGGCTTCACCAGATCCGGCAGACCGTCCGGCTCGCCGGCGCGCAATGCGTCGGCGAGCGGCGCGCCGCTCGTATCCAGCGCGACGCGCGCGCCCGCCGCATGCAACGCACGCGTGACGCGTCGATAGAACGACACGTCGACACCCGGCGGCAGACTGCCCGCCAGCACGAACCAGCGCCCAGGCTCGGCGAGTTCGACCACGCGCCGCTCCAACGCGTCGACATCGGCCGCGCTCGGCAGCGAGGTCGCGAGATTGATGTCGGTGGTTTCGTTGCGCGCGGTATCGACGAGCTTCACGTTGATGCGCGGACGCCCCGCGATTCTCACGAAGCGGTCGACGATGTGCTTGTCGGCGAACATCGCGTCGAAAGCCGCGGCGTCCTCGGCGCCGAGCAGGCCCGTGGCGATCGTCGTCATGCCGTAGTCGGCGAGACAGCCTGCGACGTTCACGCCCTTGCCGCCCGCGTTGAATTCGAGCGACGCCGCGAGATTCACCTCGCCGAGCGCAAGGTTGGCGACGCGCACGGTTTGATCGAGCGCCGGATTCGGCGTGACGGTGACGACGGTTTTCATGCCGCCGCCTTGATCTCGGTGTTATCCAGCGCGCGGACCGCGTCGACGTCCTCGCAATCCAATGCGCGGCGCGCGAGTGCCTGCATCGCGTCGAGCCGCGACGCGCGCAGCCGCGATTTGACGGCGGGAATATCGCGCGAGCTCATCGACAGTTCGTCGACGCCGAGACCCGCGAGAATCGACGCGCCGAGCGGATCGCCCGCGAGGCCGCCGCACACGCCGACCCATTTGCGATGGCGGCGCGCGCCGTCGACGGTCTGCTTGATCATGCGCAGCACGGCGGGGTGCAGGCTCTCGGCCATGCGCGCGAGTTCGGGGTGCTCGCGGTCCACGGCCAGCACGTATTGCGTCAGATCGTTGGTGCCGATCGAGAAGAAATCGACCAGCGCGGCGAAGTGATCCGCGAACGCCGCCGCCGACGGCGTTTCGACCATGATGCCGAGCGGCACCTTCGGCGCGTCGAGTTCGGCGCGCACGGTTTCGGCGAGCGCGATGGCCTGGCGCGCCTCGTCGAGCGTGGAGACCATCGGGAACATGATCCACAGCGGGCCATCCTTGGCGGCGCGGTAGAGCGCGCGCAATTGCGGCACGAACAGGTCCGGGCGGCGCAGGCACAGGCGCACGCCGCGCACGCCGAGGAACGGATTCGATTCGTGCGGCAGGTTCAGATACGGCACCTGCTTGTCGCCGCCGATGTCGAGCGTGCGAATGATCAACTGACGCCCGCCGCTCGCTTCGACCATGCGCCGATAGCAATCGTATTGTTCGTCTTCGCTCGGCGCGTCGTGGCGCTCCAGAAACAGGAACTCGGTGCGCATGAGTCCGACGCCGTCCGCGCCGTTGGCGAGCGCGTCGCGCACCTGGTCGGGCCGCGTGATGTTCGCGCCGATCTCCAGCACGTGGCCGTCGAGCGTCGCGGCGGGCAGCGCGCGGTTGGCCGCCGCGCGCTGCGCTTCCTCGGCCAGTTGCAATTGCGTTTGCCGCGCGCGCTCGCGGTCCCGCGCCGACACGCCGACATAGAGACGACCGCCGCTGCCGTCGAGCACCGCGTCGCTGCCGTCGGCGATCTCCATCAACGCCGCGCCGCACGCGACCGCCGCGGGCACGCCGAGCGTGCGCGCGAGAATCGCGGTGTGCGACGTGGGTCCGCCCGACACCGTGCAGAAGCCGAGCGTGACGGCCGGGTCGAGCATCGCGGTGTCGGAGGGCGTGAGGTCTTCGGCGATCAGAATGGCGGGCGTGTCGAGCCGCGTGTCGGTCGCCACGTTTTCGCCGAGGTGCTTCAGCACGCGCCGCGCGACGTCGCGCAAATCGGTGGCGCGCGAGGCGAGCAGCAGATCGGGCAGGGCGGCGAGGCGCGCGGCCTGTTGCTCGGCCGCCTGATGCCAGGACCAGGCCACGCCGTGGCCGTCGAGCAGCAGACGCGCGGCTTCGGTGAACAGGTCCGTGTCGTTCAGCAGTTCGCGGTGGGCCGCGAAGATTTCGGCTTCCGCCGCGCCGAGGCGCGCGGCGGTGTCGCGGGTGAGGGCGTCGAGTTCGTCGGCGGTTTTGCGCAGCGCTTCGTCGAGCCGATGCGTGGCTTCGACGGTCTCGCCGGGGCGGTCCTGAATCTCCAGGCGCGCGGTGCGCAGCACGCGCACCGGTCCGATCGAAAAGCCGGGACCGGCGCTGACGCCTTCGAACACCGTCGCCGGGTCGAGCGGCGTCCACGATACCGGCTGTGCTTTTTGACGGCGCGCGCGAGCCGCCGCGGCGCGCTCGTGTTCTTCCGCCGACAACGCTTCGATGGTGCGTTTCAACGCGGCCAGCGCGTCCGCCGCATCGACGCCTTGCGCGGACAACACCAGGTGCGCATTCGCGGTCGCGCCCAGTTGCAGCAGGCTGACGAGGTTCTTCGGGTCAGCGGCGAGCTTGCCGTTGCGCACACGCAAGGCGGCCTGATAGCGCTTGGCGGTCGCCACCCAGGCGCTGGCCGGGCGAGCGTGCAAGCCGTGCGGATAGTCCAGCACCAGTTCGACGCGCTGCTCGAAATCCGCGGGCGTCGCGTCGATCACCGCGGCGGCGGCGTTGGCGGCGGCGCCGTTCAGCGCGTCGACCAGCACCTGTGGATCGCGCGCTTCGACCAGCGCCTGCAATTGCCGCGGATCGCCGATCAGACGCGTGAGACGTTGCAGCAGCGCGATGTGTTCGTCGGATTGCGCGGCGATCGCGACCACCAGATTGGCGCGCTCGCCGTCGTGCCATTCGACGCCTTCGGGCAATTGCAGCACGGCCACGCCGGTGCGCCGGATCAGATGGCGGTCTTCCTGCATGCCGTGCGGAATCGCGACGCCGTTGCCCAGATACGTGTTCGAGACTTTTTCGCGGCCCTGAAGACTGTCGACGTAAGCGGGCTCGATATAACCGGCGGCGGCCAGCAACTGGCCGGCCTGGACGATCGCCTCGTGTTTCGAACTTGCACGTGCGTTCAGTCGAACCAGCTCTGCGGTAAGCAGCGACGGCATCGCGTCTCCTGAAATCGAATCGTTGAAGTGTGCTTATTGGAATCGATACCACTTTGCGCGTCAAGCCTGAACCGGTGTTACGGATTTCAGTGAAAATCGCGGAAAGCCAGGTAGAATGGTCGGAAAACGCCAATTGGCCGGTACTCGCCGCGACGCGGCGAATTCGCTGGCATGAATGCAATCCAGGGAAAATACCGAGCGGTTCAAGGAATCGATACCACTTCATGAATCTACGAATCAAGGATGTTGCCGAAGCGGCAGGAGTGTCGGTCACGACCGTCTCGCGTGTCCTGTCGAACAACGGGCCGGTGCGCGATGCGGTGCGTCAGCGGGTGCTCGGCGCCATCGAGCAATTGGGTTATCGCCCGAACGCCGCCGCGCGCCGCCTGCGTTCGGGCGACACGGCCACCATCGGCCTGATCGTGTCGGACGTGCGCAACCCGTTCTTCACCGAGGTCAGCCGCGCGGTGGAAGACGCCGCGTATCAGCAGGGGCTGCGCGTGATTCTCTGCAACACGGACGAAAACAGCGAAAAGGAGGCGATGTATCTGCGGCTCATGGAAGAGGAGCGCGTGACGGGCTGCATTTATTCGCCGACTCACGACGCCGCGCAGCGCTTCAAGGCGCAAGCCTACGATTTCCCGGTGGTGATGATCGACCGCGCCGGTCCCGCGGGCAGCGCGGATGCGGTGGTGCTCGATAACCGCGACGCGGCGGCGCGTCTCGTCGAGCATCTGGTGGAGCGGGGCTATCGGCGCATCGCCGGGCTGTTCGGCAACGCCAGTACCACGGGCCGCGAACGTCACGACGGTTTTGCGCAGGCGCTGGGTCGGCATGGCTTGCCGGTGCGGGCGGAGTTCGTCGAGCCGAATGCGGAGAGCGCGCTGCGGCATGTCGGCGCGTGGCTCGCCGACGATCCGGCGTCGCGGCCGGATGCGATCGTCGCGAGCAACGGCTTGCTGCTGCTCGGCGCTTACCGTGAAATGCGGGCGCGCGGCGCGACGCCCGGCGCGGACATCGCGCTCGCCGGTTTCGACAACGACTCGTGGACCGATCTCGTGACGCCGGGCATTACCGTCATCGCGCAGCCGGTGTACGAGATTGGCAAGATCGCCATGCAGTTGCTGACACAGCGGCTCGCGGACCCGTCGATGTCCACGCGTTCGCTGGTTCTGCCAGGCGAGTTGGTGATTCGCGGGTCGACGGCGGCGCGGTAGGTTGGGGGGTAAGGCGGCGCCTTGTTCGACGCGCATCCCACGTTTGTATCGCGTCGGTGTTCGGGAGCGCTTTGCTGTTCGATTTCGGTTATGTCGGGCCGGCGGTCTCTGTGCGCGCTGTGGGCCGCAGGGCTGATTTCATCGAGTGCGGGTTGGTGACGAAATTCGCCGCGGGCGTGACCGGCGGCTTTGGTTTTGGCTTTGGCTTCCGCTTCGCGCTTGCGGCGAGCGCGTTCTTCGCGTTCATGCGCGTGATGGGACGAGGCTGAGCGCAAGGCTCGGTGCTCGCCCGACCCCTTCGGCTAGTTCGGCCTCTTCGACCCGTTCGACCCCTTCGGCTAGTTCAACCCCTTCGACTAGTTCGAACCCTTCAGCTAGTTCAAACCGCGACATCTCAAGCCGACTCACTCAACGCCGGCTCCCTCACGATCTGTTCGAGAATCGCCTGCATCAAGCCCGGAAAGCGGGCGTCCAGTTCCGCGCGCCGCAGCGAATTCTGATGCACGGTGCCGGCGACGCGCGTGCGTACCAGCCCCGCTTCACGCAGGATCCGAAAGTGATGGGACACGCTCGACTTGGGGCGCCCGCCGTCGAGCTCGCCGCAGGTGGCTTCTTCGACCAAGGCGAGCCGCCGGACGATATCGAGCCGGGCGGGGTCGCTGAGAGCATGGAACAGCCGTCCGAGCGTCAAGTCCTCGGCGGCGGGATGGTTATAGGTGCGCATTGTGCAGATGGTAAAGGTTTCTGCGATACTCATAGTTCGATGTTTATCGAACTACCGTACGAGCTTATACACAGGAGTTTAGCCCGATGTCCGCATTGTTTCAGCCCTACAAGCTCAAGGACGTCTCCTTGCGCAACCGCATCGCCATTCCGCCGATGTGCCAGTACACCGCCGAAGACGGTCTGATCAACGACTGGCACCGCGTGCACCTCGCCGGTCTCGCGCGCGGCGGCGCCGGCCTCGTGATCGTCGAGGCCACGGCGGTGTCGCCCGAAGGCCGCATCACGCCGGGCTGCGCCGGCATCTGGACGGACGAGCAGGCGCAGGCCTTCGCGCCGGTGGTCGCGTCCATCAAGGCGGCGGGCGCGGTGCCGGGCATCCAGATCGGTCACGCGGGCCGCAAAGCCAGCGCCAATCGTCCGTGGGAGGGCGACGACCATATCGCCGAGGGCGACAGCCGCGGCTGGCAGACCATCGCGCCGTCGGCGATCGCGTTCGGCGGCAATCTGCCCAAGGTGCCGAAGGCGATGACGCTCGACGACATCGCCCGGGTTCGCGAAGACTTCGTCGCCGCAGCACGGCGCGCGCGCGACGCGGGCTTTGAATGGCTCGAACTGCACTTCGCGCACGGCTATCTGGGCCAGAGCTTCTTCTCGACGCACTCGAATCAACGCGACGACGCGTACGGCGGCAGCCTCGAAAACCGCAGCCGCTTTCTGCTGGAAACGCTGGCGGCGGTGCGCAAGGTGTGGCCGGAACATCTGCCGCTGACCGCGCGCTTCGGCGTGATCGAGTACGACGGGCGCGATGAGGAAACGCTGGCGGAGTCGATCGAACTGGCGAGGAATTTCCGGCGCGAAGGGCTGGACATGTTGAGCGTGAGCGTCGGCTTCTCCACGCCGGGCGCGGCGATTCCGTGGGCGCCGGCGTTCCTCGCGCCGATCGCCGAGCGCGTGCGCCGCGAGGCCGGGATTCCGGTGTCGTCGGCGTGGGGTATCGATACGCCGGAACTGGCGGACCGCTCGGTGAAGAACGGGCAACTGGATCTGGTGATGGTCGGCCGAGCGCATCTGGCCGATCCGCACTGGCCGTATCACGCGGCGCGCAAGCTCGGCATCGAACGGCCTTCGTGGACACTGCCGGCGCCGTACGCGCATTGGCTCGAACGATACGCGGTGGCGTAAGCCGGAGCGCAAATCGCTTGCCGGGGCGTGACTGCACGCGGCCGCATGGGATGCCCGTTCATGGCTCCGGCGCTGTCGTTCGCTAATAAGCGGAGCGCGATATAGGTTCGCCCCGAGGGATACGAGAGCGCAAAAAAGCGCGCGGCGCAGTGAGGTTCGCTTCGCTGCGCCGCGCGCTTTTGCCGCTTAAAACTATCGCTGGGGACCAGCCGCTTAGACCCACCGCCCAAACCCATCGCTGAAACCCATCACTCAACCCACCGCGCTTCACAACCGCTCACGATGCTCCGTCGAAGGCCTTCGAATGACGCTTTCGATGATCGGGCAACCGTGGGATCGTTGATCGTAGTCGAGCTCATTCGCACGTGAAACACCCTTGATCTCATGCGTTCTGTTTTGTACGCGCCGGCAGCGAAACGAAGTATGGGCGAGCCGCTCGTCGAACTCCATTCAACAATTATTTCGCGCGATGTCATCGCGCAAGCGGCTCCGGGCATCACTTCAGGGCGAGCTTGATGATGCAGCCAAGAACGAAGATGAGTAGGGCGGCGGCAACGGCCATGTTCAGTGGGTAGCGCATTCTTCTTCACCCAGGCACTAACGTTAAAGTGCTTTCATCGTCAATCACCTGACGGAAGATGAAAAGTGGGCAGTGAAGCGGCTATGTGGGACAGCTAACGCTGCGCGCCGAACGGGCTGCGCAGCGTGTTGGCGGGAGCGCTTCCAGTTTGCGCCTGGCTCGTTTCAAGGCGTTGCCGTGGACGCCGCGCTGACGCAAACAGGCTGCGGCACGGTTCCGGCGCAACCTCATCGCGCATGTTTTCTCACTGCGATTGAGCCGGCGGCTGCATCGCTGGCGGCATGCCGCGCGGCAGCTTGTTCGCCGCGGCGAGATCTTCCGCGAGACTGGTGCGCAGCGTCGCGATCGCCTGGTCAGGATTGGCGGGCTTCAACTGCTCGCGAGCCAGCGAGTCGTACACGAAGTGACGCAGCATCGGATCTTGCGTCTTGTTCAATACCTCGTGATACACCGCAATGATGTCGGCTTCGCGGCCGGTCATGGCATACAGGCGGCGCAACTGCTCCAGGTCATTGATCACCGCGAAGCCAGGACCGATCGGTCCCATCATCGGACCCATCGATCCATGCGGCGGGCCGTCGCCGCGCTCCGTCTTGCCATGCGCAGGGGTGAACATGGCTGGCGGCGGTGAGGCTTCCTCGGCAAGCGCGGCCGTCGCCGACACGGTCAACAGGGCGGCCAGTGCCGCGCTCGCAAATCTCTTGTTCATGATGTCGCTCCCTCTGGACAGCGTCGACGCAACAGTGCGTCGGCATGGGAGCAACGATAAGCGACGTGCCGGTTTGCCGGGTTACCAAAGCGGCGCCGATCGCTTACCGAACCTTGCATGCGCGCAACCGCAACCGCAACCGCAACCGCAACCGCAACCGCAACCGCGAATGCCGTGAAGCGCGCGGCATCGAGGCCAGGGTGCGCCCGCTGGCGCAATCATCCTGGATGGCGCATGATTGAAGCAATGTGCCGTCCGACCCCACAACGTTCACGCGTCGGCGGGGCGCGCGGCGCACACGATGCCATCGGTGCATGCGTGAGAGAAGCACATCGCGGCGATGCACCGCGGGCGAGTACTCAACCGTGAAGGAGGATTTCGCATGGACCGACCTGACGCCGCCAATCCGTTTGGCGATTTCACCAAAATGCTGGAGCAGTTCAAGCTCCCCGGCTTCGACGTACCCGCCATCATGGAAGCGCGACGCAAGGACGTGGAAGCACTGGTTCAGGCGAATCAGACGGCCTTCCAGGGCATGCAGTCGCTCGCGCAGAAACAGGCCGACATGTTGCGCACCACGCTGAGCGAATTGCAGTCGCTGACGGGGCAGTTGTCCGCCGGCGGCGCGCCGTCGCCGAAAGCGGCGGAGTTGATCCAGCAGAGTCTGCACAAGTCGCTCGCCGACATGCAGCAACTCGCGCAAGCCGCCTATCAGACGCAAGCCGAGTCGTATGCGGTGATCGCGAAGCGCGTCGAGGAAAATGTTGCGGAGCTCAAGTCGCTCCTCGAGCAGCAGAAAAAGTAGCCGGCGCCCGCGCGTTCGATCGCGTCGACATCGTGAAGAAGGTAAGCCGATGCCGCGGATAACTCCGAGTTGTCCGCGGCATTTTTATTGGGCGAAACGATTCATGTCGCCGCTTTCGTGTCGCATGAAAGGCTTCGCATGAAGGCGTCTCTTTGGCCTAGCTGCGCCGCGCTGTCCGCTTGGGCCGTGTTCCCTTGACGGCGGCGGCGTCTTCCGATTGCAACGGCGGTGCCGCCAGTACGGAAGCTTCGGACACTACCGCTCGATCCGCTGCCTGCACCACGATCGTCGGCGCGACCGGTTCCGCGTTCGACAGCGGCGTTGCCGGCTGCTTTGCCGAAGGCAATGGCAATGGCAACGGCGCATGCGGCGCGACCGTCCGCACGTCCGTCCGCACCACAGCCTGCGTCACCGGCTGCGCAGCAGTTTGCGTCGCGGACGGCGCTGACGGCGGCGTGGCCTTCGTCGGCGGGGCCGCCGCTTCGCGCGGCTGCGACTTGTCGCCGGCCTCCGCGATCACCCGATGCACGAAGCGCAGCTTTCCCACCACCGGCGCGGCCAGCGTGAACGGGTAGCCATCCGGCATGCCGAGGCTGCGGTTCAGGCTGTTCAACGCATACGTGAGCGGAAACCAGCGCTTCATCAGATTATCGAAGCTCGCGTCTTCCACCGGCGTGCGGTCGGTCAGGGTCGGTTCGCTCGGGTCGTCGGGCAGCAACGCGACACCGTATGACGTCGCGGTGTCGAGCACGTCGACGATCAGCATGTAATGCGCCCACGTCTCCGCCCAGTCTTCCCAGGGATGCATCGTGGCATACGCGCTGATGTACGACGCCTGCCATTCGGCCGGCGCGCCGTCGCGATAGTAGGCGGTGAGCGACTCGCCGTAATCGGCGCGCTCGTCGCCGAACAGCTTGCGATACGGCTCGATCCAGCGCGGGTTGTTCTCCACGAGCTGGCTGAAGTAGTAATGGCCCGTCTCGTGACGGAAGTGGCCGAGCAGCGTCCGGTAAGGCTCGCCCATCGCGCTGCGGATTTTCTCGCGGTAGGCATCGTCGGCTTCGGCGATGTTCAGCGTGATCAGGCCGTTGTCGTGGCCGGTCATCACGCGCGAACCGTCGTCGCTGTCCTCGAGGAATTCGAAGGCGAGCCCCCGTTCGGGATCGGTCTCGCGCGATTTGACGTCGAGGCCGAGCGCGGCCAGCGTGTAAAGCAGACGCCGCTTGGCCACCTCCAGCCGATACCAGTAGAGCCGGTTTTCCGGCGCGCTCAGATTCGGAATCGTGCGGGTTAGCTGACAGGCGCGGCACAGCGTGTCCGGCGAGTCGGCGGGGATCATCCAGTTGCAGACGTTTTCGACGGCGTAGTTGTGGCACTGGCGGAACAACGCACCTTCGGCGCCCGGATGCAGACTGCGCCAGCGTCCCTCGCCGGCGTCCTCGAACGCGCTGATCTCGGCCAGTTCAGGCACGTAGCCCAGCAACGCCTCGCAACGTTCGCAGCGAACGTTTTCGTAGAAGACGAGATGCGAGCAGCGGTTGCAGTGGAAGGTTTTCATGGGTCGAGCCCGAGTAGTGAGTGGCGGTCATGGTGAGCATGGCGTGCTTTGGCCGCGGGCGGCGCGCGGCGGCCGCGGCGCTTCTCGAGCGTCGCAATCGTCGTACCGCATTTGCCACAGGTCACTGCTTTAACGCACATTACGTGCATGATCGTGCATCGGCGCTGCGCCGCTTTGGTGCGCCGCCTTGTAAAAGGCAGTGGAAAGACGCGCTGTTCGATCGACCGGACGATCGGCGCACGCGGCAAACTTTGCAGCAGGCTGTCATCCGGAGCAAAGCAGACGGTTCGCGCGGTTTTTCGCGCTTGTTCCACAAACGGCATGAAGCTTGCTTTTTGGCGGGCTGCCATCCTTCGTCCAGGAGTCCGTGTGTCCATACGCGTCGCGTTGAATCATGTCACACATTACCGCTACGACAGGCTGGTTTCGCTGTCGCCCCAGGTCGTGCGTCTGAGGCCTGCGCCGCATTGCCGGACCCCCATTCTGTCTTATTCGATGCGGGTCGAGCCGGCCGAGCACTTTATCAACTGGCAGCAGGACGCGTTCGCCAACTATCAGGCGCGGCTCGTCTTTCCCGAGAAAACGCGCGAATTCAAGGTGACCGTGGACCTGGTCGCCGAGATGGCCGTCTATAACCCGTTCGATTTCTTTCTGGAACCATCGGCCGAGCAGTTTCCCTTCGACTATTCGCCCGACCTCGCGTTCGAACTCGCGCCGTACCGCGTCAAGCGCGCGATGACGCCGCGCTTCAGGGAATTCGTCGCGAGCATCGACCGCACGCCGGCAGGCACCGCCGACTTCCTCGTCGCGCTGAACCAGCGGCTGCAACGCGAGATTCGCTACCTGATCCGCATGGAGCCCGGCGTGCAGACGCCCGAGGAGACGCTGGTGAGCGCGGCGGGGTCGTGCCGCGATTCCGGCTGGCTGCTGGTCGAGACGCTCAGGCAACTGGGGCTGGCGGCGCGCTTCGTGTCCGGCTATTTGCTGCAACTCGCGCCGGACGTCAAATCCATCGACGGCCCGAGCGGCACCGAAGTCGACTTCACCGACCTGCACGCGTGGTGCGAGGTGTATCTGCCGGGCGCGGGTTGGATCGGGCTCGATCCCACTTCCGGCCTGCTCGCCGGCGAAGGGCACATTCCCGTCGCCTGCACGCCCGAGCCCGGCAGCGCCGCGCCGATCTCCGGCGCGGTCGACGAGTCCGAGGTCGAGTTCGAGCACACCATGTCGATCGAACGCGTGCTGGAGACGCCGCGCGTCACCAAACCGTTCAGCGACGACGTATGGAGCGACGTGCTGAAGATGGGCGCGCAGGTCGACGAACGCCTCGCCGAAATGGACGTGCGCCTGACGATGGGCGGCGAGCCGACCTTCGTCTCGGTGCGCGACCGCGACGCCGCCGAATGGAACGCCGACGCGCTCGGCCCGACCAAGCGCAGCTACGCGGTCACGCTGATGGAGAAGCTGCGCTCGCGCTACGGCGCGAACGGCTTTCTGCATACCGGCCAGGGCAAGTGGTATCCGGGCGAGCAGTTGCCGCGCTGGGCGATGTCGCTGTACTGGCGCGCCGACGGCGAGCCGTGCTGGCAAGACGCCACGCTGTTCGCCGACGAACGCGAGCCCGGCACCTATACCGCCGACGACGCGAAACGCTTCCTCGCGCACCTGGCCGCGAAGCTGGAGCTCGACAAGGACTGCATCCACGCCGGTTTCGAGGACGTCTGGTACTACCTGTGGCGCGAGCGCCGCTTGCCGGTCAACGTCGATCCGCTCGACGCGCGACTCGACGACGAACTGGAGCGCGTGCGTCTGCGGCGCGTATTCGACGCGGGCCTGGGCGGCGCGACCGGCTATGTCCTGCCGCTCGCGCGCGAGCGCGACGTGCCGCACGAGCCGCCCCGGTGGGTCACCGGCCGCTGGTTTCTGCGCGACGAGCACATGTTCCTGATTCCCGGCGACTCGCCGATGGGTTATCGGCTGCCGCTCGACTCGCTGCCGTGGGTGTCGAAAACCGACTATCCGTATCAGCACGCGCACGATCCGTTTGCGCCGCCGGTGCCGTTGCGTTCGGCCGCGCAGTTGCGCATGCAGTTCGACGGCGACTCCCGCAAGATGACCACCGCCGACGCGCGGCGCGTGGCGGGGTTGTCGTCATCGGCGGCGGAGTTGTTGAGCGGCATGGCGGGCAGCGGCGCGCTGGGCCATGCAGCCGACGCCGACGCGGCAAACCTGTCGCCGCCCGCGCGCGGCGAGTCGTCGAAGGACACGGTTCGCACGGCGATCTGCGTCGAGGCGCGCGATCCCAAACGTGCCGCCGGACCGAAGGCCGAAGCCGAGACGTTCGGCAGCGGCCGCACGCTCCTGCATGTGTTCATGCCGCCGCTCACCGAACTGGACGATTACCTCGAACTGCTCGCCGCGATCGAGGCCACGGCGGCCGAGTTGCGGATGCAGGTGGTGATCGAAGGCTATCCGCCGCCGCGCGATGCGCGTCTGAAGGTGCTGCAGGTGACGCCGGACCCCGGCGTGATCGAGGTGAACATTCATCCGGCTTCGAACTGGGAGCAACTGGTCGATCACACCGAGTACCTGTACCAATCCGCCGCCGAAAGCTATCTGAGCAGCGAGAAGTTCATGACCGACGGCCGCCATACCGGAACCGGCGGCGGCAATCACTTCGTGCTCGGCGGCGCGACGCCCGCGGACAGTCCGTTCCTGCGCCGTCCCGATCTGCTCGCGAGCCTGATCGCGTACTGGCACAACCATCCTTCGCTGTCGTATCTGTTCTCGGGGCTCTTCATCGGGCCGACCAGCCAGGCGCCGCGTATCGACGAAGCCCGCAACGACCAGGTGTATGAACTGGAAGTCGCGTTCCGCGAATTGCAGCGGCAGATCGATCTGCTCGGCGGCCGCGACAGCGCGAACCTGCCGGCGTGGATGATCGACCGCTCGTTGCGCAACATTCTGATCGACGTGACGGGCAACACGCACCGCAGCGAGTTCTGCATCGACAAGCTCTATTCGCCCGATGGCCCGACCGGGCGCCTCGGCCTGCTCGAATTGCGCGGCTTCGAAATGCCGCCGCACGCGCGCATGAGTCTCGTGCAGCAGTTGCTGCTGCGCGCGCTGGTGGCGCGCTTCTGGCACACGCCGTACACGCAGCGGCTCACGCGCTGGGGCACCGAACTGCACGACCGCTTCATGCTCGGCACCTTCGTGAAGATGGATTTCGACGACGTGCTCGACGAACTGAACCGCGCGGGCTTCGCGTTCGACAGCGGCTGGTTCGCGCCGCACTTCGAATTCCGCTTCCCGCTGGTGGGCGAGGCGACGGTGAACGGCGTCTCGCTGACGATCCGCAACGCGCTCGAACCCTGGCACGTGATGGGCGAGGAGGGTTCGCCGGGCGGCACGGTGCGTTACGTGGATTCGTCCGTTGAGCGGCTCGAGGTGCGCGCGCTTGGTTTGAACGATAACCGCCATGTGCTGACGGTCAACGGCGTGCCGGTTCCGTTGCAACCCACTGGGCGCGTCAGCGAATATGTGGCCGGGGTGCGCTTTCGCGCGTGGTCGCAGCCATCGGCGCTGCATCCGACCATCGGCGTGGATGCGCCGCTCACGTTCGACCTGGTCGATACATGGAGCGGCCGCTCGGTCGGCGGATGCCAGTATCATGTCGCTCATCCGGGCGGGCGCAACTACCAGACCTTCCCGGTCAACGCTTACGAGGCGGAAAGCCGGCGGCGTGCGCGGTTCTTCGCATCGGGGCATACGCCGGGGCCGCTCGCGGTCGATACGCCGCAGCGCAGCCTCGAGTTTCCGTTCACGCTGGACCTGCGCTATTGGTAACCTGGTAGACTGACACGCCGCGGCATATCCAGCACGCCGCGGCACACTAAAGAACGACACGACCTTGGCCTTTCAATCGACTTTTCCCTTCGAAACGTCCGCGGCGCGCGCGGACGCTTCGTCCTTGCTGCGGCTGTTGCCGGCCCACGAAGGACACTGGGACGAGTTGCGCGACGCGTCGGGCGCCTTGCGCGAACCGTGGCGGCAGTTCTTCGAGCGGCTGGGCGAAGACGGCATCGCGCGGCTCGACGATCACTGCGCGTCGATCGCGCAGCAGATCCGCGATAACGACATCAGCTACAACGTCTACGCGGACAACGGCGAGCCGCGGCCGTGGGCGCTCGATCTGCTGCCGTTCCTGATCAGCGAGGCCGAGTGGGCGCATATGGAGCGCGGCGTGACGCAGCGCGCGCATCTGCTCAATGCGATCGTCGCCGATATCTATGGGCCGCAGACCTTGCTCGAGCGCGGGCAGTTGCCGCCCGCGCTGGTGTTCGGCCATCCCGGCTATCTGCGCTCGGTGAAGGGCTATGCGCCGCCCGGCGGGCAATTCCTGCAAGTGGTGGCGGTCGATCTCGCGCGCATGCCCGGCGGCGACTGGACCGTGATGGCGCATCGCACCGAAGCGCCCTCCGGGCTCGGCTATGCGCTCGAAAACCGGCTGATCGTGTCGGCGCTGTTCGCCGATCCGTTTCGCGCGATGCGCGTGAGCCGCCTCGCGCCGACCTATTCGCAACTGATCGCGACGCTCGCGCAGGCGGCCCAGGCCACGATGCGGCACGATCATGACGGCGCCGAGACGTCGGCGCATATCGCCTTGCTCACGCCGGGGCCGTTCAGCGAAACTTACTTCGAGCACGTGTTTCTCGCGCGTTATCTGGGCGTCACGCTGGTGGAGGGCAAGGACCTCACGGTGCGCGACGACATGCTCTATCTGAAGACGCTCGCCGGTCTTGAACGCGTGCACGTCGTGCTGCGCCGTCTGGACGACGCGTTCTGCGACCCGGTCGAACTGCGCGCCGATTCGAGCATCGGCGTGCCCGGCTTGTTGCAGGTGATGCGCGCGGGCAACGTGATCGTCTCCAACGTGCCGGGCTCGGGCTTTGTCGAATCGCCGGCCTTGCACGGGTTTCTGCCGGGCATCGCGGAAGTGCTGCTCGACGAGGATCTACTGCTGCCGAGCGTGGCGACCTGGTGGTGCGGCGAAGAGGCGGCGCGCGAACACGCGTTCGCGCGCCTGGACGAAGCGTTGATCGTGCCGACGTGGCCGCTCGCCGCGCGCGACGCGCCGCCCGGCATCGAGCACGGCAGGCAGCGGCTTTCGACATGGCGCGAACGTATCGAAGCCATGCCCGACAATTACACGATCCAGCAGTCGCAACGTTTCTCCTGCACGCCGCGTTACGAGGAAGGCACCATTGGCCGCCGTCCGTCGGTGTTGCGCGTCTATGCGATCGCCGACGTGAACGGCGGCTGGCACGTGATGCCGGGCGGCTTCACGCGCATGGCCGCCGAGCGCCAGCCGACGGTCTCGATGCAATACGGCGGCAGCAGTGTCGATACGTGGGTGCTGTCGAGCCAGCCGACCTCGACCTTCACGCTGCTGCCTTCGCCGATGCAGCCCGCCGATCTCGCGCGCAAGCATCGCACCGTGTCGAGCCGCGCGGCGGAAAACCTCTACTGGGCCGGGCGTTATGGCGAGCGCGCGGAAAACAACGTGCGGCTGCTGCGGCTGATTCTCGGCTCGCTGGAAGGCAACGACGCCGACGCGATGTTCCCCACGCTCGTCGAGCTCGCGAATTACTGCGGGCTCGTGCAGTCCGGCGACATGTTCTCGCCGCATTCGCCGCAAGCTTTCGAGCGCGCGCTGGTCGCGAATCTGAGCGAGAGCACCGGCGCGTCGAGCATCGGGCAGAACCTGCAGTGTCAGGCGCGCTCGAATGGTGAAGTGCGCGGGCGTTTGTCGAACGATCATTGGCGCACGATTCTCGCGGCGCGCAACGACTTTCGCGATGCGTTGCACATGCTGATGCCGGCGCCTGGTTTCAGCGGCGGCGCGTCGCAGGGCAATAGCAACGGGTCTAGCAACGGGTCCGGCAACGGACAGGGCAACGGCGGCCTGAATGGCCGCGGCGAACGCTACGATCGTTACGACCGCGTGACGCTGATGAACGCGCTCGAACATCTCTCGGTGCAGTTGTCGGCGATCAGCGGTGCGCAAGGCGACCGCATGACGCGCGACGAAGCCTGGCGTTTGCTGTTCGTCGGGCGGCACATCGAACGCGTGTCGGCGATGACGTCGTTTCTCCGCGTGGTCGCCGATAAGGGGCAGCTCGCGACGCCCGCCGGTTTCGATCTGCTGCTGCAATTCTTCGACTGCACGCTGACGTATCGCTCGCTTTATCCAGGCCGTTTCGAAGTGCCGGCCCTGCTGGATCTGCTGGTGATCGAGCCGACCAATCCGCGCGGTATCTACGGCGTCTATGAGCGTTTGCGCAAGAAGCTCGATGAGATCGCGGTGGCGGCGGGCAGCGTGCGGCATCGTCCGTTCGCGGAACTGATGCCGCACGCCGCGTCGCTGCCGACGCTCGAAGCTCTGTGCGCAACCGATGAAAACGGCGCCTACGTCGAGCTGATTGCGATGTGCGATCAGATCGGCGGTTTTGTCGGCGCCGCCGCGCATGAGATCAGCGCGCGCTATTTCAGTCACGCGAGTACGGTGGCGTCGCAGGTGTGGTCATGAAGCACACGCCGACCGTGCTGTCCGTCTCGCATCGCACGACCTACCATTACTCCACGTATGTGGAAACGGCGCAGCATCTCGCGACCATCCGGCCGATCGCGTGCGCCTGGCAACGCGTGGTCTCGCACGAGGAACGCATCGAGCCGGAACCGTCGTATCTGCATAGCCGGATCGACGCGTTCGGCAACGACGTGCTGTACTTCGCGCTCGATGCGCCGCACGAGCGGCTGCAACTCGTCAGCGAAACGACGGTGGCGCTCATGCCGCGCTGGACCGATCTCGATCCCGATGCGACGCCGCCTTGGGAAGACGTGGCCGACGCGCTGCGCTTTCGCGTGGGCGGACAGTTCCGGCCCGAGGTCGAGTTCTGCTTCGCGTCGCCGAATATCGTGCCGCGGCCGTCGCTGCGCGCGTATGCGTTGCCGAGCTTTGCGCCTGGCACGCCGATCGCCGCGGGGGCGATCGATCTGATGCACCGGATTCACGAAGACTTCGCATACAAACCTTCGGCGACGATGTTCGACACGCCGGCCGAGCGCGCCTTCGAATTGAAGAGCGGCGTGTGCCAGGATTTCGCGCAGGTGATGATCGGCTGCCTGCGTTCGCTCGGTTTGCCGGCGCGCTATGTGAGCGGTTATCTGCGCAACGATCCGCCGCCGGGGCAGCCGCGTTTGATCGGCGCGGATGCGTCGCATGCGTGGGTGTCGGTGCATTGTCCCGAGAGCGGCTGGATCGATCTCGACCCCACCAACGACGTGCTCGCGGATAGGGATCACGTGACGCTCGCGATCGGCCGCGACTACAGCGACGTGTCCTTGCTGCGCGGGATGATTCTCGGCGGCGGCGCGCATCGGGTGGAAGTGGGCGTGACCGTTCTCGCGCTTTAGCCTCTCGCCATACTTCATTTCGGTTCGGCAAGCCGCTTGTCCGCCGCTGCGGATTCGCTCGCGTGTGCGCGCATGTTCGCCAAAAAACCGCCGCTTGCCGTTTTTGCAACACTGCAGTGCTGCAATTGAACTTGACGCTGTGCGTATGCACACCTACACTGCCGATCATGAACCGCCCCCTCTCTTACGACGAATGCAACTGTTTCGCGCTGCGCCAGGCGGCCCGGCGCGTCACGCAAATGTATGAGCGCCATCTTCGCCCGGTCGGGCTGACGGCCGCGCAGTTCACGATTCTCGCCAAGCTCGCGCGCAAGCCGAACCTGCCCATCGCGGATCTGGCGGACTCGATGGTGATGGAGCGCACCACGCTGGTCCGCGCCATGAAGCCATTGCAGCGCGAGGGCCTCGTCGCCGCCGAATCGGCGGAGCATGACGGCCGCACTTACCTGTTCAGCTTGACGGAGAAGGGCGAAGCCACCTTCGATCAGGCCGCCATTGCATGGCGCGCCGCGCAGGACGAATTCGAATCCAGGTTCGGGCACGGGCGCGCCAAGGTGCTGCGCGCCGAATTGTTCGGCATCACCGGTTAACAACGCGTGTTCGCTTTGGCGAGCATCGTTGCGTCCATGTATGTGCATACGCACTTTGAGTGAGGGAAGCGCGCAATGGAAGGGCCATTCGACGACGACTGCTTTGCGATCCGTCAGGCCGCACGCCACGTATCGCAGCTTTACGACCGCCATCTGGCGAATGTCGGACTCACTATCACGCAGTTTTCGCTGCTGGGGCGCCTGAAGCGCGCCGGTCCGATGACGATGAAGCAATTGGCCGACACCATGCGCATGCAGCGCACCACGCTCGTTCGCACGATTCAACCGCTGCGGCGCAACGGCCTGATAGCGAGCGAGGCGCTCGGCGCGGATGTGCGCACACTGTCCATTTCGCTCACCTGTGCAGGCGAAGAACTATTGCAAGCCGGACGTCAGCATTGGCATGCCGCGCAAGCCGAATTCGAGCACCGTTTCGGCGTGCAGCGCGCGGCGGCATTGCGCAGTGAACTGTTTGCAATCATTCGAGATTCAGTCTGAAGCTTCGTATCAGCTAACGCATGGTCGGCGCAATCCAACGCGCCGTTTTTTTTAACGCAACGAGTGCATACGCACACACCGACATCATGTCCACTACCCCTTCGACTATCGCGCCGTCCGGTGCGGCGCCCTCGGCCACATCGGCGCGGCGCAGACCCTGGATGCTTCTCGCGATCATCTCGGTGCTTGCCGTGCTGGCACTGGCGGCGTCGTACTGGTTCTTCGTCGGCCGCTTCGTGGAAACCACCGACGACGCCTACGTGGGCGGCGATGTCACCGTGATGGCGCCGAAGGTGAACGGATTCGTTACCGATGTACTCGTGCGTGACAATCAGTTCGTCCACGCAAACCAGGTGCTGATCCGGCTCGACGCGCGCGATTACGACGCCCGCCTCGCGCAAGCCAGCGCGGAAGTGCGCAGCGCGCAAGCGGCGGTCACCGAATTGCAGGCGAAGAAATCCTTGCAACTCGCGACGATCAACCAGCAGGCCGCCGAGGTACGAGCGTCAGGCGCCGAGCTGACGCGCAGCGCCGCCGATCGCACGCGCTATCGCGAACTGGTGAAGGACGACGCGGTGTCGAGCCAGGTGGTCGAGCGGGCCGTGGCCGATCTGACGAAGGCGCATGCCGCGGTCGATCGCAGCGGCGCGGCGCTGATCGCGGCGCAGCGTCAGATTGCCGTGCTCGACGCGCAGATCGGCGACGCCGAGGCACGCATCGCCACCGCGCAAGCGGCACAGCGCGTCGCGGCATTGAACGTGGAATACACGACGATCCGCTCGCCGATCGACGGTTATGTCGGCAACCGCACCGCGCGCGTCGGCCTGCTGGCGAACACGGGCGTGTCGCTCTTGACGATCGTGCCCGCGAGCGGACTGTGGATCGACGCCAACTTCAAGGAAGACCAACTGAAGAAGATGCACGTCGGCGATCGCGTCGACGTCGCTCTGGACGCGTCGAGCCAGCGGATCCGCGGCGTGGTGGAGAGCTTAGCGCCGGCCACCGGCGCGACCTTCAGTGTGCTGCCCGCCGAAAACGCCACCGGCAACTTCACGAAGATCGTGCAGCGCGTGCCGGTTCGCATCCGCCTCGACGTGCCCCGCAACGTGCAGGGCGTGCTGCGGCCCGGCCTCTCGGCAACGGTGAAAGTACATGTCGACGCGCCGGCACGCGGATAAAGCGATCATGACTCAACCCCTCGCCAATCCCGCCGACCAGCCGATGCGCACCAAGGTTTTCGCGTTCGCGCTCATGTGTCTCGGCTTTTTCATGGCGACGCTCGATATCCAGATCGTCGCGTCGTCCCTCAAGGACATCGGCGGCGGATTGTCCGCGAGTCAGGACGAACTCTCGTGGGTGCAGACGTCGTATCTGATTGCCGAGATTCTCGTGATTCCGATGTCCGGCTGGCTCACGCGTGTGTTCTCGACGCGCTGGCTGTTCGCCTTTTCCGCACTCGGTTTCACGATCACCAGCATGCTGTGCGGCCTCGCATGGGACATCAACTCGATGATCCTGTTTCGCGGCTTGCAAGGCGCGCTCGGGGCCGCGATGATCCCGACCGTGTTCACCACGGCGTTCGTGTTGTTCCCCGGCAAACAGCGGCTGATCGCGGCCACCACCATCGGTGCGTTGGCTTCGCTCGCGCCGACCATCGGGCCGGTGATAGGCGGCTGGATCACGTCGCAATGGTCGTGGCATTGGCTGTTCTATCTGAACCTCGTGCCGGGCATCGCCGTCACGCTGATGGTGCCGAAATACGTTCACGTCGACAACGTCGATCTGTCGCTGCTGAAAAAAGGCGACTACCTCGGCATCCTGCTGATGTCCGGCTTTCTCGGCTGCCTCGAATATGTGCTCGAAGAGGGTCCGCGGAAAAACTGGTTCGGCGACGACGTCATCATTCTATGCACGTGGGTGTCGGCCATTTGCGGCTTCTTGTTCCTCGTGCATGCGTTCACCGCGAAAGAGCCGATCGTCGATTTGCGTGCGTTGGCGGTGCGCAACTTCGGTATCGGCAGTTTGCTGTCGTTCATCACGGGCATTGGCATCTTCTGCACGGTGTTCCTCACGCCGCTGTTTTTGTCGCGCGTGCGTGGCTTCGATTCGTTGCAGATCGGCCTGGCGTTGCTGTCGGTCGGTTGTTTCCAGTTGATCGCACTGGCCGCGTATTCGACGCTGGCGCGGATTGTCGACATGCGCCTGCTGATGGTGTTCGGCCTCGTGCTGTTCGGCGCCGGCTGTTATCTCTACGTGCCGTTGACCAATCAATGGGGCTGGCAGGAACTGCTGATTCCGCAGGCGCTGCGCGGCATCGGTCAGCAGTTCAGCATCGCGCCCATCGTGACGATGGCGCTCGGCTCGTTGCCGCCGTCGCGGCTTCGTTCGGCGAGCGGCCTGTTCAATTTGATGCGCAATCTCGGCGGCGCCATCGGCATCGCGGTGAGCAGCACGATGCTCAACGACCGCTTGAATCTGCATTACGAGCGGCTCGATGAACATTTGAACGCGGGCCGCCCGCTGGTCGAATCGATCTTGCGGCAGCAGAGCGCGCATTTCGCGGCGGTTGGCGGAAACGCGCTGAATGCGGCCAACGCGGGGCTCAGCGAGTTGCATTCGCTGCTGATGCGCGAGGCGCTCGTGCTGACGTTCTCCGATACGTTTCTCGCCGTGTCGCTGTGTTTCGCGGTCGGTTTGCTGAGCGTGCTGTTCTCGCGGCCGTTCGGCCACAGTGCGCCGCCGCCCGATGCTCATTGAGGAATTGAACATGAAACCGATCATCATCAAGGTACTGGCGAGCGCCGCGTTGCTGACGCTCGCGGCGTGCGCGGTGCAACCGGAAACGCACGCGGATTTGCCGAAAACGGTTGAAACCGTCGCTCCGGCCGCATGGAGCGTCGATGCGCCGCAAGACAGCGTGAGCGCCGACACATGGTGGACGCAATTCGGCGACCCCGTCCTGCATCAACTGGTCGAATCGGTATTGACCGGCAACCTTGACGTGCAGGCAGCAGCGGAGCGCGTAAAGCAGGCGCAGAACCTAGTGACGCAGAATCGCGCGGTTTTGCTGCCGGAGTTGAACGCAAGCGCGAGCGCTTCCGACTCGCGCCAGAACACGCCGCCGCCGCTCGGTTATGTACGCCAGGCCGGCGTCGGTTTGGCGGCGAGCTGGACGCCGGATGTATTCGGCGGCGAACGTCTCGCGGTGCTCGCGGCGCAGGCGCAGGTGTCGGGACGTCAGTCCGCCTTCAACCAGTTGCGCCTTGCGCTCGCAGCCAACACGGCGGCGGCATATGTCGATCTGCGTTGGGCGCAATCGCAACTGCGGATTCTTAGCGAGAATGAGCAGATCCGTGCCCGCGCGTTGAAGCTCACGCAGCAGCGTCTGCGATACGGCTTGTCGACGCAACTCGACGTCGCGCGCGCGCAGAACCAGCTAAAGGATTTGCAGGCGCAGATTCCACGCATGCAATCGACGGTGCAGCATCAACTGAGTTTAATCGCGGTGTATTCGGGGCGCACGCCCGAGAGCGTGGACGGGTTGACGCTCGCCGACGCTCGCGACATTCCGGTGCCCTCGCAAGGCGTGCCGCGGGTGTTGCCGTCCGAAGCACTCCTGCAGCGCCCCGACGTTCGCAATGCGTATGCGGCTGTCGAACAGCGCGCGGCGGAAGTGGGCGTGTCGAAAGCGCAGCGCTATCCGCAGTTCAGACTCAATCTTGCCGACGGTTTGTTGGCGTCGTCCTATCTCGGCTTGCCGACGCTCACCGACAATCTCTTTAGCGCCGCATTGAACGCGACGAGTCCGATCTTCAACGCGGGTCGCATTACCGCGAACATCGACGCGAGCGAAAGCCGCATGCGCGAATCGCAACTCGGCTTGCAGCAGACCATGTTGCAAGCGCTCAAGGAGATCGAGGACAACCGCAGCGATCTGGTGAACGGCGCCGTACAGGTGGAGCGTCTGGGCGGCGCGCTCGATGCATCGAACCAGGCGCTGCGTTTGTCGAGTGAACTGTACAAGGGCGGGGCATCGAGTTTCCTCGACGTGCTCGCGGCGCAAGAGGCGTATCTGCGCGACGCGGAATCGTTGAATCAGGCGAGGCGCGAGCATGCGCTCGCGGCCGTGGCGTTGTACCGGTCGCTCGGCGGCGGCTGGAATGCGCGTGAAACCGTCACGACGGTATCGTCGGAAAACTGACGATCTCCGCGGTCGTGGTTCTTGCGGCGTTGAGCGCGGCTCCTCGTCGGAGCGGTTCGGGAATACAATCGCGACAATTGCGGGCGAAGATGCGTCGACCACCGTCAGGGCCGATATTGAAGGAACCCGCATAGACGGAGGAGATTGCCGTATGCGTTATCGGCATGCGGCTCGCCTCCACATCCAGTGGAAACTGACAGGAGATTTGCGATGACAATTCAGAAGATCACGCCTTTTCTCTGGTACGCCAACGAAGCCGAGGAGGCCGCTGCTTTCTATGCGAATATCTTTCCGGATTCGCGCGTCGTTCGAGTCACCGGGGTGCCGAGCGCCGGCTCGACGAAGGTTGTCGAGTTCGTTCTCTTCGGGCAGCCTTTTATCGCCATGAGCGCCGGGCGACTCGACCCGTTCAATCACGCGATATCGCTTATGGTCAACTGCAACGATCAGGCGGAACTCGATCGCTATTGGAACGCGCTTCTAGAGGGCGGCGGTGCGCCCGAGGAGTGCGGCTGGCTGAAAGACCGCTTCGGCGTTTCGTGGCAGATCGTGCCTAACGATCTCATTCAGATGATGGCTGATCCCGATCCGGTCAAGGCGAAGCGTGTTGCCGACGTCATGTTGACCATGGTGAAGTTCGACGTTGCGGCGCTGAAAGCCGCGTATGCGGGAACGACAGGTTAGGGGCGACGTTTCATCTCCTACGTGTTTGCAAATTCCTTGTCAGTGTCGAGCGATCGTGATGGTTCGTGCGCTCGACACGGATGCCCCGCTTGAGCTCATGTCAAAGCCCGAGACAAACCGCCCCGGCCGCGACGATCATGCAAGCGATCCAGCGCTTTGCACTTACCGCTTCACGTAAAAACACTCGCCCGATCAGCACCGCGAATACCACGCTGGTCTCGCGCAACGCCGATACCGTTCCCGTCGCGCCCGACTGCAGCGCCCATATCACGATGCCGTACGCCGCGATGGACACCAGGCCGCCGACGAGCGATGAGCCGATCGACACTGGCGCGGACCGTACCGGCGGCCACAGCGCCGTGACCCCACGCAGCGCGACGAACAGTAGCGGCATCAGCCAATAGAACAGGAACATCCATGCGGTGTAGGCGAGCGCCTCGCCACCGGACAAGCGCACGCCGATGCTGTCGATCACGGTGTAGACGGCGATCGTCGCGCCGGTGGTCAGCGCGGCCCGCAAACCTGCTCGCGATACATGAAACCGCTCCAGCGCGATCGCGATGATGCCGCCCGATATCATCAAGATGCCAAGTACCTGCGAGGGGCGAATCACCTCGTGCGCGAAGAGCGCCGCGCCGAGCGTAACGAGCAGCGGCGATGAGCCGCGCGCGATCGGATACGCTTGTGCCAGGTCGTTGCGGCGGTACGACCGCACGAGTGTCACGTTGTAGACGATATGCACGATCCCCGATGCGACGATGTACGGCCAGGCCGCGCTGGCCGGCAATGGCGTGAACAGGATCACCAGCGTGGAGACCGCTGCGATGGCGATGCTCATCCATGTCATGGACAGGAACCGGTCTTCGTTGCCATGCAGCATCGCATTCCAGCTCGCGTGGAGCAGCGCGGCGAGAAGGACGAGACCGCTGGTGTAACTGAGCATGCGGGGTTCCGGAAGCTGTGTTGCAAGAAGAATATCTATCTTGTTGCCGACCGGCAAACCAGATAAATTGCGCTTTCGAGTTAGAGAAACTATTTCGAATGAAGCGGGCATTGCCTCCACTCAACGCACTGCGCGCCTTCGAGGCCGCTGGCCGGCTCGGCAGCTTCAAGGAAGCCGCTGCGGAATTGCACGTCACGCATGGTGCGGTGAGCCAGCACGTGCGGCTGCTCGAGGCGTGGCTGGGCGCATCGTTATTCGAACGGCACAACCGGCGCGTGTTGCTGACGCCGGCGGCAAAGGCCTACCTCGCGGAAATCGGTCCTCTGTTCGAGCAGCTTTCGCAGGCAACCGCAAGATATGGTTTTCCGGAAACCGTCTCGCGGACACTGTCGGTGAATGCGCCTGCGACATTTACGTTGCGCTGGCTGGTGCCGAGACTGGCGCAATTCCGCGCGGCGTATCCCGATGTGGATGTCAAAGTGGAGACGTCGAACGAGTCGGTGGAGAGCCTGGCCGAGACCTTTGACATCGTCATCCGGGGCGGCCCGGACACGTTCTATGGCTACTCGATGCGACTCTTCCTCGCTGAGGAAAGGCTGCCGGTTTGTAGTCCGGCGCTCTTGCATCGACTGCCGCTTCGGGTGCCGGACGATATGCGGCAGCATACGTTGCTGCACACGTCGAGTCTGCCGCGACTCTGGCCGGACTGGCTGACGCGGGCGGGGATTCCTGAACTGCGGCCGGCGGCCACGCTGACCTGCGATCACTTCTATCTGACCTTGCAGGCCGCCATCGAGGGGATAGGCGTTGCGATGGGACCGACTGCGCTGGTATCCGACGATCTCGCGGCTGGCCGGCTTGTCACGCCGTTCTCCGGTCCTCGTCTGCCGTCTCGAAGCTATTGCACTTATGTCCCGGATGGGAAGTCCGGCGATGAACTAGTCGTGCTGTTTCGATCGTGGCTCGAGCGTGAGGGGATGGGTTCATTAGCGGAGACGGGTCCTCGGGGGTGAGGTCGCGGAGTGCTGTTGGCGCGGGGCAATTGCGAATGGGGCGGGTGCGGGGGTGGGGTTTTGGTTGGTGGTTTGATTCGACGCACGGCTGACTCGTCGGCGGTTTGCTGATAGGTGATACGGAGGTGATCGGAGCCCTCGGGTCGCTTGCCGTCGATCGATGAAGGGCGGGGATCTGCCGTGAGGCGTTGGCTGCCAGATGGACGTTCGTGCGGCCGCTTCGCGCCATGAACAGCCGTTCGACCGCCAGCGATGTGAGGCATGTCGTCGGCCATTGCGGTCATTGGTCCGATCCTCGGCCAAGGGGCGACTCTGCGATCGTTGGACTGCATGTCAGTTCGAGTGACAGCCTTACGCCCTGTCAGAGGACGGCACCCGACCCCGAACAGCCGCTCCTATTAACTCAGACGCATGACGGTTTGAGCTCAAATGGATACGGCAAACTCAATGAGATACCTTTCATCTATGATCTCGGTCAACTCAACGGTTTTGAAGTTCACACGCAGGGGGGGCGGCTCAATTCGATTGCTTCAATAGTCTTGCTTCGTAGTCTTCTTTGCTTGCCAAAGCCTAAACCTCCTGTTATCAGTTCTTAGCCCAGCAAGAACGGATTTGACGCCGCTTGAGGGGTCGTAGTCACGCGACGAGCGGTACTTCCACAGCGTCACCGTGAAAACAAGTCGCCGGTCGAGGGCGGACAATGTTGCGTCAAGCCAATCGGGCGAAGCCCATAGAATCGCGCCATCATCCTGATGGCGATGTCCGCTGTGATCGGGATCGGGCCTCCAGCTACCCCAAACCTGGCTTCTCAGAGCGAGACGTCCATCTGTCTCACGCCAATCATCGCAGTTTGGCTCATTCGCCAACTCTAGGCTCTTCGTCAGGGTGATCCCAAGACGCGGTCGCCCACCCGGCCCCTTCGCCGCGATCTCGTCACCCACATCTATACCGAGACTGCGGGTCTCCGGAGCCCACACCAATGGAGCGAAAGGGCTCTCTTGGCGATAGCGGTGGTCGTAGTACCCCTCGTCCCAAAACTCCGGTAACCAAAGCTCATGGCTGGGCCGCTTG
Organism: Paraburkholderia terricola; assembly: GCF_900142195.1. Taxonomy (GTDB): domain Bacteria; phylum Pseudomonadota; class Gammaproteobacteria; order Burkholderiales; family Burkholderiaceae; genus Paraburkholderia; species Paraburkholderia terricola. The sequence continues at coordinate 65,132 of NZ_FRAB01000028.1, forward strand.
GCGAATGCCATACAGCGACCTATGGAACCCTTTCGCTCCGTCAGCGCCGACGTGATCCGTACATTCACGCCGTCAGGCGATGACCAGCATCCATATAGCGGAAGCAGTGCATCAGCGGCGGTCTCCACAAAGCCCAATTTCCGCAGCACTTCATTTTGATCCTGTAGCGTTTCCTGCTGGCCGATTCTCTCACCTAACAGACCTTCTTTCGCCTGCCGAGGGACGGAATCCTTCCGGTCGGACAACCACGAACCATCATCGAACGTGAGGTCGTAGCGATCACGCCACTTCAGCCAAGGTGAGTCGCCTCGGGTCTCGTAGCTCCGAACGACCACGGGCAGTGTCTTTGACAGTCTACTGGCAGCGCTAAGCAATGCGTGTCTTTGAATATGCTCCCGATAGGTTTCGTACCGGTCGCTCTGGTCCCGCTGGTACCGCTCACGGCCGGGAAAATAATCTAGCGAGGTGGCATCGGGCCATCGGCGCGTAATCTCTGCCGCAATTGCGTCTTCGACCGTTGCCTGTGCGACATTGAACAGATGAGCCAGGGTGCTGATCTCGATTTTTGCAAACTCATAATCGAAGCGAAAATCCGATGTCGGTTTCGCCGCACTCGGGTAGACGTCGCTGATGACAATGCCGCACTGAGGCCGGTTGATCTCATCAAGCAACGCCTCCAACTCTGCGTCGCGCCGTTCCCCGTTGCTAATGTGACCCAGACATCTAGCGATATGGATTTTTTCTATGACGTGCAGGTCGTCTCGTCCGGAGAGAGCAAGCAGCTTGGGCCGAAGGGCACCCATGGCTTGTCCATGGTGCAAAGCGGCTCGCGCCAACCCCATCAGCAACCACTGCCGGGAATTTTGGAAAGAAAGCTTCTTATCCGCCGACGCTAGGGTCGCGACTTCTGTTTGATCGAAACGGTCAAGCAATAGCGCTAGGTCGTCGTTGAGCCCCAACTCGACAAGCGTCTTCAGTCCCCTCGCGACCGACCAGCGGACATAGGCATCGTCCTCGCCAAGGAGGTGCCACGTGACGTCTGAAATCAACTCCGCGTCGTTTCCCGCGATTTCCTGTTCAGGGCGGAATGGTCCCTCTCCGATCTCGTCGGCGATGCGAGCGGCCGGACCGGAAAGTAGCAACTCCAACGCGTCGAGACCGGCTCGTCCTGAGGTTACATCGCATAACACGGTGGCCAGTTGAAGCCACTCATCACCGTCGAGTTCGACTTCATCCTCTGCGACCTTGCGGAGGACGAGCTGTAGCACGAAGGCCTTGTCATTGCAGAGATCCGACAGTCGGCGGATATCGCGCGCAATACTGGAAAATTGACCTTCGAACAGTTCGGCGCTCTTGCACTCAAACAGTCGCTCAACCAGCGTTTTCGCCTTGGAGATTAGGTGCGTGGATGAATTGTTCCAATCAGCGAAACACTCGGCTAGGATTTCCAATGATTGAGTGAGGCTCAGCTGGGACGCGGAGCAGATCGCGGACAAAAAGTTCAAACGCTCGGGGTACGGGCACGCAGCACGCAATCCGGCGATAAATTGCTGTCGAGCAGAGTAGCGAAGATTATTGTCTGCAGCGATGGCCTTCAGACTTTCGTCAATCGAAGTTGCTGAGACCAGATCGCAGGCCGAGACCAACGCGGCGATGGCGCTGTCAATATCCTCTTTGCTTGGCTTTAGGGTTTGAGTAGTCAGGAAGGCCGGCGACGAGTTATTGCGACTGTTAGACTCATCCTGCTTGCGCTTAGCCTCTGCCCTGAGCCGTTCGATCTCCTCCCGCTCTTCGGTGGTGATTGCGTTTGGGTACAGATTACCCGTCGTCTCCAGGAAGCCTTCCCAAAGAGACGGCCAAGCACCGAACGGGTACTCAGCGCGCAGTTTTGTGATGATCGCCAAGAAGATCCGCCTCTGGTCCGCAGGCCGGGACATTTTCAGCAAGTCGGCGACCCCATCGCCGGTACGCCAGTCCCACCAGCCGTGCTCCTCACAAATTGTGAGAACAAAGGCGGTACGGCGTGGATCGAGATTTCCATTCTTTGCCAGAAAGCATGCAAGCTGCGGCAATCCGTAGGACAGGTCTGCAACGTCTTGGTCATACCAACGCACGAGCTTGGCTATTGCCGGAAAACCAATGGAGTTGGCTGCGGCATGCGCGAACAACGTCCATCCGAACTTTCTTGGTTCGTTTCGCACGATGGTTTGGCAAAGGTTCATTAGCCGTTGTGCCAGTGCGGGTCTTAAAAAACCACCTTGCTGAGCGCTTGCAAAATGAAGCAGTGAGTAGATCTGCTCGTAGCTTTCTCCACCTATCTGGTCCAGCTCGGCCAGACCTTGCCGATAATACTCACGGGCCTCATCGATACTCATGGGCACAAGAGAAGCAGCGAGTTTTACGTAGGAGTCGCCGCGTCCTCCGATATTGTCATCCTGACGGATTTGTTCCGCGACGTGGCGTGCGAATTCGCCCGCAAGCTCATGGAGGACCGGTCGCTTAACAAGCAGCGCCAACACTTCGATCTTCTCTGGAACGAAGAATCGTCCGGCGGAAATCAGACCAATCAATGTCTTGGCCTGGTCGGCCGAGATATTGGACGCGTGGTTCAGCACAATGCAGGCACAACCGAGCCCAGCGGTACGGACTAGCGAATCCGCTGCGCTTTCAGCTCTCCAGTGCACGCCCTCGCGCAAATGTCTGCTCCAGACATTTACGAAGTCGGTGACACTCGCATCTGAGAGAGGATTACCAGAGAGGACAGCATCTTCGATTGGCTTGGTTAGCTTGCGCGCAAGCTCGATGCCTTCGCTGATGTCCTTACGTTCTCGGTCGTTGAATTTCGCCCTGAGTTGCTTTTTGCCTCCACCCTTGGCATTGCCGCCGGACGCCGGTTCGCGGAGTTCCTTCAGAAACGTCACCAGCGCTGCCTGAGTCGTGACAGCCTTTGCCTGCTTGGTAAGCTTTATTCCGTCCGGGAGTAAGTCACGATAGGCAACCGGCCTTCCAGCAGACCAGGCGCGAATACAGGCTCGGAGGATTGGAGACCAAGCTCTCGAGGGACCGTAACGCTCGCCGTAGTCATAAGCCGACGGACGGGTACGTGGCACACGGCGAATGATCGCGGCGGCGGCAGCTCGCGAGCTGTGGAAGAGCGTTGTCAATGCCGCCAACTCGATGGCATCGTTACTCCCACGCTCGGCGTCGGAGGAGAAGCTTTCATCCTCATCGTCTTCGTCGGGTGCGGGCTTAGCAATCGCCTTCGCGAGCACCTTCACCTGCTTTTTACTGAGATAGCGAGAATACGAGAGAAGCCGCAGCTTGAGCGCTTGAGATGCGCAGTGGTCGCTTACCGCAAACGACACCAAATCCAAGAGCGCCGCTGTGCCGTTTGCTTGGTCAAACAGCGCTAGCAATTTCAAAAGTTCACAACTGGCGGACAGCGAGAAGCGATCACTCCAGCGAGCGAGATTGCGATCGACGATGCTGAACTCGCCTTCGGCGGCATGTTGGAATAGCACCGCTGCATAGTCGTCAACCCCAGGACCGGCGCGGTCGCGATGTATCTCGTCATGCGGCTGCGTTGTATGCCAGTTGATCCACCGAACTGTGCTCTCGCACTGAATTTGTGCTTCTTCGGCATCCCCTGCAAATCGATGTGCGACCGTCAGTCGCGCACTTCTAGCACCGCGCCACCCTGAGCGGTCCGAGACAAGGCGGCGATAGGAGTCAGCGTCACCGAGTACGATCGCCAGAGCAGGCCAGCCTCGAATAAACTCGTCTCCTCGCATGTTGCCTGTCGCGGCCTGAGATAGCCGCATGCTGAGGGCAAGCACCCGATCGAAGTCATCTTCTGATACCGCCAATCGAAAGGCCGCACGAAGTCGTGCAAGCGTTAGCCTACGGCGGCCGAACTCCGACTGAACCGTTGTTGGGAAGCCGGTTGAATCGGCGAGCGCGAATGCTCGATCGCTATCTTTGATAACGACTAGAAGTGTGGCAGTGCTTCGGCGGCATAGGTTGATGTTGCCTGCGAAGACAAAAGGCGGTCGGCAATGGCACTTTGAGCCATTGGTCGATCAGAGTATGTCTCCCGAACATATGTCTCCGTGGGCTCGTCTCTGAAAATCGCACCGTGCGACGTGATCTCGAGCATTGGAGCCAAATCCGATGCTGCAGTATTCACCTGAGCCGCAGACCACCCGAGCGCGTTTGCCAGTTCCTCTAGCGGAATCGGCGGAGGAAGGAGTGACAGCGCGACGAAGAACTCGGTTACCTCTGAATCCGGCCATCCTGCAACATGAAGATCCGAGACAATCTTGGTGCAACGCTGAGCGATGATTTCGCGGACAGTGATAGGGGTAGCCGAAGTTTTGCCGAGGACATTTGTGTCCCAGGTCTGAACAAGGTAGTCGAGTACACGCGCGTTCCGACCAGAGCGCGCTAAGGCGGTAGCGATCTCCATGCCGGAAGCACTTGGCTTGCGATCTTTCAGAAATTCACGTGCCTCCGAATCGGTGAATGGTCCTAGCTCGATTTCATTCACTGTGGCGCGACCAATAACCTTGTCTTTGCGGTGCGTGCGCGCCGTAAGCAGCAACATCACGCCATCGATCGGATCTTCATCGATAGCTGAGAGAAGAAGCTTTGGAAATGCTGTTTCGTGGCGGTAATCGGCTTCGAGCTGGGCGTTATCCGCAGCATCGACAATGATAAGCAAATCAAGCTTTTTCGATTGAGTTCGGATCGCGGCCGCAGCTTGTGCAAGTCGTCTACGCGCCGCTTTGATAATTTTGCGATTGTCATCGCCGCCTGGCAGCATCGGGTCACATAGTGTCCGCGATGACAGCTCGTTGACGATCTGCACCAGCCCAATTCTCGGGAGGTGCCGAGAATGATTGTCCGAGCGGTATGAGCCACCACCGAAGCAGTCAAAAACGACGACCTCAAATTCGTTCGCCATCCTCTCAGCGAGGCTTTGGATAAACACGGTTTTGCCCACCCCACCCTCGGCGTGGACGAGGACGGGTAGATTCGACGCCTTGACCAAATCCCCGACTTTCGAAATTTCAGCTCGCTCAACGACGGCACCCACGTCGATGAAGCGGGTGTCGGCCGGAAAAAGATCCTCTGGCTCGCAATCGAGGGCATCCAAGACATCTTCGCGGCGGATCAGGTTCTTGCCCTGACCGCTTGGGCCCGCCTTCTTCAGGACGAGATCCTGAAGCCCGTGAAGCCGGAGCCTGGCCTCTGAATCCGCGCCGGCAGACCAGTCGGTTAGTGTTCTCCTGAGCGCATTGTCTTGACCGGCAAGGCTCTTCTCTCCGGCTCGAAATACTATCCTCGAGAAGAGGCGGCTTGCGTCAGATAGGCCGCGATCGGCACACCACTTCTTGATGTTGCGAGCCTGAGTGGCTGAGCCGGGAGCTAAAGGCGTCGTTCCCTCGATGAGGGACTGTATCGCGTCCCAAAGACTGTCCGTGAATTCAGAATTCGTGACGAAGATGAACGACACCTTGTTGTCGACGTCGGCTGCTGAAAACTCCTTTTCGTAGCCGAGGATCGTGTCGGAGAACTTCTCGACCGTCTTTTTTAGATAAGCTGCTGTGACAGCCTCTTCGCGAAGCTTGTATTTGAATTGAACGGTCTCGAGCCGCTCGCAGGTCTGAAAATTGTCTCCGCGGCCATAATAGAGGATGAGGTCAGCTATCTCTTCGGCCCGAGCTCCGGGGCTCGCAGTCTCGGTCGATGAAATCCCCTCTACGGCGATCGCAAATAGATTGTCATTCGGGAAGACCAACTGCAGCGCTCGCCTGGCGGCCCACCGCTCGTGGAATGTGTGGCCGGCGCGAGATGCGCGAACGTTATCGATGTCTGCGTCAATATTCGGCATTTTTCTTACTTGTGCTCTTTTTCTCAGCGGCGCTTACTTTTGGGATTTCACCAATTATATATAAGCCGAGGGTGCCCCCTAACGCCATCGCGCCACCCGCCGAGAGACCCGATGGCGTAACGAGTCTAGGCGAGGGAACGTGCCCGTCCCAAGCCGGAGGTGTGCTCCATCTCCCGACGGGGTGGCACGCTATCTTCCTCTGCCCGCCCGGCCTTGCAGGGAATTCTCAGATACGTAAACCTCTTGCTTTCGGTCCGCTTCGGGTCCGGGAAAGACTCACTCGTCCCTAACGGGGCCAACTTTCGTTGGCACCTGTTTGCGAATGTCGGCGAAGTGAAGAGCAGATGCCGCACATCGGCAGACCGGCGACCGTCGGCTAAGGCCGAATTGCCGGCGCTTTCGAATGTCGGATCAAGGCTGTTGTACCTCGAAAGCCGTCATTGACATGCACTCGTCGCGAACGACGGCAATGGGCAGGTCGCATGCTGCCGATCGCAGGCATGCGCAGTTTAAACTGCGCATGCCTATTGCATGAGGCGACCCGCAGGTCATGAAGAGACGTTCGACACACGTTTCTGATTCGTCGACAATTGGAGAATACAAACAACTTCCACGGAAAACTTAAGATGTCGCTGCGGCCGACAGAAATCCAGATTGAATCAACCCGGCTCTTGATCAAACCGTTCTCGGCCGACGACGCAGATGCCACGTTCGCATGCATCACCCCTTCGCTCACTCGCCACATGGCGTGGGAGCCGCCAGCATCACGGCATGACTTCGATGGTGTTTGGCGGTCGTGGATACCGTCGATAGACGACGGGTCGGACTATGTATTCGCGATACGGCAACGCGCTGACGGGAGTTTCCTTGGTTTGGCCGGACTTCACCGCGTACGTACTGAGAGTCCGGAACTCGGCATCTGGATTCGTGAAGATGGTCATCGAAATGGCTTCGGTTGCGAAGCCGTCACTCTGATTGCACGTTGGGCAACGCGAACCATTGGCTGTGAAAGCTTTACCTATCCGGTTGCCGAAGAGAACCGCCCCAGCCGGCGCATCGCCGAATCGTTAGGCGGCGTGATCGTGGGAAGCCAGGTGACGCCAAAGTACAAGTCCGTCGTTTTCCGAATTCCTCGGCAGCCAGTTACGAGCGAGATATAAGCGGTTCAGTCTTCCAACTGACATCCGTCGGCCACGAGCCGCCGTTGCCGATTATCGCGTGAACGTCCGCTTGCGAAAAGCTGCATGGCATTTCCACGCTAGCAAGGGCGACCGGGGCCATGTGTGACTTGCAGGTGAGAATGCGGATCTATACTGGGTGGCTATTTGACATATCCCATTCACTCACAACGGAGAAGGCCATCATGAGTGAAAGTACATTGCTAATTTTTGCCGCTGTAGCCTTTGTAGGTATCGTAACTCCCGGACCGACAGTTCTGCTGGCGTTGACCAATGGCTCGCGCTATGGTCTTCGCCGTGCCGCGTATGGGTTCGCTGGCGCAATCGCATCCGACTTCGTGTTGATTTTCGCCGTGGCGCTTGGCCTTGGTGCGTTGCTGGCAGCGTCGGCATTCTGGTTTAACGTCGTCAAATGGGTGGGCGTGGCCTACCTGGCGTACATTGGCATCAAGCTGTTGATGTCAAAGGGTTCGTTGAGCGTCGCGAGCATGCAGGGCGAAGTAAGCCGCGACAGCAACTCGGCGATTTTCCTCAAGAGTTTCCTGACCGCAGTCACGAACCCGAAAGGATATCTGTTCTTCTCCGCATTTCTGCCCCAGTTTATAGCGCCGTCCGCCCCACTTGCGCCGCAGTACCTGGCACTCGCTATAACGTTCGCGATGCTGGATTGCTCGATCATGTTCGGCTATTCACTGCTCGGCGCACGGGCAATTCGCCTGCTAAAGGAGTCGGGCGCACTATGGCTCGAACGTTCTTGTGGTGCTGCGCTGGTTGCCCTCGCGGGGTCTCTGGCACTGTACCGACGTCACGCGGCTTAGCGGGTTTGCCCGGAAGCGGACCATGAAATTCGGGATTTGAATGGCCGAAGCGGGTCGGTTTCTGCTTTTTACATTCGCAGCGAATGGCGATCGGTCGAGGGTCTGCGTAGACGTCGGCCAGTAAGAGATCAGCTAAACCGGCGCACGCGACAAACCAGGCCGCGCCGTATCCGCCGCGCGCGGCGGCAGGCCAAGCTCCTCCGCATAGGAGTGAGCGCCGCCCGCCTCGCCGAGCGCGTATTGCAGGGCGTGCCGGATTCGCAGCATTTCCAGCGGCGTGGACGCCCGCGCGACCAGCTTCAGGCCCGCGCCCAAGGTGCCTTTCTCATGAGCGGGGCGGATGAGCGGCTCCGAGATTCCGTGCTTGGCGAGCAACTGCAAACCCGAAACATGCAAACGGCCCCCGCACGCGGCGTCCAGCGTGCGTTCGAAATCCTTCAGCACGTTGGCGTCACGGTGGTCCTCGCCCAGCATCTTCGCCGCGTCGGGCCATGCACCCCACAGCGCCTTTGCGATGAGCCGGCCGTGGTTGGCATGCTGACCTTGCGAACAGACTTCGTGAATAGCTTGCAGCACGCTCGCCGCATCGCCGCGCGTCGTGATGCGGCCGTCGTGCATCGCAACGAGTCCGTGCAGGTCGTGTCCCGTCCGGGCCGCGAGTTCGGTGCGCAGAAGCACCCACGGGTCCTGCGGCGCGGCCTCGAGTCCCGACGCGACATGACCCAGGAAGGAGCCGGTGTTCGCGCGCCGGATCACGCTCAGCGCGGCGATCAGCCCCGACCGGTAAGCCATGCTTTCGATCAGTCCGACCGTGGCTTCATAGCGCGTCTTGGGCTCGGGCGACAGCTTGAGCAGTTGCAGCGTATCGGCGTCGAAGTTTTGCGTGTGCTGCCGAACGTGGACGGCTTCGTGAAACACGCCTTCGGCCAGCGTCAGGAAGCCTTGGCGAAACGCGGGATCGAACACGTCGACGCGCGCACTGCGGTCGTAGGTTTTCATCAGCGAGCCTTCATCGGCGACCGACTGCTCGCCCGCGTAGCGGACCTTGCTGCGGATGCCGAACGCGTCGTTGACGTGCCGGCCGAATGCGTTGATCGCCTGCTCACGCTGCCGCGCGTTCCACTGCGACGGCGGCGTCGCGCGCAACTGGCTCAATTCGGGATCCGCGTCGATTGCGGACGCGTAGTGTTCCGCGCTGCCGAAGATGGCGCCAGCGAACGCGGCATCGAACACGCCCTTGGTCGTCGCCTCGCGCGCCCATGATCGGGACGTGCCGAACGGCTTCGCGATGTCGATCATCCGGGCGACGCCGCGCAGGCTGAGATGCTCGAAACCTTCGTGCGACTGAATCCGCGCCGACACGTCCTGCCAGGCGGGAGAACGGCGCAGCGCCTGAAGCTCGCGCAGAACGGTCGGATGCGCGGCGGGCAGCGGGCCTGGCGATTCGGCGCCCGCCAGCGCGCCCGCGTAAGCCGCCGCGGCGTCGCCGGATTTCAGCCCGTGCAGCAGCATATTCCACGGATTGACGGGGAGCGGCGAGGGCGCGGCGGTCCCCAACTGCCTGAGCCTTGCGAGCGCCTCGCCGCGCTGCGCGTGTCCGCCGGCGGCCGTCCTGACGGGCGCGTGCGCGAGCGGTTCCAGCGCCGCGTCCGACGACGACGCGCGGCGGGATGGCGACGCCTTCGAACCGGTCGCGCGGTTCGGCGATTCGGGCGCGGTGCCCGACACCGGCAGCGGAGTAGACGACGGATTCTGGATTCGGGAATTGAACATGGTCACACCGGCAATGTCGCGTAGTGGCGATATTGCGGGCAACGGGCGCGCGGGATAGGGCGGTCGCGGCGAAACACTATGCGGGGGAGCGAACCGAGCGGTGCTTGCGGACGTCCGGCTCGCAGGGGAGCGCCGCGCCGGTCGCGCGAGGATGTTATGACCGACGGAGCCGAGCCAATGAAAAAGGAGTCACAGAAACCTGGAAGCGGAGCTCACGAACTTGCGCAGTTCGTCGAACTGGGTGACCAGTTCGAGACAGAGGATAAATGCCAGCATCGCGGACGGGCCGGGATGGCGTTCGATCCATCGCAACGATTGAGTCGCGTAACGCGCTCTAACGGAGCGCCGCGTCATGACATAGGTAATCGCGATGCCGATGGCGGCGCCCGCGAGGATATCGGTCGGATAGTGATAGCCGAGATAAGCGCGCGGAAGGCAAATGAAGATGGCGGTGTACAGGAGCGCCAGCACGCCGATTCCGCGCCAGACAATGAAAATGCCGGTCGCGACGGACATCCACAGCATGGCGTGATCGCTCGGAAACGAACTCCACGCCGTCAGCATGGCGTCCTGTTGCGCGGCGAATGGAAAGTGCAGATGAAGGTCGGGGTTCTGGATAGGACGTACCCGGAATGGCAACAGATCAGCGAGAAGCCTTCCCACGGCGAGCGCCAACAGACCGCTCATGATCGTCGCAATGACCATTTCGCGTTGCCGCTCGCGATGCTCGCCGGGTCGAAACCATATCCACCACAAAATGGGTATGAGCACGAGACCCTTGAACATATACAGATCGGCGACGGCTTTTATTGCATGGTTAACCAGAAGGCCGAAGCTCGGCCTGGTAAGCCACGTCTCGATGACCGCATCAAAGTTGTTCATGTTCTTGTCGGCAGTATGGAGCAGCGCGAGCAGGACGATGGCGCGGGGAACCGGCGGCCGTCACTGGGTAACCCAGACTACCTCTGGTGTTGTGGCGTTGCAATCGATGCATTCGCTACTATGACGAATGATCGTAAGAAAATGATCTCGTGAACACACCGATGCAAGCCGAATAACCGCCGAGCAAGGCCATATCGACGCTGCTCGTTGAACGTGCGATTATCGCAATCGGCATAGAGCCATTTGACGCGACGCAATTAGCATGACCTACGCCAAGGAATTTTTTGATCTTCAACTCCATTTCGCGCGAAGCGTCGCGGAGTTGAGGGGCATGCCGCTGGAGGAAGCCCTTCTTGACTACACGAATCTCTACGTGCGGTTTGTTGCCGATCGGAGGTTCGATCGCGACCATCCCATCTGGTCGGCTTACCTCGCCGGACTGAGAGAGAAGGTCGATCCGGGCGATTGGACTTATCACTTCTATCGTAGTCGCCCGCATCATGTCCAGCCGGCGTCGACTATCAAGACGTTTGGTTGTTTCTCGTATGCGTTGGGCGAGCCGGGTCAAATCCGCCTTCACTTCCATAACGCGGACGGGCATTTACAGGGGCCATTGAGCGGGGAACGCATGCCGTCACGGCTCTCCGAGCTAGCTTCGCTCGTGCACCACGTCCGCGCGCAACGGGAAACTGTCAAGCAGGTAGCAGGCGTTTCATGGCTCTACAACTTGACCGCGTATAGACGATTGTTTCCCGAGTCTTACATTGCCGAAGCGACAGTGGCTACAAACAGATTCCGCAACATGCCGCTGTGGGGGCAGTTTTTGAATCGTCACGGCGGGGTCAGAAAAGACGCTGCGAGTTTGTTCGTTCACCGGCTTTACGATCAGACCAGCGCGGACGACCTTGCACGATGTTTTCCGCTGCACCCCCTGGCCGTCTCGGCCCCGATCGACGCCTTCCACGAATTCTATGCGCAGGGATCTACAATAAAGTTCGACCGTTGAAAGTAGATCGCCACAAAGCGCTCTCCGCAACACAACCCACTCACCCTAAGAAAGAAAGCCCATGTTCGATCACGTCAAATTCGGAGTCAGCGACTATGCAGCAAGCAAAACGTTCTTCCTCAAGGCACTCGAACCGCTTGGCGTAGCGATTGTCTCGGAGGGGACGCCGACGTACGGTGTCGAGCTTAGCTCTCAGGGTGACGCTTCGTTGTGCCTGTACCAGACTGAGGAGAAGCCGGCGCATCTTCACCTGGCCTTTACGGCCGAGAATCGCCAGCAAGTCGAGGCTTTCTATCGCGCGGCTCTGGAGGCGGGTGGCATCGACAACGGTGCGCCTGGTCTGCGCCCGCACTACCACGCCAACTACTATGCAGCGTTTGTCATTGGTCCGGACGGGCATAACATCGAAGTGGTTTGCCACCAAGCCGAAGCCTAGGCCCGCCAAATAGAAAGCCACCCCCAATCAATCTTTTTTCTCCATGCCAAGTTTCGTTTAGCATCACTGCCACTTTCACAAGAAACACCACGAGACAATGGCACTCATCGCACGAAACATCCTCGGTATCGCCGTACTTCTTTTCATCGCCTACCTCTGCTCGACCAACCGACGCGCCATTCGCTTACGGACTGTAATCAGCGCACTGCTGGTGCAGATCGGAATCGGCGCATTCATTCTCTTCGTGCCGCTCGGCAAGACCATCCTCGCGGCCGCGGCCTCCGGCGTCAATCATGTACTCGGCTACGGCAATGCGGGCATCGAGTTCCTGTTCGGCGGGCTCGTGCAATCGAAGATGTTTCAGGTATTCGGCGACGGCGGTTTCGTATTCGCCGTGCGCGTGCTGCCGGCCATCATCTTCGTTACCGCGTTGATCTCCGTGCTGTATTACCTCGGCGTGATGCGCTGGATCGTGATCGTACTCGGCACGCTGTTCCAGAAGCTGCTCGGCGTGTCGAAGCTCGAATCGTTCTCCGCCGTCACCACGATCTTTCTCGGCCAAAGCGAAATGCCCGCGGTGGTCAAGCCGTTCGCGCGCGACATGACCGGCGCCGAACTGTTCGCGGTGATGTCGAGCGGCATGGCGGCCGTTGCCGGCTCGGTGCTCGCGGGTTACGCGGGCCTCGGCGTGCGGATCGAGTATCTGCTGGCCGCGTCGTTCATGGCGGTGCCGGGCGGCCTGCTGTTCGCCAAGATCATTCACCCGACGACGGAACCGAGCCGCGTGCAGCTCGACAACCTCCACTTCGATGAAAAACGTCCCGCCAACGTGATCGAAGCCGCGAGTTCCGGCGCGACCGTGGGCCTGAAAATCGCGGTGATGGTCGGCGCGATGCTGATCGCATTCGTCGGCTTGATCGCGTTGCTGAACGGCGTGGTGAGCGGCATCGGCGGCTGGTTCGGCCATCCGCAACTGTCGATGCAAGCGGTGCTCGGCACGGTGTTCGCGCCGCTCGCGTATCTGATCGGCGTGCCCTGGAACGAAGCGGCCGTTGCGGGTAATTTTCTCGGGCAGAAGGTCATTCTCAACGAGTTCGTCGCGTATGCGTCGCTCTCGCCGTATCTGAAGGACGCCGCAAGCGTGAGCGCGGCCGGTCTGCAAGCGCTCGATCCGCGTACCATTGCTATTCTGTCGTTTGCGTTGTGCGGCTTCGCGAACTTTTCGTCGATCGCGGTGTTGACCGGCGGTTTTAGCGCCGTCGCGCCGGGACGCCGCGCTGAAGTCGCGCGCTACGGCCTGCGTGTCGTGCTCGCCGCGACGCTCTCGAACCTGATGAGCGCGACGATCGCGGGCATGTTCGTTACGCTCAATTGAATCGAGGATCGCTGCATGAACATGGAACAACTGCTGGAACGCGCGGGCGTCGCGCGCGACAAGGCTTATGCGCCTTATTCGAAATTCAAGGTCGGCGCCGCGCTGCTGACAAAAGACGGCAAGATATTCGACGGTTGCAACGTCGAGAACGCGTCTTACGGTTTGTGCAATTGCGCTGAACGTACCGCGTTTTTCAGCGCGATCGCCGCCGGTTATCAACGCAACCAGTTCGCCGCGCTCGCCGTGATCGGCGATACGGAGGGCCCCATCGCGCCATGCGGCGCGTGCCGCCAGGTGATCATCGAACTCGGCGGACCCGAGTTGCCGATTCGCCTCGGCAATCTGCGCGGCGTCACACGCGACACCACCGCGCGCGAACAACTGCCGGACGCGTTCTATCTATGAGCCAGCACAAGGTCATCTACGACACCGATCCGGGCGTGGACGATGCAATGGCGCTCGTTTTTCAGGCGCTACATCCGGACATTGAATTGCTCGGGTTGACGAGCGTGTTCGGCAACGCCACGATCGAAACGACCACGCACAATGTCCGTTTTCTCGCCGGACGGTTTGCGCCGGGCGTGCCGGTCGCGCAAGGCGCGGCGGCGCCGCTCAAGTGCCTCGCGCCCGAACCGCTCGCATGGATTCACGGCGACAACGGGCTCGGCAACATCGCGCTTGAAACCGGCGGGGAGGCGGCGCTCGACACGCGCCCCGCACATCGCTTCATTATCGACATGGTGCGCGCGCATCCCGGCGAAGTCACGCTGATCGCGGTCGGCCCGCTGACCAATCTTGCATTGGCGCTCGCCGACGATCCGGGAATCGCCTCGCTCGTCAAGCAGGTGGTGATCATGGGCGGCGCGTTCGGCACGGACGGGGTGTTCGGCAACGTCACGCCCGCGGCGGAAGCCAATATTCTCGGCGACCCGGATGCCGCCGACATCGTTTTCGGCGCGCCGTGGCCGGTGGCGATCGTCGGGCTCGACGTCACGCAGCGCACGATCATGAGCCGCGATTATCTGGCTTCGCTGCGCGATCGTGGCGGCGCGGCGGGGCAGTTCGTGTGGGACGTGTCGCGTCATTACGAAACTTTTCACGAGCAAAGCGCGCGGCTCGCCGGAATCTACACGCACGATTCGTCCGCGGTCGCCTATCTGTTGGCGCCGCATCTCTACACGACGCGCAGCGGTCCCGTGCGCGTGTTGACGGAAGGCATCGCGGCGGGGCACACCATTCAGAAGCCTTCCACTATGCCGGTGCCCGCGCCGGATTGGGACAGCCGCCCCGAGTGCGAGGTTTGCGTGGACGTGGACGCGGCGGGAATGCTCGCGCTTTACGAACACACGATCTGCGGCACGCTTTAACCGGTCTATCGCATGGCACGACGCCAACGATTGATAGGACATAAACGCCAACGCCAGCCGTCATTGCATTGCAGCAAACCGCACACGCGCAATCGTGGCCGATGTCGATCATCAATCTTTGCTACATTTCTGCACACGCACTGCGCCCGCGGCCCCGGAGTTTTCGCTTTCCGGCGCGGCGCGCGTGATCCATCTTCATCAAGAGGCGAAAGATGCGAATTCTAGTAGTAGGGGCAGGCGCGGTGGGCGGCTATTTCGGCGGACGTCTCGCGGCGGCGGGCCAGGACGTGACCTTTCTCGTGCGCGCGGGCCGTGCTGAAAAACTGCGGCGTGACGGGCTCGTCATCAGCAGCCCGCGCGGCGATCTGACGCTGCGCGACGTCAAGACGATTCTCGCCGGCGTGAGCGCCGAGCCGTTCGATCTGGTGCTGCTCAGTTGCAAAGCCTTTAGTCTCGACGACGCGATCGACTCCTTCGCGCCGCTCGTCGGCGAGTCCACGCTGATTCTGCCGATGCTCAACGGCATGCGCCATATCGACGTACTCACGGAAAAATTCGGCGCCGCGCGCGTGCTCGGCGGTCAGTGCGTGATCGCGGCGACGCTCAACCCCGAGCAGCACGTCGTGCATCTGAACGAAATGCACGCGATCACCTTCGGCGAACTGGCGGGCGGCGCATCCGAGCGCGTGCAGGCGATCGCGGACGCGATGACCGGCGCGAATTTCGACGTGGTGGTGAGCGAGAACATTCTGCTGCGCATGTGGGAGAAGTGGGTGTTCCTCGCCACGCTGGCAGCGAGTACCTGCTCGATGCGCGGCTCGGTCGGCGATATTCTGGCGGCGCCGGACGGCAAGCGCGTGATCGAAAATCTGCTGGGCGAGTGCCGCGCGGTTGCCGAGCATAACGGCTTCACGATGGGGCCGGACTTCGACGCCCGCGCCACACAAACGCTGTTCACGCCGTCGCCGCTCACGGCTTCCATGTTGCGCGACATGGAAAACCACTCGCATACCGAGGCGGATCACATCCTCGGCGACCTGATCTCGCGCGGCGGCGACGCGCAAAAGGGCGAGCACGGCTTGTCGCTGTTACGTATCGCCTATACCCACCTGAAGACGTATGAAGCGAGGCAAACCCGCACGTCCTGAATGAACGGGCGGCGCGTCACGAAGCCTGACAATCGGAGGTGAAGCATGCCGAGCCCAACCGGATCGGTGCCCGCGCTCAGTGCCGCGTCGGCCACGATCTTTTCGATCGGCATCGTCTTTCTCGGCTACTGGGGCCTCTACGAGCCGACGGGATGGCGAGCCATCGACGTGATCGTGTTCGTG
The DNA here is from genome assembly GCF_900142195.1 of Paraburkholderia terricola. Lineage (GTDB taxonomy): Bacteria > Pseudomonadota > Gammaproteobacteria > Burkholderiales > Burkholderiaceae > Paraburkholderia > Paraburkholderia terricola. The sequence goes on from NZ_FRAB01000028.1 coordinate 81,191, forward strand.
TTCGCGCTGATCGGTTTCGGCTGCCTCGGCCTCGTGCCGTGGATGGCGACGAGCCCCGTCGAGCCTGAAACGAGCGACGCGCGAATCCGCATCGCGCGCCACATGTTTCTTGCCGGCGTCGTGGCGATCTGGCTGGCGGTGGCGCTGTCGGTGATCTTCTGAGGCTTGCTTCACGGGAAAAAAACGCGCGCCTTGCAGCAAACAAGGCGCGCGTTTCATTCAACGGAAAGCCGGCTTCAACGCTCGATCTGCCTGTTCCAGCGCGTGTCCCACTGCGCGCGATGCGCGTTGATCGTGTCCCAATCCACTACGGTCACCTTGCGCACTAGATCCTCGACATTGCCGAGGCTTTGCTGCATCGGCGGCGTCATCTTCGCGAGACGATTGGTCGGAATCTGGCGGCCGGCTTCGGCGGCTTTCGTCTGCGCCGGTGCGGACAGCAGGAATTGCGCGAGCTTCTGCGCCAGTTGCGGATCGGGGCTATTGTTGACCACGCACAGATCCACCAGCAGCAACACCGGGCCTTCTTTCGGATTCACATAGCCGACCGGAATGCCCTTGTCCTGCAGATCGCCCACGGCGGTCGGCGTCAACGGGAACAGGCCCGCTTCGCCGGTCTGCACCATTTCGGAAATCTTCGCGGAGTTCGGAATGTACTCCACCACGTTCGGGCCCACCGTGCTCGCCCATTTCGTGAAGCCCGGCTCGACGTTCTGCTCGCTGCCGCCCATCAGGCGGTTGATCGCGAGAAAGCCGTGCAGGCCGAACGTGCTGCTCGACGCCGATTGAAACACCACTTTGCCCTTGTATTTCGGATCGCTGAAATCCATCCACGAAGTCGGCGGCGCCCAGCCTTTTTCTGCAAACAGCTTCTTGTTGTACGCGATGCCGGTCATGCCCAGTTGCACGCCCGCGCCCATGTCGTCCTTCATGCGCGCGAACGGATAGAGCTCCTTGAGCACCGGCGCGTCGTCGAGCTTCTTGCACACGCCCATGCTGACCGCGCGCGCCATCACGCCATCGTCGAGAAACACCACGTGGATTTGCGGATTGGTTTTGTTGGCAAGCAGCTTGGCGAGAATGTCCGACGACGTGCCGGGCACGACCACTACCTTCACGTTATTGGCTTTCTCGAACTCGGGCAGCACCTGGCTCGTATAGGCCTTTTCCATCGGCCCGCCGTTCATGCCGATGTAGATCGTTTTGGTCTGCGACCAGGCCGGCGCGGCCGCGCCGAACGCACACAATGCGGCGAGCGCCGCGATCGTCTTGAACAGTTTCATGGATCGACTCCTGGGGTTTCACTAAACGATGACTAGCGTTGATTCAAGCGGACAATCAAGCGACCGGTGAGGCAACAGCGGCAAAGCGATTGATCGAGAAAGCGTCGAGCGGTGTGGCCGTGGCGCCGTCGATCACGAGGTCGGCGAGCACTTCGCCGACGCCCGGCGCCAGCAAGAACCCGCCGCCCGAAAAACCGAACGCATGCAAGAGACGCGGCGCCGTGCGGCTCGCGCCGATGATCGGATTGCCGTCCGGCGTTTCGCCCTCCACGCCGCTCCACGTGCGGATCAGCAGCGCCTCGCGCAGCGCGGGCAGCAGCGCGCAGGCGTCGCGCATCACGGCGCGCGTGGTTTCCGTCGACGGCTGACCGTATTCGCCGTCGCCCTGTCCGCGCCCGCCGCCGATCACGCAGTTGCCGCGCGCCACTTGCCGCGCGTAGATGCCGCCGCCATACACGCCGAGGTTGTGCGTGATGAAGAGCGGCAAGGGTTCGGTGACCCACAGGTTCGGGTAGATCGGTTTCATCGGCACCGTTTCGCCGAAGTAACCCGCCACCGTATTCGCCCATGCGCCGGCGGAATTGATGAGCCAGTCGGCGCTCATGCGCGTGTCGCCCGCGCGCAATTGAAAGCGCGTGCCGTCGTGATGGATGTCGGTGAGTTCGGTTTGCTCGCGCACGTCCGCGCCCGCCGCGCGGGCCGCTCGCGCGAACGCGGGCGACACGAGACGCGGATTCGCATGACCGTCCGTCGCGCACAACGAGCCGCCGATTGCCGCCGCGCCGAGCCACGGGTAGCGTTGACGGAACGCCGCGCCGCTGATCAACTGCGCATGCAGTCCGTGGCCGCGCGCCATGTCGGCCCACGCCTGTAGCGCGACGAGATCGCCTTCGCTGCGCGCGAGCCGCAAATGTCCCGACACGGTGAATTCGCCGTCGATGCCGATCAGCTCCGGCAAGCGGTCCCAGATGCGCCGCGCGCGCATGGCGAGCGGCATCTGTTCGGCCGGACGTCCCTGGCAGCGCACGCCGCCGTAGTTCACGCCGCTTGCTTGCGCGCCGCAATAGCGCCGCTCGAACAGGCCCACGCGCAAGCCGCGCCGCGCCAGCGCCAACGCGGCCGATGAACCGACCAGGCCGCCGCCCGCGATTGCGACGTCGTAATGCAGGGCGTCACTCATCGCGCGCCTCCGCGGGAATCTCGACGACGCCGTCGGCATACAGGGCGGGTGAGAGCGGAATCGGCTTGACGGGCGGCTGGCTGCGCAGACGGCCAAGCGCATCGAGCGGCTTGCCGGTTTCCTCGCTCAGCAGCGTCAACGCGGCTTCGCCGCACATGCGTCCCTGGCAGCGGCCCATGCCGGCGCGCGTGAGCGCTTTCAGGCGATTGATCTCGTTCGCTTCGCCGTCGCGGATGCAGCGACGCAAGGCGCCCGCGTCGACTTCCTCGCAGCGGCACACGATCATGTCGTCGGGCCATTGCGCGGCGCAGTGGGCAGGCGGCGCAAACGCCGTTTCGATGCCCTTGCGAAACACGGCGATGCGTTGCAGGCCGCGTTCGAGCGAGGCCGCGTCGCGCAGGCCGGGGCCACGCGGATGCGCGACGCCGAGGTCGTCGAGCAAGGCCAATGCGGCGCGGCGTCCGGCGAGTTCGGCGGCGTCGGCGCCGGCAATGCCCGCGCCGTCGCCGACGAGGTAGATGCCGCGCACGGAGCTGCGGCCGGCGGCGTCGAGTTCGGGCAGCCAGCAGCGGTTGCCGGCGTCGAAACGAAAGCGGCAACCGGCGAGATCGGCGAGTTGCGTTTCGGGCTTCAGGCCGAAGCTGATGCCGACCGCGTCGCAAGCGATGGTTTCGGTTGGCGCGCTGGAGCCTGACGCGCGCCATTCGATCGCCTGCACGCTTTCTTCGCCGCGTACGGCCAGCGAGTTCACCTCGCGTTCGATGCGCACGCCATGCGTTGTCAGCCAGGCGACGTAATAGAGGCCCTTGGCGAACGTGGCCGGCAGACGCGCGAGTTTCAGCGCGGCGGCGATCTGCTGCGACAGAGGACTCGTATCGAGCACGGCCGCCACGTGCGCGCCCGCTTTCACGTATTGATACGCGACCAGGTAGAGCAATGGCCCGGTGCCCGCGAGCACCACGCGTCGACCGATCGCGCAGCCTTGCGACTTCAACGCGACTTGCGCCGCGCCGAGCGTGTAGACGCCGGGCAACGTCCAGCCCGGCACCGGCAGCACGCGATCCGTCGCGCCGCTCGCGATGATCAGATGCGAGAACGGCACGCCGATTTCGCGTCCCGCGTTCAGCGTATCCAGGCGGCCCGCTTCGCACGCCCAGGCCAGCGTGTCGGGACGATAGTCGAGATGCGGCAGAAGCGCGGCCATCGTCGTATGCAAGGCGTCGGCCTTGCGTGCCTCGAAGCCGTAGAGTGCTTTTTTCGAGCGCTGAAAGCCGCCGTTTGCGGGCGGTTGCCGATAGATCTGACCGCCCCAGCGCGCGTTTTCATCGAGCACGATCGGTCTGACGCCGGCTGCGACCAGCGTCTCGGCGGCGCGCACGCCCGCCGGTCCCGCGCCGACGATCACGATGCGGCGTGCGTCGCTCATTGGGCGTCTCCGTTCGTCACGGTGGCAACGCTAACGGCGAGCCGCGTCACCACGCGCATGCCCTCGGCCACCAGCGTCGAGCATGCGCGCAAACGCAATCCGTCTTCGGTGCGCATCCAGCAGTCCTGGCACGCGCCGATCAAACAGAAGCCCGCGCGCGGCGCGCCGCTGAATTCGCTTTCGCGCACGCGGCGTTGCTGCATCAGCACCGCGGTCAATAAGGTATCGCCGTGCAGCGCGGTGACTTCCTGACCGTCGAGAAAGAAGCGCAGCGGTTCGCGCTGCGTTTCCGCGACGCGCACGAATTGCGGCTCACGCCTCGGCGTGGCGGCATCGGAAGACGGCAAGTTCGACGGCATGGGAGAGCGTGCGGTGGAGGACATCAATGCTGGCCGATCAGAATCCGGTTGAGCCCATACACGCGATCGAGCAGCAGCATCGCGCCGGCGGTGATGAAGATCACCAGCGCGGACACGGAGGCCATCATCGGATCGATCGATTCGGTCGCGTACATGTACATGCGCACCGGCAGCGTGACGGTTTGCGGCGAGGTGACGAAAATCGACATCGTCAATTCGTCGAAGCTGTTGATGAAGGCGAGCAGCCAGCCGCCGGTAATGCCCGGCAGAATCATCGGAAAGGTGATGCGGCGAAACGTGGTCCACGCATCGGCGCCGAGCGAGTGCGCCGCGTGTTCGACGCTGCGGTCCTGTCCGCTGATCGAGGCCAGCACCAGGCGCATCACGAACGGCGTGATGATGATCATGTGCGCGAGCACGAGCCACGCGAACGAGCCGGTCGCGCCGATGAGCGCGAAAAAGCGCAGCAGCGCGATGCCGAGCACGAGGCCGGGAATCACCAGCGGCGAGAGCAGCAGGCCGTTGAGAAAGCCGCGGCCCGGAAAGCGCGCGCGGCCGATCGCCAACGCGGCGGGCAGTGCGACGATCAACGACAAGGTTGCGGAGGCGAACGCGAGCTTCAGGCTGTTGACGAACGCCGAGATGAAATCGGGGTAGTTGAGGATCGCGCGAAACCACCGCAGCGAGACGCCGTGCGTGGGCAGCGTGAGCGTTTCGTCCGGTGTGAAGGCGACCAGCACGACGATCACGAGCGGCGCGAGCACGAACGCAATGACGAGCGCGTGGAAAATCAGCGCGATGGGTCCGTTCTTTCTCATGATGTTCTCACTCGGCGGGCCGATGAATTAACCCAGGCTTCTGGTGTACTTGCGTTCCAGAACCCGGTAGTAAGTGAGCATCACGATCAGATTCGCGACCAGTAGCAGCAGCGCGATGGTCGCGCCGAGCGGCCAGTTCAGCGAGCCGAGGAATTCGTCGTAGACGGCGGTGGCGGCAACTTTCAGCCGCCGTCCGCCGAGCAGGCCGGGAATCGCGAAGGCGCTTGCGGAGAGGCCGAACACCATCAGGCTGCCCGACAGAATGCCCGGCGTGAGTTGCGGCAGCACGATGCGGCGCAGCGTGGCGGCGGGCGAGGCCATCAGCGAAAGCGCGGCGTTTTCCGTTTGCGGGTCGAGCTTTTGCAACGCCGTCCACACCGGAATCACCATGAACGGCAGCATCACGTGCACCAGTGCGATGACGATCGCGAAGGTGGTGTATTCGAGCTTGTACGGCCCGAGTCCGAACAGGCCGAACGCCTGATTCACGAGGCCGTTGGTGTTGAGCAGCATGCTCCAGCCGAAGGCGCGCACCACCACCGACACCAGCAAGGGCGCGAGAATCACCAGCAGGAACATCGAGCGATACGGATCGCGCATGCGCGACAGCACATACGCTTCGGGCGTGCCGATCACGACGCACAGCAGCGTGACCAGAGATGCGATGCCGAAGGTGCGCAGGAAAATCGTGTGGAAATACGACGAGCCCAGCACTTCCGCGTAATTGCCGAACTGGAATGCCGCGAGCGGCCCGCTGGCCGGGTCGAAGCGATAGAAGGTGAGCACGAGCGTCATCAGGAGCGGCACCAGCACGAGCGCCGCGAAGAGCAGGAACGCGGGCAGGCACATCAGCCACAGCGGCAAGAACGCGTGCCACGGCGCGCGCCTGGCGTGGCCGGCGTTCATGCCGCTGTCGTCGGCAGCGGGCAGCGTGCTAGCCATGTTGCGCATCCCGTTGAATGAAGCGGATCGCTTCGCTGTTCCAGTCGACGCCGACCGCCGCGCCTTCCGGCAGCGGCTCGCTGCCTTCGTTCTGACAGCACACCAGCACTTCGCCGAGGCGGCTGTCGAGGCGATACAGCCATTGGCTGCCGAGGAAGAAGCGGCTCGTCACGGTGGCCGGCACGCGTCCCGCGTTCGGCGCGCACAGGCGCAGCTTTTCCGGGCGGATGCACAAGGTCACCGCATCGCCGACGTCGATCACGCGCTCGCGCATCGGCAGTTGCCTGGTGTGGCCGGTTTCGGCGAGGTCGTGGCCGAGGTCGATGCGGATCGCGTCGCCGTCGCGCGCGATCACGGTGCCCGGCAGCATGTTGGCCTTGCCGATGAACTGCGAAACGAAGCGGTTCTCGGGGCGTTCATACGCTTCGTATGGCGTGTCGATCTGCGTGATGCGGCCGGCTTCCATCACCACGACGCGATCGCTGATCGACAGCGCTTCCGACTGATCGTGCGTGACCATGATGGTGGTCGTGCCGATCTTGCGTTGAATCGCGCGCAGTTCGAACTGCATGTCCTCGCGCAGCTTGGCGTCGAGATTCGACATGGGTTCGTCGAGCAGCAGCACGGGCGGCGCGATCACGATCGCGCGCGCCAGCGCCACGCGTTGCCGCTGTCCGCCGGACAACTCGCGCGGAAAGCGATGCGCGAGCGTGTCGAGCCGCACCAGCGCGAGTACTTCACGCACGCGTTCGTTGCGCTCGGCCTTGCCGACGTTGCGCATTTCCAGCCCGAAGCCGACGTTGTCGGCCACGCTCATGTGCGGGAACAGCGCATAGCTCTGGAACACGATGCCGAGGCCGCGCCGGTTCGGCTTCATGTGCGTGATGTCGCGGCCGTCGAGCGTGATGCGCCCGCGTGTCGTTTCCACGAAGCCGGCGATCATTTGCAGCGTGGTGGTCTTGCCGCAGCCGGACGGCCCGAGCAACGAAACGAACTCGCCTTTTTCCACCGACAGGTTCACGTCGGCGACTGCTTGCAGGTCGCCGAACGATTTCGTTACGTCCGTGAGTGTGAGGAACGACATGATCTGGCCTTTGGATGTGCGACGCCGGTTCAATCGACTGCTGCCTCGATGGAGCCGACTCTAGCCAGCCAAATTACATGGCGTCAATTTCAAATTCCGTTTGGCGGTAGAAGATTAGAAAAAATTCCATTCGATGGAATGTATTCGGGCGAAGCCACGGCAACCGTTCCGCTGCGTGAGCTACGGAAAACCCCTATCAATTGCTGCGCTCGCTGGTCTACAAAAGGATCGGCCCGAACATTCCATTCGAAGATAAAACGCTCTATAGTGTTCCGGCCAATGAAATAGCTGAGATCGCTAACGATGAATGCCGCCGCCAAACGAGATACCGACACCGCACCCGCCGAAACGGGCAATGCGCCCGGCACAGGCATGCTGGAGCGCGCGTTCGCGGTGATCCGCGCGTTATCCGAAGCGCAACCCGAGGGCGGCCGCGTCACGCGTCTCGCGAAAGCGGTGGGGCTCACGCAAGGCACCGTGCATCGCATCCTGCATGCGTTGATCGCCCAGGGCATCATCGAACAGGACGAGAACTCGAAGCTGTACCGCCTGAGTGTCGACTTTTTCGCGCTCGCCGCGCAGGCCGGCAATCCGAGCGGCATGCGCACGCTGTGCCGTCCCGCCTTGCTGCGGCTGTGCGCCAGTCTCGGCGACACGATCTTTCTATTGGTCAAAAGCAGTTTCGACGCGGTGTGTCTCGACATCTGCGAAGGGCCGTTTCCGATCCGCTCGTTCACCGGCGATATCGGCGGGCGCGTGGCATTGGGCGTTGGCCAAGGGAGTCTCGCGATTCTCGCGTTCCTGCCGGAAGCGGAGCGTGAGGAGATCATTCGCTTCAACGTGCCGCGTATTCGCGGCTACGGCGTGCTCGACGAAGTGTATTTGCGCACCGAGATCGAACGCGTGCGTCAGTTGGGCTACGCGGGCCGCAACAGCGGCGTGCTCGACGGCATGGCGGGCGTGGCCGTGCCGATTCTGGACCGTACCGGCGTCGCGGTGGCGGCCTTGAGCGTCGGCACGTTGGCGGCGCGTCTCGGCGACGACCGCTTGCCGATGGTGGTCGAGTTGCTGCGCCGTCAGGCGGATGCGATCGGTCCGCAAACCAATCCGTTCGATGTCGCGTTGCGCCGGCCGATGCACGGCTTGTCGCGCGCGATGACAACCGAGCGGATCACCGGCTAGACGAGGCATGAAAAAGGCGTCACGTGGAATCAACCGGCGTGACGCCATTCGGAAGCCGCGAAAACCGTTGCGTTTAGCGCCTAGCAGGCTGTTGAAAAGCGCCCCGTCACGAGGACCGAAGCTATGTTCAGGAGGCTTGCGCGTGCGATTTCCCGCTGAATTACCGGTTCGCCGCGCAATCTGCGCGGGGCATGCGCACGCATGCAGCCCTTGTGGCGCGCAGTCTTCGCGCCGTAGCGGCTCATCGCGTCGCTCCTTGGGGCACCACACCTGGCATTCGGGCCATGCGGGTCAGATTGCTCGCAACCATCGTCAGCTTGAAGTGCTGGTCGACACGCTTGATACCGCGATAGACGGTCTGCCGGATCCGTCCGATGGTCTTGCCCCAGCCGAAATGCTCTTCGATTCGTTTGCGGATGATCTGGCTAATCCGGTAGCCCGCATGCCGCGAAGTGCGACCGTCGATTGCGCTGCCGCCCCAACGCTCATCGTTGCGCGCGACATGCGGTGTCACGTTGCGAGCGCGGCAATCGTTCACGAAGTCGCGGGTGTCATACGCCTTGTCGGCGCCAACTGTCTTCGCATGAGCGCCTGGCACGCAATCGAGCAATTGCAACGCGCTGGCCCGCTCGGCGAAACCATCCGCGTGACTAACCACGGCGCCGACCACCAGCCCCGAGCGATTCTCCATCAGGATGTGCCCGTGGTAGCACAGGATGGCCGGGCTCTTGTGGCTCTTCTTGAACAATCGCGCATCCGGATCAGTAGTCGACTCGTGCGTGGCATTGCTACGTCGCTCGCCTTTCCAGTCAGTGTCGGCGTTGCGGCCACCGCCGGCTGGCGGACCATCGTCCGGGCCGTCCTTGCGGCGGAAGCTCTTGTGACTGGCCCACGCCTGAAGCAGCGTGCCGTCCACCGAGAAATGGTCTCTCGACAGCAAGCCCCGTTTGTCCGCCAGGCTCATGACTTCGGTGAAGAACGCTTCCACGACTTCATGCTCCAGCAACCGGTCGCGGTTCTTCGAGAACACCGAGTGGTCCCACACGGCGTCCTCAATCGCCAGCCCGACGAACCAGCGGAACAGCAGGTTGTAGCGCATCTGCTCCATGAGCATGCGCTCGCTGCGCACCGAGTAGAACACCTGCAACAGCAGCGCCCGCATCAGCTTCTCAGGCGCAATCGAGGCACGGCCGGTGTCCGCGTAGATGACGCTGAACAGCCCGTTGAGCCGTTTCAATGCATCATTCACCAGCAACCGGATCGGTCGCAACGGGTGATCTGCCGGAACGAAGTCCTCCAGCTTGACCGTCGTGAACAGGGGCTCCTGCATCTCATCCATTCCGCGCATCGCATCCGCTGCCAAAGATCATGAACACGATATCCATAACGCCTGTCCCTCAAACCCCGTTTACACGGGATCCAAATTCAACAGCCTGCTAG
>NZ_FRAB01000086.1 GCF_900142195.1 Paraburkholderia terricola
CTGAATCGTCCTGACATTCACATCGAACGCATCGGCTCGTGCCTGCTGATCCGCGCCGGGGATTTCCCGCGTCTCGGCGCCCCCGAGGAAGGTCTACCCGAACCCTACGTGTTCGTGAACAGCGTATTGCGCGTGCTACGCGATCCAGGGCCCGACGCCTTGCATACCTATATCCCGGACTTGCCGAGCGCGGATACGAAGAACGCGCGCGCGTGGGCAGCGCGCTTTGACCTGCCCGACGCCGCACCGATTCCCGAGCCCCCGACTGTCGTACCGCAGCCGGTGAAACGTGAGCCCGTCCGTCTCAATGTCCGCGGCGGTAGCCCTTGCCCGGAAGCGGGCTGGTGGCATACGCCAGCGAAAGCGGGGAGCCGTCGCTATTTCGAAGCGGGCGAAATCATGCCCGCGATCGAAGGAAGCCCGTGGGGTGAGACGTACTGGCATTGGTCGCCAAGCGAGCGTTAGCAGCTTTGCCTTGTTGCGAATCCAGCAACGCGCCTTAAGCATGCATTCGAATGAAACTTGCGCCTGCATGGTAAAAACCGAACGCCTAGCTCACCTATCTCCCCAATTTGCTTAGTGCGGGTATCGAGCACGCGCATCCATGGCTGGCACGCTTTATCCACCCCAGCACGCGATGTTTCTGATGAGAAAAGTTATCGAACTCCAGGCAGCGCGTCCGCCACGCGGCATTAGCTCTACAGCGGATTCCGGAGAACCCCCACCCCTCCCCCAATGTTATTATCGGAAACACGACCCGCCCGCCCGAGGCGCGCTACAAACCCGCTGGCCCCATGGACACCCACCTCACCAAACCCGCCGACGCATCCACCACCGACCTCGGACGACGCGTGCGCGCCGCGCGCCAGGCGCAGGACCTGACGTTGGAAACCGCGAGCCGTCTCTGCGGCGTCTCCCGCTCGACGCTCTCCAAAGTCGAAAACGGCCTGATGTCCCCCACATTCGACGTGCTGCAGAAAATCGTCGTCGGTTTGAAAATCGAAATCGGCGAGTTGTTCGGCTCGACGCCCAAAGTCAGCGCCAACGGACGTCGCGCATTGACCCGCAAAAACGAAGGCCAGCGTCACGCCTATCGCGGCTACCAGATGGAACTGCTCGCCACCGACCTCGCGCACAAAGCGATGCTGCCGTTTCGCATCCGCATCTCCGCGCACACGCTCGACGCGTTCGACGACTGGGGCCGTCACGAAGGCGAAGAATTCCTGTACGTCATCAGCGGCAGCGTGTGCCTCTATTCCGAGTTGTACGCGCCGACGCGTCTGAACGCCGGCGACAGCCTGTACTTCGACAGCCGCACCGGCCACGCCGCGGTGTCCACCAGCGAAGAAGACGCCGAGGTGTTGTGGATGGCGACCAGCGCCGACATCCCGCAAGCACCGGCAACCGTACCGCTCGCCGAATCGGGCAAGAAATAACGAAAGCGCCTTGACGACGCGCCGCCAACGTCCGCGGCACTCGCCTGGCGACGATACGTCAAGCCGCCTGGTTCGCGGTCATCTTGAAGATGCCCTGTGCGTTGCCCGCGTCGAAACGCAGATCTGTTTGCCAGCGGCGCGCGTCCTGATCGAAGGTCCGCTTGCGCGTGATGAACTCGTAGAACGAGCCCGGCACGTCGCGCGTCACGATGCTGCCGTCGGCCGCGCGGAATTCGCGCCGCACGATGTCCGCGCGATACGCCGTCTGGAACACGCGGCCCGAACGCGAACGCTCCACTTCCGGCTTCATCGGACGACCCTTGGCTTTTTCGTCGTTGGCGAGTTTGAACACGTCCGCGACGCGATCGGTGGCGTGATTGAAGGCGTTGCCTTCGGTCGCGATCCACGCCATTTCCGCCGACTCCTTCAACAACACGTCGTAATCGGCCTCGCATGGCGTCTCGTGCTGACGCGCGAACGCGCCGACGATCACCGGTAGCAACGCATGCGCCGCCTCCAGCGGCAGCACGCCTTCGCGTTCGAGCTCCCATAAATGGCCGACGGCTTGCGGCGTCAGCGGATCGCGCGACGCGCCGATCACATTCGTCACCGCCTGCTGGAATTCCGCCGAGAAACGCTCGGGATGCAATTCGCTGACGAAGAATTGTGCGATCTCATCGGGCGCGTCGTCGTGCGCCCACGCGCGGCCGGTCATGCCGAGACGGTCGAGCGGATAGCGGCCGTTGATGCTGAAGCCGAGCGGACGCAGAATGCGCGCGAACGCGGCTTCGCCCGGCGGCAGCGCGCCGTTCTCATGCCAGCGCACGGTGCGCAATGCGCCGTGGTCGAAGTACACGCCGCCGCCCGCGGCGATCGTCTCCTGCGTGTACTCGCGGCCATTCGCGGAGCGCGCCAGCAGGTCGTCGAACAACGCCATGTTCAACGCCTGCGCGAGTTCGGCACGCGTCACGGTGCCTTCTTCGCATTCGCTGAGGATTCGCGGATGGTTCAGCGTGGCGAACAGCCGCGCGGTTTTGTCGACGCCGAGCAATTTCAGCAGCAGTCGTTCGACATTCGCATTCTTGATGTTTCGCATATCGGTTCCGGGCGGCGTGCGGTGAGACGCGTTCGTGTATTTGGAGGACGGCATGCCGGCGTGGCTTCGAGGCCTACGCGCGGCATCGCCGAAGGCGAGATTATTCAGAGCCGCGGCGACGCCGTAAAGCGAGATAAAATCGCCACTTGATGCGTTTTCGGAATCAACGTGCGAAAGTTCAAGATCCCCAACATGGGCGCGCTGCTCGCTTTCGAAGCCGCCGCGCGACACGAGAGCTTCACGCATGCGGCGCGTGAGTTGTTCCTCACCGAAAGCGCGGTGTCCCGGCAGATCAATACGTTGGAGAGCAATCTCGGCGTGCGGCTGTTCGTGCGCGCCAAACAGCGCGTGGTGCTGACGAAGGCGGGCAAGGTGTATAGCGCGCAGGTGCGGCGCGCGCTGGAGCAGCTGGATCGCGACACGCTGTCGATCATCGCGCATGGCAGCGGCGGCGGTTATCTGGAATTGGCGGTGCTGCCGACTTTCGCGTCGCAATGGCTGATTCCACGGCTCGCGGCATTCAACGAACGGTATCCCGATGTACGCGTCAATATGGGCGTGCGCACGGGCACGTTTCCGTTCGGCGATACGCATTTCGAAGCCGCGATTCACTACGGCAAACCGACATGGCCGGGCACGTCGGCGGATTTTCTGTTCAGTGAGGAAGTCGTGCCGGTGTGCGCGGCGAGTCTGCTGACGCGGCCTGTTCGCAACGCCGCCGATCTGCTGGATTACCCGTTGCTGCATTCCACCACGCGCCCCGATGGCTGGGCGGCATGGTTCGCCAACCTCGGCGTCGACGATAACCGGACGATGCAAGGCGTGCGCTACGAACTTCATACGATGCTGATCAGCGCGGCCGCGGCGAGTCTCGGCATTGCGCTCGTGCCACGCTTTTTTGTCGATGCACAGCTTGACCAGCTTGGACTAGCGATACCGCTCGACGCGCCCGCGGTTGCCGACTCGGCGTACTACCTCGTCTATCCGACCGAGTTGAGTCACGGCAAGCCGCTCGCCAGCTTCCGCGAATGGCTGCTCGGGGAAGCGGCTGCGTATGGCGCGGTCAATCCGGGCTTGGCCGGCAATCCCGATACCGATTGATCAAGCGCCAAGCCTTGGAGCGTTACGCACCCGTTTGCTCACGCGCCTGCGCGAGCGCGCTGAGATTGCCTTCGCCAAAACCGTGATGCCCCTGCCGCTGAACGATCTCGAAGAAGATCTCGCCGGCGTTACGTCGCACGAAAGTCTGAAAGAACAGCAGCGGCACGCCGTCCGCGCCGATCTCGCCGTCCACCAGCACATGCGTGCGCTTGAGCCGCTCGACATCGAGCCCATGGCCCGGTAGCCGTGTGTCCAGTTGCTCGTAGTAGCGCGGCGGCGGCTCGACAAATTCAACGCCGTTCGCCAGCAGTTGCTCGACGCACGCGAAGATATCGTCGGTGGCGAGCGCGATGTGCTGCACGCCTTCGCCCGGATGATCGGGCAGATACTCGTGCATCAGATTGGTCCGGCGCGTGCCCTCTTCATACAAGGGAACGCGGATCGCGCCGCATGGCGACACCATCACGCGCGATTCCGCCGACACATGCCAGTTCGCGTGCAGTTCGTGAATCTCGCGGAAGTTGAGCAGGTCGCGATAGAAGTCGAGCCATTCCTGCATGCGGCCCTCGCCTACCGTCTGCGTGAGATGGTCGACCGCGACGAGGCCGGTGCCCACGTGACTCAAATCGGCGTGCGCGGTGTCGATCTCGATGGGCCGGAAGTCGATGTCGAAGATCGAAATGTCGCCGAGGCCGCCGCGCTGACCGCCGCGGCCGCGCCAACGGTCGACGAAATAGATATGCGAGTCGCCAATGCCCTGGATCGCCGGAATCAGCAGTTCGCCCGCGCCGAGGCGCTCGCCTTCGAACGCCCACGCGCCGAGTTCGATCGCGCGATCGAACGCGCGCTGCGCGTCGGCCACGCGAATACCGATCGCGCAGATGCCCGCGCCGTATTCCTCGGCGTAGCGCGCGGCGAACGAATCGGGTTCGGCGTTGATCAGGAAATGCATCTCGCCCTGGCGATACAGCGTGACGTCCTTGCTGATGTGGCGCGCAATCGCCTTGAAGCCGAGTTTCGTGAAGGTCTCGCCGAGCGCCTTCGGCTCGCGCGCGGCGAACTCGACGAATTCGAGGCCGGCTGTGCCGAGCGGATTGTGCTCAGGCGCCGACACGGCGCGCAGCGCGGCGTCTGGAGTGGGCAAGTCGCTGGGCATGGCAATCTCCTTGTGCAGTCTTTCGACGCTTTTTTCCGATGTTCGGTGCGAGCCGTCGGGCATCCGCAGTAGGGCAACGCGGTTGGCGACGGTTTTTGCACCGTGTTTGTACACCGGCTAGTCGAGCGTTCGCAACCTTCATTTTGTACCGGACGGTTCACTTGCAGCGAATCGACAGGCCGCGTGCATGGTCGCGAGCGCGGCGGGTCAGGTTTTCAGCGTGCCGTGGGCGTTGCGGTTCCACGTGTACGATTCGCCTTTTTTGCCTTTGTCGCGGGCTTTGGCTTGCCTTCGGCGGCGGCGGCCATGCGCAATCGCGCGACTTCACGCACGGCGTCGATCAGCGCGCGCCCCACCGGCGACGGCTGCGTGTCCGAGCGCCGGATCAGTCCAACCGGCTCGTCGGTGCCGGCGAACGGCAAGGGCAAACGCACCAGCATGCCGTGCGCCAGTTCGTACTCCACCGCGCTCAGCGGCACGAACCACACGGCGTCGTTTTCGAGCGTCAACGCGCGGCCCGTCGATACCGACAGCACCTCGACAAACGCCGACAGCGGCGGCACGCCCCACGCGCTCAACAAGCTTTCCGCCGATTGCCGGATGAGCGTGCCGAACGGCGGCAGCACCACCGGAAAATCTTCCAGCGAGGTGGCTGGCAAACCGGCGCCCAATGCCAGCGGATGCCCGGCCCGCACCACCGCGATCAACGGCTCGCTGAAAAGCTGTTCGAAGCTGAGACCGACCATTCGCTCCGGGTCCGCGAGACGCCCAATCGCAAATTCGATCGTGCCTGCTTTCAGGCGTTCGAGCAATTCGGGGTTGGCGCCGGTCGCGAGGCGCACGATCACGCGCGGCCATAGCGCGGCGAACCGCTTGAGCACCGGCGGAATAAGCGCGGCGGCGACGGTCGGCAAGACGCCGATTTCCAGCGTGGCCGCAGCCGCGCCTTCCGGACGCGCCAACAAGTCGACGCCCTGCCGCAGCGCACTGACGCAGGCGCTCGCATGCGGCATGAAGAGCTGGCCCTCGCGGGTCGGCACTGCGCCGTGGCGGCCGCGCTCGAACAGCTTCACGCCGAGAATCGCCTCCAGTTCGGCGACGGTCTTGGACACCGCCGGCTGCGTGATCGAAAGACTTTCGGCGGCCCGCTGCACGCTGCCGAACTGCGCGACGGCGAGAAAGCACTGGAGATGACGGAATTTGACGCGGCTGTCCGCGAGGCTTCGTTGCATAACGAAAGGTTATACGAAAAGGGCGAAAACGTCACTTTGCATAACCGCACCGGTTGGATAAAGTCGCTCCATAAGTTGCACCCACAATTCCTCGAAGGAGACACTCATGGATGAGTCCTTTCTCACCGCGCGCGATTTCGCGTCCCACCCCGGGTACATCTATCCCGGCTACGGCTCATCGGTCAAACGTGGCCCGACGCGTCCGCTCATTCCGCTGAAGGAAAAACTGCGCGACCAGCGCGTGCCCGTCTACGGCACCGAAGACCTCGGCGCCCTCGACCACGATCTGACGCGCAATGCGGTGCGCAACGGCGAGCCGCTCGGCGAGCGCATCATCGTGACGGGGCGTGTGCTCGACGAGGGCGGCCGTCCGGTGCGCAATACGCTGGTGGAAATCTGGCAAGCCAATGCCGCTGGCCGCTACGTGCACAAGAACGATCAGCACGACGCGCCGCTCGATCCGAATTTTCTCGGCGCCGGCCGCTGCCTCACCGACAACGAAGGCCGTTATCGCTTTCTGACTATCAAGCCGGGTGCTTATCCGTGGGGCAATCATCCGAACGCATGGCGTCCGAACCACATTCATTTCTCGCTGTTCGGCGAGCATTTCGGCTCGCGTCTCGTCACGCAGATGTATTTTCCCGGCGACCCGCTGCTGGCCTTCGATCCGATTTTTCAGGGCACGCCGGAGCATGCGCGTGATCGCCTGATTGCGAACTTCTCGCTCGACACCACGCAGGAAGCCTACGCGCTCGGCTACGACTTCGACATCGTGCTGCGCGGCCGCAACGAAACGCCGATGGAGCGTTAAACCATGACCACTCTCAAGCAAACGCCTTCGCAAACGGTTGGGCCGTACTTCGCTTACGGTCTGTGCCCGCAGCAATACGATTTCGACTTCAGGAGCTTGTTCACGCCCGTTCTGGCCGACCGTGAAGCGGCCGGCGAGCACGTCACGATCGTCGGCCAGGTGTTCGATGGCGACGGCAAGGTGATCGGCGACGCCATGCTGGAAATGTCGCAAGTGGATGCCGACGGCCGCTTTCCGGAATCGCGCGAGGAAATCCTGAAGACCGGTTTTCGCGGCTTCGCACGCGTCGGCACGGGTACGGATCCGCAGCAGCGCTTTATCGTGGAAACGGTCAAACCGGGCCGCGTGAGCCCGGATCAAGCGCCGCATCTGAATGTGATCGTGACGATGCGAGGCATGCTGCTGCACACGTTTACCCGCATCTATTTCGAGGACGAAGCCGAGGCAAACGAGCACGATGCCGTGTTGGCAGCGGTTCCGGCGGAGCGGAGCGGCACGCTGATCGCGCGCCGCGAACCGAACATGGCCAACGTGTACCGGTTCGACATCCACATGCAAGGCGATCGGGAAACCGTATTTTTCGACCTGTGAAGCAGAATTTCTATACTTTCAGATTGCTTTCACCTACACTGACGTTGATCCGTCTGGCGACTGGATCACGAAACTCCGAGTAGTTAAGCCCGCCTCGCGCGGGCTTTTTTTTGCGCCCGTCGAGAGCAGTTACTTCAACGAGCACCGCAGCCAGCGGCTGATTCTCGCGACGTCGGCAATGTGATCGCGCGCGCCGGACGCACCCAACACCACGATATCGACGGGCCGGCCATGCACGATCATCCGCACGACGACACAGTGCCCCGCCTCGTTGATGAAACCGGTTTTCTGCAACACGATCGACCGGTCGCCGCCTCGCACCAGCGCATTCGAGTTGTGATAACTCAGCCGCGCGCGGCCGCTGCCGGGCAAGACGATTTGCTCGCGATCAGTGGAGTAAGCGCGAATCAACGGATAACGGCTCGCCGCCTCCACCAGCAATGACAAGTCCCGCGCGGTCGAAACGTTCCGCGGCGACAGGCCCGTACCGTTCACAAACGACGTATGCCGCATGCCCAGCGCGCGAGCCTTCGCGTTCATCGCGGCGACGAAACCCGGCCGGCCGCCTGCGTAATCGCGGCTGAGCGCAGCCGCGGCGCGGTTCTCCGACGACATCAACGCAATGTGCAACATGTCATGCCGCGACAAGGTCGAACCGACGCCCAGGCGTGAGCCGGTGAACTTGTCGAAATCCTGATCCTGGACCGTGACGTTGAGCGGCGCGTTCAGCTTGTGCCTTGCGTCGAGTGACACCACGGCCGTCATCAGCTTGGATATCGAAGCAATCGGCATGACTCGGTCGGCCTGCTTTTCGGCGAGAACGGTATGCGTTCGCTCGTCCACGACATAGACAGCCTTTGCATGAAGCAACGCTCGCGATTTTGGCGTGTAGCCGCAGCGCGCCAATAGACGCAGCGACGCATGCGAAGGGTTCCGCGGCGCCCACACACGCGGCCGCGCATCGCGCCGTTCCGCTGTCGCTTGTGGGCGCCTCGCGGCGCGCGGCTCTCGCGCAATACGTGCAATACGCGCAGCCTGCCGGCGATGCTTGAGCGTGAGGTTGCCGACATGCATCGGCCGCTGCGCGCTCGCCGCAGGCTTGCGCTTGTGCGCGATACGTCGCCGCGCCTTGCGGACGGTTGGCTTCCTGGCTTTGACTGAAGTTCTGGTCTGCGCTTTCGACGCGTGTCCGATGGACGGTGCAAGCTGCCGGCTCACGCCAGCAGAGGTATGCCGCGCAGGCTCGTGGCCCGCCGCAAACGACCAGCCGATGTTCAGCCACAACAGGCCGAACAACGCGACGTAGCGGAACCACGCGGGAAAACGATAGACAGGAAATTCGAATGAAGGCGTTCGACGATCGTACGGCATGCAGCTTCCGGTTCTGTGCCGTGTGAGCCCGAATTGATTGGGTGCGGAGTCGGCAACGAGCCGCCGATCTTAACAGGCTGCTGAAGTATCGGCGGTAATGTCATCGCTGAAGGCCCCTGAAGCGTTGATGGAAGACCCCCACTTGCCCCTTGGAGATCATGCGCGGCGCCGACACATTCACCGAGAGTTTGTTTTCCATGCGCAAGCTGGACGACTTCGTTCCGAAGTCGCATCCGTTGCGTTCGATCCGGGTGATGGCGAACGAAGCACTGGTGAAGATGGATCGGTTGTTTGCCGGGATGTACGAGGCCGACCTCAAGGGTGGGCGGCCGAGCATCGCGCCGGAGAAGTTGCTGCGAGCCATGCTGATCCAGGTGCTCTACAGCATCCGCTCGGAGCGCCAATTGATGGATCAGGT
>NZ_FRAB01000022.1 GCF_900142195.1 Paraburkholderia terricola
GGGGCTTAAGTTGAGAGCATTGCTGTGCGGGGCGGCACCTACTTTCTTTGCCGGCCGCAAAGAAAGTAGGCAAAGAAAGCGGCTCACACCGCCAGTTCTGAAGCGGGTCCGCTGGCTTGGAGGGCGTAGTGGTGCGATAAACGGATGATCCCTCGCGCAGCTAGCGTCAGTGACCAGGCCGTCATCCGCTCCCACTCCGCACTGCGTGCGTCGCGGAGGGGTCTGCCAGGGAAACCATGGGCTTCGTTTGCGCACGTGGGAGCCATCGGCTTCGCCTCGGCGAGGTGCTGAAATCGCGCGGTTGTTTTGGAGATGCCGCTGGTCGCAGCGCGCTGGAGGCAACGCCATAAATACAACGCCCTAAGTGCCGATCTCGGTGCCGGTTGCGGGGCGCCGGTCGCGGCGCGGCGCTAATAGTCTGACGGCGCATCGACGCGCGGGAAGTCGCCAGCGGTTGGTGAAGCGGCGCTTGGCGCGTGCAGCACTAAAGGTGTGGAGATGTACTGCTGACCGCCGAAGCAGCCTGCGGTTTGACGAAGCGCAGCCGGAGGAATGACTGCCTTGTCACGAGCGCGTCTGGTTTCGCGCATCGCCGAGGCGAAGCCGATGGCTCCCACCACGCACAAATGAACCGCCGGTTTCCGCGCGTGCCCCTTCCGGCGAGCGCGCAGCGCGAGGCGGGAAGTATGACTGCTGTGTCACGAGCGTCGAATGCGCGAGGGCACCGATTCCAGATGCACCACTGCCCCCTCCAAGCCAGGAGACCCACTTGAAAGCTGGCGGTGTGAGCCGCTTTCTTTGCCTACTTTCTTTGCGGCCGGCAAAGAAAGTAGGTGCCGCCCCGCACAGGGGCAACACTAATAGACCACTAACAACACAAGGAAAGGCCAACGCCCATAACAGCACAACCACCGCCGCCCAGGCAAAAAAACCACTACATCAACCCACAAACCACAGCAGCAACAACCGACCCACCCACCAACACCACCCCCACCAACCGACGCTTATTCAGCTCAGTCCACAGCAACACACCAGTCAACGAAAGCAGAATCATCCCGCCAGCGATCGTATCGATCAACAACACCCACCCGACGCTCAATCCCACGCCCCGGTGCAGATTATTCATCGTGGTAAGAAACGAGTTGTGCGTGCGCTTCACCGCGACAAAGCCATTGCCCACCCAGTACTCAGCCTGCACATTCTGCGTCGGCCCAAAAATGCCGACCTGCCAGAATTCCGGCTGCATCGTGCTGCGATCGCCCCAGGCCACCGGATGCGCCGGCTCGCGTTTCGCCTTGCCCGGCTTGCCGTCGATCTTCAGTTCGCTCTTGAGCCACTTCGCCATGTCCATCGGCGAGTGCAGTTGCTTCTGCGGCACGGAAATCTGCATCTCCTCGACCTGCGGCTCACCCGACGACACCTTCAGCGGCCCGGCCCGATGATTCAACAGGAAACCCGTCGCGCCGAACATTAGCCCGAGCACCGCGCCCCACAAGCCGACCCAGCCATGCACCTTGCGCAGCCACTTGATGAAATTCGCGCGCCGCGAACGGTGGCGCCGCGCCGCCTGCTCGGCGTCGTCCATCAGATGACGACCGCGCTCTGGAGCGTGAGCGCTGTATTGCGTGCCACCCGCGGCAGGTTTCAGGTCGATCGATTCAGGCGCGTTCACATCCAGGCTCCAGGCGCAGCAGGTTAATCATCGCCGGCGCGCGGCGACAACGCGCACGCTCACAGCAGCAGTGAATGAGGTATCGAAAGGAGGGGCCGGACGACCCGGCTTGCGGTCCGGGCCGTCCGGTTGAGAGGCTGGCTGGCCGTCACAGAGGAGGAGAAATGTGACGAACGCTGGCGATGCCTTTCAATTGAGAATCGCTATCATTACACGATAATGGTATTTGCTCAATCGCAGCGCGCGACATCCGCTTGACATCCAGACGGCGCAAACGGACTCTAGCGGGCGACCCCGTCAATGTTGCGGTTCTGGATACCTGCCTGCCATGCGTCTTTTCTCTTGCGTCTGTCTTGCCTCGTTGGGCTGGCTTGCCGGCGTCCACGCCGCGAACGCGAACAGCGCGGCGAAACTGGACGATCCCTATACGAACGAAGGCGAAACCCAGACCTTCACCGTCAACGCCGACGGCTCCTACGCGAAGCTCGATTCAATGACGCTGCGCGTCAACAACGAAGCAGGCGTCGCGCGGGCGGCGCAGCAATACGTCTGGTTCAACCGCAACATGGCGGACGTGCAGATCCTCGAGGCCTACACGACCACCGCGGACGGCGTACGCCATGACGTGCAGCCCGAGCAGATCCGCGACGTGCAGGAAGCGCGCTCGTTCGACGCACCGATGTTCCAGGACATCCAGGAAAAGGTGATCGTGTTCCCTGCCGTCGAACCCGGCGCGCGCGTGCATCTCACCTACCGCAAAACGCAAAAGCAGCCGATCGTGCCGGGAGAATTCAGCGACTTCACGGCGCCCGAACTCGCGCCGACGCGCAACTTCCGTCTGATCTACGATCTGCCCGCCAACAAGCCGCTCTATGCGGACGCGCGCGGCTTCACGGCGCTCGAACCGGTGACGCGCGAGGGCCGCACGCGCTACGAATACCGCTATGACAAGGCGCATTTCAGCCGCCTCGAACGCGGCTCGATTGCATACGTGTCATACGGCGACCGGCTGATGGTGTCCACCTTCCCCGACTACGCCACGTTCGCCGCAAGCTATCGGGCGTCCGCCGCGGATCCGGGCGCGCGCGACGCCGCCGTCACGCTGCTCGCGCGGAACCTCACCGCGCATGACCGCACGCCGCGCGACAAGGCCAAGACGCTGTACGACTGGGTGCGCCGCAGTATCCGCTACGTGGCGATCAACGTCGGACGCGGCGCCGTGGTGCCGCACAGCGCGAGCGCGGTCCTCGTCAACCGCTATGGCGACTGCAAGGATCACGTAGCGCTCTACGGCGCGCTGCTCGACGCGGTCGGCATCCGTAACGAGCCGGCCTTGATCAGCAGCGGCACGATCTACACGCTGCCGAGCGTGCCGGGCTATGGCGTCACCAATCACGTCATCACATGGCTGCCGGACTTGCAGCTCTACGCCGACTCCACGGCGTCGAATGTGGAATTCGGCTTTCTGCCCTCGTCCGATATGAACCGGCCGACCGTGCTCGTCGGCCAGGGCGTGCTCGCGCGAACACCCGCCACCGCGCTCGTGACGCGCAGCACGGACCTGTCGATCAAGGTCCAGCCGGATGGCTCCGCGAGCTTCACGTATCGGCTGGAAGCGTCCGGCGCCTCCGTTGAGCAGACGCGCGCCCTGCTACGCCGGCAGACTCACGCGCAACGCGAGGAGTCGATCCAGTCCGAGTTGCGCAGCGCCAATCTGCGCGGCACCGCGACGCTCGCCACCAGCGACCTCACGGTCGCCGACGGCCCGCTGACCATCACGATGAAGGGCACGCTGGAAAATCTCGTGGTGCCGGGCGCGGCAGCGGCCATTCCGGCGCTGACGAGCCTCGCCGGCGGCTTCGCGGCGGACGCGCGTTACTGGCTCGGCGAACGCGAGCGCACGCAGCCGTTCGTCTGCCACAACCTCGTGTTGCATGAACGGGCGCGCGTCGAATTGCCGGCCAATTTTCGCGTGCTCGACATGCCGGAGGCGCAGCGAACGCGAAACCGCTTCGTCGATTTCGAGTCGCAGTACACGTTCGATCCGCACGGCAACGCGGTGACGATGACGCGCGAGGGCGCCACCCATTTCGACAGCGACGTCTGCACGCCCGACGACTTCGCGCAGATGCGCCCCGCGATCGAAGCGATCGGGCGCGACGTGCGCGCCGAAGTGATCGTCAAGTCGACGCTGGTGGAATCGTCGAATGTGGCATCGCAGGCGCCTTGAAGCGCTGAACACATTGAGCCGCGCGGGCGCGCGAACACCGACCGCTCAAACCGGCCACAACGGGCCTTCCTGCATCGCGCCGAGCTGCTCGCGCAGTTCGAGGATGCGCTCTTCCCAATAGCGCTGCGTGTTGAACCACGGGAACGCGGCGGGAAACGCCGGGTCGTCCCAGCGACGCGCGAGCCACGCCTGGTAGTGAATCAAACGCAGCGTGCGCAACGCTTCGACGAGATGAAGTTCGCGCGGCTCGAAATCGCAGAAGTCTTCGTAACCGGCAAGCAGATCCGTCAATGCACGCGACGCCTCGGCGCGCTCACCCGGCAGCAGCAGCCACAAATCCTGCACGGCCGGACCCATGCGGCTGTCGTCGAAGTCGACGAAATGCGGACCCGCGTCGGTCCACAACACATTGCTCGGATGGCAATCGCCGTGCATGCGGATCATGCGAATCTCGCCCGCGCGCTCGAACGCTCGCTCGACGCCTTCGAGCGCGAGGTTCACCACGGTTTCCCATGCCGTGCGCACATCGTCGGGCACGAAGCGCTGCGACAGCAGGAAGTCGCGCGGCTCATAGCCGAAGGTGTGGATGTCGAGCGTGGGACGCTCGATGTAGTTCCGCGTCTGCCCAACGGCATGAATGCGGCCGATGAAACGCCCCAGCCATTCGAGCGTGTCACGCCGGTCCAGATCGGGCGCGCGGCCGCCGCGCCGCTCGAAGATCGAGAAGCGAAAACCGTCGAAATCATGCAGGGTACGGCCTTCGAAAACACGCGCGGGCACCGCCGGAATTTCGCGCGCGGCGAGATCGGCGACGAACGCGTGTTCTTCGAGAATGGCGGCGTCGCTCCAACGCTCCGGCCGATAGAACTTCGCGACCACGGGCGGACCGTCTTCGACGCCGACCTGGTAGACGCGGTTCTCGTAGCTGTTGAGCGGGAGCATGCGGCCATCGGTACGCACACCGACGCTGGCGAGCACGCTGTCGAGCGCGTCGAGCACGATTTCCGGCCTGAGCCGGGCGAAAGGGACGGCGCTATCGGCGTCGTCCCGCGAATCGGGAGTGTCGTTGTTCATGGGCGCATTGTGCGCCGTGCCGCTGTCAAAGACGAGGGTCACGGCTCACCACGCCGCTCGTCGCGCGTCTTACAACTGACAGACAAGTCGAACGCAAACTGCTTTCAATGCATCTGCGCGCTCGACGGACGCACGAGTTCGCCGGTATCGATCAGGTCTTCGAGGAAAAAGGGTTCAGTGTTCAGTTGCGGCGAAGCGCCGGGCTCGCCGGCATACCACGCCACCATGGCCATGTCGCCGAGAATGCGCATGACGATCCCGCGCGCGCCTTGCGGCACGGCGATATGCACCGATCGGACAATGGAACCGATTTGCATGATGTTTCCCCGTTCTCCCATAGCCGGCTTTATGGTTTCCTCGCCGGTCAAGGTGATGATAAAAGCGCCGCTTCGCCGATGACGTTGCGAACGCCCCCAATCTGCTGCGCGTCAACCGCGTGAGAATTTCGAATCATTGTTCCCGTTTTGCGGGGCCGTGGATAGCGCGAACAAAAGGGACTTCACCCGTCGTTTCGCGTCATCCCCATCACGGTGCGCCGAGCCGATGATGCCGAGCGCGCCGTAACGAGACCATCATAAACCCTGCGAGGGCGAGATATCAAAACCAGGCAGCGGTCCGACAGTCCGCCCATCATGGCCGGCGCGCCACCTCAGCGCTTTTTTCAGCGTATCGTTAACGCCTTTCAATGCGTTGCACCCGCCAACGGAGATTCCTTGGTCGCGCCGCCGGAGTGTCATCGGCCTATCGCTTCGGCTCTTTCTTTTTCCGCCTCTTTCATGTTCCCCGCCGTGCCCGACGCCCACCCCATTCCCTATCTCGAACGCGGCACGCGTGCCTATTGGCGTGCCAGCATCGCCCTGCTGTTTGCGGGCTATGCCACGTTCTCGCTGTTGTACTGCGTGCAGCCGTTGCTGCCGTCGTTTTCAGCGGCGTTCAATGTGACGCCGGCCGAAAGCAGTTTGTCGCTGTCGCTGACCACGGCGGCGCTCGCGCTTGCCGTGTTCATCGCCGGTTTCGTTTCGGAAGGCTGGAGCCGCCACCATCTGATGACGCTATCGCTGATGGCGTCCGCGCTGCTGACGATCGGCGTCTCGATCGCGCCGCAGTGGCATCAACTGCTCGTGTTGCGCACGCTCGAAGGACTCGCGCTCGGCGGCGTGCCCGCCGTCGCGATGGCGTATCTCGCCGAAGAAGTACACCCCGAAGGGCTCGGCCTGGCGATGGGCCTCTATGTCGGCGGCACCGCGATCGGCGGCATGGCCGGGCGTGTGATTACGGGCGTCGTCGCGGATCTGTTTTCGTGGCGGGTCGCGATCGGCACGATCGGCGTGCTCGGCATTCTGTCGACGCTCGCGTTTCGCGCGCTGCTGCCGCCGTCGCATCATTTCGTGCCGCGGCGCGGGCTGGGTTTCAACCATCACCGCACCGCGCTGCTCAAACAGTTCACGCGACCCGGCCTGCCCTTGCTGTTTCTGCTCGGCTTCGTGCTGATGGGCAGTTTCGTCACGCTGTACAACTACATCGGCTACCGGCTGCTGGCGCCGCCTTATCGATTGAGTCAAGCGGAGATCGGCGCGATCTTCATCGTGTATCTGGCGGGCGTGATCGCCTCGCCGTTGTCGGGGCGCATGGCCGATACCTTCGGCCGCGCTCGCGTGCTGATCGGCAGCCTGGCGCTGATGGCGCTCGGTCTCGCGCTCACGCTGCTGCATCCGCTGACGGCGATCGCGCTCGGCATCGCGTGTGTGACCTTTGGCTTTTTCGCGGGACATTCGGTGGCAAGCGGGTGGGTCGGCCGGCTCGCGAGAGAAGCCAAGGGCCAGGCCGCCGCGCTGTATCTGCTCGCGTATTACCTCGGTTCGAGCCTCGTTGGTTCGTATGGCGGTCACGTATGGGCCGGTTACGGATGGAACGGCGTCGCGGGACTAGTGGGCGTGCTGCTCGTCATCGGCCTCGCGGCGGCCTTGAGGTTGCGCGGGTTGCGTGGGTTGCGCGCACGCGAACGCACAGCCGCTTGATCGAGTCGATTCGCCGCGCATCGGATCGCTATAGAAAGTAAGGCCCGCGTAAGCATGCGCTTCGCCGTTTTGGCGCTGTTTGTTGCGGCGCGCCAATTGCGGCGCGCCTTGGCAGCGCGGGCTCAGCGGCTTGCGAATAAGCAAGGCCGCAGCTCGATGCGTCGTTACGTTGGCTGGAGCGTCACCTATACTCGTATCGGACGTTGGCAGCGCACGACTCCACAAAACAGAGCCGCTGCTTGCGCCGGTAATACATAAGGAGACGACTATGACGACCTACTTCACGATCGGCGATTTCATCCTGGTGATTCCGATGGCGTTGGCCGGGGCGCTGTTTGTCGGCGCGCTTCCGTGCAAGACGGAATTCCGGCACAACGTGCTGCGGGTACTAGGGGCGCTCCTCGGCGTGGTGTTCGCGGTCGTGCTGGTCGAAGGCTTACCCGCGCTGGTATAGCGAAAAAAAGCCGCCTCCCGGGCGGCTTTCTCTATCTCCACGGCATATCCGCGGCGTGAAACTCGCGCGGATCAGATCGCCTGATCCGTCGACGGTTTTTCCCACAGGTTGATGCCGCCTTCGGTCGCGTAGCGATCGATCTCCGCCAGTTCTTCCTTCGAGAACGCGAGGTTCTTCAACGCGCCGACGTTCTCGCGCACCTGCTCCGCACGGCTCGCGCCGATCAGCACCGAGGTGACGCGCGAATCGCGCAGCGCCCAGGCGAGCGCCATCTGCGCAAGACTTTGCCCGCGGCGCGCGGCGATGTCATTGAGCTTGCGCACGTGCTCGATGTTTTGCGCGCTCAAATGCTCCTGCTTCAACGAACCGCCGCCCGGCTTGTTCACGCGCGCGTCTTCCGGCACGCCGTTCAGGTACTTGCCGGTCAGCAGGCCCTGAGCGAGCGGTGTGAAGGCGATGGCGCCCGCGCCGACCTTCTCCAGCGTATCGAGCAGTTCATGTTCGATCCAGCGATTGAGCATGTTGTACGCGGGCTGATGAATCAGCAGCGGCACCTTGTATTCGGCGAGCAGCTTCGTCATTTCGAGCGTCTTGGTCGCCGAGTACGACGAGATGCCGATGTACAGCGCCTTGCCCTGCTGCACCGCGCTCGCCAGCGCACCGGCGGTTTCCTCGAGCGGCGTGTCGGCGTCGAAACGATGCGAATAGAAAATGTCGACGTAATCGAGGCCCATGCGTTGCAAGCTCTGATCGAGGCTCGCGAGCACATACTTGCGCGAGCCGCCGCCCTGGCCGTATGGGCCCGGCCACATATCCCAACCCGCCTTCGACGAAATCAGCAGTTCGTCGCGATACGGTTTGAAATCGTCCTTGAAGAGCCGGCCGAAATTGGTTTCCGCGCTGCCGTACGGCGGGCCGTAGTTGTTGGCGAGATCGAAGTGAGTGATGCCCAGATCGAAGGCCGTGCGCAGAATGTCGCGCTGCGTGGAGATCGGCGTGGTATCGCCGAAGTTGTGCCACAAGCCGAGCGACAGCGCCGGCAGTTTGAGACCCGACTTGCCGCAGACGCGGTACTGCATGTCCGAATAGCGTTCTGAAGCTGCTTCGTAAGCCATTGCTAGAGTCCTTGATGTTGAGGCCGCCCGATTATGTCGGGCGTGGGGAATCGCATGGTGCGGGAGGCGTGCTGTCTTTATGTTTATGTAATGTTCGTGCGACTGCGTGCGGCAAGATCGTCATGGTAGCCAATCGACGCAATGCGTGCAGACGCCCAGCATGCGGGATGGACGATTGCTGGCGGGTCCCCTACACTTTCGCCGATCAAGGCTGATGGGAGAAGTGCATGGCGAAGGCGATTTCAATCGCGCTGATTGTCGGCGGTATCGTGCTGCTGTATTTCGGCGGGCAGGCGTTCAATTCGGTTAGCAGCGACGTGTCGCGCGTGTTCACCGGCTCGCCGACCAACAAGGCGATCATGCTGATCGTGGGCGGTGTCATCGCCACTATCGCGGGACTGACCGGAATGGCGTTGTCCGGACGCAAGCGGTAAGCGTAAGCAATAAGGCGAAAGCGGTAAGCGGCTTGCCGCGCGGGCGGCGCGTTGCATCCCGCGCGCTTTGGACGCACGCGAACGAGCGCCGCCGCTTCGGTCAGAAACTTAAAAAGCGATCTCGGGCTTCGCGGCCGAGCGCGTACCGGGCAACGGCACGTTGCTCGCGCCGTGATAGGTGTACACGAGAGAAAACTTCACCTGATCGCTGAGGTTCTTACCGGCCGAATGCAGTGTGTTGCAATGAAAGAACACCACGTCCCCGGCCTTGAGTTCAGGCGAGACCGCGTTGCGAATCCATGCCTGATTCTCTTCCAGATCGGAACGGAAAAACTTGGCTTCGTCGAACCGGTCGGACGTGAACGCCGCACTGTGCGACTTCGGCACCAGCCACAGTGCGCCGTTGTCCACCGTCTCCGAACCGATGGCGAGCCACACCGACACCAGGTCGTCCCGTTCGAACGACCAGTAACGCACGTCGCGATGCCAGCCGGTCAAACTGCCGTACTCGGGATGCTTGGTCATCATGCAGTTGTGATGCGCCCGCGACAGGCGGGGTTCCTCGCCGAAATACAGCTCCATCCAGCCGCGAATTTCCGGCGCGGTGGCCCATTGCGCGAAGCTCGGATGACGCCCATACGCATCCAGCAGCCGCCGGACCGTATGACCGCCTGCCGCATGCCTCGACGTCGGCGCGCCCGGGTACTGCAGATCCGCCTCGAACTCGATCGGCGCCGCGGCTTCCTCTAACTGCCGCTGGGCAATCTGCCTGAGTTCATTGCAACGCTCCGGCGACACCAGTCCGGGCACGACGACAAAGCCCTGCTCCCGCAACGTGTGAATCTGCTCTTTCTTCGAGTGAAGTGACATGGTGCTCCGCGACTGTCGACTAGCTGATGCTCGATTGTAAAACGGGCGCGATCAGGCTGCGTGCTGTTCGCCTTGCGAAAAGTCATGAGATGCGCATTACCCCGGTTCCCAACGACGAACCGTCTAGCACGCTCGATGGGCAAACACGCACGATCGTCGATCATGGAGGGCACGGCCGAGGGGCGCGCGCGGCAATCGGGCGCCCCGTGAAAACCCTGGCTCGCAGGGTAAAAACGGACTTTCTGACGTCACGAATCGCGTGTAGCCTGCACGCATGTTGATCGCCATTCCCACACTTTCACGGCGCGCACAGGCCGTCCACGCCGATTCCGCCGTCCCTCGTGCGCTTTCAAATCGAATTCCGGGCTTTCACGCCGTCCCTCGCGACCACGCCATTGGCACATTTGGTGCTGCGGTTGGCACACATTCCGTCGCGCGACACGTTGCCCACTTCTGAAGCCATGCATACTCTTCTGAGCACCCGTCTTACTCGCGCCGCGTTGAAAGCGGCGCGTCCGGCGCGCCGCCACGTCGTGCGTGCGCTGCGTCACCACGCCACGCGCACTCGCGCATTGGGCGAACAATGGCGCGAGGCCAAAGCGGTCGACGGCATTCGCACCTGGTTCCATACCTTCTTTTCGGCACTGCGTCTGCAAGGCGGTTCGCGCCGTTTTTCGCTGCGCACGCTGCTGCGCAAACCGACGCCGCTGCGCCTCGCCGCTACGCGCCGTGCGGCGCCGGTCGCCGTGCCGCAGAGCACGAGCCGCCGGCCGCGCCGCATGTCGACGAGCGGCAGCACCGGCTGGTTTGCGTTTGCATTCGCGAGCCGTTGAGTTTGGTGCGCTGGGTTTGGTGCGCTGGGTTTGGTGCGCTGAGTTCGGCGCGTTGAGTTCGGCGCGTTGAGTTCGGCGCGTTGAGTTCGGCGCGTTGAGTTCGGCGCGTTGAGCTTGGCGCGTTGAGTTCGGCGCGTTGAGCTTGGCGCGTCGGGTTCGGCGCGTTGAGTTCGGCGCGCTGGAGCCCGCCGCTGTAGGCCGGCGCCTCGCGGATCATTGAGCGCGCCGAACGTCGCAATCCTTGGCCTCGCGTGACGCCGTGCGCGTCCATTTGCGACAGCGCGTGCCCGCCGCCGCTGTGGCGTCGACCGTAGGCGCGCCGCGTCCGTGCGGATCGCACAGATAGAAAAAACCCCGTCGGCTCACGCCGACGGGGTTTTTTACAAAAGCAAACGGCGAACGACTTGCCGGCTTATTCCGCCAACGCCACAACCGGTTCCGTGCCGGCCGCTTCGGCGAGCGCCAGCGCCTTGTCCGTGGCTTCCCATGTGAATTCCGGCTCTTCGCGGCCGAAGTGGCCGTAGGCCGCGCTCTTCTCGTAGATCGGGCGCAGCAGATCCAGCATCTGGATGATGCCCTTCGGGCGCAGATCGAAATGCTCCTGCACGAGCTTCGTGATCGTGGAATCCGACACGCGGCCCGTGCCGAAGGTATTCACCATCACCGAAGTCGGCTGGGCAACGCCGATCGCGTACGACACCTGGATGAGGCAGCGCGAAGCGAGGCCGGCGGCCACGATGTTCTTCGCGACATAACGGCCGGCGTAAGCAGCCGAACGGTCGACCTTGGACGGATCCTTGCCCGAGAACGCGCCGCCGCCATGCGGCGCCGCGCCGCCATAGGTATCGACGATGATCTTGCGGCCCGTCAAACCGCAATCGCCCTGCGGACCGCCGATCACGAACCGGCCGGTCGGGTTCACCAGGAACTTGATGTCGCCCTTGATGAGATCGGCCGGCAACGTGGGCTTGATGACTTCCTCGATCACCGCTTCGCGCAGCACGGCCAGATCGATGTCCGGCGAATGCTGCGTGGACAGCACGACGGTGTCGATCGAATGCGGCTTGCCGTCGACATAACGCACGGTGACTTGCGACTTCGCGTCCGGACGCAGCCAGGGCAGGCGGCCGTCGCGACGCAGATTCGCCTGGCGCTCCACCAGACGATGCGACAGGTGAATCGGCAACGGCATCAGTTCGGGCGTTTCCTCGCAGGCGTAACCGAACATCAGGCCCTGGTCGCCGGCGCCTTGATCGAGGTTGTTGTCGTGCGCGCGGTCCACGCCCTGGGCGATGTCCGGCGACTGCTTGTCGTACGCGACGAGCACCGCGCAGCCGCGATAGTCGATGCCATAGTCGGTGTTGTCGTAGCCGATGCGCTTGATCGTGTTGCGCGCGACCTGGATGTAATCGACGTTCGCGGTGGTGGTGATTTCACCGGCCAGCACGACGAGACCCGTGTTGCACAGCGTTTCCGCTGCAACACGCGAGTATTTGTCCTGCGTCAGGATGGCGTCGAGAATGGCGTCCGAAATCTGGTCCGCGACTTTGTCGGGATGGCCCTCGGAGACCGATTCGGAGGTGAAGAGATAGTCGTTTGCCACGTTGCAGACTCCTGTTGTGTGGTTACGGTTGAGTTTCACGTAGCCAGCTTCGGGAGCCTTGAAGCGGCGACGCTTTAGCGGATTACCTTACCAATGGGCGCATATCACGTCATTTCACGTGGATCGCACCCGCCGGCTTCGCCCCGCAAGTTGTCTATTAACTCGGCGAAGCCCTTATTATAGCGACTTCCCTTGATTGTCACAGAGTGTCCACGAGTGCGGTATTACGTCAATTCTTCCGCTTTCCTTGAACCCGTCACGCAGAACGCCTCATCCAAGTCTTCCCTGGAGGTCGCATGCTGAGCCGCTATGGCGCGAGGCTCGCGATCGGGTTGTTGAAACTGTTCGCGCTGCTGCCCTATGGTTTCATCGCCCGCCTGGGCGACGGGCTCGGCTGGCTGCTCTACCAGGTTCCGAGCAACCGCAAGCGCATCGTCCATATCAATCTGAAGCTGTGCTTCCCCGAATGGAGCGACGCGCGCCGTGAAGAGATCGCGCAACAGCATTTCCGCCATGCGATCCGCAGCTATGTCGAGCGCAGCGTGCAGTGGTTCGGCTCGGCGAAAAAGCTCGAAAAGCTGATCGAACTCGACAGCGCAATCGATCTCACCGACCCGAACCTGCCACCCACGCTGTTTCTCGGCTTTCACTTCGTCGGTATCGAGGCGGGCTCGATCTTCCTCAACTACTCGCTCAAGCGCCACTGCGGCTCGCTGTATCAGCCGATGTCGAACCCCGAACTGGAGCAAGTCGCCAAGGCGGCGCGCGCGCGCTTCGGCGCGGATATGGCGAGCCGCGCCGACAGCGCGCGCGTCGTGTTGCGCTGGCTGCGCGAACGCAAGCCGGTCATGCTCGGCGCGGACATGGACTACGGCGCGCGCAATTCCACCTTCGTGCCGTTCTTCGGCGTGCCGACCTGCACGCTGACCGCAGTGGGCCGTCTCGCGAAGGTCGGGCATGCGCAAGTGGTGCCGTTCATCGGCGAGGTGCTGCCGAACTACAAGGGTTACCGGCTGCGGGTGTTCGAGCCATGGGAACACTACCCGAGCGGCGACGACGACGCGGATGCGCGACGCATGAACGCCTTCCTGGAAACGCAGATTCCGCTGATTCCCGAGCAGTATTACTGGGTGCACAAGCGCTTCAAGACGCGCCCGCCGGGCCAGCCGAGCGTGTATTGAGCGGTTTTCGACGCGGCTTGCGCCAAGGTTTTCAAAGCGGTCTTCGAAAAACGTGCCCGAGCGCACAGACAACCGCCGCGGGGGAGCCGGTGGAAAAAATGCGGCGTTCGGCTCAGCCGCGGGCGCGTCACTTACAATAGCGAGATGAAACTGAAATTCACCAAAATGCACGGCGCGGGCAACGACTTCGTCGTGCTCGACGGCTACCGCCAACCGGTCAACCTCACGCCGGCGCAGGTGCGCGCGCTCGCGGACCGGCATTTCGGCGTCGGCGCCGATCAGTTGCTGCTGGTCGAAAAGCCCACCGTGGACGGTGTCGATTTCAGATATCGCATCTTCAATTGCGACGGCGGCGAGGTCGAGCATTGCGGCAACGGCGCGCGCTGCTTCGTCAAGTTCGTTCGCGACAGCGGCCTGACCGATCAGCGCAGCGTGCGCGTGCAAGTGCAGAACGGCATCATCACGCTGACCATGCAGGAAAACGGCGAAGTGCTGGTCGACATGGGCACGCCGGTGTTCGACCCCGAGCGCGTGCCGTTCGCGACCAAGGGTCTCGAAGGCCGCCGTGAAGGCGCCGATACGCTCTGGCCGCTCGACGTGAACGGCGAGACCCGCTGGATCTCCGTGGTGTCGATGGGCAATCCGCACGCCGTGCAAGTAGTGGACGACGTCGAGGAATTCCCGGTGCTGGTCGAAGGCCCGGTGATCGAGCGGCATGCCCGCTTCCCGCAGCGGGTGAACGCGGGCTTCATGCAGATCGTCGGCCGCGGCGAAATCAGGCTGCGTGTTTACGAACGCGGCGCCGGTGAAACGCTGGCGTGCGGCACGGGCGCGTGCGCGGCGGTCGCCGCGGGCATCCGCCGCGGACTGCTGGACGCGCCGGTGCTCGTGCACACGCACGGCGGCAAGTTGACGATCTCGTGGGACGGTACGCAGGACGGCCAGCCGCTCCTGATGGCCGGCCCGGCGGTGACCGTCTTCGAAGGCGAGATCGAGTTGGCCGATTGAGCTGCGACTGAATTGCCCGACCGGGTTCTCCGATGAACCTGCCGGTCGAGCGGCCGATTAAACCCATTGACCGATGCGCCCCTCACCGCGTCGGCCCGTAGTCCTCTAGCTGAAACCATGAACGATCGCGAAGTCGCCGAATACCTGCTCGCCAACCCCGAATTCTTCGCCGAACACGCGGAGATGCTCGCGACGATCCGGCTTGCGAACCCGCACGGCAAAGCCGCGGTGTCGCTGCAGGAGCGGCAGATGGAAATGCTGCGCGACAAGAACAAGCATCTGGAACGGCGCCTCGCCGAACTGCTGCGTTACGGTCACGAGAACGACAGCATCGCGTCGAAATTCAATCGCTGGACCATCCGCGTAATCTCCGAGCGCGATCCGTATGCGCTGCCGCGCACGATCGCCACCGGCTTGCGCGATATTTTCGACGTGCCGCAAGCCGCGCTGCGCGTGTGGGACGTGGCCGAGCCTTATGCGCAAGCCGACTTCGCGCGCCATGTCGGCGAGGAAGTGCGGCTCTTCGCGAACAGCCTCGCCACGCCGTATTGCGGCGCGAACACCGGCTTCGAGGCGGCGCAATGGCTGTTGCCGGCGGCGGCCGTGAGCGAGGAAGCGTCGGCGGCGGGCAGCACCGCCGAATCCGCGCACGCCACCGAATCGATCGCATTGCTCGCGTTGCGCGACCCGGAAGGCAAGGAAGAAGCGCCCGCCTTCGGCCTGCTGGTGATGGGTTCGGCCGACCCGCGCAGGTTCCACGAGGGGATGGCCACCGATTTCCTCACGCAGATCGGCGCGCTGGCGAGCGCGGCGCTGAGCCGTCTGCTGCCGCGCTGAGCACATCGCGCCGCTATAAAAACATCGTGACCGAAGCCGACCCGATCGCCGCCTATCTGTCGAATCTCGAACACGAGCGCCGGCTATCGGCGCATACGCTGCGCAGCTACATCCACGAACTCGAGGAACTCCGGTTGCTGGCCAAGGGGCGGCCGCTCGCCAGCCTCACCGCCGTCGACATTCGCGGCGCCGTGTCGCGTGCGCATGCGGGCGGACTGACGGCGCGCTCGATCAGCCACCGGCTCTCGGCGTGGCGCGCGTTTTACCGCTGGTTTGCCGGCCGCGTCGATCTGCCGGCCAACCCGGTCGCTACCGTGCGCGCGCCGAAACAGCCCAAGGCGCTGCCCAAGGCGCTTTCCGTCGACGACGCCACGCGCCTGATGGAAAGCCCGCCCGCCGCGTCGCTCGAAGGTTTGCGCGATCACGCCATGCTCGAACTGTTCTACTCGTCGGGCCTGCGTCTCTCGGAACTGGTGGGACTCGACGCCCGTTTCGCCGATGCCGACGGCTACCGCTCCGCCGGCTGGCTCAAGCTGGAGTCCGCCGAAGTCGAAGTGCTCGGCAAGGGCAACCGGCGCCGCGTCGTGCCGGTCGGCAGCAAGGCGATCGAGGCCTTGAACGCGTGGCTCGCGGTGCGCGAGCAGATGATCAAGCACGATCCGCATCCGCTGTTTCTGTCGGCGCGCGGCAATCGTCTGTCGCCGAACGTGGTGCGGGACCGCGTGAAGCGCGCGGCGCTGGTCGCCGGGATTCCCGCCAACGTGCATCCGCACGTGTTGCGCCATTCGTTCGCCACGCACGTGCTGCAATCGAGCGGCGACCTGCGCGCGGTGCAGGAACTGCTCGGCCACGCCAGCATCACCGCCACCCAGGTCTACACCGCGCTCGATTTCCAGCATCTCGCGCAGGTCTACGATCAGGCGCACCCGCGCGCCAAAAAACGCGACTGACTCCGCCTTCTTTTTGCGGTTTGCAGTTTCCGCCTTGCTTCACCGGCCGCATGCTTCTACCCTGCGGCCCATTGCCCTGCTGACACCCTGATGAATACCGTTACGCTCAAACCGTCGAAAGAAAAATCGCTGCTGCGCCGCCATCCGTGGGTCTACGCCAATGCGATCGACCGGGTCGACGGCAATCCCGCTCCCGGCGCCACCGTGCTGGTGCGCGCGCACGACGGCCGCTTTCTCGCGCGCGCCGCGTACAGCCCGCATTCGCAAATCCGCGCTCGCGCGTGGAGCTTCGACGAAACCGAGCCGATCGATCACGCGTTCTTCAAGCGCCGCGTGCAGCGCGCGCTCGCGCATCGTCAAACGATGGTGCATGACACCGGCGCCGTGAGGCTGATTTTCGGCGAGGCGGACGGACTGCCCGGCCTGATCGTCGATCACTACGTCGCCGAGGATGAAGGACAGCGCAGCCAGTTGGTCTGCCAGTTCATGGCGGCGGGCGTCGAAGCGTGGAAGGAAGCGATCGTGGCGGCGCTGGTCGAAGCGACTGGCTGCCCGAACGTGTACGAGCGCTCGGACGTGTCGATTCGCCAGAAGGAAGGACTCGAACAGATCACCGGCGTGCTCGCGGGCGAAGCGCCGTCGGAGACGTTGATCGCCAGCGAAAACGGCGTGCGTTATCACGTCGACGTGCGCAACGGCCACAAGACCGGCTTCTACGTCGATCAGCGTGACAACCGCCTGCTGGTCCAGCAACTCGCTCAGGATCGCGACGTCCTCAATTGCTTCTGTTACACGGGCGGTTTCTCGCTGGCGGCCTTGAAAGGCGGCGCCAAACGCGTGGTGTCGATCGATTCGTCGGGCGAGGCCTTGGCGCTCGCGCAGCAGAACGTGGCGGCCAACGGCTTCGATGCCGAACGCGCCGCGTGGCTCGACGCCGACGCCTTCAAGACACTGCGGCGCCTGTACGACGAGGGCGAGCGCTTCGACCTGATCGTGCTCGATCCGCCGAAATTCGCGCCGTCGCGTGAACATGTGGACCGCGCGTCGCGCGCCTACAAGGACATCAATCTGACTGGCCTGAAGCTGTTGCGCCCGGGCGGGCTGCTCTTCACCTACTCGTGCTCCGGCGCGATCGACTCCGAGTTGTTCCAGAAGATCGTCGCGAGCGCGGCGGCCGACGCGCGCGTGGATGCGCGGATTCTCAAGCGCCTCGGCGCCGGGGTGGATCATCCGCTGCTCACCGCTTTCCCGGAAGGCGAATACCTGAAAGGCCTATTGTTGCAAATCGCCTGATCGCCCATAGTTTCGGGTCTATTTGCCGCGCCATGCCTTGCACATGGGGTGCGCGCCGTGCCGGCTCGAACCCCGTCGGCCAGCGCCGGCTTGACAGATATGTTTCAATAACCGGCTAGACAGGGCCGCGCGCCGCCAGGCCGCCGCGCCCGCGATGCTTTCCATTACGGACCGTTTCACGTACATACAGGCGACCAACATGATTCCAGTCACCATCCTGACCGGCTTTCTCGGCAGCGGCAAAACCACCCTGCTCAAGCGCATCCTGAACGAAAAGCACGGCATGAAGATCGCCGTGATCGAAAACGAGTTCGGCGAAGAGAACATCGACAACGAAATCCTCGTGCAGGACACGGGCGAACAGATCATTCAGATGAGCAACGGCTGCATCTGCTGCACGATCCGCGGCGATCTTTCGCGCGTGCTCGGCGATCTGGCGGCGCAGAAACAGTCCGGCAAGCTGGACTTCGACCGCGTCGTGATCGAGACCACCGGGCTCGCCAATCCGGGCCCGGTCGCGCAGACCTTCTTCATGGACGACCAGATCGCCAACGAATTCCTGCTCGACGCGATCATCACGCTGGTCGACGCGAAGCACGCGAACCAACAACTGGACGAGCATGAAGTGGTGCAGCGCCAAGTCGGTTTCGCCGATCGCCTGTTCATCACCAAGGCCGACCTGGTCGACGAACAGCACGTGGCCGATCTGCGCCACCGCCTGCTGCACATGAACCCGAAGGCGGCGATCAAGGTCGTCAATTTCGGCGATGCCGACATCAAGGAAATCTTCGACCTGCGCGGCTTCAACCTGAATTCGAAGCTCGAGATCGATCCGGACTTCCTCGTCGAAGACGACCATGCGCACAGCCACGCTCACGCGCACGACGAGCATGGCCATACGCACGCGGACCACGATCACGAAAACTGCGATCACGATCACGACCACGGCCATTGCGATCACGAAGGCCACGCTCACACGAACCACCACCACGCGCATCACGACGACAAAATCAAGTCGTTCGTGTACCGCAACGACCGTCCGTTCGATCCGAACAAGCTCGAGGACTTCCTCGGCGGGATTCTGCAAATCTACGGCGAGCGCCTGCTGCGCTACAAGGGCGTGCTGTATATGAAGGGCGTCGACCGCAAGGTCGTGTTCCAGGGCGTGCATCAAATGATGGGCAGCGATCTGGCCGCGAAGTGGCAACCGGTCGAGAAGAAAACCAACAAGATGGTGTTCATCGGCATCGAACTGCCGCAAGACCTGATCACGGACGGGTTGGACGCTTGCCTCGCGTAAGCGCATGCCCATGCGCATGAGCGACATCGCCGCAGGCCGGCCAGCCGGCGGCGTCCGCCATGCGCGGCACTCGAATCGCACCTATGCGCAATGGGAAAATCAGGGCCAATCCTCTGCCGAATCCGGCTGAACGGCGCCGAAAGGAGGGCGAAAAGTCGTATGTATGAAAAACGCGTGAAAACCCTGCTGTATTAAACGTGCACGAGCATCGCTTTTTGGTGCTGCGCGCGTTATATTTTCGGGATATCGCGGCAGCGCAGGGGGATTTTCACCGGTTGCCGTGCCGGATTGTGGTTCAGTTACAATACGTGCCCACTGGAGAATGACAACGAATTGCCCGGTCAGCGCGTTCACCGTGCCGGGCCTGAAGCGGCGCCGGAAAACCTTATCCGGAAACGCGCCGATGATGCCGGCAGGCACAGCCTGAAAGGCGTGCTGGCGGCAAGCAATGCCTCAGGAGCATTTGAGAACCGGTTTCCAGAGGAGTTCGGCCCCGCATTGGCGTAGCGACGCCCGGTGTGTGGGCGCGGAGGCGCTTGGGCGTCACGACAGTTCAGCGTCGGTGCGAGCCCCGCGTTCAGCGTCCACAAGCGCCTTTGCGGGCAATACGAAAGTGCGGGCACTATGTAAGAGTTTTGCCTCACATTGAAGAAGTAAGCCAGATGACGACGAAACGACTCTTGACCGAAGCCGAAATCCTGAAGATGAGCGACAAGGATTACATGAACGAGGATCAGCTCGCTTTCTTCAAGAACAAGCTCGAACAGCTGCAGGCGGAAATTCTCCGCAATGCCGGCCAAACAACCGAGAACCTGCGCGAAACCGTAATCGTGCCGGACCCGGCCGACCGTGCAACGATCGAGGAAGAGCATGCGCTCGAACTGCGCACGCGCGACCGCGAGCGCAAGCTGCTGAAGAAGGTGCAGCAATCGCTCGCGCGCATCGATTCCGGCGATTACGGCTGGTGCGAGGAAACCGGTGAGCCGATCGGCATCCCGCGTCTGCTCGCCCGCCCCACGGCCACCCTGTCGCTCGAAGCGCAGGAACGCCGCGAACTGCGCCAGAAGCTGTTCGGCGACTGAACGCCTGCGGCGCGGCTTCGGCTCCGCGCCCTGTTACGCTGCTTCGTCGAGAGGCGCACGGTGGTCCGTGCGCCTTTTTTCTTTTGCGCGACACCCGTCGGTTCGCGCCGACCATCCCGCTCCACGCCTGCTGCCGGTGCTTTAGCGCCTCGCTCGCCCTGCCCGCGAAGTTTGCCTACTCCGCACGCGCACTTCCGCCGAAACACGGTTTTTTGTCTTATGCCATTTGCCGGCTCTTGATATGACCGCGTACGCCCTAAAATAAATCGAACATGCGTTGTACGAGCGCGCGCACCGGCCGGTCCGGTTTCAGCGTCGCGCGCCGTCCGCTTGCCGGATTCATGCGGTGGCTGCGCTGCCGCGTCCTACCCGTTTTGCAAAGAGGAACGCATATGGAGCAATTTCACGGCACGACGATCGTCTCCGTGCGCCGCGGCGATCAGGTCGCGCTCGGCGGCGACGGCCAGGTCACGCTGGGCAACATCGTCATGAAGGGCGGGGCGAAGAAGGTCCGGCGCATCTACAACGGCAAGGTGCTGGTCGGCTTCGCCGGCGGCACGGCCGACGCCTTCTCGCTGCTCGACCGCTTCGAAGCGAAGCTCGAAAAACACCAGGGCAATCTCACGCGCGCCGCCGTCGAACTCGCCAAGGACTGGCGTACCGACCGCATGCTGCGCCGTCTCGAAGCCATGCTGATCGCGGCGGACGCGACCACCACTCTCGTCATCACCGGTAACGGCGACGTGCTCGATCCGGAAGGCGGCATCTGCGCGATCGGTTCGGGCGGCGCCTACGCGCAGGCCGCGGCGAAAGCGCTCAGCGACAACACGGCGTTGTCGCCCCGCGAAATCGTGGAGAAGTCGCTGGAGATCGCCGGCGACATGTGCATCTACACGAACCACAACCGCGTTATCGAGACGATCGAGTAAGGACCCCACGATGAGCACCATGACCCCTGCCGAGATCGTCTCGGAACTCGACAAACACATCATCGGCCAAGGCCGCGCGAAAAAAGCGGTGGCCGTGGCGCTGCGCAACCGCTGGCGGCGTCAGCAGGTGGAAGAACCGCTGCGCCAGGAAATCACGCCGAAGAACATCCTGATGATCGGCCCGACCGGTGTCGGCAAGACCGAAATCGCGCGGCGCCTGGCGAAACTGGCCGACGCGCCGTTCATCAAGATCGAGGCCACCAAGTTCACCGAGGTTGGCTACGTGGGCCGCGACGTCGACAGCATCGTGCGCGATCTGATGGAAATTTCGGTCAAGCAAACGCGCGAAACCGAAATGCGCAAGGTGCGCAC
Organism: Paraburkholderia terricola; assembly: GCF_900142195.1. Taxonomy (GTDB): domain Bacteria; phylum Pseudomonadota; class Gammaproteobacteria; order Burkholderiales; family Burkholderiaceae; genus Paraburkholderia; species Paraburkholderia terricola. Next base: position 21,256 of record NZ_FRAB01000022.1, read on the forward strand.
CAAGGCAGAGGATCAGGCCGAGGACCGCATCCTCGATATTCTGCTGCCGAGCGCGCGCCCGGTCGGTTTCGGCGCGAGTTCGAGCGCCGTGGACACCGCCGATGAAGGCGGCACCACGCGTCAGACATTCCGCAAGCGTCTGCGCGAAGGCCTGCTCGACGACAAGGAAATCGAACTTGACGTCGAACAGCCGCAAGTCGGCATGGACATCATGGGGCCGCCGGGCATGGAAGACATGACCGAGCAGATCCGCTCGATGTTCGCGAACATCGGCGGCGGCAAGAAAACGCGCCGCAAGTTGAAGGTGAAGGAAGCGCTCAAGGTCCTCACCGACGAAGAAGCCGGCAAGATGCTCAACGACGAGGAAGTGAAAACCCGGGCGGTGCAGAACGTCGAGCAGAACGGCATCGTGTTCCTCGACGAGATCGACAAGATCGCGTCGCGCAATGAAGCCGGCGGCGGCGAGGTGTCGCGTCAGGGCGTGCAGCGCGATCTGCTGCCGCTCGTCGAGGGCACGACGATCAACACCAAGTACGGCATGGTGAAGACCGATCACATCCTGTTCATCGCGAGCGGCGCGTTCCACCTAGCCAAGCCGAGTGATCTGATTCCCGAACTGCAGGGCCGTTTTCCGATTCGCGTCGAACTCGATTCGCTGTCGGTGAAGGATTTCGAATCGATCCTGGTGTCCACGGATGCGAGCCTCGTCAAGCAATACCAGGCGCTGCTCGCCACTGAAGACGTGCACCTCGAATTCGCCGACGACGGCATTCGCCGTCTCGCCGAAATCGCGTACTCGGTGAACGAGAAGACCGAGAACATCGGCGCGCGCCGGCTGTACACGGTGATCGAAAAGCTGCTCGAGGAAGTCTCGTTCGCGGCCGGCAATCATTCGGGCAAGACGGTGCAGATCGACGCCGCCTATGTGGATCGCGCGTTGAACGAAGTGGCCGAAGACGAAGATCTGTCGCGTTACGTGCTGTGATGCCGCTGCTGATGCCAATACGAGCTGCGCGCATTGCCTGAAGCAGATCAAGCGTCACGATAAAAACCGGGCTGCCTTTGCCAAGGCAGCCCGTTTTGTTTTCCGCCGCGACGCAAGCGGAGGAATCGGCTCGCGCTTACTGCTTGACCGGCCGCTTCGCCAGCTTGCGCTGCAGCGTCCGGCGATGCATGTTCAACGCACGCGCGGTAGCCGAAATGTTGCCGCCATGCTCGGCGAGCACGCGCTGAATATGCTCCCACTCAAGACGCGCGACCGACAACGGCGTCGGATGCTCGATCGCCTCCTCGGCTTGCAGCGCGCTCGCCTCGCTTTGCAGCGCCGACAGGATCGTCTCGACGTTGGCCGGCTTGGCGAGGTAGTTGTCGGCGCCGTCTTTCACCGCCTGCACCGCCGTCGCGATACTGGCATAGCCGGTCAGCACCAGCATGCGCGCGTCGGGCTGCAAGTCGCGCAAGGGCGCGACGAGCGTGAGGCCGGAGTCGTTGCCGAGGTGCAGGTCCACCGTGATCTGGCTGAACTTCTGCTGATTCGCCAGCTTGATCGCCTCCTCGGCGTTATGCGCCTCGCTCACCGTATAACCACGCCGGGTGAGACCGCGGGCGAGGATGCCGGAGAACACCTCATCGTCGTCGATCACCAGAAAATTCTTGTCACTCATGCCTGTTTCTCCGTGTTGGATGGCGCGGCGCCCTGGCGGCCCGCGCCTGCTAATTTGCGCCCCGCGAGCGGCAGTCTCAGGACTGCGCGCGTGCCGCGCGGCTTGATCGGGCTGACATCGGTCAGTTCGATCGATCCGCCGAGACGCGCGGCCGCCGAAAACGCCAGATAGAGGCCCACGCCGTGCCCGCCTTGCGTGCTGTCGACCGGCATGGTGCCGAGCGACCCGCGCAGCGGCGCCGGAATGCCGGGGCCCGCGTCGCATACTTCGAATACGATCTGGTCGCCGCGAACCGCAAGCGCGCAGGACAACGTCACGTGATCGCGACTCGCGCGCGCGGCGTTGTCGAGCAGAATCGTGAGAATCTGACTCACGGCAACCGTATCGTCAAGGCTGACGTCCGCGGGCGGCACGCCGAGCCGTTCGAATTTCACATGCGGATGCCGCAAGCGCCACTGCTCGCCGAACGACTCGAGCCACTCGCCGATCAGTTGACGGTTGGTGGTTGTCGATGCGCGGCTACGCAATCGGGCAAGCGCCGACGTGCACAGTGTCATCTGCTGTTCGAGCAATTCCAGATCGGCGCTGTACGGCGCGAGTCCTTTGTCGGTGCGCGCCGCGTCGCGCAATTCCTCGGACAGCATCGCAATGGTGGACAGCGGCGTGCCGATTTCGTGCGCGACGGTGGCGGCCTGCACGCCGAGCGCGACCGCGCGTTCATCGTGAAGCAAGCGCTGCTGCGCTTCTCCTAGCGCTGCGTCACGTAGCCGCAGAGCCCGCGACATACGCGCGACGAACCACGCGATCAGCCCGACGCTGACCATGAAGTTCACCCACATGCCGGCCCGATAGTAGTCGAACAGATTCGCGGGGTTGTCGAGATTCAGCGGCACGGAGTCGAAACCGAGTACCGCGTAGCAGGCCACGGCGAACGCCGCGAGCCACGCCATCAGATGCCACGGCAACACGGCGGCGGCAATCGCGAGCGACGGCAGATATAGCGAAACGAATGGATTGGTGGTGCCGCCGGAGAGAAACAGCAGCGCGGATAATGCGCCGAGATCGACCCAGATCTGGCCGAACAGCTCCATATTGGACTCGGGCCGCTGCTGCGAGACGCGCCACCATGTGAGTGCGTTGAAGATCACTTCGAGGGCAATCACAAGCAGCATCGCGGGCAACGGCAAGTGCACGCCGACGAACATCTGCACGACCGCGATCGTCACCAGTTGCCCGATGATGGCGAGGCTGCGCAGCCAGAACAGATGACCGAGATTGACCCGGCCGGTGTTGGTTATACGATGCATGACTCTTTAGCTCACCTGTTCGGACCGGTACGACTTATGCAGCCACCTCGCGCGGGTAAGATGACATTTTTTGCGAACGCCTCGCACGGACCGATCGGTCATCATCGGTTCTTCCACCGCACAATCCACTCATGCAGCCCACCTCTGATAGCGAGACGCACGCCCTCTCAGCGTTCCTGACCTTCCTGCTGCGCGCCGCCGCGGCCAGGAAAAACGGCGCGGCCGAAGAGGAGGCTCGATGGCTCAACGCCGCGGCAGAAATCCATCCGCTCGACGACGCCTCGCTCGATTCGCTCGCCGCCGCGCTCCGTGAGCGCAACCGGCACGCCGACGCGATCCAACTCGCCGCCATTATTGCCCAACTCGATCCCCAAAGCGCCATTCCGCACTTCCGCCTCGGCTACACACTGCAGATGACAAACCGGCACGCCGACGCAATCGCGCCCTATCGCCGGGCGCTCGCAATCGATCCGCAGCTTCCGCGCCTGCGCGGCAATCTCGCCGCCGCATTGATGCTTACCGGCGGCGACCTGAGCGAGCAACTGGCGCTACTCGAGAGCACCGTCCGCGACGATCCCGACGATGCGGACGGCTGGACCAATCTCGCGAACGTATACCGCATGAGCATGAACGTGCCGCTCGCGATCGAAGCCGGCGCGAGAGCCGTGCAATGCTCGCCGGGCAGCCCGCTGGCGCACAACAACTATGCGCTGGCGCTGCGTGAGGCACAACGCTGGGACGAGGCGGCGCAAGCGGGAGAAGCGGCTTGCGCGCTGGCGCCCGACGACGCGAAGATGCGCTCCAATCTCGCGATGCTGCAACTCGTGCGAGGCGATTACGCGGCCGGTTGGCTCTCGCACGAAGCGCGCTGGGAGGGCGCCCAGGAACTGAGCGGCAACCGCCCCGTCATGCCGGCGCCCACCTGGCAAGGCGAACCGCTCGGCGGCAAAACGCTGCTGGTGTGGGGCGAACAGGGCATGGGCGATCTCTTGCAGTTCTGCCGCTACATGCCGATGCTGGCCGAGCGTGTTCATCGCGACGGCGGCCGTCTCGTCTGGAATTCGTTTCCGCAGATGGGCGCGCTGCTCGCGCGCAGCCTCGGTCATCATGTCGACGCTTATTCGGCCGGCGGCGGTGTCGATTCGCTCCCGCCGTTCGATTACGAAATACCGCTACTCAGCCTGCCGCTGATTTTCGACACGCGCGAAGACACGATTCCGCGCGCCACGCCGTATTTGCACGCGGACGCGGCAGCCCGCGCGTCGTGGCAAGAACGGCTCGCCGGAGAAACGAGGCTCAAGGTTGGACTCACGTGGACCGGCAGCCACGGCCATCAGCGCAATCCGTTCCGGCGCGTCGGTTGGGAACGTTATGCGGCCCATTTCAGCGGCATGCGGAACGTGTCCTTCTATTCGTTGCAACCGGGCGCGAACGCCGACGTTGCGGCGGCGCGAGCAGCCGGCCTGCCCATGACGGACTACACCGCCGAATTCAGAACCTTCGACGATACCGCCGCATTCGTCAGCGCGCTCGACCTCGTGATCACTGTATGCACGTCGGCCGCGCATTTGAGCGGCGCGCTCGGCCAGCGCACCTGGGTGCTGCTCGACGTCAACCCGCATTGGGTCTGGTTACTCGATCGGCGCGACAGCCCGTGGTATCCGAGCGCGACGCTGTACCGGCAGCCACGGTTCGGGCAATGGGAGCCGGTGCTGGAAAACGTCGCCCGTGACCTGAGCGCACTCGCGGCCCAGCATCGCGTGGCATAGAGCGCCGCGTTTCGTCGAAGCCGCGCCGCTTGCGCCTGCTTCAGGACGAACCGGCGTTCGGTCGCTCCCGAGCCGCTCGTGCAATTTCCGCGGCAAGACATTCGGGACACAGGCAACGGCCGGCCGCATCGAGTCTGTCTGCCGGCAATACCGGCATCTCGCGGCACCAGCACTCGGACGGCTGGGCATGCATGCCGCAATCAAAAGCGTTACCGCAGCGCGGGCAGCGCGCGCTGCCTTCGGAGCGGGAGGCGGACGGTTTCATGACGTGCCAGGTGGTCTCGCTTCAGCCTTGGTCAGGAAATGATGCCACGACTGGCGAAGCTCCGTCAGTCGCCCATTCGGCCAATTGCGGGGCGCGTCTCAACAGCGGTACGCTCGATCGTCGGCTACAGGTTGCGGGCCGCCTCTACGCGGTGTACAAAACCGGCGCGCTCAGGCGTTGCCGTCGCTGTCGAAAACCCTGTTGCAACGCGCCAGTCCTGTACAATTCGCCCTGTTTTAACCGTCCCGTGCCCGAGCCTGCCGCCATGTCCGAGCTTCCCGACCTTTCGCAGATTGCGCCCACCCTGAAGGCTGAAATCCTGGCCGAGGCGCTGCCCTACATCCGCCAGTATCACGGTAAGACCGTGGTCATCAAATACGGCGGCAACGCCATGACCGAAGAGCGCCTGAAGCAAGGCTTCGCGCGCGACGTGATCCTGCTGAAGCTGGTCGGCATCAACCCGGTCATCGTGCACGGCGGCGGTCCGCAAATCGATCAGGCGCTGAAGAAGATCGGCAAACAGGGCACGTTCATCCAGGGCATGCGCGTCACCGACGAAGAGACGATGGAAGTCGTCGAATGGGTGCTCGGCGGCGAGGTGCAGCAGGACATCGTCACGCTCATCAATCATTTCGGCGGTCATGCGGTCGGCCTCACCGGCAAGGACGGCGGCCTGATCCACGCGCGCAAGATGCAAATGCCGGATCGCGACAACCCCGGCCAATACGTCGACATCGGCCAGGTGGGCGAAGTCGAGGCAATCAATCCGGCCGTCGTGAAGGCGCTGCAAGACGACGCGTTCATTCCGGTGATTTCGCCGATCGGCTTCGGTGAAGACGGCCTGTCGTACAACATCAACGCGGACCTGGTCGCCGGCAAGCTGGCCGTGGTGCTGAACGCGGAAAAGCTGGTCATCATGACCAACATTCCGGGCGTGATGGACAAGGAAGGCAATCTGCTCACCGATCTTTCAGCGCGCGAAATCGACGCCCTGTTCGCCGACGGCACGATCTCCGGCGGCATGCTGCCGAAAATCTCGTCGGCGCTGGACGCGGCCAAGAGCGGCGTGCGTTCGGTGCACATCATCGACGGCCGGATCGAGCACTCGGTGCTGCTGGAAATCCTCACCGAACAGCCGTTCGGCACGATGATCCGCTCGCATTGATTCCTGCCTCAAACCCGGCACGCACGGCGCGCTCGCAAGACGCGCCATGTGTGCCGCGTCGTTTCACTGCTGCGTTGGCCGTTATCCCGCTGCACGCCAGCGTCTCACGCCGACACACTCACCCTTCCTCGATCGCCGTCCGCGCCGCGAACCGTCCGCGTTTGCCGCGTAATGCGACCGCTCGCGCCTGAACGGCGCCTTTCATCATGCGCACTCCCACTTCCCGACGCCGCCGCCCGCACATCGCTGGCGGCCGCCCGGTCTGGCTGTTCGATCTCGACAACACGCTGCACCGCGCTTCGCACGCGATCTTTCCGGCGATCAATCAGGCGATGACGCAGTACATCATCGACGCGCTGCAAGTCGAAATGGACGAAGCCAATCGCTTGCGCACCGGTTACACGCAGCGCTACGGCGCGACGCTGCTCGGTCTCGCGCGCCACCATCCGCTCGATCCGAACGACTTCCTGAAGGTCGTGCATACGTTTCCCGACCTCGGTTCGATGATTCGCCACGAACGCGGTGTCGCGCGCCTCGTCGCGGCGCTGCCGGGCCGCAAGATCGTGCTGACCAACGCGCCCGAAAGCTATGCGCGCGCGGTGCTCGCCAAACTGCGCATCGAGCGTCTGTTCGAACAGGTGATCGCCATCGAGCACATGCGCGATCGCCGCAACTGGCGCGCCAAACCCGACCACGCGATGTTGCGCAAGGCGATGCGCGACGCGCATGTGTCGCTCAAGGACGTGATCCTCGTTGAAGACACGCGCTCGCATTTAAAGCACTATCGGCGCCTCGGCATCCGCACCGTGTGGATCACCGGCCATCTGCCGCGCAAGCCGCATGCGGACGGCGTGCCGACGCGCCTGCCGGGCACCGGCCGGCCGCACTATGTCGATCGGACCATTCGTTCGTTAAAATCGCTTCGACTGGGCACCCGCTCGGTTCGATTGAAGGGACAGCAGGGACGACAGCCATGCAGCCGATCGACAAGCCCGACGAAGCCTTAGCCGAACACGAGCGCACAGCGCCCGTCGCCGCGCGCGCGCAGCGCCTGAAGCCGGGCGAGCGCCGCGTCCACATCCTGCAGACGCTCGCCGCCATGCTGGAGGCGCCGAAGAGCGAAAAGATCACCACGGCGGCGCTCGCCGCCCGGCTCGGCGTGTCGGAAGCGGCGCTCTACCGCCATTTCGCCAGCAAGGCGCAAATGTTCGAAGGGCTGATCGAGTTCATCGAGCAAACCATCTTCGGGCTCATCAACCAGATCGCCGACAAGGAAAGCAACGGCGTGCTGCAAGCCCGCGCGATCGCGCTGATGCTGCTCAACTTCCCCGCGAAGAATCCCGGCATGACGCGTGTGTTGACGTGCGAGGCGCTGGTCGGCGAGCACGAACGGCTGACCGAGCGTGTGAATCAGATGCTGGAGCGCGTCGAGGCGTCGTTGAAACAATGTCTGCGAGTGGCACACATGGAAGCGGGAGCAACCACGGGCGAAAACGTTGCCGTCCCGCTGCCCGCCGGCTACGACCCGGCCGTCCGCGCGAGCCTTTTGCTGAGCTATATCATCGGCCGCTGGCATCGCTATGTGCGCAGCGGTTTCGCGCGCATGCCCGCCGAACATGCCGACGCGCAGCTCCTGCTAATTCTCCAATAGTCCACGCCGCGCATCTCGGATGATGTCGCGCCAGGACTGTGCCCGCGACGCTGCCGCATGGGATTTTCCGCTATACTTTGCGCCTGACTGCGGCACCACGAAGCATCCGGGGCCGCGCTCCTGAACATCCATCACGCGCCGATTTGCTGACTCGATTGCGGGCGCGCGAACTGCCGGGAAGATCCCGCGGTTCACTATAAATGCGGCTAAAGAGGTCGTCAGCCGCGCACACAGTCGTTCCTCTCCGTGCTTCGCCGACGCCATCTAGCCGCCCTGTCTTTGTCAAATGGCGGAATGAATGGAATCGATCGGTATCGTCGCTCCCCAAAAAATGCATTTCACCGAGCCGCTGCGTTTGCAGAACGGCAGCTCGCTGGACGGTTACGACCTGATGGTCGAGACCTACGGCACGCTCAACGCCGCGCGCAGCAATGCGGTGCTGGTATGTCACGCGCTCAACGCCTCGCATCACGTGGCCGGCGTGTATGCCGACAATCCGAAGGACCTCGGCTGGTGGGACAACATGGTCGGCCCCGGCAAGCCGCTCGACACCAACAGATTCTTCGTGATCGGCGTGAACAACCTGGGCTCGTGCTTCGGTTCGACCGGGCCGATGAGCATCGATCCGGCCACGGGCAAACCGTACGGCGCGACGTTCCCCGTGGTGACGGTCGAAGATTGGGTCAACGCCCAGGCGCGCGTCGCCGATGAATTCGGCATCACGCGCTTTGCCGCGGTGATGGGCGGCAGCCTCGGCGGCATGCAGGCGCTCGCGTGGAGCATGATGTATCCCGAGCGTGTCGCGCACTGCATCGTGGTCGCGTCCACGCCGAAGCTGTCGGCGCAGAACATCGCGTTCAACGAGGTGGCGCGCTCGGCGATCCTGTCGGATCCCGACTTTCACGGCGGCAATTACTACGCGCACAACGTGAAGCCGAAGCGCGGCTTGCGCGTCGCGCGCATGATCGGCCATATCACCTATCTGTCGGACGACGACATGGCCGAGAAATTCGGCCGCTCGCTGCGCCGCGCGGAAGGCGCGCTCGATGCGTACAACTTCAACTTCGACGTGGAATTCGAGGTGGAATCGTATCTGCGCTATCAGGGCGACAAATTCGCCGACTACTTCGACGCGAACACGTATCTGCTGATTACCCGCGCGCTCGACTATTTCGACCCGGCCAAGGCCTTCGACGGCGATCTGACCGCCGCGCTCGCGCACACCACGGCGAAATACCTGATTGCAAGCTTCGCAACCGACTGGCGTTTCGCGCCGGCCCGCTCGCGCGAACTGGTGAAGGCGCTGCTCGATCACAAGCGCACGGTCACCTACGCTGAAATCGACGCGCCGCACGGCCACGACGCCTTCCTGCTCGACGACGCGCGCTATCACAACCTGATGCGCGCTTATTACGAACGCATTGCGAACGAGGTGAACGCATGAACCAGCGAGCACTCGATTACCTGGCGCTACGCCCGGACTTCCGCGCGATCGCCCGCTGGGTCGAAACGCGCGCCACCGTGCTCGACCTGGGCTGCGGCGACGGCTCGCTGCTGTCGCTGCTCACCGAAGAGCTGGACGTGCAGGGCTACGGCATCGAAATCACCGACGCGGGCGTGCTGGCGTCGACGCAAAACGGCGTGAACGTGATCCAGCAGAATCTGGAAGACGGCCTGCGTCTGTTCGAAGACCGCAGTTTCGACTTCGCGATTCTGTCGCAAACGCTGCAAACCATTCATCAGACGGCGGCGATCCTGCGCGAGACGGTGCGCGTCGGCAAGGAATGCATCGTCTCGTTCCCGAATTTCGGCTACTGGGCGCACCGGCTTTCGGTCCTGCAAGGCCGCATGCCGGTGTCGAAGTCGCTGCCTTATCAGTGGCACAACACGCCGAACGTGCGGGTGCTGACCATCAAGGATTTCGAGGCGCTCGCGCCCGAAGTCGGCATCGAGATTCTCGACCGCGTCGTCCTCCACGAAGGTCAGGCGGTGCGATGGGGGGCGAACTGGCGTGGTAGTCTTGCGGTCTATCGCGTCAAGAAAAGCTAACGCAAGTTATCCACATGTCGAACCCGCCGCATGAGGCGCCCGCACTTACCGCTCACGAAGAACATCCCGGCTGGCGCGCATTCCTGAATACGCGCATGCTGATTTGCGTCTTTCTCGGCTTCACGTCGGGATTGCCGCTGTTCACGCTCGTCTATCTGGTGCAGGCGTGGTTACGCTCTGAAGGCGTCAACCTGAAGGAAATCGGCCTGTTTGCGCTGATTCAGTTTCCGTATACCTGGAAATTCATCTGGGCGCCGCTGATGGACCGCTACGTGCCGCGTTTTCCGGGCTGGCGTCCGGGCAGACGGCGCGGCTGGATGCTGGTCACACAGATTCTGGTCGCCGGCGCGATCGCGACGCTCGGCTTCGTGTCGCCGCGCGATTCGATCTGGACGGTGGCCGCGTTGACGGCGCTCGTCGCGTTCTTCGGCGCAAGCCAGGATATCTCGATCGACGCCTACCGGCGCGAACTGCTGAGCGATACCCAGCAGGGGCTCGGCAATGCGGTTCATGTGAACGCTTACAAGATCGCGGCGCTGGTCCCTGGATCGCTCGCGCTGATTCTGTCCGACCATTTGCCGTGGACCACCGTTTTCATCGTCACGGCAGCGTTCATGCTGCCGGGCATGGTGATGACGCTAGTGGTGCGCGAGCCCGAAGTGCATGGCACGCCGCCCAAGAATCTGCGCGAGGCGATCGTGCAGCCATTCAGCGAATTCATTCACCGCGACGGCTGGCGCGGCGCGCTGTTCGTGCTCGGCTTCATCTTTCTGTACAAGCTCGGCGACACGATGGCGACCACGCTGTCCACGTCGTTCTTCCTCGATATCGGCTTTTCGCGCACGCAGGTCGGCGTGATCGCGAAGACTACCGCGTTCGGCGCGAGTCTCGCGGGCGGGATCGTCGGCGGAATCTGGCTGATGAAGATCGGCATCGGCCGCGGGCTGTGGATTTTCGGCGTGCTGCAAATGGTGTCGACGCTCGGTTTCGCGTGGCTCGCGCATCTCGGGCCCGCCTCGCCGGGTCTCGTGGTGATTTACGACATCGCCGTGTGGCTGAGCGAGGGCACGACGAAGCTGCTGGCGCTGGTGGGCATCGACTGGGCCGTGCAGCTCGAGCCGCGCTCGGTCGCGCTGGCGCTCGTCTACGGATTCGAGACTTTTTCCACCGGCCTGACGATGGCGGCTTTCACCGCGTATATCGCCAGCACCACCGATCCGCGCTACACGGCCACGCAGTTCGCGCTTTTCACGAGTCTCGCTTCGGTGCCGCGCACGCTGGCGTCGGCGGCAAGCGGTTACGTGGTCGCGCAGATTGGCTGGTTCGACTACTTCATCGTCTGCACGGTGCTGGCGCTGCCCGGCATGCTGCTTCTGCTGCGCATCGCGCCGTGGAGGACTCAGTCGTGACGGCGCTTGCGGCTACGCGCGCGGGGCGCCGGGATAGCGCCAAGGCGCAGGCGTTCCAGCCTGGCCGCATCGCGCTGCATGTCGTATGGGCGCTCGGCTGCGCGGGCCTCGCATGGGCCGTCGTGCCGTTGAACGCCTACGCCACGGCCCCGGCGGCCGGCGTTAGCGCACCGACATCGGCAACCGCAACGGCACCCTCCGCAGCGCCAACGGCAAAACCGGCGCAGAACCCGGCGAGCCCCGAGAATTCGACATCGACGCCCGGCGCGAACAGCGCCACCAGCGCCGGCAGCGCGCCCGCGGCCGTCACGCCGCCTTCGCCGCAACCGCCCCCGGCGCCGGTGACGCCGCGCACGCCCGCGGCCACATCGTCACCGCCCGCAGCCGCCAAGGCGCCCGCCGCCACGTCGGCAACCGCCGCCAGCGTGCCGGCGTCGCCCTCGTACGGCCCCAACACACAGCTACGCTACGGCGGCTACCTGGTGTTCCGCAATCTGATCCCCTCGCCGGTGCTCGAAACGCAAGCCGCCGAAGAGTTCGATCAGATCGCCTATGGCGCGGAGCACGCGAATCGCCTGTACGGCGATGCCGACGCGCACGTCACGCGCGTGCGTTCGATGCTCGACAAGATGATTCCCTACTCGCTGAAATGGAACGAGCGGGCCAAGGGCTGGAAGTGGGACGTCGCGGTGGTGCGCTCGAACGATATCCGCATGTACTGTCTGCCTGGCGGCAAGATCGTCGTGTATAGCGGACTGCTCGACCGGGTGCGTCTGAACGACAACGAACTCGGCATGCTGCTCGGGCATGAGATCGCGCACGCGCTGCGCGAGCATGCGCGCGAGCGGCTCGGCGAACGGCAGGCGGGACAGATCAGTTCGTCGGGCGCGATCCCGCAACTCTTCGGTCTCGCCGATCTCGGCGTGGCGCCGCTCGGCATCGGTTCGCAGTTGCTCGAAATGAAGTACGAAAACACCGACGAGACGGAAGCCGACGTGATCGGCAGCGATATCGCATCGCGCGCCGGCTTCGATCCGCGCGCAGCCATCGGGCTATGGGACAAACTGGCGGCGGCGACGCGCGCCAACCGCGAGCAAGGTTTCATCTACGTGCATCCGTACACGCAGGCGCGCCGCCAGGACATCATCAAGCGCTTGCCGGATATGTTGCCGCTCTACGCAAAGGCCATCGACAAAACGATCGACGAGCTGCCCGACTACGGCGGCATAGGCCGTCCGCGCCGCAAGCTGGCCCGCGAATGAATTTCGCGAGCCGCACGCCGCGTGCGGCGCGGGCAATGGCTACTTGTCGATCTGGTGATCGTAATCGACGGTCAGCGGCGCATGGTCGCTGAACTTGATGTCGCGAAACACGTCGGTGCGCTTCGCCTTGCTCGCGATGCCCGGCGTCGCGATCTGATAATCGATCCGCCACCCAACGTTCTTCGCATAAGCCTGGCCGCGATTGCTCCACCACGTGTACTGCTCCGGCCGCTGGTCGAGCGTGCGGAACACGTCGACGTAACCCACTTCGTCGAACAGCCTGGTCAGCCATGCGCGCTCTTCCGGCAGGCAGCCTGAGTTCTTCTGGTTGCTCTTCCAGTTCTTGATGTCGATTTCCTTGTGGACGATGTTCACGTCGCCGCACACGATCACCTCGCGCTCCCTGGTGAGTTCAGCGAGATGCGGCATGAATTCGTCCATGAAACGGTACTTGGCCTGCTGACGCTCGTCACCGCTCGACCCCGACGGCACATACACCGAGATCACCGACAGCTTGCCGAAACGCAATTCGACATAGCGCCCTTCCGGGTCGAACTCCTCGCTGCCGAAACCGATCACCACTTCGTCCGGCTCATGGCGGGTGTACACGCCCGCGCCGCTATAGCCTTTTTTCACCGCATGCTGGAAGTAGCCGGTGAAATCGTGCGGCGCCATGAATTCCGGCGTCATATCGTCCTGCGAGCATTTGATTTCCTGCACGCACAGCACGTCGGCCTGCTGCTCGCCGAACCACTCGAAAAAGCCCTTCTTGGCCGCTGAGCGGATGCCGTTCAGGTTGGCGGTAATCACACGCAACATGTCGTTCCTTTTTGATGTCGATTCGTTTCTGGTAGCGGAGGGCACGGGGTCACGCGACCCTAACACCCCTTAGCGATTCCTTGGGCGGCGGATATTCGAGTTTCAACGATTCGAAGGTGCGCAGCAGCAACTCGGCGATCATGACGTTGCGGTGCGTTTTCGAATCGGCCGGCACCACGTACCAAGGCGCGTATTCGGTCGACGTCGCCGCCAACGCGTCGCGATACACCGCCTGATATTTGTCCCAGTGCTTGCGGGCATCGAGATCGGACACGTCGAACTTCCAGTGTTTGCTCGGATCGTCGATGCGCGCTTGCAAGCGCACGCGCTGCTCGTCTTTCGAAATGTGCAGCATGCACTTGAGGATGGTCGTGCCGCTATCGGCCAGCATCTCCTCGAACTGGCGAATGTGGCGGCAGCGTTGCTCGAAGCCTTGGGCATCCAACGTGCCGAGCACGGTGGGCACGAGCAGGTCTTCGTAGTGACTGCGATTGAAGACGGTCAGCTCGCCGGCGGCGGGCGCCTGCGAATGCACGCGCCACAGAAAATCATGCGCGAGTTCGGTGGCGGTGGGCGCCTTGAACGGCACGATGCGCAAGCCGAGCGGATCGACTTCATGAAACACCGCGCGGATGGTGCCGTCCTTGCCGCTCGTGTCCATGCCTTGCAGCACCAGCAGCACGCGACGCTTCTGCTGCGCGTGGAGACACTCCTGCTGTATGTCGAGCTTCGCGCCGATCTCGGACAAGCGCGCCCGGTCGGCGTCTTTCGAACCGCTCGAAAACGGCCTTGCGGCGGGGTCGACGTTGCCGAGCGAGAACTTGCCGTTCTTCTTGCCGGCCTCGAAATACGGCACGCGGAAGTCGTCGAGTTCGGGTTGCTTCGCCATTCACACTCTCCGTGATCTGCGTTCAAACGGGCCCGTAAATGAAACGGGCCGTTGCCCCACTTTCGTTTCCGGCAACGGCCCGCGATGTCTGAAGCTCGCGCTTCAACCGGGTTTCCCCAACTGCGTCTGAACTGCGCGCCGGCTCAGGACAGCTTCTTCTTCAGCAGCTCATTCACCTGCGCCGGATTGGCCTTGCCCTTGGTCGCCTTCATCGCCTGGCCGATCAGCGCGTTGAACGCCTTGTCCTTGCCGGCGCGGAATTCCTCGACCGACTTCTGGTTCGCGGCGAGCACTTCGTCGATGATCGCTTCCAGCGCGCCGGTGTCCGAAATCTGCTTCAAACCCTTGGCCTCGATGATGCGATCCGCGGCGGCTTCGTCCGTGGCCTTTTCCTCCCAGATCGCGAGGAAAATTTCCTTGGCGATCTTGTTCGAGATCGTGCCGTCGGCGATACGTTGCAACAACAGCGCAAGCTGCGCGGACGAAACCGGGCTTTCGGCGATATCCAGGCCTTCGCGATTCAGTTGCGACGACACCTCGCCCATGAGCCAGTTGGCCGCGACCTTGGCGTTCGCCGGGCCGACCTTGGCGACCACCGCTTCGTAGTACGCGGCCATCGCCTTACTCGACGTGAGCATGTTCGCGTCGTACGGCGTGAGGCCGTATTGCGTCACGAAGCGCTGTTGAATCGCTGCCGGCAATTCCGGCATCTCGCGCTTCACACGCTCGACCCACGCCGGATCGATCACGAGCGGCATCAGATCGGGATCGGGGAAATAGCGGTAATCGTGCGCGTCTTCCTTGCTGCGCATGGAACGCGTTTCGCGCTTGTCCGGATCGTACAGCCGCGTTTCCTGCACCACCGTGCCGCCTTCCTCGATCAATTCGATCTGACGGCGCACTTCGTACTGGATCGCTTCTTCCAGAAAGCGGAACGAGTTCAGGTTCTTGATTTCGGCGCGCGTGCCGAATTCCGCCTGACCGACCGGGCGCACCGACACGTTCGCGTCGCAACGGAACGAGCCTTCCTGCATGTTGCCGTCGCAAATTCCGAGCCACGTGACGAGCGTGTGCAGCGTTTTCGCGTAGGCGACCGCTTCCGCCGCGCTGCGCATTTCCGGCTCGGTGACGATTTCCAGCAGCGGCGTGCCCGCGCGATTCAGGTCGATGCCGGTCATGCCCGCGAAGTCTTCGTGCAGCGACTTGCCGGCGTCTTCTTCAAGGTGAGCGCGCGTGAGATTGACGATTTTCTCGTACGCTTCCTTGCCCGCCTTTTCGTTGGCCGGCACCTGGATCTTCACCTGCCCGCCCTGCACGACGGGGATTTCATACTGGCTGATCTGATAGCCCTTCGGCAGATCGGGATAAAAGTAATTCTTGCGCGCGAAGATGCTGCGCGGGGCGATCGTCGAACCGATCGCGAGACCGAACTGGATCGCGCGCTCGACGGCGCCGCGGTTCATCACCGGCAAGGTGCCCGGCAATGCGAGATCGACAGGGCACGCCTGCGTGTTGGGCGCGGCGCCGAACTGCGTCGAAGCGCCCGAGAAAATCTTCGATTGGGTCGACAGTTGCGCGTGGGTCTCCAGACCGATCACGACTTCCCATTGCTTGGTCATGGTGCTCACACTCCTGCCGGTGCTTTGCGGTGCCAGTCGGTCGCGCGCTGGAACGCGTCGGCCACCTGCAACATCCGGGCTTCATTGAAATAGTTGCCGATGATCTGCAGGCCCACCGGACGCTGCGCATTCGCGCCCGCGCCGAAGCCGCACGGCACGCTCATGCCCGGCAAACCGGCGAGGCTCACCGACAGCGTGTAGATGTCGGCCAGATACATCTGCACGGGGTCGTCGCCTTTCGCGCCGAGGTCCCACGCCACCGACGGCGCGACCGGTCCCATGATCACGTCGCACTGCCTGAACGCCTCCTGGAAATCCTGGGCGATGATGCGGCGGATTTTTTGCGCCTGCAGGTAGTACGCGTCGTAATAGCCGTGCGACAGCACGTAGGCGCCGACGAGAATACGGCGCTTCACCTCAGGTCCGAAACCTTCGGCGCGCGACTTCTTGTACATGTCGAGCAGATCGCGATACTCCGCGGCGCGATGGCCGAAGCGCACGCCGTCGAAACGCGACAGGTTCGACGAAGCTTCCGCCGGCGCGATCACGTAGTAGACGGGGATCGACAGTTCGGTTTTCGGCAACGAGACTTCGACCAGCGTTGCGCCGAGTGCTTCGTATTGCTTCAACGCGGCGTCGATGGCGGCACGCACGTCGTCGGCGAGACCCGCGCCGAAATACTCTTTCGGCAGGCCGATGCGCAAGCCGGCGAGCGGCTTGCTGGCGCCGTCTTCCTGCCACGGCTTGCCGATGTAGCGCGTGTAGTCTTCGTCGTCGCGAACGAGGCTCGTGGAGTCGCGTTCGTCGAAACCGGCCATTGCGTTGAGGAGCGTCGCGCAGTCCGCGGCGTTCCGCGCCATCGGGCCGCCCTGATCCAACGACGAGGCGAACGCGATCATCCCGTAACGCGACACGCGGCCGTAGGTCGGCTTGATGCCGGTGATGCCCGAGAACGATGCCGGCTGACGGATCGAGCCGCCCGTATCCGTGCCGGTGGCGGCCGGCGCGAGACGCGCGGCGACCGCAGCCGCCGAGCCGCCCGACGAACCGCCGGGCACAGCCTGACGATCCCACGGATTCTGCACGGGGCCGAAGTACGAATTCTCGTTGGACGAGCCCATCGCGAACTCGTCCATATTGGTCTTGCCCACGCACACCATGCCGGCGTTCTGCAGACGCGCGACCACGGTTGCGTCGAACGGACTCTGATAGTTCGACAGCATCTTCGAGCCGGCGGTGGAGCGCCAGCCCTTGGTGACGAACACATCCTTATGCGCGATCGGCAGGCCGGCCAGCGGACCCGCGTGGCCGGTGTGCAGCAGCGCGTCCGCGGCTTTTGCCTGCGCGAGCGTCAGATCGGCATCGACCTGGATGAATGCGTTGAGGCTATTGGCGGCGTCGATCCGCTTCAGATACAACTGGGCCAGTTCGACTGCGGAGCATTCCTTGGCCGCCAGTGCGGCGCGCAGTTCGGTCAAGCTTTTTTCATGCATTGCGTTTTATCCTGAAGAGCGCGGCAGCGCGGGCGACGCTGCCGTTTGGGCGTTCGGCTGCCCGCCGGCAAGCCGAGCCGAGGAAGCCGGATGGCGCGGATTCGAGCGGTATTCCGTTCGCACGCCGTGCCGGGCTTGATGCGCGATTCTTACTCGATCACCTTCGGCACGAGGTACAGGCCGTCTTGCACGGCCGGCGCCGGGCGTTGGAAAGCTTCGCGTTCGACTGTTTCGGTTACCGCGTCGTCGCGCAGGCGCAGCGCGACGTCTTCGATCTGCTCGATCGGATGAGCAAGCGGGGCGATGCCAGTGGTATCGACCGCCTGCATCTGCTCGACGAGGCCAAAGAAGTCATTGAGCTGGACGAGCGTGTGCTCAGCGTCGGCTTCGGCGAGGTCGAGCCGCGCGAGATGCGCGATGCGTTTTACATCGGTCAGGGTCAGAGCCATGCAGTCACCGGAAAATGTGGTGGACCGCCGCGGCAACGAAAAAATAATGCCGCGACAGCGGGTTACGACGCTGGAGGAAGACCTCGAAAAAGGGGCCAGCGGTGGCAAAAAGTGCCAGCCGTTTCCTTCAAAACATCCAAAATTATAAGGTATCATTACGCGTTCGACCCAAACCCGGACCGACTTAACACGGCCTTTCCGATCAGTTCTCAAAGATGGTTCGGATTTTTCTAACGTGGCTTTGCACCGGCCTCCGGTAGACTCCCCCGCAGCTTCAAGATCAGCGGCGCCCATTTCGCCCGGTTGAGGCTGTTATTTTTTCCGCTGCCGCCCTGCGCATATGTTGCGAGGCCCGGCGCCAAGCGAGACAGGATTTTGAATGTTCGGTTTTTTGCGCAGCTATTTCTCCAACGATCTGGCCATTGACCTTGGCACTGCCAATACGCTCATCTACATGCGTGGCAAAGGTATCGTTCTCGACGAACCGTCGGTGGTCTCGATCCGCCAGGAAGGCGGTCCCAACGGCAAGAAAACCATTCAGGCAGTCGGTAAGGAAGCCAAGCAGATGCTCGGCAAGGTGCCGGGCAACATCGAGGCAATCCGCCCAATGAAAGACGGCGTGATCGCCGACTTCACCGTTACCGAACAGATGATCAAGCAGTTCATCAAAACTGCCCATGAATCGCGCATGTTCTCGCCGTCGCCGCGCATCATCATTTGCGTGCCGTGCGGTTCGACTCAGGTCGAGCGTCGTGCCATCAAGGAAGCCGCGCACGGTGCCGGCGCTTCGCAGGTCTATCTCATCGAAGAACCCATGGCCGCCGCGATCGGCGCTGGCTTGCCGGTGTCGGAAGCTACCGGCTCGATGGTCGTCGACATCGGCGGCGGCACGACGGAAGTCGGCGTGATCTCGCTCGGCGGCATCGTATATAAAGGTTCGGTGCGCGTGGGCGGCGACAAGTTCGACGAAGCCATCGTCAACTACATCCGCCGCAACTACGGCATGCTGATCGGCGAACAAACCGCCGAGGCCATCAAGAAAGAAATCGGCTCCGCGTTCCCGGGTTCGGAAGTCAAGGAAATGGAAGTGAAGGGCCGCAACCTGTCGGAAGGCATTCCGCGCAGCTTCACGATTTCCAGCAACGAAATTCTCGAAGCCCTCACCGATCCGCTGAACCAGATCGTGTCGTCGGTGAAGATCGCGCTCGAACAAACGCCGCCGGAACTCGGCGCCGACATCGCCGAGCGCGGCATGATGCTCACGGGCGGTGGCGCACTGCTGCGCGATCTGGACCGCCTGCTCGCGGAAGAAACCGGCCTGCCGGTGCTCGTCGCCGAAGACCCGCTCACGTGCGTCGTGCGCGGCTCGGGCATGGCGCTCGAACGCATGGACAAGCTGGGCAGCATCTTCTCGTACGAGTAAGCGAGCCCGTCTCCATGTCAGTAGCGCGGATCAGGCAAACGGCCCCTTGCGGGCCGGTTTGCCGTTGGCTGGACCTTCCAGCCTCCGCGTGCTGAACGCGCGTCCCCGGCGCGCCGCCGTCTCACCCAACCGCTCACGCCCCCGGCGCCGACCATGGAATACAGTCCGCCGCCCCTGTTCAAGCAAGGCCCATCCGCACTCGCGCGGCTGGTGTTTTTCGTCGTGCTGGCGCTGGCCCTGCTGATCTCCGATGCACGGTTCAAAACGCTCGAGATCGTTCGCGGCGTGCTCGGTGCCGGTCTCTACCCGTTGCAGCGCGCGGCCCTCGTGCCGCGCGACGTCTTCATGGGCGCCGCCGACCTCGCGGTGACCAGCGCCACGCTGCGCAGCGAAAACGACAAGCTGCGCACGAAAGACCTGCAACTCTCGCAGCAAGCCAATACAGCCGCCGAACTGGCCGCCGAGAACGCCCATCTGCGCGCGCTGCTGCAACTGTCGCAGCGCGCCACCACGCAATCGCTGCCCGCTGAAATCCAGTACGACACACGCGATCCGTTCACGCAGAAGGTGGTGATCGGCCGTGGCGCGCAGCAAGGCATCCAGAACGGCTCGCCGGTCGTCAATGAAGACGGCGTGGTCGGCCAGGTCACGCGTGTGTTCCCCTTGCAGGCGGAGGTGACGCTCCTCACCGACAAGGATCAGGCGGTGCCCGTGCAGATCGTGCGCACCGGTTTGCGCAGCGTGATTTACGGTACGCCGAAGGGCGATACGCTCGATCTGCGTTTCGTGCCGATCAGCGCCGACGTGCAAACCGGCGACGAACTCGTCACCAGCGGACTCGACGGCATTTATCCGCCGGGGCTGCCGGTCGCCAAGGTGGTGCGGGTCGACAAACAGGCCGATACCGCCTTTGCGCGCGTGATCTGCCTGCCGGTCGCACCGGTGCGCGGCGCGCGTCAACTGCTGGTGCTGCATTACGTGAACGACATACCGCCGCGTCCGCCGGAAGAGCCCGATCCGGCCACCGCGGCGAAAGAAGCCGCGAAGGCCAAGAAAGCCGGCAAGGGTGCGGACAGCAAGGCTGCGGCGGATAAGTCCGCAGCCAAGCCAGCCGGGAAACCGGCTGAAAAACCCGCGGCCGCCGCCAGGCCTGCTGAGAAAACACCGGCCGCGCCCGCCGCCACGGAGAAAAAATCCGCCGCCGAAAAGAAGCCGACCGCTGACAAGAACGTGAAGCCGCAAGCCGCGCCGGGGGCGCAACCATGAACCGTCCGCAATACATTCTGCAGCCGGTCAATCCGTACTTCATCGCGTTCAGTCTCGCTGCGGCGTTCCTGCTGAACCTGATGCCGTGGGGGCGCCTCGTCGGCGTGCCGGACTTCGTCGCCCTCGTGCTGCTGTTCTGGAACGTGCACCAGCCGCGCAAAGTCGGCATGGGCATCGCGTTCTTCCTCGGCTTGTTGATGGACGTGCACAACGCCAGCCTGCTCGGCGAGCACGCGCTGGCGTACACGCTGCTGTCGTACGGCGCGATCACGATCCACCGCCGGGTGCTGTGGATGCCGCTCGGCGTGCAGACGTTCGCGGTCATGCCGCTTCTCGTGGTCGCGCAACTGGTGCCGTTCGTGATCCGTCTGCTGACGGGCGCGGCGTTTCCGGGCTGGGGTTATCTGATCGACGGCTTCGTGGAAGCCGCGCTGTGGCCGATTGCAAGCATCCTGCTGTTGATGCCCCAACGCCGCCCGGCCGACCCGGACGACACCCGGCCGATTTGATCGATCACGCAGCGAGCGCGCAGGCCGTTCCAGTCGAACCCACGCCCGCGGCCCGCTCGACGCACGTCGCCGTTCATGCCTCCCGGTTCCGACCGGATCAGGCGCACACTCATGATGGCCGCGACCCGGCCTTTTTGCAGAATCGCATGACCGAATTCAAGGACACTCAGCAACAGCTCTCGAAGTTCCGCGTGCGCGTGGCGGCGGCGGGCGTGTTCGTGTTCGTCTGCTTCGGGCTGATCGGCTTCCGTTTCCTGTTCCTCCAGGTCTGGCACTACAGCAAGTACTCGCTGCAAGCGGACGAAAACCGCATCTCGGTCGCGCCGATCGTGCCGAACCGCGGCATCATCACCGACCGCAACGGCGTGGTGCTGGCCAAGAACTACTCGGCCTACACGCTTGAAATCACGCCGTCGAAGCTGAACGATTCGCTCGAAAACGTGATCGACAGCCTGGCCACGGTCGTCTCGATCGACGCACGCGACCGGCGCCGCTTCAAGAAGCTGCAGGAAGACTCGAAGAACTTCGAGAGCCTGCCGATCCGCACCCGCCTCACCGACGACGAAGTCGCGCGCTTCACCGCGCAGCGCTTCCGTTTCCCCGGCGTGGAAGTGCGCGCGCGCCTGTTCCGCCAATATCCGCTCGGGCCGACCGCGGCGCACGTGATCGGCTATATCGGCCGGATCTCGCAGCGCGACCAGGAACGCATCGACGACGCCAGCGACCAGAACGACAAGGACCCGGACCACTACGATCCGCGTCTGGACGCGAACAACTACAAGGGCACCGACTACATCGGCAAGATCGGCGTCGAGCAGAGCTACGAGACCGAGCTGCACGGCCAGACCGGTTTCGAGGAAGTCGAAGTCACCGCCGGCGGCCGCCCGGTGCGGACGTTGTCGCGCACCCAGGCGACGCCCGGCAACAACCTCGTGCTGTCGCTCGATATCGGCTTGCAGCAGGTCGCCGAGCAGGCATTCGCGGGCCGCCGCGGCGCGCTGGTCGCGATCGAGCCGGCCACGGGCGACGTGCTCGCCTTCGTGTCGGCGCCGAGCTTCGATCCCAATTCGTTCGTCGACGGCATCGATCAGCAAACCTGGGACGAGCTCAACAACTCGCCGGATCACCCGCTTCTGAACCGCCCGCTGCACGGCACCTATCCGCCGGGCTCGACCTACAAGCCGTTCATGGCGCTCGCCGCGCTGACGCTGCACAAGCGCACGCCGGGCTGGGGCTTCCAGGATCCGGGCTCGTACACGTTCGGCGGCCACACGTTCCGCAACGACGTGCGCTCGGGCCAGGGCTGGGTCGACATGAACCGCGCGATCGTGGTGTCGAACGACACGTATTTCTACATGCTCGCGCACGATCTCGGCGTCAATGCGATCGCCGGCTTCATGAAGCCGTGGGGTTTCGGCCAGATCACCGGCATCGACATTTCGGGCGAGGCGCGCGGCATTCTTCCTTCGACCGACTGGAAACGCAAGGCGTATCGCAAGCCCGAGCAGCAACGCTGGTACGAAGGTGAAACGATCAGCCTCGGCATCGGCCAAGGCTACAACTCGTTCACGATCCTGCAACTCGCTCATGCCACCGCCACGCTTGCGAACAACGGCGTCGTGATGAAGCCGCACCTCGTGCGCGACGTCGAAAATCCGATCACGAAGGACACGCGCGCGGTCGTGCGCGATCCGACCGACAAGCTCGCCGTGAAGCAATCCGATATCGACATCATCAAGCGCGCGATGGAAGGCGTCGTGACCAACGGCACGGCGTCGAAACTGTTCATCGGCGCGCCGTATCTGGCGGCCGGCAAGACCGGCACGGCCCAGGTTTACTCGCTGCAGGGCGCGAACTACCGCGGCCATGCGACGACCGCCGAGCACCTGCGCGATCACGCGCTCTTCATTGCGTTCGCGCCCGCCGAGCAGCCGAAGATCGCGCTCGCGCTGATCGTGGAAAACGGCGGCTGGGGCGCGGAATCCGCCGGTCCGATCGCGCGACGTGTGCTCGATTATTACCTCGTCGGCAAGAACAAGCCCGGCGCGCAAGCAGCGGCTATCGCGACTGCGGCTTCCGCGACCCAGGATGCCTCCGCGCCCGAAGTGGGCGGCGCACCGGCACCTCAGGATGCGGCGACGCAGCCGGTCAGGATCGCCGCGGGCTTCACGGCGTTGCCGATGCCGGGCGCGGCTTCTGCGGCAGCGGCGGCTTCTGCCGCGGCGGCGGCATCCGCATCGGCGGCGGCATCGGCGGCGGTGGGCTCGTCGGCGCCCGCTGCGACGGGTGCGGGGGCGTCGGCAGCCACGCCCGCGTCCTCCGCCGTAAAGACGCCGCGCAAACCCCGCGCTCCGCATCCACCCGGTCCGGGTAGCGAGCCGGCGCCGAGCGCCGCCGCACGCCCCGAAGGAAATCCCGTCGCAGAACCGTCGCGGGATAACGGCACTCAGCCCACGTCGCCACGCCAGCCGGTTTCCGGCGGCATCGACGAGTAAGGAGAAAGGCATGCAATTCGACAAGCGCGCCTGGCTCGACCGCATCAAGCGGATGTTCGCGGGCTTCGACCGTCCGCTCGCACTGATCGTGTTCCTGCTGTTGTGCGTCGGCCTCGTCACGTTGTACAGCGCGAGTCTGGACGTTCCCGGCCGCGTGGAAGATCAACTGCGCAACATCATGCTGACGTTCCTACTGATGTGGGCGCTTGCCAATGTGCCGCCCACCATGCTGATGCGCTTCGCCGTCCCGCTTTATACGTTCGGGATCGCGTTACTGGTCGCGGTGGCGTTGTTCGGCCTCACGCGCAAGGGTGCGAAGCGCTGGATCAACGTCGGCGTGGTGATTCAGCCTTCGGAGATGCTGAAGATCGCCACACCGTTGATGCTCGCGTGGTACTACCAGCGCCGCGAAGGCGTGATGCGCTGGTATGACTATCTGGTCGGTCTGCTGATTCTCGCGGTGCCGGTCGGACTGATCGCCAAGCAGCCCGACCTCGGCACCGCCGTGCTGGTGTTCGCGGCCGGGTTCTTCGTGATCTACTTCGCGGGTCTGAGTTTCAAGCTGATCGTGCCGGTGCTGCTTGCCGGGGTGATCGCGGTCGGCTCCATCGCGGCGTTTCAGGACAAGATCTGCCAGCCGCAAGTGCAGTGGCCGCTCATGCACGACTATCAGAAGCACCGCATCTGCACGCTGCTCGATCCGACCTCCGATCCGCTCGGCAAGGGCTTCCATACGATCCAGGCGGTGATTGCAATCGGCTCGGGCGGCCCGCTCGGCAAGGGCTGGCTGAAGGGCACGCAGGCGCATCTGGAATTCATCCCCGAGAAGCACACCGACTTCATCTTCGCCGTGTTCGCCGAAGAATTCGGGCTGGCGGGAGGGATCGTATTACTCGTCCTGTACATGCTATTGATCGCGCGCGGACTCTATATCGCGGCCAATGGAGCCACGCTGTTCGGACGTCTGCTGGCCGGATCGCTGACGATGGCGTTTTTCACCTACGCGTTCGTCAACATCGGCATGGTGAGCGGCATCTTGCCGGTGGTAGGCGTGCCGTTGCCGTTCATGAGTTACGGCGGCACCGCGCTCACTACGCTGGGGGTCGCGGCCGGCCTGATCATGAACGTCGCGCGACAGAAACGGTTGATGCAGAGCTAGCGCTCCAGCGCGCTGGCAACCGCAAACCGATGCGGGCTGTCGCAAACAAAGCGCCGCAACGAATTCGACGAACCGGAAGGGGCGCACCGCAAGGAGCGCCCTGTTTCGTTTACGGCCTCGTTCACTGCAGCGTTCACTGCGGTTTCACTTCCTTCCGATCCCGCAACTGCGTGCTGAGCTCCTGGTACTTGAGCCGCGCCGCCGGATCGCCCTGTGCCGCGGCGGCCGCGTAATAGGCACGCGCCACGTTCAGGTTCTTGTCCACGCCGTCGCCGCCGCGCTCGTAGAACGAGCCCGTCACGTATTGCGCGGTCATGTCGCCGCCCTCTGCCGCTTTCTTGTACCAGACGAATGCCTGCTTGTTGTCGCGCTCGGTGCCGCGGCCGTCGAGGAACTGGTTGGCAAGCGCAAGCTCCGCCTGCACGTGCCCTTGCTGCGCGGCCTTCAGGAACCAGCGATGCGCCTCGACCGGATCGCGCCCGACGAACTCGCCATCGTCGTACATCTTGCCGTACACGTATTGCGCGTGAGACATGTTGGCGTCGGCGGCCTTGCGCAGCCATTTCTTGCCTTCATCGACGTTGGCCGGGGTGCCTTCGCCGTTGAGCAGCATCATCGCGTAATTGAACTCGGCGAGCCGGCTGCCGCGCTCGGCGGCCTTGCGGAATTCGGCAAGCGCCGCGGTCAGATTGCCGGCGTTGTAGTCCGCGACCGCGGTTTGCGTCTCGGCATCGGAAGGCTTCGCGACCCGGTCCTGCGCATGCGCCGCCACGTTCGCCATCAACACCGCCGCAATCGCCAGGCGCGCGACGACGCCCTGCACCTTCACCTTCATGACCTCACCTCCTGCAACGCCTGGCGAGTCGCGCGCAACATCCACAAGACGTCGGCGGCCAGCGCGATAAAACGAAAACCGGCATCGCGATACTGCCTCGCGCTCACGGCGTCCATGGCGAAAATGCCCGCCGCGATGCCGGCCTTGTCGGCGGCGCTGACGATGCGCGCCATCGCCGCCTGCACGTCGGCGTGCTTCGAATCGCCGAGATGACCGAGGCTCGCGGCCAGGTCGGCCGGTCCCGCGAACAGGCAATCGACGCCTGGGGTCGCCGCGATCTTTTCCACTTCTTCGAGGCTGCGCGCCGACTCGATCTGCACGATGGTCGAGATCTGCGCATTCGCCGTCTGCACGTAGTCGCGCCGCATGCCGTAGGCTCCCGCCCGCACCATGCCGGCGACGCCGCGCTGACCGTCGAGCGCCTCGGCGCTCGGATATTGCGTGAGACGCACGGCATGCGCCGCTTCGTCCGCCGACGCGATATTCGGGAACATCAGCGTGCGCGCGCCGGCATCCAGAACGCGCTTGACGAGCCACGCCTCGGTGGCCGGCACGCGCACCACCGGCTCGCTCGGCAGATGCGCCGCCGCGATCGCGCGCAATTGCGAAGTAACGTCGCCGCTATCGTTCGGCGCGTGTTCCATGTCGATCAGCAACCAGTCGAAACCCGCGTGCGCGAGCGCCTCCGCCGCGGCGTCGCTGCCGAGCGACAGCCACAGGCCGAACAGCGGATCGGCTTCCTTCAACCGTTGCTTGAGGGGATTGGTGAAAGTGCTCATCGGCGCGCTCCGTCACGGCGACGGGATACGTCGTGCGGAAAGCGACTCAGGATGCGGGTGATGCAGTGCAGGCGAACGCCAGGACTCTCGCGGCCCGGCTGCCTGCTGCGACGCAATGCGGTGACCGGCATGTCTCGCTCCGTATGGTTATCGGAGCGATCATACCGTGACAATAACGCGGGGGTTCGGCGTGCGCGATCGGCCTTGGCGCTTAATCGCGGACCACGTCGGCCCAGCAATTCGGCGTCTCGTACAGACGCAGCTTGTGCAGACGCAGATTCACGCCGTAATGCGCGTCGTAGACGTTCGCGAGAATGTCGAACGCGACGGCGGCAAGATTCTCGACAGTAGGGATGCGGTCGAGCACGACCGTCTTGTGGCCGGCCATCGTTTCCAGAAAGCCGCGCACCTGCGTATCGCCTTCGTAGACGAGGAACGCATGGTCCCACTTGTCGACCAGATGCTCGACGGCGAGCGACTTCACATCGGCGAAGTCCATCACCATGCCGCGGTCGGGCGCGCCTTCGGTGTCGACCAGATCGCCTTGCAGCGTGATTTCGAGCACATAGCGGTGGCCGTGCAGATTACGGCACTGGCTGCGGTGATCGGGGATGCGGTGACCCGCATCGAATTCGAGTTTTCGTGTAATCGTCAGCACGGCAAGTCAGGGAATGTTCAGATACTTGTGGGTCTGCATCGACAGGCGCCATTGCGGATGGCGTTTGCACCAGTCGATCGCGAGTTTGGTGTTGATGTCGCGCGACGGGCCGTCCATGGGCTGGACGAGGAAATACTCGAAGTCGAGCTTCGCATAGTCGGACAGGCGCTGGTTGTCCTGCGGAATCACGACCTTCAGTTCGTTGCCCTTGGTGACGACGAGCGGCGCGCCGGCTTTCGGGCTCACGCAAATCCAGTCGATGGTCTCGAGCACCGGCAGCGAGCCGTTGGTTTCGATGGCGATTTCAAAGCCGGCCGCATGCAGCGCGTCGACGAAGGGCGGGTCGATCTGCAGCATCGGCTCGCCGCCGGTGCACACCACGAAGCGCTCGCCCTCGCCTTGCGGCCACAGGGACGCGATCATTTGCACGAGTTCCTCGGCGCTACGGTATTTGCCGCCGTTCTCGCCATCGGTGCCGACAAAATCGGTATCGCAGAAGCGGCACACGGCATCCGCACGATCTTCCTCGCGGCCCGACCACAGATTGCAGCCGGCGAACCGGCAGAACACTGCCGGACGCCCGGCGTTCGTGCCCTCGCCCTGCAACGTGTAGAAGATTTCCTTGACCGCGTAAGTCATGCTGCTTTTTGCCTCGTGTTCCTGAAGATGCTGCCTGTTCGCATGCTGCCGTGGCCAGGCGTAGGTGCTGCCCAGCGCCCCGTATTCAAGTTCGCCGCGCGGCGTATGCCGGCGTGGGCGTTGAAACCAGACCCGGCCTCACACCGGCTCGGTGACCTTTTCGCCGGCCAGATACGCTTCGTAGCCGCGCTTGCGCAAGCGGCACGCCGGGCATTCGCCGCAACCGAAACCCCACGCATGCAATTCCGCGCGCTCGCCGACGTAGCATGTATGCGTTTCAACGCGCACCAACTCGACCAGCTCGTCGCCGCCCAGCTCGTGCGCGAGACGCCACGTGTCCGCCTTGTCGAGCCACATGAGCGGCGTTTCGAGCAGGAAACGCGAGTCCATGCCGAGGTTCAACGCAACCTGCAATGCCTTCATCGTGTCGTCGCGGCAATCGGGATAGCCGGAAAAATCCGTCTCGCACATTCCGCCGACCAGCACTTGCAAACCGCGCCGATACGCGATGGCCGCGGCAATCGTCATGAACATCAGGTTACGGCCCGGCACGAACGTATTCGGCAAACCGTTGGCCGTGGCTTCGATCGCGATTTCGCGCGTCATGGCGGTATCGCTGATCGAGCCCAAGACCGACAAGTCGATCATATGATCGTCGCCGAGGCGCTTCGCCCACGCCGGAAATGCGCGCGCGACGGCCTGACGGAATCCTTCGCGGCATTCAAGTTCGACGCGATGCCGCTGACCGTAATCGAAGCCGAGCGTCTCGACCGTTTCGTAGCGTTCGAGCGCCCAAGCGAGGCACGTGGCGGAATCCTGGCCGCCGGAAAACAGCACGAGAGCGCTACGTTTAGCGTCTTTGCGGATCACCGTGAAACTCCGTGAATGATGAGCGCCGCGTCGCGCTGCGCGAGGTGCGCCATGCGAGCAACGCGACGCGTGCCGGCATTGCTGCCGGCCCAAATCAGTATAGGCCGCGCCTTCCGCGCGCAGAGTCGCTGGGCGTTATACCGATCGTCGGGCGAAAGCTTTGGTGCCAGTTGCCGATTGTCGCCCTGGCCGCTCCCATGCCGGGTTGCAGCGCAAAAGGTCCGCCCAGAAACGCCAAAGGACTTGGCTGGCGCAGCGGCACTCAGGCGACCCACTCGCATGCAAGTCCTTGAACTGACGCGATTTTATCATGCGACGCCGAATACCGCCGCGCCCGTCTCGGCACACCGCGCGTACAGGCCGAAGCAACGAAAGCCCGTCAGAAAAGGAAAAGCCCCAGGAATCTTGCGATTTCCTGGGGCTGAATCCTGGTGGCCTGGGACGGAATCGAACCATCGACACGCGGATTTTCAATCCGCTGCTCTACCAACTGAGCTACCGGGCCAACGAAGAACGAAATGATATCAAAGGGTCAGCAGGCGGGCAAGTCCCTTCTCGAAAAATCTGCCCCGAGCGGCCCTCGCGCCGGCCGCAAGGGCTACTTATTCCCCTTTGTTCTTGCCGAGATCGACGCCGAGCTGCTTGAGCTTGCGGTACAGGTGCGTGCGCTCCAGACCGGTTTTTTCGGCGACGCGCGTCATGCTGCCGTTCTCACGTGCGAGGTGATATTCGAAGTACGCGCGCTCGAAGGCGTCGCGCGCGTCGCGCAACGGGATATCGAACGAAATCGAGGCCGTTTGCGCAGCCAACGCGCCGCTGCCGATACCGTCCGCGGACAGCATCGGCAACGCGGCCGCCGAAGCCACGGCCGAGGCGCTGACCGGCAACATCGGCTTCGCCGCCGCGCCGCCGGGCGCACTCGCCGCATTGCCACGCGCGAGGCCCTGCTCGACGGCCTTCAGCAGCTTTTGCAACGCGATCGGCTTCTCGAGAAAATTGAGCGCGCCGATCTTGGTCGCTTCCACCGCGGTATCGATGGTTGCGTGACCGGACATCATGATCACCGGCATGGTCAGTTGCCCCTGCGCGGCCCACTCCTTGAGCAACGTCACGCCGTCGGTGTCGGGCATCCAGATGTCGAGCAGCACCAGATCCGGCGCCTGGCGCAAGCGGAACTCGCGCGCTTCCTGCGCGTTTTCCGCAGCCTCCACGACATGCCCCTCGTCGCTCAGGATCTCCGAGAGCAATTCCCGGATGCCCATTTCATCATCTACCACCAGGATGGTTGCCATTTACGCTGCCCTTGTCTGCACTGTTGCTTTTGTCGTTCCCTGCGACGCACCGCCGTGCGCCGGCCGCGACCCTGTTTCGGGCGCCGCGGCATCGTCTGCCAGTTGAAGGAAGAGAATCGAAATCTGCGCGCCCTCGACCACATCGCCCGCTTTCATCCGGTTGCGAACGTCGATGCGCGCGCCATGTTCGTCGACGATCTTCTTGACCATCGCAAGACCCAGACCCGTACCTTTGGCCTTGGTCGTGACGTAAGGCTCGAATGCACGGGTGAGGATACGCGTGGGGAAACCGGGTCCGTTATCCGACACCGTCAGACGCACCGCGACACGTACTTTGCCTTCCGCGTCGGGGTCTCCGTATTCTACTGTCCTCGTTTCGAGCAGCACATGCGGCTGTTCGACGTCGGCTACCGCATCCTGCGCATTCTGCAGCAGGTTGTGAATCACCTGACGCAATTGCGTCGCATCGCCCCGGATCGCCGGCAACGCCGCGAGTTCGACCTGAATCGCGCTTTTGCCTTCCTCGATACCGTACAGCGTCAGCACCTCGCTGACCAGTTCGTTCAGTTGCAGATGCGCGAGCACGGCCGGGGGCGTGCGCGCATAGTCGCGGAAATTGTCGACCATCTGCTTCATTGCCGCGACCTGGTTGACGATCGTGGTCGCGCCGCGCTTCAACACGTCGGCGTCCGTCGGCGACAGCTTGTCGGCGAGCTTCATTTGCAGACGCTCCGCGGAAAGCTGGATCGGCGTGAGCGGATTCTTGATCTCGTGCGCGAGGCGGCGCGCGACTTCGCCCCACGCGATCGAACGCTGCGCGGAGATCACGTCGGAAATGTCGTCGAACACGACCACGTAGCCGGACGTTTGCATGTCTTCCGCGTCGCGGTCGGTGGCGGAGACGAGGCGCGCGCCGCGCACGAGCAACGTGAGCGGCTCCGTCTCGCCCGGCACCTGTACCGAGAATTGCTGCTGCCAGTGGCCGCGGTCGTCGTGACCGTCGCCGCTCGCCGCTTCGCGATCGGCAAAGGCCTTGCGCACCATGCCGCCGAATTCGCTCAACACGCCGATCTGCTCGAGCGCGGAACCCATCACCGTTTGGAACGGCTGGCGGAAAATCCGCTCGGCGCCGCGGTTCGCGGTGGTGAGACGGAATTGCCGGTCGAACACGAACACGCCCGCGGTCAGGTTCGCGAGAATGCTTTCCAGATACGCCTTCGAATGTTCGAGCGCGATGCGGTTGTTTTCGACCGCCGCGCGCGCCTCGGACAACTGCCGCGTCATCGCGTTGAACGATTGCGTGAGGAAGCCCAATTCGTCGCGCGACTTGATTTCGCGCTTCGGCGTGTAGTCGCCTTCGGTAATTTCCTTCGTGCCCTGCGCAAGCAGGAACAACGGCCGCGCGAGCTGATTGCCGAGCGCGAGCGCCAGCATCATCGCGATGAAGGTGGCGAGAAACAGCGCGAGCGTGAGCGTGCCGATATACATCTTGCGCAAGCCGGTGCGCCCCAGCGCCTTCTCCTGATACTCGCGATACGCGCGCTGCACCGCGTCGGCGTTGCGTGCGAGCGATGGCGGCACCGGCTGCGTGAGTTGCAGGAAGCGTTCAGTGGGCTGCAGCAGCGCCGCGTTCGAATCGGGAATGCGCTGCACGATGCGCAGCCGCAACGCACCCTTGCTGCCATGCGCGCGCGGATCGCCGTCGACTTCGCCTTCGATCGCCGCATAACCGCGGCCGCGCGCCTGGTCGATCATCAGCGGCGTGGGCAGATCGTTCGGCACGAGCGTCGCGTAATTGCTGGAGGCTTGCGCGACCACATGCATATCCGGCGTCGCGCCCGACATGCTGCGCGTGGGTTCGACGATCGTCGCGTCCTGCACGCCGAACTGATCACGCAAGCGCAGGAGCGTGAGCGTGGTGCCGGCCGCGTCCGCGCTCGCCAGCTGTTCGGACATCAAGCGGCCCTTGGTTTGCAGATCGGACAGCGATGCGTCGAGCATGCCGCGGCCGAGATTCAGGCCCGAGGTCAGGGCGGTTTCAACGTTCACGTCGAACCACGACTCGATACTGCGCGACACGAACTGATACGAGACGACGTAGATGATGCCGCCCGGCACCACGCCGACCAGCGCCATGAAGAACGCGAGTTTCGCCAGCAGCCGCGTGCCGAACTTCCCCTTTCGCAGCCGCACGATGATGATGATGACGAGCGTCGCCACCACCAGCAGAAAGATCATCGCGACCACGAGGTTCGCGGCATAGAGCCACTGGTAATAGCGGTCGAAGAATTCGGTATTCGCGCTCGCCGCGGCCAGCAGCACGAGCAGCAGCACGGCGGTCACCGCGACCGTGGACACCAGCACGCGCACGACGACGCTGCTGACACTGGTGGCTCGGCGCACTCTATTTAGCACGTTCGGTCACCGTGAAGGTAAAGCGCTTCCATTCGGACGCGAGGTTCCAGTCGCGGTTGTTCACCGCGTCGATCTGGAACGGCTTGGGCATCAGCGCGATGTCGAGTTGCATGCGCACCGACGCGGTGTAAGTCTCGCCGACGTTCACCTGATTGCGCTCGATCACATGCCACGACGGAATGTGCTTGATCACCGCGAGCGCGTCCTTGAGGGTGGTGAAGCCGAGCTGCAAACCGCCGGACGACACGCTCGACACGCGGTATTCGCGCGTCAGCGGCTGGAACGACAGGCGGATGCTCTGCGACACGCTCACCGGTTGCTCGTCGAACCAGTACCAGCGCGGCCGGCTTAGTTCGAAGTCGGTCGTGAAGTAAAGCGGAATGCCTTTATTGACGGCGTCTTCGAGATTGCTGTTCAAGTCGAAGTCGAAACGCGCGTCGAGGCTCCAGCCGGAGTTGTCAGCTTGCAGCGACGCACGCTGCACCGCGATCGAGTCGGCGTGCGCCACGCCCGGTGCGGCCAGCCATACGGCCAGCGCGATCCAGAGCACGGCGGCGAGCCGAAGCGGAAGGAAGCGTTTGATGGTCACCGTTTCTGAAAGCGCGCGTAGAAGAATCCGTCGTGGTCTGAGTTCGCGCCGTCGCTCGCTTCAGCGAGTTGTCCGGCATCGGAACCGGCCGATGTATCGGCGGGCGCGCGAGCGACTGTAGGTAAAAGTTGCCCCGGCGCGTCCAATCGTACCGCATCCTGATACTTGTTTCCAAACCACTGCGCCTGCAATTCGCCTTCTTCTGGAAAGATCGAACACGTAACGTAGAGCAACTCGCCGCCTGGCTTCACGAGCGGCCAAAGCGCGCCGAGAATGCGGCGCTGTTCGGCGACCAGTGCGGGAATATCGGATTCGCGGCGCAGCCAGCGGATATCCGGATGACGCCGCACGATGCCCGACGCCGAACACGGCACATCGGCCAGGATGCGATCGAACGGCTGGTCGATGTCGTCGTGCCATTTTGCCGGCGCGCCCGCGTCGCCGATCCGCACTTCCGCCTCGAGCTTGAGCCGCTGCAGGTTTTCGCCGATGCGGCGCGCGCGCGAGACGTCGCTTTCGAGCGCCACGAGTTGAAGGTTGGCGAGTTCGAGCAGATGCCCGGTCTTGCCGCCGGGCGCGGCGCACGCGTCGAGCACGCGCATGCCGTCGCGCACGCCAAGCAGTTGAGCGGCGAGTTGCGCACCGGCGTCCTGCACTGAGACTACACCGTCCTCGAAGCCGGGAATGCGGTCAACCGGCATTGGCGCGGCCAGCTTGACGGCGTGGTCGCCGGCTTTGCTCGCCGGAATGTGATGGTCCGCGAGCACTTGCAGGTAGGCGTCCACCGTCGAGCGGCGGGCGTTCACACGCAGGGTGAGCGGGCCTTGAGTATTGCCGGCCGCGAGCACCGTTTGCCAGGCGTCGGGCCATGCGCGTTTCACTGCCTCGATCCACCACGCCGGATAGTTCCAGCGCGCGACTTCGTCGGCTTGCGCGGCGTTCAGCAGCGCCTCACGCTCGCGCAAGAAATTGCGCAGCACCGCGTTGACGAGGCCCTTGGCGAACGCGAATTCGCGACGCGCGCCGATCGCGCTCACCGCCTGGTCGACCACGGTGAACGGGGTGTAGGCGGCGCTCGCTTCGTCGTCGACGAGCAAGGCCAGCGCGCACGCGAGCACGTGCCCGACGTGCGGCGGCGGCGCTTTCTTCACCAGCTTCGCGATCAGCCATTCGGCGGTTGCGAGACGCCGCATGGTGCGGTACGCAATGTCCTGCACCGCGCCGCGTGCGGCGGCGGCGCTACCCTCAGGCGCGTTCACGAATACGGATTGCAGCGCGGCGGGCAAAGCCGCGCCGAGACGCACGGCGCCGACGGCCTGGCCCGCGCTGTCGAGCGCGAAGGCGAGCGATTCGGGCGCGAGATGCAGCATCGACAAACGGGATTCGCGCGGACGCGCCGACGGCGAAGCAGAACGCGAAGAAGATTTTTGGGTCATGAAAAAGGCAAGGGCGGGTAGCGCGGTGCGCGCGACGCAAACAGCGGACATTGTAGCGTGGCGCGGCAACGGGGCTTGTGCGACGGGGGCTTGGCGGAGCCGAGGGGTGCGTGAAGGAGACGGTCGAGCCCGTACTTAGCGCATACGCCGCGTAGATCGTGCGGGTTTCGCGATGCCAGGCTCTGCGCGACTTCGCGCGCACGCGGGACGCCGTTGCCGCTCGCGCGATTTTTACTGCCCGAAAAAAAGGCGAGCCCGCGGGCTCGCCCTTCATCGCACCACGTTGACTGCACGCAGCGCTCGTCGCTCGTTATTCGAAGCGCCCCGTGCGTGCCATTTCCATCAGACGCGCGATGCGTTCCTCGGTGGCCGGGTGCGTGGAGAACAGATTCGCGATGCTGCCCCCCGATAGCGGATTCATGATCATCATCTGCGCGGTAGCGGGATGCTGCTCGGCCGTGGGAAACGGAATGCCGCTCGCGTAGCGGTGGATCTTGTCGAGCGCCGAGGCAAGCGCCTGCGGGTCGCCGGAAATCTGCGCGCCGCCACGGTCCGCTTCGAATTCCCGCGCGCGCGAAATCGCCATCTGGATCAGCGCACCCGCGATCGGCGCCAGCAGCGCGACGGCGATGCCCGCGATCGGGTTCGTGGGACGGCCGTTTTCGTCGCGGCCACCGAAGAACATCGCGAAGTTCGCCAGCGCGGAAATCGCGCCGGCCATGGTCGCCGAAATGGTCGAGATGAGAATGTCGCGGTGCTTCACGTGCGCCAGTTCGTGCGCCATCACACCGCGCATTTCGCGCTCCGACAATACGCGCAAAATACCCGTGGTCGCGGCAACCGCGGCGTGCTCCGGATTGCGGCCCGTGGCGAATGCATTCGGCGCGTCTTCGTTGATCAGATAGACGCGCGGCATCGGCAGATTCGCGCGCGTGGAGAGTTCGCGCACCATGCGATAGAACTGCGGCGCGCTGGTTTCGTCGACTTCCTGCGCGTTGTACATGCGCAGGACCATTTTGTCCGAGAACCAGTACGAAAAGAAATTCATGCCGAGGGCGATCACGAGCGCGATCATCATGCCGCGCGACCCGCCGATCATCCCGCCGATCACGATGAAAAGGGCCGTGATCGCGGCCATCAACATCGCGGTTTTGACCCAATTGAACATGTCTGCAACTCCTTGCCTAACGCGGTTCATCTCTGCGCCGCATGATCGCGGCGCCTGATTGTAAGCGAAATGTTAGATATGGGCGCGTGAGGAAAATTCAATCATCTTGATGCGGTGGCGAGTTTGATGCCCAAGCCGACGAATGCACCGCCGACGCCGCGATCCAGCCACTTCTTCACCGACGGCTTGCCGGAAAAACGTTGCGTCACACTACCCGCGATCCATGCGACGAAGCTGTTCCACATCATGCTCATGACGACGAACACGCCGCCGAGCGTGAGAAACGCCAGCGTCTTATGATCGCCGCCGGTGGTCACGAATTGCGGGAAGAACGACACGAAAAACAGCACGACCTTAGGATTCAGCACATTGGTCCAGAAGCCTTGCAGGAAAAGCTGGCGCAGCGACTTGGGGGCACCGGCCCCGCGCGCTTCACCACCCGCTTGATCCGTGGCCGGTTTGGCGAAAATCAGGCGCACGCCGAGATAGATCAGATAGATGGCGCCGACGAACTTGATGATCGTGAACGCTGTAGCCGACGCCGCCAGCAGCGCGGTCAAGCCGAACGCGCAGGCGAGCGAATGAACGCAGGAGCCGGCCGAGATGCCGAGCACCGACATCAGACCCGCGCCGCGGCCCTGAGCAACGCTGCGCCCGACTATGTAAGCCGTATCGGGACCGGGCGTCACGTTTAGCAAAAAGACCGCGACGACGAAGAACTCAAAATGGGTGATGCCGAACATGGAAATCCTCGAAACCTGGACCGTTGCTTAAGTGATTCTAACGCGCAGCGGCTCGCGGCGGCGGCCGCGAGCCTCGGCCGAACGGACGATGTTCAAGACCCGCGCGAGTCTGTTATTTTGCTTCGGGAAGTTGGAAACGCTGCCCAGCGGCCAGCGTCGCGCCCGCCAGGAATTCACGCACCGGCAGACGCTTGCCGCCGGGTTTCTGAAGTTGCGTGAGACGCAGCGCGCCTTCGCCACAGGCCACCACCACGCCTTCGGCGGATACCGCCATGATCGTGCCGGCTGCGGCGCTGTTGCCAGGCGCGTCCACCGGGGCAGCCGACCAGACCTTGATCGACGTGCCGTCTTCCAGCGTGCCCACGCCGCCGGGAAACGGATCGAACGCACGCACCTGGCGCGCGAGCGCTGCGGCCGGACGGCGCCAGTCCAGCGCTGCTTCGTGCTTGGCGATCTTTTCCGCGTACGTCACACCGTCCGCCGGTTGCGGCGTTGCCGCCAGCTTGCCGTTGCGCTCCAGTTCGATCAGCGCCTCGACGATCAGCTTCGCGCCGTCTTGCGCGAGACGGTCGTGCAGCGTGGCGGTGGTGTCGTCGTCGGAGATCGGCGTGCGCGTTTCCGAGATCATTGCGCCGGTGTCGAGGCCCGCGTCCATCTGCATCAGCGTGATGCCGGTTTCCGCGTCACCTGCTTCGATCGCGCGGTGGATCGGCGCCGCGCCGCGCCAGCGCGGCAGCAACGATGCGTGAATGTTGATGCAGCCAAACGGCGGAATCTCCAGCACTTCCTGCGGCAGGATGAGACCGTAGGCGGCCACCACCATGACGTCGTGCGGCGTGGCGCGTAGCTGATCGATCGCGGCTGCGGCTTCGGCCGGATATTTGCCTGCGCGGCGCAGCGAGGGCGGTTGAGCGACAGCGATCCCGTGCTCCTGCGCGTAGCGCTTGACCGGGCTCGCCTGCATTTTCATTCCGCGTCCGGCAGGCTGGTCGGCTCGGGTCAATACGAGCGGCACGGGAAAACCGCCGCTGTGAATCGCGGCCAGCGCGGCCGCCGCAAACTCCGGCGTACCGGCAAAAATGACGCGCAACGAATGACTCATGAACGGGAGCAGTAGGCGAGGTGGACGCGCATTACATTGCGTGGGCGAGTTTCTTCATCTTGCTCTTGATGCGCGTTTGCTTCAGCGGCGACAGATATTCGACGAACACGCGGCCCATCAAGTGATCCATCTCGTGCTGAATGCACACCGCGAGCAGCCCTTCGCAATCCATCTCGAAGATCTCGCCCTTCTCGTTCAACGCGTGCACACGCACTTTCTCGGCGCGCTCGACGTTGTCATAGATCCCCGGCACCGACAGGCAGCCCTCTTCGGACAGCTTCTTTTCGTCACTCGACCAGATGATTTCCGGGTTGATGAAAGCGAGCAGCTGGTCATGCGTCTCCGACACGTCGATCACGATCACGCGCTCGTGCACGTCCACCTGGGTCGCGGCGAGGCCCACGCCGGGTGCGGCGTACATCGTTTCAGCCATGTCCGCGACGAGGCGGCGGATGCGGTCGTTGACCGCCTCGACCGGTTTCGCAATCTTGTGCAGCCGTTTGTCCGGGTAATTGATGATGTTCAGTAAAGCCATGATCTTGAATGTGATTTTGGGCGCCGCTGACCGGTGGAAGGCTCGCGTTAGCCGTTCGGCCAGGGTGTGGGCGCATCGCATTGCGCACAGGATAGATGGTGTCGAACCGGTTCGATTCAACGCGCCTCGTGCGCCAACGACGAGCCCGCGCGGGTGGGCGCGGCGCTGCAGTTATTTCGGATGATGAAAATTTTAGCATGGCGCCCGCCTGCCCGCTGGCCCTGCAAGAGGATTCACTCGCAATGCACACCTTGCCCGCAACCGATATCGAACTCGCCGCGTGGCTGCGGCTCTCGCTCGCACCAGGGCTCAAACCGGCCGCGCTGCGCTTACTGCTCGGCGCTTTCGGGCTGCCGGAAGCAATCTTCCATCAATCGCACGCGACGCTTGCCGCGATCGCCGGCGAAACCGCCGCGCGCGCCGCGCTGGCTCCCGCGGGCCCTGATCTCGACGCCCAGCTCGACGCGGTTCTCGCGTGGCGCGCGCTGCCCGGCAACCAGGTCGTCACGCTCGACGACCCGGCGTACCCGCCCGCGCTCCTAACCATGCCTGATCCGCCTCCACTGCTATATATAAAGGGCCGGCTGGATCTGCTGCACACGCGCGCGGTCGCTCTGGTGGGCAGCCGCAGCGCCACGCCGCAAGGCGTCGAGGACGCGGAGCGTTTCGCGCGGGAGCTGTCGGCCGCCGGCGTGACGATCGTGTCGGGGCTGGCGCTCGGCATCGACGGCGCGGCGCATCGCGGCGGGCTGGAAGGTATCGGCGGCACGGTCGCGGTGATCGGCACCGGCGCGGACCTGGTGTACCCGGCGGCGCATCATGCGCTCGCGCGGCAGATCGCGGTGCAGGGCGCGATCCTGTCCGAATGGCCGCTTGGCACGCCGGCGCGCGCCGCCAACTTCCCGCAGCGCAATCGCCTGATCGCTGGGCTCGTGAGCGGTGTCGTGATCGTCGAGGCCGCGATGCGCTCCGGATCGCTGATCACGGCGCGGCTCGCCAACGAAATGGGCCGCGATATCTTCGCGCTGCCCGGCTCGATCCACGCGCCGCTTTCGCGTGGCTGTCATCGGATCATCAAGCAAGGCGCGAAGCTGGTTGAGACACCCGACGAGGTACTCGAGGAACTCGGCTTCGCCAGGCTGGCGGGAGATAAGGCTGCCGGCACGCGAACGGTTCGGTGGGACGGAGCCGATTCGCGGCATCCGCGGAAGGTGAGTGCCACGACAGCCGTGGTGCCGGACGCCGCAGCGGCGCGGACGAATTCCACAGACGCGAAGGAGTCGGCGGCCGAGCCAGCCGGGGCGCAAGCGGCAAAAGTGGCGGCGTCCGCACAGACGCCACCAGGCGCTACTTCGTCCGACTTTGCAGGGCCGCAAACAAGCGCGCCGCCTCGGGCGAACGCCGCCTCGACACAAGCATGCAGTCCGCCCTCGCCCACGTTCAGCAAGGAAGCCGAGCGACTGCTCGCGGCGCTCGGCCACGCGCCCGCCACGCTTGAAATTCTTGCCACCCGCACCGAGATGGAGGACGCGGCTTTACAAACCACCTTGCTGCAACTCGAACTTGCCGGCCAGGTGACCGCGCTACCCGGCGGCCGCTTCATGCGGGCGAGCCCAGGCCGCCCCCGCGGTGCACAAGGTTGACCACGATCCGGAATCGGCCATGCTACATTCGCGCCAAAGCACCTGACAAAAGTACGTAAGGAACCACCATGCCCGCGCTAAACCTCGACACCGACCAAGACCGGATCGCCGAGCGCGTCAACGACCCGGACACGCTGTTCGTTGCGTGTCTGTGCGCGGAGTGGTGCGGAACCTGTCGCGAGTATCGGGACGCCTTCGACAAGCTGGCCGATCGGCACCCGGATATCTGTTTCGCATGGATAGACATCGAAACCCACGCGGACCGTTTCGACGATCTGGATGTCGAGAATTTCCCCACCATCCTGATCGAAGACTCGATCACGACACGTTTTTTCGGCACCGTATTGCCGCAAGCGGCAATCGTGGAGCGGATGTTGTCCGACCTGACGGCCGTGCCCGGCATCAGCGGTGCGCCGAAACTGCGACCCGCGCTGGCGGTGGCCTGAACGTAGCGCCGGCCGTCCAGCCTTGCGGCACGGACGTTGCGGGCGGTGCACCGCGCGTTTGCCGCAGCTTGCCCGATTACCAGGCGCGCAATTATGATGGCGCGCTTTTCATGCACTTGACACGCCGCTTTCACGGCGTGTGCTATAAAGCGGTCGTTATTGGGTCGCAAAGGTCGCAAACGAGGGTCGCGCTGGAGAAAGCGCACTCAAGGCCATCAACCCTGATCTACCAACCTCACATCGAGTCATGTCCAAAGCACTGATCATCGCCGAAAAGCCTTCCGTCGCGAACGACATCGCGCGCGCTTTGGGCGGCTTTACCAAGCATGACGAATACTACGAAAGCGACGAGTACGTCCTTTCCTCGGCAGTCGGCCATCTGCTGGAAATCGCCGCGCCCGAAGACTACGAAGTCAAACGCGGCAAGTGGAGTTTCGCCAATCTGCCTGTCATTCCGCCGCATTTCGATCTCAATCCGATCGCCAAGAGCGAGTCGCGCCTGAAGGTGCTGACCAAGCTGCTCAAGCGCAAGGATGTCGACCGCCTGATCAACGCATGCGACGCGGGGCGCGAGGGCGAGCTGATTTTCCGCCTGATCGCGCAGCACGCGAAAGCCAAGCAGCCGGTGCAACGCCTGTGGCTGCAATCCATGACGCCGGCTGCGATCCGCGACGGCTTCGCTCGTCTGCGTAGCGACGAGGAAATGCAGCCGCTCGCCGACGCGGCGCGCTGCCGTTCGGAAGCGGACTGGCTGGTCGGCATCAACGGCACGCGCGCAATGACCGCATTCAACAGCAAGGGCGGCGGCTTCTTCCTGACCACGGTCGGGCGGGTGCAGACGCCCACGCTGTCGATCGTCGTGGAGCGCGAAGAGAAAATTCGCCGCTTCGTGCCGCGCGACTATTGGGAAGTGAAAGCGGACTTCGTCTGCGCGGCCGGCTTTTACGAAGGCCGCTGGTTCGATCCGAAATTCAAGCGCGACGAGTTCGACCCGGAGAAACGCGATTCGCGTCTGTGGGCGCTGCCCGCGGCCGAGACCATCGTCGCCGCCTGCCGCGGCCAGATCGGCACGGTAACGGAAGAATCCAAGCCGTCCACGCAACTGTCGCCGGCGCTGTTCGATTTGACCAGCTTGCAGCGCGAGGCCAACGGCCGCTTTGGCTTCTCGGCGAAGAACACGTTGGGTCTCGCCCAGGCGCTGTACGAAAAGCACAAGGTGCTGACCTATCCCCGGACCGACGCTCGCGCGCTGCCGGAAGACTATATGGATACGGTCAAGCAGACGCTCGGCATGCTCAAGGAGAGCAACAACTATCTGCCGTTCGCCAAGCAGGTGCTCGACAAGGGCTGGGTGAAACCGAACAAGCGCATCTTCGACAACTCGAAGATCAGCGATCACTTCGCAATCATCCCGACGCTGCAAGCGCCGAAGAATCTGTCCGAGCCGGAACAGAAGCTCTACGACCTGGTCGTGAAGCGCTTCCTCTCGGTGTTCTTCCCGGCCGCCGAATTCAAGGTGACGACGCGGATCACGGAAGTGGTCGGCCATCACTTCAAGACGGAAGGCAAGGTGCTGGTGGAGCCGGGATGGCTGCAAATCTACGGTCGTGAAATCAGCGGCGAAGACGCGAACCTCGTGCCGGTGCAGAAGGACGAAAAGGTCAAGACCGACAAGATCGCCGCCCAGCAACTGGTGACGAAGCCGCCCGCACGCTACAACGAAGCGACCTTGCTGTCGGCCATGGAAGGCGCGGGCAAGCTGGTCGAGGACGACGAACTGCGCGAAGCCATGGCGGCCAAAGGCCTCGGCACGCCGGCCACGCGCGCCGCCATCATCGAAGGTCTGCTCGGTGAAAAGTATCTGATCCGCGAAGGCCGCGATCTGATTCCGACCGCCAAGGCCTTCCAGCTGATGACGCTATTGCGCGGCCTCGGCGTGAAGGAACTGACCGCGCCGGAATTGACCGGCGAATGGGAGTACAAGCTCTCGCAGATGGAGCGGGGCAACCTGCCGCGCGACGCGTTCATGCAGGAAATTGCCCGCATGACGCAAACCATCGTCAAGCGCGCGAAGGAATACGATTCCGACACGATTCCCGGCGATTACGCCACGTTGCAAACACCGTGTCCGAATTGCGGCGGTCAGGTGAAGGAAAACTACCGGCGCTTTGCCTGCTCGAAATGCGAGTTCTCGATTTCGAAGATTCCGGGCGGACGTCAGTTCGAGATTCCCGAAGTCGAGGAGTTGTTGCAGAACAAGACGATCGGACCACTCTCTGGTTTCCGCAGCAAGATGGGCCGGCCCTTCTCGGCAATCCTGAAGCTGTCGCTCGACGACGAAATCAAGAACTACAAGCTGGAGTTTGATTTCGGCCAGGATTCAGGCGGCGAAGATGGGGAACCGCCGGACTTCTCCGATCAACAACCGGTCGGCGCATGCCCGAAATGCAAGGGGCACGTGTTCGAGCATGGCATGAGCTATGTCTGCGAGAACTCGGTCGCCAATCCGAAGACTTGCGACTTCCGCTCGGGCAAGGTCATTCTGCAGCAGGAAATTGCCCGCGAGCAGATGTCCAAGCTGCTCGAAGAGGGGCGCACCGATCTGCTGACGAACTTCAAGTCGTCGCGCACAGGCCGCAACTTCAAGGCGTTCCTCGTCAAGCAGAACGACGGCAAGATCGGCTTTGAGTTCGAGAAGAAAGAGCCGTCCGCCAAAACGGCTGCGAAGGCGGCAGCGGCAAAGTCGGCTGCCGACGCCGCGACGGAGTCGGATGACGAAGAAGCGCAGGTCGCGGTGAAGACCGCGCCCGCGGCCAAAAAAGCGGCGGCTAAAAAGGCATCCGCGACCAAAACCGCGGCTGCAAAGAAGGCACCGGCGAAGAAAGCGGTGGCTCGAAAGACGGGCTCGTGATTCAAAAACCTGTGGCCGGGAGATCTTGAACTGCCGGCCGCCATCGTGCGTGCCCACGAAAAAAGGCGCAGTCACTTCACGTGACTGCGCCTTTTTCATTTTGCGTGCCGGGAAGCGCTACCGTCCCCATCGCCCCACCGCTTACAGCCGCGACAAAACCGTCGTCCTCGGACGATTCGTGGTCTTTGCCAAAGTGCTTGGCACCGGCGATAACTCGCTATCCAGGAGGCGTGAGAGCGGCTCAGCGCCGTCGAACGCTTCCGGCGGCATGGAGTCCGCCGAATCGAGCGCCCCGGACGTGGCAGGCCGGCCAAGGCCGTCCTTGATCCACTGTTCGCCGAGCAAGCTGTTCGGTGTCTGGCTGAAATGCTCGACCAGATGGTCGATGAACGTACGCACCTTCGCCGGCAAGTGACGACGGCTGGGATACGCAATGTTGATCTCCACCTGCGGCAGACGGTAGTCGCCGAGCAGACGCACGAGCCTGCCGCGTGTCATATCGCGGCCGATCAGATAGCTCGGCAGGATTGCGATGCCCATGCCAAGCAACGCAAATTGCCGCAACATTTCCGTGTTGTTGGCCACGATCACGTTCGACGGCCGCACCCGTACTTCGCCTTCCGGGCCGGTAAACACCCGCTCGTCGCCCCAGTACTCGGACGGCAGGCTCAGGCACGGATGCTCCAGCAGATGCTCGGGACGCGTCGGCGTGCCGTGCTTCTCCAGATAGGCCGGCGTGGCGCACACGGTCATGCAGCCGGTGGTCAGACGCCGCGTGACGATGCTTGCGCTGCGCATCTGCCGTGCGATCACCACGCCCACGTCGAAGCCTTCTTCGACCAGATCGACCTGGCGGTCGACCAGCGTGACATCGGGAATGACTTTCGGATAGCGCTCGGCGTACGTCTGCAGCACGGGCGCGAGGTTATGCAGGCCGAACACGACCGGTGCGACGATTCGCAACGTGCCGACCGGCTCGTGATTTCGCGCGACCACCATCTGCTCGACGTCTTCCAGTTCGTCGAGGATCTGGCGCGCACGCTCGAGATAAACCTGGCCGGATTCGGTCAGAGACAAACTGCGGGTGGTTCGATTGAGCAACCGCGTACCCAGACGCCCTTCGAGATCGGCAACGTGACGGGTGGCAACTGCGTTGGAAATATCCATCGCGCTCGCAGCGCGGGCGAAACTGCCGAGATCCGCCACTTTGACGAAAACTCGCATCGACTGCAAATGATCCATATAACGACTCCTGCCGTATTGCTGCTTCCTGACAATTAGTGAAAACCAGTGAAGCGGAACCTGGAATTCTCCTACGACTCCCGAAATCGTGCAGAAGTTGCCCGCGAAAGCGGAAATTTTGTCGGTTTTCGTGCCACTGTATTCCCCAACGTAGGGCATGGGCGCCGATTGTTCCGGATCAGGAAACAATGTGCTGCAATGCAGCTTGAACGGGCTTTTTTGTTCGAACAGCCGGCAGGGCTGCTTCGCTACTGTCCAAAGGCAAAAAATGACGCTTGAACGGCAAGACCCAAAAGAAAAACCGCCCGGAGGCGGCTTTGTCTGAAGCGAACGCTCACATGATCAGGCGATGAACTTGCCTTCCAGGGCACGTTTTGCTTGCGCCAGCGCTGGCGGCAGACCATGTTGCAGCGTGTCAAAGAGTTCGGCATGCAGCGCGAGTTCGTCGCGCCAGGCTTTATCGTCCACGGAAATCACCTGGCGGAACTGCTCGCGACTGAAATCAAGGCCGCTCCAGTCGATGTCCTCGTAATGCGGCGATACGCCGAACGCATGCTCCTCGCCTTGAGCCGTGCCT
Organism: Paraburkholderia terricola; assembly: GCF_900142195.1. Lineage (GTDB taxonomy): Bacteria > Pseudomonadota > Gammaproteobacteria > Burkholderiales > Burkholderiaceae > Paraburkholderia > Paraburkholderia terricola. Next base: position 65,798 of record NZ_FRAB01000022.1, read on the forward strand.
TCTATGCGGCCGACCATCCAGCTCAACACCCGCATGTTCTCGCCGAATCCGGGCCAGACGAACTTGCCGTCCTCGCCCTTGCGGAACCAGTTGACGCAAAAGATTTTCGGCAGCTTCGCGTTCAACTGCTCCAGACGCTCGCCGGTTTTCAGCCAGTGGCCGAAGTAGTCGCTCATGTTGTAGCCGCAGAACGGCAGCATCGCGAACGGGTCGCGGCGCACCACGCCCTGCTGGCCCGCGGCGGCGGCGGTTGTCTCGGAGCCCATGGTCGCCGCCATGTAGACGCCCTCGACCCAGTTGCGCGCTTCGGTGACGAGCGGCACGGTGGTGGAACGGCGGCCGCCGAAAATGAACGCGTCGATCGCGACACCCGCCGGATTTTCCCACTCGGGATCGATCGACGGACATTGCGCGGCCGGCGCCGTGAAGCGCGCGTTCGGATGCGCCGCCTTGCGCCCGCTCTCCTTCGCGCCGGCCGGCGTCCAGTCCTTGCCCTGCCAGTCGATCAGGTGCGCGGGCGGCTCGTCGGTCATGCCTTCCCACCACACATCGCCGTCGTCGGTGAGCGCGACGTTCGTGAAGATCACGTTCTCCTTCAACGTCGCCATCGCATTGAAGTTGGTCTTTTCGCTTGTGCCCGGCGCCACGCCGAAGTAGCCGGCTTCCGGATTGATCGCGTACAGGCGGCCGTCCTTGCCCGGCTTGATCCATGCAATGTCGTCGCCGATCGTGGAGATTTTCCAGCCGTTCAGCCCTTGCGGCGGAATCAGCATCGCGAAGTTGGTCTTGCCGCAGGCCGAGGGAAACGCGGCCGCGACGTGATGCTTGCGCCCTTCCGGCGACGTCACACCAAGAATCAGCATATGTTCGGCGAGCCAGCCCTGGTCGCGGCCCATGGTCGACGCGATGCGCAGCGCGAAGCACTTCTTGCCGAGCAGCGCATTGCCGCCATAGCCGGACCCATAGCTCCAGATTTCGCGCGATTCGGGGAAGTGAACGATGTATTTCGTCGAATTGCACGGCCATGGCACATCTTTCGCACCTGCCGCGAGCGGCGCGCCGACCGAATGCACGCACGGCACGAAGTCGCCGTTTTCACCGAGAACCTCGTACACCTTGCGGCCCATGCGCGTCATGATGCGCATGTTCGTCACCACGTAGGGGCTATCGCTCAACTCCACACCGATATGCGCGATCGGTGAGCCGAGCGGGCCCATCGAGAACGGCACCACGTACATCGTGCGGCCGCGCATGGCGCCGTCGAACAGACCGTCGAGCGTGGTTCGCATCTCGGCCGGTGCAACCCAGTTATTGGTGGGACCGGCGTCTTCCGGGCGCTGCGAGCAGATGAAGGTGCGGTCTTCGACGCGCGCCACGTCCGAGGGATCGGACCATGCCAGATAAGAGTTGGGGCGTTTGGCGGGATTGAGCTTCTTGAGGGTGCCTGCTTCGACCATTTGCGCGCAGAGGCGGTCGTATTCTTCCTGGGAGCCGTCACACCAGACGATCCTGGCGGGCTTGGCAATGGCGGCAATGCGCTGAACCCAGTCGATCAGCTTTCGGTGTTTGACCCACGCGGGCGCCTCGACGGTGGGCTGTCCTTCGAATGAGGGATGATTCATCGACCTGTCTCCGTTATGAAAGCAAAAGAAAACGGTACAAGCCCAGTGACGCTGCATGCGAGAGGCGTCCAATTCATCGCGTCGACGTTTCCACCACTCGACGCGCAATTGTGCAGGTCATCATGGGCTACACAGCTTGTTGGGCGGAAGCGCCTACCGGCGGCCTTCTGCAACCGTCTGTAAAGCGGCTTGCCTCAACACGCAACAAACTGTTAAAAACGATATCAATCGACCTTTGACGTGGCACTGCCGTTCTTGGCGACAGCTTCTACGTTAAGGCATCCAGCCAGACCAGCATGTGACCCAAGTCACATGCTGGGACAGTCAGCATAACACTCCGTTCCGCACCGCTATGGTGCGTCGCAAGACACATACCATGAAGATTGCCATCCTCGACGATTACCAGGACGCCGTTCGCAAGCTCGACTGTTTTCAACTGCTGGCCGACCATGAGGTCAAGGTTTTCAACAACACCGTGCGCGGTCTCGGCCAATTGGCGAGTCGTCTTTCCGAAGTCGACGCGCTTGTTCTGATTCGCGAACGGACCCGCATCAACTCGCAACTGCTCGATAAACTGCCGCGTCTGCGCATGATCAGCCAAACCGGCAAGGTGTCCAGCCACATCGATCTGCCGGCATGCACGGAGCGCGGTATCGCCGTGCTGGAAGGCAGCGGTTCGCCATTCGCGCCGGCCGAGCTGACGTGGGCACTCATCATGGCGGCGCAACGGCGAATTCCGCAATACGTGGCAAACCTTAAGCAAGGAGCCTGGCAGCAATCCGGTTTGAAGACGTCCGCGTTGCCGCCGAACTTCGGCTTGGGCCAGGTGCTGCGCGGTCAGACGCTCGGAATCTGGGGCTACGGCAAGATCGGCCGGCTGGTTGCGGGCTACGGTAAGGCGTTCGGCATGAACGTGCTGATCTGGGGCCGCGAGCATTCGCGCGAAGCGGCGCGCGCCGACGGCTACGGCGTGGCCGAGAGCCGCGAGGCGCTATTCGAGCAGAGCGACGTGCTGTCGCTGCATCTGCGTCTGCATGACGACACGCGCGGCATCGTCAAGCAGGAAGACTTGATGCGGATGAAGCCGACCGCGTTGCTCGTCAACACGAGCCGGGCCGAGCTGCTCGACGAAAATGCGCTGGTCAACGCGCTGTCGCACAACCGCCCGGGAATGGTCGCAATCGACGTCTACGAAAGCGAGCCGATTCTGCAGGGCTATAGCCTGCTGCGCATGGAAAACGTGATCTGCACGCCGCACATCGGCTATGTCGAACGCGAAAGCTACGAGCAGTACTTCACCGCGGCGTTCAACAACATTCTGGCTTTCGACGCTGGCGATACGGCCAGTGTGGCGAATCCCGAAGCGTTGCAGGGTGGACGGCGGCGCTGAGCGTCGAGCGCTCGTCAAGGGGCGTTGTTCGCGAAGCGGTTCGTTTGGTTTGGCGCGGCGCGGTTCTCCCGCTCGCTGTGCTAAAACAACGCCGCCGGCTCAACGCACTTCGTGCGAGCCGGCTTCCAGAAGATCGGGCATGCGTTCGAGGAAAGCCTCGCCATCGACGCGCCCCAGGTTGTACGCGTGCACCATCTGCGAGGGGCTCGTGTAATCCCAGCTCGAAATCGGCACCTTGCGCGATGGCTGCACATAGAGCCGTTGCTGCACGCCGTGCGGCACGACGAACATCTGCGGCCGCGGATAAAGACGCGTGACCATCACCAGCACGTTGCCTGGCGCATCGGCATCGAGCGCGCCGACCGGCACGTTGTCCACCATTCCGCCGTCCAGCACCGGCCGGCCATTGCGCCGAAGAACGGGTGTAAACGGCGGCGTACTCGACGATTGCAGAATCAGATCCGCGAGATCCTCGACGGTCGCGCAATCCTGCGCGCGCACGAATTCCGGATGAAAACCGAGCGTCTGACCCAGCGTGGGATGCAGCGTCTTGCGTACGTATTTTTCGATGTTGTACGCGATGAGACCCGCGGCGACCGCGCTGCGCGCGCCGAGCCAACGCGGCAGATGCGACACGCCGATGCGGATTTCCGGGGCATCGGCGAGCGCCGAAAATTTGTCGCCGTAGATGTCGAGCAGCGCCTGCCGGTAGATGCGGTAATGCGGAAACACGGACTCGCCCCGCAGCAGATTGCCCCAATAGGCGTTGCGGGTGTTGTGGCGCAACGCGTTTTCGTAATAGCGCATGACCCAATCGGAATCGCGCGTGTAGAGCATGCACGCGGTGGCGGCGCCGGCGGAAATGCCGGCAATGACGCGTGGGCGGATGTGCAAGGCCGGTTGCGCCACGTCCCAGAAACCCGCCTGCCACCAGCAGCGATTGCCGCCGCCTGCGAATACGACCTGATCGAACATCCTGGCTTTCCCTTTGATGCGGCTCGCGGCCGCGCTCTAGTCGAGCAGCGCGTAGGTGGTGGTGGCGTGGACGGCCATGTTGCCCGCTTCGTCGAACAATTCGACTTCGCCGAACACCAGATTGCGGCCCATGCGGAGCACGCGCGCGGTGATGAGCACGTCGCCGTTGCGGACCGCGCGCATGAAATTGATGTTGAGCGAGACGGTGCTCATCGGCTTGAAGCCGCCGAGCGCGGCGGAAATGGCGACGATCATCGCGGTATCGGCGGCGGCCATGAAGACCTGGCCGCAGATCACGCCGCCCGAATGGCGAAATCCACCAGAAAACGGCAGGCGCAGCGTCGCGCCGGCGTCGTCGACCTTGACCGGAGCCAGGGTGAGCGCGCGGACCCACGGCGCGAGGATGCGGTCGAGCAGATCGATAATCTCTTTGTCATCCATTGCAGCCAGCCTCCGGTCGAAAGCGCGCGACGCTTCGCGCGGCACGTGTCCGCGACATGATACCGGGACGCTGAACGCGGCGCGTTGTCGGTGGATGTTGGTCGGCCGAGGGGTTAGTCGAGTCGGTCAGGGCGAATATTTTTTTAAGAAATCTGCGAGGGGGACTTGGCAAGCTCGCGAAATTTCTGCATAATTTCGCTTCTGTTGGGGGCGTTAGCTCAGTTGGTAGAGCAGCGGACTCTTAATCCGTAGGTCGAGTGTTCGAGTCACTCACGCCCCACCAAAGATATCAAGCAAAAAGCCCGGTCCTCGTGACCGGGCTTTTTGCTTTCCGTATCCCCTGCCGAAAGAGTGCAGGTGTTTCCAGCCAAGCCAGACCAACAAGCTTATGGACCGAGACTCACCCGCCAGGCGCGTCTCCAGCAAAACCGGCAAACGCGGTCCATCTCCAGTTCGCCTACGCCGCCCCCACCGCCTCGAGAAACGACAGCAGCCTGCGATTACTCTCCTCGATACCGTAATGCGCCGCCTGCGTCCGGGCCCGAGCGCTCAATGCCTCGCGAGTCCGGCGGTCCGTCAACAGCCGCTCGATCGCATCCGCCATCGCACGGACATTGCCCACCGGCACGAGAGCGCCGGCTCTTCCACCATCGAGAATCTCGCGCGGCCCGGTCGGACAATCGGTCGCGACGATTGCCTTGCCGATTGCCAGGGCTTCCAGCAACACCATCGGCATCCCCTCGTATTTCGAGCTCAAAACCAGTAAGGATGCGCCTGCCACGATGGGGTGCGGATTGTCTTGCTGGCCCACGAAATGCACCCGTTCGCGCACACCCAGTTCGCGCGCCAGGCTCTCCAGTTCCTCGCGATGGGCGCCGTTCCCGACAATGACCAGATGCTCGGCAACGGTACCTCGCCGCGCCAGTTCGGCATACGCGCGCAATAGCGTTCGATGATCCTTCTGAACCTCATCGAGACGCGCGACGGAAACGATGTAGGGCGCGCCATCGGGCGTCACCTGAGTGTCGCTGTGGCGCGCCGAGGCGCGCTCGTGGATCGATTCAATATCGATGGCGTTCGGCAAGACAATCACTCGCTCCAACTTGCCCTCGAAAATCCGCGTCGCCTCGTCGGCCATATGCTGGTTCAACGCGGCAACGCCGTGATAACGCCGGTACTGGGTCAGCAGACGCTGGATCTTGCGATGCCGGCCGCCGAGACGCGCGTCGAAGCTGAAGTGATTGACGCCCAGCCACGCGACGTCGAAGCGGCCGGAAAGCCGACGCAAGGACATGTCGAAGTCGACGATAACGTCCACGCCATGCGCAAGCCGTGCCGCCCGCTTTGCCACATGCGGACGCACCGCCAACGTATTGTGGACGTCGCGCGCGATGCGCCCCAGTTTGCCGAGACGCCGCCCGTATCGCTTCGACTGGAAATATCCGAGCCACGGACGATCCACGAGGACTTCCACGTCCACATCGGGCGGGATCAGCGCGCGAAAGCGATTTTCGAATGCCGGCGACGTGTGCATCACCGATAGCGAGACTTTGAAGCGGGTTCGGTCGAGAATCCTCAGCCACTGGATCAGCGAAGATTCGATACCGCCGTCGTTGAAATCCGTGATGTGGAAGAGAACGCGGATACGTTGGTGGTTCTCAGATGGAGATTCGATATTGGACATGCACTCGTGTTTCTTGAAGTTCTCGCAACCGGGGCCGCTAATCATCGGTGTGTAGTTGTTATTGGAGAACCCGCCGTCTATTGGTCCATTCGGGGCTGCCGCATGGCGGGATATTGGACTTCCCGCCGACGCGTCCCAGCAGAAAACCATGGGTGAGATCGGTACTGATCTTACTTTATTATCGGCCCGGTCCCGGCATTCTTGAATGTGCCGCGGCGATTACCGGTGAGGTTACCAAACTCTTGATTATTGGGGCAACCGCCGGAGATGAACCCATCCGCATTTTCGTGTGCGCGGCGGTTTAGAAATCGTTATCCGCGGTCTCGCGCTCCATCATCACAACACCTTCAACCCCGCATGCACGAACAGCAGTAAATCATCAAACTGAGTAATGAGTTCGAAGCTCAAAAGAAACGCGAACGTATATCCCGGCGCGGGAAACATCTGCATCCGCCGCAAAATCGGCGCGGCGAAACGCACCCTCACGGCGTCCCGTGTCGCGAGATAAGTCGAAACCATGCCGAGCGCCATTCCGGCGAGTATGTCGGTCGGATAATGCAGTCCGAGATAAACCCGCGGCAGGCAGATGAAAACCGCCGTATAGAGCAGCGCAAGCGTGCCGACGCGCCGATTGATCAGAAAGATTCCGATTGCGATAGCCGTCCACAGCATCGCGTGATCGCTGGGAAATGAACTCCACGTGCGCACGATCGCGTCTTGCAGACCAACCGCCGGAAAGTTCAGATGCAGGTCCGGGTCATAAAGCGGCCGCTCGCGGAAAGGCAATGAGGCGGCGAGGAGCCGGCCCGCGGCGAGCGAGGCGAGGCCGCTCGCGACGGTCGCGATGATCATCTCGCGCTTCCACCCCGTGCGCTCGCTGCGGCCGAACCACATCCACCACAACACGGGGACGAGCACGAAGCCTTTGAAACTGGCCTGACCCGCAATCACCCTGATGATGTGATTGATCGTCGCCGACTGAAAAGCGTGTTGCGTGAGGAAAACCTGCACCGCCGTATCGAAACTGTTCATCTCAACGCATCCACTTCGAATGTCGATTTCTTCCCGCGAGGGCGGCCACATCTTCCGATGCGGATGCCGTCTGTCGGGGTTTGCATGCCCTTAAGAAGCAAAAAAGACGCGCCGTCAAAACCCGCACGGCACGCCGTTCTAATCGGGGAAGCGCGATCCCGTCAATGGAATCGCGCGGATCTCTCGTGAGCTCGAATAAGCCACGGATCGGAAATCGGCCGCGCAGGTTGATTGCGCGGCCGTCACCTGTTTCCTCAGCAGTTGCCCTTCTTCGCCTGTCCCGGCGGACAGAAGCCATTGCCCGGCCCGCCCTGATGGCCACCCTGCGGCACCACCACCACACCCGGCTGATCCGGCACATACAGCGCACATCCCCCGAGCAAGCTCGCGCTTGCGATCCAGATACACATCATTCTTGTCATGTTTCTCTCCAGGGAGGGAGCACGCTCCCTCCCGACTGCACTCGTTGATTATTAGAAGGCGAAGTTGACGTTCGCCTGATTCGTCGTCGTCACGTTGACCGCCGCGGATTGCGTCGCGCCAGTGATCGAGTCGGCTTCCGCTGTGTAAATCCCCGCCGACGCGGGCACCGCTGCCAGCGCGACCGGCAGGCTGCCCGAGTACGTTCCGGTAAGCGGCGCCGCAGCCGGCAGGTTCAGCGAATACGCGCCCGTATCCAGATTCGCGTTGGACGACGTGATCTCGTACGTCGCGGCACCGTCCGACTGCAGGGCCCTGACGATTGCCTGAGCGCTCACCGGCGTCACCGTGCCGCTAGCCGTACGCATGATCGAAGCAGGCAAGGTGATCGGCGCGCCCGACGTCGAAACAGCCGTCGACGAATTCACCACGACCGGCACGGATCGTACGATCCCCGTCGCGAAGTTGTTCTCGACGATCACGACATCGTAGCTACCGTTCGTCGAACTCTGCACCAGCGGCGTCAAGATGAACTGCCCGTTGGCATCCGCGACCGTGCCTTTGATGACATGGCCGTTCTGCTCGGCGTACACGGCCGCGCCTGCTTGCCCCGGCGCCACGTAGCCCGAGATCGTTCCGCTCACCACCGTGGGCGTGGCGGTCACGACCGGCTTCAGGCTGTAGGAGCCGTTACCCTTCTGCACGACCGATTTACACGCATTGAAATCGAGCACGAGGTCGACAAGCGTATTCGGCTGAACGGTGAACGGACGGATGATCTTGTAGCCGCTCTGAGCCGCGCTCGGCGTTGCCAGTGCCTGCTCGGCGCCACCGGTGGGCACCACCGAATTGGCGAGCGTGTTGCCCTGGTTTTGCGCCAGGACGAGGCGGATTTGCTGGTATTGCCCAGCGGGTAGCGCGGTCTGTCCGAGATCCGCCAGCACGCCGTTGGTGAGTGAAAGCAGATCGATTTTTTGCGGGCTTGCCAGCGTCACGTCGGACCAACCGGCGTCACTGTCACCCGCCTGCGCGTTCATATTGACCCGGACCTTCGAGACCGTCACGTAAACGTGATCGAACCCGCAGGACGGCGAGTCTGTCATGGCCACATGAAGCGTGCCGGCCGCACCGCCTGAACCTCCATCGCCTCCGCCGCATCCGGCCAGCATGACTGGGATAGCCAGCAAACCGATGCATGCCTTAAGTATCGTTTTCATGTTTGTTCCCCCAAGTTTTTGTGAATGAAGGATACAAAAAGGGGGGCACGGCCTTTTTAGAATTTGCAACGAAGCGTAACTTGTCCGCGAGCGTTCCGCGCTTGCACAGCGCAGCAACTTTGGCGTCAACGCTCTCATGGCGTGCAATGTCCCGGTCCTTGGCGACGTGACGAGCCACAGTCCGCCGCTGGTCGCCTGATCACGAAGTCCGCTCAACTTTCCTGCCGTGCACACAATTTGCAGAGGTCTGACGAGCGTCGGCGCGCGCCGCATGTTACAAAGAATTTCACGCCCTGTTGGCTGGCGGCATCGGCTTCGCGCGCCGCCATCGCTGAAAAGCAATTTCCTTCAATACAGTCCGTCTTGTTGCCCGCTACCGTTGAGCGTCGCCAATCCCGCGCACTCACGTATCGAGGCATCAGATGACCGTGTTACTTTCCATGGCCGCTTTCGCGCTGGCTTCGTCGATCACGCCGGGGCCGGTCAATGTCGTCGCGCTCAGCGCCGGCGCCCGGCACGGACTCGCCGCGAGCATGCGCCACGTTACCGGCGCGATCGTCGGCTTCACCTTGCTGCTTCTGCTCATCGGCCTGGGCCTGCATGAACTGCTCGCGCATTTCCCCGCTCTGATGAGCGCGGTCAAATGGGCGGGCGTCGCATTCCTGCTTTATATGGCCTACAAACTCGCCGTCGATAGCGGCCAGTTGGGCGCGGATAAACCGTCGCGCGGCCCGTCGTTCATGTACGGCGCGGCCATGCAATGGCTCAACCCGAAAGCATGGCTCGCGTCGCTCGCCGGCATGGGCGCCTATGCGGCCGACGGCGATGGTCGGCTCGTGTGGCAATTCACCGTCGTGTATTTAGTGATTTGTTACTTGTCGATTGCGAGCTGGGCCTATGCCGGCGCGTTCCTGCGACGCTACTTGCAGGAGTCGAAAAGCGTCAGGCTGTTCAATCGTGTGATGGCGGCATTGCTTGCGGCCAGCGCGTTGTACCTGCTGGCCGCGTGATGCGCCAGCCAGGGCGCCCGCATGCGGGCGCGTGCCTCAACTGCGATATTGCCCCGGCGTGGCCGCGACCAACCGCTTGAAGGTGCGCTGCAAATGCGCCTGGTCGGCGAAACCCGCGTCGAGCGCGACCTCCGCGATCAGACGACCGCGCCTGAGTTGCGCGCGGCTGTACTGAATACGCCGATTGATCTGATACGCGTGCGGCGTCATGCCGTAGCGCTGTTTAAAAGCGCGGATCAGATGCGAGGCGGACAACTCAGCGACCTTGCAGACGTCCTCGAGTTTTAGCGAACGCGTGCAGTTTGCCGCGATGAATTCCGCCGCCCGCGAGAGTTGCAGGCTCGTGTCGTGATCGGGCAAGGGCGCCGGGTTCAGCTTCTGTTGTACTTCAGAGAAGAACGTGACGGCCGCGCTTTCCTTGCGCATGGTTTCGGCCGTGCCGTCGACGAGAATCCCGTACAGCCGGTTCAAGCCGTCGAACAATGCGGCGTCAGTCGTCATGGTCTGCGAGAACGCCCGAAACGCGTGATTCTCGCTGAAGCCCAGTTCGTGCTGCAGCCGGTTGAGCCACGCGACATCGACATGCAGCATTCGATACGACCAGCGCTCGCCGGCCACCGGATTGCACGCATGCACGTCATCCGGATTCATCATGACGACCGCGCCCGCGCCGATCCATTCGCGCGCGCGGCGATTCACGTATACGCTGCGTCCGCCGGTAACCGCGCCGATCGAAAACGTTTCATGCGAATGTTTGGCGTAGCAGACTTCGCGGCCGTCGTCGATGGAACGCGCCTCGATGAACGGCAGCGCGTCACTGCGCCAGAACTTCGGCGCACGAGCGCTTTTGGTGTGGATTGCAGCCGTCGCCGCTCCGCTCATCTCGTTCATATGCGCTCTCCGGTTCTCAAGCAGACCTCGCCGCGGCGAAGCCCACGTATCGTAGCCGTCAAACGCACCGTCAACAAGCGAACTGGAGGAGAACGCATGCGGCGCGGCGCACCGCAACGTGCGGCGAAACTACTTCGCCGTCACGTCGATATTGCCGAGATATTTCGCGGCCAGCGTTTTCACCGTACCGTCGGCCTGCACCTTGGCGATTGCCGCGTTCAGCTGCTCACGCAGCGCCGTATCGCCCTTGCGAATCCCGTAGGCGATACCGCTGCCGAGAATCTTGTCGTCGCGCACCGGCTTGCCGACGAACGCGAAATCCTTGCCGCTGGGCTTCGACAGAAAACCCGTCTCACCTGCCGGCGCCAGCACGAGCGTCGCGTCGAGACGGCCCGCGACGAGGTCCGTATAAACCTGATTCTGGTCCTGATACGGCACGACGGTGACGCCCGCCGATTCCCAATGCGTCTTCGCGAAGGTTTCCTGAATCGACGCCTGCAATACGCCGACGCGTTTGCCCTTCAAGGATTCGGCGGCCGGCAGCAGACCGCTGTCGCGCCGCGCGATCAGTTGCGTCGGCACGCGATATACGACGGTGGTGAAATCGATGGCCTGGCGGCGTTGCTCGGTGGCGTTCATCGCCGAATTGATCGCGTCGAACTTGCGGCCTTGCAGCGCGGGAATCAACCCGTCGAACGAAGTCTCGACCCATTTGCAGGTCAAATGCGCGGCGGCGCACACCGCATTGCCGACGTCGATATCCAGCCCCTGCAATTCACCGTTCGGGCCTTTCGATTCGAACGGCGGATACTGCGCTTCGAGTCCGAAACGCAGCGTCGAGGTGTCGGCGGCTATCGCGACCGACGACGCCGCAAGCGACGTGAATGCGCACGTCAGCGCCAATAGCGGTTTGAGCAATTTCATGGCTGGTCCCTTTCTCTTCGATGTTGTTGTAGCGCCGTCGGGCAACGCGCCTGGCGTCACTGCGGCGTCATCTCGCGACGATCATACTTTGGTCAAAAAATGCGGCCTTCTCTTCCCATGCAGCCGCGCATGAGATGTCGCTAATCAGATCTCGCACAAACGCCGCGCACCTTCGATCAACGTCGCGTCGTCCTTCGAGAAACTCAGGCGGATCAAACCCGAATCCGTGCCGTCGGTATAGAACGCCGACAGTGGAATCGTCGCAACGCGTGCATCGCGAATCAGGCGCAGCACGAAATCGCTATCGCTTTCGTCGGAGAAACCGCGAAAACGCGCGAGCATGAAGAAGCTGCCTTCGCTCGGCAACAATTCGAAGCGCGAATCGCTGAGCGCATGCGCGAGCAGGTCGCGCTTCTTCTGATAGAACGCCGACAAGCCGAGATAGCTGTCGCGATTCGCCAATGCGTCGACGAACGCGTACTGCATCGGCGTATCGGCGGAAAACACCATGAACTGATGGACTTTGCGAATCTCGTCCATCAACGCGGCGGGCGCGAGGCAATAGCCGACGCGCCAACCGGTCACGTGATACGACTTGCCGAACGACGAGACGATCACGCTGCGCGCCGCGAGTTCGGCATCGCACGCCATGCTCTGATGTTTAGCGCCGTCGAACACCACGTGTTCGTAGACTTCGTCGGCGAGAATCACGATATCGGTGTTGCGCGTTACGGCCTTCAGGCACGCGATGTCGGCCTCGCTAAGCACCGTCGCGGTCGGATTGTGCGGCGTGTTGATGATGATCATGCGCGTCCTCGGCGTGATCGCAGCGGCGACCTCGTCCCAGTTCACGCGGAAATCGGTCAGCGAGAGCTTGATCGCGACCGGCGTCGCCCCTTGCAGGCGGACGATCGGTCCATAGCTGTCGAACGACGGCTCGAAGTAGATCACTTCGTCGCCCGGATGCACCAAGGCGCTGATCGTGGAATACAGCCCTTCGCTCGCGCTCGCGATCACGGTCACTTCGCTGGCCGGATCGTAGCGCACGCCGTACAGCGTTTCGGCCTTGTCCGCGAGCGCTTCGCGCAACGCGGCGATGCCGGCCATCGGCGCGTACTGGTTGTGACCGGCGCGCATGGCTTGAGCGACACCGTCGACCAGTTTCGCGTCCGGCGCGAAATTCGGCGCGCCCTGCGACAGATTCAGCGCGTCGTATTGCGCGGCCAGTTGACCGATCACGGTAAAAATCGTCGTGCCTACGTCAGGCAGTTTCGAGCGGGCTTGCATGGCGCTCTGCATAAGACTTTCTCCCTTTCTCCATCCGGCGGCGGGTTCGCGCACAGCCGACTGCGCGGCGGTTCCGTCCGGTTCGGTGATTAGGCATCAGCCAAAGAATCGTCACAATCGAAACTTTGTCATGCGCGGCATGCGTTTACGTCATGGCGGGCGAGAAGGCGTGCCGCATCGGCAAGGCCAATGGGCTTGGGCTTTCGGGGAGGAATTGAGGCCGCTGGAGCAACGCGGAAAACAGCGCAGGTATGAAGTAATGTGATGCGGATGTTCAAGGCCGCGACCGTGACCGATCGCAGCCTCGGCAACCTCGACAGCCGGACCGCCCGGCTGTCAGGCGTCGTCCATCATGCGGACCTTGACCTTCTTGCCCTTCACCTTGCCGGCGCTGAGCTTGCGCACCGCTTCGCGCGCGATGCTGCGCTCCACCGCCACATACGTCGACATTTCCGTCACGTTGATCTTGCCGATCTGCGAGCCGGCAAAACCGGCCTCGCCGGTCAGCGCGCCGAGCACGTCGCCGGGGCGGATTTTTTCCTTGCGGCCGCCGAGAATCTGCAGCGTTTCCATCGGCGGCAACAGCGGTTCGTTGCTTGCCGCCTTGAGTTCGGACAGCTTGTGCCATTCGACGTCGCGCTTTTGCGCCTGTTCGAGACTGCCCACGCGGCCCATCTCGTTCATGCTCGCGAGACTCAGCGCCCAGCCTTCCTGATCGGCGCGGCCCGTGCGGCCGATGCGGTGCACGTGCACTTCCGGGTCCGGCGTCACGTCGACGTTGATCACCGCCTCCAGTTGCGCGATATCGAGCCCGCGCGCCGCGACGTCGGTGGCGACCAGCACGGAGCAACTGCGGTTCGCGAACTGGATCAGCACCTGGTCGCGTTCACGCTGATCGAGTTCGCCATGCAGCGCGAGCGCATGAAAACCTTGCGCGCGCAGCACGTCGAGCAGATCGCGGCACTGCTGCTTGGTGTTGCAGAACGCGAGCGTGCTCACCGGACGATAGTGGTTCAGCAGCAAACCGACGGCATGCAGACGCTCGTCCTCGGTCACTTCATAAAAGCGCTGACGGATCTTCGTATTGTCGTGCCGCTCGGCGAGCTTCACCTCTTTCGGGTGACGCAGGAATTGCTGGCTCAGCTTGACGATGCCTTCGGGGTACGTCGCGGAAAACAGCAGCGTTTGCCGTTCTTTCGGGCATTGCTTCACCACGGTCGCGATATCGTCGAAGAAACCCATGTCGAGCATGCGGTCGGCCTCGTCGAGCACCAGCGTGTTGAGCGACTGCAACGGCAGGCTGCCGCGCTCGAGGTGATCCATGATGCGGCCCGGCGTGCCGACCACGATATGCGCGCCGTGTTCGAGGCTCGCCGTTTGCGGACGCATCGGCGTGCCGCCGCACAGCGTCAGCACCTTGATGTTTTCCTCGGCGCGCGCGAGGCGGCGGATTTCCTGCGTGACCTGATCGGCGAGCTCGCGCGTCGGGCACAGCACCATCGCCTGGACGGCGAAGTTGCGCACGTCGAGGCGGTTGAGCAGCGCCAGCGAAAACGCCGCCGTCTTGCCGCTGCCGGTTTTCGCCTGCGCGATCAGATCGTGGCCGGAGAGCGCGATGGGCAGGCTCGCGGCCTGAATCGGCGTCATCTCGACATAGCCGAGTTGCGTGAGGTTGGCGAGCGTCGCGGGCGGCAGCGCCAGTTGGCTAAACGGCGCGCCCGCGGTGGTGGGACTGTTCATGGAGGTGATGACTCGCTATCGACTGAAGGCTGGGGACTAAACGGCCATCGGGCCGGGGGAGGGACGGCCTTCGATCTGCTCGTACAGCACCGAGCCATCGTCCGCGTCGAAACGTTCGACGTAATTGCGCGCGCCGCACATCGGGCAACGGAACAGGAGCCCCTGGCCCTCGTTCTTGATGACGACGTCCGACTGCTCCCATTGCGCGCCGCAGGACTGGTTTCTACAGGTAAACACGTTGATTCTCCAACTGGATTCGATTGTCTATGGGACGGGCCGCACGAACGGCCTGGCCGTGAATGAGGTTTGGGTCGCCGCCGCGGTTGCCGCGGTTGCCGCCGCTCACGCGCCGCGCGCTTCAACCCAGATGCGTATGCCGCGCACGCGTCGCGCTCACGTCCATGTCGTTGAGGCCCTGCACGATGCCGCAGTCTTCGACGGCCTGTTCACCGTGGCATTGCTCGCGCAGTGTGGTGAGCTGCGCTTTCAACTGCGTCAATTCCTCGATGCGCGTGTCGACGTGCGCAATGTGCTCGTCGAGCAAATCGTTGATGCCGCCGCAGCCGTTCGCCGGCGCGTCCGTGAGAAGCAGCAACGCACGGATCTCGTCGTGGGTCATGTCGAGCGCGCGGCAATTGCGGATGAAGCGCAACCGCTCGACGTGCCTCGCGGTATAGCTGCGGTAATTGGCCTCGGTGCGCTCCGCTTCGGGCAACAAGCCTTCTTTTTCGTAGAAGCGGATGGTTTCGGTCGTGCAATGGGCGATTTTCGCCAGTTCGCCGATTTTCATGGACCCTCCGGGTGGCGGTCTTGACCTTGTAGTGGCTTCAAGGTGTTTACTAGACCACAAATCGAACCAGGAAGCCACCTATGCCCCACGCTCATCACGCCGAAGCCGACCGCCATGAACAGCCGAAAGCCTGTGCGGATGGCGATGAACACGGCGCGCACGCTGCCGATGCTCATGCGCACGACGCAAGCTACGGCCACCAGCCGGTGGCACTCGACGGTGAGCCGAACCGCAAACACGCGCATACGACAGGCGAATGTCGCGGGCACGATCACAAGATGCACGATCACGGCCACAGCCAGAGCAATGCACAAGCTCACAACCACGTCGCCGCAGGCTGCTGCGTCCCCGCACCGGCTTCATTCGCGCCGGTCCAGCTTCCTCGTTCGGAAACCATTGGCAGCGACGTGCGCACCGCGATCCGCATCATGCAGATGGATTGTCCAACCGAAGAAGCGCTGATCCGCAAGAAATTCAGCCGCATGCCGTCCGTGCGCGGCATGGACTTCAACCTGATGCAGCGCGTGCTGACGGTCGTGCATGCGCCCGAGGCGCTCGACTCGATCCTCTCCGCGCTGCGCTCGCTCGACTTCACGCCCGAACTCGCGAACGACGACGCGGACACCACGCCCGCCGCCGCTTTTCACGTACCGTCGAAGCCGTGGTGGCCGCTCGCGCTCGCGGGCGTCGCCGCGGCGGGCGCAGAGGCCGTCGGTTGGCTCGGCGCACCGATGTGGCTAGCCGCGGGTCTCGCGCTCGCCGCCATCGCTTCTTGCGGCCTCACGACCTACCGGAAAGGCTGGCTCGCGATCCGCAACGGCAACCTGAACATCAACGCGCTGATGAGCATTGCGGTGACGGGCGCGCTGATCCTCGGCCAATGGCCTGAAGCAGCCATGGTGATGGTGCTCTTCACGATTGCCGAACTAATCGAGGCCAAGTCGCTGGACCGCGCCCGCAATGCGATCGAGGGCCTCATGCAACTCACGCCCGAACAGGCGAGCGTGCGGCAGTCCGACGGCAGTTGGCGCTCGATGGACCTGAAAGCGATCGCACTGGGCGCGCTGGTCCGCGTGAAACCGGGCGAGCGGATCGCGCTCGACGGCGAAATCGCCGCGGGCCGCTCGAGCGTGAATCAGGCGCCGATCACCGGCGAAAGCCTGCCGGTCGACAAGGCAGCGGGCGACGCCGTGTTCGCCGGCACGATCAACCAGGCGGGCTCGTTCGATTATCGGGTGACGGCCTCGGCCAGCAATACGACGCTCGCGCGCATCATTCACGCGGTCGAGGAAGCGCAAGCCAGCAAAGCGCCGACGCAGCGTTTCGTCGATCGGTTCGCACGGATCTATACGCCGGCCGTGTTCGGCGTCGCGCTCGCCGTGGCGGTGCTGCCGCCGCTCTTCCTCGACGGACTGTGGCGCGAGTGGGTCTACAAGGCGCTGGTGATGCTGGTGATCGCCTGCCCTTGCGCGCTCGTGATCTCGACCCCGGTGACGATCGTCAGCGGCCTCGCCGCGGCCGCCCGCAAGGGCATTCTGATCAAAGGCGGCGCCTTTCTGGAACAGGGCCGCAAGCTGAGCCGGCTCGCGCTCGATAAAACCGGCACGATTACGCACGGCAAGCCGGTGCAGACCGAATTCGAAGCGCTCGCGGATCTCGACGAGCCCCGTTGCCTGACGCTCGCGGCGAGTCTCGCTGGCCGCTCGGACCATCCCGTGTCGATGGCGATTGCGGCGGCGGCCAGGACAGGCGGCGTGATGAGCGTGACCGTCGATGCGTTCGAGGCGCTGGCGGGACGCGGCGTGCGCGGCGACATCGACGGCACGCCGTACTGGCTCGGCAATCATCGCCTGATCGAAGAACTCGGGCGCTGTTCGGCATCGCTCGAAGCGCGGCTCGACGCGCTCGAACGCCAGGGCAAAACCGTCGTGATGCTGGCCGACGCCGAACGCGTGCTCGCGCTGTTCGCCGTCGCGGACACAGTGAAGGAGACGAGCCGCGCCGCCATCGCCGATCTGCACCGCCTCGGCGTGCGTACCGCGATGCTCAGCGGCGACAATCCGCACACCGCCGAGGCGATCGCGCAGCAGGTCGGCATCGACGAAGCGCGCGGCGATCAGTTGCCGCAAGACAAGCTGAACGCGGTGGCGCAGTGGTCGAAGGACGGCGCGACAGTGGGCATGGTCGGCGACGGCATCAACGACGCGCCCGCGTTGGCGCGCGCCAGCATCGGCTTCGCGATGGGCGCGATGGGCACCGACACCGCGATCGAAACCGCCGACGTCGCGCTGATGGACGACGACCTGCGCAAGATTCCCCTGTTCATCCGTCTGTCGAAGGCGACGCATTCGGTGCTGGTGCAGAACATCGCGCTGGCGCTCGGCATCAAGAGCGTGTTCCTCGTGCTGACGGTGATGGGCCTCGGCACGATGTGGATGGCGGTGTTCGCCGATGTGGGCGCGAGTCTTCTGGTGGTGGCGAACGGGCTGCGGCTGCTGCGCCAGTCAGATCAGTGAGCGAACGAACGACTCGCCGTGGTTTGAAACGCGCCGATCCCGGCCTTCAACGTATCCGACGGCCGCATGCCGAAAAGCTTCCGGTAATCGGTGGCGAACTGGCTCAGATGCCAGAAGCCCCACGCCGCCGCGACGTCCTGCACCGAGCGTGATTCACGCGACGCATTGCACAGATCGCGCCGCGCGCCGTTCAGGCGAATCGTGCGCAGATAGATGGCGGGCGCCATGCCGAGCACGTCCTGAAAGCAGTATTGCAGCGTGCGCCGGCTCACGTGCAGGCGCTCGCACAACTCGGGCACGTTGACCGCGCGCTCGCGGTTGGCGAGCACATACTCGCGCGCTTCGGAAACGATCGACTGACGACGCGCACGCGCGGGCATCGCCAGCGGCTCGCCGCCACGCAATGCGCCCACGTCGAACAGCGACGCGAGCACCGACGCCTGCAAGTTGGCGCGCGCTAGCGCGGAGAGCGGCGTGCCGCGCGCCGCTCCGTCGTCGAGAAGCTGGCGCAGCGAGGCGCACAACCGCTCCTTGCGCGGCAGGCCGATCGGCACGACCGCCGTATTCGGCAGATGCTCGGCCAAACCGATGCGCTCCACTTCCGCCGCATAGCGGCGCAGCACCTCGCCCTTCACCACCACGCCGAAAATCTCGTAGCCCGCCGAGGTCAGCAATTCGAATTCGATGCCGCCCGGACGGAATGCGAGCGCATCGCCCGCGATCACTTGCGCGTCGATACGTCCCGAGCCGGCGGGGCACGTGGGAATGCCGAACCAGTACGCGTCCTTTCGCACCTCGCAGGTTTGCCGCAGCGTATGGCTGGTCGTCTCGACGAACACCTGCATATCGTCGAGACATAACTCCGTCAGGCCGCCGATAAAACGGCCGGCGGTCAACTGGTCGTAGGTCTGATGCCAGCCGTGCAGGTTGCGGGCCTGCTCGTCGGCGTCGTGAGCGACGCAAGTCTGCACGCAGAAGCTGGGCTGCTGCGCGAGCGTTGAACCTGTCAGGCTCTCGGGATGGGCTTCAATCGTCATACCGGATCGGCGAAAACGGAATATCGGCGAAAACAAGGCAATTCCCATGCCGAACGGATTGGGCGATCCGCTTGCACGCGCGTCCACGCAAGCCACGCCGCCTGTTCATTTCATGAACAGCGCCGCGCGCGTTGATCCGAAACGATACGTTCACCTGTCTCCGCTTGAACGGGGCAACGCGTCATGTCGGGTGCGAGTGCGTGCTGCGCGTGCACGGCTCACCAGTGCGGTGCATTGGCACACTTCTGGCTCTACGCTGTTGCGGCCCAGCGAAACATCGCGCCGAATAGAGCCCGTTAAACATGTGAGGAGCACACTGATGAATCACGCAGAGATGCAGTTTCTGACCACCGAATTCCCGTACAAAAAGCAGTATGCGAACTTTATCGGCGGCGAATGGGTCAAGCCGGTGGGCGGCGAGTACTTCGACAACGTATCGCCGATCACCGGCGAGCCGTTCACGTCGATCCCACGTTCGCGCGAAGCCGATGTCGAACTCGCGCTCGACGCCGCGCATCGCGCAAAAGCTGCATGGGGCAAGACCTCGACCACCGACCGCGCGAACATCCTCAACCGCATCGCCGACCGGATGGAAGCGAATCTGCAGCGTATCGCGGTCGCGGAAACGATCGACAACGGCAAGCCGTTGCGCGAAACCATGGCCGCGGACATTCCGCTCGCGATCGATCACTTCCGCTATTTCGCCGGCTGCGCCCGTGCGCAGGAAGGCTCGATCTCGGAGATCGACGACGACACCGTCGCCTATCACTTTCACGAACCGCTCGGCGTGGTCGGTCAGATCATTCCGTGGAATTTCCCGATTCTAATGGCGGTGTGGAAGCTCGCGCCCGCGCTTGCCGCCGGCAACTGCGTCGTGTTGAAGCCGGCCGAGCAGACACCCGCGTCGATTCTCGTCCTGATGGAACTGATCCAGGACCTGCTGCCGCCGGGCGTGCTGAACGTGGTGAACGGCTTCGGCCTGGAAGCCGGCAAGCCGCTTGCATCGAGCAAACGCATCGCGAAGATCGCGTTCACCGGCGAGACCACCACCGGCCGTTTGATCATGCAGTACGCGAGCCAGAACATCATTCCGGTGACGCTCGAACTCGGCGGCAAGAGCCCGAACATTTTCTTCGCCGACGTGATGAGCCAGGACGACAGCTACTTCGACAAGGCGCTCGAAGGCTTCGCGATGTTCGCGCTGAATCAGGGCGAAGTGTGCACGTGTCCGTCGCGTGTGCTGGTCGAGGAAACGATTTACGACCGCTTCATGGAGCGCGCATTGAAGCGCGTCGCCGCGATCACGCAAGGGCACCCGCTCGATACGAAGACGATGATCGGCGCGCAGGCCTCGCAGGAACAGTTGGAAAAAATCCTGTCGTATGTCGATCTCGGCAAGCAGGAAGGCGCCCAATGTCTGATCGGCGGTGAGCGCAACCAGCTCGACGGCGAACTAAGCAAGGGCTATTACGTGAAGCCGACCGTATTCCGCGGCCACAACAAGATGCGCATCTTCCAGGAAGAGATCTTCGGCCCGGTGGTTTCGGTGACGACGTTCAAGAACGAGGAAGAAGCGCTCGACATCGCCAACGATACGCTCTACGGCCTGGGCGCCGGCGTCTGGACGCGTGACGGCACGCGCGCCTACCGTTTCGGCCGGCAGATTCAGGCGGGCCGCGTATGGACCAACTGCTATCACGCGTATCCGGCGCACGCGGCGTTCGGCGGCTACAAGCAATCGGGCATCGGCCGTGAGAATCACAAGATGATGCTCGACCACTATCAGCAGACCAAGAACCTGCTCGTGAGCTATAGCGAGAAGCCGCTCGGTTTCTTCTGAGCGGTAGCGCTCACGTTCCAGCGGGCCGCCTTGCGCGGCTCGCTTCTTTTTAGCGAGGACATGTGATGGCTGATGAGAAGGAAGTCGCCCGCGTAATCGCAACGCCCGCCGCGGTCGAACTGATCGACAAGCTGCGCGCCGAACACGGGGCGGTACTGTTCCACCAATCCGGCGGATGCTGCGACGGCAGCGCGCCGATGATGTTTCCGCAAGCCGAATTCATGGTGGGTTCGTCCGATGTCAAACTCGGAACGATTGCCGGCGCGCCGTTTTACATGAGCAACTCGCAATTCGAATATTGGCAGCACACGCAATTGATCATCGACGTGGTGCCCGGCAATGGCGGCATGTTTTCGCTGGAACGGCCTAGCGGATTGCGGTTCCTGACGCGCTCCCGGCTTTTCGAGGACGACGAGAACGCGTGGCTCGCAAAGCATCCGGTGGCGCGGGCGGATGCCTGATTGTTTTATTCAGCGCTCGAGTTTGATGCGTCGCTGATCGAGGGCGTTGGCGCCGCGCTCGCGAGCAGCGCGTCGCTATCGTCTTTCAGGCCGATGCCGGTGACGCCCAGGCGCCTTGCATGCGTGAGCAGGTAATGCAACTTGTGCGCGGCCGCCGGATAGTCGAGACCTTCGGGACGCACATTCGAAATACAGTTGCGTTGCGCGTCGCTACAACCCACTTTCGGCGCGTACGTCAGGTAGATGCCGAGGCTGTCGGGTGAACTCAAGCCTGGCCGCTCGCCGATCAACATGACCACCAGCTTCGCACCGAGCAACTCGCCGATTTCGTCGCCGAGCGCGACGCGCGCCTGGCGTGCGACCACCACCGGTCCGATCTTCCAATCCGTGAGTTTCGTGCGGACGGCTTGCAAAAGCGGAATCGACTGCTTCGACGCCGCGAACGCCGACAGGCCGTCGGCGATCACGAACACGACCTCGGGCGAATCGACCGTGAGCTGTTTCAGCGCCTCGCGGCTTTCATCGCTCAACCGCCTGCCGAGATCGGGACGCCGCAAGTAATGCTCGCGATCCGGCGCGGCGCTATGCACGTCCAACGTCCTGAAGTTCTGCGCGCGCAACTGTTCGTGCAGCACGTCGGTGTCGAGCGGATGATGCACGGCGTCACGCGCCTGCGCATGCGACAGGTTGAACGCGAGCAACGGCGCGGTTGGCAAGCTGTTGCCCGCGCGGCCCAACGCGATACGCGCGTTGGTGAACTGGCGCAGCGCGTTCCACGGGTTCTTTTCGAGGAAGTCGCTCATGCTATGCCCATCCAGTCGCGCGCGCCTTCCAGGAGCGGTTGTTGCGTGGATGCGCTCAGCAGCGCGCCGCGCGCGTCGGTGATTCGCATCGACTCCAGCCACGCTTCGAATTCGGGCGCGCGGCGCAAGCCGAGCACGTCGCGCACGTAAAGCGCGTCGTGGAACGAGGTGCTTTGATAGTTGAGCATCACGTCGTCCGCGCCCGGAATGCCCATGATGAAGTTGATGCCGGCCACGCCGAGCAGCGTGAGCAGATTGTCCATGTCGTCCTGATCGGCTTCGGCATGATTCGTGTAGCAGATGTCGCAGCCCATCGGCACGCCCAAGAGCTTGCCGCAGAAATGGTCTTCCAGACCCGCGCGCGTGATCTGCTTGCCGTCGTACAGATACTCCGGCCCGATGAAACCGACCACCGTGTTGACGAGAAACGGATTGAACTTGCGCGCCACCGCATAGGCGCGCACTTCGCAGGTCTGTTGGTCGACGCCGAAATGCGCGTCCGCCGACAACGCGCTGCCTTGGCCCGTTTCGAAATACATCAGATTATTGCCGACCGTGCCGCGCTTCAGCGACAGTCCCGCTTCATGCGCTTCCTGCAGCAGCGCGAGCGAGATGCCGAAACCGGCGTTCGCTTTTTCCGTCCCCGCGATCGACTGAAACACGAGATCGACCGGCGCGCCTTTTTCGATCGCGGCGATCGTGTTGGTGACGTGGGTGAGCACGCACGATTGCGTGGGCACCTGGTAGCGTTGGCGGAAGTCGTCGATCATTAGCAACAGCCTGGTGATCGCGCCGAGATTGTCGCTGGCCGGATTGATGCCGATCATCGCGTCGCCGCAGCCGTACATCAGGCCGTCGAGCATCGAGGCGGCGATGCCTTTCACGTCGTCCGTCGGATGATTCGGCTGCAGGCGCACCGACATGTGCCCCGGCAATCCGACCGTGTTGCGAAAGCGCGTAATCACCGGACGTTTGCGCGCCGCCGCGATCAGATCCTGGTTGCGCATCAGCTTCGAGACCGCCGCGACCATTTCCGGCGTGAGGCCGGCGGTGATGCGCGTGAGCGCGTCGGCGTCGGTCGTGCTGCTCAACAGCCAGTTGCGGAAGTCGCCCACCGTCAGATGCGCGATCTCGGCGAACGCCTCTTGCGAGTGATCGTCGATCACGAGACGCGTGACTTCGTCGCTTTCGTACGGGATCAGCGCTTCGTTCAGGAACGTGCGCAGCGGCACCTGCGCGAGCGCCATCCTGGCCGCGACGCGCTCCTCCTCGCTCGCCGCCGCGACGCCGGCGAGCTGGTCGCCGGAACGCTGCGGGCTTGCCTTCGCCATCAAGGTTTTCAGATCGGCAAAGCGATATGCGCGGCTGCCGATCGTCTCCGTATAGCTCATCTTTACGACTCCATCGCCGCTGCTCGCACAGCGGCTCGATTCGTCACTCTTCCAGCAAGGCGTCCGCCGGCGCCGCTTCGCGTTGATGGCGCGTCAAGAGGAAATAGACGTAGCCCAGCGCGAGGAAGATTGCGAACACGACGGCCACCAGAAAGTTGAAGTAGACCATCGTCCCGAGACAGATCACCGCGGCCACCAGCGCGAACGCCGGAAAGAACGGAAACAGCGGCGCGCGGAACGGGCGCTCCATGTTCGGGTCGGTGCGGCGCAGCTTGAACAGCGACATCATGCTGATGATATACATCACGATAGCGCCAAATACGGACATCGTCACGATGTTCGCCGTCAGCGTCTGGCCGCCGAACTGGATCAGCTCGTCGCTATAGATCGCGGCGATGCCGACCACGCCGCCCGCCAGGATCGCGCGATGCGGGGTCTTGAAGCGCGGATGCACTTTCGAGAGCCACTCGGGCAGATAGCCCGCGCGAGCCAGCGCGAAAATCTGCCGCGAATAGCCGAGGATGATGCCGTGAAACGACGCGACGAGTCCGAACAGGCCGAGCCACACCAGCATATGCATCCAGCCGCTGTTTTCGCCGACGATGTACTTCATCGCTTGCGGCAGCGGATCGTTGATGTTCGACAGCTTGGTCCAGTCGCCCGCCGCGCCGGCGAACACCATCACGCCGATCGCGAGCACCACCAGCGTCAGGATGCCGGCGACATAGGCGATCGGAATCGAACGCTTCGGGTTCTTCGCTTCCTCGGCGGCCATCGCGACGCCTTCGATCGCAAGGAAAAACCAGATCGCGAACGGAATCGCCGCGAACATGCCGTGGAACGAGCCCATGCTGAAGGTATCCGCGCCGGCCCAGCCGCCTTTCGTGAAGTTCGACCACTGGAACCCCGGCGACACCACGCCCATGAACACCAGCAACTCGAAGATCGCGAGCAGCGTCACGCACAATTCGAAGGCTGCGGCGATCTGCACGCCGACGATATTCAACGCCATGAAGATCAGATATGCACCCATCGCCGCGTGCTTCGGCTCGAGACCCGGAAATTGCACGTGCAGATAGGCGCCGATCGCCAATGCGATCGCCGGGGGAGCGAACACGAATTCGACGAGGGTCGCCGCGCCCGCCAGATAACCGCCGGTCGGGCCGAACGCGTGCCGCGCGTAGGCAAACGGGCCGCCCGCATGCGGAATCGACGTGGTGAGTTCGGTGAAACTGAAAATGAAGGTCGTGTACATCGCGGCGATGAAGACCGCCGTGATGACGAAGCCCAGCGTGCCCGCGCTCGCCCAGCCATAGCTCCAGCCGAAATACTCACCGGAAATGACGAGGCCGACCGCGATTCCCCACAATTGCCACGTGCCGAGCGTCTGCTTCAACTCGTGATGCGTGACCTTACCGACGTGCTGACTGCTGGACTCTGTTTTCATCGGACTCTCCTGAGGGTGCCGCTTGCTCGACGCCGCAAGGCTTTGCGGTGCATGGGCGGACAGGCTTCCGCC
This sequence comes from Paraburkholderia terricola, assembly GCF_900142195.1. Taxonomy (GTDB): domain Bacteria; phylum Pseudomonadota; class Gammaproteobacteria; order Burkholderiales; family Burkholderiaceae; genus Paraburkholderia; species Paraburkholderia terricola. Next base: position 90,788 of record NZ_FRAB01000022.1, read on the forward strand.
GATGGTAGTGAGCCATTAATCGAGGTGTTATCGAAATTCGGCAAATTTTGGCGGAGGTTATATCAGTGGGCGCTTAACTGCGGGGGCTGTTTGGCGAGGATTGAATGGGCGGGTGATGTTTTGCCGAACGTCTGGTTTGATGCCTTGTACGCCGCTTTGCCTGCTCGGTGCCCGCTTGTGCAGCGGGCTTCGCGGATGTCTCTCTGGTTTTTATAGTCTTTGTATATGTATACGTAGTAATAGTTAACAAGCATGGGATGCGGTTGTGGATAACCTGAAACTTCGTTTTCGAATCAGAAGCCTGCGGAATCGATAACCCTGCGAAGCGCCAGCGGACAGCGACGCTCAGCCAGGGAAAACTTTTGTGCCGTCCGGCGACGCCGCGGCCTTATCAAGGTTTCGCCCACAACGTGTCAGGCGGCTTTTACAAAAGTTGTCCAGAGGGGACTGTGGATAAGTTGGACGGCTTTGTGTCGCCCGGCCAAGGAGGAAAGGCTTTGGCGCAAACCCTCGATTCATGCGCCGCAGCGCCGGTGCGTTTATCGCGAAAATGTTCGCACTACCAAGGCGTTGACAAGCTGCGAGCCCGTCGCTTATCGTCGCGTCGCGGGACGGTTGGTCAAGCTTGCCCCGGTTCGGGCCGCATACGTTCCGGGCACTACGGGGCTACCCCGTGGATCAGAATGACCTCCGCAGTTCGTCGCATGAGCCCGTTGTTGCGCGTTGCGCAAATACGCTCACGCAGCACAAGACGCGTTGACTGTCGTCCCGCCCTCCTTTGCTCTATGCCGCAATCTTCCCTGCAAGTCGTCACCTACGCGATCGCCGACGCCATGCTCGCCGGGCCTGCCGATCCGGCCACGATGGTCGAGCGGATGACGCGCGTATTGGGCGAGTCCGCCGGCTGGATGACCGGATTGGCGCGCCGGGTCGAGAAACGATTTGGCGCGCGCTGGGACAGCGTCGAAGCCAAACACCTGTCGAAGATCATCGCTGAAACCGCGGGCTTTGTTGCGGCGTGGAAAAGCCAGAACCGTCCGCGCATTGTTCGTGTGCTCACGCGACCGCCTGTTCAGCGACCTGCTCCGCGCTGGTTGCGGGACGTCACGCTGCCGCAACTGCCGACAATCGGCGATCTGGCTGCGTGGCTCGATGTGGAACCCCTGGAGTTGGACTGGTTTGCAGATCGCTGGCGTGTAGCGGCTCACGATGCGACGACGCGGCTTCACCACTATTCCTACAAGGCGATAGAGAAACGCGACGGTCGATGTCGAATCATCGAAATTCCCAAGTCGCGGTTGCGGGAATTGCAGCGGAAAGTGCTGCATGGCCTGCTCGACCGGATTCCCGCTCACGATGCGGTGCATGGTTTTCGGCGCGGCAGGAACACGGTCACGTTCGCGGCGCCTCACGCTGGAAAAGCGGTTGTGATTCGCTTCGATCTGACCGATTTTTTTGCGTCGGTTCATGCGGGACGTGTTTACTCTGCGATTCATGCTTTGGGTTATCCGTTGGAAGTTGCGCGAGCGCTGACTGCGCTGTGTACCAATCGGGTGCCGAGTGGTCGCCTGCTGGCCATCTACAAGGATCCGGCCACCGACGATGGCACCAAGAAGTCGGCCAGGGGGCTGTTGCGCGTCGAGAGGGAAGGCGAGCGCTTCGTGCTTTACGAACAGCAGACCGTCGAACAGGCCGAAGGCGGTGCGCTGGTCCCGGTCTTTCGCAACGGCGCGCTTCTGGCCCGCCAATCTCTCGCCGAGATCCGAGACCGGCTTAGGGCGTCGTGGACCTGTCCGGCACCCGGCTCGATCGATTGGGATTAATGTGGGCCGCCGCCCCGGCTTTGCGCGGGTCAGCAATTACCAGGCACACGCAGCCGCGAAAAAAGTCACCGATAGCGAGCCCCCGTCATGCAGCAAGCCACCGCTTCCAGTTGGAAAAGCCGTTTGAAGACCGTGATTTTCGCGGTGTTGGCCTTTGGGGCGGTCGGCGCGTTCCTGACGTCAATGTGGGCGGTGCTCGAAGTACTTCGCTGGCTCGGCGGGTTGATGTTTATCGACGTTCACGAAGGCCGCTACATCCGGCTGGATTCAAACAGCATCATCAACGTCTGGCCGAATAATGTACTGGTGTTCTTTTATACGCTGGTTGTTCCGTCACTGCTGGCCGGTGCACTGGAGCAATACCGTAAGCGTGCGAAACGAAAAAGACGCACGGTGGCGACGGCGGGCACAGGTAGCGGCTGGCGTTTGCTGTGTCTTCGTTTGACCGGCGTGACGCTCGCGCTGTTCGTGCTTGCCGTACCGGGCATGAATACTTATACGATCCTCACCCCGGTAGCCATCGTGCAGAAGACGTTTTTCTCACTGCACGCGGACACCTATCCGATAAGCGCCCTGTCCGGGATCGCCTGCACAGTGGCTGGTCGCGGCGCAATTTTCACCGATTTTTCACTGACCGACGGACGGCAGCTCAGCCTCAGCGGCTTCGACACGCGCGTCGTGACAGCGCTTGCTAAGGTGCGGGGCATTCGTATCGACTACGACAGTCGCTGCGCTTCGGGCGTCGGTGTTCCTTCGTATGACCCGTCAGCTGCACCGTTAGCAGCGTTTTTTAGAGGCACATAGGGATCGGAACGCGGGTGGCTCACCGCCGCGTACACCCGTTACGGCAATGAATTCGCGTTTGCCCTCTGTGTGTTTCTGAGTGGGTGAACTTGCTGCGCGATCAGCCGGATAGAGTTAAAACAAGCGGCCTCAGCATAAGAAGTATCGAAATAGAGTTGCAAACTACCGCTCGGTCTTACTGTCATCGTGAACGCCTTGAGCTCCAAATACTCGTCATTAACCGCCAGTGAGTCAAGACAGCTGCGATTTTTCGAGTTCTTCTGTTTGAAGACTGCCATGGCAGTTGCTGCGGCCTCCTTTGTCAAAACGAGATGTACTCCGTCCCGATGGTCGAACCCAAGAACATCGTTCATATCGAATCGCTTACCGTCCGCAATGCTGAGTGAAACGCAGTACTGATAGGCGTCTGGATGTGACGTGCTCCCTTTTCGCGTCATGACTTGTTGCAATTGAAAACGTCGAAAAATTCAGATCGAACTTATAATCTATTTACTACTCGCCCGGAGTTTGATCGTATGCATTTGCCATTACCGAAGCTCGTTAATCTTACAGTTCTCCCACTGACGGTATTCGCATTTTCTTTCCCGGCATGCAGCCAGACAGGCCAATCTCCCGAAGTCAACGCGCTCGTCAAAAAATCGCTTGCGGATATGGTTTTTGTGAAGGGCGGGACATTCACGATGGGGGACTTCGGTGCGCAAGTGACACCGGAAAAACTTCCTCTCACGTCGCAACAAGAGAACAAACCTGCTCACCCCGTAACGCTGGATAGTTTTTCGATCGGCAAGTACAAAGTCACGTACGCAGACCTTGATGTCTATACCGCTGCGACTGGCAAACCATCGTGGCCGCAAGACAAAGCCGACCGACAATATAAGGCCACCGATCACCCGGCCGGCGTTCCCTGGCAGATGGCCAAAGACTATTGCGAGTGGCTCGGCAAGCAAAGCGGCGCGCCGATCGACCTGCCTACCGAAGCGCAATGGGAATACGCCGCCCGTTCAGGTGGCAAGCCGGTAACTTTCGGAACGAACAACGGCAAGTACGAAGCGGATCACAATCTGCCCTCCGTCGATACTGTCGAACAGAAATACACGCCTGACACGGCTGTTTCGCAATATATTTATCCTGTCGGCAAATATCCGCCGAACGCCTTGGGTCTTTACGATATCGGTGTCGACGGCCGCGACTGGGTCAACGACTGGTTTGCCCCCGACTACTACGAACACTCGCCGGCCAGGAATCCCACGGGACCCGCGAGCGGAACCATGAAAGTAATTCGCGGCGCGGAAGGTGACAACGCGGAAACCGCCATGACGGTTTACCGCTACAAGGCGCCACCGGCCGGTTACGTTGTCAAGACCAAGGACGGGCGCACACTAGGACCCACGGCTGTCACGTTGACCTTCCGTTGCGCGGTGCAAAAAACCAGCCCGCTATGAGTTTCGCGGCATGTCGTCAAACCACCCGCACGTCCGGCATGTTGTCGTAGAACGGGTGTCTGCCCACGGCAGCCTGAAACTGGTAATCGCTCGACTCGACCTGCGCAACGGCATAGCCTGGTGTGGGGTCGACTTTCAGCATCGCCTGCAGGCTGTCGTAGTAGTCGTCAATTTCTTTTGCGTCTCCCGTCGGAGCACTCGTCAGCGACATCTCGAGAAATTCCTTCAGTTGTTGGCGCCGCACGATAATGTCGCCAGAGCGCCCCTGCGGATGGATGTGCTGCACGACGTTGTTCAGATCGTGTTTGGTGTGTGACCATTTGAGGATCTGCTTGACAGCGTCCTTCCGATTCCCATACCAGCGACCGTATTTGTGGTTGGCCATATCGATCCCATCAGCCGCGTACCAATGGCGAGTCAACTGATAGATCATGATGCCCTTCGCTTCGGGCGTCGCGTACTGCAGCATCCATGGATTGGCGAGCACGCGGTTCATCAATTCCACGCGTGCCGCCTCTTTCTCGTATTCTGCGATGAGGTCTGTGAAAAGCCTGTTTATCTCATCGACTTCCTGGCCGACGGTCGAGGCCAGATCCTGAATGCCTTGAATGACCATCACCTGAATATGCGAGAAGGCGTTAAAGGCGGTCGTCTCGACGAACTTCAATCGCTGGAAGTTCGCGTGATAAAGCTGGTAGAAGAACCATTTGACAAATTCGGCGATGCGCAGCGCGTCGACCGAGATCTCGATGTCGCCTTTTGCTCCTACGCCAAGGCATAGTCCTGCCTTCGCCTTGATTCTGAAACGGCCAGCCGCGTAGCTCACGTCAAGCATGCAGGTGAGGCCGGCACCCGCCATCGCAGTGACCGTATCGCCCACCTTGGCGAACGGCTTGTATTTGCCACTGGGACCCGTCTTTGCGGGCTCCATCCACTCGAGTGCTCCTTCAAGCGACAAGTCCGCACGTGCACCGGCAAACACGTCGAGGTCTGCATTGGCGCTTGGATCGACCGGCTTGCCCCCCACCTTGATCTCGCGTTGCTTGGTGGTCGGGTTATCGACTGCGGCGCCGTACAGGCCCAAGTCCTTACGCTTTTCATCGCGATAGTCGACAACCACACCCAACTGCGCGACCATGCTCGCACCGACCATCCCAGACAAGCCCAGCTCGCACTTGAAGCGGACTGCACCGAGCGGGTACGGCTTGCCGTCATCGCCATCCAGGCTCCACATCCAGCCGGCGATGTCCGGATAATAGAAGGCACCAGAAACCTTGCCCTCGGCAATGGCGAATTCGGCTTGCGCCGATGCCTTGATGGCCACACGGCCCTTTTGCGGTTGCCACTCGGTGTCCAGTCCCGCGCCGGCCAGATATCGCATCAATTGCGCCTTGGCCTCGATGCTGACGTTGTTGCCGAAGGCGGTCTGCTTAGGTTTCTCCGCTTCTTTCTTCTCGCCCTCGCCGCGATCAACCGGTTCTTCCGCGCCGGCGCTATAAGTGAGGTCCTTGTTCCACTCTTCCGCCCACGCGAAAAGCGTCCCGGTCACGTGCTTCTCGACGATCTCGGATGACACCTTTGTCTTTTCGTACAACTGCGACTTGATGCCGCTCTCGCGGCTGATCAACACCCCTTCCTTCAGCTTGTCGACGTCAATCTTGTATTTGCCGTTCGCGTTCTTCTTGATGAAGCTTTTCGCGCCCGTTTCTTTTTCTTCCTTGCGGCCCTTCATGTCTTCGAAGGCGGCCGGACCGAATTTATGCCAACCTGGTTTGATCTTGTTCGAGCGTACGTAGTGCAGCTTGTACTTGGCGAACTTGACGGATTTTTTTCCATCGCCATCGATGTGAATAGGGATCAGCTCGACCATGGTGAGGTCTTTGCTATCTAACTTGCTGAGTGGCTCCAGCTCCTTTTTGAGCGCCTTGTGCGCGGTCTCGCGTTCTTTTAGCGCATCGTCGACGGCGGCCTTGTGCGACTCCCCGGCACGCGGATCGGACATGTGGTTCTGCACGTCCTCAGCGTATGCCTTCAGCACCACATCGAGCTTTTCATTGGCCTTGTGAAATTTGTCGACCCGGTCATGCAGCAGATTGCATTCGCTCTGCAGACCGCTGACGTCCTCCGCCGGCACGAGAATGAACTCGCCGGTCTCGGGCCGGAAGTAAAGCATGGGCGCCGGATCGTGCGGCACGTGCACGAGACTGTTGGGTGTCGTGTTAGTGGTGCCGTTGCCATCGGGTGCGTGGCTTGTGCTCGGAGTGCTCATGGGTGTCGGTCTGCTTGAATGGGCAAATGAATAGGCGCATCCATAGGACGCGCGCGTGTTCTTCGGCCAGAGTCAGGTGTCGAGGAAAACTTTCAACGCGCTTGGCGCGCTTGTCATGATGCGCGAGGTCAGGCCTTGTTCATCGGTCATGCCCTCGAACACTTTGCCTTCCGCAGTCTCGACGCGGTAGCGCACATAGGGCGCGGGGTCGCCAGTATGTTTGTCGTGAATCTTGAACTGCTCGTTGTATGGGCCTTCGCCGGAAGGGAGTGTCGGCGGTCTGCTCGAAAGACTGGTCGGGCCGGCGAAGGAATGGCTGCTGCCCTTGATATCGATTTTTCCCGGCGCGTGAATTTCGATGTTTCCGTCTTTAATCCGGATGTAGGCGCCGCCACTCGTCAGGAGAATGTCCTGTTTCGCGACCACCTCGACCTTCTCCATCGCCGACAGCAGCTTCAGACTTTTTTGGGCGGTAACTTCAATGTTGTCAGACTGGGCCTGGATTTCTACCTTGCCCTTTGCGGCAAACAGTTTCATGCCCGCGTTCTGCACGAACAGGCTGATTTTCTCGCCGACGCTTGCGAGTAGTGATTTGCCAGTTGCGATGTGCGTACTCTGGCCGCTGACCAGGTTTATGTGCTCCGTTGCCGCGATGTGAGCGGATTTTTGCGTCGACATCGCGATGCCCGATGGCGTCGCGAACAGCATGATCGGCTCCTTGAAGCCGTTGGCATTGCCAGTGCCACCGCCTGCGGTATTGCCACCGCTACCTGTTACGCCCGCTACGCTGTTCTGTGTCGCATCGGTAAAAGTTTTGAGCGAGTCGTGACCGTCTTTCAGGCTTTCGGCCTGATGCGTTTCGCTCGCCTGGCTTAGCGACTCGATCACGCTCTCGGAATTGACTAGCTGACTGCGCGCGTCACGGACGTCGAGGGGCTGGCTTGATATTCCGGTCGTTGGATGCGTCGACACGTACATGCCTTGTGCGGCCCGGACCGCACCGTATGCATCCGACTTCAGATCGAAGCCGCTGCCGAGGTACGCACCGCGCGAATTGCCCGTCTGCGCGATCAGATACCCCAGATGAAGCTGCGAGTTCGCGCTGCTGCTGTACATCTGCAGCCGGTTCTGGCCGGTGGCATCGTCCATCACCATCTGGTTGTAGCCGCTGCCCTGAAACTCCTTCGACTTGTAGCCGGACAGGATGCCGTTCGAATGCCAGTCGGGAGTCTTTGCGCCGTTATAGACGCGGCCCGTAACGAGCGGCTTGTCGCAGTCGCCGTCGAGGAACGAGACGATCACCTCTTCACCGATGCGGGGTACGTGGACGCCACCGTGTCCGCCACCTGCATTCGATTGGGATACGCGCATCCAGCATGAGGCGTTCTCGTCGCCAGGATTCAGGCGGTCCCAGTGCATCTGGACTTTGACCCGGTTCAACGAATCCGTGAAGACCTCTTCGCTCTGCGGTCCGACCACGGTTGCGGTCTGCACGCTCATTTCGGGCTTGTGGTGCTCGAACGGACTGCGGAAAGGGATGGCCTTGCGCTGCGCTTCGACCGTCGCCATGAAGAAGCCTTCACTGCCGTCGCTACCTTTAACGACGAGCGTCTGATCGGCTCCATGCTGAGCCCGCGCCGCGGCGATTGTCTGTTTCAGGCTATGCGGGAAGTCCGTCGTGCCACCGGAGACCGGCAGGTTATTCTCGATGACCCATTCGACATCGACCACAGCGAACTGTCGGTCCTGCTGACTGCCGGTGTCGTGCTCCGGGTGGTTTTGCAGCTCGAACCAGCGGCCTGCGTCGATGCGACGGACTGCGCCTGCGCCGTGGAAACGCTTCGCTTGCGATTCCCATTCCTCCATCCTCACCTTCGAGAGGTGATCACCGCGGTCCTGCTGTCCGTACGTATACGCGCCCGTGTACTCGTACACTTCGGCCTGCTGCGGCAGGTTGCCCTGAGTAGTCAGCGTCGGGATCGTCGTGCCCTTGGGATTGGCAGGTGCTGACGGGGCCTTGTAGTCAAACGTACGGGTAGTAAGCGTCGTGCTTTGCAGCGTGCGCGTACCGCTCCACTGCACGAAGGCATCGGTTTCGCTGTTGGTGCCCGAGCGGTAGAAATTCACCACCTGCGGCGAAAGCGGTCGCAGGCTGCCGATATCGTCGGTGACCACCAGCGCGTGCGATTTGCCGTCAGTGGCCTGCTCGAAGTAGCCGAACAGGCCTTCCGTTTCCATCAGCCGGTGACAGAAATTCCAGTCGTCCTCGTACTGCACGCAGAACGAACGCTGAGGCAAAGGATTGCGCAATGAGAACCGGAATGCACCCTGCGCCTGCGGATGCATATTAAATACATCGGTGAGAATTTCATCGACGGCTTTATCCTGCCAGATGCGCGCATCTTTTCTGAAACGCAGAAAATGCATCCAGGAGACGAAGCCGATCTGATAACTGGTAATCGCGCTATCAGAGCCTAACCGGCGGGCGGTATGAACATAACCGTGGTGAGGGGCGTACGGCTGATCGGTTTGCTGGATCCAGAGCGTGACCGGCTGGGCGATCAGCGTTTTCAGCTCGATATTGTCGTTGGTTGAAACGGCATCCAGAGTAAATTCGTAATCACGGCCTAGGCGCGAATGGCTCAACAGCCTTTGCGGCAAAAGGACGTTAGTACCCAGTGGCGTATCGAGTTTCAGCAGCCGGTCGCTTTGCAACAATCCGCCTTTTATCGCCGCGATAATGTCCTGCGCACCCATACCACCTCTTTTTATGCAAATTGCGCCCCCGCGCCATCGCGCGATAATACAAAAGATAAGACGTTTGCAGCAATCACATATTCAAAAACAAATGTTAAATCGGAATTTGTTCCGCCTTGATTTGGCGCGCATATGAATTCGGTAAAAACAACATGTACGCCCATAATTGCTGCAACAAAGATTCTTGGCTTTTTTGGGGTATCTCGCCCGTCGCCGGTTAAGCCAGCGACAGAGGCATGAGTTTCTGGTTAGGCATCGACGGACATCATCTGCTGCGAGGACACGAGCCGCGGCGGCGGATGGCAGCCGCATACACATAGATCGTCGCTTAACGCAGCGTGCCTTCCGTCCGGCGCGGTCATAACCTGGCGCGGTCCATCACACTGGATTTTCCCCGCTGTATTGCAAGCGGGGCATGCGACCGGATCCCCTTCATGGGCGACGTCTTTATCGCTCAATTGAATAGAGGTGGGGACTGCCTGAATGACGCCGTTGGCTGTCGTCTTGTCGCCGTTCAAAATCAGATATCGTTTCATGATGCTTCCGAGGTTCGAAATTTTCGCGCATTCAACCCTGTTTGGTGGGTCGTCATGTCGGCCGCCTACGCTTTTTCCTCAGTGTACGCGACGCTTGTCGTGACAATCATTGAGCGCAGATCGGCATGCACAGTAAGCGTTCCCCAATTGAAGACGAATGTGTCCGCGCCGATCGTCGAAGACACACAAGGCGATTGCGCTTCGAATGCGATCAACTTTGACAGCTTCTTCTTTTCCTTCACAAGATCCTCCTCAGTCGCCGACCAGTCGATTTTTTTCGCCACGCCGTCCAGCCAAACGAGGTCGACCATTGCGAGCCTTTGCTTGCAATATCGGGCCGTCACGCCGAAGGTCTTTCCCCAAATCTCCACATTCGCGATGCCATAGTTTTCCCAGTCGCCGTACTTCGCCAGTTCCTTCGCAACAGTCAATGGCAATTCCTCAGGCGACGGTCTGCCGCGAAAGAGGCTCGTCGACTCATCAATGCTCAACGTGCCCGTTGAGAAATCAAACGTGGCCATCCAGTTAACTCCCAAACTTCAAAACGTTGCCACCAACGAGGCTGCCCTTGTCGGCGCTCGATACGAAATACTGAGCGCCACCGCCCTTGCCCAGGTTCGGATTGGCGAGCGATTGCCCCTTCGCTACGCAAATGTCCTTCGTGACGACGAACGCCCTCAGTTGGCTTCTCATCGGCCGGGCGCCGGCGGTATTGCCCGCATGCGAAATCTGCGTCATGTCGTTGTACTCGCGCGCTGACCCACCCGTGTTGAGAATCGTGCGAGCGTCGGAGAAATAATTGCCGGGCAACGCAGTCGCGATCTTGTCAGGCGGCGCATAAACCGTCTGGTACCCAGATCATAGTAGCGATGCCGGTTATACGCGAGGCCGGTCTCTTCGTCGAGTTGCTGCCCCTGGAAACGGATCGGGTTGCGCGGAGCCACGCTTACGCCGAAACTCATTCGCTACGTCGAGAACGGTACATGGCCGATATCGAACAACGTCATTCATGCCGCTAGCGGCATGACACGGGTTATGCCGACTCCCCGATTATGCCGCGTCATGAATCCACGGACACAACGGTTGGCGGATCTCTATTCCCGGTCGCTCCGGTTGTCGGCATTATCAGAGAGCCTCCAGGAAGGCGAGCAACGGATCTGGAGGTTTGTAGCGTGTCGGTGCAAGACCACTCGCCGTCGCGTGCGCGAGCGCGCGTTCCTTGAGTTGCATGTCGGCGTGCAAATAGATCTGAGTAGTCTCGGAGGACTCGTGACCGAGCCAGAGCGCGATCACGGTCAGGTCGACGCCGTGATGCATCAGGCTCATCGCGGCCGTGTGCCGAAGCGTATGAGGCGTTATTGATTTCTTCTTCAGC
>NZ_FRAB01000033.1 GCF_900142195.1 Paraburkholderia terricola
GAGCGGATGCTGTAGAGCACCTGGATCAGCATGGCTCGCAGCAACTTCTCCGGCGCGATGCTCGGCCGCCCACCCTTGAGGTCGGCCTCGTACATCCCGGCAAACAACCGATCCATCTTCACCAGTGCTTCGTTCGCCATCACCCGGATCGAACGCAACGGATGCGACTTCGGAACGAAGTCGTCCAGCTTGCGCATGGAAAACAAACTCTCGGTGAATGTGTCGGCGCCGCGCATGATCTCCAAGGGGCAAGTGGGGGTCTTCCATCAACGCTTCAGGGGCCTTCAGCGATGACATTACCGCCGATACTTCAGCAGCCTGTTAGGGTTGTTGTCATTAACCGCGGTGATGCTCCAGCGTCGCTTGGCAGAGTATGGGTTGACAGTGAATATTTAGCGGGAGCTACAAAATTTAGGCTTCGAAATGATTCGGATGCCATTATTCAGCCTGGAAGCAAACTACTCACATTTGATATTATTCCCCTGCTGGATGAGGGCGAGTCTTATCGCAGTTCTTTGGAAATGATGTCCCTCGTCTTGCAAAAAAAATCTGCGCCACGCACGGAAATTCGTTTTCAATTGCTTCAATCTGATGGACGATTTGTAATTCAGGCAACATCGTTGGATGCAGACCAGCTGTTCCAACTGTTACGAGCTAATTCCGATCGCTGCTCATCCATCAAGACGCCTGATTTCGAAAATGGGTGTATCGGCGGAGGAACACCTAAAGAGGCACGAGTTCCGGCGTCGTGAGTCAAAGTACCGTGAGGCTTGGATCAATAAGTCTGAAATTCGGATCGGCCCATGTGACCACTCTAGTAAAAATTTTGACAAAAATACTCGCTTTCGCTCAGAGTCAAGAAAACTATATTCAAGGGAGCCGGGCACACGTACGCCCGCGATGTCCGCTTGCCGTTGCCGGCCCGTTTCGGTCGCCCTCGTAAGCTATGCCAGACGACTGTTATGGCCGATGACTTGCCGGCGGGTACGAGGCGCTGAATGTCGATGTACCTTGAAAGCTGCCGCCTAAGCCGAACTACGGCGGACAACCCGCTTCGTTGGCAAGCGCGAAGTCTTCGTGTTTGGGGTGCTGTTTTATATGGCGAACACCAACCTGTTTGCGTTGGAAATTTCTATTTTTGCGGGAACAAAGGCATAAACCTGTAAACGCTGACAGGTGTACTCGGACTGCAATCGTGGGAAATTGCGTGGGCAACATGTTGAAGAAGTGTCGTCAAGATTAAACCCGCGAAATCTACGCAATGGAGAACACTTATGACATCCGACGTGACTCTGCTAGCGACCACCCAACAGGTCAATATACTGGTGGTAATCGACACGGAATATGTTAAGGCTATAACCAAGAATCCAAGCAAGGATTGGAAAACTCCGACCGGCATCACGCACACCGGCCAGTTCATGCTTTGCACTGGCTCGCGAGGCCCCGTGAAAGGACAGGGGACGGGCGATTTAGAGTTCATGGCATGACCAGATTTCTGCTAGTCAACTTGTGTAATTGAAGTTAAATTCAATTGTATCGCCCGCGTTATGCACACCCGTGATAGTGGCAAAATTGGTCCAGGCCGCCGCAACAAGTTGTAGACCCGGTCCCGGTGTAATCAGTAACGTATTGTCATCTCGCAGAAAAAAGTATGCTCTCTCTGCAAAACTAACGCCACAAGCGATCAGGATCCCGCCCACATTATTTCCGTTAATAGGCCAAGAATCGCCCACGATTCCGAGGTATGCATCACCATCGGCTAAAATATTATGCATCGCACCGTTTTCTGGATCCGGAACTATATGGAATATTTCAGCAGGATTTCCGTTGTTCGTGGGATACGATATTAGCGGCGATGTTTTCGTTTGCTGGCCCACTATTTGGTGATCTATTGCGAATTGCAGCGTCTTGTCGTGACTAAGTATAGTCGCGTAACCTTCTTTCAAAATCATTTCGTTCCTCGCTTAGTGTATTGATTGAAACGGAAGAGTCTCCGATTCAACGATACGGCTTCGTGGTGGTTTAAGCTCAAAAGGCACGCTTTGGAATTGTTGCAAAGGTTTATCGGTTGACCGCGGCGCTTGTTCCGCAAGTGCGAGGTAGTCCCCCAATAATCATACGAATTATCGCGCGGCTAGTACATCGGAACAACCTGTCGATGTTGGTAGGTACCGTCGGCCTGCCCCGGCCTCGCGGGATGACAGTCCTCGGCAGTCTCATCAATTTTGTCTTTCCAGTCTCCTGGATTCGCCATCAGGCTCAAGAATTCCCGGCATCCTCACGCAAAGGTCCGTTGTCCAAGCGAAGCGGTCGCCCGAAGGTCCAGTCGCTGGCAGAGGCAGACGTCACTTGATGGCCGCGACCGGTCTCTCGACGGAAACGGACAGCGCCGGCAAAGATATGTGAAGTGGTTAATCTGGATGGTTAATCGATGTAAGTGATTGAATCAAGAGGGATGGTGGCGGCCTGCAAAGCCGTTTAGGCCGGTTCGACTCCGGCTCGCGCCTCCAGTAGTTGATGTAAGGAAAAGCCCCGACTCGTCGGGGCTTTTCTTTTTTCGGCGTCTTGTCATGCATGTCAATGCGGTGCGCGCGGTGTGATGCGAGGCGCTTTCCAATTATCGGCACCAGGTCGATACGGTATTCAGAAGCGTCGGCTATAGGAAATCGCGACGGTGCGGCTGCGGCCATCCCGGCTATAGCTGATGGCCCAGTTGGTCAGCAATGCTCCGGTCAGCGCGCCCGCTACGTCGGCGACCAGATCCTTGTACGAAAACCCGCCGCCGCGGCACGTGCCGTCGATGCCTTCCTTGATCAAGCCAGGTATCGTACCGATCAGCGTGCCGTAGATCACGGGATGCTCGGTATCGCGCGTCAGGTAGGCGCCCAGTGCGCCGAAAGGCGCCGAGACCGCGAAGTGCTTCAGCTTGTCGCTGTGAAACCAGCTATCCGATGTTTGCATGCGATACCCACCGCGTCCCCCGTTGCAGTCTATGTCCGCATGCGCCGCAGCGCTTACGCTTAGCATCGTGGCAAGCCAGATGCCGTGTCGCCATTTCGTTGACATGTTTTACTCCCCCTTTTGTTTCTACGTTTTCGTTTCGACGTTTTTCTTATCGGGACGCATACCGGGCCGGTACCCGATTTGCGCGTCGCCAATCTGTGTTGTCGTTTTACAGGGGGGCATGCGTGGGAAACGTCGGTTGGCATACGACCATTCCGCCAACTGTGTGCGCTGTGCCGCAGATGCGGATAATGGCGGCTTCGCGTGCGGGTAATCACGCACGGCCAAAGCCGGCATCTCGAACACCGCTGCGTTTTTCCGCTGTTGGGATTGCGCTCGGCGTCACTACGTGAATCGCTCGCTTCTTCGCATCATTTTCCCGTCCGCACCGAGGCTGCATGTATCTACAACTCACCGGCACCCAGGTCCGTCTGCTGGGCTCGATGCATCTGTTCCCCGCGGCGAGCCGCAAGATGCCGCCGTGGATCGCCGAAGCGTACGACTGGGCCGAAGCGCTGGTCTTCGAGTCCGATCCGCCGACGATCCTGCCGTTTCTGAAGGCGCATCCGCACGATGGCGCAAACCGGCTGCGGTCGCTGCTATCCGCCGATGCCTGGCACCGTCTCGAGGCGGCGTGGCCCGTCGAGGGAGCATTGGCGCCGCTCGCCGATCTGCGTCCGTGGGCGGCGTTGATCGTCGCGCCGACGTTGTTCCAGCAGGTGGTCGAAGGTGTCGAGCCGCGCATGCTGCGCTCGGCGATCACGCAAGGCAAACCGTATCGGTATCTGGAGACCGCGCAGGAAGTGGCCGCGTCGCTCGAATCGATTCCGCTCGATGCGATCGGCGCCGCGCTCGGCTTGCTGATGTCCGATCTGGCGGAACCGCAGCGCACGCTCGAGCGGATGCACGCAGCCTGGCTGGACGGCGATCTGGCCGAGGTGCAGCGCATCGCCGCCGAATCGCCGATGTTCAATTTGCCGGGCATCCGCGAGGCGATTCTGGATGCACGCAATCGCGCCTGGGCGGCGCGTTTGAAGGATCTGGCAACGCGTCCCGAACGGACGTTGATCGTGGTGGGCGCGCTGCATCTGTGCGGTCCCGGCAACCTGATCGACTGTCTCGCGCATCCCGTCGAACCGGTTTTTGCGAGCACGTAGCGGATTCGCGTCTCGCATGCCTCGCGGCATCACGAGTTGAGCGTGAACGTCCCGTATGACAGAACTCCCCGGACTCGTACCCGCACCTGCTCGACGCGCGCAACGCCCAGGCTCAGCGCGGTTATCAGATCCGCTATAGCGTTGGCCAGAAGCAATACGATCCGGTGCGGCATGGCGCGATCGGCGAACTGCTGGCGGCGGCCGATGCCGCGATGTACAGCCACAAGCAGGCGTCGAAAGCGCGCACCGTTCATAGCCGCTGAGCGCGGCTCGGGGCGTCAGCGGGACCGGACGTGCTTCATGCGCCGCGAGCATCTCACGCTGCTTTTTGCGCATGCATCGTCACCACGCGCGCGCTGCCGCGTGACTCAAGCGCAGCGCGCCCGGCATAATTGCGGATCGCCGCCACCTGTCCCGGCCCACTTCTTTTGAGCCTTTCCATGAACGAACCGAAGCACACTGCCGCCGCGCGGCTCGCTGAAATCGAATGGCGCTGGAAAGCCTTCGACGAACTCACGAGCGCCGAAGTCTATGCCATGCTGGCCGCGCGCAGCGCGGTATTCGTCATCGAACAGCATTGCCTGTATGGCGACATCGACGGGCTCGATACCGACGCCTGGCATCTGTTGGCCTACGGGCCCGGCGCAACGCGTCCGCCGCTGGCCGGCTATCTGCGCGTGCTGTTGCCCGACGCCGATGATGCCGATATCCGTATCGGTCGCGTGCTGACCACCGCGGATTTTCGCGGCATCGGTCTCGGCAACGCGATGCTCGAACGCGCGCTCGAACACATCCGCGCGCAGTGGCCGCGGACGCCGGTTCGTTTGCATGCGCAGGCGCATCTTCAAGGCTTCTATGGGGCGTTCGGCTTCGCGCCGGTATCGGAAATCCACGAAGAGGACGGCATTCCGCACGTCTGGATGCGCTCGGCCTGAGCGTCGTCACGAAGCCCTGCGCGTGCGCGCCGAACGGCCGGCTCCTGTGCCGGACGCCTGGCTCAGCGTTGGCCGCGCGCCAACGCTTGCGCCGCCAGCGCGCGCCGTTCGCCGCGCAGGCGTCCGCGAGCGGAGAGCCGCATCCAGTGACGCAGCGCCACCAGCGCGCCGATCACGCTCATCATCGAGCCCGGAATCCATAGCAATAGCCCGCCGATCTGCTGATCGCGCATCGGACTCAGCCACGTGAAGGCACGGCCGC
Source organism: Paraburkholderia terricola (assembly GCF_900142195.1). GTDB lineage: Bacteria > Pseudomonadota > Gammaproteobacteria > Burkholderiales > Burkholderiaceae > Paraburkholderia > Paraburkholderia terricola. The sequence continues at coordinate 5,358 of NZ_FRAB01000033.1, forward strand.
AGATCGAATAGATCGGATACAACTCGCGCGGCGTGAAGAAGATGAACGCGCCGAGGATGATTTGCGGCGGTATCGCGGCGATCACCACCAGCACGCGCTTGCCGGGCGACAAACGCGCCGGCGGCGCCGGCCGCGGATCGAGCACGAGCCACCAGAACAGCAGGCCGTCGATCACCATGCTCCAGTTCATCACGCGATAAAGCCGCCAGTCGAGCATCGCGACGAAATGCACCGGCGACATCAGCCAGAAGTAAATCAGGCCGACGAACAACGTGACCGCGACCACCGGATGCATCACGATATCGAGCAGTTTGCGCACCGCCGGGGTTTCGAGCGCGGGCCGCACGAAGCGCTGCCGCCAGCCGAACGGAATTCCCGCGCGCAATGCGGTGCCCGGATACGACAGCGCAATGAAGAACGGCCCGAGGTGATGCAGCACCAGATGCTGCGCGCGATGCATGAAGAACTCATGCTCGAAGAAATAATCGAGCCGCGTATGCAGGGCGACGTATAACGCCACCAGCCCGAACCAGAAGGAAACGCGCCGGGCGGCCGACAGCTTCGCCTTGCGCGCGCCGCGCACGAACAGGATCGCCGGCACCAGCAGGGCGATCACGACGGTCGGCGAAAACTCCCAGGGATCGAGCCAGTAGAGCAGGTTCATCGCGGCGGGTTACTTGGTCTGGGCCGGCGATTTGACGGCGAACGGCGCGTCGAGCGTTTCGCCGTCGGAGAACTTCAGCTTGAGACGCACCGTGTCGCCCGGTGCGATCTTGCGCTTCGCATCTTCGAGCATGACGTGATAGCCGCCCGGCGCAATCGCCACCTGGCCGTGCGCGGGCACCGTGAGCCTGTCGACCATCACCATCTTCTGCGACGAACCGTTCGACACGGTCTGATGCAGCATCGCGTCGCCATAATCGCTGCTCGAAATATCGACGAGATCGACCGGCTTATCGCTGGCATTCACGAGCGTCGCGTAGCCGGCGGCGGGCAAGTTGTTGGGCAGCCAGCGGACCCAGGCGTCCTTGACGCTGATCGCCTGCGCGCCGGCGGCTTGCGCGGGCGGAGCGAAACCGAACGAAAGGGCGAGGGTGCAGGCGAGGGCGGCGAACGGTTTTTTCTTGATCGACATAGTGGAATCGGAAAGGTCAGGAGCGGTCATCGATGATACGGCGCAGGTCCTGCGCGATCGCATCGGGGGTGTCGTGGTCGGTGGCCAGCAGACGCGCGCGGCCTTGCGGATCGAACACGTAGACGGCGGAGCTATGGGTCACTTCGTAGCTGCCATTCGGGTCGCGCTTTTCCATCTGATAGGCGACGCGGTAGCGCTTGGCGAGCGACTCGATTTGCCGGTCGGTGCCGGTCAACCCTTCGGCGTGTTGCGAGTCGAAGGCGCCGACGTAATCGTGCAGGGCCTGCGGCGTATCGCGCGCGGGATCGACGGTGATGAACAGGATGCGCACTTTTCGCGCGTCGGGGCCGAGCTTGCCGAGCACTTGCATTAGCCGGCCCATCGTTTCCGGGCAGACATCCGGGCAATGCGTGTAGCCGAAGTAGACCAGCGCGGTGCGGCCCTTGAACGAATCGCCGTCGACGGCGCGGCCGTCGTCGGCGGTCAGCGTGAAGTCGAGGTCCGGCAAGTGCCCGGTCACATTGGTCAGGTGCCAGGGCTCGGCGCGTTGCGTGCAGCCGGCGAGCGCTGCCAGCGCGGCGATCGCGACGACCGCGCGCAGCGCGAACCGTTGCACCAGGCGCGGCCGGTCTGACGGTGCGCGATCGGCTTGCCGGCGTCGTGATGAGATGGTCGGGAACAAAGCAGGTATCAATGACTCGATTAAAAAGCGGCGCTTGAAGGGCAGCCGCCATCGCCGCCAAGCCGCGAGATCGTGCAAATATGAACGTGACCGCAACGGTCCGGCGTGGCAGCGACTGTATCGCAAAATCTCCGGTGGCGTCGTCGAGCGCCCGCTGGCGCGCGGTTTGCGAGGCAATTTGACGCACGCCGATGAAAGCCGGCTGCAGCCTGATCGTTCTCTTTTTGAATGCAATCCGAAGCGGTCTTGCCGCGCGCCGTCAGGCCGAGCCTGTGTCCTCGCTTACTTTCTCGAAAAATTGACTGATGCGCGGTAAGATGCGCACACTTTTCCGGCCGCACAAGGCTGAAAGGCAAAACCAACCGATGCAAGTACTTCCGGCTGTCCTGTCTCCGAGCGAGACGGCATTTTTCTTCGATTTCGACGGTACGCTCGTCGAGCTCGCACCCACGCCGGATGGCGTGCAGGTCGAACCTCGCGTGGTCGAACTGCTGAGCGAACTGCGGCGTTTGACGAACGGCGCGGTCGCGGTGGTGTCGGGCCGCGGCATCGACAGTATCGACGCGTTCCTCGGCATGCCCGACCTGCCGATTGCCGGCCTGCATGGCGCCGAGCGGCGCGACGCGAACGGCGACACGCAGCGCATCGGCTTTCACGATCAGCGGCTGTTGCGAATGGAGCAGGTGCTCGCGCAGGTGGTCAACGAACATCCCGGCATGCTGCTCGAAATCAAGGGCGCGGCGCTCGCGCTGCACTACCGCAACGCGCCGGACCGCGAGCCGGTGGCGCGCGAGGCGACCGAGCGTCTGGTGGCCGATTACCCCGGCGCATACGTGCTGCAGCCCGGCAAGATGGTCTACGAAATCAAGCCGAAGGACGTCGACAAGGGCCGCGCGATGCGCGCGTTCCTGGACGAGCCGCCGTTCGTCGGCCGCTTCGCGGTGTTCGCCGGCGACGATCTGACCGATGAGAAAGGCTTTGCCGTCGTCAACGAGCGCGGCGGCCTGTCGATCAAGGTCGGCGTGGGCGAGACGATGGCGCATACGCGCATCGAATCGGTCTCCGCGCTGCTCGACTGGGTCGAATCGATTATCGCGGCGGCGCACAGGGCATGATCGCCACGCCGCGCCGCTCAACGCACCTAACGCACCGTATCGGGAATCGCGCTTCATGAGCCGACTGATCATCGTATCGAACCGGGTTGCGCCGATCTCGGAGGGCGGCCCGGCGGCGGGTGGTCTGGCGGTCGGCGTGTACGACGCGCTGAAGGAAACCGGCGGCATGTGGTTCGGCTGGAGCGGCGACGTGCTGAGCTCGGGTCAGCCGCGGATCAAGGTCGAGGAGCGCGGGCCGGTGACCTTCGCGACCATCGCGCTGATGCGCCGCGACTACGATCAGTACTATCGCGGCTTCTCGAATGCGACGCTCTGGCCCGCGTTCCACTACCGCGCCGATCTGTTGCACTACGACCGGCACGACTTCGAGGGCTACGGGCGGGTCAATGCATGGCTCGCGCAGCAACTCGTGCCGCTTCTGCGCGACGACGACGTGATCTGGGTCCACGACTATCACCTGATTCCGTTCGCGCAGGCGTTGCGCGCGGCCGGTGTGAAAAATCGCATCGGCTTCTTTCTGCATATTCCGTTTCCGGCTTCGCAGGTGCTGCTCGCGGTGCCGCCGCATCGGGAACTGGTCGAGGCGCTGTGTTCGTTCGATCTGCTGGGCTTCCAGACCAGGCCGGACTTGCGCGCGTTCTGCGATTACATCGTCAACGAGGCGAACGGCACGGTCGACGCATCGGCGAGCGGTCCGCTCACCGTTCACGCGTTCGGCCGCACGTTGCGCGCGTCGGCGTACCCGATCGGCGTCTATCCGGACGAGATCGCCGAACTGGCGAAAGCCGGCGAGCGCGGCAAACCGGTGCGCACGATGAAGGCGACGCTGCATTCGCGCAAGCTGATCATGAGCGTGGACCGCCTCGATTATTCGAAGGGGCTGGTCGAGCGTTTCCGTGCCTTCGAGCGTCTGCTCGAACATGCGACGGCGCAACGCAACAAGGTGTCGTTCCTGCAAATCGCGCCGCCCACGCGCGCCGACCTGCACGCGTACCAGGACATTCGTCTGCAACTCGAAGGGGAGTCGGGACGCATCAATGGCCGCTTCGCCGAACTGGACTGGACGCCGATTCTCTACATTCACAAGCAATACGAGCGCTCGGTGCTGGCCGCGCTGTTTCGCACCGCGCACGTCGGTTATGTCACGCCGTTGCGCGACGGCATGAACCTCGTCGCCAAGGAATATGTGTCGGCGCAAGACCCGGAGAATCCGGGTGTGCTCGTGCTGTCACGCTTTGCCGGCGCGGCGCAGGAACTGGATGGCGCGCTGATCGTGAATCCGGTCGATATCGACGGCATGGCCGAAGCGCTTGCTCGCGCATTGGACATGCCGCTTGCGGAGCGCCAGGCGCGTCATCGCGACATGATGGTGCAGTTGCGGGAGAACAATGTATCGGTGTGGCGCGATAACTTCATGCGCGATCTGCAAGGTGTCGACGGCGCCGGGAATGGTGCAAGGAGCACCAGAAGCGGGAAGGCGCGCGCCGTGGCGGGGAAAAAGGCGGCGCGCGAAACGCTGGCCGGATAGCGCTTTAAAAAGGCTGCCTCCCGAGGTTCGGAAAAACAGAAAAGCCGCTTTCGAGCGGCTTTTCTGTTTGCAGCCTGCTGACGGGTTACAGCGCAGGGTTACACCGCGTCGCGCGTGGCTCAGACCACGTGCTGTTCGTCGACTTTCTTGCCGCCGACATGCAGCGTCGCGCCCTTGCCGTACTGCTTCGACAGCAGATCGCGATACAGACCGGGGCGCAGGCGCAGCTCTTCCGGGCTGCCGTCGTCGATTACCTTGCCGGCGCTCATCACGATGATCCGGTCGAAGTTGTTCAGCGTCGACAGGCGGTGCGCGATCGCGATCACCGTGCGGCCCACCATCAGGCGGTCGAGCGCTTTCTGGATCGCTTCTTCCGACGCGCTGTCGAGCGCCGAGGTGGCTTCGTCCAGCAGCAGGATCGGCGCGTTCTTCAGGATCGCCCGAGCGATCGCGATGCGTTGACGCTGGCCGCCGGAAAGCTTCACGCCGCGGTCGCCGACAATCGTGTCGAAGCCTTCCGGCATCGCCTCGATGAAGTCCGTGCAACGCGCCTCGCGCGCGGCGGCGAGCACTTCTTCGCGGCTCGCTTCGGGACGGCCATAGGCGATGTTCTCGTACACGGTGCGATGGAACAGCGAGATATCCTGCGGCACCAGCGCGATCGCATGGCGCAGGCTGTCCTGCGTGATCGTGGCGATGTCCTGGCCGTCGATTTTGATCGCGCCGCCCTGGGTCTCATAGAAACGCTGCAGCAGCGCCAGCACGGTGGACTTGCCCGCGCCCGACTTGCCGATCAGGCCGACCCGCTGGCCCGCCTCGATATGCAAATCGAAGTGATCGAGAATCGGACGGCGGCGCGGGTAGGCGAACGTCACGCCTTCGAAGTCGACCCGGCCGCCTTGCGGCACGAGTTCCGTCGCGCCGTCGCGATCCGGCATGCCGTGCGGCTCGAGCAGCGTGCGCACGGCCTCCGCGAGCCGCGCCACGTGCTGCGTGACGTCGACGAGCGCCACGGCCAGATCGCGCGTGCCGTGCAGAATCGTGAAGCCGAGCGAACTGACGAGCACGATGTCGCCGGAAGTCGCCCGGCCCTGGTCCCACAGCCACAGCGCCCAGCCGAGCAAGCCGGCCGAGAGCAACGCGGTGATCACCGCGTGCAGCAGGCGCAGCTTCTCCAGATACAGCAGGCTCTGCTGGCGCGCCTCCATTTCCGCCTTGACGGTCGCGCCGAAACGCTGCTGCTCGCGAAACGTCATGCCGAACGCGCGCACGAGGCCCATGTTGCTGATCACGTCGACCAGTTCGCCGTCCACGGAGGCCGCCCGGGTGGCGAAATGATGATGACGCGCCGAGCCGCGGCCGGCGAGCTTGTACAGCACGACCGACAGGATCGCCGAGCACAGCATCAGGCCGCCGGCCATCAGCGGATTCACCGCGGTGATCATCACGATCGCGCCGAGCACCGCGATGCACGGCGGCAGCACGTTCCAGGCGGTGGTGTTCTCGGCGGTGTACACCGCGTTCGAGGTGGCCGTGATCCGGCTCGCGAGCATGCCCGGCTGCTTCTCCGAGTAATAGGTCGGCGAGTGTCCGCTCAAATACTGGAACAGATCGCGCCGCAAGTCGCCGGTCACGGCGACGAACGTGTGCGCGGCGACCCAGCCGCCGACCCGCCACAGCAGGTTGTCGGCGGCGATCAGGCCGACCAGGATGGCGAACGCCCCCCACAGCGGACCGGGATGATGCCGGCCCTGGCCGAGCACGTCGATCAGGTGTTTGATCGCGTATTGCGATGCGAGCGCACAGCCCACGGCCGCGAATACGCTGCACACGACGATCGCATGCGCGAGCGGGTGGCGGCGAATAAAGCGGAAAAGAAACGCAAGCGGCCGATGCGCATAGCTCGCGAGCTTTGCGTTCTGGGCGTTGCGCTGGGCGATGGTTAAGTGTTCCAAATTGATCGTGGGTTCGATGGGTTTCGGCTTGCGCATGCAAAGCGCGGGCCATACGGAAAAAAGGGTTCGCCGCGAACCCGATGCTTCGCATTGTAAACATGCAAAAGCGATTACGCCCTGGGTATCCGGGCCGTGACGCGAGTGATTTCGCGATAGAACTGCACAACCTGTAGTTGCTCGACCGCCCAGCACGGCGTGGGGTTCACGCCGGCTGCGAAAAGTTTCGAGATACAATTACAAATTGCCTTCAACCGAGGCGCGTCATTGCTTCAACGCTGCCGGTAAAGTTGACGCGCAAGCTTGCAAGAGCTTGCACATGTCGGGTCGACCGGACCTGTCCAAGGCCAACCGCCACTGTAGAACCGCCTTATAAAACAAGGGTTTGTAAAGTGTTTCCCTCGTGTAACAACGTAAAGACTTTGAAATGTCGTGGCGCGGCAAGGATTCGGGCATCGATAATGCGTGCTCCGTAGGCTCCTGAAATTTCTGACAGTTTGTCAACGTAGGCCGCGCGAGTGCGTTTACCGGCACATGCGCAGACGGTGATCGACTGGTCTGGGCCACTATCCAGGCGACCCATCGCAAGATTTCTCGAAGAATCAGGCCGCGCCGGCATGTCCGGCAGGCGGCCCGGGCGAGCAAGCGAGTCGCTTTTATCAAACGCAGTACCTTTGCCTGATTTTTTACGAGGAGTTCTTCATTATGCGAATCGCTCAAATCGCTCCGTTGCACGAGGCGGTTCCTCCCAAGCTGTACGGTGGTACGGAACGCGTCGTGTCCTACCTGACCGAAGCGCTGGTCGAACAGGGCCATGATGTGACGCTGTTCGCGAGCGGCGATTCGCAAACCTCGGCAAAACTCGAAGCTTTCTGGCCGCAGGCGCTGCGCCTCGATCCGACCATTCGCGACGTGATGGCGCCGCACATGCTGCTGCTCGAGGAAGTGCGCCGCCGCGCGGACGAATTCGACGTCCTGCATTTCCATATCGACTATTACCCGTTCTCGCTGTTCGCCCGCCAGCCGGTGCCGTTCGTGACCACGCTGCATGGCCGTCTCGATCTGCCGGAATTGCAGCCGATCTTCAACACGTTCAGCGACGTGCCGGTGGTGTCGATTTCGGACAACCAGCGTATTCCGCTGCCGCAGGCGAACTGGCTGCAAACCGTCTATCACGGCCTGCCGGAAAACCTGCTCACACCGATCAAGGACGTGAAGCCGAGCTACCTCGCGTTCCTCGGCCGCATCTCGCCGGAAAAGCGTCTGGACACCGCGATTCGCATCGCCCAGCAAGCCGGCATGCCGATCAAGGTTGCCGCGAAGCTCGACAAGGCCGACCGCGCCTATTACGAAGAAGTGATCAAGCCGCTCATGTCGCTGCCGCACGTCGAATACATCGGCGAAATCAGCGAATCGGAAAAGACCGAGTTCCTCGGCAACGCCCACGCGCTGCTGTTCCCGATCGACTGGCCGGAGCCCTTCGGTCTGGTGATGATCGAAGCCATGGCTTGCGGCACGCCGGTGATCGCGTTCAATCGCGGTTCGGTGCCGGAAGTGATCGAAAACGGCGTGTCGGGTTTTGTCGTCGAAGATGAAATCAGCGCGGTCGCCGCGGTCAAGCGTCTGCACACGTTGCCGCGCGAAACGGTGCGCAAGGCGTTCGAGTCGCGCTTTTCGTCGAAGGTCATGGCGCAGAACTACGTCGCCACCTACGAGGAACTGCTGCGTCAGAAGCATCGCACGGTGCTGCGCGAAGTCAACGCCAGCTAATGCGCCATAGGTAAAAGCAGTCAAGCCGGTTCACCAGGCGCTTTCGGGCGCTCACTGAACCGCGAGTAACGCCCCGTGAGCCACTCGCCGCGGGGCGTTGTTGCATGCGCGCCGCGTTTTTCCCGAGGAGCGGCGGAAATGGAGGGTTTCGTGTCTGCAAGAATGGGTCACCCTCCGTAATATCCCTATAATGGCCGTGCCGCAAATTTGGCTGCGGCGCCGCCGACGACAGGAGGATGCCTTGGCGAGAACGAAAGAGACGCGCGCGAACGCGGCGCCCGGCGCCGGAACGATTTTCGCGCTGCGCGCCATCGGTCTCGTGCTTCTGGCTCGCTGGCTGTTTTCGATGGCGCAGATGGACCTGGGCGCGGCGCTGTCGGCGATGGTGTCCTCGCCGTGGGCGTGCATCAACCTCGTGTTCCTGTTCCTGCTGATCTTCCTGCCCGGCGCGCGCGCCGTGGCCGAGCGTCCGTTTCATCCGCTGCCGCAATGGCTGCGCCAGGCGCTGCGTCTGTTTGCTTTCCTTGGATTCCTGTTCGCGGTCTGGTCGGTGGGCGCGTTCGCGGCGAGCGCCGGTTGGCGGCGCACCGTGCAAACGGTGGCGGCCACCAACGGCTGGCTGCTGGCCGCGCCGGCGCTATACGCGGCCGTCCTGTGGATTTGCCGCCCGCGCGCGCTGTGGCGAACCAATGTCGCCGCGCGCCGCTTTGCGATCGGCCGCTATGCGGTTGCGCTCGATCCCGTCACGCGCACAGTGAGCGTGTGGGCCGAGCGTCGCAAGGTGGGGCAGTACGACGCTCGCGAATTGTCGGTGCGTTGGGCCGCCGCGCAAGGCGTGCGCGGCACGCCGGCGGCCGCTCGCACGGTGGTGTTCGCGACGGCCGGCGAGCCGGACGGGCACGCGGCGCCTCGCTCGACCGCTGCGCCGTCGCTGGCGCGCGGCGCCTTCGGCCGCCGCCCGAAAATCGAATTGCTGTGGGACTCGCCGGCTGCTGCCGGCCATAACCGACAGACCGTATTCCGCACCGCGCTGACTACCGAAGGCGATCGGGTCGCCGCGCGTGCGCTCGACACGTCTTTGCAGCAAGTCTGAATCCGACGCTTTGTGCAGTCGGCCACACGCGGTGGCCGAAGCGGGCGTCGTAAAGTAAGCGCTGGTCGATAATGAAGTGAGTGCCGCACGGCGCTGCAAGGCCGGCGGGTCAGACGTACACCGATCGTATCGCGTCGTTTGCAGGAGTCGCTATGCTGGTTCGCTGGTTGCTTGCCGCCATTCATCTGCTCGCTTATGGGTTCGCGCTCGCGTCGATTCTCCGGCGTACCTGGGCGCTACGCCGAGCCACTGTGCCCGCGGCCTTGCGATCCCTGTTCCGCGCCGACACCCGCTGGGGCCTCTCGGCACTGGTGCTCGTCATTACCGGCTTGATGCGCGTCTTCGGCACCTACGAAAAAGGCGCGGACTACTACCTGCATGAGCCGCTCTTTCACGTCAAGATGACGCTGCTCGTGGTGATTCTCGTCCTCGAAGTACCGTCGATGCTGGCGCTGATGCGCTGGCGCGCCGCGGTGAGGAAGGGCGCCGCGCCGGATCTTCGAAAGGCGCGTTCGTATGCCCACCTCAGCGTGATCCAAACGGTGCTGCTGGTTTTGATGGTGTTCGCGGCCGCGGGAATGGCGCGCGGCATTGGCTTGTCCGCGGGCGCGGTGTAGCTGGCGCGCCCCAACGATAAAACCGGGCGGGGCGTGCCGTCGCGTTGTACGGCCAACGCGCTAAGCGTGTGAAACGCCAGCGCAAACCGTTTGCTACCGGTACTTACCGGCGGTCTCCGCTCGACGTTCCACACATTCGTTGCAAGTTACTTCCCCACGAGCAGACTGGAATCATCTGTCCGGTTTGCCTTGGCGGCCGCCGTCTCGGGCAAGGTATCCGGCTCGCTCAAGCCCTTGATGAGTTCCAGCGCCTGACGTTCGAACAACCGCCGGTACAGCCCGTTCTCGAGCTTGATCAGCGCATCGTGACTGCCTTCCTCGATGACCTTGCCCTTGTCCAGCACCAGCAACCGGTCGAGTGCCCGCACGGTGGACAGGCGGTGCGCCACCACTAGCGTCGTGCGGCCCATCATCAGCCGTTCCATGGCCTGCTGGATCAGCACCTCGCTTTCACTGTCGAGGCTCGAGGTGGCTTCGTCCAGAATCAGGATCGGCGCGTTGGCGAGGAACGCGCGCGCGATCGCCACGCGCTGACGCTCGCCGCCCGACAGCTTCACCCCGCGTTCGCCGACCAGCGTGTCGTAGCCATTGGGCAGCGCCGCGATGAAGTCGTGCGCGCTGGCGAGCCTCGCGGCGCGCTCGATCTCGGCGCGGCTCGCGCCGGGCCGCGCATACGCAATGTTCTCCGCGAGCGAGCGGTGAAACAGCACCGGCTCCTGCTGAACGATCGCGATCTGGCTGCGCAACGACGCTTGCCGCACGTGTGCGATGTCCTGACCGTCGATCGTGATGCGGCCTTCCGACAGATCGTAAAGGCGTTGGATCAGCTTGATGAAGGTCGTCTTGCCCGAACCCGAATGGCCGACCAGTCCGACGCGTTCTCCGGGCGCGATCCGCACGGAGAAGTTGTCGTAGAGCGGCGTGGCGTTCGCACCGTAATGGAAGGTGACGTGCTCGAAACGAATCTCGCCCTTGCCGATCACGATCGGACCCGCGCCCGGCTGATCCTCGATGCCGAGCGGCTGACGTTCCAGCGACACCAGCTCTTCCATGTCGTTGACCGAACGCTGCAGATTGCGAATGTGCATGCCCACCTCGCGCAGATAACCTTGCAGCATGAAAAACATGGTGAGCGCGAACGTGATGTCGCCGACACTCGCCTCGCCGCGCATCCACAACAGCAGCGCGGCGCCGAGAATCGCAGCCTGAATCGCCACCAGCATGCCGCCCTGCACGCCGCCATTGATGGTGCCGCGCATCCACGTGCGGCGCGTGCGATGACGCCACTTGCCGATCACGCCCGCAAGCAGCGCCTCTTCGCGCTCCTCGGCACCGAACGCCTTCACCACGCCGTTGCAACTGACGGCGTCGGCGAGCGCGCCGCCCATGCGCGTGTCCCACGCATTCGCAAGGCGCGCGGCGGGCGCCACGAAGCCGAGCGACAGGGCCACGGTCACCGCGATATACAACACCGAGCCGATGCCGACGACCGCGCCCATCATCGGCCAGCGCCAGCCGAGCAAGGCCGTTGCGCCGACCAGCATGACCAGCGACGGGAACAGGGCGATCAGCAGCGTATCGTTGAGCAAGTCGAGCGCCCACATGCCGCGCGTGATCTTCCGCACGGTCGAGCCGGCGAAGCTGTTGGCGTGCCAGTCGGTCGAAAAGCGCTGCACGCGATGAAACGCGTTCGCGGCGACCTCGCTCATCATCTTGAGCGTGAGCTTGATGATGTGAAAGAACACGCCCTGGCGAAGCAGGGTGGCGCCGAGCCCAAGCGCGCTCAGCAGGCCGAAGGCCGTGAGCGCGGCGTGCCAGGCGACGGCGTTGCCGGCCGAGCCGGACGCGATCGCGTCGACGAGATGCCCGGCGAACATCGGCGTGAGCACGTCCGCCACGGCCGAGAGCAGCACGAGCACCGTGATGGCGACGATGCGCCAGGGCTGCCGCGCCCAATGCAGGAAGGTGAAGCCGAGGACGTCCTTGAAGGCTTGTCCGCGAAAGTCGAGTTTTTTTCTGTTCATTTGCGACGACCCGGCGACGCATGAGCGCACCGAGGTTCCAGTCAGAAGCGAGAGAACGAGACAGTCGAAGCGTGCCGGAAAGCACCGGCAATGAAACTGTGGACTGTCTGGGATTTTGCGCGGAACGCCGGGTTCAGGCGGAGCCGCGTAAGCGACGGATTAAGGTCGCGAGACCATGTAAGGGATGGCGATGTGCACTGCAAACATGTGACGCCTCCCTATGGTCGAATGAGGTGAAGAAGATGGACGGGGCGAATGCCCGAGTGCCGACTATATCAGCAAGTGCCTGGCGGCTGCAATCGTACGAAGTTTCGGTGTTGACGCGCAAGCCTGACGAGGCTGGCGCACTGCGGCATGCAATCAGACGCTGAAGCTTGAGCGGCAAATAGAAAAGGGCCTACGCATTTCTGCATAAGCCCTTTAGTCTTCGGTGATCGACACACCAAAATTCTGGTGGGTAGTACTGGGATCGAACCAGTGACCCCTGCCGTGTGAAGGCAGTGCTCTACCGCTGAGCTAACCACCCGAAGAGAGCCGAATTATGTCAGGGTTTTTTTTACGCGTCCAGTATTTTTTAAGCGGCTTGCTCATCCGCTGCGGGCACGGTTTCGAGGCGCCACACGCTCGTGCCCTTGACCGCCTTGTCGAGACCGTCCAGCACGGCCTGATGCGCCACGATTTCGTCGTCGCTGGCGGCGATCACGACCAGTTCGAGCGAGTCGATCGCCACACGCGGCGCATGCTCGTTTCCATTCGCGTGAGACTCGCCGAGCATGTCGATGACGAGGCTTTCCTGGCCGCGCGTCATCGCCAGATAGACCTCGGCGAGCAACTCCGAGTCCAGCAGCGCGCCGTGCAGCGTACGGTGCGCGTTGCTGATGCCGAAGCGATCGCACAGCGCATCGAGTGAATTGCGCTTGCCGGGGAACATCTGTTTGGCGCGCGCGAGCGTGTCGATGATTTCCCCGCAATAGGTGCTGACAGGCGGCAGACCCAGCAGGGCGAACTCGGCGTCGAGGAAGCCGATATCGAATGGTGCGTTGTGAATGATCAGGTCCGCACCCTGGATGAAGTCGCGGATCTGGTCGGCGATCTCGCCGAACTTCGGCTTGTCGCTCAGGAACTCGGTGGTCAAGCCGTGCACCGCCAGCGCGCCCGGATCGCTGTCGCGTTCCGGATTGATGTAGAAGTGCAGGTTGTTGCCGGTTAGCCGGCGGTTCACGAGTTCGACGCAACCGAGTTCGAGAATCCGGTCGCCGGTGCGTGCATTCAGGCCGGTGGTTTCGGTATCGAGGATGAGTTGGCGCATGGGGGATTAGCCTGCTTCAAAAAATTGCAGCAAAAAAGACGGGTGCACGCATGGGTGCCGGCGCGGACCTCATGGCGGACGTCACAGTTCGGCGAGCGACGCGACGCCGCGATTGGCCAGTTGATCGGCGCGTTCGTTTTCCGGGTGGCCATTGTGGCCGCGCACCCAGCGCCATTCGATTTCGTGTTGCGCGACGAGCGCGTCGAGCCGCTTCCACAAATCGGCGTTCTTCACCGGCTGCTTCGCGGCGGTGATCCAGCCTTTCTTTTTCCAGCCGTGAATCCATTCGCTGATGCCCTTCTGCACGTACTGCGAGTCGGTATGCACGACCGCCTTGCAGGGGCGCTTCAGCGCTTCGAGCGCGGCAATCACGCCCATCAGTTCCATGCGATTGTTGGTGGTATTCGCCTCGCCGCCGAACAGTTCTTTTTCCTGGTCGCCGAAGCGCAGCAACGCGCCCCAGCCGCCGGGGCCGGGGTTGCCCTTGCAGGCGCCGTCGGTATAAATATCGATGTGATCGGAAGTCATTGAGTGTGGTTGCGTGTGTTCGGTGTGGCGGCGGGCGCGAGGCCCGGAGCGAGGACGGGTTTCTTCACTTTCAGCGGGCCGACGAGACGCATGCCGCGCACGCGCTTGATCGCCTTGATCATGTAGGTCGCGCCGAAAATCGGCCACCAGCGGTCGCCGGCGGCTTCCATGAAACCGTAGCGGGACAGCCACTGATCGCTGCCGAGGGGCGGACGATAGCAGCCGAAGCGCCCGCGTTCAAGGTCGAAACCCAGTAGCTTGATCCAGTCCTTCAGGCGCGTGAAGGCGATCAGATCGACCGCGGCGGGCACAAAGGGCCGCCCGGTCATTTTGCCGACCGATTGCCGCGCGCCCCATAACGACAGCGAGTTGAAGCCGAGAATGATCAACTGGCCTTCGGGCATCAGTACGCGCTCGGCTTCGCGCAGCAGCCGGTGCGGGTCGCTGGTGAATTCCAGCGTGTGCGGCATCACGATCAGGTCGACGCTTTGCGCTTCGAACGGCAAGTCGAGCAGATCGCACCATACCGCGCTGCGCCCGGCCGGCGCGGTCAGGACGGTGGGCTCGGCTTGCGCGGAACGGTTACCCGCGGAGCCGTTGCCGGCCTGCGCCGGGCCACGCGGAAAAGTGTAGGGCGCGCTCGCGCCGCTCGCGGCATCGAGCACCAGCCCGCGGCACGGCATGCGGTTTTCGCGCAAGGCGTCGAGCTGCGGCAGGCCAAGTTGCAGCGCGTGGTAACCGAACACGTCCGACACCACGCGGTCGAGCTGGGTCTGCTCCCACTCGAGCACGTAGCGGCCAGGCGGTGAATCGGTCCAGGCGGGCCAGTCTATAATCGCTCGGTCAGTCATATCAAAATGCGTCGCCTATGAATGCGCTCGAGTACGTACCGGTCCCGGCGTTTGAAGACAATTACATCTGGGTCGTTTCCGACGGACACCAGGCGGTGGTCGTCGATCCGGGCGAAGCCGCACCCGTGCTCGCCTATCTGGCGAAACGAGGTTGGCGGCTGAGCGCTATTTTACTCACGCACCATCATCAAGACCACGTCGGCGGGGTGGCCGATCTGCTGAATGGCCAGGCCGTTCCCGTGTACGGCCCCGCCGGTGAAGCGATCGAGCATCTCACACACCGTCTCCGAAATGGTGATCACGTGACGATCGCGGCCCCCGCGCTCGAATTCAGCGTGCTCGAGGTGCCTGGTCACACGAGCGGACATATTGCCTACTTCCAGGCGGCGGACCCGCGCGGCACGCCGCACGTGTTCTGCGGCGACACGCTGTTCGCTTGCGGTTGCGGCCGGCTGTTCGAAGGCACGCCGCAACAAATGCTTGCCTCGCTGGATTCGCTCGCCGCGCTGCCCGGCGCGACCGAGGTCCACTGCGCGCACGAGTACACGCTGTCGAACATCCGCTTCGCGCTCGCCTGCGAGCCGGACAATGCCGAGCTGCAAGCCTGGCGCGACAAGGCGAGCGAACTCCGCGCGCGCAATACGCCGACACTGCCCACCACCATCGCCCACGAACGCGCCGTGAATCCGTTTTTGCGCGCCGGCAATCCGGCCGTTCAAGCGAGCTTGCAGGCGCAGTTGCATGAGAAGGTCTCTGACCGGTTGGCGGCATTCACATCGATGCGTGAATGGAAAAACCGCTTCCGTTAACCGGATTCGCATGAGGGTGTTGTTCAGGGGAATAATCCGAAAAATTCGCCAAGCCCTAGATTTACTTGATTTTTTCGTAATTTTCCGATTGACGCGGACGTTGGCGTTTCGTACTATCGGCTCAAATTCCAGCCCTTGTGGAAACCGAGACGTTCATGAGATTTATCTTAAGTGCGTTGCTGGTCCTGACACTCGCCGCTTGCGCGAGCCAGGGACCGACAACGAATAGCCCCACCACCGCAACAAATCCCGCCAGTCAGCAAGCCGTAGCCGACGCCCTTCGCAAGACAGCCACCGCCAAAGAGACGATTAACGTCGATCAGGGTTCAGTCACTCAACTGACCAGCGCGGATGCCGATCTTTGGGGCCGTATTCGCCGCGGTTTTCAAATGCCGGATTTGCAGACCGACCTCGTCGATATGCAGGTCAACTGGTACGCGCAGCGTCCCGATTACGTGCAGCGCATGACCGAGCGCTCGCAGAAGTACCTCTATCACATCGTGGAGGAACTCGAGGCGCGCCATATGCCGACCGAGCTCGCGCTGCTGCCATTCATCGAATCGGCGTACAGCCCGCAGGCTTTGTCCGTGGCGAAGGCGGCCGGCATGTGGCAGTTCATGCCCGGCACCGGCCGCACCTACAACCTCAAGCAGAACATGTGGCAGGACGAGCGTCGCGACGTGCTGGCCTCGACCAGTGCCGCGCTCGACTATCTGTCGCGTCTGCATGACATGTTCGGCGACTGGCAGCTCGCGCTCGCCGCGTACAACTGGGGTGAGGGCAATGTGCAGCGCGCGATCGCGCGCAATGAAGCGGCGGGCTTGCCCACCGACTACCTCAGCTTGCGCATGCCGAACGAGACGCGCAACTACGTGCCGAAGCTGCAGGCGGTGAAAAACATCGTGGCGAACCCGCAAATGTACGGGCTCGCGTTGCCGTCGATTCCGAATCACCCGTATTTCGTCACGGTCACCACCTCGCACGATATCGACGTGGACACGGCTGCCAAGCTGGCGAATCTTTCGTTGGATGAATTCCGTTCGCTGAATCCATCGTTCAGGAAGCCGGTGATTCTCGGCGCCACGCAGCCGCAGATCCTGCTGCCGTTCGACAACGCGAGCGCCTTCGAGCGCAATCTGAAGACGTATTCGGGTTCGCTGTCCTCATGGACTACCTACACCGTCACGGAGCGTTCGGCGCCGGCGGCGATCGCGCAAAAAATCGGCGTCGACGCCGACACGCTGATGGAAGTGAACAAGATTCCGGCCGGCATGCGTCTTAAGCCGGGCTCCACGATCGTGGTGCCGCGCGGTTCGGACGACGACGAGGACATCAGCGCCGATGTTGCCGAAAGCGCGGTTCTGGCGATGGAGCCGGACGTCCCCGATACCCGCAAGATGTTGATCCGCGTGCGCCGCAATCAGAGCATGGCGGCGATCGCCGCACGTTACGGCGTTTCGCTCGGCCAGTTAAAGTCGTGGAATCGCACGCATCGTAACGAGGTTTCGCGTGGCCAGGTCATCGTGCTGCACGTGCCGGTGGGCAAGACGGTGCCGAGCGAACCCGGCCCCGAACGCATTGCCACCAACGTGCAAGGCGGCGGCGTCCAGAAAATCGGCACGCGCGTTGGTGACACGAAGAAGGGCCGTGGCCGTTCAGCGGTGGTCAAGGTGGCCGAGCCCGCGGGCAAAGCCGGCAAGCCGGCGGCATCCGCGAGCAAGGGCAAGGTGACGAAAGCGTCGGCTTCCACATCCAGCAAGGTGTCGAAAACCGCGGCCGACACGAAGAAGAGCAAATAGCGCGAAAGCCGCTCCGCCTCGGTAGTGAGGCCACGCAGTACTGGAGCACCGCCGCCATAGCGATGCGCTCGCACCGAAGTCTTGCGAACGCCGTCACCTGTGTGACGGCGTTTTTCGTTGTGCGGTTCATCGCGGGCGAGTTCGACGGATTTCCTTTATCGTTCGAGCTTTGGCCGACCGGCCGCCCCGATCGAAGCTTATGTCGTCGACCCAACTGCGCGTCTTTCTCCTGTTTTCCGCCGGTTACTTCGTTTCGTACGTGTTTCGCGGCGTCAACCTGGGCTTTGCTCCGTTCATCACGCATGACCTAGGCTTGTCGGCAACCGATCTCGGTTTGCTGACCAGCCTGTATTTCCTCGGCTTCGCGGGCGCGCAAATTCCGGCCGGCGTGTTGCTCGATCACTTCGGCGCGCGGCGCGTGACCGCCGCGACCCTGCTGTTTGCCGCGCTCGGAATAGGGGTGTTCGGCGCCGCCCATAGCGTCGGCGTGATGATGGTCGGGCGGCTCCTGATCGGCGTCGGCGTGTCGGTGTGCCTCGGCGCGGCTTTCAAGGCGTTGGCGCAGCACTTCGCGTTGGCGCGCCTGCCGCTGATGAACGGACTCGTGATGGCGATCGGCGGTTTAGGCGGCGTGATGGTGGGCTCGCCGCTCACGTGGGTGCTCGGCTTCGCGAGTTGGCGCACGGTCTGCGTGGGACTGGTTCTGCTGACGGTGCTGGTGGCGCTGGCGCAATGGACGCTTGCGCCGGACGCGCACGAAACGCGCCGACAGGCGAGTCTTGGCACTCAATTCAAAGGCACCTTGCATATCCTGGGCAGCGCCGCGTTCTGGAAAATCGCTTCGTTCTCGGTCGTCACCCAAGGCGTGTTCTATGCGATGCAATCGCTGTGGGTGGGGGCCTGGTTGCGTGACGTTCAGGGCTTCGAGCCGCCCGAGGCGGCCGCGCTGGTGTCGATTCTGGGCTTTGCGATGATGGCGGGCTGCGTGGGTTTCGGCGCGGCGGCGCGCGTCCTCGAACGCCGCGGCGTCTCGCTGTATGCGTTTTGCGGCGTGGGCATGGCGCTTTACGTTGCGACGCAAATGCTGATCATGTTCCGCGCGCCGCTGCCCGCAGGTCTGCTGTGGGCGGCGTATGGGATTTTCGGCGGCACCGGCATTCTCAGCTACGCGGTGATGGCACGGCATTTTCCTGCGCAGATGACCGGCCGGGTGAACACCACGCTCACGCTCATCATCTTTCTGCTGATCTTCGGTTTTCAGATCGGCGTGGGTGCGGTGCTGTCGCGCTGGCCGGCGAGCGGCGGCCACTATCCGGCGGTCGCGCATCTGACCGCCTGGGGCATTCTGGTGGGGCTGCAGGTGTTGAGCGCGGTCTGGTACGTATTGCCTGGCCGCACGCCTGTTCGGCCGGTCGTGCTGCATGCGGAGCACGAGGCCTGAGACTGTCGCGCGGCGCTGCGCCGGCCCGAGCGCGTTTGCCGACGCTATCCCGATTCCGCTCGCCGCAAGTCTTGACCGACGGCGGCAGCGCTCCGCCCAGCAAGGGTTTCACCGATTTCTGCGGACGCGCGCCCTGGTTCGCTCCCCATCTCGGATTTGGAGAGAAGGGCAGTTTCCAGCTATAATTACAAGGTTTGAGCTTATCAACCCGCACCCTAGCGCCTACCTCTCCCATACCGTTCATCCGCCGCGCGCCGTTTGCGTAGCAAGAAGGGCCACGCACCAGCCGATCCGTCCAGACAATGGGCTCATCGCGCCCCTTGCAACGTCGACGGCAGTACGCGAGCGAGTCTGCGCGCGCATCCCGTGGATGCTTTTCGCTGCGGCTCGCAGTCGGATAGACAGGTCGGCAACAGGGTGTTCCCCAAGGAGTCTCCCGTGTTGCCGTCATTTTCTCCCGCTCTGCTCGCGCTCGCCGACGGCACGGTCTTTCGTGGTTATTCCATCGGCGCCCCAGGGCATACGATCGGCGAAGTCGTGTTCAACACCGCTATCACCGGCTATCAGGAAATCCTGACTGATCCGAGCTATGCGCGCCAGATCGTGACCCTCACGTATCCGCACATCGGTAACGTCGGTGTGAATGCTGAAGACATTGAGGCTACGAAAGTCCATGCCGCCGGCCTGATCATTCGCGATCTGCCGGTTCTCGCGTCGAACTTCCGCATGGAGCGCACGCTCTCGCAGTATCTGCAGGACGAAGGCGTGGTCGCCATCGCCGGCCTCGACACCCGCAAGCTGACCCGCGTTCTGCGCGACAAGGGCGCACAGAACGGCGCGATCCTGGCCGGCTCGGACGACGAGGCCAAGGCCATCGAACTCGCGCGTTCGTTCCCAGGCCTCTCGGGCATGGACCTCGCAAAGGTCGTATCCACGAAGGAAGCCTACGAATGGACCCAGACCGAATGGCGTCTTGGCACGGGCTACGGCAAGCAGAATGCGCCGAAGTACCGCGTGGTCGCGTTCGACTACGGCGTCAAGTACAACATCCTGCGCATGCTGGCCGAGCGTGGTTGTCACGTCACGGTGCTGCCGGCGCAAGCCAGCGCGGCTGACGCGCTCGCGCTCAACCCGGACGGCATTTTCCTTTCGAATGGCCCCGGCGATCCGGAACCGTGCGACTACGCGATCGCGGCCACGAAGGAGCTGATCGAGCGCGGCATTCCGACGTTCGGCATCTGCCTCGGTCACCAGATCATGGGGCTCGCTCTCGGCGCGAAGACCCTGAAGATGAAGACCGGCCACCACGGCGCAAACCATCCGGTGAAGGATCTGGACGACGGCCGCGTGGTCATCACGTCGCAGAACCACGGCTTCGCGGTCGACGCCGACACGCTGCCGGCCAACGCCAGGGTCACGCATGTCTCGTTGTTCGACGGCACGCTGCAAGGCTTCGCGCTGACCGACAAGCCGGCGTTCTGCTTCCAGGGGCACCCGGAAGCATCGCCTGGTCCGCACGACATCGCCTATCTGTTCGACCGCTTCACCGGGTTGATGGACGCGAAGAAGGCAGGCAGGACCGCGGCGGCGTAAGAGGCGATAGAAGCGGGCCTGTGAAGCGCCGTTGCGGCGCGCGCGGCCGAGCCGCGCCACGCACTCGGCGCACTCACTGTGCTCAGCGCCTGTCGGGCGAGCCGCACAAACAGAGCGCGCGCAGCGTAGCAACGACGCGCGCCGACGGAAAGAATTCAGGAATACATTAGCGAGAGCGTTATGCCCAAGCGGACAGACATCAAGAGCATCCTCATCATCGGCGCGGGTCCGATCATCATCGGCCAGGCGTGCGAGTTCGACTACTCGGGCGCGCAGGCATGCAAGGCGTTGCGTGAGGAAGGCTACAAGGTCATTCTCGTCAACAGCAATCCGGCGACGATCATGACCGACCCGAACACGGCCGACGTGACCTACATCGAGCCGATCACGTGGGAAGTGGTCGAGCGCATCATCGCGAAGGAGCGCCCGGACGCGATTCTGCCGACCATGGGCGGTCAGACCGCGCTGAACTGCGCGCTCGATCTGCATGCGCACGGCGTGCTGGACAAATACAAGGTCGAGTTGATCGGCGCGTCGCCGGAAGCGATCGACAAGGCGGAAGACCGTCAGAAGTTCAAGGACGCGATGACGAAGATCGGCCTCGGTTCGGCCAAATCGGGCACCGCGCATTCGATGGAAGAAGCGCTGCAGGTGCAGGCGAAAATCGCGGTGGAAACCGGCAGCGGCGGCTATCCGGTGGTGATCCGTCCGTCGTTCACGCTGGGCGGTTCGGGCGGCGGCATCGCCTACAACCGCGACGAATTCGAAGAGATCTGCAAGCGCGGTCTCGATCTGTCGCCCACTCGCGAATTGCTGATCGAAGAGTCGCTGCTCGGCTGGAAAGAGTACGAGATGGAAGTGGTCCGCGACAAGAAGGACAACTGCATCATCGTCTGCTCGATCGAAAACCTGGACCCGATGGGCATCCACACCGGCGACTCGATCACCGTCGCGCCGGCGCAAACGCTCACCGACAAGGAATATCAGGTGTTGCGTAACGCGTCGCTCGCGGTGCTGCGCGAAATCGGCGTCGATACCGGCGGCTCGAACGTGCAGTTCTCGATCAATCCGAAAGACGGCCGGATGATCGTGATCGAAATGAACCCGCGTGTGTCGCGTTCGTCGGCGTTGGCGTCGAAGGCCACCGGCTTCCCGATCGCGAAGGTCGCGGCGAAGCTCGCGGTCGGCTACACGCTCGACGAACTGAAGAACGAAATCACCGGCGGCCAGACGCCGGCGTCGTTCGAACCGACGATCGACTACGTCGTCACGAAGATCCCGCGTTTTGCGTTCGAGAAATTCCGCGAAGCCGATTCACGCCTCACCACGCAGATGAAGTCGGTCGGCGAAGTGATGGCGATCGGCCGCACCTTCCAGGAATCGTTCCAGAAGGCGCTGCGCGGTCTCGAAGTCGGCGTCGACGGCCTGGACGAAAAGACCAGCAACCGCGACGAGATCATCCGCGAGATCGGCGAAGCCGGTCCGGATCGCATCTGGTACGTCGGCGACGCGTTCCGCATCGGCATGAGCGCCGCGGAAATCTTCGAGGAGACCTCGATCGATCCGTGGTTCCTCGCGCAGATCGAACAGATCGTCCTGAAGGAAAAGGCGCTGACGGGCCGCACGCTTGCGAGCCTGTCGAAAGAAGAACTCAAGTATGTGAAGCAGAGCGGCTTCTCGGACCGACGTCTCGCGAAGCTGCTCGGCGCGAAGCCGGCCGAAGTGCGTCAACGCCGGATCGAGTTGAACGTGCGTCCGGTGTACAAGCGCGTCGACACGTGCGCCGCCGAGTTCGCGACGAAAACCGCCTACATGTACTCGACCTACGAGGAAGAGTGCGAAGCGAACCCGACCAGCAACAAGAAGATCATGGTGCTGGGCGGCGGCCCGAACCGGATCGGCCAGGGCATCGAGTTCGACTACTGCTGCGTGCACGCGGCGCTCGCCATGCGCGAGGACGGCTATGAAACGATCATGGTCAACTGCAACCCCGAAACCGTTTCGACCGACTACGACACCTCCGATCGTCTCTATTTCGAATCGCTGACGCTCGAAGACGTGCTCGAAATCGTCGACAAGGAAAAGCCGGTCGGCGTGATCGTGCAATACGGCGGCCAAACGCCGCTGAAGCTCGCGCTCGATCTCGAGGCGAACGGCGTGCCGATCATCGGCACCTCGCCGGACATGATCGATGCCGCGGAAGACCGCGAGCGTTTCCAGAAGCTGCTGCAGGATCTCGGCCTGCGTCAGCCGCCGAATCGCACGGCGCGCGCCGAAGACGAAGCGCTCAAGCTCGCCGACGAAATCGGCTACCCGCTGGTGGTCCGTCCGTCGTACGTGCTGGGTGGCCGGGCGATGGAAATCGTCCACGAGCCGCGTGATCTCGAGCGCTACATGCGCGAGGCCGTGAAGGTGTCGAACGATTCGCCTGTGCTGCTCGACCGCTTCCTGAACGACGCGATCGAATGCGACGTCGATTGCATCTCCGACGGCGAGGCCGTGTTCATCGGCGGCGTGATGGAGCACATCGAGCAGGCGGGCGTGCACTCGGGCGACTCGGCTTGTTCGCTGCCGCCGTACTCGCTGTCGAAGGAAACCGTGGCCGAACTGAAGCGTCAGACGGGCGCGATGGCCAGGGCGCTGAACGTGATCGGCCTGATGAACGTGCAGTTCGCGATCCAGCAAGTGCCGCAAGCGGATGGTTCGAAAGAGGACGTGATCTACGTGCTCGAAGTGAATCCGCGTGCATCGCGCACGGTGCCGTACGTGTCGAAGGCAACCAGCCTGCCGCTCGCGAAGATCGCGGCGCGCGCGATGGTCGGCCAGAAGCTCGCCGAGCAAGGCGTGACGAAGGAAATCGATCCGCCGTACTTCAGCGTGAAGGAAGCGGTGTTCCCGTTCGTCAAGTTCCCGGCAGTCGATCCGGTGCTCGGACCGGAAATGCGCTCGACCGGTGAAGTGATGGGCGTGGGTCAGACGTTCGGCGAAGCGTTGTTCAAGTCGCAACTCGCGGCGGGTTCGCGTCTGCCGGAGTCGGGCACGGTGCTGTTGACCGTGATGGACGCCGACAAGCCCAAGGCCGTCGAAGTCGCGCGCATGCTGCACGAACTCGGCTATCCGATCGTCGCGACCAAGGGCACCGCTGCCGCGATCGAAGCGGCGGGCGTGCCGGTCAAGGTCGTCAACAAGGTGAAGGACGGCCGTCCGCACATTGTCGACATGATCAAGAACGGCGAGATCGCGCTGGTCTTCACGACCGTCGACGAGACCCGCGCGGCGATCGCCGATTCGCGTTCGATCCGCATGAGCGCGCAGGCGAACAAGGTCACGTACTACACGACCATGTCCGGCGCGCGGGCCGCGGTGGAAGGCTTGCGCTATTTGAAGGACCTGGAAGTCTATGATTTACAAGGACTCCACGCTCGCCTAAACTAAGGCTTCGAATACCTGTCCAAGACGTAAGTGCCGCGGTTAAGCGGCGTTTCGCAGGTGCCTCGGCCCGGGTCTCGCCCGGCGCTCTGGTCCGCGCGAAATGCACTTAACCGC
Organism: Paraburkholderia terricola; assembly: GCF_900142195.1. GTDB lineage: Bacteria > Pseudomonadota > Gammaproteobacteria > Burkholderiales > Burkholderiaceae > Paraburkholderia > Paraburkholderia terricola. Next base: position 29,150 of record NZ_FRAB01000033.1, read on the forward strand.
GGTGATTTTTTTTACGGCCGTTTTTTAGCCTCTAGAGTTGTTTATGAGCACTATTCCATTGACGAAGCGCGGCGCAGACATGCTGCGCGATGAATTGCAGCGCCTGAAATCGGTTGAGCGTCCCGCGGTGATCAACTCGATCGCGGAGGCACGCGCCCAAGGCGATCTGTCGGAAAACGCGGAATACGACGCGGCGAAGGAAAAGCAGGGCTTCATCGAAGGCCGTATCGCCGAAATCGAATCGAAGCTGGCCGGCGCGCAGGTGATCGACCCGTCCAAGGTGGACGCGGACGGCCGCGTGGTGTTCGGCGCAACGGTGGAACTGGAAGACCTGGATTCGGGTGCGCCGGTCAAGTATCAGATCGTCGGCGACGACGAAGCGGACATCGACCACGGCCTGATCTCGATCAGCTCGCCGATCGCCCGCGCGCTGATCGGCAAATCGGAAGGCGACGTGGCATCGGTGCAGGCGCCGGGCGGCGTGCGCGAATACGAAATCATCGCGGTTAGCTACATTTGAGGGCGGCTCCGGTGTCCTTGATGCCGCATCGATTTTTCCGTCTGCTGACGGTGGTGTGGGTCGGTAGTCTGCTGACTATCGGCTATGCTGTCGCGCCGGTGCTGTTCACGTCGCTCGATCGCACGACGGCGGGCGCGGTGGCCGCGCAGTTGTTTCGCATCGAGGGCGTGCTGGGTGCGGTGTGCGGCATTTTGCTGCTCGTTCTCGCCAACGTATTGGTTCGCCGTGGCGGCGACGCGTATCGTCGTCTGCGCTGGCTGATCGCGGGCATGCTCGTGTGCGTGCTGGTGGGTTACTTCGCGTTGCAGCCGTTCATGAATGCAATGCGCGTGGCCGCGTTCGAAGCGGGTAGCGATGTCGGCCATTCGGCTTATGCGACGCGCTTTGGCATCCTGCATGGCGTGTCGAGCCTGTTCTATCTGGTCGAAAGCCTGTTGGGCGTGGCGCTGGTGTGGAAGCTGCCGGCGGGCGCCGGCGCAGTCATGGCTGAAGCAGATGGCGGCGGTGCCGCCGGGCGCGTAACGCGCTGATTGTCGGTTCGCGCGCCGCGCAGTTTCGTGTTCGAGCAGCCCGGCAGGTCCGCCCAGGCATCAGCCCGAACGCGCAGTTCAAGCCGCGGTTCAAGAATTCGCCTCGCGCAATCAGCGTTAAAGCAAACCAGAGTGCGGACCTGGTCCGCACCTCCACCCTCATTCGCTTATTTCGACGACTGATGCGAGCGCTTCGCGCTGGTCTGGCGCTTCTTGGCCCGCTTGATGTTGCCGCCTTGCGTGACGCGTTCATTGCCGCGCACCACGACCGCTTTTGCCTTCGGCTTGCGCATCGGGATTTCGCTGGGCTTCACCACGGTTACCACGCGCGGTGCGCGGCCCTTGCCCGGTTTGGCATCCGCGGCGGCTTCCCGGGCGCTCGGCAAGGTGCCGCGCCTGGTCTTCACCGCCGGTTGCGCGGTTTCAGGCTTCCAGATCACGAGCAGCTTGCCGATGTGCTGGATCGGCGCAGCGTTCAGCTTGTCGCAGATTTGTTCGTAAATCGCGATGCGTTCTTCGCGTTCGTCGCCGAACACGCGGATTTTGATCAGCTGATGGGCGTCAAGGTGGACCTTGATCTCGGCGAGCACAGCGTCGGTCAAGCCTTCGGCGCCGACGAGCACCACCGGTTTGAGCGCGTGTGCCTGGGAGCGCAATTCGGCGCGTTGGTCGGAAGAGACTTTGAGGGCTGGCATGGAAAGTGGGAGACTCGACTAAAATGGCGGCGCCTGCATTCCCGATCCACTCGTTCGATTAGCGGCGATTGGGTTTTCGATCGATCAGCAGGACGGCGCGTCAGAACAACAGAATCGCGGATGGCCGCCAGTTTTGGCGGTGGCCGCGCGAAATTAACCGCGTATTATCCGCTAAAGCGCGACATGGCGCAGCAAGAGTTCAACGTTTAATGGCAAAAAACAAGTTCAACACGGCATGGCTGCATGACCATATCAACGACCCGTACGTGAAAATGGCGCAGCGGGAGGGCTATCGCGCCCGCGCCGCCTACAAGCTCAAGGAAATCGACGAACAGGACAAGCTGATCCGTCCGGGGCAGGTGATCGTCGACCTCGGCTCGGTGCCGGGCAGCTGGAGCCAGTACGCACGCAACAAGCTCGCGAAGGGCGCGCAGCGCGACGCCGAACGCGAGGGCGGCATCGACGGCACGATCATCGCGCTGGACATGCTGCCGATGGAGCCGATCGCCGACGTTCACTTCATCCAGGGCGACTTCCGCGAGGACTCGGTCCTCGGCCAACTGGAAGAATTAGTCGGAGAACGCCAGGTTGATCTTGTAATTTCGGATATGGCGCCCAACCTGTCGGGGGTGGCGGTGGCGGATGCCGCGCGAATCGAGCATTTGTGCGATCTCGCGCTGGAGTTTTCGCAAAATCACCTGAAGCCGGATGGTGCCCTTTTAGTCAAATGCTTTCACGGCAGCGGTTACAGCCAGATTGTCGAAAAGTTCAAGCATCAGTTCAAGGTGGTGGCGGCCCGCAAGCCGAAGGCGTCGCGGGACAAGTCGTCAGAAACGTTTATTTTGGGTAAGCATCTCAAGCGGCCCGCGTAGGGCGCTGCAGGACGGATCCGCATCTGCCGATAAATAGTCTGCCGGCGCCGGAAATTGGCGCTGTAACAGCCGGTTACGCTATTTCTGTGGTAGTGAAACCTTATGGCAGGGGTCTGCGGACTGGATTAGAATGCTTTCGTGGTGCCGCAAGGCAAGTGTAGGCGCCCGTCTAAGTGAAGGAGTGGTGCTTTGAACAACAATATGTTTTCGAAGGCAGCAGTGTGGCTGGTTATCGCACTGGTGCTGTTTACGGTGTTCAAGCAGTTCGACAAGCCCCGTGTCCAGGAAGGCGTTTCCTATTCGCAGTTCATGGACGACGCGAAGAACGGCAAAGTCAAGAACGTCATTGTCCAGGGGCGGAACCTCACGGTCACTCCAGCAGACGGCCAGAAGTACCAGATCGTGTCGCCGGGCGACATCTGGATGGTCGGCGATCTGATGAAGTATGGCGTTCAGGTGAGCGGCAAGGCTGACGACGAACCTAATGCGCTGGTGTCGGCGCTGTACTACCTCGGGCCGACGATTCTGATCATCGGTTTCTGGTTCTACATGATGCGACAGATGCAGGGGGGCGGGAAAGGCGGTGCGTTCTCGTTCGGCAAATCCCGTGCGCGTCTGATCGACGAAAATAACAACGCGATCAATTTCACCGACGTCGCCGGTTGCGACGAAGCCAAGGAAGAAGTCTCCGAACTGGTCGACTTCCTGCGCGACCCGCAGAAGTTCCAGAAGCTGGGTGGGCGCATTCCGCGCGGCGTGCTGCTGGTCGGCCCGCCGGGAACCGGCAAGACGCTGCTCGCGCGCGCCATCGCCGGCGAGGCGAAGGTGCCGTTTTTCAGCATCTCGGGTTCGGACTTCGTTGAAATGTTCGTCGGCGTCGGCGCGGCTCGCGTGCGCGACATGTTCGAGCAGGCCAAGAAGCACGCGCCGTGTATCGTGTTCATCGACGAAATCGACGCGGTCGGCCGTCATCGCGGCGCCGGCATGGGCGGCGGTAACGACGAACGTGAGCAGACGCTGAACCAGATGCTGGTCGAGATGGACGGCTTCGAGGCGAACTCGGGCGTGATCGTGATCGCCGCAACGAACCGTTCGGACGTGCTCGACAAGGCGCTGCTGCGTCCGGGCCGTTTCGATCGTCAGGTGTATGTCGGTCTGCCGGACATCCGCGGCCGCGAACACATCATGAAGGTTCACCTGCGCAAGGTGCCGATCTCGAACGACGTCGACGCGGCGGTCATCGCTCGCGGCACGCCGGGCTTCTCGGGCGCCGATCTGGCGAACCTCGTGAACGAGGCGGCGCTGTTCGCGGCTCGCCGCGGCAAGCGCATCGTGGAGATGACGGACTTCGAGGACGCGAAGGACAAGATCTTCATGGGTCCGGAGCGCAAGTCGGCCGTGATCCGCGAGGAATCGAAGCGCGCCACCGCGTATCACGAGTCGGGTCATGCGGTGATCGCCAAGCTGTTGCCGAAGGCTGATCCGGTGCACAAGGTCACGATCATCCCTCGCGGCCGCGCCCTCGGTGTGACGTGGCAATTGCCGGAGCACGACAACGAAACGTATTCGAAGGACTACCTGCTCGACCGTCTCGCGATCCTGTTCGGTGGCCGTGTCGCCGAGGAATTGTTCCTGAACCTGATCAGCACCGGCGCGTCGGACGACTTCAACAAGGCGACGCAAACCGCGCGCGCCATGGTGGCTCGCTTCGGCATGACGGACGCGCTGGGACCGATGGTCTACGTCGACGACGAAAACGACGCAACGCCGTTTGGCCGCGGGTTCACGCGTACCATTTCAGAAGCGACGCAACAAAAGGTCGACGCGGAAATTCGTCGCGTGCTTGACGAGCAGTACAACCTTGCGAAGCGCCTGCTGGAAGAGAACCGCGACAAGGTCGAAGCGATGACCGCCGCCCTGATGGAGTGGGAGACGATCGACGCCGATCAGATCAACGACATCATGGCCGGACGTCCGCCGCGTTCGCCGAAGAGTTCGCCGCCGCCGGCAAGCGACGCCTCGTCGGGCGGCAGCCCGGGCACCGAGGTCAAGCCGGGCAGCGCTACCGCGCCGGCCTGATAGGCGACCAGTAGAAAGTGCGGGCCGGTGTGTTTCACACCGGCCCGTTTTGCATTTATCCGTTTTATATGAAGCGCTGCCACGTGTCGAAAGTCGACTTTCTCTCTTTTCCCATTCCCGAGCCCCTTCAATGCGGCCGCTTCAAGCTGACCTTTGAACGCCCGTTGGTCATGGGCATCCTGAACGTCACGCCCGACTCCTTCTCCGACGGCGGCCAATACGTGATGCGCGGCGATGCGCTGCGCCAGGCCGAGCGCATGCTGCTCGACGGCGCGGACATCATCGACATCGGCGGTGAGTCCACGCGTCCCGGCGCGCCGCCGGTATCGCTCGACGAGGAACTGGAGCGCGTGATCCCACTCGTCGAACAGTTGCGCGGCGCGAATGTGCCGTTGTCGGTCGATACCTATAAGCCGGAAGTGATGCGCCAGGCTTTGAGCGCGGGCGCGGATCTCATCAACGACGTCTGGGGTTTCCGGATGCCCGGCGCGATCGAGGCGGTGCGCGATAGCGAATGCGGTTTGTGCGTGATGCACATGCTCGGCGAACCGCAGACCATGCAACGCGGCGAACCTGTTTATGTCGATGTGGTCAGCGAGGTCCGGCAGTTTCTGGAGGAACGGGTCGCGGCTCTCAAGCAGTCAGGCATCGCTCGTGCGCGCATCAGCGTCGATCCGGGTTTCGGTTTCGGCAAGGCGGTGCTCGAGCATAATTACGCGCTACTCGCGCATCTGCCGGATACGGCGCCCCGAGCAGAGCCGCCGTATCCGATTCTCGCGGGCATGTCGCGCAAGTCGATGATCGGTGCGGTGGTCGGGCGCCCGGCGCCCGAGCGCATCGCGGGCAGCGTCGCCGCGGCGGTATGCGCAGCCGGGCGGGGCGCCGCGATTGTGCGCGTGCATGACGTCGCGCAAACAGTGGATGCATTGAAAGTATGGACGGCCATGCGCGACGCAGCGAATCACGGCCGCACGCGCGGCTGAACGCAAGGAAGGAGGAAAATAAAATATGGCACGTCGTTTTTTCGGCACGGACGGAATTCGGGGCAAGGTCGGCGAAGGGCCCATTACACCGGAGTTTGTTTTGCGGCTCGGCTATGCCGCCGGCAAAGTGCTGGCGGGCGCGGACCGCTGGGCGAGAACGGGCGCGAGGCCCACGGTGCTGATCGGCAAGGACACCCGCGTGTCGGGTTACATGCTCGAGGCCGCGCTTGAAGCGGGTTTTTCCGCGGCCGGTGTCGATGTGATGCTGGCCGGCCCGATGCCCACTCCGGGCATTGCGTATCTGACGCGTGCGCTGCGGCTCGCCGCGGGCGTGGTGATCAGCGCGTCGCACAATCCGTACTACGACAACGGCATCAAATTCTTCTCCGCCGACGGCAACAAGCTGCCCGACGAAGTGGAAGCGCAGATCGAGGAGCAACTGGACCTGCCGCTCGCGTGCGCAGCCTCCGAGCAGCTCGGCAAGGCACGGCGTCTCGACGACGCGGCCGGCCGCTACATCGAGTTTTGCAAGAGCACGTTTCCGGCTGCGTTCGATCTGCGCGGCCTGAAGCTGGTGGTGGATTGCGCGCACGGCGCCGCGTATGACGTCGCGCCGCATGTCTTCCACGAACTCGGCGCCGACGTGATCCCGATCGGCGTCGCGCCGAATGGCTTCAACATCAACGACGGCGTCGGCGCGACCGCGCCCGACGCGCTGATGCGCGCGGTGCGAGCCAACCACGCGGATCTCGGCATCGCGCTCGACGGCGACGCCGACCGTCTGCAGGTCGTGGACGCCGCCGGCCGCCTGTATAACGGCGACGAACTGCTGTACGTGCTGGTCAAGGACCGCATCGCCACCGACGGCAACGTGGAAGGCGCGGTCGGCACCTTGATGACCAACATGGCTGTCGAAGTCGCGCTGCAAAAAGCCGGCGTGAAATTCGTGCGCGCGGCGGTGGGCGACCGCTACGTGCTGGAGCAGTTGCGTGAACACGGCTGGCAACTCGGAGCCGAAGGCTCCGGCCATATTCTTTCGCTCGACCGCCATTCCACCGGGGACGGCATCGTCTCGGCGCTCCTCGTGCTGGCGGCCATGAAGCGCAGCGGCAAGACGCTCGCCGAGCTGCTCGACGGCGTCACGCTGTTTCCGCAGAAGCTGATCAACGTGCGGATGAAGCCTGGCGCCGACTGGAAGGGCAGCGACGCGATCCGCCGCGCCATCAGCACGGCCGAGGGCGCGCTGAATGGCCGTGGGCGCGTGCTGATCCGCGCCTCGGGCACCGAGCCCGTGCTGCGCGTGATGGTCGAAGCCGAAAAGGTCGACGACGCGCTGCTGCATGCTGAATCGATCGCCGGCGCGGTCAAGGAAGCGACCGCCTGAACCACGGTTTCCTGCACGGCGTTGGGACGATGCTCGGATCGTCCCAACGCCCACCGCCACCTAAAAATCCCCTCCCGCGCACACGCAAACGTTCGCGCCCCATCTTTTTCGCCTAATCTGTAGAGCGACGCAAAACCGGCGCTTTCACCGAACAAAACGCCTTTCACATCCGTAAACAGACTGTCACGCGAGTTTCACGGTCGGTCACGTTACTGTCACAAAGAGACCCTAAGCTTCGCGGTGTTCGTGTTACTCGCTCACACCGCTCACACCTTGGAGGTCTCATGAAATTGATGCAAACCGTGTTCGCTGGCGTCGCTGGCGCGCTTTTCGCGATCGCAGCGCAAGCCGCAGACATCACCGGCGCGGGCAGCACCTTCGCAGCACCGATTTACACGAAATGGGCCGACGCCTACCAGAAGTCCGGCGGCGGTAAGGTTAACTACCAGGGCATCGGTTCGTCGGGCGGCGTGAAGCAGATCGTCGCGAAGACCGTCGACTTCGCCGGTTCGGACGCTCCGCTGAAGGACGAAGAACTCGCCAAGGAAGGCCTGTTCCAGTTCCCGACGGTGGTGGGCGGCGTGGTGCCGGTCGTCAACGTGCCGGGCGTGAAGCCGGCTGAACTGACGCTGTCGGGCGAAGTGCTCGGCGACATCTACCTGGGCAAGATCAAGAAGTGGAACGACCCGGCGATCGTCGCGCTGAACCCGAAGGTCAAGCTGCCGGATACCGACATCGCCGTGGTGCGCCGCGCCGACGGTTCGGGCACCAGCTTCATCTGGACGAACTATCTGTCGAAGGTCAACGCCGACTGGAAGTCGAAGGTCGGTGAAGGTTCGACGGTCAACTGGCCGACGGGCACGGGCGGCAAGGGCAACGACGGCGTCGCCGCCTTCGTGCAACGTCTGCCGGGCGCAATCGGCTATGTGGAATGGGCGTATGCCAAGCAGAACCACATGACGTATGTCGCACTGAAGAATTCGACGGGCACGGTCGTCGAGCCGAAGACGGAAACCTTCAAGGCAGCGGCAGCGGGCGCGGACTGGTCGAAGTCGTTCTACCAGATCCTGACGAACGAGCCGGGCAAGAACGCATGGCCGATCGTCGGCGCGACGTTCGTGCTGGTTCACACGACGCAGGAAAAGGCGCCGCAAGGCTCCGAAACGCTGAAGTTCTTCGACTGGGCATTCAAGAACGGCACGCAAGCCGCCAACGATCTGGACTACATCTCGCTGCCGGAGTCGGTGGTATCGGAAATCCGCACGCAGTGGAAGTCGAAGGTGAAGGACGCCGCGGGCAAGCCGCTCGCGGAGTAATTAAAGCGGTAGGCAGTCGCATCGCGTAACACGTTGGCCGTCCTCGCGCGAGGACGGCCAACGGCATTGACCGGCAACATCGCCGCGCGACAAGTGTCGTACGGCAACTGGAAACAGATCCATCAGGCTCTCATGTCCGATATCCATTTAGCGTCCGGCTCGTCGCGTTCGACCCCGCCCGGCAGCGCGTCGCAGCAGAAAGCGCCCAGCCGCGCCGGCGATATCATTTTCGGCGGCCTCGCACGCCTTGCGGCCATCGTCACGTTGCTGCTGCTCGGCGGCATCATCGTTTCGCTGATCGTCGCCTCGTTGCCCTCGATCAAGCAGTTCGGCCTCGCCTTCCTGTGGACCGCCGAATGGGATCCACCCAGCAAGCAATTCGGCGCACTGGTGCCCATCTACGGCACGGTCGCGACCTCGCTCATTGCACTCATCATCGCGGTGCCGGTCAGCTTCGGCATCGCGCTTTTCCTCACCGAACTCGCGCCCGCGTGGCTGCGCCGGCCGCTCGGCATCGCAATCGAACTGCTCGCCGCGATTCCGTCGATCGTGTACGGCATGTGGGGCCTGCTGGTGTTCGCGCCGATCTTCGCGACGTGGTTCGAGAAGCCGCTCGGCGCGGTGCTCGGCGGTATTCCGGTGGTGGGCGCGTTGTTTCAGGGCGCGCCGATCGGCATCGGCATTCTGTGCGCGGGCGTGATTCTCGCGATCATGATCATTCCGTACATCGCCTCGGTGATGCGCGACGTGTTCGAAGTCACGCCGGTGCTGCTGAAGGAATCGGCGTACGGCATCGGCTGCACGACGTGGGAAGTGATGTGGAAGATCGTGCTGCCCTTCACCAAGAGCGGCGTGATCGGCGGGGTGATGCTCGGCCTCGGCCGCGCGCTCGGCGAGACGATGGCGGTCACCTTCGTGATCGGCAACACCAATCTGCTCGACAACGTCTCGCTGTTTTCGCCGGGCAACAGTATTACCTCGGCGCTCGCCAATGAATTCGCCGAAGCCGATCCTGGCCTGCATACGTCGGCGCTGATGGAGCTCGGCCTGATCCTGTTCGTGATCACCTTCATCGTGCTGGCGATTTCGAAAATGATGCTGCTTCGCCTCGAGAAAGGGGAGGGCGCGAAATGAGCCAGTCCAGTCTGAATATGCCCGGCTCGAACGACGCCGTCGCGCTCGAAGCCATGCGCGTGCGCCTGCAAGGCCGCCGCCGCATGAAGAACGCCGTCGCGCTGACGCTGTCGCTCGCGGCGATGGCGTTCGGCTTGTTGTGGCTCGTGTGGATTCTCTATACGACGTTGCGCCTCGGCATCGGCGGTTTGTCGGTCGAACTGTTCACGCAATCGACGCCGCCGCCGAACACCGATGGCGGCGGGCTCGCCAATGCGATCGTCGGCAGCGTGATGCTGGTTGTGCTCGCGACCTTCGTCGGCACGCCGATCGGCATCCTGGCGGGCGTCTATCTCGCCGAATACGGCCAGAAAGGCTGGCTCGCCAGCGTCACGCGTTTCATCAACGACATTCTGTTGTCGGCGCCGTCGATCGTCGTGGGTCTGTTCGTCTACGCACTCGTGGTCGCGAAGATGGGCCACTTCAGCGGCTGGGCCGGCGTGTTCGCGCTCGCCTTGCTGCAGATTCCCATCGTGATCCGCACGACCGAAAACATGCTGAAGCTGGTGCCGAACGCGCTGCGTGAAGCCGCTTTCGCGCTCGGCACGCCGAAGTGGAAGATGGTGCTGTCGATCACGCTGAAGGCGTCGGTCGCCGGTATCGTCACCGGCGTGCTGCTCGCGATCGCGCGCATCGCCGGCGAAACCGCGCCGCTGCTTTTCACGGCGCTGTCGAACCAGTTCTTCTCGCTCGACATGGGCCAGCCGGTCGCGAATCTGCCGGTCACGATCTACAAGTTTGCGATGAGCCCGTTCGCGCAGTGGCAATCACTCGCGTGGGCCGGCGTCTTCCTGATCACGCTCGCGGTGCTGGGATTGAACATCCTCGCGCGCACGATCTTCTCGAACAAGTAAGGGCGGAGTGTAATCCGATGAATATGGCAGAAACTCAACTCAATCCGATTTCGCGCCCGACCGCGCCCGCCGGTTTCGATCCCGCCCAGAGCGGTCAGGCGCAAGCTCAGTCGCGCCCGAAGATCGAGGTCAACGACCTCAACTTCTTCTACGGCAAGTATCACGCGCTGAAGAACATCAACCTGCGGATTCCCGAAGGCAAGGTGACCGCGTTCATCGGCCCGTCGGGTTGCGGCAAGTCGACCTTGTTGCGCACCTTCAACAAGATGTATGCGCTCTATCCGGAGCAACGCGCCGAAGGCGAGATCCTGATGGACGGCGAGAACCTGCTGACCTCGAAGCGCGATATCTCGCTGCTGCGCGCGCGGATCGGCATGGTGTTCCAGAAGCCGACGCCGTTCCCGATGTCGATCTACGACAACATCGCGTTCGGCGTGAAGATGTTCGAAACGCTGCCGCGCTCGGAGATGGACGACCGCGTGGAATGGGCGCTGACCAAGGCCGCGCTGTGGAACGAAGTGAAGGACAAGCTCGGCCAGAGCGGCTATGGGTTGTCGGGCGGTCAGCAGCAGCGTTTGTGCATCGCGCGCGGTATCGCGATCCGTCCCGAAGTGCTGTTGCTCGACGAACCGTGCTCCGCGCTGGACCCGATTTCGACGGGCCGTATCGAGGAATTGATCGCCGAACTGAAGAGCGATTACACGGTGGTGATCGTCACGCACAACATGCAACAGGCGGCCCGCTGTTCGGACTACACTGCCTATATGTACCTTGGCGAACTGATCGAGTTCGGCGACACCGAAAAGATCTTCATCAAGCCGGTCCGCAAGGAAACCGAGGATTACATCACTGGCCGCTTCGGCTAAGCCGCCGAGCACAATAACGGAGTACGACATGTCCGATAAACACCTGTCCAGCCAGTTCGACGCCGACCTGAATCTGGTTTCCTCGAAGGTGCTCGAAATGGGCGGCCTCGTCGAATCGCAGATCGTCAACGCCATGCGGGCGCTCAACGAATTCGATCTCGACATCGCCGAACAGGTGATCGCCGCCGAAGAGCGCCTGAACACGATGGAAATTGAAATCGACGAGGAGTGCAGCAACATCATCGCGCGCCGTCAGCCGGCCGCGCGCGACCTGCGCCTGTTGATCGCGATTTCCAAGACCATCACGAATCTCGAACGCGCCGGCGACGAAGCCGAAAAAATCGCCAAGCGCACCAAGCGGCTGATGGAAGACGGCGCGTCGCGCACCATCAATATCGCCGAGATCAAACTGTCGGGCGAAATGGCGGTGTCGATTCTGCGCCGCGCGCTGGACGCGTTCGCGCGTCTCGACACGGTGGCCGCCGCGCAGATCGTGCGCGACGACAAGGCGATCGACGAGGAATTCCGCGCGTTCGTTCGCAAGCTGATTTCGTACATGACCGAAGATCCGCGTTCGATTTCGGTGGGCCTTGATTTTCTGTTCATCGCCAAGGCGATCGAACGGATCGGCGACCACTCGAAGAACATCGCCGAATTCATCATCTACATCGTGAAGGGCACCGACGTGCGGCACAAGTCGCGCGACGCGCTCGAACGCGAAGCGCTCAGTTAATCCAGAGATAAGGACCAGAGGTGCCGATGCCCAGCAGCATTCTCGTCATTGAAGATGAGCCCGCCATTTCCGAACTGATTTCGGTGAATCTTCAACACGCCGGACACTGCCCGATTCGCGCGTACAACGCGGAGCAGGCGCAAAACCTGATCAGCGACGTGTTGCCCGATCTCGTCCTGCTCGACTGGATGCTGCCGGGCAAGTCCGGCATTGCGTTCGCGCGCGACCTACGCAGCAACGAGCGCACCAGGCACATTCCGATCATCATGCTGACCGCGCGTGGGGATGAGCAGGACAAGGTGCTCGGCCTCGAAATCGGCGCGGACGACTACGTCACCAAGCCGTTCTCGCCCAAGGAACTGATGGCGCGCATCAAGGCGGTGCTGCGCCGCCGCGCGCCGCAGCTTACCGAGGACGTGGTCGCGATCAACGGCCTGAAGCTCGATCCGGCGACGCATCGCGTGGCCGCGCATGCGGAAGGCAGCGAGATCAAGCTCGACCTCGGTCCGACCGAATTCCGTCTGCTGCACTTCTTCATGACGCATCCGGAGCGCGTGCATAGCCGCACGCAACTGCTCGATCAGGTGTGGGGCGATCATGTATTCGTCGAGGAACGCACGGTGGACGTGCACATCAAGCGCCTGCGCGCGGCGCTCAAGCCGGCCGGGTGCGATGCTATGATCGAGACGGTGCGCGGCAGCGGCTACCGGCTTGCGAAGAGCGCCTGAGCTCGCCGCCCCGGCGCATACGTCCTTCCTCTCGATCGCTAGACCATGAACATCATCTGGGCGCGCTCCATCGTGTCGGTCGTGCTGCTGGCTGTTCTGTGCGTGGTGGTCGGCGCGCTCGTGAGCGTCAAGGCGGCACTCGTCCTCGCGATCGTCTTGCTGCTCGCGCAGAGCTTCTTCAGCACTTTCCACAAGCAGCAGCTCTGGCGCCTGCTCGACGCGCCGGTTTACGGCGAGGTGCCGAGCGCCCCCGGCATCTGGGGCGAAATCTACTACCGTCTGCATAAGCTCGCGAAGCGCTGGCACGCTCAGGTGCGCCAGGTCGAGCAGCAGCATTCGCGTTTCATCCAGGCGATCCAGGCGTCGCCGAACGGTGTCGCGATGCTCGACGATCACGACCAGATCGAATGGTGCAACGCCATCTCCGAACTGCATTTCGGTCTCGACGCGAAGCGCGATCTGCGTCAGCACATCACGCATCTGGTGCGTCAGCCCGATTTCGTCCGCTACCTGAATTCGCATCGCTACGAAGAAATGCTGATCATGCGCGGCATGGGCGACAAGCGCCAGAACGTGCTGTCGGTGCAGGTGTTTCCCTACGGCGAAAACCGCAAGCTGGTGCTGTCGCAAGACATCACCGAACTGGAGCGCACCGACGCCATGCGGCGCGACTTCGTCGCCAACGTCTCGCATGAACTGAAGACGCCGCTCACGGTGCTCTCCGGTTTCCTCGAGACGATGCGCGAATTGCCGCTGAACGAAGCCGAACGCGGGCGTTATCTGGAACTGATGGAGCAGCAGGCCTCGCGCATGCGCCATATCGTCAACGATCTGCTGGTGCTCGCCAAGCTCGAGGGCGACAACAAGCCGCCGAGCGATCAGATGATCGACATGCGCGCGGTGCTGCGGCATCTGAAGCACGATGCGGAAAGCCTGTCGAGCGATCATCACAAGATCGCGTTCGACGTGGACGAGGGCCTCACCGTGACCGGGGTGGAAACGGAAATCCTCAGCGCGCTCGGCAATCTCGTGACGAATGCGATTCGCTACACGCCGGACGGCGGCGCAATCAGGGTGAACTGGCAGGCGAGCGGCGGCGGCGCGGTGTTCTCCGTCACCGATAGCGGCTTGGGCATTCCGGCGGCGGACATTCCGCGGCTGACCGAGCGCTTCTATCGCGTCGATCGCAGCCGCTCACGCGACACGGGCGGCACGGGCCTGGGCCTCGCGATCGTCAAGCACGTGCTGCAACGGCACGATGCACAACTCGAAGTGAAGAGCGAGGAAGGCCGCGGCAGTACCTTCACCGTGCGCTTTCCGACATATCGCACGGCACGCCGGCAACCGGCGCCGGCTTGAGCGGCGCGCGCAGCGGCTGAAAAGACAAGCCCGCCTGGCAAGAACGCAAGGCGGGCTTTATATCGCGTGTGGCCGGCGTGTGGCCGGCGTATGGCCGGTTCACGCTCACCGAAGCGAGCGCCACGACCGTCAGCTCACGGGCAGAACTTCCCCAGCAAACTCATCTGCGCATTGCGCGACGATTTTCCCGGCCGGCGACGCCGATAGTGACCGTCGCTTTGCATCAGCCACGCGGACTGGTTGTCGCCGAGAAACGCCGACAGACCTTCGGCGATCACACGCCGCTTCAGGCGCCGGTTGTTGATCGGAAACGCGACTTCGACACGACGGAAGAAATTGCGGTCCATCCAGTCGGCGCTCGACAGATAAACCTGTTCCTTTCCGCCGTCGTAGAAGTAATAGATACGATGATGTTCGAGAAAGCGCCCGACGATCGAGCGTACCGTGATGTTCTCCGACAGCCCCGGCACGCCCGGCTGCAACGAACACACGCCGCGCACGATCAGATCGATCTTCACGCCCGCCTGTGACGCTTCGTATAGCTCGGCAATCACGGTGGGTTCGAGCAGCGCGTTCATCTTCGCGACGATGCGCGCCTTGTTGCCGGCGCGCGCATGCTCGGCCTCGGCGCGAATCGATTCAACGAGTTTTGGATGCAGCGTGAACGGCGATTGCCACAGTTCGTGCAGCTTCAGTTCGCCGCCAATGCCGGTCAGTTGCTGGAACACGTGGTGCACGTCTTCGCAGATCTTCTGATCGGCGGTCATCAGGCCGAAGTCGGTATAAAGACGCGCGGTGCGCGGATGATAGTTGCCGGTGCCGAGGTGGACGTAGCGCTTCAACGTGGTCTTGCCGCCGGCCGACACGCGCCGCACGATCAGCATCATCTTCGCGTGGCACTTGTGGCCCACCACGCCATACACCACGTGCGCGCCCACCGCTTCGAGCTGCGACGCCCAGTTGATATTGGTTTCCTCGTCGAAGCGAGCGAGCAGTTCGACCACCACCGTCACCTCCTTGCCGTTGCGCGCGGCTTGCATCAGCGCGTCCATGAGCGGCGAGTCGGTGCCGGTGCGATAGATGGTTTGCTTGATCGCCACCACGTTCGGATCTTTTGCCGCCTGCAACAGCAGTTCCAGCACCGGCTGAAAGCTCTCATACGGATGATGCAGCAGCACGTCGCCCTGATCGATCACGTCGAACAGGCTGGTGCTGTTGGCGATCTGCGGCGGAATCGAAGGGATGTGCGGCACGAACTTCAGGTCGGGCCGGTCCACCATCTCCGGCAATTGCATGAGCCGAACGAGATTGACGGGGCCGTCGGCGAAATAGCAATCCTTGGTGGTGAGGCTGCTCTCGTCGAGCAGGCGCCGCACGACGTGCGCGGGCGTTTCCGCCGACACTTCCAACCGCACCGCATTGCCCAGATGGCGCGCGGGCAATTCGCCCTGCAACGCGACGCGCAGATTGGTGATCTCGTCTTCGTCGACGAACAGTTCGCTATTGCGCGTGATGCGAAACTGATTGCAGCTTCGTACCACCAGGTTCGGAAACAGCTCGCCGACAAAGCGCTGCAACAGCGAACTGAGCAGCACGAAACCATGCGGATAGCCCGACAGTTCCTGCGGCATGCGTACGAGCCGCGGCAGCGCGCGCGGCGCTTGCACGATGCCCATCATCGCCTGGCGGCCGAACGCGTCCTTGCCTTCGAGTTCGACGACGAAGTTCAGGCTCTTGTTGAGCACACGCGGAAACGGGTGCGCGGGGTCGAGCCCGATCGGCGTGAGCACCGGCAGCAGTTCATTGAAGAAATAGTCGCGCGCCCATTCGGTCTGCGCTTCGTTCCATGCTTCGGTGCCGTGAAAGTAGATGCCTTCCGCTTCGAGCGCGGTCAGCACCGTATCGTGCAGCATGGTGTATTGGCGATGCACGAGCTTCTGCGCGCGCTCGACCACGAGGTCGTAGACGTGCTGCAGCGACATGCCGTCCGGCGACAACGCGCCGGGGTTGTCGCGCATCTGTTCCTGCAGTCCGGCCATGCGGACTTCGAAAAATTCGTCGAGATTGCTACTGGTGATGCAAATGAAGCGCAGGCGTTCGAGCAAAGGAACGGCGGGGTCGGCTGCTTGCGCCAACACACGCTCGTTGAAACCCAGAATGCCCAGTTCGCGATTCAATAACGGGTAGCGGATGGACATCGGCAGCGAGAATGGAGGATCAGGTAGAGACGCGAAAAGACGCTCGGAAATTCTCACAGTATGATGACAAGGTTATGACATTCTCGATGTTATAAATTCTACGCCGTATTCGCCGCGTGTCGTCAATATGACGCAGTGCATATGGGACCATGGGGCACCCCCATTGCTGCGAGGTGACATCGTGAGGCCCCGTACGCTTAGAATGGCGTCTTTGAACAGCGCGGCCGGCCACAAGACGCCCAAAGCGCCGGGTGAGCATCCGGTGTCTTCCGCATCCACCGCCGCCGCGCTCGCGCGCATGGAGTCCGCTTACCCGATGGTCAATACGCCACAACTCCTCGCCGCCGTCGACCTCGGCTCCAACAGCTTCCGTCTGATCGTGGGCCGGGTCGAGGAAACCGACGCGGGCAGCCAGATCTATCAGGTCGACGCATTGCGTGAGCCGGTGCGTCTTGCCGCCGGTTTATCGCGCGACAAGATGCTCGATCGCGCCTCGCAAGTGCGCGGCTGGGACGCGCTCAAGCGGTTCGGCGAGCGGCTGCGCGACTTTCATCCCGACCACGTTCGCGCGGTCGCCACCAATACGCTGCGCATCGCCAAGAACGCGGGCGAATTTCTCGGTGAGGCGCAAGCCGCGCTCGGCTTCCCGATCGAGGTGATCGCCGGGCGCGAGGAAGCCCGCCTGATCTATGCGGGCGCCGCGCACTCGGTGCCCGCCAGCGCCGGCAAGCGACTCGTGGTCGACATCGGCGGCGGCTCGACGGAATTCATCATCGGTTCGCATTACACGCCGATCAAGATGGAGAGCCTGTACATCGGCTGCGTGAGCCATAGCCGGACGTTCTTCCCGGCAGGCAATGTCGACGAATACACGATGCGCCAGGCCGAACTCGCCGCGGGCCGCGAAATCCAGATCATTTCCGCCGAATACAAGAAAACCGGTTGGGAGCAGGCGATCGGTTCGTCCGGCACCGCGCGCGCGTTGGCCGAACTGGTCGAGGCCAACGGCTTCAACGATCCGGGCGTCACCCACGGCATTTCGCGCGGCGGGCTGGAGCGGCTCAAGCGCGCGTTGATCAAGGCGGAGAACGTCAATCGTTTGAAGCTCGTCGCGTTGAAGAGCGATCGCGTGCCGGTGCTGGCCGGCGGCCTGTCGATCATGATCGCGGTGTTCGACGAACTCGGCGTCGATTACGTCGATACGACAGACGGCGCACTGCGTCTCGGCGTGCTGTATGACCTGCTGGGCCGTTCGCAGCACGAAGACATGCGCACGGTCACGGTGGAGGGCTTCATGCGCCGCTATGGCGTGGATCGTGCGCAGGCCGGGCGTATCGGCGAACTCGCAGTGCGCTTTTACGACCAGTTCGCGGAGCCGGACGAGGAGCGCCGGCTGGAAAACCGCATGTTCCTCGGTTGGGCGGCGGCGCTGCATGAAATCGGGCTATCGATTTCGCACAGCGCGTATCACAAGCATTCGGCCTATATCGCCAGCAACGCGGACATGCCGGGTTTTTCACGCACCGACCAGGCGCGGCTCGCCGCGCTCGTGCTCGGTCACGCGGGCAAGCTCGGCAAGCTCTCGCAAACGCGTGAAGTGGAATGGCCGCTGCTCTTCTGTCTGCGGCTCGCGGCGCTGTTGTGCCGCCGCCGTGCGGATGTCGGCTTGCCGAATATCGCGGTTGCGCAGGCCAACGGCGGCTATGAGGTGCGTCTGCCGAACGAATGGGTGGCGAACAATCCGCTGACCGACTACAGCCTGATCCAGGAAGCCGCGGAATGGGAGAAGGTTGGCATCCCGTATCGGGTGGTTTATACCGACGATTGAAGCGCGTCTCATCGTCGGTGAAAAGAGAAAAGCCCGGTCATTGCCGGGCTTTTCTTTTGAACATCGCCGCTGCTCAGCGCGGCATCGCATCGCCGAGGAAGTGGCGGGCGTAACGCGCATTGATGTCGGACAGACGGAACAGCGTCAGGAAGTCCGCGGTGTTGAAGTCGGGATCCCATGCGGGCGCGCCGCAAATCTTCGCGCCCAGACGCAGATAACCCTTCACGAGCGGCGGCGGCGCGACATCGGCGCCCGTTTGCAATTCGTCCACGGGCAACGGCGTGTGCGGGAACGCGCGATATTCCGGCGCCGTCATGGCGTTATCGCGCAGCGAGCAATACAGATTCGCCGCGTAGTGGCCGCCGTCGACCATCGCGACGCTCGCGCAGCCGAGCATCGTTTCGTAGCCGTTGTGTTTCATGTACCCGGCGAGCCCGGCCCATAGCGACATGATCACCGAGCCGCTGCGATAGTCGGGATGCACGCATGAGCGGCCCACTTCGACCATCTTCGCGCGCAGGTGCGTGAGACGCGACACGTCGAATTCGCTTTCCGCATACAGGCGCCCGATGCGTGCCGCCTGGTGTGGCGGCAACGCGCGATACGTGCCGACCACTTTCAGCGTGTCGAGATCGCGCACCAGCAGATGATCGCAGTAGTTGTCGAATGCATCGACGTCGAGACCCGTGGGGCCCGTCAGGCGCGCGCCCATTTCGTCGGCGAAAACGCGGTAGCGCAGACGCTGCGCCTCGCGCAGTTCTTCATCCGTGCGGGCCCACGTGACTTGCAGGCGATGCTGGGCGGTGACCGTCTCTTCGGCGCGCGGCAGACGACGCAACTCGAAGATCGAAGCGAGGGGCAGGGTAGGCGTCGGCAGTTCTCGCATGGGGCGTCCTGGTCGAAAAAAGGGAGAATTCTTTTTTCGCCAATGTAGTAACGCCCGGTGACGCTCGCATGGCAAAGCCGTGACGATTGGATGACTGCCCGTCAGCATGAGGAGCTTGCGGCTCGCCATGCCGCGCTTTCGCAAGCGGGTTTTGCGCTGGCGGCACGCGTTGTTGCGCGGGCTTTGAACGCCGCGTTGCCTAGATCAGATCGGGACTGATCGCGGCGCGCAGCACGGCCTGTTCATCACCGTCGCGTTCACGGCTCGCGATCCACCATACGCCGGCTTTTTTCAGTGGCCAGCTTGCCTCGCTGTCGCCGACGAGCCGCGCGGCGACGTGGCCGAGCGTGGGTTGATGGCCGACCACCACCACCGTTTGCGCGATGCCCTTGGGCCAGCCGGCCGCCTCAAGCACGTCATTGGCGCTGGCGTTGGGCGCGAGTTCGCGCATCACGCGATACTGGTCGCTCAACGTCTCGGCGGTTTGAATGGTGCGTACGGCCGGACTCGCGAGGACCACGGCGTCGTCGGGCAGCCGCGCGCGCAGCCATTTGGCGACGTTTTGCGCCTGCTTGCGGCCCCGGGTAGTGAGCGCCCGGGACAGATCGCTGGCGGCAAAGTCTTCGGCTTCGGCGTGACGCCAGAGAATCAGGTCCATGCATGTCTCCTTGATTCTGGTTGCTGGGGTTTGCTACGGTTGGCGGCCAGGGTGGCTGCGCGGGTTTTTGCCCGTTTTCACTCACTGTCGCATGCGGCATTGTGAGTCCGCAAGTCGATGCCCTCATCGATTCCTAAGTGAAACGCCCGCTAGCAAATGCAACGCCCAAAAGCAAAAACCCGCGAAGCCGGAGGCGACGCGGGTTTCGTATTGCTTTTCGTGGTCGGAGCGAAAGGATTCGAACCTTCGACCCTCTGATCCCAAATCAGATGCGCTACCAGGCTGCGCTACGCTCCGACGAATCCGAGATTCTATCTGGCATTGGGTGCCAGAGTCAATCACGAATTGCGCCGGCGCGAAAAGGCAGCGCGCGGCCATGCTTCTATAGCCGCCCCATCACGAGCAATGCGATCACGATGATCAAGACGACGCCGATCACGCCGGTCGGCGCATAGCCCCAACCGCTGCTGTACGGCCAACTCGGCAATGCGCCAATCAGCAGAAGGATGAGCACGATAAGCAGTATGGTTCCGATGGTCATTCGAGTTCTCCTGTCCGGCCCTCAGAGGCTGGGCCACATGGTCTGATGGTCGGCGCATGCACGCCGGGACGATCGGCGCGCGGCATGCGCGCCTTCAGGTGTGAGTGAGCAAGGCACGTGCCTATCGGGGAACAAGGCGGGCAGGGCAAGCCGCCGGGCGTGTGGGTGCGCGTTGTGGGGCGACGGTGTTTTCATGTCACTGCAGGCAGGAAAAACTTGCGCGCGCGGCGCCTGTATTCGGGGCGGTGTTTGATGGGCGACGGCGTGCATGCAAGGCGTTGCAGCCGGGGCGGGCCGATAACGATCGTAGCCGGCGCGCGGTAGCCGTGGCGACACAGTCGTCGTAGTGGTCAAAAGAATCGACGTGCGCGAGCGCCGCGCCGTCGGGTGCGGTTCCCGCTTGGCCCGGGAGTCGCTACCGCGTTGTCAACCGAATCCACGAAAAGGCCGAACGAGCGCGAGTACCCTGTTCAGTGCCGGCGACGCATCCAGTGCGGCATATGCATGTGCTGATGGGTGACCCAGTGATGCAGCATGCCTTCGCCGTGGTGCTCGCGCTTGTATTCCCGCGATTCGAAAATCGACAGCGCCAGCAGCACGAGCAGACCTATTGCGAGCCCGACCAGACCTGCGATCGATTCAGCGTCCATGGCAGTCTCCTATGACGTGCGCCTGTGACATCAATAGTAGGTCACGCCCGGCGATTTGGGAGCCGAAGAGCGCTTGCCGCAATACGGGAAACCGAAATCCGTCGCGGTGTGTCCAGGCGTCTTTCAGGGATGTACCTCGCTTATCGCGGCGCCGGGGAATGGGCTTTGCGGGTAGACTCTCGGCGCCTGGTTGCAAGCGCGTCTGGTTTGCGCTCGCTGCCGCTACTTCATTCTGTTCCGGGAGAGATTGGTGTCCATGATTCGCGTCCCATTGGTTGTGCTGCTGCTGGTCGCTGGCCTCGCCGGCTGTGCGAGCGGTCCCGGCCGTCACGGCGGTCCGCCGCCGCAAGATCCCGCCGACTATCACGGGGTGCCCACCGATAATCGGCCGCCCTCGATGGTGCCCGCGCCGGTCTCGCCTTGAGCGTCGACTGAAGATCAAAGCGAAAGCGCCGACGCACGCGCGCTCACAGTTACGCATGCAGTTCGCACGGAGCGCGCGGGCTGCGGTCATTCCAGAGCCCATCTCATGCGCGACACGCATGCGCCTGTTTCAAGCCATCACCGCGCCGCGGCCGGAATGCATGAGATCGTTGCGCGTCATGCCTTGACGGCAGGCGCAAAGCACCGCCTCGCGTCAGATTCGCGTTGCAACAAAGGCATGCCACTCGGACGCACAATCGACGGCTAGCCGTTCGCACCCGCCATGCCGCGCACGATGCCCGGCAGGTAGCGCGCGAGCGTCACGCCCCGCGCGGCCATGAAGATCAGCATCGCGGCCCACAAACCGTGATTGGCGAAGAGCGCCAGCAACAGCCACGACGCCGCCACGAACACCGCGAACGACACCACCATCGACATCATCAGTTCGCGCGTTCGCGTCGCGCCGATGAACACGCCGTCGAGCACGAAGCCCCACACCGACACCACGGGCGACAACGCGGCCCAAGGCAGATACGTTTCAGCGGCGGCGCGCACCGCGGCCTGATCGGTCAGTCGCTCGACGATCCATGCGCCCGCGCCCCAATACACGAGCGAGAAACCCAGCGCGCCGAGCGCGGACCACAGCGCCGTCACGCTAATGGCCTGTCTGAAGCCGTGGCGGTCGCGCGCGCCGATCGCCGCGCCGACGAGCGCTTCGGCGGCGTGCGCGAAGCCGTCGAGTCCGTAGGCCATGAAGGTTTGAAAATTCAGCAGCAGCGCGTTGGCGGCGAGGATGGCGTCGCCCTGGCTCGCGCCGAGATGCGCGAACCAGCCAAACGACAGAAGCAGGCACAGCGTGCGGACGAAGATGTCGCGATTGAGCACCACCAGACGCCTGAGCGCCGCCGCGTCGAGCAAGGCCGCGCGGTTCAGCGCGGGCAAACCGCGCGGCCGGCCGCGCCACAGCAGCGCGGCGCCGAGCACGAAGCCGAGCGCGTCGGCCGTGGCGGTCGCGGCGCCGATGCCGGCCACGCCCCAGTCGAAGCCATGCACATACAGCAGTACCGCCACGATGTTCACGCTGTTGATGAACACTTGCGAGAGCAGCGCGAGTCGCACTTGCTGCGTGCCGAGCAGCCAGCCGAGCACGACGTAATTGCCGAGCGCGAGCGGGGCCGCCCAGATGCGCGCGTGGCAGTAGATGCGCGCTTGATGCTGCACGGCCTCGCTGCCGCCGATCGCGCGCAACGTGTACTCGATCAGCGGCATTTGCAGCGCCAGCACCGCCGCGCCGATGGCGGCTGCGAGCAGCAGCGCGCGCACGACGTCGTTGCGCAGCCCGGCCTCGTCGCGCGCACCATGCGCTTGCGCGACGAGGCCCGTGGTCCCCATGCGCAAAAAGCCGAAGCCCCAGAACACGAAGTTGAAAAAGACGCCGCCGAGCGCCACGCCGCCGAGATACGACGCGCCGTCGAGATGGCCGGCGACGGCGGTGTCGACCGCGCCGAGAATCGGCTGCGTCAGATTGGCGAGGACGATGGGAAACGCCAGCGTCAGCACCCGGCGATGCCAGTGCGCGGGCACTGCGGGCATGGCAGCGCCCGCGCCGTCTCGCAAGGCGGCTTCCTTCGGGCCGTGCGCGGGTTCGCTCAACCGCGTTCCTGCACGCACACCCAAGGAGAGACGACCACCGCCCACAGATCGGGATCGCGCGCGGCGAAATCCGCGGCGGTTTCCGCCTGCACGCGTTCGACGAGGCCGGCGGACAGCCATTGCGTGACCTGCGTGGTGTCGTCGCTGGCGATGGCTTCGGCGACGCTGACCAGATCGAGGTCGCGTGCGACGCGCAGCAGCATGCCGCGCGCGAAAAAGCGTTCGAGTTCGGGCCAGCCGATCTTGGCGGTTTCGGCGAGCAGTTTCGCGTACAGCGGGCTGTGGGTGGCGTCGTTGGAAGTCATCGTTCGCGCGTTTTTGACGGGCCGTCACTATAAACCATTGGCGCGGACCGCCAGGGCGGCGCGCATTCCGGTAGGCTTTGGGTCTTGCGAAATTCTGATTCTGAACCCTCATGTCACTCGATTCAACGGCGCCGGCTGCGGGCGCGCAAGCTCATCAAGTGCTCGGCGCCACGCTTGCGCGGGCCGACGTGGAGCGCCTCATCGCGGCGAATCGCGCGAGCGATAGCGAGCCGCCCCGGCAGCCGCTTCATTTCGCCGACTGCGATTTCGAAGGCGCCGATCTGTCGCGGCTCGATCTGCGCGGCGCCGAATTTCATCGCTGCACGATTGTGGAGACCTCGTTTTTCGGCGCGACGCTCTCGCAGACGCGCTGGGTCCGTTGTCGCGGGCGCGAGGCGGATTTCGCGTCCGCCGACCTGGTCGACGCGGCGTTCCAGTCGAGCGATCTGAACAACACCAGTTGGCGGCGCGCCAAGCTCGCGTCGGTGTCGTTTCACGGCTGCAAGCTGACGGGCGCGAATTTCGAGGCTTGCGCCGCGCTTGGCTTGAGCTTCGTCGAGAGCTTGCTGGTGGGCGCGCATTTGCGCGGCCTGTCGTTTCGCAAGGCCACGCTCCAGCAACTCGATTTCTCGGATGCCGATCTCGCCGGCGTCGATTTCCGTGAGGCGATCTTCGAGGGCGGCAGCCTGAAGGACGCGCATCTGAAGGGCGCACGCTTCGACGGCGCCGATTTGCGCGAAGCCGATTTGAGCGGCGTGCGGCTTGTCGATGCGGCGCTCTTCAAGGGCGCGACGATTTCGCATCATCAAGCTGCGGTGCTCGTCACCGAGCTCGGTTTGCGAGTCATGTGAGCCGGAGTTTTAGCCGGCCGGGCGAGACCAATGGCCGGTTCGAATCGACGGGCGACGCGCATATCATTCCATTGGTAGAATGAATAATGGTTTGATTTTAAAACTTCGCAATTTGTATGTTATTGCCAGATTTTAATTATTTCGCCATTCGCGAATTTTTCCCGTGACGAAATTCCCTCGATTTATTCGTACGGATCAACGCGGATTAAATGCCCGCGTTGGTGTGTTTGCGCACCAAGTCTGAGCGGCGCGAAATGCGCCACGATTATGCCGGGTGCGCCTCGCCAAAATCGGTTTTTTAGTCTTTCTTCAGGGTTTTTGAACGCGCTTTGGGTATAAGCCTGGGTGCCCCGTCTGTCGGGCGATGCACGGATTTTCTTCGGCGCGATTAATCGCTTTGCCTGACGAAATGGTGCGTGGATTGAGCGTGGTTATTGCCGACGTTTCTGGTTCACATAATGCGGAATCCGTACGCCGCATCACATTGCATGAGAAATTAATATATTGCGCTTGTAAAAGCGAGTTGTTAGATTTCGTTCTGGCGCATGGTGAACCGGTCCTTTGCCGATATGCGCCGAACCCCCGTTAGCCCGGCCTCGTGCCGGGCTTTTTTTTGCTCCGATTCACACGCCGTCGATCGTGAAAGTGACATCCCTTTTTGTCGCTCACGATGTGCTTGATTTTTTTTGGCGCCTCTCCAAGGGCGTCGTCGCGCGTGCGGTTGGATTTCGCTGCGGCCTCCGCCCGCGCTCGCGAAGGCGGCGGAGGCGCTAATGCCTGCCGGTTCTGGCGAGTCTGCTGCCAGTGCCAGCGGTGCCGCTTGTTGCGGGCCGGGCCGTCATTGTTTGCAGCGAATCACCATCGACCGGTTCTTCACATTCGCGCCGAAAATCCCGCCGACCGAGCCGCCGGAAGTGCCGCCGCTGTCGACGTCTTTTGAAACGACGTCGTAGCCGTAATTGCCGCAGACTTCGCCGGCGCGCTTGTAGCACTCGCCCCAACTGGAACTGGCGTCGCTGCCGCTGCAGTTGATTGCAAAGCCGGTTTCGCCGCTAGGCAGGTACGTCATGGTGGTGGTGCTGGAGCAGCCGCCGAGGCCGCCGAGCGTCAGCAGGCCAAGACCGATCGCCGCCGCGGTCGCGACGGACGCAAATGCGCTCTTCATGACAGATTCCTCACAGATGACGGGAAAGACGTGGCGCACGGCCACGTCGCGTGTCGGAAAGAGCGTAGCACGCGAGGTTCCCTCGACCGCGGACGCAGGGCGCGTGCCAGCGCTTCAGACCTATCTGGGCGGCAGTGCCTTCGACGGATCGATCGAGCGGCCCTGATAGCGCAACTCGAAGTGCAGCATGACACGATCGGTATCGGTGTTGCCCACCTCGGCGATCTTTTCGCCGCGCGCGACCGATTGGCCTTCCTTCACCAGCAGCACGCGGTTGTGCGCATAAGCGGTCAGGTACTCGGCATTGTGTTTGAGGATCAGCAGATTGCCGTAACCGCGCAAACCGTTGCCCGCATACACGACCGTGCCGGCCGCCGCGGCGACCACCGGTGTGCCCGCGGCCGCCGAAATATCGATGCCCTTGGAATTGGCGCCGTCGAAGCGCCGGATCACGGTGCCGTCGGCCGGCCAGATCAGCGAAATCGCGGAAGCCGGCGCGGACGACGGCGCGCTGTCCTCCGAGGCCGGCGCCGGGCGCGGCGACGCCGAAGCGCTCGCGCCGCCGTTACTGCGTGTCGCGCCGCTCGTCGATGCTCCGCCTGGCGGCACGACGCGCAGCACCTGGCCGACCTCGATGCTGTCCGGGTTGGTCAGATTGTTCCAGCGCACGATGCTTTGCACCGATTGCCGGTTGCTGCGCGCGATTTTCGACAGCGTATCGCCCCGTTCGACCCGATAGAAGCCTGGCGCCACCGGCGCCGACCCGCACGCGACGAGCAGCGCCACCAACGACGCGCAGGCGAGCCGTTTGATCATTCTTGTTGTTCCCCGCATTGGACCTCGCAAAGCGCTGCCGCGCGCCGATCCCGATCACGCGGCAGGTGGATGCAAAGCGTCCGATTCTAACGGTTTTGCGTTGCAACACGCGAAAAACGGGCAGCGACAAGACCACGCGCGGCATGAAACGCGGCGCAACGCGGCCCCATCCACCGCGCGTCGCTCGACGTGAAAGCCGCCATCAGCGCAGCTTGCCGACGTTGATACGCAGCGTGGCCGCCTCGGTTTGTCCCGGTTCGAGCCAGCGCAAACCCATGCCGTTGTGGATCGCGTCCGGCAGTCCCAGCCACGGCTCGACGCAGTAGAAGTCGGAATCAGCGGCTTCGGTCCACGTGGTGACGGCGTACCAGGGCACCGAGTCCGGCCGCTGCAGATCGATGGTGACGAGCCGGTTGAGCCTAGGCGCGATGAGCCGCACCGGTTGATCCGGTTCGCCGACGAGGCAATGGAACCGGTCATGAATGCGCGCCTCGTCGAGCGTGTAGCGCGCTTCGCCCGGCTCGGCGGCGCTGATCGAACCGTCGTCCTGCTGATGGCGGCGTTCGGTGCGCGGCAGTTCCAGCGAGGTCTCGCCGCGCTGCGCGTGCGGCAGCGTGAAGTAGAAGTGATGGCCGGCGTAGTAGGGCAGCCGCGCGTCGCCGGTGTTGGCGGTGCGCAGCGTGACTTCGAGCGTGGCTGCGTCGATCAGGGTGTAGACCGCCTCGAACCGGAAGCCGAACGGATAGAAGACGCGCGTCGCGGCGTTGTCGGTCAGCACCATGCGCAGGCCGGCGCCATGAACGTCGGCATGGGCGTCGAACGGCAGGTCGCGCGCGAAGCCGTGCATCGGCAACTCGCGCACCGCGCCCGCGGCGTCGCGCCAATAGCCGATCTTGCCGTCGACACGATGGCGGCCGAGAAACGGAAACAGCAGTGGATTGCCGCCACGGATCCGCGCGGGCTGACTCCAGTCGGCGTGCTCGGGCCAATGAATCACGGCCTCGCCGTCGATCGTCCACGACAACAGACGGCCGCCGGCTTGCGGCGCGAAGCGGAGCACGGAGGCGTCCTGGGCGATTTCGAGAATGTCCTGTTGCGGGGAAAGGGGCATGGTCGATGGGCTGGTTGGTCAGGTTGAGTGAAGGTTGGCAGACGCATCCGACGCATACCTCACGAACGTGCCGGACGCCCGACAACGCCGAATATGTGCGTTGTCAGACGAAGATTTTGCGCCGCTTTGTGCTACGGGGAAACCCTTCTGGGGAAATTGCGGGTGTCGCACAAGGGGCTTCCTTGCAGATAATCCGTCTCACTGCCCGGTGATCAGAACACCGGGCGAGACCGGCTCAGGAGGGCGTGATGGATCTCGCAATGGCAATGGGTGTCGCACTGTTCGGCATGTTCGCAGCAAGCACGGTCTACTTTTTCTACCAGCTCGAGCGCTGATCCCACCTTTCGTTTCGCCTGCCGGCCCGCCACTGCGCACTGGCGTGAAGCCGGTCGCTTGAAGCTCACGAATTTCTCATGATGACAGGGTCGCCGTTCGCGGCGGCCCGTTTCTTTTTCCGGCGCGTAACAACGGTTTCCAGTTGTGACGCAGCGCATCAATATTTCCCCGATCGAGGCTCAAACGCTTGGCGCTGACATTGCAGCCAGGCATAATCGACGCGCTTTTGACGCGCCGGTCACTCCCTTGCGGCGCGCTGTTCCCCGACACTTTCCTTACAAGGACCGCCGCGTGAACCTGTCGTTTCTGATCTTTCTGAGCGTGCTGCAAGGCGTCACCGAACTGTTTCCCGTGAGCAGTCTCGGTCATACGCTGCTGGTGCCCGCATTGTTCGACATGCATATCGACAAGCACGCGCCGCAGTTGCTGCCGTTTCTCGTCGCGTTGCACCTCGGCACCGCGTTCGCGCTGCTGTGGTACTTCCGCGAGCGCTGGTGCGCGCTGGTGCGCGGCTTCTTCGCCTCGCTCGGCGGCCGCCGCAATGACGACGCGCACATGATGTGGGCGCTCATCATCGGCACGATTCCGGCGGGTATCGTCGGACTGCTGCTCGAGAAGCGGCTCGAACTGATTTTTCACGACCTGCGCATCGTCGCGATCGCGCTGATCGTCAACGGCGTGCTGCTGTGGTTCGGCGACCGCCTGCAACGCTCGCGCGCGCATCAGCCGCCGGAGAAGATGACGTTCCGCCAGGCGTTTCTCGTCGGGCTGGCTCAGGTCGGCGCGCTGATTCCAGGTTTTTCGCGCAGTGGTCTGA
Organism: Paraburkholderia terricola; assembly: GCF_900142195.1. Lineage (GTDB taxonomy): Bacteria > Pseudomonadota > Gammaproteobacteria > Burkholderiales > Burkholderiaceae > Paraburkholderia > Paraburkholderia terricola. Next base: position 57,480 of record NZ_FRAB01000033.1, read on the forward strand.
CGATGATCGCCGGCAATGCGGCCGGCTTGACCACCGAGAAGGCCGCCGAGTTCTCGTTTCTGCTCGGCACGCCGATCATTTTCGCGGCGGGCCTGCTCGAATTGCCGAAGCTCTTTCATGCGCCCGGTCAACTGGCGGACGCCCTGCTGGGCGGCGTGCTTACCGCGATCGCCGCGTATCTGAGCGTGCGTTTCCTGATGCGCTATTTCGAAGGTCGCGGACGTCTGGCTTCGTTCGGCGTGTACTGCGTGATCGCGGGGATCGTGTTTCTCGGCTGGTTCCTGTTGCATCCGCAACCGGTCTGATCGCGTTCGAGGTCCGCCCTCGTTGCGCGCCCGCGTGCTGGCGGGCAAGGAGCGATCGGTTATAATCCGGGCCCGGCTCAACCCGCCGGGCCTGTTTGTTTTCCGACGTGGCTATGACGAATGCCGACGACCCCGCGGAGCGAGATTTCCAGTCTCCGCGCCGGTCAGTTAGAATTTCGGTATGCCACGACCGTGTGTGGCGCGATCCCACACAATTCCAATTCCCGATCGCGGGTTCTCATTGCGGGTGATGCACGTTGTACGCCGTAGCCTGGCGTAGCATCGCCTCTCCTCATTACGGCAGTAGCTCAGCTGGATAGAGCATCGGCCTTCTAAGCCGAGGGTGGTGGGTTCGAGTCCCTCCTGCCGTACTTCAAATCTTGCGCGCATTGCCTCTCAAGCTACCGGCTGCACGTCGATCGAATCGACCCGCTCGGGATAGAACGCGAGATGCCGCGCGATCTCCTTCACGGCCGCATAAGGCGACTCGTACGTCCATACCGCATTCACCGCGCGCTCTCCGCCGATCGCAATGCTGTAGTAAGCGCAATCGCCTTTGTAGGGACAATAAGTTGCGTGATCGGTGCGCTCGAGCAGCGCCATGTCGACATCGTCGCGCGGAATGTAATACACCGCCGGATACGACGCTTCACGCAGCGCCAGCGCTTTGTTCGTATCCGCGATCACGCGGCCGGCCACGGTCACGATGACGCGCGCGTTGGCCGGTTCGACGGTGATCGGATGGTCGGGGCCGGGGATCTTGATGGTTTTTTCAGTCATGCTGTCGGGCTCCTGGAAGAGTGGACCAAGCTGCGACGCATTGCCGGGAATTCAGCGCCGCCGCCGCTCGCGACGACACGATGATCGCGCCTTCGGTCGAAGCATACGCTGTATTGCAAGCCCCGTTGTGTCGCCACGCGAGCACGTCGGCGAGCGGGCGTGACGACGTCGCCGGTGCGCGCGCCGAAAACAAAAAAGGGCAGCCGGAGCTACCCCGTCAAAGCCTCGTCACGAGGCCGACTGTTGCTTACTGTCGGTGGCCGCACGCCGGATTGCCGAGCGCTTTCGTTGGACGTTCATTGCTGAACGTCCGACGCCGGCGCGAGTGGAGGGGACGCGAACCCCCACACCCCTCGTGCTGTTACGCCACTCATTGCCGGATGTTCAAAGCCGCGGTGAGGTCGCCCATCGGCTTGCCACCGTTGCTCGCGAGCGCCGCGTCGCGCGCGGCGATGCCCGGCAGCGTCGGCAGCGAGAAGCGGTGCGTGATGAAGCGCAGGATCGATGTGGTGTCGTACTGCGTGTGATCGACGTAGCCCTTCTTCGCGTACGGCGAGATGATCAACGCCGGAATACGCGTGCTCGGGCCCCAGCGGTCGGCCTTCGGCGGCGCGACGTGATCCCAGAAGCCGCCGTTTTCATCGTATGTCACCACCACCAGCATGTTGTTCCACTGTGGGCTCTTCTGCAGGTGCGAGATCACATCGGCGATGTGCTGGTCGCCCGAGGCGACGTCCGTGTAGCCGGGGTGCTCGTTCAGGTTGCCTTGCGGCTTGTAGAACGTCACTTGCGGCAGCGTTCCGTTATCGATCGCCTTGATGAACTCCGAGCCGGCGAGGCCGCCGTCGAGCAGATGCTGCGCGCGGTTCGCGGTGCCCGGCGCCAGGTCGGCGAAATAATTGAACGGCTGATGATGCGGCTGGAAGTTCGGCGCCGACAGATTCGCGCCGTAGATCACGTTCGACGTGCCGGTTTGCGCCGCCGACAACGCCGCGCCCCACGCGCCGCCATACCACGCCCACGATACCTTGGCGTTGTTCAGCAGATCGCCGATGTGCTGCTGCGTTTGCGCCGGCAGCGTGGTGGCCGCGGCCGGATCGGCGAGGTTCGCGTCGCCGCCCGCGGCCGCCTTGTTGCCGCTCGGTTGATACGGCGGCTGCATCGTGTTGATCGCGTAGAAGTCGGGCGTCAGGTTGCCCGACAGCACGTATTTCGGCGGCCCGCTCAACGCCGAGGCGGGCGAGTTGCTCGCGAGCTTCAGCGTGACGCCGTCGCTTTCCACCGCGGAAATCGAAGCCGCCGCCGGGCTCTTGTCCGCATTCGGATAGACCGGCGTGCATGCGCACACCAGCCACTGGTGATTCAGGAACGAGCCGCCGAACGCGCCCATGAAGAAGTTGTCGGCCAGCGTGTACTGCTGTGCGATCTTCCACAGCGGCAGCTTGTCGGCGTCGAGCGTGTAGTGGCCCATCACGAGGCCGCCCGAATCGGCCCACGCGGCGAACTTGTCGTTCTTGCCGCCGTCGATCTGCATCTGGTTTTCGTAGAAGCGGTGATACAGGTCGCGCGTGGTCGCGGTGATCGGCGTGTTGAAGCCCTTCGGGTCGTCGATCGCGAACGGGCTGTTCGGCAGATTGGCCGTCATCGCCTGCGTGACCACCGGCGTCACGCCGGTTTGCGTCAGGCCGTTCCAGACTTGCGGCAGCGTCGCGAGCGGCGTGCCGTCACGGTCCACCTGCGTCGCGCTCGACACGTTCTGCAGACCGTTCGCGCCGGGGAAGTTGCCGTACAGGTTGTCGAAGCTGCGGTTCTCCGCGTAAATCACCACGACCGTCTTGATCGATGTGATGTCCGGCTGCGTGATCTCATTGCCGCCGCACGCATACAGGCTCAACGCTGCTGCGATCGCCAGGGGCGCCGCGCAGATCAATTTCTTGTTCATAAGATGTGGGTTCTCTCTCGCGTTGGGGACGGGCCGCGTGATGCCTTGCATGGATGGCCGTCCGGGAAAGTTTCGCAAGGAAAGTTGACAGCACGATGTGTTTCGCCTTACGAACAGCTTGGTTCTAGATGCTTTTGGTCGGCCGCATGTCATGTGAGCGACATATGCATGAAATACGCTCGCGGACTTCGATATCGCGAACTCACATCATTCCTATGCGGCTTGCCTTGACGGGGATTCGGAGCGCTGTGGCGCGGGCGCGGCGATGCGTCGGATCGACGACGATGAAAGCGCCGCTGGCGGCGTTCATGCTCGGGGGAATGACGATGACATTGGCCGCATGCGATGCGGGGGCGCCGGCCGCGGGCGCTGCGGCGACGCTCGCTGCCGCTGCAAGCGCCGCGAGTGGCGCGAGCGCTGCCGTCAGCGGATCGCGCGCGGCCGCGCCAACGGCGGCTTCAGCCACACCGGTCGCCGGCCAGCAGGCCGGTCAAAGCCGCGCGCAAGTCTACGAATCCGTGCGGCAAATGACGGCGCTCGGCAAACAGCTCTTCTTCGATGCGTCGTTATCCGGCTCGGGCAAACTCGCCTGCGCGTCGTGCCATAGCCCGGACCATGCGTTTTCGCCGGCCAATGCGTTGCCCGTGCAACTGGGCGGTAGCGACATGCACCGTACCGGCATGCGCGCCGCGCCCACGCTCAAATATCTGCAATCGGTGCCCGCGTTCGCCGAGCACTATCACGAGTCGGACGACGAAGGCGACGAAAGCGTGGACGCGGGGCCGACCGGTGGTTTGACATGGGACGGCCGCGTCGACCGCGGCGCCGACCAGGCTCGCATTCCGCTGCTGTCGTCGTTCGAAATGGGCAGCACGCCGGCCAGGGTCACGGCCGCGGTGAAAGCCGCGCCGTATGCCGACGCTTTCCGCGCGGCGTTCGGCGCGCGCATTTTCGATAGCGACGAAGCGACGTTCAAAGCCGTGTTGCAGGCGCTCGAAACGTTCGAACAGGCACCCGGGATTTTCTATCCGTACACCAGCAAGTACGATGCGTTTCTGGCGGGCAAGGCGCAACTGACTCAGGCCGAACTTCACGGTCTGCAACTGTTCAACGACGAAACGAAGGGCAATTGCGCGAGCTGCCACATCAGCCAGCGCACGCGGGACGGCGCGCCGCCGCAGTTCAGCGACTTCGGCCTGATCGCGATCGGCGTGCCACGCAATCGCGCGTTGCCGGTGAATCGCGATCCGCATTTTTACGACCTCGGCGCGTGTGGACCGGAGCGTACCGATCTGAAGGGCCGCGCCGAGTTTTGCGGCCTGTTCCGCACGCCGACGCTGCGCAACGTCGCGTTGAAGAAGCGCTTCTTCCACAACGGCATCTACGATTCGCTGGAACAGGTGCTGCGCTTTTACGCCGAGCGGGACACGCATCCGGAGAAGTTCTATCCGGTCGTCAACGGCCGTGTGCGGAAGTTCGACGATTTGCCGCGGCGCTACTGGGACAACCTGAATACCGAGCCGCCGTTCGACCGCAAGCCGGGCGACAAGCCGGCGCTCGACGAGGCGGAAATCAAGGACGTGGTGGCGTTTCTGAATACGCTCACGGATGGATATGAAGCGGGCGGCAAGGTGGTCGCCGAAAAGACCAAGGCAGTCGCCGCGAACTGAACCGATGAAAGAGGACAGCGGCCGCCAGGCCGCGGTTATCAGCCGGTGCCGGCCAGAATGTAATAGCAGGCGACGAGCAGCAGGACGAAGGATGCGAGGAGGCACACGAGCCCGGCGCGGGTCAGCAGAGCGGGCCAGCGCATGCCGGGCACTCTGTCCAGTGGCACGATGCGTCGCGCGAGACCGGTATCGATGCGGATGGAGGCCGGCATGAGCGCCACACAAAGCAGCGCAAGCGCGACGGCGAGCGTTTCGAGGGTGAGATAGACGTTCATCTGAGGTGTTGAATAAGGCTCGCTGGCGCGCTGTGCGCAATAGAGCGATCTTAGGAACACGCCCGATAAAAACATACTTGACGGGTCCGAAAACACGGAGCGCTTGCCATGCCTGATCGTTCGTGTGCCACGGCGGCGCGTGGATCGGGGCGTCGGTGAATGCGGCGAATTTCGCCGCGGCATGGTCACTGCTTCGGCGGCGCATCGAGGTCGGCATGCTATGCTTTTGGGGTCCAATCACGAGCCGCGACAAGCGCGTTCGAGACCGCCCCAAACACTTCTCGAGGAGAATTCTTCATGTCGATGCGAACTCGCGTCCTGCTTCATCTGACCGCCGGCGCCCTGTTGATTGCCACCGCAGTAGGCGCGCAAGCGGCGAATCTCGGTTTTCTGAACGACACGCCGGTCAGCTACATGAAGCAACGCGACGTCGATTCGATCAAGAAGGCCGTCTTCGCCGTGCTGAACGACAAGCAGGACGGCGAAAGCGCGAACTGGCTCAACGAAGGCACCGGCAATAGCGTGAAGATCGACGCCACCATCACCGCCGGGAACACGGCGAAGATGGGTGAGCGCACCTGCCGCGACGTCGGCGTCGTGCTGAATGCGAAGGGGCAATCCATGAACCTGCGCCCGCAATTCTGCAAGCAGGGCAGCGGCAACTGGCAGTTGCAGAAAAAGCACTGAGCATGCGAGCCGGCATGACAACGCGCGTCGGCTTGCCGCGGGTGCGTCCCGGCGCGGGTCATCCGGCCGGCGCGGTGCGCCGATGATGGCCGCGCGGGTCGTCTCCTGCGGCATCGTGCTGCTCGATCCGGACGGGCGAGTGCTGCTTGCGCACGCCACCGAAACGTCGCACTGGGACATTCCGAAAGGACATGGCGAGGAGGGCGAGGCGCCGCACGTCACGGCGCTGCGCGAGATGGTCGAGGAGACCGGCATCGCGATCGAGGCCGGGCGTCTGAAAGACCTCGGCCTGTTCGTCTACCGGCGCGACAAGGATCTGCATCTGTTCGCGGCACGCGCCGAGGCATGCGAACTCGATCTGAGTTCATGCACCTGCACGTCGATGTTTCCGCGCCGCTCCGACGGCACGCTGATTCCCGAGATGGATTCATACCGCTGGGTCGCGCCGCACGAAGTCGAGAAATATGCGAGCCGCAGTCTCACGCGGCTCTTTCAGACCACGCTATCGCTGGCGGAACTGCATCGGTCGTTATAGGCCGCGACGGCGCGCAACCCCGGCGCGCCGGCAGTCGCAAGTTCAATCGGTGTCGATCGCAGCCGGACGCCAGCCGGCCTCAGTCCAGCGCGCGATCGTTCGGATGAGCGAACAGCGCGCGGTTCTGCTCCGACAGCGGGAAATTCAGGTTGATGCCGTGCGGCGGAATTGGCTGCGTGAACCATTGTTTGTACAACCGTTCCGCGTCGCCGGAAATTTGTCCGCGCGCGATCACGCCGTTCACGAGCTTGCGGAGCGGCTCGTCCCCCTTGCGAAACATGCACGCGTAAACCTCGTAGCCGAGCGGCGTGCCGGTCACCACGAAGTCGCCGGGACGCGGGTCGGTCGATTTGAAACCGTAGACGATCGGCTCGTCCATCACGAACGCCACCGCCCGCTCTTCCTTGAGCGCCGCGAATGCTTCCGCGTGATCGCGCGCTGCGGTAATGCGCAGGTTCAGATGCCTGTCTGCGTTGAGACGGCGCAGCAGGCGTTCGTCGGAGGTGCTCGCGGTGGTCACGACCGTCTTGCCGGCCAGGTCCGTAAAATCGCTGATGCCGCTGCTCTTGCGCACGATCATGCGCACCGCGTACTGGAAAAAACTGTTGGAAAAAGCGACCGCGTTTTCGCGTTCCACCGTATGCGTGGTCGAGCCGCATTCCAGATCGATCTGGTTGTTCAGCAGCATCGGCGTGCGGTTCGACGAGGTGACGGTGACTTCATGCACTTGCAGTTGCGGCATGCCGAGCGTCTTTCTGATCTCGTCGACGATCTGCAATGCGATGGTTTGCGAATAGCCGACTGTCTGCTTGCCGTCGAAGTACGAGAAGGGAATCGATGCTTCACGCACGCCGAGTGTGACGACGCCGTCGTCGTGGATCTTTTTCAGCGTTCCGGTGAGCTCTTCGGTGTTGGCGGCGCAGGCGAGCGACGCCGCGCCCAATGTCGCCAACGCCACGAGCGCGCGGCGCGCGCGATGCGCGAAACGTGCGGCACGGGATGAGCGCGCGAGGTGCGCGGCGGCAACGGCGCCCGCATGACGATGCGGTCCGCTTGCCGTGTTCCCTGGAGTCGCTTCGCGGCGGGCTGCAACTTTCATCGGATCTCCGGGCCGGCGCGTGAACATGGCTGCGCCGCGTTTGTCGATAGAACACTGGTAACGAAACGGCGTGCACCCCGTGAGCGGAATGCACGCCGTCGATCAGCGCTGGTCATGCCGCGAGCGGCATCCGCTTCAGCTTACGCCGGCTTGCCCCAACTGTCGCGCAAGCTCACGATGCGATTGAATACGGGTTTGCCCGGCTTCGAATCGACACGGTCGGCGACGAAGTAGCCGTGGCGTTCGAACTGATAGCGCTGCTCGGGCAGCGCGTGGTGTGCGCCCTGCTCGAGGTACGCGTTGACCACGCGTTTGGAATCGGGATTCAGCGCTTCGAGGAAGTCGCGGCCGCCGGCGTCCGGTTGCGGCTCCTTGAACAGACGGTCGTAGATGCGTACTTCGGCCGGGTACGCGGCGGCCGCGCTGACCCAGTGAATGTTGCCCTTCACCTTGTAGTTGTTCGCGCCTTCGGTGCCCGATTTGCTGTCCGGGAAGTAGTTGCAGTGGACCGCGACGACGTTGCCGTTCTCGTCCTTGTCGGCGCCCGTGCATTCGATCACGTAGCCGTAACGCAGGCGCACCTTGTTGCCGGGGAAGAGGCGGAAGTAGCCCTTCGGCGGCGTTTCCGTGTAGTCGTCGCGCTCGATCCACAGCTCGCGTGAGATCGGGAACTCGCGAATGCCCTGTTCCGGATGATGCGGATGGACCGGCGCGCTGCACGGCTCGGTGAGACCCATCGGGAAGTTATTGATGATCAGCTTGACCGGATCGAGCACGGCCGCGATGCGCGGCGCTTTTTCGTCGAGATCGTCACGCAGCGCGCCTTCGAACACGCTCATGTCGATCCATGAATCGACCTTGGTGACGCCGATGCGCTCGCAGAACAACTGGATCGACTCCGGCGTGAAGCCGCGCCGGCGCACGCCGACGATGGTCGGCATGCGCGGATCGTCCCAGCCGTCGACATGGCCTTCGTTCACCAGTTGCAGCAGCTTGCGCTTGCTGGTGATCGCGTAGGTCAGATTCAGGCGCGAAAATTCGATTTGCTGCGGCAGCGGACGCGTGAAGATGCCGGCGTCGGCAAGCTCGTTCAGGATCCAGTCGTACAGCGGACGATGGTCCTCGAACTCGAGCGTGCACAGCGAATGCGTGATGTTTTCCAGCGCGTCCGAGATGCAGTGCGTGTAGTCGTACATCGGGTACACGCACCACTTGTCGCCGGTGCGGTAGTGATGCGCGAAGCGGATCCGGTAGATCACGGGGTCGCGCATGTTGAAGTTCGGCGAGGCCATGTCGATCTTCGCGCGCAGCACGTGCTCGCCTTCCTTGAACTCGCCGGCCTTCATGCGGCGGAACAGGTCGAGGTTGTCCTGCACCGAACGGTCGCGAAAGCGCGACGGCGTGCCGGCCTCGGTTGCCGAACCGCGGTTCGCGCGCATTTCTTCCGCCGACTGGCTGTCCACATACGCCTTGCCGCGCTCGATCAGCAGTTCGGCGAATTCGTAGAGCTTGTCGTAGTAGTCGCTCGCGTAGTAGAGCTGCGATTTGCCGTCCTTTTCCCATTCGAAGCCGAGCCAGCGCACGGCGTCGATGATCGAGTCGACGTATTCGACGCTTTCCTTTTCCGGGTTCGTGTCGTCGAAACGCAGATGGCACACGCCGCCGTAGCTGCGCGCCACGCCGAAATTCAGGCAGATGCTCTTGGCGTGACCGATGTGCAGATAGCCGTTCGGCTCGGGCGGAAAGCGCGTTTCGACGCGCTGGCCCCACTTGCCGCTGCGGTTGTCGTCGTCGATGATGTTGCGGATGAAATTGGATGCCGCTGGCGCGTCGTTGCGTTCGGTATTCATGCGAGAAGGTGAAAGTCTGTCGGGGGTGCGCAATGCGCCCACTTATCCGTTAATTCTACCTGACGAGGCCCTTGGCGGCAGGCGAGTGCGGCGCGCGGCCCATGTTCGGGCGGTTTGCGCGGAAATTCAAGGGCGGGGCCGGGCGCTGTAACAGGAGGTAAAACGTTTTGTCGACGCGCGCGCCGCCGACTTAGGATGCGAGCGGCGCGGAGGCGCGCCGTTCGGGATGCGAGCCGCGCGGGAAGCGCCGCCGCCTTTGAATTTCCGCACAAGCCGCACCGCGCGAGAAGCACGGCAGCCGCCCTTGCAAGACGCACCGCCCATTTGCCACCGCGCCCGAATCCTGTCTGCTCGCGCCCCGTGGCGCCCTTCGTTTCCGGAGTTTCTCGGATGTCAGTCCCGACGCACGACGCGCCTCGCGCGCCTTTCGCTTCTGTTTCCTTCGCCCGCCTCGTCATGGTTTCGGCCGTGGTCGTCGCGTTCGCCGGCAGCGTCGTCACGCCGGCCCCGGCGCTCGCGAAAACGCCGCCGCCGAAGGCCGCGCTCGACGCGTCGGCGGTCGCCGTGCCCGATCGCTACAGCGCGGACGCCGCGCAGCAGATCTTCGCCGCCGGGGGCAACGCGGTGGACGCCGCCGTGGCGATCGCGTTCACGCTCGCGGTGACCGCGCCGGACGCGGGGAACCTCGGCGGCGGCGGATTCATGACCGTGTTCATGGACGGCAAGCCGTACTTTCTGGACTACCGCGAGCGCGCGCCGCAACAGGCGACCCGCGAGATGTATCTCGACGACAAGGGCAACCCGGTGCCGGGCATGAGCGCCGTCGGCCATCGCGCGGTGGCCGTGCCGGGTACGGTCGACGGCATGTGGCAGGCGCAGCGCCGTTTCGGCAAGCTGAAGTGGAAGCAGGTGCTGGCGCCCGCGCTCCGTTATGCCACCGACGGCTTCCAGGCCGAGCCCTGGCTGCAGCAGCGCCGCGACGCCGTGGTGAAGACCTTCGCGGGCAAGACCAACTTCGACGCCTACTTCTCGAATCTCAAGGCGGGCGTGACGTACCGCCAGCCGGAACTCGCGCAAACCCTGGCGCGTATCGCCGACGACGGCGGCCGTGAGTTTTACGAAGGCCGCACCGCCGAACTGATCGCCCAGCAAATGTACGGCCACGGTCTCGTCACCAAACAGGACCTGATTCAATACAAGGCCGTGTGGCGCCAGCCGCTCACCGCCGACTGGAACGGCTACCGGGTGGTCACGGCGCCGCCGCCGAGCTCGGGCGGCGTGGGCCTGATCCAGATGCTGAAAATGAAGGCCGCACTGAAGCAGGCGTTCGACGGTGTCGAGTTGAACTCCGCGCCGTACATCCATTTGATCGCGCAGATCGAGGACCGCGTGTTCGCCGATCGGCAGCAATACATGGGCGATCCGGATTCGTTCAAGGTGCCGGTCGACAAACTGCTCGACGACGCCTACCTCGCGCAACGCGCCGACGAGGTCAAGCCCGACGAAGTGCCGGGCGCGGCGCCGGTGAAGCCCGGCCTCGGCGACGCGATGCCGGAAAAGGCGCAAACCACGCATTTCTCGGTGGTCGACAAGTGGGGCAATGCCGTCTCGAACACCTACACGCTGAACGGGCCATTCGGCTCGGGGGTGGTGGTGGACGGCGGCGGCTTTCTGCTGAACGACGCCATGGACGACTTCGTCACGAAGCCGAGCGGCGCGAGCGCTGCGGGAGCAAGTCAGCCTGGCGTGAACAGCCTCGACACCAACACCATTGCGCCGGGACGCCGGCCGCTCTCGTCGATGACGCCGACGATTCTGTTGAAGGACGACAAGGTGTCGCTCGTGATCGGCACGCCGGGCGGCTCGCGTATCCTGACGTCGATTTTCCAGGTGATGACCGATCTCTACGACTTCAACATGACGCCCACCGATGCGCTCGCCGCGCTGCGGTTCCATCATCAGTTGCTGCCACCGAAGACGATCTACTTCGAGCCGTATCACCCGATTACGGGCGAGCTGGCCGAGCAACTGCAAGGCATGGGCTACGCGCTGGAAGGGCAGTCGTTCAACGGCGACGTGCAGATGATTCGCATCGACGGCACGCTGCCCGAGCCGGCGGCGGATCCGCGCGGCGCGGGTGTGGCTCGCGTGATCCGTTGAAGCGGGCGCCGGCCGCGCGAGCGAAACGAACTGCAAAGCCAACGGCCAGAAAGAATGGCAACGAAGATCGTCGCAAACGGCGGCGGGGAACGCAATGACACAACACGCAACCACACAACAAAACATGACCACACTGGTCCTGCCCGGTTATCAAAACTCCGGCGCCGGTCACTGGCAAACGCGCTGGGAAGCCCTCGATGCCTCGTGCCTGCGGGTGCCAATGCCCGACTGGGATCATCCGGTGCGCGATGCCTGGTGCCGCACGCTCGACGCCGCCGTAGCCGCGGCGCGCGCGCCGGTGGTGTTGGCCGCGCATAGCCTGGGCTGCCTGACGACCGCTTTCTGGGCGGCGCGATATGCGAGCGCGAAGCAGCTTGCGAAGGTGGCGGGCGCGTTGCTGGTGGCGGTGCCCGATCCGTCCGAGGCCCATTTTCCAGAGGACGCGAGCGGCTTTGCGCCGGTGCCGCTCACGCGCTTGCCGTTCGCGAGCATCGTCGTGGCGAGCAGCGACGATCCGTATGGCGGCGTGCCGTTCTCTCAGACCTGTGCGAACGCTTGGGGCAGCCGCTGGATCGACCTCGGTCCGCGCGGCCACATCAACGCCGATAGCGGGCTCGGCGATTGGGAAGAAGGGCGGCGCTGGCTGGCCTCATTCGGCGAGCGAGGTTGAGCCCGACGTTTGTGCCCGCGCCGCGCCGGCAAGCTCAAATCACCGACTGCGCCCGCAGCGCCGCGATCCTTGCCTCGTCGTAACCGAGTACGTCGCGCAAAATGCTCTCGGTGTGCTCGCCGAGCGTGGGCGGATGCGTCAACGCCTCGGGCGGCGTGCCCGTCATATTGATCGGGTTGCGCACCAGCTTGACCGTGCCGCCCGACGGATGCGGCAGATCCACCTGCATGCCGCGCGCCACCACCTGCTCGTTCTCGAACACCTCGCCCAGATCGTTGATCGGCCCACACGGTACGCCCGCCGCCTCCAGCGCCGCGATCCACTGCTGTTTGCCCTGCAGTCGAACCATTTCCGCCAGAATCGGCACGAGAACTTCGCGATGGCGTACGCGGGCCGGGTTGGTGGCGAAACGCTCGTCGTCGGCCAGTTCCGCGCGGCCGCCCGCCTCGACGAATTTGCGGAACTGCCCGTCGTTGCCGACCGCGACGATGATCCAGCCGTCGCTCGTCTGGAAGGTCTGGTAGGGCACGATGTTCGGGTGCGCATTGCCCCACCGCACTGGCGGCTGGCCGCTGGCGAGGTAATTCGAATTCATGTTCGCGAGCATCGCCACCTGCACGTCGAGCAGCGCCATGTCGATGTACTGGCCTTCGCCCGTGCGGTCGCGATGCGTGAGCGCGGTGAGCACGGCGATGGTCGAATACATGCCGGTCATCAGGTCGGCGATCGCCACGCCGGCCTTTTGCGGACCGCCGCCCGGCTGGCCGTCGCGTTCGCCGGTAATGCTCATGAAACCGCCGATGCCCTGCACGATGAAGTCGTAGCCCGCTCGCTGCGCATACGGCCCGGTCTGCCCGAAGCCGGTCACCGAGCAATAGACCAGATCGGGCTTCACTTCCTTGAGCGACGCGTAATCGAGGCCGTATTTCTTCAACTGGCCGACCTTGTAGTTCTCCAGCACCACGTCGCTTTGCGCGGCCAGTTCGCGAATGATCCGCTGGCCTTCGGGCGATGCGATGTCCACGGTGACCGAGCGCTTGTTGCGGTTCGCGGCGAGGTAGTACGCGGCCTCGCGGGTATCCGCGCCGTCCGGCGTTTTGAGGTATGGCGGCCCCCAGTGGCGCGTGTCGTCGCCGACCCGCGGGCGCTCGATCTTGATGACGTCGGCGCCGAAATCGGCGAGGGTCTGCGCGCACCACGGTCCGGCGAGCACGCGTGTGAGATCCAGCACGCGGATGTGACTGAGAGCGCCCATATTCGTCGTTGTCTCCTGGTAGCCGAGGCGGCGCATCTCGCGCCGCGGATGTGAGGCGATCTTAAGCGATTCCGGCACGCGGGTGGAGTCGGCCGAACGTCATAGGACGAACGACGCGCCGGCGATGTCCGATCCGGCTCGACGAATCCTGGCCGAACGGCCAACCCGCACGGCGCGCTGCCGCGCAGGCGCGCCGATCCCGTATAATCGGCCGATTAAGAAACAAACAGTTGGCGCATCCTACGATGCCGCCGGTAACAGCCAGGGAACTGGCAAACCCGTCCCCCGCACGCTATGAAAGCCGCCGAAATCCGCGAGAAATTCCTCAAGTTCTTCGAATCGAAGGGCCATACGATCGTTCGCTCGTCGAGCCTTGTGCCCGGCAACGACCCCACGCTGCTCTTCACCAATTCGGGAATGGTGCAGTTCAAAGATGTGTTCCTCGGCGCGGAGTCGCGTCCGTACTCGCGTGCCACGACCGCGCAGCGCAGCGTGCGCGCCGGCGGCAAGCACAACGATCTGGAAAACGTCGGCTACACCGCGCGTCACCACACGTTCTTCGAAATGCTGGGCAACTTCTCGTTCGGCGACTATTTCAAGCGCGACGCGATCCACTACGCGTGGGAATTGCTGACGGGCGTTTATCAGTTGCCGAAAGACAAGCTGTGGGTGACGGTCTATCAGGAAGACGACGAGGCGCACGACATCTGGGCGAAGGAAGTGGGCGTGCCGGTCGAGCGCATCATCCGCATCGGCGACAACAAGGGCGCGCGCTACGCGTCGGACAACTTCTGGCAGATGGCCGACACCGGGCCGTGCGGCCCATGCTCGGAAATCTTCTACGACCACGGTCCCGAGGTGTGGGGCGGCCCGCCGGGATCGCCTGAGGAAGACGGCGACCGCTACATCGAGATCTGGAATCTCGTGTTCATGCAGTTCAACCGCGACGCCCAGGGCAACATGACGCCGCTGCCCAAGCAGTGCGTCGACACCGGCATGGGCCTGGAGCGTATCGCCGCGGTGCTGCAGCACGTGCACAGCAACTATGAGATCGACCTGTTCCAGGCGCTCATCCAGGCCGCCGCGCGCGAAACCGGCGTGAGCGACCTCACGAACAACTCGCTGAAGGTGATCGCCGATCACATTCGCGCGTGCTCGTTCCTGATCGTCGACGGCGTGATTCCGGGCAACGAGGGCCGCGGCTACGTGCTGCGCCGGATCGTGCGCCGCGCGATCCGGCATGGCTACAAGCTGGGCAAGAAGGGTTCGTTCTTTCATCGCATGGTGGCCGACCTCGTCGCGCAAATGGGCGGCGCCTATCCTGAACTGAAGCAAGCCGAACAACGCGTGACCGACGTGCTGCGCCAGGAAGAAGAGCGCTTCTTCGAGACCATCGAGCACGGCATGTCGATTCTCGAAAGCGCGCTGGCCGATCTCGAAGCGAAGGGCGGCAAGACGCTCGACGGCGAACTCGCATTCAAGCTGCACGACACCTACGGCTTCCCGCTCGATCTGACGGCGGACGTGTGCCGCGAGCGCGAAGTCACGGTGGACGAAGCCGCGTTCGACGAAGCCATGGCGCGCCAGCGCGAACAGGCTCGCGCGGCGGGCAAGTTCAAGATGGCGCAGGGCCTCGAATACTCGGGCGCGAAGACCACGTTCCACGGCTACGAGGAAATTGTCTTCGACGACGCGAAGGTGATCGCGCTGTACGTGGACGGCGCGTCGGTGCGGGAAGTGAGCCACGGCCAGCAAGCGGTCGTCGTGCTAGACCACACGCCGTTCTATGCCGAATCGGGCGGCCAGGTCGGCGACCAGGGTTTGCTCGCCAACGCGAGCGTGCGCTTTGCCGTCGCCGACACGCTGAAGGTGCAGGCCGACGTGGTCGGTCATCACGGCACGCTGGAGCAGGGCACGCTGAAGGTCGGCGACGTCGTGAAGGCGGAAATCGACGCGGTGCGCCGTGCCCGCACGGCCCGCAATCACTCGGCGACCCACCTGATGCACAAGGCGCTGCGCGAAGTGCTCGGCTCGCACGTGCAGCAGAAGGGCTCGCTGGTCGATCCCGACAAGACCCGTTTCGACTTCGCGCATAACGCGCCGATGACGGACGAACAGATCCGCCGCGTCGAGGAAATCGTCAACGCCGAAGTGCTCGCGAACGCGCCGGGCATCGTGCGCGTCATGCCGTTCGACGAAGCGGTGAAGGGCGGCGCGATGGCGCTGTTCGGCGAAAAGTACGGCGATGAAGTGCGCGTGCTCGATCTGGGTTTCTCGCGTGAGTTGTGCGGCGGCACGCACGTGCATCGCACCGGCGACATCGGCTTCTTCAAGATCGTGATGGAAGGCGGCGTGGCGGCGGGCATTCGTCGCGTGGAGGCGATCACGGGCGACAACGCCGTGCGCTTCGTGCAGGACCTCGATGCGAAGATCAACGCGGCAGCAGCCGCGCTGAAGGCGCAGCCGTCGGAACTGACGCAGCGGATCGTGCAGGTGCAGGACCAGGTGAAATCGCTCGAGAAGGAACTGAGCGCGCTGAAGTCGAAGATGGCGTCGAGCCAGGGCGACGAACTGGCCGGTCAGGCGATCGAAGTGGCCGGCGTGCATGTGCTGGCGGCAACGCTCGACGGCGCGGACGTGAAGACGCTGCGCGAGACGGTCGACAAGCTGAAGGACAAGCTCAAGAGCGCGGCCATCGTGCTGGCCTCGGTCGAGGGCGGCAAGGTGAGCCTGATTGCCGGTGTGACGGCCGATGCGAGCAAGCGGGTCAAGGCCGGCGAGCTGGTCAACTTCGTCGCGCAGCAGGTCGGCGGCAAGGGCGGTGGCCGGCCGGACATGGCCCAGGCGGGCGGCACCGAGCCGGCGAATCTGCCGGCGGCGCTTGCCGGCGTCAAGGGCTGGGTCGAGGCCCAGCTTTGAGTCGAGGTTGATGTGTGCCACGCGGGCGCTGCGGTTTTAGCGTCCCGCGTGGTCTGCGATCAGCCGGCATCAACCGCTGTAACCGCTGTAACCGCGGGCGATTCCACCGCATCGTCGCGAGCCAGCAGCGTCTGCTTCAACGCATTGAGCGCCGGCGAAAAATGCCCGCGCCGCCACACGAGAAGCGTCTCGATCACGCCGATATCCGGTAGCGCATGAACCGCGATATTGCTGGCATCGGTCTGCAAATTCAGCACTGACCGTGGCGCCACGGCCACCCCCGCGCCCGCGGCCACGCATGCCACGATTGCGTGATACGAACCCAGCTCCAGCACGCGAGCCGGCCTCACGCCATGTTCCAGATACCAATTCTCGATGTAGCTCCGGTAAGCGCACCCGCGCTCGAACGCGATCAGCGTCGATAGCGCAATGTCCCGCACCTCGTGAATCGGCCGATGCCCGCGCGGCGTCAGCATCACCAGTTCTTCCCTGAACACCGACACCGTCTCGAATATTTCACCGAGCAAGGCCGGATCCGGCGGTGTGGCCACCAAAGCCGCATCCACCTCGAACTCGCGCACCCGTTCGATCAGCTTGCCGGTCGTGCCGGTCTCGAGTTCCAGCGCGACAGCCGGCCACTGCTGGTGATAGCGCGCGAGCAAGGCCGGCAGACGCGTTGCCGCGACGCTTTCCATCGTGCCCAACCGCAAGCGTCCGCTCGGACGGTCCTCGCGAACCGCATGACGCGCCTCGTCAGCGAGCGCGAGCAGACGTTCCGCGTAGGGCAGCAGCGTCTCGCCGGCGGGCGTCAGCACGAGACGGCGGCCGTCGCGGATGAACAGGTCGGTGCCCAGTTGCTGCTCGAGCTGCTTGATGCGCGTGGTGACGTTCGATTGCACGCGATTGAGTTTGGCGGCGGCGCGCGTCACGCCGTTTTCTCGCACGACGGCGCGAAAGATGGTCAAGGCGGCCAGATCCACGATTCTCTCCTAGCGATGGTTGGCATCCAAATTATTCATTTTTCATGATCCAAAGGTCAAGCTAATATGCTTTGAGACCGGTGACCGCCGGGTCCGATATCATTTTTCGCCTGCTCATGAACGATCTCGCTTCCCCCACGCAGCACGTTTCGTCCGAACGGGACGCCGCCCGGCGCGCGGCGCTCGCCTGCATGGTGACGCTGGCCGTGGTCCTCGGTATCGGGCGCTTTGCCTTCACGCCGCTGTTGCCGCTGATGCTCCACGGCGGCGCGTCGGGTCAGCCGCAGATCGATATCCAGCACGGCGGCTGGCTCGCGTCGTTCAACTACGCGGGCTATTTTGTCGGCGCGGTGACCTGCGCGGCGCTGCGGGTCGAACCGGCGCGCATGGTGCGTGCGGGGCTCGTCGCTACCGCCCTGCTGACCCTGGCAATGGGCGTCACGAATCAGTTCTGGGTGTGGGCGGCGGTACGCTTCGTCGCCGGTGCGGTCAGCGCGTGGAGTTTCGTTTTCGCCTCGCAGTGGGGCTTGCGGCGGCTCGCCGAACTGGGCGCGCATGGCTGGGGCGGGGTGATCTATACGGGGCCGGGCTTCGGGATTGCCGGGACGGGTTTGCTGGTCAGCGCCGCCGGCGGCTACGGCGCCACGGCCGGGTGGATCGGCTTTGGGCTGATCGCGGCGGTGCTGTCGATCGTGGTTTGGCCAGTTTTCGGGGCGGCGGCGGGCTCGTCGGCGCGCAGTGGGAGCAGTACGGGCAGTGCGAATGCGCGCGCGGCCGCTTCCGCCGGCGCAACCGATGCAAACCAGCGTGTTGCAGACCGACACGCCACGAGCCAATACGTTGTGGGCTCAAGCGTGGCGAATCCCGCTCTGGCGAATCCGACGCCGGCGGATCCGGCCTCAGCGAACCCGACTGCGGCGAACCCGGCGTCGGCGAACCGGGCCTCGGCGAACCGGGCCTCGGCGAATCCGACTTCGGCGAATCCGGCCTCGGCGAACCCAGCCTCGCCGAACCCAACCTCGCCGAACCGGATCTCGCCGACCCCAACCCCGGCGACCGGAACCCCGCATCGCGCCGACGCCTTCTGGCTGATCCTGCTCTACGGCGTCCCCGGCTTCGGCTACATCATCACCGCAACTTTCCTGCCGGTGATCGCGCGCCATGCGCTGCCGGGCTCGTCGTGGCCCGATCTGTTCTGGCCGATGTTCGGCGCGGCGCTGATGGTCGGCGCACTGCTCGCGGCGCGCCTGCCGGTGCATTGGGATAACCGCACGCTGCTCGCCGGCTGCTATGTGCTACAGGCCCTGGGCATCGCGCTCGGCATCGTCTGGCCGACGGCGGGCGGCTTTTCGCTCGGCAGCATCCTGATCGGCCTGCCGTTCACCGCGATCACGCTGTTCGCGATGCGCGAGGCGCGGCGTCTGCGCGGCGACGACGCGGCCGGTCTGATGGGCTACGCGACGGCGGCCTACGGCGTCGGTCAGATCGTCGGTCCGCTTGTCGCCGCGCCGATCGCTGAACGAACCGGATCGTTTTCGCCCGCCTTGTGGCTGGCGGCGGGCGCGTTGCTGCTGGGCGCGGCCGGGCTGATCGTCGTGACGCGGATGTCGCGCGGACGCGGCCGGATGCCCGCCTGCAACTGCGGTTGAGGGAAGGATCGAGGCGACCGGAGAGGGCATGTTCGCGACCACCGCCGGTTGTCCGCTTGCCGCTGCAACGCATGGCGTGCGGAGCTAAGGGGCGCTCGCCGTAACTGTCACTGGGTGGCCGCTTGCAACTGCGATTAATGGGCGTATCGACGCGACCGTAGCGGACATGTTCGCGACCACCGCCGCTTGCCGCTGCAACGCATGGCGTGCCAAGCCAG
The DNA here is from genome assembly GCF_900142195.1 of Paraburkholderia terricola. Classification (GTDB taxonomy): domain Bacteria; phylum Pseudomonadota; class Gammaproteobacteria; order Burkholderiales; family Burkholderiaceae; genus Paraburkholderia; species Paraburkholderia terricola. The sequence goes on from NZ_FRAB01000033.1 coordinate 76,474, forward strand.
GGGCGTTCGCCGTAACCGTCACCGGATTGCGATTAATGGGCGTATCGACGCGTCCGTAGCGAACCTGTCCGCTGTCACCGCCGGTTGCCCGCTTGCCGCTGCAACGAATGGCGTGTCGAACCCGCCGCAAGGCCCATCGCCGCAACCATCGCCGAATGCGCGATTGATACTGCTGCCGACCGCCGCCCCTAAACCGTAAGTGGCCGCGCGCCATCGCCGCGATGGTCGACGCATGCCCCCTCGGCCGCAGCGACCAACGCATCGACCAACGGCAAGTCAAACCGCCACCGGACCGCCACCCAACCCACCGCCAAAAAAACAAATCACCCCGCAGCGCTCTAAAATGACCGCTTTTCCGCCATCTCAGCGCGCCCGTCGCCGGACGCGCCGCCATCCATGCAACATTTCGCGTCCGACAACTACGCCGGCATCTGTCCCGAAGCGCTCGAGGCGCTGATCGCCGCCAACCACAGCGGCCACGAACCGGCCTACGGCGACGACTCCTGGACCAACCAGGTCTGCGACCGTCTGCGCGAACTGTTCCAGACCGACTGCGAAGTGTTCTTCGTGTTCAACGGCACGGCGGCCAATTCGCTGGCGCTCGCGTCGCTGTGTCAGTCGTACCACTCGGTGATCTGCCACGAACTCGCGCACATCGAAACCGACGAATGCGGCGGCCCGGAATTCTTCTCGGGCGGCTCGAAGCTGCTGACCGCGCCGGGCGTCGGCGGCAAGCTCACGCCGGAGGCGATCGAAGCGGTCGTCACGCGCCGCGCCGACATCCATTACCCCAAGCCGAAGGTCGTCACGCTGACCCAATCGACGGAAGTCGGCACCGTCTACAGCGTCGACGAAGTGCGGGCGATCACGGCGACCGCCAAACGGCGTCATCTGAAAGTGCATATGGACGGCGCGCGTTTTGCGAACGCGGTCGCCGCGCTCGACGTGCATCCGTCGGAGATCACGTGGCGCGCGGGCGTCGACGTATTGTGCTTCGGCGGCACCAAGAACGGCTTGCCGGTCGGTGAAGCGGTGGTGTTTTTCGACCGGACGCTCGCCGACGATTTCGCCTACCGGCTGAAGCAGGCCGGCCAACTGGCCTCGAAGATGCGCTTCATCTCCGCGCCCTGGCTCGGTCTGCTCGATAACGACGTATGGCTGCGCAACGCGCGTCATGCGAACGCAATGGCGCAATTGCTGCAGACGCGGTTGCGGGAAATCCCCGGCGTGAGCATCATGTTCTCCGCGGAATCGAACGCGGTCTTCGCGCAGTTGCCCCCGCAAGCCGCGAGCGCGATGCGCACGCGCGGCTGGAAGTTCTACGAGTTCATCGGCGCGGGCGGTTGCCGGCTGATGTGCGCGTGGGACACGCAGCCGGAAACCGTCGAGCGTTTCGCCGCCGAACTGCGGGACTTGTGCGCGGCGTGAGTTCGTATTGGAGTTGGACGCCGCATCGGTGCCGCGCTCGCGTTGAGATCGCGCGTCGACCGCGGTGCTGAAGCCGCATACCGAGCGAAGTGCGATAGCCGCACGTTGAAGTCAGGCGTAAAACCAGCCACGGAACCACCTGCTGAACACCCGCATCGCACGACCTGCACGACCTGCACGACCTGCACGACCTGCACGACCTGCACGACCTGCACGACCTGCACGACC
>NZ_FRAB01000047.1 GCF_900142195.1 Paraburkholderia terricola
AATTAGCGGTGTGAGCCGCTTTCTTTTGCCTACTTTTCTTTGCGGCCGGCAAAGAAAAGTAGGTGCCGCCCCGCACAGGGGCAACGCTAATAGACCACTAACAAATCAAGCAAAGGCCAAAACAGCAAAACAACAAAGCCACACCCCAACCCGCCGACCAGGCAAAAAAATCAAACCTGCCGAAGGCAATACTCAGCCACAGCATCCAAAACGAGATCATCCTCGCCAACGGCAACAGCACACCGAATCTCGGCAGAAGGAAACAACCCGCGACACCGCTCGACCACCGCAGGCAAATCCCGGCGAACATGCCCACCTTGCCCAAAAAAAACCGGCACAACGGTAACGACAGAACACCCGTCAGCGACAAGAACCCCAACAGCCGTCGGCAAATCAGGCTCCATCAACTCGAGAAAGGCCAACAAAACCGGCCCGGCCTCGCCGCGAGATGCCCGCGCGGCCCGCAGTTTGTCGGCGAGCCGCTCGAACGGCTCGCGCCAGCGCACATCGCGCGCGCCATGCGCAAACAACACCATCCCATGTGTAGCCATGACAAGGCTCCTAATGGCGATCGACCCACTTCAATCCGACTAACCCGAGCACCAGGTACACGAGCCCCGGAGTGGCCGCGGTCAACGCCGCTGGCCACGTATTCAACGTGCCGATATGCGAGAACAGCGTGTTGAACAATTGGAAACTCATCCCCAGCATAATCCCGCCGAACACCTTCACGCCCACCACGCCGGCGCGTGTATGCAGATAAGCAAACGGCAGCGACAACACCAGCATCACGAACACCGCGAACGGATACAGCAGCTTGCGCCACAGCGCGATTTCATACCGCTGCGTGTCCTGATGATTCTCCGTCAAATGCTGGATGTAGCGGAACAGGTTGAACATCGACATGCGGTCCGGCGACACCAGCAGCACCGACAGAATCTGCGGCGTCAATTCCGAACGCAGCGAATACTCCGGCAAGCTCACCTGCTTCGCGCGGTACACGGGGTTCAACGCATCGGCGGGCGTGCCGGTGGGCGGCGCTACGTCGATCAACTGCGTATCGGTCACGCCCGTCAGTTGCCAATGACCCGGCGGCTGGTACTTGCCGCTCTTGGCCATGCGGACGTTCGACAGGCGGAACTTCGAATCGAATTCGTAAATGCGCACGTTGCTGATCGTGGCGTCGGGCTTCAATTCGCCGACGTTCACGAAGCGCGTGACCTGCTCGCCGTCCGAGCGCGCCGTGAGCGTGTCCTTCACCCACACGCCCGACTCGAAATTGCTCGATACCGACGAGCCCATCGCCTCGAGCCGCACACGCTCCGACAATTGATCCGTGTACGGGCCGACCACTTCGCCGATCAGATACGTGAGGAACACGAGCGGAATGCCGATCTTCAGCAGCGAGCGCAGCGCCTGATTGGTGGCGAGACCGGACACGCGGAAAATCGTGTACTCGGAGTTCGCCGCCATCTGCGCGAACACATAGATCGCGCTGATCAACGCGGCGACCGGAATGATTTCGTAGAACCGCGAAGGCGTTTGCAGCGCAACCCGCAACACCGCGTACTGGAACTTGTAGTTGCCGTGGCCGACGGAATTCAGTTCGTTGATCAGGTCGAAGAAAAAGAACAGACCCGAAAACGCAAACAGAATGAAGATGAACGTGAGGTAGATCTGACGCGCGAAATACCTTTCATAGATGCGCATCGCTCAGCTCCCCCGCGAACGGTTGAACATCGCCCGCGTGAAAAGCGGCCGGTTGCGCACGCGCAGCCAGAAAATGAACGCGACGATCGCCGCCACGACGACGTGCAGGCTCACGAGCCCAACCCCGAACGACAGCTTGCCTTGCTCGATCCACGCCTGCACCACGTTCAACAGATTCGAATACGTCAGATAGATCAGGACCGCCATCACCAGGTTGATGGTGCGGCTGCGCCGCGGATTCTGATGCGCAAGCGGAATCGCGAGCAGCATCAGGTTGATCGCGATCAGCGGCAGTCCCGCGCGCCATGCGAATTCGGCGAGGTTCTCGCGGGTCGGATTGCGCAACAGCGTGAGCGTGGGCGTGCCGGTGGTGGTCGGCTTGTTGACGACCGGCTGGCTCTGGATCTTCACGCCATAGCGCTCGAATTCCATGATGCGGAAATCGGGGTGCCCCGGTTCGCCGTCGTAGCGGCGGCCGTTTTCCAGCACCACGAAGCGGTCGCCGTTCTTGCGCGTCTCGGTATGGCCGTTCTTCGACACCACCACGTTGACCTTGCCGTTCTCGGTGCTGGTCACGAACACGTTCTCGACATGCCCCTGATCGGGCGACATCTTCTCGATGAAGAACACCCGGTGGCTGCTGGCCGACTCGCGGAACTGGCCCGGCGCGAGCAGCGAAACCTCGTCGCGCTGCTGGAAGCGCGCGCGAATCAGTTTGTTCTGCTGGTTCGACCAGGGCCAGCCGACGAACACGAAGAACATGATGAGGAGGACGATCGGCGTGGCAAAGACGCCGATCGGCTTGATGAATTGCGTGAGACTCACGCCCGACGACAGCCATACGACCATCTCGGAGTCTTTGTACCAGCGTGTGAGGACGAACAGGATCGACACGAACAGGGTAGCGACGAGCATGATCGCCAGATAGCCGATCACGGTCAGGCCGATCAGGACCAGCACGTCGCGCGGGTCGATCTCGCCCGAGGCCGCGAAGCCGACGATGCGGATCATCATCGTCGTCAGCACGAGCGTGAGCAGAACCATGAACACGGCACCAGCCGTGTACGCGAGTTCGCGCTGGAGGGAGCGTTCGAAGATCATTATTGATGACGAGAGGGGGCGCTCTCGGCGGCGCGCGGGTTGCTCCCCATCACGCCCCCGGTGCAGCCGCCGCGGGAAAAATAGCGGATAATTGCGGCTTTCATCCTAAGCCCAGATTTTATCCGAGGACAAGCGCGATGGACTTTAGCATAAAAGCCTGTGATTGGACCAAAGGCTCGTCAAACGGTTTCCTGACCGGGAAATCGGATTGCATCGTAATCGGCGTGTTCGAGTCGCAGACGCTCTCGGGCGCAGCGCTGGAAATCGACGCGGCCACCAAGGGCCTTCTCACCCGCATCATCAAGGCGGGCGACATGGAAGGCAAGGCAGGCACCACGCAGTTCCTCCACGAAGTGTCGGGCATCGGCGCGTCGCGCGTGCTGCTCGTCGGTCTCGGCAAACAGGACGCGTTCGGTCAGAAGGCCTACGGCGAAGCCGTGCGGGCCGCCTGGCGCGCGCTGCTCGGCACCAAGATCGTCCAGGTCACCTTCACGCTCGCGCAGTTGCCGATCCAGGAGCGCTCGGCGGAATGGGGCGTGCGCGCCGCGATCCTCGCGCTGCGCGAACTGACCTACAAGTTCACGCAGATGAAGAGCAAGCCGGAGAACGGCGCGCGCGCGTTGAAGCGCATCGTCTTCAGCGTCAACACCGGCGACGAGAAGGCCGCCAAGCTCGCCGCGAAGCAGGGCGCCGCGCTCGCCAACGGCATGGACCTCACGCGCGACCTCGGCAATCTGCCGAGCAACGTCTGCACGCCCACCTACCTCGCCAACACCGCGAAGAAGCTCGCCAAGGACTGGAAGCTGAAGGTCGAGGTGCTCGGCGAGAAGCAGTGTGAAGCGCTCAAGATGGGCTCGTTCCTGTCGGTCACGGCAGGCTCGGTCGAGCCGGCGCAGTTCATCGTGCTGCAGTACCAGGGCGGCGCCGCGAAGGCCGCGCCGGTGGTGCTGGTCGGCAAGGGCGTCACGTTCGACACGGGCGGCATCTCGCTCAAGCCGGGCGAAGGCATGGACGAAATGAAGTACGACATGTGCGGCGCCGGTTCGGTGCTGGGCACGTTGCGCGCCGTCGCCGAAATGGGCCTGAAAATCAACGTCGTCGGCATCATCCCGGCGGTCGAGAACATGCCGTCGGCCACCGCCACCAAGCCGGGCGATATCGTCACCAGCATGAAGGGCCTGACGATCGAAGTGCTGAACACCGACGCCGAAGGCCGCCTGATCCTGTGCGACGCGCTCACCTACGCCGAGCGCTTCAAGCCGGCGGCGGTGATCGACATCGCCACGCTGACGGGCGCCTGCATCATCGCGCTGGGCCATCACAACAGCGGCCTCTTTTCGAAAGACGACGCGCTGGCGGGCGAGTTGCTCGACGCATCGCGCGAAGCATCCGATCCGGCCTGGCGCCTGCCGCTCGACGACGAGTACCAGGATCAGCTCAAGTCGAACTTCGCCGATGTCGCCAACATCGGCGGGCGTCCGGCGGGCAGCGTGACGGCGGCGTGCTTCCTGTCGCGCTTCACCGATGCCTATCCGTGGGCGCATCTGGACATCGCCGGCACGGCCTGGAAGAGCGGCGCGGCGAAGGGCGCCACCGGCCGTCCGGTGCCCTTGCTCGCGCAGTTCCTGATCGACCGCGCCGCGCAATGACGCATTGCTGTAAGGTTGAAAGTGCGTCTGTGGAAGCACAGCGGAGCCGCCGATGACGAGAATCGACTTTCACTCGAACGTCGGCGATTCGCTGCTGTATGCGTGCCGCCTGGTCCGCAAGGCGTATCAGGCGGGCCAGCCGACCATCGTGCTGGCCGAGCCCGCGCGCCTGCGAGCGTTCGACGAACAGTTGTGGACGTTCTCGCCGCTCGACTTCGTGCCGCACTGCATGGCGGGCACGCCGCTCGCCGCGCAAACCCCGATCGTGCTCGCCACGAACCTCGACGATGTGCCGCATCATCAGGTGCTGCTCAATCTCGGGGCAACGGTGCCGCCGCAGTTCGCGCGTTTCGAAAGATTGCTGGAAGTGGTCGGTAACGCACACGACGAACTCGCTGCTGGCCGCGAACGCTATCGTTTCTATCGCGATCGCGGCTATGCTTTGAACAATTACAAGCAGGGCAGTTAGGTCTTATCACGCCCGCGTCGCGTTGTGTCGTTGTCTTAGGATGCGGCGTGCGCGCGGCCTGCCTCGGCTTCGACTCAAACACGGAGAGCGCACGTGTCCGATTCCAACGACAATTCGATCCCGGTGCTGCACGAGGTTCTCGTACCGGGCAATCCTGCCCAGGCGCGTCCCGCGGCGGCCACGCAACCGGCGCCCGAGCCTGGCGCGCCGCGCGAACCGAGCTTCACTGTCGAACCGGTGCTTGCGCCCGAACCGGTGCTTGCGCCCGAACCGGTGCTTGCGCCCGAACCGGTGCTTGCGCCCGAACCGGTGCTTGCGCCCGAACCGGTACATGCGGCCGAACCTGCTCTTGCCCGGGACTCCGCGCAGGCGGCGGAACCCGCGCGTCACGCGGAACACGTTCAGCCGAGAAAGCGGGCAAGAGCGCACCCCGCCCTTGACTCGCTGCACGAGCGCGAAGCCGCGCTGGCCGCGCAACCCGGCGTGTTCGACCGAACCGAGCCGTTTGCGCCGCTAGAGGCCGGCGCGAGCGTGCCGCCGGACATCGCTCGCGAACCCGTCGACCAGGCACAGGCGGGCCTCGATGCGGATGCGATTGCCGAACGGCTCCGCGCACGGTTCGCGGGTTTTCTGGCAGGCGAGGGACGCGGCATCATCGAAGCGCGCTGCCGCGATGCATTGCAGGACCACACCGCCAGGCTCGTCAACCAGATCACGCGTGAAGTGGCGCTGAGTCTGGAGACCGAGATGAGCGGCTGGGTACGGGACGCGGTGGAAGAAGAAATGGCGCGGCGCTCAGGCAACGCCTGATGTGATGAAGCAGGGGCGCCCTTGCTGGCGCCTTCATTTGGCGCCTTCATTTGGCGCCTTCGTTCGGCGCCTTTAGCAAAGCGCCTTCACTTGAGCGTCATCACCCAGCTCGCGAGCGTGGCCGCCTGGTCAGGCGTGAGTTGCGTGTTGGCGGGCATCGGCACCGGACCCCATACGCCCGTGCTGCCATCCAGAATCTTGCGCTTCAGATACGTGACGGCGTCTTCGCGGACGGCATATTTCGCCGCGACGTCGTGCAGTGCCGGTCCCATGAAAGAACGGGACACCGAATGGCAGCTCATGCAGTTCTGCTGCTGCGCCAGCATGAGTCCGGCGGCGGCCTCCGCGTGCGCCGCGGGACTGCCGGCGCTTAGGGTCGCGCCGAGCACGCCGGCTATTGCAAGCGCTGCATACGACATTGATTTCATTCTGGTCTCCACCGGTGCAGGTGCCCGGCTTGTGGTGCAAGCATTATAAAAGCAAAGGGGCGCACGGTTTGCCGTGCGCCCCTTTGCGCTTTTACGTAGCCGCTTGTCGCCCACCGCTCATGACGCACACACGACCCGGAGCGCGCCGAACGGAGCAGGATCAGCCCGTCACCGCGCCCTTGTTGGCGGGCAGCGCGAGTGCCGAATACTTCGCGAGCACGCCACGCGTGTAGCGCGGCTTCGGTTGCTGCCATGCGGCGCGGCGACGCTGCAATTCGGCGTCGTCGATGTTCAGTTGCAGCAGCAGCTTATGCGCGTCGATCGTGATCGAGTCGCCTTCCTGCACGAACGCGATCGTGCCGCCCACGAAGGCTTCCGGCGCGACGTGACCGACCACCATGCCCCACGTGCCGCCCGAAAAACGGCCGTCGGTGATCAAGCCGACGCTTTCGCCGAGACCCTTGCCGATGATCGCGGAAGTGGGCGCGAGCATCTCCGGCATGCCGGGGCCGCCCTTCGGGCCGAGATAGCGCAGCACCACCACGTCGCCGGCGACGATCCTGTCGGCCAGGATCGCTTCCAGCGCGCTTTGCTCGTCGTCGAACACGCGGGCCGGGCCGGTGATGACCGGGTTCTTCAAGCCGGTGATCTTGGCGACCGCGCCGTCTTCGGCGAGATTGCCCTTGAGGATCGCAAGGTGGCCTTCGTTGTACAGCGCTTGCGCGATCGGGAAAATCACCTGCTGGTCGGCGCGCGGCTTGCCCGGCACGTCTTTTAGTTCCTCGGCGATCGTCCTGCCGGTGATCGTGATGCAATCGCCGTGCAGGAGACCCGCGTCGAGCAGGATCTTCATGACTTGCGGAATGCCGCCGGCCTTGTGCAGATCGGTCGCGACGAACTGGCCCGACGGCTTCAGATTGCAGATCACCGGCACCTTCTTGCGCATGCGCTCGAAGTCCTCGATGCTCCATTCCACTTCGGCCGCGTGCGCGATCGCGAGGAAGTGCAGCACGGCGTTGGTCGAGCCGCCCGTGGCCATGATCACGGCCACGGCGTTTTCGATCGACTTCTTCGTGATGATGTCGCGCGGCTTCAGATCCTTCTTGACCGCTTCCACCAGCACGCGTGCCGATTCGGCGGCCGAGTCGACCTTTTCCTGGTCGGGATTGGCCATCGTCGACGAGTACAGCAGCGACATGCCGAGCGCCTCGAACGACGAGCTCATCGTGTTGGCGGTGTACATGCCGCCGCATGAACCCGTCGACGGACACGCGTTCTTCTCGACCCCTTCGAAATCTTCCTGCGACATGCGGCCGGCCGTGAACTCGCCCACTGCCTCGAACGACGACACGATGGTCAGGTCCGTGCCCTTCCAGTTGCCCGGACGGATCGTGCCGCCGTACACGTAGATGCTCGGCACATTCGCGCGCAACATGCCGATCATGCCGCCCGGCATGTTCTTGTCGCAGCCGCCGATCACGACCACGCCGTCCATCCACTGGCCTTGCACGCAGGTCTCGATGCAGTCGGCGATGACTTCGCGCGACACGAGCGAGTACTTCATGCCTTCGGTGCCCATCGACATGCCGTCCGAGATCGTCGGCGTGCCGAAGATCTGCGGATTCGCATCGGCGGCCTTGACTGCGGCGACGGCCGCGTCGGCCAGACGCTGCAGGCCGGCGTTGCATGGCGTGATGGTCGAGTGGCCGTTGGCGATGCCGATCATCGGTTTGTCGAAGTCTTCCTTCTGATAGCCGAGCGCGTAGTACATCGAGCGGTTCGGCGAACGCGCCACGCCTTGCGTGATGTTCTTCGAGCGACGGTTGTATGCCATGGGGAACTCCAGTCTGTTTTGTTTTGACCCGGGCTGCAGGTTCGCCGCGGACCTTGTCGATGCGCTTGCCGGCGAGTGCCGCCGGCGCGTCAGTTCAGTGTAGTTCCGACGCGTCGCGCAAGGATGCGGTTTTGCCAAGCGCCTGTCCAATATATTATTCGGGCTCGACTAGGTCGTAAAATCTATTAATCATGCTGCCCGCCATTCCCGACTTGCGCCAGTTGCGCTATTTCGTCACCGTCGCCGAAGAAAAGCACTTCGGCCGCGCCGCCGCGCGCCTTTCGATGACGCAGCCGCCGTTGTCGCAGGCGATTCGCGCGCTGGAGGAGACGCTTGGCGTCGAACTGTTCGCGCGCACCAAGCGCTCGGTCGAACTCACGCCGGTGGGCGCCGATCTGCTGCCCGAGGTGCAGCGCCTGCTGGCAAGCGCCGAGGGCTTGCGGCCGCTCGCGCAAAGCCTCGCGCGCGGCGAGGCGGGCGTGCTGTCGCTGGCGTTCGTCTCCACCGCGGACTACGGCTTGCTGCCGCTGCTGCTGCGCGATTTCGGCGCGAGGCATCCGCGTGTGCGGCTCGAATTGACCGAAGCCACCAGCGACGTGCAGGTGGACGAACTGGTAGCCGGGCGCATCGACGCGGGGCTCGTGATCGCGCCGCTGCCGTCGCGTCATGCCACGCAACTCTCGTGGCTGCCGATCGCCCGCGAGCCACTGGTGATTGCGATGTCGACGGAATTGGCGCAGCGGCTAGGCGCCGCCGCCGGGTCCGATGCGGACCCGCAGGCCGAGTGGCTCGACACGCCCGTCAGCCTGCGCGACGTCGCCGACGCGCCGCTCGTGATCTTTCCAAGGCGTTTGGCGCCGGGCTTTTATGACATCATTATGGATTGCTACGGCGTGGCGGGCCTCGCGCCCCGCGTCGGCCAGGAGGCGATCCAGATGCAGACCATCGTGAGCCTCGTGTCGGCGGGAATGGGTGTCGCACTGGTGCCGCAATCGTTGCGTAATCTGCGCCGCACCGGCGTCGTGTACCGGCCGCTCTCGGAGTCGGTGCCCGCGATCGAAACGGGGCTGGTCTGGCGTACCGCGGAGGTGAGCCCGGTGCTCGCGGGCTTCATCGAAATCGTGCGCGCGCATGCGGCCACCGTCGAGGCGCAGTCCGTCGCGCCGCGTCTTTAGCAGCGGGGCGGCCGCGAACGCATTGCGCGCCGCACCGTCCAACGCATGCGCCGCCCGCTGCGCCCACCGCTTTCCGCCATTCGACAATCGCTTGAACAATCCGCTTCTGAACCTGAACCGCCCATAACAACACGATGCTCATTCACCCGAATTTCGACCCCATTGCCATTCATCTGGGGCCGCTCGCCGTGCGCTGGTACGGCCTCATGTACCTCGTCGCGTTCATCGCGGCGATCGTGGTCGGCCGGCTGCGGCTGCGCTTGCCGTATGTCGCCGCGCAAGGCTGGACCGCGAAGGACATCGACGACATGCTGTTCTACGGCGTGCTCGGCACGATTCTCGGCGGCCGGCTCGGCTATGTGCTGTTCTACAAGGCGAGTTTTTATTTCGCGCATCCGCTCGACATCTTCAAGGTGTGGGAAGGCGGCATGTCGTTTCACGGCGGCTTTCTCGGCGTGACGGTGGCCATGGCGCTGTTCGCGCATCAGCGCAAACGCTCGTGGCTGCAAGTCACCGATTTCGTCGCGCCGATGGTGCCGACGGGGCTCGCGGCGGGCCGCCTCGGCAACTTCATCAACGGCGAGTTGTGGGGCCGCGTGACCGACCCGGCCGCGCCGTGGGCGATGCTGTTTCCGGGCGCCGCGCCGGAGGACGCCGCGTGGCTCGCCGCGCATCCGCAGCTTGGCGCGCAATGGCATCTGAGCGAGGTGTTCACGCAATATCACATGCTGCCGCGTCATCCGTCGCAGTTGTATGAGATCGCGCTGGAAGGTGTCGCGTTGTTCTTCGTGCTGTTCTTCTTCTCGCGCAAACCGAAGCCGCTGGGCGCGATTTCGGCGGTGTTCCTGATCGGCTACGGCCTCGCGCGCTTCACGGTGGAGTTCGCGCGCGAACCGGACGACTTCCTTGGGCTGCTGGCAATGGGGCTGTCGATGGGGCAGTGGCTCTCGCTGCCGATGATCGTCGCGGGCATCGCGATGCTGGTGTGGTCTTATCGCCGGGCGCGACGCGAACCGGCGGTGGCGGCGGGCGCGAACTGAGCGCCGCGCTATCTGTTGTCTTCGTAGTCAATTAAAAAGCCACGGCATGCCGTGGCTTTTTAACAGCGGTGCGTGAGATTCAGCGCAAAACGCGTTACTTCATTTGCACCGAACCCGATACGTTGACCGTCACGGTCGACGTGCCGCCTTCGATCGGCATGGGCGCCGAGACCTTGGCGTCGGCGCTCATGGCGCGCGCGCTCATCATCATCATGGGGCGCGGAATGACGCCGTTGTGCCCGACGTTGACCTCGCGAATCGAATAACCGCCGTAGCCGAATGCTTGCGCCGACGAAGCGGCCTGCTCGCGGAACGACTTGATGGCCTCGCCGGTGAGCTTCTGTTCCGCGGCGCGCTGCGCTTCGGGCGACAGCGAGAACTGCACGTTGCCGACTTGCATGATCGATGCCAATTGGCCCGCGAGCTTCGAAGCCGCGGCGAAGTCGCGCGACTTGAGCACGACCTCCGTGCGGCCGCGCCATGCGGAAATGCGCCCGTCACGATCGGTGGACGGATAGATCGAGAACGAACCCGTGCGCGCCGTCACCTCGTTCACGCCCTTGGCTTTTTGCAGCGCCGAGTCGGCGCGTTGATTCAACGTCGACGTGAGCGCCGACGGATCCTTCGCTTCCTGCTCGTAGAACAGCGTGATGTCGACCACGTCTTGCGGCACGTCCGCGCTGGCCTGTGCGTTTAGCGACAGCACGCCCGCCGGCTGATACTGCGGCGCGTTCTGCGCGCGAGCCACGGCCGGCGTGAGCGCGAGCGCGGTGGGAGCGATGCATGCGAGAGCGAGCGCGATTGCACGTGCGGTGTTTTTCTTCATTGTTGGACTCCTTGCCTGAACAGGTGATGCACGATCGGAGCGAACGCCGCGCATTGGCGACGCCATCGGCATGAGCCAATGGCACGGCGTTTGCGGTCCAGCGTTTGCGAGTCCGTTAGGCGCTTGTAACCTGAGCTTGGTTCCCTAATTTGACGTTGCCTGACAGGCTCGATCCTTGCCGCGCGCAGTTCGGCGCATGGATCGGGCCGTAACGTGCCGCGTGCGCGTGCAATGTCAAATGAGTCGTTGGGTGATGAAGCGCCATTCGGCTTCGGTCACCGGCGTGATCGACAGGCGGTTGCCTTTGGCGAGCACGCGCATGTCCTTCAATTCTTCGTGCTCGCGCAATGCGGCAAGCGGAATCAGCGGGATCTTCTTCTTGAACACGACGTCGACGAGCATCCAGCGCGGCGTTTCCTGCGACGACTTCGGGTCGTAGTAGGGACTCTTCGTGTCGAACTGGGTGGGGTCCGGATAAGCAGTGGACGATACCTCGGCGAGCCCCGCAATGCCCGGCTCGGGACAACTCGAGTGATAGAACAGCACGCCGTCGCCGACCTGCATCATGTCGCGCATGAAATTGCGCGCCTGATAGTTGCGCACGCCGGTCCACGGCAGCGTGCGGTGCGGTGCGTGGGCGAGATGGTCGATGCTTGCTTCGTCCGGTTCGGACTTCATTAGCCAGTAGCGCATGAATCGAATTGGAACGTTAAGGGGTTTGAAGATGCGGAAGAAAATCGAGGCCCAAAGAAAAACGGCACCGAACCGAAGTCCGATGCCGTTCCAAATAAGGTCCCCGCCTTAGCCGCTAGGCCGGCATCCTGAACCGGGGGTTCAGAATTGGTCGCAGTTAGCAACACTTCGGGTACATCAGACAGAGTGACGCGCACGCCCGTGCTACAAATTTCCGCAACCGTGCACATGGCATTGGTTCAAGGAATATATGACCTTGGCGAACCAGGCAGGGAAGCTAAACCGATGAAACTAAAACGATGGAATTCAAACGTTTGCCGAGTCTTGTTGACTACCGCTCATGCACTTCGCTTGAATCAGCAGCCAATCTCGCGACCGGCCACTAGATAATTATTGCATGCTGTACTGCTCGATCACAGTACCCAGTTGCTCGTTCATTTGATGCATTGTACGCCGGATTTCCTCAGCGGGAAATGCTTCTCCGTGCCGCACGCTGCTTTGCAGCTTAAGCAGTTCCGATGCCAGCGACAGCGCAGCCATGACGGCAATGCGATCCGTGCCGCGCACGTTGCTGTTATTGCGGATCTTCGACATTTCGGCGTCGACACGCGCGACCGCTTCAAGCAGTGCGCCTTCTGTTTCAGCCGAGCAGGCGAGACGATAGGGCACGCCGAGAATCGACACTTCGATCTGCTTCGTGGTCATGCGTTTTCTCCGTGGCGGGTCACGTCGCTCCCGGTTTCGGCTTGATGCTGGGCGGGCTCGAGCAGATCGAGCTGGTTGTCCGGCTCATTGTGCGCGCGTGCCCGCGGCAGTTTCTCGAGAATCGCATTCAGCCGCACCTGGGCGTCGTCGATCTTGGCCGACAGTGCGTCGCGTTCCGCTTGCAGCGCATCGCGTTCCTCGCGAAGCATTGCAAGTTCCGTGCGCGTGGCTTCGACTTCGGCGCGTGATTGGGCGAGCTGCTCTTCGAGCGCGAGGCGCGCTTCGTTGTGGCGCTGGCTGATCGCGATCAGCTTGCCGATGTTCTGTGAAAGTGTTTCGAGTTCGGTGAGCATGTGCTGCGTCCTCTAAAGACATCGCATTTTAGCGCGGAATATCGCGGGTTCCGACATTTGTCTCGTTTCGAGACGTAACAACCTCGCTTTATGCAGGCATTGATCGACCATATGATGAAAAAGTACTCGCGCATCGGACAATAACCCGCACTTAACCGAACAGATCGCGCAACGATCAACGATTCTTGACGGGCTCCGGGGCCGCTCCTAAACTGGCCGCACTCTGGTGCCCGCGCGCGCTTTCACAGTGCGCGCAGTTAAACGGGAAGCAGGGCGCGTCGTTCGCCAGAACGCGCGAACCTGCGCTGCCCCCGCAACGGTAAGCGACCGCATTCATCATGCAGGTCGGTCCTGATCGCGTGTTCGAAGCTGAACGTGCGAGTGTGCCACTGCGCGTCACGCGTGGGAAGGCGGGATCGATGTGTCGCCAGCCCGGATACCGGCCAGAGGGAGAGGAACGTCCGCGAAAACGTTGAAAAGCGCGGGCGCCTCGTTACGCATCGGCCTGCGGGGAAGCGGGCCGCGCACGTTACCCACAGGAATGTCATCCCATGCTGTCCCCCATCGCTCGCGCGGCGTTGCTCGTTTTTGCGGGCGTGCCGCTCGTCGTGCACGCTCAGGCCGCTGCTGTTTCCACCTCGTCCGGTGCGTCTTCTTCCACCTCGTCCGCGGCTGCCGCGGCTGCAGGTTCATCGCCCACTGTGTTGTCGCCGGTGGTCGTCACGGCGGGGCGTGGCCCGCAAGCGCTCGCCGACGCGATTCCGCCGACGGCGCTGTTCGATCAGCAGGACATCGCCGACAGCACCGCGACCGACTTGCCCGGCCTGCTGCAACTCGCCCCCGGCGCGCAAATCTCGCGTACAGGTGGCCCTGGTTCGACCACGAGTCTGTTTTTGCGTGGCGCGTCGTCGACGCAATCGCTGGTGCTGATCGACGGCGTGCGGGTCGACTCGGTGAGCCTCGGTACATCGCAGCTCGCACAGATCCCGCTCGACCAGATCGATCGCGTTGAAGTGGTGAACGGCAACGTGTCCGCGCTATACGGTTCGGGCGCGATCGGCGGGGTGGTGCAGGTGTTCACGAAAGACGGCGGCGACCATCCTCCGCGTTTCAACTTTTCGGTGGGCTACGGCAGCTATCACACGCAGACGCAGCAGGCCGGCGTGAACGGCGCATTGGATAAGGACGGCGCCACCACCTTCAACCTGTCGCTTGCCCGTTCGAAGGACGACGGCTTCTCGTCGCTGAATCCGCGCGAGGCGCCGCAAGCCAATCCGAACGCAAACGGCTATCTGAACGAAAGCATTTCGGCTTCGCTGCGTCACAAGTTCAACGACCAATGGAACGCGGGCGTCACGTATTTCCAGTCGAACGGCAACAACAGTTACGACAACGCGTATGGCGTGCCGACCGATTCAAACAATCTGTATAGCAAGGTGCGTCAGATGTCGGTGTTCGCGAACGGCAAGCTGACCGATTGGTGGACCACCCACTTCATCGTCTCCGAAGGCGACGACCGCAGCGTGTCGAAAACCAACGGCATCTATAACGGCCGCTTCGATACCGACAATCGCCAGTACACGTGGCAGAACGATTTCGCGTTCGCCGCGCAGCAGAAGTTGCAGGTGGGCTATGAGCATCTCGATCAAAGCCTCGACTCGGATACGTTCGCGGCGCCGGATCGTCATGTGGATTCGGGTTTCGTCGGCTATACGGGGCGCTTTGGGCGCAACCAGATTCAGGCCGATGTGCGGCGCGACCAGTATTCCGATTTCGGCGGAGCGAACAGTTACTATCTCGGCTACGGTTTCGACATCACCGGCCATTGGAAGGCGACTGCAAGCTATTCGGATTCGTTTCGCGCGCCGAGCTTCGACGATCTGTACTATCCGTACAGCGGCAACGCGTCGATTCAGCCGGAGCGCAGTCATTCGATCGAGGCCGCGTTGCAGTACGCATCGAACGCGCTCGGCGTGATGCGCCTGAGCGCGTTCCAGACGCGCTATTCGAATCTGATCGATTATCAGCAGGTGACGCCCGGCATCTATCTGGCCGAGAACGTTGGGCATGCGAAAGTGCAGGGACTCGAAGGATCGTGGAGCGGCCATGTCGGCAAGACGGACGTGCGTGCGTCGTTGACGCTGCAAAATCCCGTCGACCTCGACAAAGATGCCGACCTTCTGCGGCGCGCGCGGCGTTTCGGATCGCTCGCGGTGAATCGCAGCATCGCCGGCTGGCGCGTGGGCGGCGAGTGGATCGTGAGCGGCGCGCGCGAGGATAGCAGCGGCAAGCTGGGCGGCTACGGCGTGGTAAATCTGTCGGCGCGCTACAACATCACGAAAGCGTGGTACGTGGCCGCGCGAATCCACAACCTGTTGAACAAGGACTATGAAACGGCCTACTCGTATAACTCGCCCAGGCGCGGTGCGTATGTCACGGTTGGCTGGCAGCAGCAGTGACGAACGTTCCTGCATGAGCACGCGCCGATGAACCGCGGTTCGAGTTCGACCACCCCAACCACGAGCACGCTTCGCGTCATGAACGCGAAGCGTGCCGCCGCGATCTGGCTCGCGCTCGCGGTGGTCGCGCTCGTCGTGTTGATGGCGTCGCTCGCACTGGGCAGCGTGGCGCTTGCGCCCGGCCGCGTGTTGGCGGCGCTGATGCCCTCGTCCACGGCGCCTGGCGGGTCCGCCGATCTGACCGCCGAGATCGTTCGCACGCTGCGTTTGCCGCGCGCATTGGCGGGCTTCGCATGCGGCGCGTTGCTCGCGTTGGCCGGCGCGCTGCTGCAAGTGCTGTTGCGCAATCCGCTGGCCGAACCCTACGTGTTAGGCGTGTCAGGCGGCGCGGCGACGTTCGCCCTCGTCGCGATGATCGCGGGTGTGGCGTGGTGGATCGTCGACGCCAGCGCATTCGCCGGCGCGTTCGTGTCGATCCTGCTGGTGCTCGGCCTCGCGCGCCGCGAGCTGTGGCGCGGCGAGCCGCAGGATACGTCGCCGCGTTTGCTGCTGACCGGCGCGGTGACTGCGGCGGGCTGGGGCGCGCTCATCACGTTGCTGCTGAACCTCGCGCCCGACAATCGCTTGCGCGGCATGCTGTTCTGGCTGACCGGCGATCTCAACGGCGGGGCGATGCCGTGGACGGCGCTCGCCGTGCTCGCCGTCGCGCTGCTTGCGATCGTGCCCGCCGCGCCGCGGCTCAATGTCCTGTTGCGCGGCGATGCCGCCGCGCAAGCGTTGGGCGTCGCCGTGGTGCCGCTGCGCTTGCGCGTGTACCTGGTGGCGTCGCTGGCGGCGGCCGCGGCAGTGACCACCGCGGGCACGATCGGCTTTGTCGGCCTCGTGGTGCCGCATATGCTGCGGCTCGCGTTCGGCAACGATCAGCGCATGCTGCTGCCCGCCGCGGCGCTCGGCGGGGGCGTCGCGGTGATGGGCGCCGATCTGATCGCGCGCACCGCGATAGCGCCGGCGCAGTTGCCGGTCGGCGTGATCACCTCGATCATCGGCGTGCCGGTGTTTCTGTGGATGCTGCTGCACAGGCGCCGATGATGAAAGCACACGACGCCTCCCACGCCGCGCTCAGCGCGCAACGTCTGACCTTGCGTGCCGGCACGCGCACCTTGCTCGAAGCGTTCACGCATACGTTCTACGAAGGCGAACTCTGGTGTGTCGCCGGCCCGAACGGCGCGGGCAAGACGACGCTGCTCGCCACGCTCGCGGGTCTGTTGCAACCGTCGGCGGGTCAGGTCGAACTCGACGGCGTGCGCCTGGCCGACTGGCAACCGCTGCCGCTCGCGCAACGCCGCGCGCTGATGCCGCAGAGCGCAGCGGACGCGTTCAGTGCGAGCGTGCTCGACATCGTGATGCTGAATCGCTTCCCGCATCTGACGGGCTGGGGCTGGGAGCGCGAGGCCGATCGCGACGCCGCGCATGCCGCGCTGGAATTGCTGGGCCTCGCCGCATTCGCCACGCGCGACGTGTTGTCGCTCTCGGGCGGCGAGCGTCAACGCGTGGCGCTCGCCGCGGTGTTATGTCAGGACGCGCCGTTGCTGCTGCTCGACGAACCGCTGTCGCATCTCGATCTGCACCACCAGATCGATTGTCTCGAAGCGCTGGGCGTGTGGGCGCATGAGCCTGGGCGTACAGTGCTGTTTTCCTGTCACGATCTGAACCTCGCGCGCCGCTTCGCGACCCATGCGCTATTGCTCGACGGTGACGGCGGCGCTTACGCCGGACCGGTGCACGACGTGCTGACCCCCGCGCTGACGAGCCGCGCATTCGGCTATCCATTGATCCTGATTCGCGACGGCGAACACGAGGCGCTGATTCCCGCGCCGCGCTGAGCGCTTTGTCAAAACCTTCCTTTTAAAAAACCTTATGACTTCCTCGCCACGCTCGTCGGGATTATTCGAAGTCGAACCGCTCGATCAAACGCTGCGCGACGACCTGCAACACATCATCGACACCAAGACCAAGCCGCCGGGCAGTCTTGGACGGCTCGAGGCGCTCGCGCGCCAGATGGGCCTGATTCAGCGCACGACGCATCCCACCGTCGAGCGCCCGGCGCTGATCGTATTCGCCGGCGACCACGGCATTGCCGATGAAGGCGTGAGCCCCTATCCGCAAGCGGTGACCGCGCAGATGGTCGCGAACTTCCTGGCTGGCGGCGCGGCGATCAACGCATTGAGCCGCGTTGCCGGCATCGAGCTCGAAGTGGTCAACGCCGGCATTGCGACACCGTTGCCGTCGTCGGAAGGTCTTGTCGACATTCCGGTCGCGGCCGGCACGCGCAACTTCGCGCGTGAACCCGCGATGACCCGCGACGAGGCGCTGGCCGCGATGCAGGCGGGCGCGGCGCGCGTGCGGCATCACGCGGCGCTCGGCAGCAACGTGATCGGGTTCGGCGAGATGGGCATTGCGAACACCTCGTCGGCCGCCTGTCTGATGAGCCGTTTGTGCAACGTGCCGATCGAGGAATGCGTCGGCCGCGGCACCGGTCTCGACGACGCGGGGCTCGCGAAAAAGCGCGACGTGCTCGCGTCGGCGCTCGCCCGTCACGCCGTTTCCTCCGATCCGCTCGACGTGCTCGCGACCTTCGGCGGCTTCGAGATTGCGATGATGGCGGGCGCATATCTCGCGGCGGCGCAAGCGCGCATGACGATTCTGGTCGACGGCTTCATCGCCAGTTCGGCCCTGCTGGTCGCCGATGCGTTCGCGCCGAACGTGCGCGAGTACTGCGTGTTCGCGCATGCGTCGAACGAGGCGGGGCATCGGCGCATGCTCGATCATTTCGGCGCGCAGCCGTTGTTGTCGCTGGATATGCGCCTCGGCGAAGGCACCGGCGCGGCGCTCGCGGTGCCGCTGCTGCGCGCGGCGGCGGCGTTCGTCAACGAGATGGCGAGCTTCGAATCGGCCGGCGTCGCGAATCGCGATGCGTGATCCATCGTCTCGAAACCTGCCTCCGGCCCACCCATGAATCCGCTCGCCGAACTGCGCTATTTCTTCACCGCGCTCGGTTATTTCACGCGCGTGCCCGTGCCGCGCTGGGTCGGTTATGAGCCGCACTATCTGCATGCGGCGGCGCGTTATTTTCCGCTCGTCGGTTTGTTGGTCGGCGGATCGAGCGCGCTGGTCTATCTCGCGGCGCTGCGTGTGTTTCCAGCGGGGGTCGCGGTGCTGTTGTCGATGGCCGCGTCGCTGCTGGTCACCGGCGCGTTTCACGAAGACGGTCTCGCCGATTGCGTCGATGCGTTCGGTGGCGCCTATACGCGCGAGAACGTGCTGCGCATCATGCACGATTCGCGCATTGGCGCGTTTGGCGCGATCGCGCTCGTGATCGCCCTGGCGCTGAAGTGGCAAACGCTTGCCGCGTTGCCGCCGATGCGCGCCGCGGGCCTGATGATCGGCGCGCACGCGGCGAGCCGCGCATTCGCGATCAGCTATCTGGCCACGCTCGACTACGTGCGCGCCGAAGGCAAGGCCAAACCGGTCGCGCAGCGCCTTTCCGCGCCCGCGTTGCTTTGCGCGGCGCTATTCGGCTTGCCGTGGTTGCTGTGGTCGAATGGACCTGCTTCAGCGGATTGGCGTTTCGCGGCCGTGACGCTGCTCGTCCTGGTGGCGCTGCGCTTCGCAATGGGCCGTTATTTCGTGAGACGACTCGGCGGCTATACCGGCGATTGCCTCGGCTTCGCGCAGCAGGTCTTCGAATTGAGCATCTATCTCATGGGGCTCGCATGGATATCGTCCTGATTCGTCACCCCGCCGTCGTGGTCGATGCCGGCGTCTGTTACGGCCAAAGCGACGTCGCGCTCGTCGAGGATGCCGACGTGTCGTCGGCGGCGCTCGCGTTGCGGCTCGCCGCGTTGCAGGTGCCGGCGCCGCGCGTGTTGATGTCGAGTCCGTCGACGCGCTGCTCGGCGCTCGCGGCGGCGATGTCGAACGATTTCGGCTGCGCGCTCAGTCACGACGATCGTCTGAAGGAGATGAACTTCGGCGACTGGGAAGAGCGGCGTTGGGATGCGATCGATCGCGAGTTGCTCGACGACTGGGCGGCCAACTTCGAGCACGCGCGGGCGCACGGTGGCGAAAGCGTGACGCAATTCGTCGCGCGGGTGCGCGCGTGGTTCGACGCGTTCGCGCAAACGCGCGAGCTGACGCCGGCTTACGTGGTCACGCATGCGGGCGTCATGCGGGCCATCGCGTCGCTGGTGCTGGACGTGCCGTTGGAGCGCTGTCTGCGGTGGTCGCTCGATATGACCGGGATTGTCTGGCTGCGCCGCGATGACGAGGCGCGGCAGTGGTCGTTGGTGCGGTGGAATGCGTGAGCGGATTCGAGCAACGATTAGTCCGTGCCAACGCCGCATTCAAATCGCGCCACCTCGTTTTGATTTGCGTGCCACTTTTCTGGGAAATTTGTCACGATATCGCGTTTCGTGCCACTTTATGCCATTGGATCTGGCACGAAATCCGTGTTCCGTGCCATAATTCTTGGAAAGGTGGCGCTATTTCGTGCTAATCGCGCCACTTTGACTCCACGGTGGCGCGCATGAACAGCAATGGCATCAAACAGGAACTGGATCTGATCGAGCAGCTCATCGCCGCAAGCGCTGAGGGCCAAGGCGTGCGCGCGCTCGCCGCGGCCGTTGCCGCACGCGGGCGAACCATGCCCCGGCGCACGCTGCAACGCCGGCTCGACGGGCTGCTCGAAGCCGGCCGCATCGGCTCGGAAGGCGCGGGACGGGCGCTCGTCTACACGCGAGTGCCCGCTGCCAGCGACGCCGTTCTTCCGGCGCAGCCCACCGGCAGCGCAAGCACCGCGAGCGAGGCTTACGTGCCGGTCTCGAGCGACGGCCTCGAAGTGCGCGCGGAGGTGAACCGGCCGCTCCACGAACGGCGGCCGGTCGGCTACAACCGCGCATTCCTGGAGCGCTATCGTCCGAATCAGGACGCTTATCTGTCGCAGTCACAGCGCGAGCGGCTTCACGAGTGGGGGCGCACGTCGGCGGATGCGCGGCCGGCGGGCATTTATGCGCGCGACATCATGGGCCGGCTTCTGATCGATTTATCGTGGGCGTCGTCGCGGCTGGAGGGCAATACCTACACGCGGCTCGACACGGTGCGGTTGATCGAGCAAGGGCAGATCGCGGAGGGCAAGGACGCGCAGGAAACGCAGATGATCCTGAACCACAAGGCCGCGATCGAAATGATCGTTGAGAGCGCCGACGAGGTGGGCTTCAACCCTTTCACCGTCCTGAACCTTCACGCGATCCTCTCCGACAACCTGATGTCGGACCCGTTCGCGAGCGGTCGCTTGCGCGTGCGCGAAGTGGAGATCAGCGGCACCGTGTTTTTTCCGCTCGCCGTGCCGAAGCAGATCGCGGAATGCTTCGAGGCGCTGCTGAACAAGGCCGCGCAAATCGACGATCCCTTCGAACAGGCTTTTTTCAGCATGGTGCACCTGCCGTACCTGCAACCGTTCGAGGACGTCAACAAGCGGGTCTCGCGTTTGGCCGCGAACATCCCGTTGATTCGCGAGAATCTGTGTCCGCTATCGTTCGTGGACGTTCCGCGGAAGGCGTATATCGAGGGCACGCTCGGCGTCTACGAAACCAATCGCGTCGATCTGTTGCGCGACGTTTTCATGTGGGCCTACGAGCGTTCGTGCCAGCGCTATCTGGCGATTCGCCAATCGATCGGCGAGCCGGACGCATTTCGGCTCAAGTACCGCAATGCGTTGATACAGGTGGTGCAGGAGGTGATTCGCGGCGGCCTCGCGGGCTCGCGGAGCGAGATTGAAACACTCGCGCGCGAGCGGGTGAGCGCGGGCGACCTGTCGTCGTTTGTCGACGCGATCCAGTCCGATCTCGATCACCTTTATCCCGGCAATGTCGCGCGTTACAGGCTTCGGCTATCCGAGTTCGAACACTGGCCGTTCAAGCGCGCCGAGACCGCGTTACGTTGATGTCATTTCCGGCGTGAGCGCGCCACTTCGAGGTCTTCGCACAGTTGCCTTGCGCCCTGAGCGATACGCGGCGCCGGCCGGTTGATCAGATCGCCGTCGATGGCGAACAGGTTGTTGTTCGCCACCGCGCTCAGGCTCGGCCAGGCGCGCCATGCGCCGAGCTGCGGCAACGTGGTGTCCGGTCTGGTCGCGCCGGGCGCGGCCGTGACGATCGCTTCCGGGTTCGCGGCCAGCACCGCTTCGGTCGAGACGGTCGGCACCAGCGGTTCGAGCTTGGCGAATACGTTGCGGCCTCCGCATAGCGCGATCACGTCGCTGACCATGTGCTCGCCGTTGAGCGTCATCAACGGTTGATCCCACACCTGATAGAACACGCTGACGGGCGGCCGGCTCGCATATTGCGCGCGCAATCTCGCGATGTCCCGGCGGTATTCGGCCGCCGCTTTATCCGCAGTGGTTGAGGTGCCCAGCAATTGCCCGAGCCTGGTCAGCGACACGGCAATGTCGTCGAGATGATGCGGCTCGCTGAAGTACAACGGCACGTGCATCTCGCGCAGCCGATCCAGTTGACGCTGCGCATTGCCATGCCGCCACACGACGATCAAATCGGGCTTCAACGCGACGATGCGTTCCAGGTCGAGCGCCTTGTTGTCGCCGACGCGCGGCACTTGCTTCGCTTCAGGCGGATAGTCGCTGTAGGAGACGGCGCCGACCAGTTTCGCGCCGCCGCCCGCGGCATACAGCAACTCGGTGACGTGCGGCGCCAGGCTGATTACCCGTTGCGCGGGAGCGGCAAGGGTGACGCCGGCGCCGGTGTCGTCGGTGACGGTGATCGCGGCGTGGGCGTGCAGCGTGGCAACGCAGAAGAAGACGGTGAGGGCGAAGCGGGTCATCGAGTGGCGGCGCGTTGGTCGCGCGAGGCGGGTGAATCGGACAACGGTTCCTGTTATTCGCATCGTTGGCTTTGATCCGCTGTCATGCGGAATCGATCTCTCGAACCGCTTCGCGCAAGCTCTCGTCGAAGCGCGTCCATTCCGGTTCGTTCGCGGGCAGGCCGACACGCACGCTGCCCGACGGCGTGAACAGCCGCGTCCACACGCCGCGCCGGGCCAACGCTTCGTGCAAGGCGGCGGCGCGTGCATCGTCGGTCCATGCGAAGAGTGGCGTGCCGCAGGTATTCAGACCTTGCGCATGCAGCAGTTTCACGAGGCGCGCGCTTTCGGCATCGAGCCGCGCGCGCATCTCGCGTTGCCACGTCTCGTCGTCGAACGCGGCTTTGACGGCGTGACGCGCCGGACCGCTGACCGTCCACGCACCGAGCGTGCGGCGCAACGCATCGAGCAACGCGGGCGCGGCGAGCACGAAACCCGCACGCACGCCGGCGAGGCCGAAGAATTTGCCCGGCGAGCGCAGCACGATCAAGCCGTCGCGATTCGTGCTGGCCGCGAGCGATTGCGAGGGCATCGTATCGGCGAACGCTTCGTCGACGAGCAACGTGCCGCCGCGCGCGCCCAATTGCGCATGCCAGTGCAACAGCTTGCCGGCGCTCAGATGCTCGGCGGTGGGATTGTTCGGATTCACGATGGCGACATGCGTGAGCGCGTCGGGCAAGGTTTCGCGGGACGCGTCGAGCGGCATGACCTCATGGCCGGCCCGCTCGAAAGCGGGCGCGTATTCGCTGTACGTGAGCGCCGCGATGCCGACGCGTGCGCGTGGCAGCAGCGAGGGCAGCGCGCGAATCGCCGCCTGGCTTCCGGCAACGGGCAGCACATGTTCCGCGTCCGGCGCGCCGTAATAGCGCGCGGCGCAGGCGGCGAAGCCGTCGCCTTCGTCGGGGAGACGGCGCCAGGCATCGGCGGGAACGGGCGGCACCGGATAGCCGTGCGGATTGATGCCCGTGGACAGGTCGAGCCACTGCGCGTACGGAATGCCATACCGTTGCGCCGCTTCGTGCAGATTGCCGCCGTGAACCACGGCATGGATGGCAACGCCGCCGGCGGTGATTGAATCAGGCATTCGATCAGCCATGAAACGGCACGCTCAGCAACGCCAGCACGATCAGCACCGCCAGCCAGAGGACGAGCGTGCGTTCGACCAGCATCAATGCCGCCACGATGTGAGCGGCTTTCGCCGGATGTCCGAAGCCGAGCGTCGGCCTGTCCTCGAGCACGCCGTGATAGACCGCCGGCCCGCCGATCAACACGTTCAGGCTGCCCGCGCCCGAGGCCATGACCGGTCCGGCGTTCGGGCTGTCCCAGCGCGCAGCCTGCTCGCGCCAGCAGCGCCATGCGGTGCGCGTGTCGCCCAGCAGCGCGTAGCTCGCCGCGGTCAGCCGCGCGGGAATCCAGTTGAGCACGTCGTCGAGGCGCGCGGCCGCCCAGCCGAAGCGCAAATAGCGCGGCGTGCGATAACCCCACATCGCATCGAGCGTGTTGGCGAGACGAAACGCGAGCGCGCCCGGACCGCCCGCGATGGCGAACCAGAAGAGCGCGCCGAAGATCGCGTCGTTGCCGTTTTCGAGCGCCGATTCGACGGCGGCGCGCGAGAGCGCGGCTTCGTCGGCCTGACTGGTGTCGCGCGACACGATGCGTGAAGTCAGCAAGCGCGCCTGCGCGAGATCGCGTTGCGTGAGAGCCTGCGCAATCGGCGCGATGTGATCGTGCAGGCTGCGTGCGCCGAGCGCGAACCACAACAGCACGACATGCACCGCGCAGGCCGCGAAAAACGGCAGCGCCGCGACGAGCCACCAGGCGATCAACACGGGCGGCATGACCGCCAGCGACCACGCGAGCAGTCCCTTGAGCCGCAAGCGCCGGCCGCGGTTATAGCGCGCTTCGAGCCGCATCGCCCATTTGCCGAAAACCACCAGCGGATGCGCGGTGCGCGGCTCGCCGAACCAGCGGTCGACGACGACGCCCGCAGCCGTCAGCGTGACGATGAGAGGCAGCGACAGCATCACGCGCCGCCGGCTGTTTTCAGCGCGAGCGGCAAGCCCGCGACCATCATCGTGACGTGGCGGCTCAACGCGGCGACGCGCTGATTGAGCCGCCCGAGTTCGTCGACATAGAGGCGCGTGGCCGCGCCGAGCGGCACCACGCCGAGGCCGATTTCATTGCTGACCACGATGAGCTTGCCTCTTGCGTTGAAGAGCGCCGTTTCGAACGCGGCGAAATGCGCCTGATAACGGTCGACGGGCAGGCCGTCGCCTTCGGGCGGACACAGCAGGTTGGCGAGCCACAGCGTCAGGCAGTCGATCAGAATGCAGTGGCCGGGCGCGTCGAGTTGCGCAACCGCGCCAGCGAGATCGACGCTCGCTTCGTGCAACCGCCAATGCGCCGGACGCCGCTCGCGATGATGCGCGATGCGCGCGCTGAATTCGGCGTCGCCGGACACACGCGCGGTGGCGATGTACGTGACGGGCAGGGCGCTGTCGCTCGCAAGCCGTTCGGCGTGCACGCTCTTGCCCGAACGGGCGCCGCCGAGAACGAAGGTGAGGTCGCGGGAAGTCATCGCGTGATTGTACCGGCGCGATGGGATAATGCCGCGTTCAAGCGCGCGTTGCCTCGTGGCCGCGTGGGCCGATGCGTCGCCGGCTATCGCGCCGTTGTTCGCCGCCGCGTTGCTGCGAAGTTGCCGCTTCATGTGTTCTTCACCGCCGAGCCCGACATTCACGTGACCACCACTCCGACCCCGCATGACGCCGCACCCGTGCCGCGCGGCACGCTGATGATTCAGGGCACCACCTCCGATGCGGGCAAGAGCACGCTGGTCGCCGGATTGTGCCGGCTCGCGCGCCGCGCCGGGGTGCGGGTCGCGCCGTTCAAGCCGCAGAACATGGCGCTCAACAGCGCGGTGACGGTCGACGGCGGCGAGATCGGCCGCGCCCAAGCCCTGCAGGCGGTAGCCGCCGGCATCGCCGCGCACACCGATCTGAACCCGGTGCTGCTCAAGCCGACGAGCGACCGCGGCGCGCAGGTGATCATCCACGGCAAGGCGCGCATGAATCTCGATGCGCGCGCGTATCACGACTACAAGCCCATCGCGTTTGAAGCCGTGCTGGCATCGTATGCGCGTCTGCAGGCGGCGTACGACACGATTTTCGTCGAAGGCGCGGGCAGTCCCGCCGAGATCAATCTGCGCGAACGCGACATCGCCAACATGGGTTTCGCGGAAGCCGTCGATTGCCCCGTCGTGCTGGTGGCCGACATCGACCGCGGCGGCGTGTTCGCGCATCTGACCGGGACGCTCGCGTGTCTGTCGGCAAGCGAGCAGGCGCGGGTGCGCGGCTTCATCATCAACCGTTTTCGCGGCGACGTCGGTCTGCTGAAGCCGGGGCTCGAGTGGCTCGAGGCGAAGACCGGCAAGCCGGTGCTCGGCGTCGTGCCCTATCTGCACGGACTCACGCTCGACGCGGAAGACATGCTGCCGCCCGAATTGCGCGCCGCGAACAGCGACGCGGGGCGCATGCTGCGCGTGGTCGTGCCGGTGCTGCCGCACATCAGCAACCACACCGATTTCGATGCGTTGCGCGCGCACCCCCAAGTCGATTTTCATTATGTGCGCAGCGGCACGCCGCCGCCGTCCGCCGATCTGATCATCTTGCCCGGCTCGAAGAACGTGCCGGGCGATCTGGCGTTTCTGCGCGCGCAAGGCTGGGATGCCGTGCTGCAAAGGCATCTGCGCTACGGCGGCCGGGTGATCGGGATTTGCGGCGGCATGCAGATGCTCGGGCGCGAAGTGGCCGATCCGCATGGCGTGGAAGGCCCGCCGGGCACCTTCGCGGGCCTCGGCTGGCTCGATTACTCGACGGTGCTCACGCGCGAGAAGACGCTGAAGAACGTGACCGGGCGCCTCGCGTTGCCCGGCTCGCCGGCGGTGGCCGGCTATGAGATTCACATGGGCGAGACGCAAGGCCCGGCGCTGGAGACGCCGGCGCTGCGGTCGGTGCAATCGGTGCAACCGGTGCAACGGGACACGGCGCATGGGATGCAAGAGGCGCACTCCGACGGCGCGTTTTCCGCCGATGGCCAGATTCTCGCCACCTACGTGCACGGTCTGTTCGACACGCCCGCCGCATGCGCCGCGCTGCTTGCGTGGGCCGGTTTGAGCGATGCCGCGGCGATCGACTATCCGGCGCTGCGGGAGGCGTCGCTGGATCGGCTGGCGGATACGCTCGCCGAGCATCTTGATCTTTCGAAGCTCTTTGCGGCGATCGGGTGATTTGGACTCGGGTGAGCGTCGGCGATTAGATCTTCACGGGAAATAATCAAAGCCTGAGTGGCGGTTTTTCGCTGCATCCGGTTCGAATACAGTCCTCGTGTTAGCGGCCGGTCGCCGGCCGCTTCTCTTTCAAGGATCCCTCATGAACCCGAATCGCTCCGCCGACCTGGCCGCTTTCCTCCTCCGGCTCGCCCTGGGCGTGCTTTATCTCGCGCACAGCCTGCAAAAGATCTTCGTTTTCACGCTGCCCGGCACGGCGCAGTTCTTCGTGTCGCTCGGCCTGCCAGGATGGCTCGGCTACGTGACGGCGTTCGTCGAACTGATCGGCGGCATTGCGCTGCTGCTCGGCGTGCAGGTCCGCTGGGTCGCGCTGGTGCTGCTGCCGTTCATGCTCGGCGCGACGTCGCAGCATCTGCATAACGGATGGGGTTTCGCGTCGCCGCACGGCGGATGGGAGTATCCGGCGTTCTGGGCGGTGACCTTGGTGGTGCAGTCGCTGCTCGGTGGCGGCGTGCTGGCGCTGGGTGGGCAGAAGGCGGGGCGCATGGCGGCTGCTTGATGCTTTGGGTGACGGTGGTTTTGATCGGCGCCTCCAACGCGCCCGCGCCCTGAACCGCGAGACAACAAAAAGCACGCGCCGTGAGGCCGCGTGCTTTTTCCAATGGCGCCTTGCCGCGCCGCCCCTATCCGCCGATCAGTACAGCACGATCTGCGTGCAGCGAAACAGCGCCATCGTCTTGCCGTCGGGATCCGTGACCGTGGCGTCCCACACCTGTGTGCTGCGCCCCAGATGCACACCCTTGGCGACCGCGCGGATCGTGCCTTCGGTGGTCGTCCCAAGAAAATTGCTTTTCAGCTCGATGGTCGTGAAGTTGCGCGCGGTCGGCGGCAGATGCGCGAGGCAGGCATAGCCGCAAGCGGTGTCGGCGAGGCCGATCACCGTGGCGGCATGCAAAAAGCCGTTCGGCGCGAGCAATTCGTCGCGCACGGTCAACTCCGCGGTCAACGTGCCTTGCTCCAGCGACAGCACATGCACGCCCAGCAAGCCCGGCAGCCTGCCCTCCTGGCGTTCGTGCAGACGCTCCACGGTGTATTCAGGGCGAAGTTTGCTCATGAAATTCGGTCCTCGAAGGAAAATCGGCGCTGCCGGAGTGATCAATTAGCCGTTGCAGGGCTTCGGCCCCGCTGCATTTGTCGATATTATCAACGGCTGGATCGGCGGGTGAACCTGAATCCGGTCAGGATCGGGGCTCATCGGCGCAAGTCAGAGCAAACAGCGCGGCAAACCGGCTGGCAGTGTCCAGCCTTCTTTCCGGGAGAATTCATGACGGTGATCGTGGTGGCGAATCCGAAGGGCGGCGTGGGTAAAAGCACGTTGTCGACCAATCTGGCCGGCTATTTCGCGGCGTCCGGCGAATGGGTCGCGCTGGCCGATCTGGACAAGCAGCAGTCCGCGCACGCCTGGCTGTCGCTGCGGCCCGACACGCTGCCGGCCATCGAAACCTGGGAAGTCGACCCCGAGACTCCGGCCAAGCCGCCGCGAGGATTGGAGCACGCGGTCGTCGACACGCCGGCCGGCTTGCATGGCAATCGGCTGGGTATCGCGCTCGATCTGGCCGACAAGGTAATCGTGCCGCTGCAGCCGTCGATGTTCGATATTCTCGCCACGCAAGAATTTCTTGAGCGGCTGGCGAAGGAAAAGGCGGTCAGGAGAGGCGCGATCGAGATCGGCGTGGTCGGCATGCGGGTCGATGCGCGCACGCGCTCGGCGGAGCAGTTGCACCGCTTTGTAGAAGGTTTGAAGCTGCCGGTGCTGGGTTATCTGCGCGACACGCAGAATTACGTGCAACTGGCCGCGCACGGCCTGACCTTGTGGGACGTCGCCAAAAGCCGCGTGGAGAAGGATCTGGAGCAGTGGCAGCCGATCCTCGAATGGACCAGCAAGACGGGCAAGAGGGCTTGAGGGCAAAGAGCAGGCGGCGTGGCCGCCCGCTGCATGTGGCTGCGTGGCGTTGAGAAGCGGCGCGAGTGAACTACGGCCTCAAGTCCAGTTTTGCGTCGGCACGTGATCGCGGCTGCCCTTGATCTTGTTGTGCTCGTCGACGAACACCAGGTCCGGCTTCCAGCCCGCCTTCAGTTCCGCTTCATCGACCACCGCGAACGCCGCGATGATCACCAGATCGCCGAGCTGCGCGCGCCGTGCGGCCGAACCGTTCAGCGAAATCATGCCGCTGCCGCGTTCGCCCTTGATCGCGTAGGTCGAGAAACGCTCGCCGTTGTTGATGTTCCAGATGTCGATGCGTTCGTTTTCGACGATGTTCGCCGCTTCCAGCAAATCCTCGTCGATCGCGCACGAGCCTTCGTAGTGCAGTTCGCAATGCGTGACCGCGACGCGGTGGATCTTCGACTTCAGCATGTTGCGTTGCATGACCAATCCCTTGTGGCTTCCTGTCCGTTTCTACGCGACGTAAGACGATTTCAGATTTCGAGGTTGTCGATGAGGCGAGTCGTGCCGAGCTTGGCGGCGGCCAGCACCACCAGTTCGGCGTTGGCGTCTTGCGGTCCCGGCGGGAGCAGATTCGAGCGCTTGCGCACCGCGACGTAATCGGGCTGCCAGCCGCGCGCGGCCAACGCCGTCATCGCCGCCTGTTCGAGCTTGGCGAAGTCGCGCTCGCCGGACAGCACCGCGTCGCGCACACGATTGAGTTCGGCGGCCAGCCTCGGCGCCTCGGCGCGCTCGGCGGCCTGCAAAAAGCGGTTGCGCGAGCTGAGCGCGAGGCCGTCGGCGTCACGCACGGTTTCGGCGGCGATGATGTCGGTGGGCAGCGCGAACTGATGGCACATGCTGCGCACGATCATCAACTGCTGGTAATCCTTCTTGCCGAACACGGCGACGCGCGGCTGCACGCACGACATCAGTTTCATCACCACCGTGCACACGCCCTGGAAGAAGCCGGGGCGGAATTCACCTTCGAGAATGTCGCCCAGATCGTGCGGCGGATGCACGCGGTACTCCTGCGGCTCCGGATAGAGGTCTTTTTCCGTCGGCGCGAACAGCACGTAGACGTTTTCCTTTTGCAGCTTCTCGATATCGGCTTCGAGCGTGCGCGGGTATTTGTCGAAGTCCTCGTTCGGGCCGAACTGCAGCCGGTTGACGAAGATGCTCGCCACCACCGGATCGCCGTGCTGACGCGCGAGACGCATCAGCGACAGATGGCCTTCGTGCAGATTGCCCATGGTCGGCACGAAGGCGGTGCGATTCTGGCCGCGCAACTGGTCGCGCAATTCATGGATCGAGCTGATGACTTTCATGATCGGACTGGAAATTCCTGGCGCGACGCGAGACTGGGTTGGTGCGAAAAATCAGCTTTTCGCGCGGCCCGCCGCCTCACTGGTGATGAAAGGTTCGGAGCGCGGGATTGTAGTGGA
The DNA here is from genome assembly GCF_900142195.1 of Paraburkholderia terricola. Lineage (GTDB taxonomy): Bacteria > Pseudomonadota > Gammaproteobacteria > Burkholderiales > Burkholderiaceae > Paraburkholderia > Paraburkholderia terricola. The sequence continues at coordinate 29,903 of NZ_FRAB01000047.1, forward strand.
TTTGCGCCGCTGGCGCACCGGAACGAGGCATGCGGGCCGCGCGTGGTGCACGGATCGGCGCATGGCTCGCGGCTTCATGCCGGCAGATAGGCAAGGCGCACATAGATCGGCGCGAACGGCTCGGCCTGAGTGATTTCGACGAGCGACTCGCGGCACAGTTCGAGCACGGCAATGAAATTCACGACCACCACCGGCACGCCCTTGCTCGTGTCGAACAGGTCGGCGAACTCCATGAAGCGCGCGTTCTGCAATTGCCGCAGGATCGAGCTCATATGCTCGCGCACCGACAATTCCTCGCGCGAAATCTTGTGATGCTGAACCAGCTTGGCGCGCTTGATCACGTCGGCCCACGCGGCGCGCAGGTCTTCGCTGTTCACGTCCGGAAAGCGCGGCGTGATGCTTTGCTCGATATAGACCTCGGCGCGCAGGAAGTCGCGCCCGAGCTGCGGCAACTGGTCGATGCGCTGCGCGGCGAGCTTCATCTGCTCGTATTCCAGCAGGCGGCGCACCAGTTCCGCGCGGGGGTCCTCGGCTTCCTCGCCGCTGTCCGCCTTCTTCACCGGCAGCAGCATGCGCGACTTGATCTCGATCAGCATCGCGGCCATCAGCAGATATTCCGACGCGAGTTCGAGATTGGTCTGGCGCAACTGCTCGACGTAGCCCAGGTACTGCACCGTGACGTCCGCCATCGGAATGTCGAGCACGTTGAAGTTCTGCTTGCGGATCAGGTACAGCAACAGATCCAGCGGTCCTTCGAACGTTTCGAGAAACACCTCGAGCGCGTCCGGCGGAATGTACAGGTCGGTGGGCAGCTTGAAGAGCGGCTCGCCGTACAGGCGAGCGAAGGCGATGCCGTCGACGGTGTCCGGCGTCGAGTCGGTGGTGGGCGCGGCAAGCGCGGCGTCGCCGGCGGCCGGCCGTGCGCCGTGTGCCTCGTCGGCGTGACTCACGCGCTTAGAAGTTTTGATAGTACGAGTAAGGCGTCTGTTCGACGCGCGAGGCTTTCTGCTCGGCGCGTTCTTCCAGGTCGATCGGCTGTTTGTCCCACAGCAGCGCGCGGCCGCGGCGTTGTTCGGCCTCGAGGCTGGGCTTCTGTTGCTTGAGCTGGTTCAGGAACTGGGTGATGTCCGATTGATACATGGCTCGACGTCCGTGGTGTGGGAAATGGCGGCGGCCTGGCAGTAAGAGGGGAGCGGCGCCGCAGCTATTCCATAATTTTACCGCATGCGCCGCGCGCGGACGAAAAACGGCGGCCGCGCGAGAGGGCGGTATGCAAGAATTCCTGGAACCCGCGCGGCGCGGGGCGCGTCAAAGGCGGGCATCGCCGATACGGCGGCGTCTGACGCATGACACGGTATTTGGCGTGCATTCCGCGAGCCGATCGGCGCGCGCGGCGTTGGGCCGACGGCATCACGCAATGCGCATGCGCTGAGCGCCCATGCGCTGCGGCGTCGGGCGAACGCTTGTGAACCGATTGCGCGACGTCGCCGATGTGGTCAAATAGCGAGCTTCGGCCGCCGCGGCGCGCCTGAGCGACAGAATTCATCAACCACGTCCGGAGGATTGTTTGGCGGGATGTGCGATCGAAAAGCCGCATCCGCGGCGCGGCGAGACCGGCCTCGGGCGCGGGCACATGGCGTCCATCCGGCGCTGGCTGCGCGCGTGGCTGGCATTCGGCATCGTCATGTCGATGCTGGCCGTGACCGACGCCCACGCGGCGCGGCGCGCGGCCGCCAGCTACAAGGTCGAAATCGAAGCCACGCCGCGTTCGCTGGGCAAGCTGCTCGAGGAGCATCTGGATATCGCGCGGTTCGCCAAACGGCCCGACATCAGCGACGACCAGTTCCAGTTTCTGATTACCGCCACGCCCCAGCAGGTGCGCGACCTGGCGTCCACGCAGGGTTATTTCACGCCGGTGGTACGCACCGACGTGCGAACCGTCGACGATAAAAAGCGCGTCACGGTCAGTGTCGATCCCGGCCCGCTCACCACCATCAGTTCGATTTCGATCTCGTTTCGCGGCGCGGTGCTGACCGAGGACCCGGCGCAGGAAAATACCGCGCGCTTCGCGTTCTCGTTGCACGAGGGCGATCCGTTCTCGCAGGGCGGCTGGGACGACGCCAAGAACGCGGCGCTCAAGGCCTTGCAGGCGCGCCGCTATCTCGGCGCGAAGATCTACCATTCCGAGGCGCGCGTCGATCCGCGCACGCACGAGGCGACGTTGTCGGTCACGTATGAAAGCGGGCCGACCTTCACGATGGGCAAACTCGACGTATCCGGCACGCGGCGCTATCCCGAGCAGATCGTCGACAACGTGAATCCGATTTCGGTCGGCGACATCTACGACGTGCAGCGCGTCGCCGAATTGCAGCGGCAGTTGCAGAACACGCCGTATTACGCGAGCGTCGCGATCGACGTGGACAGCGACCCGGCCAAACCGCTCGAGACGCCGATGCACGTCAAGGTGTCGGAGTACCCGTACAACAGCGTGCGTGGCGGTGTCGGCTATTCGACGGACAACGGCCCGCTGATCCAGGGCGCGTACTCATATCTCGACACCTTCGGCAAGGCGTGGCCGTTCACGATCGAGGGCCGCGTCGACCAGAACCAGCAATACGGACAAATCCAGTTGGCGATGCCGCCGGGGCGGCGCGCGTGGACCAACAGCGTGCTGGCGTCCTACACCACCACCGACGTTTCCGACACGCGCATCTACAGTATCCGCGCCGGCGTGCAGCGCGCCCGCACCTCGCAGTTCATCGACTACAACTACTCGATCCTCTTCTATCAGGACCGTCTCGACCAGAATGCGATTGCGCCGACCACCAGCCGCGCACTGGTGCCGTCATGGTCCTGGACCCGCCGCCATACCGACGACCCGTTGTTTCCGCGTTCAGGCAACCTGCTTCACGTCGAGGCGGGTTTCGCGGTCAAGGGCGTGCTGACCGACCAGACGTTCATCCGCGGCTACGCGCGCGGTCAGCAGTATCTGCCGATCGGCAAGGAAGACATCGTGCTGCTGCGCGCCGAACTCGGCGGTGTGTTCACGAGCGGCAGTTCGAGCGGCATTCCGGCTTCGCTGCTGTTTCGCGCCGGGGGTTCGAATTCGGTGCGCGGCTATGGCTACCAGAGCATCGGTAATAGCGTCGCCGGTTCGGTGCTGCCCACCAAGTATCTCGTGACGGCGACGGCCGAATATCAGCACTGGTTTACTCACGATTGGGGCGCCGCCGCGTTCTTCGACATCGGCACCGCGACGGATACCTGGGGCGAAAAAGTTTTTTATCCCGGCGTCGGCATCGGCGCGCGCTGGCGCAGCCCGGTCGGTCCGGTGAACGTGGACGTCGCTTACGGCATCCGCAACCAGAGCGTGCGGCCGTATCTGACGCTCGGCATCGCCTTCTGATGGACACCTGCTTCTACATGATCCACGCATGACGACGGACGTTTCCGCTCAATCTTCCGCGCAGCCGCCCGGCGCGCCTCCGCCAGGAGAGCCGCCCGCACAACCGCCGCCTGCCGACGCGCCGCCGCCGAGGCGTCGCCTCGGCCGGCTGCTGCTGAAAACGCTCGCGTGGACGGTCGCGGTGTTGGTGCTGCTGCTCGCGCTGGCGCTCGGTCTGCTGTACGGCGCGCTGACGACCGAGCGCGGCACCGCGTACGCGTGGCAGGCGGCGGTCAGGCTGCTGGGCGGCAAGCTCACGGGCACGCTCGAAAGCGGCGCGCTCGCGAACGGCGTGCAACTGCGGCAAGTACGCTGGCGCAGCCTCGACGGCAGCGGCACCGACATCCAGGTCGACCGCGTCGCGGGCCGCTGGGGATTCACGCGCGAGCCCTGGCGCTTCGCGATCGACTATCTGCATGTCGGCACGATCGACGCCCGGGTCGGCGCTTCGTCGAAGAGCAGCGAACCGCTGACGCTGCCGCAAGACTTGCGCTTGCCGCTGCAACTCGAAGTGCGCGACGTCCGGGTCGATAAGCTGTTGTTGCGCCAGGGCGGGTCGACGACCGAGTTCTCGCATTTCGCGTTTCATGGCCGCAGCGACGGGCGTCATCATCAAGCCGCGATCGAGCGGCTCGACACGCCGTTCGGCGCCTTGACGGCGACGGCCAGGCTCGATGGCGCGCGGCCGTTTCCGCTTTCCGGCGACATCGGCTATTCGGGCAAGGTCAACGAGGAAGCGGTTCAGGTGGACGGTCATCTGAGCGGCTCGCTGGAAAATCTGGTCGCCGAACTCGACGCCACCGGCATGAAGCTCGCCGGTCATGCGCGGGTCGAGGCCACGCCGTTCGGCGCGGTGCCTTTGCAGCGCGCCACGCTGACCTTCGATCACGTCAATCCGCAGGCGTTTGCGCCGGGCGCGCCGCTGGCGGATCTGGCGGTGCGGGCGGAGTTGCAGCCGGTAGGGCACGAAGAGGCGCCGGGCGGGGCGGGCGCGGTCGAGCTGGTTCCGGGCGCGGCGAGCGGGACGATGGCGGCGAGCGCTGCTGAGGCCGGCGGAGCTTCCGGTGCGGAGAGCGCCGGCAACGGCCGCGTCGCTCCCCACGCCGCCCAAAAAAGCGCCGCCGGTTTCGCCGTGGCCGGCCACATGTCGATCGTCAACGCCAAACCCGGCGCGATCGACCAGAACCTCCTGCCGCTGATCGACGCCAACGCCGACGTGCGCCTCGACGCCGAGGCGCAGCGCATCTCGAACCTGAACGTCCGGCTCGTGAAGAACGCCACGCTGACCGGCGGCGGCGCGCTGACCGGCAAGCGCGGGCGATTCGATCTGCAGGTCGCCGGGCTCGACCTGAACGCGCTGCAGGCAACCGTGCGGCCCACGCAGCTTTCCGGCCCGATCGGGGTCCGTCTGAACGACGACGTGCAAAGCCTTACGCTCGATCTCGTCGATCCAAAAGCGGCGCTGCGCGCGCAAGGCAAGCTGACATTCGATCCGGCCCGCGTCGCCTTCAACGACGTGCGCATCACGTCGGGCAAGGGCCGCATCGATCTCTCCGGCGCGCTCAAGCACGACGCGAACTCCAGCTACAACCTGAAAGCGCAACTGACCGATTTCGATCCGTTGACGCTGACATCGCAGATGCCATCGCGCACGCCGGTGACCGGGGCGACGCCGGCGTCGAGGGCCGACAAGGCCAAACAGGCCGCGGCCGAAGCGGGCAGCACGGCCGGCGCCAAAAGCGCGGCCCCAGGCGACAAAGCCGCCGCCGTGGCGAAAAACACCGCGAAGGCCACGGTGAAGTCGGAAGTCGTTCAGCGCAAGACACCGCCGCCACGACGCGGCGCGCCGCCCGTCCGCAAGATCGAGGCACGCGTGAACGGCACGCTCACCGCGGCCGGCATGCTGGCTCCGGTCTTCACCACCAAGGCCGAATTCAAGCTCGGTCCGAGCGTCTACGACGGCCTGCCGCTGACCGGCGGCGGCACGATCCAGCTCGCCGGCTCGCGGATCTTGCCGAGTCGCGCGAATCTGTCGGTGGCGGGCAACCAGGTGGACCTGCAAGGCAGCTTCGGCGCGCGCGGCGACCGGCTGCGTTTTCGTGTCGACGCACCGCAACTGGCGCGCCTCGGTTTCGGACTCGCCGGCCTGGTGGCGGCCGACGGCGATCTCACCGGCTCGTTCGAGCACCCGAATGTCGTGCTGAACTACAAGGCTGACAGCGTGGTATTCAGCAGCAACCGCGTCGGTCATGCGGAAGGTCATGCGGAACTGCGCGACGGCGCGAACGGCGCGCTGGTCTTCAGCACCGACGCGCGCAACGTGAGCGCGGGCGGCGTCGACCTGGCCACGCTCACGGCGCGTCTGTCCGGCACGCGCGCCAATCACACGCTCGAGGCCGCGGCCACCGGCAAACTGCAGGACCGTCCGCTCGCTCTCACGCTCGCCGCCAACGGCAAGCTGACCGAAGCCCGCGACGGCACGCGCTGGGACGGCACCGTGACCCGTTTGCAGAACCGCGGCACGCCGGCGCTGAATCTCGAAGCGCCGCTCGCGGTGAGCGCCGGGCCGAGCCGCCTGACCCTCGGCGCGACCCGCCTCACGCTCGAAGGCGCGGTGCTGAGCCTGAAATCGTTCGCCTTCGACCACGGCAAGATTCAGTCGGCGGGCAGCTTGACCGATATTTCGCTCGCGCGTTTGCAGGATCTGCGGCGCGAGGTCACCGGCACGCCGCCCGTCGTCAAGACCGATCTCGTGTTCGACGGCGAGTGGGATTTCTCGCTGGGCAGCACGGCTAGCGGCCACATCCAGTTAAAGCGCCGCGCCGGCGACGTCACGGTCGAAATCGGCCGCGGCCTCGCCTCGCTGGGTATCACCGACCTCAGCGCGCGCGCCGACTTCACCGGCGGCAACCGGCTCAATGCCACCGTGCATGCGCAGGCCAACCGGATCGGCGTGATCGATGCCGACGCGCACACCACGCTCGCGATGCGCGACGGTTTCCTCACCGTGAACGAAGAGGGCCCGCTCACCGGCAACGTGAATGCGAACGTGCCGTCGCTCAAAACCACCGGCGGCCTGTTCGGGCCGAGTTATCTGCTCGACGGCCACCTCGCGCTCAAGCTCGCGCTCGGCGGCACGGTTGCCAAGCCGAACCTGACGGGGTCGCTGATCGGCGACGGTTTGTCCGCGACGCTGGTGGACCAGGGCGTGCAGTTGAAGGACGGCGTGGTGCGCATCGCGCTCTCGCACAATCTGGTCGATTTCCAGCAGGTCGAGTTTCATGGCGCGAGCGGCACGCTGCGCGCGACCGGGCGCGTGCGTCTGGACGGCGCGGAGCCGGACCTGACCGCGAGCATCGTCGCGGACAAGCTCGAGTTGTTCGCGGCGCCGGACCGGAATCTGTCGCTGTCGGGCAGCGCGAGCGTGGCCAACGCCGGCGCGCAGGGCGGCATGGCGATCAACGGCAAATTCGCGGTCGACCATGCGTTGTTCGACATGCCGGAAGAGTCCGCGCCGAAACTGGGCGACGACGTGGTGGTGGTGCGCCCGGACGGCACGGTCGCGGGCGAGCGGCCGAAGCCGGTGCCCGGCACCAACAAGCCGGTCGGCCCGTTCGCGCCGCGCGCCAATATCGACATCGACCTCGGCAAGGATTTCCGTTTCCGCGGACAAGGCGCGGACCTGGGCCTGACCGGCACGATCACGGCGATGAGCGCGCCGAATCTGCCGCTGCGCGCGGTCGGCAATGTGCGGGTCACGCCAGGCTCGACCTATACGCAGTTCGGCCGCAAGCTCAACATCGAGAACGGCTTTTTCACGTTCAACGGTCCGGTGGCGAATCCGGGCATCAATATTCTGGCGATGCGCCGCAATCAGCAGGTCGAGGCGGGCGTGCAGGTCACGGGCACGGTCCAGTTCCCGGTGGCGAAGCTGGTGTCGGAGCCGAACGTGCCGGATAACGAAAAGCTTTCGTGGCTGCTGTTCGGCCACGGCACGGACCAGGGCAACAACGTCGGACAGCAAAGCACGATGACCACCGCGCTCGCGCTGCTCGGCAGCGCGAGCGGCAAGCGGATCGCGCAGACCTTCGGGCTCGACGAGTTTTCCATCGGCCGAAGCGAGGTCGGGCTGACCGATCCGCAGGTGGTGATGGTATCGAAGGCGATCAACGAGTGGCTCGTGCTCGGCTACGAGCAGGGGCTGCAGTCGGCGAGCAATGCAATCAAGGCGACGGTCAATCTGACGCGCTACTGGTCCGTTGCGACTTACGGCGGCACTTTCGACGGCGTCGAACTGCTGTATACGCGGCGCTTCGACCGGATCCGGTGGTGATGGCCGGATCGCCGCGAGAGCGGCGCGGCGGGCAACGCCACGTCACGGCATAAAAAAACGGCACGCCTTTGCAGGGCGTGCCGTTTTTTGTTCGTGCCTCCCGGCTTTGAAGCCGGGCGCCGCGCTTCCTTCGGGCTTACTTCACGTTTATTTCACGCGCATGCCCGGCTTTGCGCCGCTGTCCGGCTCCAGCACGTAGAGGCCCGGTTCGGCTTTCTCGTCGGTGGCCGAGGCCGCCAGCACCATGCCCTCGGACATGCCGAACTTCATCTTGCGCGGCGCGAGATTCGCGACCATCACCGTCAGCTTGCCGACCAGCTGCTCCGGCTGATACGCCGACTTGATGCCCGAGAACACGTTGCGGGTGTTCTCCTCGCCGACGTCGAGCGTGAGTTGCAGCAATTTGTCCGAGCCTTCCACCGCCTTGCAGTCGACGATTTTCGCGATGCGCAGATCGATCTTGGCGAAGTCGTCGATCGAGATGATGGCGGGCGCTTCGTCTTTGTCGACGGCGGCGGCGGCCGCTGTTGCCCTTGCCGCCTTCGACTTGTGTTTCGCGTCGGCCGGCGCCGCTTCCGGCGTGGCTTGCAGCGAATCGCGATTGGCCGCCAGCAGCGCCTCGATCTGCTTCGGATCGACGCGCGTCATCAAATGCTTGTACGCGTTGATGGGGCGCGCGGAGGACAGCGGCACGTTGGCGTCGGCCCACACCAGCGGCTCGATGCCGAGGAAGCCTTCGACGGCTTCGGCCAGCTTCGGCAGCACGGGCTTGAGCGCCAGCGATAGCAGACGGAAAGCCTCGATGCTCACGCTGCAGGTTTCATGCAGCGCGTCCGGGTTTGCCGGGTCTTTCGCCTGATCCCACGGCTTGGCGGTGTCGACGTAGGCATTGACCGCGTCGGCCAGATCCATGGTTTGACGCAGCGCGCGGTTGTACTCGCGCGCCTCGTAGTTCGCGGCGATCTGCGGCACGGCGGCGCGCAGCGAGGCGAGCAGCGGATGCTGCATCGCGCTGTCCCGCACGCGGCCGTCGAAACGCTTGATCAGGAAGCCGGCGGCGCGGCTCGCGATGTTCACGTACTTGCCCACCAGATCGCTGTTCACGCGCGCCTGGAAGTCGTCGAGGTTCAGGTCGAGGTCTTCCATCGTGCTGTTCAGCTTGGCCGCGAAGTAGTAGCGCAGCCATTCCGGATTGAGGCCCGTGTCGATCACGCTTTGCGCGGTGATGAAGGTGCCGCGCGACTTCGACATCTTCGCGCCGTCCACCGTCAGGAACCCGTGCGCGAACACGTTGGTCGGCGTGCGGTGGCCCGAAAACTCGAGCATGGCCGGCCAGAACAGCGTGTGGAAATACAGAATGTCCTTGCCGATGAAATGGTATTGCTCGGCGGTCGAGCCCTGGCGGACCCACGCGTCGAAATCCAGCCCGCGTTTTTCAGCGAGGTTCTTGAAGCTCGCGTAATAGCCGACCGGCGCATCCAGCCACACGTAGAAATACTTGCCCGGCGCGCCCGGAATCTCGAAGCCGAAATACGGCGCGTCGCGCGAGATGTCCCAATCGGCGAGCTTGGCTTCGCCGGCGTCGCCAAGCCATTCACGCATCTTGTTGGTGGCTTCGGGCTGCGCCAGGCCGCCCACCCACGCGCGCAGGAAATTCTCGCAGCGCGGATCCGACAGGCGGAAGAAATAGTGCGTCGAGGTCTTGCGGATCGGCGTGGCGCCGGAGACCACCGAATAGGGATTGACCAGTTCGGTGGGCTGGTAAGTGGAACCGCACACTTCGCAACTGTCGCCGTATTGGTCTTTCGCGCCGCACTTCGGACACTCGCCCTTGATGAAGCGGTCCGGCAGGAACATTTCCTTGACGGGGTCGTAGGCCTGTTCGATATCGCGCGCGTCGATCAGGCCGGCTTCTTTCAACGCCAGATAGACGTTCTCGCTGAGAATGCGGTTCTCTTCGGAATCGGTCGTGTAGTAATTGTCGAAGGAAATCCCGAAGCTGTCGAAATCGCGCTTGTGCTCCTGCCACACGCGGTCGATCAACTGTTTCGGCGTGAGTCCTTCCTTTTCCGCGCGCAGCATGACCGGCGTGCCGTGCGTGTCGTCGGCGCCCACGTAATAGACCTCGTGACCGTGCATTCGCAACGTCCGAACCCAGATGTCCGTCTGGATATATTCGACCAGATGGCCAATATGGATCTGCCCATTCGCATACGGAAGGGCCGACGTGACGAGAACCTGGCGACGGCCTGACGGCGCGCCTGCGGAGAGATCGGTTGCGGGTGCTGACATAAGGATGGTGGGAGCCTGCGGTGGGACGAAACGTTGATTCTAGCAGGGCAGGCGCCCGGCGCGGCGCGGGCTGGATCGGCTGGAGGGGCCGTGAAGAAGCGCGACGGTGTATACCGAGTGCCCAAAAAAAACCGGGGCTATTAAACCCCGGAGCAACAACGACAAGAGGAGAATGGTGACGCGGCGGCGATTGCCAGCCACGTACCGTAAAGAGAGACAGCGGATTTTCAGCAGAGTTCGAAATTTTTTACGTTCTCGTGCAGGTTTTCTCCCAGCTCGGTTTTACGGTTCGCGGACGCCCGCGGCGCAAGCCCGGCGCCCGCTTCCTCATCCTCTTTCGAGCCGTGACGTCATTGCGTGGCGTGCTGCGCCGTGGCGCGCAGATAGATTTCCACGCGACGGTTCGCGGCGCGGCCAGCTTCGGTGTTGTTGTCGGCGATCGGCTGGTTCGGGCCCATGCCTTGTGCCGACAGGCGTTGCGGCGCGACGCCACGTTGGCCCAGGTAGCCCGTCACGCTTTGCGCGCGGTTGACCGACAGCGTCTGGTTGTACGCCGGCTGGCCGGTGCTATCCGTGTGGCCGACCACCTGAGCGATCAGTTCCGGGTTCTGCTGCAGGGTCTGCGCAAGCTGATCCAGCACCGGGGCGAACGACGGCTTGACCGCGTAGCTGTTCGTGTCGAACGTGACCGAGCTCGGAATGTTCAGCTTGAGCGAGCCGTCCGGCTGCTCGGTGATCTGCGTGCCGGTGCCCTTGGTGGCGCCGGAGAGCTTGTTGTGAATGGCTTGCCAGTTGTAGCCGGTGATGCCGCCCACCGCTGCGCCGACGCCCGCGCCGATCGCCGCGCCCTTGCCGCCGCCGAAGATCGCGCCCAGCGCCGCGCCGGTGCCGGCGCCCACGCCCGTGCCGACGGCCGTGTTAGTGCCCTGTTGGCTTGCGCAGCCTGCCAGCAGGGAGCCGGCAACGGCGAATACAGCCAGGCGAGTCATGATTTTTGCATTCATTTTTGATTCCTCTTGAGTGAAGCGAGTAACGCGGCAGTTAGCGATCAATCCATTTCGGCTAACGTGACGCGAGTAAAGCGGACTGCTCGACAATACGGAAAATCCTACGCTTTCTAAGTCCCGGTCCGACAGTGAAGCAGGGTCTTGCGGCACGGCTTGGCGCCAGCCACTACAATATTAGCTGGTGTACGCAGCGATGCGACCCCTTCGGCGTTCCGCCTGCCGGAAGGGTGCCCGGCAGGCCGGGTTTTCGCAATGCTGTCTAACAATTTCTTTCAAATTCCGGCGCGCGCGCAGACCCGATTCGCGCCGCGCCGCAAGTGTTCCCACGGAGTGTCAATGAGTATCGATCGGGCTTTGATCGACGCTGCCCTCGCAGCCGTCACCGACCCCAACACGGGCCGGCCCTACGCCGCTGCCAGGAACATCAAGAACGTCGCCGTGGAAGGCGACACGGTCAGCCTCGAGGTGGTGCTCGGCTATCCGGCGAGACGCCAGTTCGAAGCGGTCCGCGCGCAGTTCGCGGACGCGCTGCGAGGCGTGCCGGGCGTAACGAACGCGCGCATCGAGGTGTCGCAGCAGATCGCGGCGCATACCGTGCAGCGCGGCGTGAAACTCTTGCCGAGCGTGAAAAACATCGTCGCGGTGGCGTCGGGCAAGGGCGGTGTCGGCAAGAGCACGACCGCCGTGAACCTGGCGCTGGCGCTAGCGAGCGAAGGGGCGTCGGTCGGCATACTCGACGCGGACATTTATGGTCCGTCGCTGCCCATGATGCTCGGCATCGTCGGCCGCCCCGAGTCGCCCGACGAGAAGTCGATGAACCCGATGACCGGCCACGGCGTGCAGGCCAATTCGATCGGCTTTCTGATCGAACAGGACAACCCGATGGTGTGGCGCGGCCCGATGGCCACGTCGGCGCTCGAGCAACTGCTGCGGCAGACCAACTGGCAGGATCTCGACTACCTGATCGTCGACATGCCGCCGGGCACCGGCGACATTCAGCTGACCTTGTCGCAACGCGTGCCGGTGACGGGCGCCGTGATCGTCACGACGCCGCAGGACATCGCGCTCCTCGACGCGAAGAAGGGTCTCAAGATGTTCGAAAAGGTCGGCATTCCGATTCTCGGCATCGTCGAGAACATGGGCATGCACATCTGCTCGAATTGCGGCCATGAAGAGCACATTTTCGGCGCCGGCGGCGGCGAGCGAATGGCGAAGGAATATGGCGTCGAGGTGCTCGGCAGTCTGCCGCTCGACATCGCGATCCGCGAGCAGGCCGACTCGGGCCGGCCGACCGTGGTGGCGGACCCCGAAGGACGCATCGCGGAGATCTACCGGTCGATCGCACGCAAGGTCGCGGTTCATATCGCCGAGCGGGCGCGCGACATGACGTCGAAGTTCCCCAACATAGTCGTGCAGAACACCTGACCAGGCGCTTGGGCGAGGCGCCTGTCCGCGCCTATTTGCGCTGGTTTGCGGCTGGTCTCGCGGTATCATGTCGGCTTCACAAGTTCGGCTCGGCGGCCGCAGGGGCGGCCGCCAGGCCGGCAAGAGGATCGCATGGGAAAACGAATCGACGGGCAGGCGGTGCATGCGTTCATCGTCCTGGCTGCCAGCAGTCTGCTGTTATGCGGCTGTAGCGCGTTCCTGAGACCACAGGAAAAGCGCGCCGACGCGCAGTTGCTGCCCACCGTGGGCAACCAGGCGCGCGGCCTCGTTACGTTCATCGAGCGCTCGGACGGCGTGCAGGTCACCTACAATCTCGCCGGCTTGCCGCCCAATAGCGACCATGCGCTGCAAGTCCACGAGCGCGGCGACTGCAACGCCGCCGACGGCTCCAGCGCCGGCCAGGTGTTCTCGCCGGCCGCCGAGCGTCTGAAAGCGGGCGCGCGGGTCGAAGGCGATCTCGGCAACATTCATGCGGACGCGAACGGCGTGGCGAGCGGCTTCATCGTCGCGCCGGACGTGTCGCTCGACGGTATCCGCTCGGTGTTGCAGCGCGCGGTGCTGCTGCATCACGATGCGACCGACCCCTATGCGTATCCGCAGCATGGCGCGGGCTCCGCGCTCGCCTGCGGTTTGATTCGCCAGTGAGCGGCGGGAGTTCGATCTCCTTGCGGGCGGCCTTTCGAAGCGCGGCCGGTCATGTCTGATCACGCGTTGGATTGTTTCTCCAGCGCACCCGCGGCAGTCTTCGTGATCGCGTAAAATGAGCGCCTTTCGTTGGGGCCGCCTGGCCCACGGCGCGTAGCCGGGAATCCAGCCAGGCTCCGCATGGCGCGGCGGCGCGGCGCTTGAAGCCTGCGGTAGCCCGCCAGTTGCCCGCCGCGAAAGTTACCCGTTGAAACCGGGCCGTTATCCGTCACCCTGTCATTCACGTCGAGCAGCGTTCACCTATGACCATCAAATCCGACAAGTGGATCCGGCGCATGGCCGCGTCGCACAACATGATCGAGCCGTTCGCGCCCGATCAGGTCCGCGTCTCCGAAGACGGCCGGAAGATCGTCAGCTACGGCACGTCGAGCTACGGTTACGACATCCGCTGCGCCGACGAATTCAAGATCTTCACGAACATCAATTCGACCATCGTCGATCCGAAGAACTTCGACGAGAAGTCGTTTGTCGATTTCAAGGGCGACGTCTGCATCATCCCGCCGAATTCGTTCGCGCTCGCCCGCACCGTCGAATATTTCCGTATTCCGCGCAGCGTGCTGACCGTGTGCCTCGGCAAGTCCACCTATGCGCGCTGCGGGATCATCGTCAACGTGACGCCGTTCGAGCCGGAATGGGAAGGACACGTCACGCTCGAATTCTCGAATACGACACCTTTGCCTGCCAAAATCTACGCGAACGAAGGCGTCGCCCAGGTGCTGTTTTTCGAAAGCGACGAGATTTGTGAAACGTCGTACGCGGATCGCGGCGGCAAATATCAAGGTCAGCACGGCGTCACGTTGCCCAAGACGTAACGTCGGCAGCGCACTGATCCACCAGCTATACGGGGTGACCGCTGCAATTGACAGAATGCAGCGGTCGTTCTTTTTGGAGAATCGCCCATGAAGTTTCGTTTTCCCGTCGTCATCATCGACGAAGATTTCCGCTCCGAGAACATCTCGGGTTCCGGCATCCGGGCTCTGGCCGAGGCAATCGAGAAAGAAGGCGCGGAAGTGCTCGGGCTGACGAGCTATGGCGATCTGACGTCGTTCGCGCAGCAGTCGAGCCGCGCCTCGTGCTTTATCCTCTCGATCGACGACGACGAGCTGCTGCCCTACGTCGATAACGTCGTGGTGGAAGGCGAGACGCCGGAGCTGGCCGCCGCGATCGTCGCATTGCGCGCGTTCGTGGCCGAAGTGCGCCGCCGCAACGCGGACATTCCGATCTTCCTGTACGGCGAAACGCGCACCTCGCGCCACTTGCCGAACGACATCCTGCGCGAGTTGCACGGCTTCATCCACATGTTCGAGGACACGCCGGAGTTCGTCGCGCGCCATATCATCCGCGAGACCAAGGTGTATCTGGATTCGCTCGCGCCGCCGTTCTTCAAGGAACTGGTGCAGTACGCGGAAGAAGGCTCGTACTCGTGGCACTGCCCCGGTCACTCGGGCGGCGTCGCGTTCCTCAAGAGCCCGCTCGGCCAGATGTTCCACCAGTTCTTCGGCGAGAACATGCTGCGCGCCGACGTGTGCAATGCCGTCGACGAACTCGGCCAACTGCTCGACCATACCGGGCCGGTCGCCGCGTCCGAGCGCAACGCCGCGCGCATTTTCAGCGCCGACCACGTGTTCTTCGTGACCAACGGCACGTCGACCTCGAACAAGATCGTCTGGCACGGCACGGTGGCGCCCGGCGACATCGTGCTGGTGGACCGCAACTGCCACAAGTCGATCCTGCACGCGATCACGATGACCGGTTCGATTCCGGTGTTCCTCACGCCGACGCGCAACAATTTCGGCATCATCGGCCCGATTCCGCGCAGCGAATTCGAGCCGGAAAATATTCGCAAGAAGATCGAGGCGAATCCGTTCGCGCGCGAAGCGCTGGCGAAAAACCCCAATCTCAAGCCGCGCATCCTGACCATCACGCAGAGCACCTACGACGGCGTGATCTACAACGTCGAGATGATCAAGGGAATGTTGGGCGAATGGCTCGACACGCTGCACTTCGACGAAGCGTGGCTGCCGCACGCCGAATTCCACGAGTTCTATCAGGACATGCACGCGATCGGCGCGGGGCGCCCGCGCATCGGCGCGATGGTGTACGCCACGCACTCCACGCACAAGCTGCTGGCCGGCATTTCGCAGGCGTCGCAGATCGTCGTGCAGGATTCGAAGAACAGCCGCTTCGACAAGCACCGCTTCAACGAAGCGTATCTGATGCACACGTCCACCAGCCCGCAGTACGCGATCATCGCGTCGTGCGACGTGGCCGCCGCGATGATGGAAGCGCCGGGCGGCACCGCGCTTGTCGAGGAATCGATTGCCGAAGCGCTCGACTTCCGCCGCGCGATGAGCAAGGTCGACGCCGAATACGGCGACGACTGGTTCTTCAAGGTGTGGGGCCCTGACCAGTTCGCCGAGGAAGGCATCGGCTCGCGCGAGGACTGGATGCTGCGCCCGAACGACCCGTGGCACGGTTTCGGCCCGCTCGCCGACGGCTTCAACATGCTCGATCCGATCAAGGCGACCATCGTCACGCCGGGTCTCGACATGGACGGCGGCTTCGGCGAGTCGGGCATTCCCGCCGCGATCGTCACGAAGTACCTGGCCGAGCACGGCATCATCGTCGAGAAGACCGGGCTGTATTCGTTCTTCATCATGTTCACGATCGGCATCACCAAGGGCCGCTGGAACTCGATGGTGACCGAGTTGCAGCAGTTCAAGGACGACTACGACAACAACCAGCCGCTGTGGCGCGTGTTGCCCGAGTTCGTCGCGCATCATCCGATGTACGAGCGGGTCGGCCTGCGCGATCTGTGCCAGCAGATTCACAGCGTCTACCGCGCGAACGACATTGCGCGCCTGACGACCGAGATGTATCTGTCGAGCATGGAACCGGCGATGAAGCCGTCCGACGCGTTCGCCAAGCTCGCGCACCGCGAGATCGACCGGGTACCGATCGACGAACTCGAAGGCCGCGTCACGTCGATTCTGCTGACGCCGTATCCGCCGGGCATTCCGTTGCTGATCCCGGGTGAGCGCTTCAACCGGACGATCGTCAACTACCTGCGTTTCGCGCGTGAATTCAACGAGCGCTTCCCCGGTTTCCACACGGACATCCACGGGCTGGTCGGCGAAACGATCAACGGGCGCATCGAGTACTTCGTCGATTGCGTGCGCGCCTGACGATGCGGACGATGAGGTTCCTGTGGAGCGTCGACGGCTGGCGGCGCGGGTTCGGCGCGCTGGTTGTCGCGTTCGCGCTCGGCCTCGTGCTCGGCGCCGCGTCCTCGGCGGCGCGCGCCGAAGTGGCCGCGGCCGATCCGATCGACGCGTCGATGCGTACCTGTCTCGCGCGCAGCGACATGTCGTCCGCGGCGGGGCAGGTGCAGTGCATGGACACCGCTCGAATCGCCTGGAAAGCCGCGATGGACAACGCGTGGCAGCAGCTTCAGCAAGGCTTGCCGCCGGCGCGGCGCAAGCAGTGGGAAAAGAGCCAGGCAAGCTGGCAAGCGTCACGCGATGCCGAGAAGCAATTGCTCGCGGCGGTATTCGCGACGACGCGCGGCACGAGGTATGTGCTGGCCGAAGCCGACATGCAGTTGCAGCCGGTGCGTGACCGGGCGCTCGCGTTGCGCGGTGCGGTGGCGGGGATCAACGCCGGTGCCGACCCGCCGCGCCGTCCGCGTGCGTGCGGCGCGGATGCGCGGTGCGAACATGCGATGTTCGATCTGAACCGTTATTACCGTCGCTTGCAGTCGAAGATGCCGGTGCATTCGCGATCGACGCTGACGCGGGCGCAGAAGGCGTGGACCGTGCATCTCAATGCGAGTACGCCGTTGCTCGATGAGCGTGGCCGGATCGATGTGATTGGCGCGAGAGTCGCGACGATTAAGCGGTTGTCGGAGACGGTGGGGAATGATTAAGGTGGGTGGTGCACTGCGTGCTGGGGGCTTGTTTGCGTTGGTGTTTTGGCCTTTTCTTGTGTTCTTAGTGGTCTATTAGCGTTGCCCCTGTGCGGGGCAATGCTCTCAACTTAAGCCTCAAAGAGCTTGTAAACGAGGCATTGCCCCTGTAAACTTCATCGCATAACTCACTGATAAATCAACGATATGAACTCAAATACCAGCGTCCTCGCGGCTTCTGGCTGAGTTCTCCGATTTCCTGCTCGATCCGGCGCTCGCCGATCGCGTGCGTCGTTCTCCCACTGCCTTTACCCGCAATCGCACACTGACCTTGCCGCGCATGGCCGCGCTGATGATGTCCGGCATGTGCGCCAGTGTGCAGGCCGAACTTGACGCGCTATTCGGCGCACTGGGAAGCAGCGGCGGGCGCACCCGCGCTGTCAG
>NZ_FRAB01000063.1:0-2636 GCF_900142195.1 Paraburkholderia terricola
GTTGGGCTTGTTGGGCTTGTTGGGCTTGTTGGGCTTGTTGGGCTTGTTGGGCTTGTTGGGCTTGTTGGGCTTGTTGGGCGCGTTGGGCGCGTTGGGCTCGTTGGGCTCGTTGGGCTCGTTGGGCTCGTTGGGCTCGTTGGGCTCGTTGGGCTCGTTGGGCTCGTTGGGCTCGTTGGCGCGTTGGCGCGTTGGCGCGTTGGCGCGTTGGCGCGGTAATCGACGCAAGCTGTCGGCGCGATCAATCGAGGCTCTGCACCACGTAGTCGCCCGCCATCGCATCGCCTCGCGCGTTGAAGTCGGCCAGTACCGTCTCGCGCGCACGAACGTCGGTCAGCACGGCCGGATCGAGTAGCGCGGTGATGACTTCGTCGCGCTCGCGGCCCGCCTCGGTCAGCACATCGCCGTACGGGCTCCAGATCGCGCTCGAACCGCACGTCGACCAGCCGCCGGTCGTGCCGACGTGATTCGACATGAGCACGTACACGGTGTTGTCGAAGGCACGCGCCGGAAACCAGATGCGTGACTGGTGATAACCGCTCTTGACGCTAAAGAGCGCGCTCACCAGGTAAGCGTGCGCGCCGTTGAGCGCGGCAAGCCGGGCATGTTCCGGAAAGCCGGAGTCGTAGCACACGCCGAGTGCGAGGCGCCAGCCGTCGAGTTCGAGCATGCCGCCGTGCGTGCCCGGCCGGTAGATTTCCGTCTCGCTACGGTAGAGGTATTGCTTGTGATAAGGCTCGATCTGCTCGCCGCGACGGTTGAACACCAGCGAGGAAATACGAAGCCCGTCCGCGCCGCGCGTGGCCGCGCCGACGACGACGGCAATCTCCCGCTGACGGCACACCTTGCGAATCGGTTCGAGCCGGGCATCGTGTGCATCGAATGCATAGTTCGTTGGATCGCCGGCAATCAGGTCGGGCTCATATCCGCTCAGGAATTTCTCGGGGAATACCACCAGCTTCGCGCCGTGATCGGCGGCGAGGCGGGTCAGTTCGACCGTTCTTGCGATGTTGGCGGTGACGTCGCCCGAAACGGGTTGAGCCTGGGCCGCCGCGATTCGCAACGACGTTTGCGGCAACGATGCCTGTTTGTTATTCAACGCGAACTCCGTTATGAATGGACCATTGCGTATGCGCCCGCTTCTGACTGTCAGCTTTCGAGAGCGGCGAGCGAAGCCTCGGCATTTAAACACGGACACCGTGGCGCGCGTTAGTGCCAGGGTACCGGGTCCGCGGGTCCAGAAGACATCCACCAGCGTCGACTCGTCCGAACTCTCGATGCGGCGCTTTCGCGCGATTGCGCGCGTTCGGGGCGGGTGTTTCGGGAGCATCCCGCACAGCAGAAAAGCGCGCGGCAATTGCAGGCGTCGAGGGGTCTTTTCCATGAGATCTTCCGCAATCACGATAGCGGCAATCCGCTGCTCGATCACGCCGATGCGGAAGTGCTGTTGCAGGAACTCGACGCCCGGCGCATTCGTACTGCGCGCAAACGCATGAACGCGAGCCGCGTGGTCATTACGCGGCCCAAAAACCCGACACCGTTTGCGCGATCTTCGATCCGGCGCTGCGTTGTGGTGCGTGTGTCTGATTTGTTGCTGTCGGCTCGTTTGCTGTGAGCGGCCCGGCAGGTGTGCGCTTGGGCCCGACGTGGGAACGGGAGGCCGGTTGCCCGGCCGCCCGAAGCCTGTCCGCATTTTTGCGGGCGCCGCGTTAGTGGCCGCGGCCACCGCCGCCGACGCCGCCGCCGAAGCCGCCGCCACGGCCGAAGCCACCGCCTTGGCCTTGACCGCCGTTGCCTTGACCGCTGCCGCCTTGGCCACCGGCGTGACCACCGCCGCCTTGACCGCTGCTGCCCTGGCCACCACCGCCTTGGCCACCGCTACCTTGACTGCCACCGCCTTGACTGCCACCGCCTTGGCCAGCGCTGCCATGACCGCCGCCTTGGCCACCGCCGCCTTGGCCACCGCCGCCTTGACCGCCGCCGCCTTGACCGCCGCCGCCTTGACCGCCACCACCTTGGCCTCCGCCGCCTTGGCCACCACCGCCTTGGCCACCACCGCCTTGGCCACCACCGCCATGACCGCCACCACCTTGGCCACCGCCACCTTGGCCACCGCCGCCTTGACCACCACCGCCATGACCGCCGCCGCCTTGACCACCACCGCCTTGACCTCCACCACCTTGGCCACCGCCGCCTTGACCACCACCACCTTGGCCACCCCCGCCATGACTACCACCGCCATGACCACCACCGCCATGACCGCCGCCACCTTGACCACCACCACCTTGGCCACCGCCGCCATGACCGCCGCCGCCTTGGCCACCACCGCCTTGGCCACCACCACCTTGACCACCACCACCTTGGCCACCGCCGCCATGACCACCACCGCCATGACCGCCGCCGCCTTGGCCACCACCGCCTTGGCCACCACCTTGGCCACCGCCGCCATGACCGCCACCACCATGACCGCTGCCGCCATGACCGCTGCCGCCATCCCCTCCGCTACCTGTTCCTCCACTGCCAGTGCCACCACTCCCAGTCCCGCCACTCCCAGTCCCACCACTTCCAGTCCCACCACTCCCAGTGCCACCACTTCCAGTCCCGCCACTTCCAGTCCCGCCACTTCCAGTCCCGCCACT
>NZ_FRAB01000063.1:2741-29916 GCF_900142195.1 Paraburkholderia terricola
CCACCACTCCCAGTCCCACCACCCCCAACCCCACCACCCCCAACCCCACCACTTCCTGTTCCCCCATCGCCCGCACCCGCACCACCGCCGCCCCCACCACCCGCAGCCACGCCTCCTTGCCCCCCACTACCCGGACTCCCCGCACCGACTCCTGCCGCCCCCGAGTTCGCGCCTCCTCGCGCGCCGCCCGCTCCCAAGCCTGCCGACGCGGTCCCACTTCCATCACTGCCCGGAGCCCCTCCGGCCTCCGCTGAACCCGGACCCTCAGCCGCGGCGGCAGCCACGCCGATTCCGACAGACGTCGACAAGCTATCGGCTTCCTGCTTACAACCTGGCGTGTCGAACATCGGGCAATCGATTGGCAATGCTTGCGCGACGATCATCTCCGCCGGACTGACCGGCGGTGCGGCAAATAATGCAGGATTAGTTTCAGCGCCCGCCATCGCCGCATACAGACTCACGGCAGCCGCCAATACCGCCTTGCGCGTCCCCAACGCCCGCGCGTCCCCGTTTTGCTTTTTCATTTCATGCTCCCCATTTTTTTATCGAAAGACCGGACTGGATAACGAGTGAATCTCAGCTCACTGTGCAAAATGAAACTTCAAAGCCCAGTCGGCATTGCCTCGCGTTACAGCGGAACGCATCGCATCCGGCATCTTCTTTCTCGCGGAAAATCCCGTTCCGATTCGAGGTGATCCGAGAGAAACGACTAGCGATGCGCGAACAAAACCGCTAACGCACGCATCAGGGCCTGATGGAGGCTAAAGTTATGCGGAGCGTCATCGAGTGACGGTGCGTTAGCCCACGCAATGCGATACCGCCGAGGCGTTTCCATTAATTTCGCAATGGGAATGTCGGCAATCGTCAATTGCCGGATTCGCGGATTCCGCTATACGTTCTGCTGCATACGCAATCCGAGCCATTACCTTTACTTCCGGCTTTTGCGTCGCCGAATGAATCGAATCGCTGCAACGGATCTCGCACCGCGAGTGCCGACACGTACAGGAAAATAAGTGGGCTATGGCTAGTCGGATCGCTTCGATAAGTACTTATCCGAACACAGCAGGTGGATTGCGATAGCGCGAGTGAGAGCAATCCCACAGACAGCCGACACCAGAGCGTTCCACACTGTTATCGCGCCATCTATCGTTGGACTTCGCCAACGCACGAGAAACACCGAGCCAATGAAAACGCGGACACGTCATTGCCAGGCGGCATGCCCGATGAGTTCGCCTCGCCGCTTTTTTTCCGAAGCATTCCCATCATCCACGCCACCGGTACACGCTGCAGTGACCGCGCGCCCCGCGGACGCTTGCTGCATGAGCTTCGCACAGCGGCGGCGCAAAGCGCGGGTAAACCTATGTTTGACTTAAGGATGCCGGCCCGTTTACTGAAACAGACCAAATTGCCCAACGCATATTCGTTTTTGATTTGATCGGCTGAATAGTGCGCCGGGAGCGTCTTCCACTATCTCACGAGGTGTGCCATGGCTCAGGTGTCCAGTAGCGCCATCGACGAACTGAAAACGGCCGTGCGCGGCGAACTGCTGCTGCCCGACAACGCGGGCTTCGACGAAGCCCGCAGCATCTGGAATGCAATGATCGACAAACGCCCCGCGATGATCCTGCGTTGCGCGGGCGTCGCGGACGTGCGCCGCGGCGTCGCCTTCGCGCGCGACAACGACCTGCCGCTCGCGATGCGCGGCGGCGGCCACAACATCGCCGGCAGCGCGTTGTGCGACGACGGCCTGGTGATCGACCTGTCGCCGATGAAATCCGTGCGTATCGATCCGGCGGCGCGACGCGCCTACGTCGAACCGGGCGCGACGCTCGCCGACTTCGATCATGAGGCGCAGGCGTTCGGCCTCGCCACGCCGCTCGGCATCAACTCGACCACGGGCGTGGCGGGCTTGACGCTCGGCGGCGGCTTCGGCTGGCTCAGCCGCAAATACGGCATGACGGTGGACAATCTGCTATCCGCGGACATCGTCACCGCCGACGGCGAGCTGCTCCACGCAAGCGCCGATTCGCACGAAGATCTGTTCTGGGCGATTCGCGGCGGCGGCGGCAATTTCGGCGTCGTCACGCTCTTCGAATTCGCGCTGCATCCGGTCGGCCCGCTGGTATACGGCGGCCTCGTCGTGCTGCCGCTCGATCAGGCGAGGGACGCCCTCGCTCAATACCGCGCGGCGGCGGCCGACATGCCCGAGGATCTGAGCGTATGGGCGGTGCTGCGGCTCGCGCCGCCGCTACCGTTTCTGCCGCCCGAAGCGCACGGCAAGCCGGTGATCGTATTCGCCATGTGCTACTCCGGCCCGGTCGACAACGGACCGCTCGCCGTCGAGTTCGTGCGAGGCTTCGGCACACCCGTCGGCGAACATCTGGGACCAATGCCCTACGCGATGTGGCAACAGGCGTTCGATCCACTGCTCACGCCGGGCGCGCGCAATTACTGGAAGTCGCACAATATCGGCGTCATAGAAGACGGGTTGATCGATGCGCTGCTCGCTGCGATCGACACGTTGCCGTCGCCGCAATGCGAGATCTTTTTCGGTCAGATCGGCGCGCAGACCAGCCGCGTGCCGGTCGAGGCCACCGCCTACTCGAGCCGCGACACGCAGTATGCGATGAACGTGCATGGCCGTTGGGACGACGCAAGCGATGACGAGCGCTGCATCGGCTGGGCGCGCGCGTTCTTCGACGCCGCCGCGCCGTTCGCGTTGGGCAGCGTCTACGTCAACTTCATGACGCAGGAAGAAGGCGGCCGGGTGGCCGATGCGTATGGCCCGAACTACGAGCGCCTCGTCGCCGTGAAAGGCCGCTACGATCCGCACAACCTGTTCCGTCACAACCAGAACATTCAGCCAGCCGTGCGCTAAAGGCAAAGGCCGAAGGGACGAGCGCCCTACACCGCGATCGTGACACCGGCGTGTCCGCCGCCATCCTCTCGAGGCCCGTGCGGCGGACACCAGCTCAATATGATGTGTCAGAATGCGCGGCTGTGGAACGCTCTTCTCGAACGGCTTATGAACCTGAATGTTGCGCCTGTCACTTATGGTGCGGATCGCTCGGGCCTCGTGTGCGGCTTCCGTTTTTCAGCGGGCGAGCCCGGCGTATCGATCGACACGGACGGCGCCGCCCAATGGCTCGCCGACAATGCGCGCGAGCACGCCGGCGTCGCTGACGACGACAGGAATCAACCCGTGCCGCAACCGTCCAGGGGCGACGGCCAATTTCTCTGGCTGCATTTCAATCTCGCGCACGTGTCCAGCGAAAAGTGGATGCGCGCGCATCTCGACCTGCCCGAGACCTTTTTCGAGGCATTGCGCGAAGGCTCGCACTCGACGCGGATCGAACATCAACATGGCGCGTTGCTCGCCGTGGTCAACGACGTGATGTTCGATTTCGAGCAAACGCCGTCCGACATCGCCACGCTATGGGTTTACACCCATGAGCGGATCATGATCACGGCGCGGCTGAAGCAACTGCGTTCCGTCGACCGCCTGCGCGCATCGGTGCGCGAAGGCGAAATCTTCGAAACGCCGGCCGAATTGCTGATTCACCTGTTGCGCGACCAGGCCGATCTGCTCGTCACGATCGTGCGCCGAAGCAGTACCGAGGTGGACCGGCTCGAGGATCAGTTTCTCTCCCGCAGAACCTTCGACAACCGTCGCGACCTGGGCGCGATGCGGCGCGTGCTCGTGCGCCTGCAACGACTGCTGGCGCCCGAGCCCGGTTCGATCTTCCGGCTGCTGGTGAGGCCGCCCATCTGGCTCTCGCAGCGGGACGTGCAGAGTCTGCGAGACTCGACGGAAGAATTCTCGCTGGTGCTCGGCGACCTGTCCGGTCTTGCCGAGCGCATCAAGCTGCTGCAGGAAGAGATCGCCGCGCGGCTCACCGAGCAAAGCAATCGCACGCTCTTCACGCTGACGCTCGTGACGGTGCTCGCGTTGCCGATCAACATCATTGCCGGGCTGTTCGGCATGAACGTCGGCGGCATTCCGCTCGCGGAAAACCGGCACGGCTTCTGGGTCATGGTGCTGATGGTGGTGAGCTTCACCGCGCTCGCCGGATGGTGGGGTTTTCGCCGCCGCGCGGGGCGTTGAGCGCATGCCGCGAGGTCATGCCGCGCGCCGGGCACGGGAACTGCTGCCCGGTTAACGCGTCACACGTTTGGCCCGGCGCGCTCGCGCGCGGCCTAGCGCGGACAGCAACGCCGAACTTCCTATAACGAACACGAACGCACCCGGAGAACAATCATGCGCAGACGACAATTCATCATGACCACCAGCGCGGCTCTCGCCACCGCCGGCCTTGGCCTCGCCGGCTGCACCACCACCTCGCCATCGTCCAGTTCGTCGTCGGCGGTGAATGCGAGCAAGCGCGACACGATCAATGCGGGTGTCGACTCCACGCTTTCGCGCCTCTATACGAACGTCAATGGCTCGCGTGAACTCGTCGCCAAGGCGCGCGGCGTGCTGGTGTTTCCCTCCGTCATCTCGGCGGGCTTCTGGGTCGGCGGCCAGTACGGCGAAGGCGCGTTGCGCGTGGGCGGCCGCACGGCCGGCTACTACAGCACGGTGGCGGGCTCGTTCGGCTTGCAGATCGGCGCGCAGTCGAAGGCGCTGATCTTCCTGTTCATGACGCAGGAAGCGCTCGATAAATTCCTCGGCAGCCAGGGCTGGGCCGCAGGCGCGGATGCCACGGTCGCCGTGCTGAACGTGGGCGCGAACGGCGCGGTCGACACCTCCACCGCCACCAGCCCGGTCGAAGCTTTCGTGCTCACCAACGCGGGCTTGATGGCGGGCGTGTCGCTCGAAGGCACCAAGATTTCACGTCTGATGATCTGAGCGAATACGCTCATTGCCGCGCGGCCGTCTCAGCGGCCGCGTGGCGTTTCAGGCGGCGGGCTTGCCCGCCTCTCACCAGGCGTCGCCCGCCTTCACGGCCGCAAGGGCCGCACTGCTGTAAAATCCGCGCCTTTCGCACGCTTGCCCGGCCATCGTCGTCTCAGGCCGAGGCAGCCATCCCATGTCGGGCCGCGTGCATCGCCACGCCGTTTCTGCGCCCGCTTCCCGTATCGTTGAAGATGAACACCGCTAGTCCCACTCGAAGTTGGCTCGCCAACCTTCCCGGCATCCGGAGCAATGTGCTCGCCGGTCTGACCTCGTCGTTCGCGCTGGTGCCCGAATGCATCGCCTTCGCGCTGGTCGCCCACCTCAATCCGTTGATGGGCCTCTACGGCGCCTTCTTCATCTGCACGCTCACCGCGCTGTTCGGCGGGCGGCCGGGCATGATTTCCGGCGCGGCCGGGTCGATGGCGGTGGTCATCGTGGCGCTCGTCGTGCAGCATGGCGCGCAATATCTGCTCGCCACCGTGATCCTCAGCGGCATCCTGATGGTGCTGTTCGGCGCGTTGCGGCTCGGCAAGCTGATCCGCATGGTTCCGCATCCGGTGATGCTGGGTTTCGTCAACGGGCTCGCGATCGTCATCGCAATGGCGCAGCTCGCGCACTTCAGGCAGCGCACGCCGCAAGGCGAACCCTGGCTGCACGGCGGCGCGTTGCTGACGATGTGCGGTCTCGTCGCGCTCACGATGCTGATCGTCTATCTGCTGCCGCGGCTCACACGCGCCGCGCCGCCCGCGCTGGTGGCGATCGTCGGCGTGGGACTCTTCACGCAGTGGCTGCATCTGCCCACGCGCACGCTCGGCGACATGGCGCACGTTGCCGGCAGCCTGCCGAGCCTGCGCATGCCGGACGTGCCGCTCGATCTGAACACCTTGCAGGTGGTGCTGCCCTACGCGGTGCTGATGGCGACCGTCGGTCTGCTGGAAACGCTGCTCACCTTCAATCTGACGGACGAGATCACCGAAACGCGCGGGCAGCCGAACCGCGAATGTCTCGCGCTGGGCGCGGCGAATATCGCCTCGGGTCTGTTCGGCGGCATGGGCGGTTGCGCGATGATCGGGCAGACGATGATCAATCTGAACTCGGGCGGCCGCTCGCGGCTATCGGGCATCGTCAGCGGCGTGATGATCCTGATGTATATCCTGTTTCTGTCGCCGCTGATCGAGCGGATTCCGCTGGCGGCGCTGGTCGGCGTGATGTTCGTGGTCGCGCAGCAAACCTTCGCGTGGGGTTCGCTGCGGGTGCTCGGCAAGGTGCCGCGCAACGACGCGCTGGTGATCGTCGCGGTCACGATCATCACGGTGTTCACCGACCTCGCGATCGCCGTGTTGTGCGGCATCGTGATCGCCGCGCTCAGCTTCGCATGGCAGCATGCCCGCGAAATTCACGCGCATGTCGAGGATCACACCGGCGACAAGGTCTACCTGCCGCGCGGCACGCTGTTTTTCGCATCGACCACGCGCTTTCACGAGCTTTTCGACCCGGCCGGCGATCCCGGCCACGTCACGATCGATTGCAGTCAGTTGCTGCTTGCGGATCATTCCGCGCTGGCGGCCTTGCAAGGTCTCTACGAACGCTATCGAAAAGCCGGCAAGCAACTCCGTATGAAGAATCTCTCCGCTCGCAACCGGCACTTGCTGACCCGGGCCGGTATCGAGTTCGCGTAGCTGTTATGCGAACGCTGACCAAACGTAATAGTCGAGAAAGATCGCGATAAGACTCCCCACGGACTTTTGTTTTCACTACATTGGACGTTTCGGTGCGCGGTCTTCCGGGGAGTCCATTGTGACAAGACGGGTCTCGCTTGACGATGAAACCGAGTTTGCAATCTGGAAGCGCCGCAGCGCGGTACAGCCGACGCTATCGCGCCGCGTGCTGGTCGCGCATCGCGACAAGGCGATCGGCGAATCGCTGGTGCTGCTGCTGTCGCTAAAGGGTTACGAGGCGATCTACGCCGCCGACCTGCCGAAGGTGAAATCCTTCATGAACCGGTGGAAGCCGCATGCGATCCTGCTCGATACGCGGCTCGACTCCGCCTCGGACTACCAGTTCACGCGCGCGGTGCGCGCCGACCCATCGAACGCCGACTTACTGCTGCTCGCCATGAGCAACCTCTGGCCGCTCGATCCGATCGGCTCGCTGAAACAAGGCGGTTTCGACGGCCACTGCCGGCGGCCATGCTCGCTATGGCGCGTGGCGGATATTCTCGAAGGCTATTTCGCCGGCGCGTGAGCGATCTACGCGGCGAGCTTGCGTGACAAGCTCGAGTGACCTTACTCGGGCGCCACCGTCAGCGAGGCGACTTCGCAGCGGGGCCACTGCCGCAACACCTCGGGTGCGAGCAGCAGTTTGGCGGCGCGCACGCCCGCGCCCATCACGATCTGCGAGCGCTCCATCACCGCGGCATCGACCAGGATGCGCCAGTCGTCCGGCAAGCCGAAAGCCGTAATGCCGCCAAACTCCATCCCGCTATGCTCCACCGCGGCCTCGCGTTTGGCGAACGAAAGCCGCTGCGCGCCGAGCGCCGTCTTCACCGCGCCGTTGATGTCCAGACGCAGCGAACCCAGCGAGACCAACGCCGCGTAGTGTTCGGCGCCCTCCTTCCTGTAACGGATCACGATCGTGTTCGCGCAGTCCTCCAGGCCGAAGCCATAGCGTGCGCTGAATTCGGCGGTGTCGGAGGCGTCGTCGCTGACGGCGAAGACGGTCACACCGCGTGCCGGCAACTGGGCGACGACGTGCGCCGGCAAATGCGCGCCAAGGTTCTCCGCGGCAATGATGTCGAGTTGCTGTACGAGTTCGTGCGAGTGCATGGTGATCAGAGGGAGCAAGGATTCCCGGCATTCTAACGGCACGTCCCGCTGACGGCGCTTGTTATAGTCACAGGCATAAGGCTTGCGAAAGGCAGGATGCGAACGCCGCGCCGAGGTGAGTTCACCACGCGAGCACGCCGCATCCGCCGCGAGGACGGACTCATCGAGAACGACGATCATGGATATCGACACGCTTTCCGCGGAGCACCTGCAACTCGTGGCACGCAAGCAGGCCAACTGGGCAATCGGCGCCTTCAGGCAGTTCTCCGAAAATCGCTGCGCCGCGATGGCCGCCAGCATCGCGTTCTACGCGGCCTTCTCGCTCGCGCCGACGCTGGTCATGGTAATCGCGGTGGCCGGCTGGTTCTTCGGCGCCGAAGCCGCGCGCGGCGAACTGTTCGATCACATTCACGGCCTGCTCGGCGACCAGGCCGCCGCGGGCGTCCAGACCATCGTCGAGAACGCGCATCACAGCGGCAGCGCGGGCGGCGTCGCGGCGATCATCTCGTTCACGATGCTGGCGATTGGCGCGTCGGCCACGTTCTCGTCGCTCAATAGCGCGCTCAATGTGGTGTGGCCGTATACCGGACCGCGCTGGTCGAGCCTCGTCGCGCTGGTGCGCGTGCGGCTCATCTCGTTCGGGCTGGTGCTCGGCGTCGCGTTTCTGCTGATCGTGTCGCTGGTGCTCGATACGGTCATCACGTTCGTTGGCAAGTGGCTGTGGGGCGACTCGCCTTATGTGGTGATCGGCAATCTGCTGCAACTCAGCGTCGGTCTGGTGGTGCTGGCGTTCGCCTTCGCCGGCCTGCTCAAATTTCTGCCGGACGCGCACGTGCGCTGGCGCGATGCCTTGGTCGGCGGAATCGTCGCGGCCGTGCTGTTTTCGGCCGGCAAGAAGCTGTTCGCGCTGTATCTCGCGCACGCCGGCATCACCAGTTCGTTCGGCGCGGCCGGTTCGCTCGCCGTGCTGCTCATGTGGCTGTATTTCTCGGCCGCCGTGCTCCTGCTCGGCGCGGAGTTCTCGGCGGCGCGCGGGCGCATGCACGATCCGCGCGGAGGCTGGGGCATGCAGGACAACACGCCGCCCGGCAGCCGCGCGAAGCTCGCTTCGGTGCTGGCGGCGTCGACGGTATCCGCGGATGATGCGGCGCCACGAACGGGCGAGGCGGCCGCCGCCGATGGCGCGGCGCGGACAGTCCGCACGTCGAGCGCCAGGGCGCTTGCCGACGCATCGGCAGGCTCGGGTTTACGCGTGCGACCGCGCAAGCAAGGTTCGGCGAGTGTGACCACGGCTGCGGCCAAGCTCAGCCGCAGCGTTGCCCTCGCCGAGGAACAGGCCATCCGTGTCGCCGCGGTAGCGCTGCTCGAAGCCGGTCGCAAGGCGGCCGCGGCCGACCGCTACGTCAAGCGGCACCCGTGGACTTCGGTGCTGCTCGCAGCCGCTTCGGGGCTGGCCGCCGTGGCGCTGGCACGCCGCCGCCACGCGGACGAGAACACGCGTCGGCAATGACCTGCTGAGCCGTCGCTCCGCTGATGAATTGCACCAACGCACAACGCTGGAAGTCTGTCCAGCACGCTCATCAAACGAAGCACGCCGCCTTCTTGATAGCGACGCTAGCGACCAGGGCCTCCAGTTAGACGACTAGATTACAAACAACCTTCAAATCTCTACCCAAAGTGGAGGTAGTGCAGCCGCCACTGTCAGGAAAACAACAATAATGCTCAGTCAACGAATAACTATTGCTCAAATGGCAACAATTCTTAACGCGCTGTAAATACAAGGCTTTCCGCTGTTTGTCACATTTTGGCGACACTCTTTTTTTTCCAGTTCGTGCCGATAGAGCCGGTGAGCTATTCTCCTTTTCGCAACAACGAAACCAATCATCTGCGTGGAGAAATGGATGAAACGACTCGCACTGTCTACCCTCTCGCTGGCGCTTCTGAGCGTCACCGGCGTGGCACATGCTCAAAGCAGCGTTACCCTGTACGGTTTGATCGATGAATCGATCCAGTACGCACACAACACCGTCGACGCTTCCGGCAAGAACAGCAACCAGGTCGGCCTGGTGGGCGGCAACCTGCAAGGCAACCGTTTCGGCTTGAAGGGTACGGAAGACCTGGGCGG
The DNA here is from genome assembly GCF_900142195.1 of Paraburkholderia terricola. GTDB lineage: Bacteria > Pseudomonadota > Gammaproteobacteria > Burkholderiales > Burkholderiaceae > Paraburkholderia > Paraburkholderia terricola. Next base: position 12,589 of record NZ_FRAB01000063.1, read on the forward strand.
CGGTCTGAAGGCGATCTTCCAGTTGGAAAACGGCTTCGACATCAATAGCGGCAGGCTCGGTCAGGGCGGCAAGATGTTCGGTCGTCAAGCGTATGTCGGTCTGACGAACGACTCGTTCGGTACCGTCACGCTGGGTCGTCAGTACGATCCGGTGGTCGACCTCGTTCAACCGCTGACGGCTGACAACTACTTCGGTTCGACCTTCACCACGCCGGGCGACGTCGACAACAACGACAACTCCTCGCGCACGAATAGCGCCGTCAAGTACACCTCGCCGGTGTGGGGCGGCTTCCAGTTCGAAGGCATGTACGCATTCGGCGGCGTGGCCGGTCAAACGGGTTCGGGCCAAACGTGGTCGGGCGCCGCAACGTTCGCAACGGGTCCGTTCAGCGTGGCAGCGGGCTACTTCCGCGCCAACAACGGCAACACGCTGGCTAGCCGCACGGTGGCCGGCACGCCGGGCTGGAACGGCAGCACGTCGGACGGCACGTTCGACAACCAGATCAACGGCGCATACGCCGCTGCCAAGTCGATCGGCATCGCTTCGGTCGCTGCGCAATACGTGGCAGGTCCGTTCACGGCCAACGTGCGTTACAGCAACGCACAGTACAAGCCGGACGCGAACTCGGGCTTCGGTTCGACCGAGAAGTTCCACGTCATCGGCGCATACCTGGGTTACCAGGCAACGCCGGCCATGCTGGTTGGCGTGGGCTACACGTACACGAAGGCCAACGGCGACTCGAGCGCAACGTACCACCAGGCTTCCATCGGCGGCGACTACAACCTGTCGAAGCGCACGGACATCTACCTGGTCGGCGCGTATCAACACGCAAGCGGCCAGCAACGTGCTTCGGACGGCACGCTGGTCAACGCCGGCGCGGCAATCGGCTCGTATGGCTACAACTCGGCTACCAGCTCGCAAGAGATCGTCAGCCTGGGCATCCGCCACAAGTTCTAATCGAGCTTGACGGACTGCTGAAGCAACACGCAGTTGAAAACCAGCCACGGGCGAAAGCCCGTGGCTGGTTTTTTTCGTCCCGTGGTTGGGGTGCGCGCGGTGTGCACTGGCCCGGGCACGGCGCTTAACCTGAGGAAGCGCCGCTTTCGCGCCGCAAGATCCGCGACGGAAACAAAAAAGGCCGCCAGCAAGCCCTGGATAAGACCCGTGACGACCTTGATCCAATTCGCGCCGCCGAGAGCCGGCAAGCGCGGTCATAGTTAACCGGCTACCGCCGCTGCCCCTTGCCTTTGTCCGCCTGCGCCAACGTCTGCGCAGGCGTGGCGTCGAACTCATGCTCGATACCATCCGCGCCCACCGGCGCGCGGTGCAGCACTAGCGCCCGCTCGCGCTGCAACAGCGGCACATTGGGCGAAGCCTGCCAGTCGGGATCGGGGATCTCGCCGAACACCTGGCGCAGCCGCTCGCCCCACGTGCGGTGGATCATCTCGAAGTACGCGTTGTCGTGGTCGACCGAGACGAAACGCGTGACGCACAGCGCGTCCTTTTCGTAGACCAGCAGATCGAGCGGCAGCCCGACAGACAGGTTCGAGCGCAGCGTCGAATCCATCGAGATCAGCGCGCACTTGGCGGCTTCGTCGAGCGGTGTGGACGGCGTCAACACGCGATCGATGATCGGCTTGCCGTACTTGGCCTCGCCGATCTGGAAATACGGATTCACGGCCGACGCTTCGATGAAGTTGCCCGCCGCGTAAATCATGAACAGGCGCGGCCGGTTGCCGGCGATCTGCCCGCCGAGAATGAAGCTGCAATTGAAGTCGACGCCGAATTCCTGCAACGCCTCGGCCTCGCGCTGATGCACGGAACGCACCGCGCGGCCGATCACGCGCGCGGCGTCGGCCATGGTGGGCGCGCTCCAAAGTGTCGGCTGCGAAGCATCCACGGGCTCGGACAACTCGTGCAGCACCGCCTGCGTGAGCGACAGATTGCCGGCCCCAAGCAGCACGAGCATGCGCTCGCCGGGCTGCTCGAACACCGACATCTTGCGCGCGGTGCTGATGTGATCGACGCCCGCATTGGTGCGCGTGTCCGAGAGGAACACGAGCCCTTCTTCGACGGACATCGCGACACAATAAGTCATAGGAAGTACCCGCAAAAAAACGACTGAACGGCGCTATTGTAATGCGGCGCGCACGCGCATCCATGCCGTATTACGGCCTTTGCAGGTCCAAACTGAATGGTTGTGAGGGCTGGCGCTCGCCGGCGTCCCCGGCAAGCCGGGAGCACGCCACCCTCCGCGGCCGCCGGCCGCTATTGCGACAGTTGCGCGCTCACGGTAACGGACACCTTGAGCTGTTCTTCCAGCCCGCCGATGCGCCGGCCGCGCACCGGCGCGGCGGCTTCATAGTCGCGCGCGACCGCGAGCCGGCAGTAGATCTCGCTGGCAAACGCCGCGTGCGTGACGTCGACGGAAATCCAGCCCTTGCCTTCCAGCCACACGTCGACCCATGCGTGGCTCGCCGCATGCGGAACGTCGCCCGGTTCGATGTAGCCGCTCACGTAGCGCGCCGGAACGCCGCGCGCGCGGCAGCACGCCAGCATCAGATGCGCATGGTCCTGGCACACGCCGTTGCCGAGTTCGAGCGCCTGCGCGGCGGTGCTGGTGACCTCGGTGATGCCGGGGTTGTACTTCACGCGCTGCAGAATCTGTTCGGACAGCGCGATCAGATTGCTCGAACTCGCGAGGCTCGGCACGGAATCGGCCAGTTCGCGGATCGCCGCATCGGCTTCGGTGAGCCGCGTGGCGCAGGTGAAATGCTCGAGCGGAATCGGGCCCACGCCGTCGGGCAGATAGCCGTCGACGAGCGGAATCGTGTCCACCTCTCCCGACACGTGCAGACGAATCTCGCTATGCGGCTTGTTGATCACGAGCGTGTGCAGCGCGTTGCCGTAGGCGTCGAAGGTCGCGTCGAGCTTGCCGGGCGCGTCGATGCTCCAGCGCCGCACCACCTGCGAGGCGCCGCTCATCGGCGTCAGACGCAGTTGCTGGATCGAGTAATGGACAGTCGCTTCGTAGCGATAGGAAGTGTCGTGGCGGATCGTCAGGTACATAAAAAGAACTCCGTCAGGCGACTGGCAGCATCAGATAGGTACGCGCAACCAGATTGCCGAGCTCGAACACGCGAGCAAGGAACTGCGTCAGATAGGCGTGCAGGCCGGTTTCGAAAATCTGCCGGATGTCGGAGTACAGCAGTTCGGCGCGCAGCTTGCCGGCAAACCGCTCGCACTGGTTCGAGCCCGAGGTGCGCAGCATCGCCAGATTGGCGCAGACGCCTTCCAGCGACGCAAGCAGCGAACGCGGCATTTGCTGATTCAGGATCATCAGTTCGACCACGCGCGCCGGCGTGACCACGTCGCGATACACCTTGCGATAGATTTCCAGCGCCGACACCGAACTCAGGATCGAGGTCCAGTAATAGAAGTCTTCGAGCTGGCGCGCCGCGTCGCGTGAATTCGGCTCGACGTCGGCAAAGCGCACGTCGAGAATCCGCGCGGTGTTGTCCGCGCGCTCGAGAAAAGTACCGAGCTGCGTGAAGAAGAACGCGTCGTCCTGCAGCGCGGTGCCGATCGTCACGCCGCGCGAAAGATGCGAGCGGAACTTGACCCACTCGAACAGCGCGCCCGGATTGCTCGCGGCTTGCCCTGACGCCGCGCGTTCGTTGAATTCGAGCCACGTATCGTTGATGGTTTCCCACCATTCGGTGGTCAAGGTGCCGCGCACGGCGCGGGCGTTCTCACGCGCGGCATGCAGGCACGAATGGATGCTCGACGGGTTGGTCGCATCCGCCACCATGAAATCGAGCACGTGCTCGCGAGTCGGTTCGTCGTAGCGCTGCGAGAACGCGCTTTCCAGTTCGGAGATGCGCAGCACCGAGCGTTGCGCGCGCGCCTCCTGTTCGGGCGTCTGCGGCAACAGCAGCGCCTTGAGGTTGATGTCGAGCATGCGGGCGGTGTTCTCCGCGCGCTCCATGTAGCGGGCCATCCAGAAGAGGTGATCGGCGGTGCGGCTTAGCATGACGGCGTTCCGTATCTGATGACGCGGGACCTTTGCAAAGGTAAAGGGTCCGCGCTGGTTATCCGTGTGCGCCGGCGGCGCGTCGAGCGCCGGCCGGCGCGTTGGGCTGCGGGCGCGGTTGCGTGAAGCACTGCATGAACCGCCGCATGAATCGCGGCATGAAATGCAGCGGCACGGGCAACCGCGACGGCAACCGCGTCAGTCGACCATCCAGGTATCCTTGGTGCCGCCTCCCTGCGACGAATTGACGACGAGCGAGCCTTCCTGCAACGCCACGCGCGTCAGGCCGCCCGCCACCATCGTGACGGTCTTGCCGGACAGCACGAACGGACGCAAGTCGATATGGCGCGGCGCGATGCCCGACTCAACGAACGTCGGGCACGCGGAAAGCGCCAGCGTGGGCTGCGCGATATAACCCGCCGGCCGCGCGATCAGGCGCTCGCGGAACGACTCGATTTCGGCCTTCGTCGAAGCCGGTCCCACCAGCATCCCGTAGCCGCCCGCGCCGTGCACTTCCTTGACGACCAGTTCCGGCAGATGCGCGAGCGTGTAGGCCAGATCGTCCGGCTTGCGGCACTGGAACGTGGGGACGTTATTGAGGATCGGCTTTTCGCCGAGGTAAAACTCGATCATCTCCGGCACGAACGGGTAGATCGATTTGTCGTCGGCGATGCCGGTGCCCATCGCGTTCGCCAGCGCGACGCGACCGGCGCGATACGCGGTCAGCAAGCCGGGCACGCCCAGCGCCGAATCGTTGCGAAACGCGAGCGGGTCGAGAAAATCGTCGTCGACGCGGCGGTAGATCACGTCCACGCGCTTCGGCCCCTGGGTGGTGCGCATGAACACGTAGTTGTCGTCGACGAAGAGATCCTTGCCTTCCACCAGTTCCACGCCCATCTGCTGCGCAAGGAACGTGTGCTCGAAATACGCGGAGTTGTACATGCCCGGCGTGAGCACGACCACGACCGGATCGTCGACGCCTTCCGGCGCGACGGAGCGCAACGTGTCGAGCAGCAGATCGGGATAATGCGCGACCGGCGCGATGCGGTTCTGCACGAACAGTTCGGGGAACAGCCGCATCATCATCTTGCGGTTTTCGAGCATGTACGACACGCCCGACGGCACCCGCAGGTTGTCTTCGAGCACGTAGAACGCACCGTCGTCGCCCGCGCGCACCACGTCGACGCCGGCGATATGCGCGTAAACACCGAGCGGCACGTCCACGCCCTGCATCTCCGGCCGGTACTGCGCGTTGGTATAAACCTGCTCGGCCGGCACGATGCCGGCGCGCACGATATTGCGCTCGTGATAGACGTCGTGGATGAACAGATTGAGTGCCCGCACCCGTTGGCGCAAACCGGCTTCGAGTGTCTGCCATTCGCTGCGCGGAATGATGCGCGGAATCAGATCGAAGGGAATCAGCCGTTCGGTGCCCGACAGGTCGCCGTTCACCGCGAAGGTGATGCCGACCCGGCGAAACAGCAGGTCGGCTTCCGCGCGCTTGCGCGCGATCGCTTCATTACCCTGCTTCACCAGCCATCGCTCGAAGCGTGCGTAGTGTGGCCGCACGGCATCGTCGTGATGACGCATCTCGTCATAGCATCGCATGTCACGCCCCGCTCTTGTTGTCGGATAGAAGGCGAATGCGCTGCGCATTCGGTGTTCGACAATCGTTGAAGCAAGCGCTATGCCATTGGGCTTGCCCGCGCGTGAAACGCTGACTATGCACGCGAACAGCGCATCCGACCGGCATGGCCCTCGTCGCCATCGTACTGCGGCGGCCCATGATGCGCTAGTACGGTGCATGCCCGGCGACGGCGGTGCGCGCTCAGGAGAATGCATCCTGGCGCGGCGGCGGAATTCGCAAGCTGCTTCGCACGCGCATGAAAAATCCCCGTGGATTTGCACCCACGGGGATTCGGACAGCTTCTTGCACCAGGGATCGGCTCAAGCGTTAAGCGACTTAACTTCGCAATGTTAACCTCGCGACGTTAACAAGGTTAAGCGAAGGTTAAGCGAAGGTTAAGCGCCGTGGCGTTAACCCCCTGCCAACGCATGAAGCGCGATCAGCCTGCGGCAGCGTCTTTCAGCTTCTTCAGCGGACGTGCCTTGATGCGCACGCTAGCCGGCTTGGCCGGGAACCAACGCTCTTCGCCCGAGAACGGGTCCTTGCCGAAGCGGCGCTTCTTCGCCGGCACGGCTTGCACGACGATCTTCAGAAGACCCGACAGCGTGAATTCGCCAGCGCCCTTCTTGTGCACGGCGCCGAGGATCGTGTCTTCGAGCGCGGCCAGCACGGCCTTGGCAGCCTTCGGTTCCACCGCGGCGCGTTCAGCGACGTGTGCAGCCAGCGAGGCCTTCGTGAAGGTGTCCTTGATCGGCGACGGTGCGCTGGACGCCTTCACGGCGACCTTCTTAGCTGCGACGGCTTTCTTCGCAGGGGCTTTCTTTGCAGCAACCTTTTTGGTCGGTACCGGGGCAGCCTTCTTGGCCACCTTTTTTGCGGAAGTCGGCATGTTTCTCCTACCTGTTGTGGTCAGTGAATTGCACGAAGCGCACACGGTATGTGCACGCTTCAACGCCGGATTCTACAAGCGCTCACACGATTTGCGCGACTCTTTTATGTATAACGGCCAAGGTTTGTTGCGTGGCGCAGACTGCGCAACGCATTTTGATGCTTGTTTTAGCGGGTAAACCTGTCCATGAGCGAGTCTCGCGAGGTCGGCGATACGAACTCGTAACGCGCGTTACAAGCCATTTCACTGCATGAATAGCGGTGTTTTCTTCGCGAGACGATCAGCGCACAAGGCGCGGAAGTATCTGCGCGAGCCTCGTGAGCGCCGCGTCGATGTGCTCCACGGCGATGGCGCCATAGCCGAATATCAAGCCTGCCTGCGGCTTCACGCGCTGATAAAACGGCGCGATTCCGTACAGACCGATCGACGCTTCACGCGCCGCGCCCACGACCGCCTGCTCCGTCAACGGCGCTCTTAGGCGCGCAGCCATGTGGATACCGGCCGTCGGCACGATCGGTTCCAGCCACGGCGCGAGGCCGCCGCGCAGATGCTCCAGCAACATCGCGCGCCGCGCCGCATACGCCTTGTGCGTGCGCCGCAGATGCTTGGCGAAGTCGCCGTTGAGCATGAAGGACGCAAGCGCGGTTTGCGTGAGCGTGCAGCCGTGCCAGTCCGCGATCTGCCGCGCCTTGAAGAGCGCGCCGAACAGCGAAGCCGGCGGCACCATGTAGCCGACCCGCAACTCGGGAAAGATCGTCTTCGAAAACGTGCCGACGTAGGCGACGAGCCCGGCGCGATCGAGGCTTTTCAGCGGCTCCATCGGACGGCCCTCGAAACGGTACTCGCAGTCGTAGTCGTCCTCGATGATCACCGCGCCGCGTTTCTGCGCCCATTCGAGCAACTCGACGCGCCGCTCCAGACTCATCGGCATGCCGAGCGGAAACTGATGCGAAGGGGTCACGTAGACGAGCCGCGCCTTGTCCGGCAGCTTGCTCACGATCAGCCCTTCGCCATCCACCTGCACCGGCGCGACGCGCGCGCCCGTGGCTTTGAAACACGCGAGCGCCGGCGGATAGCCGGGGTCTTCGACAGCCGCGATCTCGCCGGGGCGCAACGTGATGCGCGCCATCAGATCGAGTGCGTGCTGCGCGCCTTGCGTCACGATCACGTCTTCCCAGTTGCTCAACACCGCGCGGTTGAACGCGAGGTAGCGCGAGATCGCGAGGCGCAACTCCTGCTCGCCCGCCGCATCGCGATAGGTGCCCGGCGCGCGCGCTTGCGCACGCAACGCGTGATTCACGCAGCGGCGCCAGACGTCGAAGGGAAACAGCGTCTTGTCCGTCGCGCCGCCGACGAAGTCTTGCGGCGACCTCACCGAAGGTCGCGGCAACGGCAGGGTCTCGGGCATCGCTTCCCACAGCGGCTGCGCGCGCGCCGCGCCCTTCGCCCTCGCCTTGGCCCGTTCGCGGGCCGCTTCGGCGGCCCGCGCGTGCGGCGAGCGCTCCGAGGGCAGACGCTCCAGGCCGTCGGCGACGAAGGTGCCCGAACCCGCGCGAGCGCTGAGATAGCCCTCGGACAGAAGCCGCTCGAATACGTCGAGCGTGGTCTTGCGCGACACGCCCAGTTGCGTGGCGAGATCGCGCGTGGACGGCAAGCGCGTGCCGCCGGCAAGACGTCCTTCGAGAATGCCGGCGCGCAACTGCCGATAAATCTGTCCCGACAGATCGTGATGCCCTTCGACGGCGATGTGGATTTCCATTTGAGTGGTTACCTCGAATATCCAGAAAATGGTTATTCCGAAAGACCAATGGCGATCGTAAGCTTACCTCCGTCGTCGCGCCACGAGCGGACATTTACGAAAGGAGAAACTCATGCAGGCACGTCTCGACTTCTACAAGGCCAACCCGAGCGGCACGCGCGCGATGCTCGCGCTCGAGGAAACCATCGGCAAAAGCACGGTCGACAAGACGCTTGCGGAACTGGTGCGGATTCGCGCGTCGCAACTGAACGGCTGCGCGTTCTGCCTCGACATGCACGTCACGGACGCGCGCAAGCACGGCGAAACCGACCGGCGTCTCGCCACGATAGCCGCCTGGCGTGAAGCGCCGTTCTTCACCGAGCGCGAATGCGCGGCGCTCGAATGGACGGAAGCCGTCACGCTGGTCGCGCAAACCCATGTGCCGGACGCGGTGTGGGAAGCGGTCAAACCGCATTTCACCGATCAGGAGATCAGCGATCTGACCTTGTTGCTCATCGCGATCAACGGCTGGAACCGGATTGCGGTTTCGTTCAGAAAGATGCCGGAGTAGAGCGTTGGATACGCGGCGCTGACGCGCTGCGGGTAATTGCAAAATGGCGCGCCGTGTGAAACGGCGCGCCATTTTTTTGTTCTCGCTCGCGGCGTTTACCCGGCATACGCCCTTCAAGACGCGATGCGTTTATTCCCGCTAATACTCAGTCAGCATAAATGCCGTCACCCTTTGCAACACTGCTGTTTTCGGCATCGCCAAAGCCGAATTGGCGGGAGCCGCGTTCGCTTCTGGCAACATAGAGCCTGTCTCTAAAAGCGGTTCCTTCCACGACCAGGGGTTCAATCGCCCGCGCCTCGGTCCAAGCCGCGATCAAACCATATTTACTTATATCAAACAAATTTTGACGGGCTAATTTCCTCCTGCTATGGTCACGACAATTCAAAAGAGCAATCCGGCACTTGAACTAGGCAGCAAGATCCGCGCGCTGCGGCAACGGCTCAAGCGCACGCTGGATGACACGGCAACCGCGGCGGGTATTTCCAAGCCGTTCCTGTCGCAAGTCGAGCGCGGCCTGGCTTCACCGTCCATCACTTCGCTGGCCGGGATTGCCGGCGCGCTTGGCGTAACGGTGCAGTATTTCGTCGACACACCCAGCGAGGAACGCTGCGTGAGTCGCGGGGATCAGTTGAAGTTTTTCGGTTTTGCGGATTCGGCCAATCTGTTCGCGCGGCTGACCAATCTGACGGGCGGTCGTCAGCTCGAAGCGATCCTCGTCAGGATGCCGCCAGGGCAGAAGCGCTCCGAGGTCACGACGCATGCCGGAGAAGAGTTCATTTACGTGATCGACGGCGAAGTGTCGTTGACGCTGGAAGGCAAGACGTTCGTATTGCACGCGGGAGACAGCGCGCATTACGAATCGACGGTGCCGCATAGCTGGATGAACACCGCGCGTATCGAGTCGGTGGTCGTCTGGGTGGGCACACCGAGACTGTTCTAAAGAGCAGGCAACTTTTCCGGTTGAGCCGGTCAGGGATTGCCTGCATTAACAAATGCAAGGAATCCTCGATGCCGGACAAGCAACAAGGGCCGCCCTGGCCCGAGCCACGCAGATAACCAGGCGCTCTCGCGCCACGCGTTCTTCTCTCGACCTTATCCGCGATCTCAACCGATGAAAACCCCGTTTGCCTACGCGACGGCGCTGACCGCGCTCGTCCTTACGTTTCAGTCTTCCGCATTCGCGGTCAACGTGCCCGCCGGCGTCACGCTCGCCGCGAGCCAGGAATTGACCCGCCAGGTGCCCGCCGAAACCGAATCGCTCGACCCCGCGCACGTCGAATCCTGGACCGGCAATACGATCGCGCTCGACCTGTTCGAAGGTCTGACGCGCATCGACGCGGCCGGCGCGGTCGTGCCGGGCGTCGCCCAATCGTGGACGCGCACCGGGCCCGACACATGGGTGTTCAAGCTGCGCCACGACGCGCGCTGGAGCAACGGGCAGCCGGTCACGGCGGCGGACTTCGTCTATGCATGGCAGCGCGTGCTCGATCCGAAAACCGGCTCGAAGTACACGGTGCTGGTCGAATTCGTGAAGAACGCCAAGGCGATTCTCGCCGGCAAAGCGCCGATGACGAGCCTCGGCGTGCGCGCGCCCGATCCCTACACGCTGGAAGTCACCACCGAGGTGCCGGCCGCGTTCTTCCCGCAACTCACCGCCATGCCGACGATGGTCCCGGTCAACCACGCGGTCGTGACGAAGTTCGGCGGCGAGTGGACCCGGCCCGGCAACTTCGTCGGCAACGGTCCTTATGCGCTGACCGACTGGCAGCCGAGCAACCGCCTCGTGGGCACGAAAAGCAGCACGTACTGGAATGCCGGCAAGGTCGTGATCACGAAAGTGACCTACCTGCCGATCGAAAACGACGAAACGGCGATGCGCATGTATCAGGCCGGCCAGTTCGACTACACCTATACGATTCCGTCGGGCGTCTATGCGCAGGTCGGCAAGCAGTTCGGCTCCGAACTGAAAACCGGCCTGCAGATCGCCACGTACTACTACAGCCTGAACAACGAAGACCCGGTGTTCAAGGACAAGCGCGTGCGCCAGGCGCTGTCGATGGTGCTGGACCGCGACCTGCTGACCCAGCGCCTGACCGCGGACGGCGAATTGCCGATGTACGGCCTGATCTCCAAGGGCACGCAAGGCGCGGCGGTATTCAAGCCTGACTGGGCCGCCTGGCCGATGCCCAGGCGCGTGGAATACGCACGCAATCTGCTGAAGGCCGCCGGCTATTCGGACGCGAAGCCGCTCACCTTCACCTTCACGTACAACACCAACGATCTGCATAAAAAGGTCGCGCTATTCGCAACCTCCGAATGGCGCACCAAGCTCGGCGTGAACGCGAAACTGGAGAACGTGGAGTACAAGGTGCTGCTCAAGCAGCGCCACGACGGCAAGGTGCAAGCCTCGCGCGACGGCTGGTTCGTCGACTACAACGACGCCATGTCGTATTTTGACTTGATACGCTGCCACAGCGTGCAGAACGATCAGCGCTATTGCAATCCGCAAGTCGACAAACTGGTCGATGAAGCCAACCAGCAACTCGACGACGCGAAACGCACCGCCATGCTCACGCAGGCGCACGATCTGGCGATGAACGACTACCCGATGGTGCCGCTCTTCCAGTATTCGGCGGTGCGGCTGGTGAAGCCGTATGTCGGCGGCTACACGTCGACCAATTACGTCGATCAGCGCGCCACGCAAGACATGTATCTGATCAAGCACTAAGCGCGGGAGCACCGTCATGCTGGCCTACACGCTGCGCCGCACGCTCTGGGCGATTCCGACGATTCTCGCCGTGATCACCGCGTGCTACCTGCTGCTGCACCTCACGCCGGGCGGGCCGTTCGACACCGAGAAGCAACTGTCGGCGGCCGTGCTCGCGAACCTCAACGCCAAATATCACCTCGACGAACCGTTGTGGCTGCAATACCTGCACTACCTCGGCTCGCTGCTGCACGGCGATCTCGGGCCGTCGTTCCGCTACGCCGACTGGTCGGTCAACGATCTGGTGTGGAAGGCGTTGCCGGTGAGCCTCGGCGTGGGCGGCGTGTCGGTGCCGATCGCGCTCGTGATCGGCGTCACGCTCGGCACGCTCGCCGCCGTGCGGCGCGACCGTTTCGTCGACCACGCGGTGATGGTGCTCGGCAATATCGGCAACGTGGTGCCGCCGTTCGTTCTCGGTCCGGTGCTGGTATGGATCTTCGCGATTCTGCTCAGGACCTCCGAAGGCCGCGGCTGGCTGCCGGCCGGCGGCTGGGGCGAAGGCGAATGGCGCTATCGCGTGCTGCCGATCGTGCTGCTCACCTTCATCAACGTCGCCGCGATCGCCCGCGTGATGCGCGGCAGCATGATCGAGGTGCTGTCGGGCAACTTCATCCGCACGGCGCGCGCCAAGGGTCTGCCGGGCCGCACGATCGTGTTGCGCCACGCGCTCAAGCCCGCGTTGATGCCGGTCGTGTCGCTGCTCGGCTCGGTGTGCATCTCGTCGATCACCGCCGCGGTGGTCACCGAATCGGTGTTCGCGCTGCCGGGCGTCGGCCAACTGGTCGTCAACGGGGCGATCAATCGCGATTACACGCTCGTGCTCGGCCTCGTCGTGCTGACCACGGCGATCGCCGTGCTGTTCAATCTGCTGGTCGACCTCGCGTATGCGTGGCTCGATCCGCGCATCCGGTACTGATCCATGTCCCGCTCTCTTCAAACGACTGCCGCGGCGCTCGATCCGCTCGCGGCCATCGCCAGGGCGCCGCGCTCGCGCGGGCCGCTCGCCACCGCCGCCATGCGCTTCGTGCGCAATCGCGCGGCGTTGACCGGCTCCGTCGTGCTGCTTCTGATTGTGATTGCCTGCGTGGCCGGCCCCTGGCTCTTGCCGAACGGACCGATCGACAGCGACTGGAGCGCGATCAGCCTGCCGCCCACCTGGCAAAACGCGCACTGGTTCGGCACCGACGAACTCGGCCGCGACCTGCTCGCGCGCACGCTGCAAGGCGGGCGCGTGTCGCTCGAAGTCGGCCTGCTCGGCACGCTGGTATCGGGGCTGATCGGCGTCGCCTACGGCGCGAGCGCCGGCTATCTGGGCGGCCGCGTGGACGCGGTGATGATGCGCATCGTCGACATGATGTACGCGATCCCCTACATGCTGATCGCGATCCTGATGATGACCCTGTTCGGCCGCGCGTTCTATCTGGTCGTGCTGACCATCAGCGCATTCTCGTGGCTCGACATGGCGCGCGTGGTGCGCGGCCAGACGCTGTCGCTGCGCTCGCGCGAATTCATCGACGCGGCCCGCGCAATCGGCGTGAGTTCGCGTTCGATCATCGCGCGCCACATCGTGCCGAATCTGTTCGGCGTGGTCGTCGTGTACGCGAGCGTGACGGTGCCGAACATCGTGCTGACCGAATCGGTGCTGTCGTTTCTCGGCCTCGGCGTGCAGGAACCGATGACGAGCTGGGGCGTGCTGATCCAGGACGGCGCGCAGAAGCTCGAATCGATGCCGTGGCTCCTGCTGTGCCCCGCCGTGATGCTGTGCGTGACGCTGTATTGCGTGAATTTCGTCGGCGACGGTTTGCGCGACGCATTCGATCCGAAGGACCGCTGACATGCCGCTACTCGAAGTCAAGGACCTCGGCGTGCGCTTTACGCGCCGCGAAGGCGCACCCGTCGACGCGGTGCAGGGCGTGTCGTTTTCATTGGAAGCCGGCCGGACGCTCGGCATTGTCGGCGAATCGGGATCGGGCAAGAGTCAGACCGTGATGGCGCTGCTGGGTCTGCTGGCGGGCAACGGCCGCGTGTCGGGCACGGCGAGCTATCGCGGCAAAAATCTGCTGACCATGACCGAAGCGGAGCTCAACAGGATTCGCGGCGACCGCATCGGCATGATCTTCCAGGACCCGATGACCTCGCTCAATCCGTTCCTCACGATCGAACGGCAAATGACCGAAACGCTGCAACTGCATCGCAAGATGCCGCGCCGCGAAGCGCGCCGCCGTGCGATCGAAACGCTCGAATCCGTGCGCATTCCCGACGCCGCGCGCCGCATCGGCATGTATCCGCACGAGTTCTCCGGCGGCATGCGCCAGCGCGTGATGATCGCCATGGCGCTGCTCTCCGAGCCGGAAATCCTGATCGCCGACGAACCCACCACCGCGCTCGACGTCACCGTGCAGGCGCAGATCATCGAATTGCTGCGCGAGCTGAACCGCGAACGCGGCACCGCGATCATTCTGATCACGCACGACATGGGCGTGGTCGCCGGTCTATGCGACGACGTGATGGTGATGTACGCCGGCCAGACCGTCGAGCAGGCGAGCGCCGCCGCGCTGTTCGCCGCGCCGACGCATCCGTACACGCTCGGCTTGCTGAACGCGCTGCCGCGCCTCACCGACGAAGACGACGACCGTCCGCTGCAAACCATTCCCGGCAATCCGCCGCTGCCCGGCGAGGTCGGCGAGGTCGGCGCGGGCTGCGCATTCGCGCCGCGCTGCGCGTTTTGCAGCGAGCGGTGCCGCGAATCGCGTCCGCCGCTTGCCGCGGCAGAGGGCTATCTCGACGCGTTGCGCGCGTGCCATCGGCCGGTTGCGGAAATCATCGAGGCACAACACGCATGAACGCGACTCCCCTTGCTAACCAGAACGCGGCCACGCTGCTGTCGGTCGAGAATCTCAAGGTGCAATTCGGCGTGCCGCGCGGCGGCTTTCCGTGGTCCGGCAAGACGACGCTGCGCGCGGTGGACGGCGTATCGTTCGACGTGCGGCGCGGCGAAACCGTCGGGCTCGTCGGCGAATCGGGTTGCGGCAAATCCACGCTGGCGCGCGCGATCGTCGGACTCGCGCCGGTGGCGAGCGGCAGCGTGCGCTGGCTCGGCGACGAAACCGTGCTGCCCGCGTCGACTTCGAGCACGACGCGCGACACCTCGCGCTTGCGCCGCGACGTGCAGATGATTTTCCAGGACCCGCTCGCCTCGCTCGATCCGCGCATGACCATCGAACAGATCGTCGCGGAACCGCTGCTCACGCACGGCCAGAACCTTGCGCGCACCGACGTGCAGCGGCGCGTGCTGACCATGCTCGAACGCGTCGGCCTCAACGCGCAGCACTTGCGCCGCTATCCGCATGAGTTTTCCGGCGGACAGTGCCAGCGCGTCGGCATCGCGCGCGCCTTGATCGGCGAGCCGCAACTGGTGATCTGCGACGAACCGGTGTCCGCGCTCGATGTGTCGATCCAGGCGCAGATCGTCAACCTGCTGCGCGATCTGCAACGCGAGTTGTCGCTCTCGCTGCTGTTCGTCGCGCACGATCTCGCGGTCGTCAAGGCGATCAGCCACCGCGTGCTGGTGATGTACCTCGGACGTGTGATGGAGTTCGGCGACAAGCGCGACGTGTACCGCACGCCGCGTCATCCGTACACGCGCGCGTTGCTCTCCGCCGTGCCGGTGCCCGATCCGGCCGTCGAACGCGCGCGGCGTCATCTGCTGTTGCGCGGCGAGATCGCGTCGCCGCTGAATCCGCCTTCCGGTTGCGCGTTTCGCACGCGCTGCCCGGATGCGATCGACGCTTGCGCCACGCAGATTCCGCAGCCCGTCACGCACGGTGCGAACGCGACGCGCGTGGCCTGCATTCGCGTGGGGCACGCCCCGGAGGAAGCGCCCTTGGCGAACAGCTAAAGCACACAGCCTGAGAACTTAAAACCGTATTCCCCGGCGCGACGGGCCGTCGCGCCGTTGGATCCGCTCGTCCCGTCGTTTCTGTGACGAGCGGTAAACGTGGACTGGCTAACCGCCAGCCAAGGATTCACCACAATAAACGGAGACACCGTTAATGAATAACCCAACAAAAAACCGCTCGAAAAGATCCGGCACAGCTACCCTCCTTTGCTGCGCATTCACCCTCCCCGCTCTGACTGTCGCCGCGAGTGCCTACGCCGACGATGCCGTAACGCAGCCCACCTCCAGCACGTCCAGCACTCAAACGCTTGCGCAAACGTTGTCGTCCCCCACGCAGCAGGCGCAAGCCGAGACCGCGAACAAGCGCAGGGCGAATTCGGGCGGCCAGGTGCGCAACGATCAGCCAGATACCACCAACGCAATCGTCAACGCAGAAGCCGATCAGACGGTCACGCCGCCCACGCCGCCGTCGAGCCAGGCAGCCAGCAAGGGCTTCATCGCCGATAGCCATCTGAACCTGCAGTTCCGCAACTACTCGGATTACTTCGAGGGGCCGCCCTCGCTTCACCGCCACGCGTGGGTGCAAGGCGCGCAAGTCAACTATGAATCGGGCTACACGCAAGGGTTGGTCGGCTTCGGCGTGGATGCGTCGCTGTTCGCCGCGCTCAAGCTCGACGGCGGCAACGGCGCGGGCAACATGGTGCATGTCGGCAAGGACGGCGGCGGTTCACGGCAACTCGCGTGGGCCTACCCCGGCATGTACGACATCAAGGGGCGCATTTCGGAAACGGTCGTGAAGTACGGCTTGCAGACGGTCGCCAATCCGTTTCTCGAACCGCACGACAATCGCGCGTTGCCGCCGACTTTCCTGGGTGTCTCGCTGGTCAGCAACGATCTGGTGCACACCACGCTCGAAGCCGGCAGCTTCACCAAGGTCGATGCCCGCGGCCATACGAACCTGAGCAACCTGACGACTTCCTATGGCGGCACGCGTATCGATCGCGTGACCTATGTGGGCGGCACCTGGCATTACGCCAAAAACGGCGAGATGTCCTTGTATATCGACCAGGCCGACGACGTCTGGCGTCAATACTACGGTTCCGTGTCGCAATCGTTCGGCGATCCCGGCACGATCAAGTGGAGCGGCCTCGCGAACGTCTACTCGACGCACGACACCGGCGCCTCGCGCCAGGGGCATATCAACAGCAACGCGTACAGCCTCTCGGTGTCCGCGCAGCACGGCCCGCACGCGCTGCTGCTCGGCTACCAGCAGGTGCTCGGCGACCAGTTCTTCGACTACATCAACGAGACCAACGGCATCTACCTCACCAACTCGATGGATGTGGACTACAACGCGCCGCACGAGCAGTCGTTGCAATTGCGCTATACGTTCGACGGCAAGTACGCCGGCTTGCCGGGACTCAAGGCGATGTTCTGGGGCGCCTATGGCTGGGGCGCGGACGGGTCGGCGGGCGCGGCGGAGAATGCCTCGCCTTCGGCCCCGCTGCATGATCTGTACTGGAAGAACGGTGAGCCCGTGCACGGCCATCATCACGAGTTCGGCTTCATTCCGAGCTATACGCTGCAAAGCGGCCGCTTCAAGGACACGAAGATCACCTTCATCGCGATGTGGCACAACGGCCAGTACCACTACTCGGACGGCAACAACATGGAATACCGGCTGGTGGTGAATGTGCCGGTGAAGGTGTTCTAGTGTTCCGTCCCAGAAATAACTTTGCATAGCCGGGCCACTTTCCGGAGAATGGAATCGGCTGTCGCGGTCCATACGAACGGCCGCTTGTGC
>NZ_FRAB01000048.1 GCF_900142195.1 Paraburkholderia terricola
TGGCGGCATTCCGGCGTGTAGAGCGGAATCACGTGATCGCCCTTCTTCAGCGTGCCGACGCCGGGACCGACATCGACGATCACGCCCGCGCCTTCATGGCCGAGAATCGCCGGGAAAATGCCTTCGGGATCGGCGCCGGAGAGCGTGTAGTAGTCGGTGTGGCAGATGCCCGTCGCCTTCACTTCGATCAGCACTTCACCGGCGCGCGGCCCTTCCAGATCCACTTCTTCGATCGTCAACGGGGCGCCGGCTTTCCATGCGATAGCTGCTTTGGTTTTCATTGGTTACCTTTAAAAAGCTGGCGCATTAGCGCTCGCTCATGTACGCGAGGATGCGCGATTTGAGTCCGGGGCGCGACGCGGACCGAACCAGATCGGCGAGATCCTGATCCGGCCGCTCCCTTTCCAGTACGCGATACAGATGCTGTTGCGTCGTCGGATCAAGCAGTGTGGCAACCTGCAGCGCTTCGGCGACTGCATCGGCGCGTCCGTCTGCTTCGACCAGCCTCGTGACGAGGCCAATATCCGCCGCCTCCGTTGCGCTCATCTGCCGGGTCTGTTCGAGAATTTCGCGAGCCTTTGTATAGCCGACGACGTCGCCAAAACGCCGCGTGCCCAGCACAAGGCCAAAGCGCAAGCCGGGCATCCGGAAACTCGCATCGGCCGCGCTATAACGATGCCGGCATGCCGCAAAGAGATCGACACCCGCGCCGAAGTTGCGTCCATGGGCGAACGCAACCGTCAGACAGGGGGACGACGCCACGAGATGAAGCAATGTCTCGACCCTCACCAGTCGCAATAGCAGGTCTGCGTCGCTCTGGCTATCTAGGTCACCCTGATCGAAGCCCGCACTGAAGTTCCTTCCCACGCCCTGGAATACGAGCATTCTGGCGCCACTCGCATGCGCGTCGCCCACGCCCTGCAACAGCGCTTCGACAAGCGGCGAGTTCAACGCATTCATCTTGTCGGGACGGTTCAACGTGAACGCCCAGGATTGCGCGCTTCTCTCGATTTGGAGCTGGTCCGTCATTGTTTCTCCACTGCATGGCGCGCGGTGATACCGGCAATGATCTCTTCCGAATGTTCGCCGAGCCCCGGCGGCGCACGGCGTATTGGCAAGCCGTGCCCCGACAGGTTGATCGGCGATCCAAAAGTACGAGTCTCGACGCCGTTGGGCAACGTGAGCGGCTGGACCCACTGCATGTGCTCCACCTGCGGATCGGCGAGCACATCCGAATAATTGTTGATCGGCGCACAAGGCACGCCGGCCGCTCGAAACCGCTCGAGCCAGAATGGCGCGGGCTCGTCGGCAAAGATTGTCTCAAGCATGAGTCTGAGCTGGTCCTGATGACGCGCGCGATGGCTCGGCGTGGTGAAGCGGTCATCGTCGGTCCACTCTGGATGACCGAGCACCCGGCATACAGCGACCCATAGAGCGTTGTTGCCGGCGGCCATGCCGAAGTAGCCGTCACGGCAACGAAACACCTGGTACGGCGCATTGCGCGGATGAGCCGAGCCCATTTTTACCGGATCGCGACCGCTGCCGAAATACTCCGACGTCTGCAACGCGGCAATGCCGAGCGTCGCACCAAGCATCGAGATGTCGATATGCGAGCCCCGACCCGACTGCGCGACGCGCCGCAACTCAGCCGCAATCGAAAATGCGGCATACAAACCCGCAGAAAAATCGGCTAGGGGCACACCGCATTTGACCGGCGCACAGCCCGGCTCACCAGTGATACTCATGATGCCGCTCATCGCCTGCAAGGTCAGATCGAAACCACCTTCCTGAGATCGCGGCCCACTCTGTCCATACGCAGAAATGGAGCAATACAGCAGGCTAGGATTGATGCCTGCAAATGCGGCATAGCCAAGGCCTAACCGGTCCATAACACCTGGGCGGTTGTTTTCGATCAGCACATCGGAGTCACCTATCAGCGCTTTGGCAAGACTGACGTCTTCCGCGTCTTTGAGGTTCAACGTAATCGAACGCTTGTTGCGATTCAAAGAAGCGAAGTTCTCGCTGAATCCATCCGTGATCGGCGGCCATGAACGCAACGAGTCCCCGCCTTCCGGATGCTCAATCTTGACAACGTCTGCGCCCATGTCGGCCAACAGCATGCCGCAGAACGGCCCCGCTGCCACATTGCATATCTCGATGACTCTCACGCCCTCGAGTGCGAGCTGGTTATTCATTACTATTCCCATGGAATGTCAGTAGGCGCTCGTGCGCAGAATCACGTACCGGCGAAAATCGGCACGATGAACAGATAGACGAATCCGACAAAGCTCCCGGCCGTCAGAAAGATCACCAGGGTGAAGCCAAGCACCCGCTGCACGCCGACGCCCGCGATTGCCACTACGGGAATCGCCCAGAATGGTTGGAGCAGGCTGCCCGCCATCTCGCCAGCGGCGATCGCCATGGACGTGCCGGGCAACGATGCGCCTAGATGCATGGCCGCAGGAATGGTGAAAGGCCCTTGAACCGCCCAGTGGCCGCCGCCGCTCGGAATAAACAAAGTAATCAACCCCGACGCGAGATAGCTAAGGAACGGCAGCGTAGCCGTCGACGCGACATGGATGTAGGCATTGGCAACCACTTCCGCGAGTCCCGTTGCAGCCATGATTCCCATAATTCCGCCATAGAACGGATACTGAAGCAGCATCGGACCGGTCACCTTTGCCGCCTCGGTCACCGCGCCGACATAGCGACGTGGGCTTCCATGCAGACACAAGCCCGCCAGCAAAAAAATAAAAATCACAGTGTTGATATCGAGGCTGACGCCATGACGCGTCCACTCAATGGCGAGGTACGCCGCGCCCGCCACGACGAACACCAACGCACACAGACGAGAGCCTTCGAGCATGCCGGCGAATGAGTTTGCTCGCGACGAGTCGCCGAGATCAGGGGTCTTGTCAGCGGCTTCGAGCGCATCTTGCCCGGCCGCGATGATGTCGCCCTCTGCGGGCCGCATCAGAATGAAGATGACGGGGATTAGCACCATCGCCGCAAAGCCAGTCAGCAGATTCCACGTTGAAAAAACCGTATGAGACAAAGGCACGACGCTGTGCGTATGGTGCTCAACCAGATTCAGAGGATTGCCCGGAGAAGCAATCGACAACGCGATCGAACTGGACATACCGGTGAACGCCCACAGCACCCAGGAACTGTAGCCCGCTGCGACGAGCCAGGCGAAGTCCACGCGTACGTGCTTTGCCACCTGCTTCGAGAGCATGGCGCCGACCACGAGTCCGAAGCCCCAGTTGAGGAACGTCGCAATTGCACCGACTGTAAACACCAGAATGACAGCCGAACACGGCCCGACCGCAAGCCGGCTGAGGCGTTCCAGACCGGACTTGATGATCGGGGCACTCGCTAACGCATAACCGGTCACAAGCACTAGCACCATCTGGAACGCAAACGTGAAGATGCCAAAAATCCCCTTGTACCAGCCGCTTAGAATTACGTCTGGTGTGGCTTTCGGCGCGAACGCTATCGCGAATAACGCGGTCATGATGGTCAGCAGGATAACAATCACGAAGGGATCGGGCATCAGTCGTTCGAAGAGGTACACACACGAACCAACCGCCCTTTGCATCAACGACTTTCCCCCACGCCGGCCATGCGATGACGGTGGCGATGCGACGCCTAGCGGCGCCGAAGTTTCATGAGTTTTCACGATTTGTCTCCAGGCATTGAGCCAAATATTTATGGTGCGCCGGACGTTCGCTCGCACGTGGCGGGAGCCGGCACCCGCCACGCCGTCCACGTGAAACAGCTATTCAGGTCGTGACCGGCTCCTTGACGGCGGTCGGTCTATCGGCTGGCACGATCTGCAACTCTCGCTCTTTACGCTGAAGGCCCATCAGGATCTGGCGGGCGCGACGCAAAGCCTTGTCAGTCTTGAGGAAGAGTTCGGAATATCCGTCGTCCGGAAACTCCATCATTGTTTGCTGGCGTTCCAGCGCCCACTGATCCTGTGCGACAACTTCCGGGAACATTTCCGCGACGCGTTGCGCCGTTGGCATCGTCGGGTCGCTCAAGGTTCTGTGCCAGTTCTTGCACGACACGGACCAACGCCAGACCAGATTGCGCTCGTCGACCGGCAAATGGAGATGCAACAGTGTGTATCCGCGCTCCTTGTCTGTTCCGAGTTCACCTGGCGGCGCAACGCGCATCACGACTCGCGTGAGTCCCGGGGTCACCATGCAATGCGTATGAATCCGCTCTACCGTGTCGTACAGAAACCATTCCTTCAGATACGGCGGTTGCTGGTAGCTGTCGACGTGTCGGGTGGTTTTTACATACGTATATCCTTCGCTTTCGCCTTCTTCCAGTTCCACCGGAATCTTGCTGTTCTCCTTGTCGCCGATATTGCCGTCGTGCAATGGATAGAAATGTGTGATGTCGAGCAGGTTTTCGATCAGCAGAAGATAATTGGCGGGCACGTGCAGTGGGCCTGGAGAACCGATCGAAAGATTCGCAGGCTCAAGAATCTCCGGCGTGCGCGGTGGCGCCACGCGTTGCGCCGCTGCGGGGTTGCCCGGCCAGATCCACACTACGCCGTCCTGTTCCGTCACCGGGACCACGCTGAGACGCGCTTGCGAAGGAATCGCCTTATCCGGCTGGGAAGGAATCGCAATACATTGTCCGCTCGTGTCGTAGCACAATCCGTGGTATGCACACTCCAAACGTCCGCCGTCGAGCAGTTTGCTCTGCGAGAGCGGGAAGCGCTTATGGCAGCAACGGTCGTCGAACGCGACGACTTCACCTTTATCGGAGCGCCACATTACGACCGGCCGTCCGACTATCTTGTGCCCTTGCAATTCACCCTCGGGAAACTCGGATGAGAAACCAATGGGATACCAGCAATCCTTAACATATTCGAATGTGCTCATGATAAAACCGTCTCCAGTGGATTTTTTTGAGCAGGCGCATTGCACTGCGCCGGCTGAATGTGAAGAACCAGAAGCGCTGAACTAAAGGTCTAGAACAATTGACACGCTCTTTGCACGACTGCAGCAGATCATGATGAATTCTTCCCGATCGTCTTCATCGAGCACCGAGTCGCGGTGAAGTGGGTCACCCGAGAGATAGCGGGTCATGCATGTGCCGCAATAGCCTTCGCAGCACGAGGTGTCGACTTCGACTCCTTGCAGTTTCAGCGCATCGACGATCGTCTCACCCGGATGCACGGTAAGGCGCTTCTTCGAGCGCGCCAGTTCGACTTCGAACGGCGTGTCGGGATCGTCGCCAGCTGTCCGCACCGGCGAGCCCGATGCGGAGAAACGCTCGCAATGGACAGCGTCGCGCGGCCAGTGTCCGCTTGCCGCTTCGATAGCGTCCATGAGTCCTGCTGGGCCGCAGTAGTACAAATGCGCACCATCTGGACGGCTTTGCAGAGTCGCCTTCAGATCGAGTCCCTTGCTGGGGTCGCCGTTGTCGTAGTGGATCGACGCTAGCCCGCTGGCAACAAGACCGCACAATTCACGCGTGAAAGCGGTTCGTTGCGGCGTGCGGGCGCAATAGTGCAGATGAAATGCTTCGCCGCGACGCTGAACTTCGGCGACCATCGACATGAGCGGTGTGATTCCAATCCCGCCAGCGATGAAGATATGTCGGGTGGCTGAATTCGACAATGCAAAATGATTACGGGGCGCGGACACAGTGACGATCTGCCCGGCTCGTAACACATCGTGCATCGCCACTGATCCGCCTCGGCCGAGCGGATCACGCAGCACGGCAATCACATAACGATGACGCTCTGTGGATGGATTGCACAGCGAATACTGGCGAATCGCGCCGTCGGGTAAATGAACGTCAATATGCGAACCCGGGGTAAACGCAGGTAACGTGTCGCTGTCCACGCTAACAAATTCGAACGCATTGATGTCGTCCGCCAGATAGGAGACGGACTGCACGCGCACCTGCAGTTTCGAGGGCGCAATAGAATCCTGGCGCACGAGTGGGGCTTCGTGCAGAGTGATTGCATTCATGTCTTCCTCCATATGCTGCTCTGGATGGCAACTTCGGTGGCTCGGATCGTGTCGATCAGCGCGCCGTTGCTTTAGAGAAAGAGTAGAGGCGTCGACTTATAAGGACAAGCGAGTAATTTTCGAGTGCATACATCAACTTTCTTGAACTTATTTGACGCAATGCAACATATTGCGGACACCTATTGTCTGTCGAAAGTGCTCACCTCGCGGGCGAGTTCAGCCACAGTCCGGGCCAGCGAGAAGGAGTGTCCCTGGGGGAAAACGGCGACAAACTGGACAGGTTCGAGTCGTGGAGACGTTGTGACGATTTTAAGCCTGCCACTTTCTATTTCGCCCGCGTAATGTTTTGCTGGCAGGTACGCGACGCCCATACCAGCCATCGTCATTGAAGCCGCCACTGCTACGCTTTTGCAGCGCGCGAGATAACGGCCGCGCACATGTTCATTCTGGAACCAGTCCTCGATCGCCGAATAGTGAAATGACTTCGGCTTCATCCCGATGATCGGGTAGCCCGCCAGCTCTGCCGGGCCGTATACGCGATCCTCAAGCCCCAACGCAGGGCTCGCCATCCACTCGAAGGCAACCGCGCCGAGCGACAACGTCGAGAGCTCTTGCGCACGCGAGTGACCGGGCGCAAGGACAAGCTCAAGTTCGGCTTGCGCAAGGCTTTCCATGAGCTCTGCTGTGAGCGCCTCCTCAATTTCAAGGCGTACGTTGGGATAGCGCTCCGCGATGGTGCGTATCAGTTCAGGCAACCACGTTGTCGTAATGACTTCGGCGACACCAAAACGCACCGTGCCGAACATCGATTCCGGCGCAGCGATGCGATGCTCGAGTTCTGTCGACAAATCGAGAATTCGGCTGGCGTATTCCATCAGCTCTCGTCCCCTCGGCGTGAGCCGTGCCGTTCTGTGGGTACGATCGAATAGCTCAACGCCAAGCGTGCGCTCGAGTTCGCGCACCCGCATGGACACTGCGGACTGTGTAGCATACAACCTCTCGGCAGCCGCCGAAAAACTGCCTAGCGTTACCGTCCAGAAAAACGTCTCCAGTTGTTGCAAAGTCACGTTTGCCTCCGCACGCTTCGTATTGAGGAAGTTCAGCCAGATCATTTCTGATCAGTGTACGCAGTGGCGCGGCATCCGTAAGCGGTGGAAAATCCTGGTGCTTTGCTAAGGCTGCGTGAGGGTTGCATGCTCGACGGGCTTCAGGGCGTCGAGCATCCTCAACGCCAGCTCATTGAGACGCTCGTTCGAACAGTGTGGTAAGGGAGGCGAGGCGAGAGGCGTCGCACGCCACAGGTTCGCGACCTACTGTTTTATGGCATTCCGGCTGGGACTTCGCTTGACCGGTTTGGGCCGCAAGTACGCATCCGCTTGCGGTGAGACCGGTCATTCGCAGCGCCGACATGCGAATGACAGGAAGGCGATCCGTAGCCGCCTGACGAACGCCGACACTCGAATGTCGGCAAAGGCCGAACTATTGTCCCAATGACTCGGGCTTGATTGACCGGACTGAACCGCCCCGGGAATCGTGGAGGCTGGTTGGTTTAAGTTAATACGGGTTCAGCGGCAGCTGTTTCAAGTTGCCGATAGTAGTTTGCCTCAGCTTCGGCGGGCGGGATATAGCCGAGGGGTCCCATCAATCGATGATGATTGAACCAGGCCACCCACTCCAGCGTTGCCAGTTCAACGGATTCCCGCGTTTTCCAGGCGCGGCGATGAATCAGTTCAGCCTTGTACAAGCCGTTGATCGTTTCAGCCAAGGCGTTGTCATAGTTGTCGCCCCGGCTGCCGACCGACGGTTCGATGCCCGCTTCGGCCAGCCGTTCGCTATAGCGAATGCTGACGTATTGGGACCCTCTGTCCGAATGGTGTATCAAGGTCCCGTCGTCGCCCGGGCGTCGCGCGTAAAGCGCCTGTTCAAGTGCATCCAGAACGAAGTCAGTGGTCATCGAGGTGCTGACGCGCCGGCCGACAATACGGCGAGCGAACACGTCGATCACGAAGGCCACGTACAGCCAGCCCTGCCACGTCGAAACGTAGGTGAAATCCGAAACCCAGAGCTGGTTTGGCCGTGCCGCCTTGAACTGGCGATTGACCCGATCGAGTGGGCGCGGGGCTATGGCATCAGGAACAGTCGTGCGAACACGCTTGCCTCGCATCACGCCGCGCAAACCCAGTTGCTTCATCAACCGTTCGACCGTGCAGCGCGCCACCGCGATACGCTCCCGGTTCATCTGCTTCCAGACTTTATCGGCGCCGTAGACCTGCATGTTGGCCCGCCACACACGCTCGATCTCCGGCCGCAGACGTTCATCGCGGATTGCGCGAACAGAGCGCCGCGACGGATCACGAAGCTGCGCGGCATGGCGTCGGTAGCCCGACGGGGCAATCCGCAAGACCTTGCAGATCGGCTCGACCCCGAAGGTGTCGCGATGCTGATCGATAAAGGCCTTCAGGACTTGAAACGGCGGTCGAGTTCCGCCTGGGCGAAAAACGCGCTCGCGACCTTGAGAATCTCGTTGGCACGACGCAACTCCTTGACTTCGCGCTCCAGGGCCTTGAGGCGCTCGCGCTCGTCTGAGCTCACGCCATCGCGCTCACCGTGGTCGACCTGGTCGCGCTTGACCCACTCGTGCAGTGTCTGCGGTGTGCAGCCGATCATCGGCGCAATCGATTCGACCGCCGCCCACATCGACGGATGTTCGCTACGCTGCTCGCGCACCAGGCGCACTGCGCGCTCCCGGACTTCCGGGGAAAACGTGGTTACCTTCTTGTTCATGGCTCCATTCTGGTAAGAAGCCCTTATGACGGAGAAGCTGGCTGCACCGGATATCCAAGATCCGTGAGGCGTTTTAGCAATCGCTTGACGGTGTTCTGCATGTCATGCCGGGCGAAATAGTCTGCACCGAGATCTGCATATTCCACTCCATTACGAAGCAAGTGCCACGCTGCCGTGAGCATTGATGCAGCCACTGCGATGATTGCCTTCTTTGAGCCGCGCCGCGCCTTGATGCGAGTAAACTGGGCGAACAGGTAGCTGTTCTTCGTACGTACTGCGGCCCATGCGGCAGTCACGAGTGCCGTCTTGAGCCATGTGCCGCTCTTGCGAACGCGCGTACTGCGGCGCTTACCGGCGCTCTCGTCATTGCGGGGACACAGTCCAGCCCACGATATGAGGTGAGCGGAATCGGGAAAGCGCATCATGTCGACGCCAATCTCGGCCACCAGGACCCGGGCGGTCAGGTCACCGACGCCGGGAATGGTTTTCAGCAGTTGAACGTGCTGCCGGATTGGCGTCAGCGCGAGTCCCACCGCCGCATCCAGATCAGTCAGCGCGTGCTCAAGGGCGTCGATGAGCTGCAAATGGAGCGCGAGCATCGTACGGTGATGGGACGTTATGCGTCCGCGCAATGCTTCGCGTAGTTCACCCGTCTTCTTGCGCGCGTGACCTTGCGCAAGTGCCGCGAGCAGCACCGGATTGTTCTCGCCCGAGATGATAGCCTTCAGGATCGCGCGCCCGCTGCCGCCAAGTACGTCAGAAAGGACGCTGCCCAGTTTGAGATTGGCATCCTCGAGCAGCTTCTGGATACGCAGACAATGCTGGGCGATCTCACGCGTCAGTTGTTTGCGTGTGCGTGTCAGATCACGTAACTCCTGGATCGCCGCAGGCGGAACGAAGCTTGAGCGGATCAGCCCATGTGCGAGCAGGTCCGCGATCCACGTCGCGTCATTCACATCGGTTTTACGGCCCGGCACGTTCCGGATATGCGCAGCGTTGCCCAGCACGAGTTCGAAGGAGCCCTCGAGCACGTGCCACACTGGTTTCCAGTAAACGCCGGTGGCTTCCATGGCCACGTGGGAACAGCCATGGGCGGCCAGCCAGTCCGACAGCGCCAGCAACCCCTTCGTGGTACTGCAGAAGCTCTGCACTTCATGATGCGCTGGCGCAGACACACAACGGACGCAGGCGACGATGATGTCCTTATGGATGTCCAGTCCTGCACAGCGCGGATAGAGTACCTGCATGCTGCCCTCCTGCAAGATAGAGAATGGCAGCGGCGACAACCCTCGTTATCGGATTCTGGTAAGCGTGCTCCGGCAGGGCAACATGTGCCCTCGGTCACAATTCGGGGTGCTCGCAGGGTTGCGGGTCCAACTCTCAAACGGGCTCAGTGCACCAGATAATGGGCCGACCTCGACCACCGCTGCCTCATGATCGTATTCCTTCCCAGATCCGCCTGCAGCAGTCGTGCGCTTCATCCTTCGGGGTCGGGCAAAAACCCGATGAATCACTCTCAAGAGTTGGAGCCTCCACAAAATCCGGGGCGGTTCAGACCACTCCGTTAGCTGCCCTTGAGTGCTCGACGGCGCGACCGGCGGCAGTGGGTCGCGTGCTGCCGATCACAGGCTTGCGAGGTTCAAGTGCGCATGCCTTTTGCATGAGGCAGCGCGCGGCCATAAACAGCCTTTCGCGGTTGCGCAAAGATCGTCATTCAAGTGGCTGCTCCATACCGGTCAACGGACCTTCAACGCGGACATCCACTTCGTAACCTGCCGCCGTCGAATGTGTTCTCGCTAGAACTGCTTGTTTGCGCATGTTAACTGGCGGGTAACCGGCTGACGGGCAGCCGGTTACCGTGCAGTCGTGGTGAGTGCAGCGAGAACTCGAGCACCTCCTTGATACTGCCGGTTCGCGCTATTTCACCGCTTCCTCAAACATTTCCAGGAGCGATGTAAGCGGTTTTCACAGTCGTATAGAACTCGCGCGCATAGGTGCCTTGTTCACGCGGACCCAGGCTCGAACCTTTGCGCCCGCCGAACGGAACGTGGTAATCGACGCCCGCTGTCGGCGTATTGATCATCACCATGCCGGCCTGTATGTGGCGCTTGAAATGGCTCGCATATGCCAGCGACGTGGTGCAGATGCCGGCGGAAAGGCCGAATGGTGAGTCGTTGGCTACGGCAAGCGCTTCCTCGTAATGCGCGACCTTGATGACGGAAGCGATTGGACCGAACACTTCCTCCCTGTTGATCGTCATCGTCGACGTCGTGTTGGTCACGAGAGCCGGCGCCAGGAAGAATCCTTCGGTTGCCGAGGTAGCACGTCCACCGCCAAACACCGAACCACCTTCGGTGCGTGCGAGTTCGATATAACGCTCGTCCTGTTCCAGCTGTTTGGCATCGACAACGGGACCGATCTGCGTCGCCGCGTCCAGCGCGTTACCAATCCTGAGACTGCGCCTGCGCGCCTGCATGGCCTCGACGAAACGGTCGTGGATGCCGCCCGTCACGATCAGGCGGCTCGATGCGGTACAACGCTGGCCGGTGGAGTAGAAGGCGCCGTTGATGCAGGCCTCGACCGCGACGTCCAGATCCGCATCGTCGAGCACTACCATCGGGTTCTTGCCACCCATCTCGAACTGGAACTTCTTCCCGGTGGCGACGCATTTCGCGGCGATCGCCTGGCCGGTCGCAACCGAGCCCGTGAAGCTGATGGCATCCACGTCAGCTGATGTGACGAGTGTTTCGCCGACGATCGAACCCGTGCCCATGACGAGGTTGATTACGCCCGCGGGTGCACCGCTTTCGGCGACGATCCGGACGAGTTCCCATACGCTGCCCGGCACGAGTTCCGCCGGCTTGATGACGACGCAGTTTCCATACGCGAGTGCAGCCGCGATCTTCCAGGCGGGAATAGCGATCGGGAAGTTCCACGGCGTAATCAGACCGATGACGCCCAGCGGTTCGCGTGTGACTTCAAGCGTCAGTCCCGGGCGAACGGACGGCACGATCTCGCCGCCGACCCGCAATGCCTCGCCCGCGAAAAATTTGAAAATCTGTCCGGCGCGTCCCACTTCGCCGACTGCTTCGGCGAGCGTTTTTCCTTCCTCGCGTGCCAGCAGCTTACCGAGTTCGTTTTTGCGCGCAAGGATGGTGCTGCCGACCTCGTCGAAACCATGCAGAACGTCGGGTCGGCGATCCAGCGCTTAACTGACATCATGGGCGAGATCGCGGCAGCGTCGCACGAGCAGACTCGCGGCATTGAGCAGGTGAATCAGGCCATTGCCCAGATGGACCAGATCACGCAGCAGAATGCGGCCCTCGTTGAGGAGGCCGCGGCCGCCGCCGGGTCGTTAGAAGATCAGGCTCAGCAGCTGCGCGCTGCTGTCGCTGTGTTTCGCACTCGCTAGACTGAAGTGATACTCCGGTGAAGAACGCGGCTCGGGCGCAGCGAACGCTCGTTGCCGATGCTATCTGGAGATTCGGAGGCAGCCAGGGCGGCGCCCCGGCCGTCTCGGTGTCGAGACGGAATGGTCACCGCCCTCCCTTCGGGGAGCTGGGCATGATTGAGGGCCTCCAGAACCGAACGGCATCAATGTGCCAAATCTATGGTCCACCCCATTTTTGCAACCCTGATCTTCGATGGAGAGTCGGCTTGCTTAAATCTATTCGGCGTCGTTGTGGGGATTGCTCCCCGCGCCACGATGAGATTCGCGCCTGACGATCCTTCACAGTGGGTCGGCTGCGAAAAGCCTGTCTGGCACTCAGGTTCTTCGCCAGGCCGGTGTGCCGTTCACGTCATCAATTTTCAACCGCAAAACCAGTTGAATGATTTCGATTACCCCAACTCTCGAATATCTATTTGGGAGACCCGAGGAACTGGTTGGAGCATTACATCGATATCGAGACCGGAGCTATGGTCGCGGCGAAGTGCTAGGGAGCACTGTCCTCAAAAGTGCGGTCAGTCTCCGGCCGAGGCTGTGTGAAAACGCACGTTGAATAAGGTTCTCAAAGAAATCGACCCTTCAGATCGCGCTGTGTTGGCTTGGCAGTGACTTGGGAAGGGTAAAACGACACCCGAAAACCGAGTAGTTTTGTGTTTTCACACAGCCTCGGCCACCTTCCGCCTCTCGTCGGCGTATTTAGACGGACAGTCAAATGTCAGCTCTGCACGCCTCAGCGGAAGTTTGCAGTCGCGCGTCGCGAACCTGGTGTCGCAATATCATGAGGCAGCGGCACGTTAGTCCGCCGTCAGAGATCGTCGGTCGAAAGCATTATCCGCTCGCCCGTACCCGGCAACGCTTTCTGCTCCACAGTCTGCAAAAGCCGGCGCTTGCCAAGCTCGAAGGCAAGCATCAATTGTTTCGGGGTCTCGTTCACAGCGCCGAGTTTTTCACAAACCGTTTCAGCAGGAAGCGCAAAGGCGCAGTATCCCCAACCGAAAGCGTAGGCCGAAAACCATAGTGTCGAGTCGACGGTAAGGAGCGGTGCCGTAAGGTTCGTATGAGGCTGGCCCATGGCTGTCACTTCCTGACCGATAGGGGCGGTTTTTGATTTTCGCATAGCGGCCTTACAAGAGTTGTTCTCCTGCGGACTCGGTGACGAGTGGGCCGCATGTGCCACTACCCGCCAGGTTGACCAGCGCTTGACGCCCGTCCCTGCGGGCGGCGTTCTCAGTCAGGAAGGTTTTCTCACTGAAAGCAATGAGCTTGAATCCGCTCCCCCGTGCACGCGGGATGGTGATACCCCAATGCCAGCCTCCGGCTTGCTCGAAGACATGCAATACAGGGGCGATTGGCCCGTAAGCCTGGGAAGTCGTCATGGTGCGTTCTCCTGTCAATTCTCCTGTCACATTGCGACCGTGGGGCGAACGATTGCCGACGCTCCGCCTTTAGACTACCGCTATTCTGCTGCGCAGCAATGTATCGAGCACTGTTGTAATATCAAACGTCCCAGCGATCACCGCGCCGGCTCATCGACGAGCGCATGCCGTGGGCGTCCCGTACCAGGCGACGAGGACCACCCAACCTGGCAAGGCCAGGCGCCGCCAGAATATCGCCATACGCTTTGGGGGGTCCCGATACATTGCTCCTCACCTCGCACACATCCGAGCCTCGACGACCAACGTAAGCCGACCCGCTGTTCTCTTCCATTCCTGTTACCGACAGTGTCGCCACCTTTGATCGTGGGTACATTAGCCCCGCGAGGCCGGCACCGCGTGGTAGTGCGAGGACGCGCCTGGGAACCCGAAACCCGCGATCCGGCTCGACTGTACGTCGTTTCCAGACGAAGTGGTACATCGGCAGGGGATCAAGCGCCAAGGCTGCAGCGGACTGGCTGCTACTGATTCGATGAATGGAGCACAAAGAATCGGGGTAATAATCGTCAGTCCTGTTACTGATAGGGCGCCAGGCCTTCGCTCGATCCTGCGAGCGCTTGCCAGGCTCCGTCCGCAATCGCGCGCCGCTCAGCGGCCAACGCTGTTCGCGCGGCACCTGGCGTACGCGTGCGCCAACACATCTTCTCGATGGATCTTGTCGTGCAGCGCATGGAAGCGAAACCCGGCTTCTTTTCTTTGTTTCTAGCGTTGGCGGGTTATGCAATCGAAAGCGTCGATTCATCCGGACGACTCAATTCCACTGCACATTCATTCCCGGATTACCGGATATTCCGTGGCGAACTATAAAAGGATAGGAAATGAAGACGATCAAGATGTGGAAGCCTCGTACGCAAAGCGCCGTTAGCGTAAGCGTTGCCTTGCTTGCCGGGCTGTACTCGGCGGGCGCAGCGGCGTTCGACGTACATGATCACGAGCTTGAGTCAGTGAAGCATGTGTTGTTGATCAGCTTCGATGGTTTGCATGAGCAGGATGTCGCACGCTGCGTCGGTTCGAATGCGTGCCCGAATCTTGCATTGCTGGCCAGGTCGGGTACGACCTACACCAACGCGCACACGCCGGGTCTTTCCGATTCGTTTCCGGGCCTCGCCGCGCTCGTCACCGGCGGCTCGCCCAAATCCACGGGCCTGTTCTACGACGTGTCCTATGACCGCACACTGTTCGCACCGTCCGATAGCAATTGCACCGGCAAGCAAGGCTGGAACGTCGTATTCGACGAGACCACTGGCATCGATGGCGAAAACGGCGGTGCACTGACGCATCTCGACGGTGGTGGCGCGTTCAATCCGCAAGCAATTCCTCACGCGTTGATCAACGGAGTCTGTACGCCAGTGTATCCGCACAATTACGTAAAGACCAACACGATTTTCGAAGTGGTCAAAGGCCACGTGAAAGGCGCTCGCACCGCCTGGGCGAACAAACATGCGTGGGGCTACGACTGGCTGAATGGACCGTCCGGCACAGGCGTCGACGATCTTTCGCGCACCGAGATCAATTCGATTGATCCCGCTACCAATACGAGCTACACCGACGTCTATACGCACACGGAACAGTTCGATAATCTGCATGTGCAGTCGTTGATCAATGAAATTGACAGCAAGGATTCGACAGGTCAATCCAGCGCCGACGCGCCCACGGTGTTTGGAACCAACTTCCAGACATTGAGCGTCGCCCAGAAAGCAGCGGTTGCGACGGGTGGCGGCTATCTGGATGCGAGCTTCACGCCTGGTCCGCAGGTAGCCAACGCAATTGCTTATCTGGATAACGCGTTGGGTCGCATCGTGTCCGAACTCAAGCAGCGCAACCTTTATTCGTCGACGGCGATCATCGTCACCGCGAAGCATGGGCAGTCCCCGACCGACCATTCAATGCTGGTGAAGAACGGCGATACACTCTCGAAACTCCTTGAAGCAAGCAACTATCTGGATCCGAACGGCAACTTCGGGCAGAACAGTACGAAGAGCGGCAACCTCAATGATGGAACCGGGCTCGTCGGTACGGGTTTCGTGCAGACCGATGACATCGGCCTGATCTGGTTGCGCGATCAGAGCCAACTGCCTGCGGTCGTGAAGACCCTGAAAGACAACCTGAACTGCAACGCACCCGGCATTTGCGCGGACGGCCCGCAGGCATACATTCTGTACGGCCCGCGGTTGAACGACCGATTCGGTGAACCTGCCCGCGGCCGCACGCCTGACATCGTCGTCCAGCCGAACCCGGGGGTCATCTATACATCGAGCAAGACCAAGGACGAAGAACACGGCGGCAACGCCCCCGACGACAGCCATCTCGGTCTCGTGGTTTATGTGCCTCACGGCCGTCACGCTGGACGGACCAACGGCGAGCGTGTGCTGACCACCCAGGTTGCGCCGACGATCCTGCGTTTGCTCGATCTGGATCCTGAACTGCTGCACTCGGTCGCTACTGAAGGAACGCGTACGCTGCCGGAGTTCGATGGCGAGCGCTTTTAGGTGAATGGCTGTACCCGCCGTGTCGTGCCTATTGCGGTCGGTGCCAGTTGAGCCATGGCGACCGGTCGATGCACATGCGGCGGCCGGTGCATATTCCCACGGATAACCGATCCCTGGAAGACGACGTCGCGGCTCGCGCAGCTTTGTACAGGTTGCGCGGGATCTTGCACCGACTATCCAAAGTGCCTGACGCACTCCAAGGGAAATCCACGAGAGCGCGTCACTACGGAATACCCGCGCCTTCATCGCGCGCTCAGGCAGGCTTCAGATCGTTTACAACTATAGCGTTCGCTCAATGCAGACCATAAATAAGTTTTACTTTCCGATTCACCATTGCAAAGCCATTGTGTGAAGCGTACTGCCGACCCCTCACTACCATTTCTTAAGATTCCTTAATGAATGAGCTGTCAGGTCAATAAACGGAAAGGAGACGACTGGATGGAAAAGCACCTGATGACCTCGATCTTGCTCGGAATGGCCGCGTTGACCGGCTGCGGCGGCGGAGATAACGTCAGCGGCCCCACTGTGCCGAAGCTCGTGGCGAATATCGCCGTGCCGAATGCCTCAAGCCCGTCGTTCAGTTTCGACATCGGCTACGTTGAAGCGGGAACGTACTTTCTCGCCGACCGCAACAACAAGGCAGTGGATGTCGTCGATACAAAATCGAACACGCTGGTCGCGCAGATCCCCGGACCGTTCACTGGTGCCGGCGCAACGACAAACGAGTCGGGTCCCGACGGAATCGTGGGCATCACCGGCACGAGCACGATTTATGTGGGTGACGTCGGCTCTGTCAAAGTGATCGATACCGCTGCGCGAAAGACGGTCAACACCATTGCCATCAACACGTCCGGATCGCGCGTCGATGAGGGCTGTTACGATCCGGATGATCATCTCGTGATGTATGCGAGCCCTGGAGAATCGCCGCCTTTCGTCACGTTTGTTTCCACGTTGACCCAGAAGGTCGTGGTGACACTTCCCTTCAACGGTTCATCCGGGCTCGAAGCATGCACCTATGATCCTGCCTCGAAGAGCTTTCTGATCAACAACGATGGGACCACCGCCAATCCCGACGGCGAGCTCGATGTCATCGCCGCCAGTTCCGCAGCAGCGGGAAATCCATCTGTCGGCAAGTCGTTTGCGCTGGGCAAATGCGCACCGACGGGAATCGTACTCGGGCCGAATAACGACGTGCTCGTTGGATGCGATCCGTCAGCCGGCGATCCCCTCATCACGCTCATTCTGGACCGCACGAGCGGCGAGATTCGGGCCAGCCTGCCATTTGGCGGTGTGGACCAGGTTGGCTATGATCCGGCGTCCAACCGCTATTTCCTGCCTGCCCGGCACTACGTGTCGAGCGGAATTGCTGCCGAGTCGGGCTTCAGTCCGCAGATGGCGGTGATAGATGGCGCGTCACGGCAGTTGCTCTTCAAGATTCCAGTCGGCACAGGCGCGCATTCTGTCGCCATCGACAGCACGCGTGGACAGGTGTATGTGCCGTTCCAAGGCGGCGCGACCGACTTTCCCAACGGCGGCGTCTCGGTGTTCTCGACCCGCTAGCCAGTTCCGTTCGAGAGCTTCGACGAATGATTCCAGTGGAGCCACGAACCGTCGGATGCGCGTCGAATCGACCCGCATCCGGCGCGACAACCAGAGATTGAGAATCATCCAATGTGTGCAAGCACGATCAACGTCAGCGTGACGATAATTGCGCCGCCGATTCGCGTGGCGATCTGAGCGAATGGCATCAGTTGCATACGATTGGCTGCCGTCAGGATGGCAACGTCGCCCGTGCCGCCCTGACCGCTGTGGCACGCGTTTACGATCGCCGTATCGATCGGGTACATCTTCAACCGGCGACCCACCAGGAATCCGGTGCCCATCAGGGTTGCCACCGTGGCCACGATGGTCACGATGTTGGCGATGGTGAACGCGGCCATCAGTTTGTCCCAAGGTGTCATTGCCACGCCGATCGCGAAGAGCAGCGGATAGGTAACCGCAGTCGAGAAGAACTTGTAGACGACGAAAGCCCCCTCCTGAAGTGGCGGAGACACTGCCCGGGCGAGTTTGACCAGCACCGCGAGAAACAGCATGGCGACCGGCGCGGGCAGCCCGAACAGGTTCCGGCACATCAGCCCGAGCAGGTATAACGTGATCGCGGTAATGCCCGCCGCCGCGATGTGCGTGACGTCCACATGTCCGCGTATTTCCTCCTGCACCGGATCCATTGCGTCTTCCTCGCCAACTTGCAGCCGCCCTTCGCCGGTGAGATGAGGAAACCGCTTTCCGACCCTGTCCAGCAGGCCGGAGAATACGATCGCCGTGAGACTGCCGAGCATTACCGGCGGCAGGACCTGCGCAAACAGGTCGCCCTGCGGCAAGTGAAGGATCTCCGAATAGCCGACAGACAACGGGATCGCGCCTTCCCCGACGCCGCCCGCCATGATCGGTGCCACGATATAAAAGAACGTATGGTGCGCACCGAGTCCGAGCGCCATACCCACGAGCGTGCCGACGATACCGGCCGCGACGGAGCCGAGCGCGAGCGGAATGAAGATCTTGATGAAGCCCTGGATCAGTACGCGCCGGTCCATGCTCAGAATGCTGCCCACGATGATCGACGCAATGAACAGGTACAGAAAATTGGTCGACTTCGTGAAATCCGTCGTGAGCGTAAGGATCGGTTTGGGCAACAGGTGGTAGTAGCTTAGCGCGGACGGAATGAAGGTCGCGAAAATGGCGGCGGCGCCGATGTTGCGCACGATTGGCAGGCGCTTGCCGAGCTCGGCGCAGGTGAAGCCGAAGAAGGCCAATACTGCGATGGCCATCGATATCTCGCCGGGCACCTTGCCGGTGACCGCGAAGCCTGCAATCAGCGCAAGCAGAATCACGTAGACGGGCAGCGGAATGATGCCTATCCGGTATTCCATCAGCTTCCACCAGCCTTCGGGCCAGAAGCGCGGTTTGACTGCCAGTTGTTGCGCCGGCGGCGGTGCGGGCGGTGAGGTGTGTGAAGTGGCTTGCACGAAGTGTCTCCTCGCGGTTGAAGGCTGGCGGCTGCGTTGCAGCGAAGCGTCGGAATGCGCTCCCGCCATTCTGTTCAATGGATCCTGGTGGTGGCTTCGGCGCTCAGGCGAAATCGTCGATGGATGCGAAATCCATCTGAAGATCACAGCGCATCATGCGCCCTGGTGCAAAGTAATCATCGCAGGGCGTTGCGCCTCTGGGGAAAGACATTCCGCCTTCAGTCATCGCTAGATCCCGTGTCAATGAATGATGTAAGCCATCTCGATTTCCTCCTTCATGTCCCCCGGCAAAAGAGGATCGCAGCGCCGATGATCCCCGCGAGGAACACCCAGAAAAGCGTGCTCTCAACCCTTGCGGGACCGAAGAGCCTGATACAAAGAAGCCCGGCACTGCCAACACCGCCGAGAAAGACCAGCAGGTCGCTACATGTAAGAGCTACCGCACCATCAGGCGGGGAAGCGTATTGCCCGAACGCATACGCCCTCAACATCAGGCCTCCAAGACAGACGCAGATGAGGACCGCAAATGGCCACCGCTCGATTTCGGTATCTTTCATCGCTGTCTCCACACGTCGCGTTGATTGCAGGCCTGCGCCAGGGAGTGATTCCGGCACCGTGGGGGCATCGTGGGTAAATGGCATGTCCACTCATTGCTCCCCGCTGCTGCCGTATGGTCGATGAGCTACTGTCAACCTGCGGCGTGACGCCGCTCTCCAAGGAGCGGCGCTTTTCTGGACGATTTGCAATGGATTATAGAAACCGGATGCCTTCTGCCAGCTTTCTGTGCGGCTGCGAAATCGTCGGCGTTAACCCGCAACGCCCGGTTTTCTGTTCCATCCGGACCGTAAGACACACGATATACAGCCGCGCGTGTACCTTTCATTCCTCTTGATCATTGTCTGCCCCCGCCGTCAGCGGAATGCGTAACGAAATGGCTGTGCCCGTGCCGGGTGCACTGTCGATTGTCATCGACCCGCCGATCAGGCGCGCGCGTTCCCGCATGCCGAGCAGGCCGTACGAATTGCCGCTGTACGCCGTCGCCGGATCGAAACCGCGGCCATCGTCGCTGACACAGAGGTCGAGTGCCGTCGCGGTGCTGGTCAGCGTGACGTCGGCACGGCTCGCACCCGCATGACGCAAAACGTTGGTCAGCGAAGCCTGCACAATCCGGAACACCGCGGTTGCGCAGGCCTCAGGCAGCACCGGCTCGCCGCCATTGATGCGCAACTGGCACGGAATGCCGTTGCGCCGGCCGAAGCCCTCGACCAGCCACTCGAGTGCCGAAACGATCCCGAAGTTCAGCGCCGCCGGCCGCAGATGGTTCGCGACATTGCGGACCATCCAGATCGTTTTCTCGACGAGTTCGCGCATGTCGTCCGCCTTCTGTTTCGCGTCGGGGTTATCGCCAAGCCGCATCTTCAGCAGAGCAACGTCCATCTTCAATGCCGTCAGCAACTGGCCCAGTTCGTCGTGAATTTCCAACGCAATGCGCTTGCGTTCTTCTTCCCGGATAGCCTCCATGTGCGCGGACAGTTCGCGTAACTGCTCGCGCGATTCGACCAACTCCTGCTCCGCGCGCGTGCGTTCCTCGATCTCCTGCTGCATGCTTTCGTTGGCCTGTGTCAATGCTGCCGTGCGTTGCCGAACCGTGACCTCCAGCCGGTCGTTGGCGCTGCGCAACGCGCCTTGTGCCTTGAGCTTTTCGGTGATCGCACGCCGACGCTGGATCGCGTAGAGACAGTAGAGTCCCGCGATCAGGAAGCCGCCCGTGACAAACGCGAGCGCGATGAACTGCTGACGCCGCGCTCCGGCGACGTCTAGCAGGACCATGATCGATTCGTCACCCTGAGGCGCTGGTCGCGTCACTACCAGATAGCGCCTGTCATGGTTGGGGTGGGTCCAATCGGGAAAGCGCGCGAACCAGGCCATGGAACTCCAGTCGCCAAGACGGCGATGGGGCAGCGCCTGAACCGTGCGGCCCGCGTACTGTCGCGATGCCCGGATCTGGCGCTGCTGCTCCGCCGTGACGGATCGGAGCGCCATGAATTTCCACCCAGGCACCGTCGAAATGACGATTACGCCATTGCCGTCGACCACCATGGCTGCTTCAGCCGGCGTTCGCCATGCAGATTCGAGCGCATCGAGACTGACCTTGACCGCCGTTACGCCGATTGGCACTGTGCCGTCGTGCACCGCGCTCGCGAAATACAGACCGGGTATGCCCGTATTGGTGCCGATGCCGAAAAACCGGCCCGAGCCGCGTGCCAGCGCGTCCCTGAAATACGGCCGGTACGCTACGTTGGTGCCAATGAAGCTTACCGGCTGATTCCAGTTACTCGCTGCAATGACCGACCCGTGCAGGTCGATGACGTCCACGGCGACGCTGCCGGCTTCGCGATTCACTGCCTCGAGGTAAGTATTGACGGTTTGCAGCAGTTCCGGCGGTGCGGGGGACGCCGCGCTCAACAATGCCCGCACGCTCTCCTGGCGCGCGACGATTGCGGGCATCATCTCGTGCCTGACCAGTTCGCTCTGCAGATCGGCAGCGTACAGGGCGAGCCGGTGGGCACCGACCTCTGTCAGCGCGTCGATCGCGCGCTCCCACACGAATTCGACGGCGACCGCTGCGACGCCAAAGTACAGCGCCGCCGCGGCCGACCAGCCCCATAAAGGGATACCTCTCATCTTCATGTGCACGTTCGACTCCGGGTGCCCTCAAGGACCGGACTGTTACATACATACGCGACTTGCCGCCATCCCGAAGTATGCTGGCTTGCTGCCGGATCGGACCGATCCTCGATGAGAACGCCTGCGTGCGTTCCCCCGGCACCACGCGAGCATCGCCGGAGAACAGGCAACGTTCACCGACGGCCCTCGAGAACTGTGTGCGTATATGCACGGAGAAGTCAACCCGGCTTCGGCGTGGCTCGACCCTCGTTCAACGGCACGATAACGCAGACACACAGCCCTGAACGTAACGTTTCATCGGAAAACCCAAGCCGAATTTCTGCGCCAATCCGATCCGATATTGCCTTGACGATGGAAAGGCCCAGACCAGAACCGACCTGCCCGCTTCCGAGAGAGCGATAAAACGGGTCGAACACCCGCTCCCGTTCGCTGACTTGAATGCCTGGCCCCGAGTCCCGGATTCTCAATGTTGCGCGGCCTTCCGCTGTGGCAACAGACAGGTCTACCCTTCCATCGTGGGGGGTATAACGGATGGCGTTATCGACCAGGTTCCTGACCAGGGCCATCATGTCAAGTTCACTGCACCACACTTCAGCGTCCTGGACTCCCTCGACGCCGATGTCGATGCGCCTGGCCTCGGCGAGAGGCATGAGGTCTTCCAGCACACGGCGGTAGATGCTCTGAATGGACACCAGCGAGTTCGGCGACTCCGAAGCGGATTGCGCCCTTGCCAACGCAAGGAGTTGATCCAGCAAACTCCTGCCACGCTCAATGCCCCGCCGCAATGCGGTCAATCGCTCACGCGCCTGGCTGGACATGTCCGCTTCCGCCAACCGTTCGGCTTGCAGCGACAGGGCCGTCAACGGCGAGCGCAGTTCATGGGCCGCGTCGGCGACAAAACGGCGCTGGCTGTCCATCGAGGTAGAAACGCGTGCCAGTAGCCGATTGATTGCCACCACAAACGGGCGCACTTCGGCGGGCAGGTGGCTGTCTTCAATGGGGTGCAGTTCCTGCTCGGAACGCTGGTCGATTTCCCTGGAAAGCACGGCAATGGGCCGGAACATCTTGCGCACCATGTCGGCAACGATCAGCAACAGAACCGGGACGAGAATCAGGAAGGGCATCACGGTACGCAACGCACCGTCGCGCGCAATTTCGTTGCGGAAGCCAGACTCCTGGGCCACCGCAATGCGCTCGCCAGCCGCAGTTGTGCTGACCAGCACGCGGAAGGTCTCGCCATTGACATCCA
Organism: Paraburkholderia terricola; assembly: GCF_900142195.1. Lineage (GTDB taxonomy): Bacteria > Pseudomonadota > Gammaproteobacteria > Burkholderiales > Burkholderiaceae > Paraburkholderia > Paraburkholderia terricola. The sequence continues at coordinate 23,114 of NZ_FRAB01000048.1, forward strand.
GCGTATGCAGGCCATCAGTCAGCGTTGTGGGAAGGGGCAGCAGTCCGCCGTTGTCAACGCTCACCATTGATGAATTGCCATCACCAAGGCGCTGGACGATCACACGGGATTCTTCATTGCTATCTTCGCGACGGACATCGGCGCCCGGCAGAATGGGCGACAGATGCTGCCGTTCCGTCAACTGTGCCACCTGTCGCAGTACGTCGTCTTGCAACCCGTGTGCTTCATCGAAAGCGGACAGGAACGAGAACACGCCTGCCGCGACGGCAACGATCAGAATTACCAACGACAGGGTCAGGGACAGCTTGATCTGAATCGATTCGTTCAGCCGCCTTTTGAAACCATCCATCCCACGCCCCTGATGTTCTTGATGATCTCGCTGCCCAGCTTGCGCCGCAAAGCGTGGATCAGGTACTCGACAGCATTGCTCTCGACCTCCTCGCCCCATCCGTAGATGCGATCCTCCAGCTCGCGGCGAGACAGGATGGCGCCGGGTCGAACCAGCAAGGCTTGCAGCAGCGAGAACTCGCGGTTTGACAGTTGCACGGGCGAACCGTCGGTGACGCTGGCCTCTCTGGTGACGGGATCGAGCGATACCGCGCCGTTGCTGAGAACGGGCGCAGCATTGCCAGCCTTGCGACGCAGCACGGCGCGCATACGCGCTAGCAATTCCGCCATCTCGAACGGCTTGAGCACGTAATCGTCGGCTCCGCCATCCAGACCACGCAGACGGTCATCGAGACCATCGCGCGCCGTAATGATCACCAGGGGAACCGGATTGTCGTTGCCACGAATGCTGGAGAGCACGTCCAGCCCGTCCTTGCCAGGCAGACCAAGGTCGAGCAGCACAAGGTCATAGTGCTGGCAACCCAGCGTCGTCAGCGCGCTCTGTCCGCTTTTTACCCAGTCCGTCGCATAGGACGCATCCTTCAGCGCGCTCTGGATCGCTTCGCCGATCATGGGGTCGTCCTCGACGAGCAACACCCGCATTTCCCCTCCGTTCACTTTTCGTTGTTCAATGCGCAGCTTTGGCTGCCCGTTGCCGGAACAGCAGGATACCGGTCAGCATGAAGGCAAGAAGCGCGGCGGATGCCGAATACCGGTTCAGTGCCAAACCTCCCGCGTTCAGCGGCTTGTCCAGCAAGTCACCGACCACGGCACCCAGTGGGCGGGTCAGGATGAAGGCGGCCCAGAACAGCAGCGTTCGGGACACACGAGTCCAGTAATAGGCTGTCGCAATCATGGCGAGCAGTCCGCCGAACACGATTGCCGCGCCGGCATAGTGCAGGCCGGCTGTGTCGGCGGTCCAGTCGCCCAGCGCGGTTCCCAATGTCTGGGAGAACATGATCGTCACCCAGTAGAAAGCTTCCGCCCTGGGCGAACTGACGGTACTCACCGATACCGAGCCAAGGGTGCGATGCCAGAGGAGCAGTGAGCCGAGCAGCAAGGCGAGCAGCAGGCTCGAACCGCCAAGGTATCCGATTCCCAGCGAGCGATCGGCAAAATCAGCGAGCGTCGTGCCGACCGTAGTGGTCGCGATGATGGTGACCCAGTAAAGGAAGGGATGAAACTCCCTGGCCTTGATCTGCCAGATCACAGCGGCGACGAAGATTGCCGCGAAGATAACGGTACCGAGCAGATAGCCAAGGTTCATGGACATCGAGACGGCATCGCCGCCGGTTTCGCCAAGCGTGGTGGCGGCAACCTTGATGAGCCAGAAGCCCAGCGTGACTTCGGGGACTTTGGTTAGAGCCTGTTCTGTTGAAGTTTTCATGGAGCATATTCGTGGATTACACGTTGTTCTGAAGCCTGTTGAAAGTTTCAACAGCGCGATCATGCGTTACCGGACTGACTCGGTGCATCGGCGCGCGGTCGATGGCCTTGTCGGGAACGTGCAATTCATCGTCAGAGCGAGGGCTCAGTTCCTCCCCGGTCGAATCCCATATGACGTCCAGATTCCGGCTTCGGGTCCTCGGCGGACTTTGAGCAGCCAGTTTTTCCGCAAAGTGAAGAAGGCATTCGACAAGCCTAACCAGGCCGACTTAGCTCAGTCATAGGCTGCTTCATTCGCGAACCCATCCCAGTCTGATCAGCCTGCTGAAAAGTATGCGATGCATGCCGACAGCAAGTCGATATACCGGCGGCAGGTACCAATGAGCGGCATTCAACGTCAGCCATGCACTGAGCGCGGCAACCACGGCGGCCCCTAACATGTCGAACGGAAAATGAACGCCCAGGTATATGCGTGCCCAGGCGATGGAGATTCCCAGCAAAGCCAACGCGCACCACGCTCTTCGTGGACCTTGCTGCATGAGAACACTGAACACAGTGGCCCACCACAGCGTCAGATGGTCGCTTGGGAATGATGAATCAGCAACATGCGGGATGAACGTGTGCCCGAGGCCGATCATGAAAGGCCGGGGGTGCGACCACACCAAACCGACGATCTGATTGATGAGCATTCCAACCAACCCTGATGCGGTAGCAACAAGCATCATTTGCCCGGTCTTCCCGTTGCCGCGCAGCCAGCCGGTGCCGATCGCGACAGGTACCGCCCAGATGAGCCATTCCGCCAGGAAGATCGCCAGCGTCGACGCAAGTATGTTCGGCCGCTCTGGCGCATTGATCAAGAGAAAGAGTGTCTGGTTGACCGCTTCCATGAAGTCTCCATGGCCGGATCACCCGTTACAGGCGAGCCGACAGTACTGTTCGGTTATCAGTATTGCTTGTCGTGACCGTCATCGCGGTCGACCTTGTCCTCAGCGGATGAGATCATCCATCCCTTGTTGGCATCGACCTTGACATCGAAGACTTTGGTTCCACTGGCGATCTCCACGTCATACATCCCGCCCTGCTTCGAGTTTTCGTACTCGGCTCTCGACGCCTTGCCATTGGCGTGCGGCTATGCAATTTTGACCGCCAGAGTGAGTGGCATGTTGGCCTTGGCGATCGCCATCGCGTCGTTTTCCGTGCCGACATTGGCGGCGTAGGCGCCGACGCCAGTAGCGGCAATGGTGATGGCAAGCAGAGAAAGTCTGGTGTAGTGGTACATGGTGCCTCTTCAAAAAGAACGCAGGGATTTGCGCAATGAAAGGCTACCGAAGCATACTTAGCCAGCCCTGAGCCGAATCCATTCTTCCTTTCGGGAAGATGTTTGTCTGCTCTGTGCGGTGGTGCTCCGTCATTTCCCGCAGTCATTTGCTCAAAATGACAGCACTGCACCTTGTATCCAACGCGATCGCCATGGATAAAGCCGATGCGGCGCGGGCCTGACCGCGCCCGGCGCGTCGTTGGCGTCATTCTATTCGATGCGCAATGTCGTCCGGAAAAGGATACGGTGCGTGTGGACCTGGCCATTCCGGTGCCGGCGGTCGGCTCAACGCATCGCATCCACCGAGGCTGAAGAGAAGCAAGCCCGCGAGCAGAATGGCTGAAGGCTCGCGAAATTTCGCTCGAGTGTCCATGTTGCATCTCCCGGTGAACCGCCCCGCCCGGATTAGACCTTCAGTTGCATGACAGGTTACGCTGCAATGGCTTTACCTGTCTCGCGAATGTCCCGTGCCCCGTCACGCGGACGCGATCGACAACCATTCCGCGCTGCGTCCCTTTTTGCCCACCCGTAGACGCGGGTGATCCGGCTATCCGCAACACGGCGACCGCATCGTTGAGCGCGCCCACCTGCTCCTCCAGGGCGCAGTTGAGCAACTTTGCGCTGTTACGCAACCGACGGCAGTCGCCCGCCGCCGCCCGTCTCGCAACATTGGCCGATGCCCCCAGCCATCCTCACGCAGTTGCGCTTCGCTCGATGCGATCAACTCGTGGCGGGACTTTCACCCACAAGAGTGCGCCCATGCTGGGCGCACAAAAAAGCGGCGACGGATTTGTCCGTCGCCGCAACCAGGAGCAGTTTTCGTCAATGAATTCGCCAGCAGGCGCGCCTTCCAGCCTCAGATCCAGGCTCAGAAACGGGTGCGGACACCCGTGGTCAGTTCAAGCTGGTTGGTCGAGCCGAAGGTGCTTCCAACCGTATAGCCACCGTGCAGCCGCATATAGTCGCCGGCGAGATACACTTCGGTACGCTTGGACAGGTGATAGAAGACCGAACCGTACAGCGTCTCCTTGAAGCCGTTGTGCAGTCCCGATGTCGGGTCGAAGGCGCCGAGATTCGCATTCGGAATATCGCCGTCGGCGTTATAGGCGGCGTTCTTCACACGCATCTGCTGATAGCCCAGTTCGTAGTCGAAAGCACCCTTCGGCGACAGTTTGAGCGACGCGGTCCACGCGTTGTCCTGGCGCTGGCCGAGCGCGCCCTGATTGCCGAGGTAACGGAAGTAACCCGCGTTGGCACGCAGGATACCGAAGGTGTAGTTGCCACCCACCGAATACGTCTGGTTGGTGATACCGGCGCGGTTCACGTGGCTATAGAAGCCCGACACGTTGAACGGGCCGCCGTTGTAGCCAAGCGCAGCCTGATACGTCGAGTTGGAGCCGAAGCTGGTCGAGTTGCCGAATGCGTAGCCGGCACTGGCGAAGATGCCATTGCTGAAGAGCTTCTTCCACGCAACACCGTTGTTATAGCGTGTGCCGGTCGGCCCGGCCGCGTAAAAAATCATCTGCTTGAAGTTGTTCGAGTTGGTCCAGCCACCCTCTTCCGTCGTCAGCCTCGCGCTACCGTACGGGTCGCCGTAAATCGCTGCCGCATCGCGGGCGATCGAGTTCTGGAACCCGGCCGTAATCTTGCCGAACGTGTCGTTCTCGATACCGACCCATGCGTCCCGGTCGAAAATCTGGCCCGGATCTTCCATCTGGCCGTTGGCGACGACGAATTCACTCTCGAGTCGGAAGATGATCTTCGTGCCGCCACCAATGTCTTCCGCACCCTTGAGCCCCCAGCGACTGCCGCTGAACCACGGCTCGCCGTCGTTGCCCATGCCGATGACATGATTGCCGTTCGCGTCGGCATGCGTCCGATAAGTCGGAAAGCTCAGGTCCATGAGTCCATAGAGCTGGACGCTCGACTGTGCGTACGCGCCGGTCACTGCAACGGTTCCCGCCGCGGCTGCGATAGCCAGATACCCTTTCTTCAAGATCGTCTCCTCAGGTTACTACGTTGAAATCTTCTTTTGCCGTCTGCTGAAACTGCGCTACGGGTGCGCTTGGCGACCGCCACCATCTACAGTGCGTCCTTGCAGCGCAGGATGTAGCCAAGCCCTCGCAAGGTCACGATCTGTGCGCTCGACCTGTAGAGGTGCCGCCGCAACCGGTGGATATAGATCTCGACGGCATCCGCGCTCGGCTCGTCGTCAAGACTGAACATCGTCTCCATGAGGGTTGCCTTCGGCACCGTCTTGCCCTTTCTCAGCATCAGCGTCTCGAGGACTGTGTGTTCACGACGACGCAAGATCAGCGGTTGGCCGTTATGACGGAATTCGCGTGTGTCGGCGATGTATTGCAGGTCGCCACAAGTCAAATGCTCCGACATTGCGCCTGATTGCCTGCGGATCAATCCCTTGATTCGTGCCACCAGTTCTCGCGCATCGAACGGCTTGACGACATAGTCGTCAGCACCCGCGTCGAAACAGTCGACCTTGTCCTCGGTCGATCCGTTGGCAGTCAGCATCAACACAGGCACGGTGTCGCCACGACGACGCAACCGTGCGAGCACGTTCGTTCCGTCCATGCCAGGTAACCGGATGTCGAGCACCACTACGTCATAGCGTTGCGTCATCAATACCAAGTCCGCGCGCTCACCGTCGAGCACAATGTCGACCGTGAAATTTTCATTGCGCAGCAGGTTCGCGACCCAGTGCGCAAGTTCCGCGTTGTCCTCCACCAGCAGCAGCTTCATCGTTTCCCCCGATCCTTCGAGCGGCGCCACGAAAACCTGAGGCTCGGCAACGAGTGGTTGCCGTCCCACAACGCGTTGGTGCCTTCCAGCGAGCGCATGTCGACGAGCACCTTTACGGCACCGGGCTTGCGCAACGCCGGCACCGTCGGCTGTCGCCATGCCCGCGGCGATGCGCTCGACTATTGAGAAGGAGGCCTAATGGCAGACGTGCAGTAAATGCTACGGCACGAGCAAAAGCCCGAGGTCATCGATCGTCTCCGTAATTGTCCGTCGCGGCGCAATGCCGCCCGGCTGCATCGATGAGGCGATTCTAGGGAAGGAAATCCTTCTGCCGACTTACACCAGAAGCCGTTTTTCATAGGGGATTTCCATGACAGCAAGACCGTCCGAAGTACGCATTGTGGAACGCTGGCGAACACGGGGATTTGTCAGACGGTGGCTCGAAGAAGTGAACGGCCAGAGTTGTAGCCGCTCACAGTCCCTGCTTAAGGTTTCCTTCAGCACCGCCAGCTAGAATCAATTGGGTCAAGCCGGGCGGGACGAGAAGTAAGTTGCGCTGATGCCGACGGTCGAAACAACGATGCAAAGGAGAACGAGAGGAAGTGCCATGACGACTGCGCGCATGATTTACATGCTGGAACTGGCTCGGGGATGCTCCCATATTGCCAGCATGCTGACGGCTGAATCCGAGCAGCGAGCCATCACCGATACCCTTGAAGAATTCCTCCGGCTGTACGGCGTCAAGGAAACCACGCTTTTCCAAGAACTCCTCGCTGACGACCTGCATCGGCGCGAAAAAACGGCTGCTGCTTCAGCCGTGCGCAACTTCAAGGCGATCACGGTCTCAAGGGGGCCCTAGCGCCGCCATGTTCTCGCAAGCAATGGTCATAAAGGCCGTGAATATCGCCGCACCGGGTGCCTAGCGATCGAACCCGAGCCGTTATCGGATTCACTTCACGGTGTGAACGTTGCTCGATGACGCAGACCGTCTTTCGACACGCGTCCTGCCGGCTGCGACGCCTTCAGAAAGCACCGGCAAAACGCGAAATATTTTGTAACAATTTGTCAACGGTTACCACCGCAGGGACGTTAACGCGTGAGACTCCACGCCCGGTCGGCGACGGCTAACGCCGCGGCCGCTCAAGCCAATTCCTTGGCTCAGAACGGATCGCGCCGGATTTAATTTCACGAAATGTCACGTCACGACTCCGTCGATAGAAAGGTTGCCAGGGGACAGTCAGCGCATGAAAGCATTAGGTGTTCTCCATAGCGAGTCATCGCGAGGTTGGGGCGGCCAGGAAGTCCGTACGTTGAAGGAAATGATCGCGCTCCGTGCGCTCGGTCATAACGTGGAACTGGTCTGCCCCGACGACGCGACACTTGGCATCCGCTCGCACGCCGAGGGTTTTACGGTCCATCACGCGCGCATGCGCGGCGGCGCCGACATGCGCTCGATGCTCACGATCCGGTCGGTTCTCGACAAGCGCCGCTTTGACGTGCTGAATACGCACAGCGGCCATGACAGCCTCGTCGCCGGGATGGCGGGCCGTCTTGCGCGAACGCCGCTCATCGTTCGGACGCGCCACCTGGCGCTACCCATCACGTCGCTGGCTACGTATAACTGGATCCCGCATCGGGTCGTCGCGGTAAGTCATTTCGTGCGCAAGTATCTGATTTCGGCCGGTGTGCCGGAAAGTCGCGTGGAAACGATTTACGATGGCATCGTCAAACCGGAGCCACTCGCGCACTCCACGCTGCGCGACGAACTTGGACTCGATTCGAGCGCGGTCATCGCGGGAATCGTGGCCATGCTGCGCGGCAAGAAGGGCCACGAAGATCTGATCGCGGCGGTGCGGCCAATCATGGCCGACCGGCCGCATCTTCACGTGGTGATGGCTGGCAGCGGCGGCGAATTCGACAGGCTCAAGTCGATGATCGACGATTTCGGGTTAACCCATCGCATTCATTTGCTGGGCTTCCGCAACGACATCAACAACGTGCTGCGCGGCTGCGATCTCTTCGTATTGCCAACCCATCAGGAAGCGCTCGGACAGGCATTCATCGAAGCAATGGCGATGGGTCTGCCGGTGATCGGCACGCATGTCGACGGTGTGCCCGAGCTGATCGACTCCGGCGTGAACGGCTTGCTGGTGCCCGCGCAAGACGTCGATGCATTGCGCGGCGCGCTCATGCGCCTGATAGACGACGCGCCATTGCGCGCGCGCTTCGGACTGGCCGCGCGCATCAAGACTGATGGCAATTTCACGGTGGAAAGCATGGCGAGCGAGACCGTGGATTTTTACCGGCGCGGCATCGATCGCGCGCGCAGGGTCTGTGACCCGTGGCGGGCCGCCGCATGACCTTCGCCAAGGCGTTACCCGTGCTGATGTACCACCATATCAGCACGTCGCCGGGTATGATCACGGTATCGCCCGAGCACTTCGCGGAGCAAATGGCGCATCTCGCCAACGCGGGTTACACAACGGTCGGCAGCGAGCGGCTATCGGCTTATCTGGCAGGAGAGCCGATACCGGGGAGGTCCGTCGTTTTAACGTTCGACGACGGCTATCTGGACAACTGGGTGCATGCCCATCCGGTTCTGCAAGCGCACGGTTTCACCGCATTGTGCTTTCTGGTGACGAGCTGGATAGGCGATGGACCCGCGCGCCCACATGCGCGCTCGGATGCCACGTTGCCTCGGCTACTCAATCATCGCGACGGCGAAATTGCGATCGAACTCGGCGAAGCCGATCGCGCGATTCTCCGATGGTCCGAGATCCATGCGATGCGCGAGGCCGGAACCTTCGAGTTTCACAGCCATACGCATCGCCACGTGCGATGGGACCAGGTGTCGGCCACAGCGGACGACAAGTGCGCCGCACTCGCGCGCGATCTCAGCGACGCGCGCACGACCTTGAAAGCACGGCTTGGCGCGGTGTCCGATCATCTGTGCTGGCCCCAGGGCTTTTATGACGATGACTACCGGCGAGTCGCCGTTCAGGCGGGTTTCCGGCATCTCTACACCTGCGAGACGGGCTCGAATTATCCGCAAAGGGACGACAATGCCGTCCGCTCGATTACCCGGCTCGAGGTGCGCGACCGGCCCGCGTCATGGCTCGCCTCGCGGCTCTGGATCCATACGCGGCCCGCGATCAGTCGCGCTTACCTCAAGATCAAGCGGTAGCGGATAACCGCGCCGCTACCGGTTCAACACATCGGCGAATCCGCCCAGCCTTGCGCCGAGTCCTCGAATCGAGCGGGCGACGTTCGGCGACAGCAGCGCCTCCAATTCGTCCGCATGCCGATAGTCGCGCATGCCGTCACTCAATACGCACTCTCCCGCAACGGCAGGATGACAGTAAATCTCCGCCACGCCCTCAGGCAGCGAAGCAAGCGCCGCCAGCCACGCCGCTTCGTCCATGCGACCGCTGCCGGCAATGCCGACGACATAATCATTGTGAAGAATGCCCGCGCCGTCGAGCCGCCACTTCACGCTCGAGATCCATGGTCTCAGCCATAGCGGCGCATTGGCCTCGAACGGCAAACGCATCGCCTTCATGCCGAATTCGCGGCCGATTTCAAGGATCAAGCCGAGCACTGTCGGATGCAGATGGAAATGCTTGTGCGTGTTGACATGATCGAGCGCGAGTCCGGTTCTGGCGAACGCCTCGAACTGCGCGCGAATTTCGCGGGCAAGCTGCTTGCGCACATGCGGCAGAAAGAAAAACCGCACGCCGTCGCGCACCATATTGCCGCCGAAGCGCCCATGCTCGTCGAGCAAGGCGGGGATGCCGGCGCGCGGGGTGACCGCATCGCCATCGGCGAGCACGAGATGCAAGCCGATGCGCAACTGCGGCAGAGCGCGGGCTCGCTTCACCGCGTCGCTTGCGGCGGGCGCACCGACCATCAGGCTCGCGGCCGTCAGCACGCCGTCGCGATGCGCCCGTTCGACCGCCTGATTCACCCGTGAATGCCGGCCGAAGTCGTCGGCGGTCACGATCAGGGCGCGCGGCCTAGCGGCCATCGGACGCCTCCATCACGCGCAGCGGCTTTGCATGCGCCGTCGAAGTCGAGCTTTCGACCGGCACGCGCGCGCCACGCCACATCACGTGCGAACCGAAAGCGCCGGCGATCCATTGGAACAGCAGCAGCGTGTCGCGCAACGGCACCAGCGGCAGATCGCGCCAGAACGAAGTCGGGGACGGGTGGCGGAATGCACGCTCATGGCGCGCGGCGCGCGCATGAAGCAGCACGCGCGCGGCCAGCCCCGCAGCCGTACTCGCTGCGCTGACGAGCACCGGCCAGCGCAGCGGACCACTGTTCGCACCTGTCGTCAGCACGTTCGTGAGCCACATGCCCGTGATGAGCCAGGGCGTCGGAAACGTGATGAACAGAAATGCAAAGCCGAGCGGATTCACCGAACGTATCGTGCGCAACCAGCGCGTTTCGCGTTGCCAGAGCGCGGCAAACGTCGGCTCGATCACGTCGGTGGCGACCATGACGCGCGAGAGCACCGTTTGCAATCCCAGCGCACGCACGTGTTCGGCAAGCCAGTAATCGTCGGCGAGGCAATCTTTCAGGGCCTCGAATCCTCCGATGCGTTCGAGCGTCGCGCGCCGCAAAGCGAGTGTGGCGCCGAAGCCGAAGCGGCGCGAGCCGGCCATATGTGCGACGCGCACCGAAGGCGCAAACCATTCGTTGACGAAGAGCGCACCCACGCGCTGCCAGAAGCCGCCCAAACCCTGCGCCACATAAAGACAGGTGACGGCGCCCACCCACGGATCCGCAAGCGGCGCGGCCACGCTGTCGAGATAGTCGGCCTCCACGGCAATGTCGCTATCGGCGATGACAAACACACCGTGACGCGCGTGCTCCGCCATATTGATCAGGTTGCTGACCTTGAGATTGCTGCCGTGCACGCGCGGATCGATAGCGAGCTCGATATCGAGCGCCGGATACGCGGCCTGCAAACGGCGCGCGACGGCAACCGCGGGATCGTCGGGAGAAGACACACCCAGCACGAGTTGAAAATGCCCGTGACGCTGCTCGCAAAACGTCCGCAGATTTTCGTAAAGACGCGGCTCAGCGCCGCAAAGCGGCTTGAGCACGCTCACGCCCATCTGCACGAACGGATAGACAGAACATGCGTCCGCCGCGTCGATGCTCGCGCCGTGCGTGAGGTTGGTGGTATCGGCTGCGCGAACGCTTCGCGCAAGATGAGCGAAACGGGACGGTGCGCCGCAGCGCAGCGTGAAGAACGGCATCGCCAGCACCGCCGCCATTGCGTACAGCGATGCGCCGACGCAGCCAGTGAGCAGAACCCATTGGCATACGGTCAATGTGTGCGCAGCCATCGGCGGATTCCGTCAGTGACTGCCCAATACGAACGGTTTACCCGTCAGGCGTAGATGGAGAATGACGAGCCGCAGCCGCGGGCAACCCGGCGCGATCCTGACAGGTCGCGCGTGAAAGCCGGCCGCGTTCGCATGACGGCCTTCGACCGCATGCTCGAACGCGGCCTGAGCAAACTGGCGTGTGACGATCACGCCGCTCGCCATGACGGCGAGCGCGATCAGGCGGAAAGCCGCGGAAACGAACAGATGGTGCGCTTCCGGCAGGACGAGCACCGTCACGCAGGCAAGCACATCGGCGGCGAGAGCGGTGAGCGAAGCCACCATCAGGTGAGCTCGCAGCATATCGACGGTGAATGGCTTCATGGCTTCGTCTCTGACCTGATGAAAGCATCGCGGGGTCCGCGCGAGCAATTGACGGCGGCGGTTCGCCGCGAGCGTCAGCGCGAGGAGGACGGCCAACGCGAACGTCGTGCGTTCCATCGACGCGCTTATGATCGAGCTTCAACGAGCTATCAGCGATATACGATACTGCGCGCTCATGTCACTAACACGACTGTATGCTGTCGATGGGCGATAGTATCGAGCCAAGCTGAAGGAAACCTTAAGCAAACCCGCCATGAAACGACCCGTGAACAACGTGGCTAGACTTCGGCGTTATGGGTTCGCGCGCGTCGGCCATGCGTGCCGCCGCCCCGTCAAAACATCCAACGGAATTTCTACCCCATGCGTGTGCTCCTCGTAGAAGACGACGACCTGATCGGCTGCGGTATCGAAGCGGGTCTGCGCCAGGCCGGTTTCACCGTCGACTGGGCGCGTGATGGCCACAAGGCCAGTCTTGCGCTCGACACCACCAGCTACGAACTGCTTCTACTCGACCTGGGCTTGCCGCGTGTGTCGGGCATGGACCTGCTCAAGCGGCTGCGCGACGCCGGCAAGGACATGCCGGTGCTGGTGCTGACCGCGCGCGGCACGGTGGCCGACCGCGTCGGTGGTCTGGAGGCAGGCGCGGACGATTACCTCGGCAAGCCCTTCGACCTGGCCGAGCTGATCGCCCGTTGCCGGGCCTTACTGCGGCGCGCGCAAGGCCGCAGTGTCGAAGTGATCCGCTATCGCGATCTGACGGTCAATCCGTCGGCGCAATCGGTCGAACTGTCCGGCACGCGCGTGTCGCTGACCGCGCGCGAGTGGGCAATCCTGTTGCAATTGATCACCAATCAGGGAATTCCCCAGTCGCGCGCGCGTCTGGAAGAAAGCCTTTACGGATGGCAGGAAGAAATCGAAAGCAATGCAATCGAAGTGCATGTATCGAACCTGCGCAAGAAGCTCGGCGCGAAGCTGATTCGGACCGTGCGCAATATCGGCTATGTCGTGGAGAAAGAGTAAATGGGCGCATCCATTCGCCGGCGTCTGATGCTGCTCGTGCTTGCCAGCATTGCGCTCGTCTGGGCCATCGCACTCGCGTCGAGCTATCGTCAGGCCTCGCGCGAAGTCGCTCAGTGGGAAGAGGCCCGCCTTGCCGAACTCGCGCAGATGCTCGCACTGCTCGATCAGTCGAATCTCGCCACGCTCGCCAACGCCCACATCGACGTTCGCGAGGAAGAAAGAGGCGGCGCGACGAGCGCGAACGATAGCGACGACGACGACTCGCTTCCGCGCGACGCGCTGTTCCAGGTGCGCGCCCCCAACGGCGAGGTGATCGCGGGCAGCCCGCCATTGCGCGCGCTCAACGCATGGGATCTGCCGGTGCCGAGCGTCACCGGCACGCAAGACGTGGTGCTGAACGGCGAGATGTATCACTCGTTCACGCTGCGCGACACTGCCTTGGGCCACACGGTGCGCGTTTTCGAGCAGGCCAATACGCGCAGCGATCTGGTGAGCGGCGTGGCGAGCCGCATCGCGCGTCCGGCGCTGATTGCGTTGCCGGTGCTCGCGCTACTGGTATGGTCCTCCATCGGCTGGAGCCTTGCGCCGCTGCGGATGCTCTCGGGCGCGATCCGTTCACGCGGCATCAACCGCCTGGAACCAGTCGATATCGGTCATGTGCCCACCGAGGTACGGCCGCTCGTCGATGCGATCAACCTCCTGCTGTCGCGCCTCCTGCACTCACTCGAACGCGAACGCGCCTTCACCGCCGACGCGGCCCACGAACTGAAAACGCCGCTCGCCGCGATCAAGGTTCAGGCGCAAGTCGCGCTGGCCGAGCCCGATGCGGCGCGGCAGCGGCTCGCCATGGAGCGCGTCGTTCAAGGTGTGGATCGCAGCGCACGGCTCGCGGAGCAGTTGCTGTTGCTCGCACGCCTGGACATGCACGAGAAAATGTCGACAGCGCCGCTCGCGCCCGGCGAGGCCGCGAGAAATGCATGGATCGCGAACGAGCGCAACGCGCAGCAAAAGAACCTGCACGTTACGCTGAACTGCGATATGCGTGCCGCGATAGACGCCGAACCGGTGCTCATCGGCATCCTGTTCGACAATCTTCTGGATAACGCGATCAAGTACGGATGCGAGGGCGGCAGCATCGAGATCGCCGTGCGGACTGTGAAAGACCCGACGAAAGACGCCGTGCAGGGGCGCGTTGTGGTGAGCGTGCGCGACGACGGTCCCGGCGTTGCGCCAGCCGACCTCGCTCGCCTCGCGAACCGTTTTTTCCGCGCGACCGGCAATCAGGCAACCGGCAGCGGCCTCGGATTGTCGATTGTCGCGCGCATCGCCGAGCATTTTGGCGGACGCGTGCATTTCGGCCGTGGCATCGACGGGCGCGGACTCGCGGTCGAGGTGTCGTTTCCCGCTTATACGGCCGTCCCCGACGAGCGGTTGCAGCCGGTTGCCTAGCGGCGGTTCGTTTCACTCGCGATCACGCCGCCTTCCGCGAGCTGCGCCTGCCGCGAGCGACGGCTCGAACGCCGCGCCGCATCCTGACCCGGAGCGCGCCTGGACGCCTCCACGAACTGCCAGGCAATCAGCCCCGGCACGAACATGAGCAGGTCGCGAATCCGCCGCGCGCCCGCCAGGGCGAGACACGTCGACGGATCGAGGCCCAATGCGCCGCCGATCAGAATGAAGCCGCCCTCCTGCACGCCCAGGCCGCCCGGCACGAAGAAGGCCGCGCTGCTGACGGCCTGAATCAACGACTCGATCACCACGGCTTCGACCAGCGTGACCTGGGCGCCGAGAAAATGCAGCGCAAGCCAGATTTCCAGCGAAGTCAGAAAGCACTGCAACGGCTGCCAGAAGAACAGATAGCGCAGCACCACGCCGCGGCGCCGCCAGATCAGCTTGATCGCCTGATCGATTTGCGCCGACTGCCCGACTAGCGCGGCAAGCTGGCCGCTCGTCATGTGGTCGAGCACGCGCGTCATGCGCTCGAAGGGATTGGCATGCTGGACCAGCGCGAACAGGACGAGGAGCGGCGTCAGCACGACTACGCCCCACGCGAGTTGCCCGGCGAGCCTCAGCGTGCCGGAATGCGCATGCGCGAACAGAAAGCCGATGCCCACCATCGTGAACAGCAACTGGCTGATCACGGTAAGCTGCATGTCGGCGATGATGCTGCCCACCGCCGTCGAGGGCCGCACGCGCCAGCGCTTGAGCATGCGAAACGACACCACTTCGCCGCCGATGCGCGCTACCGGCAGCATGCTATTCACCGATTCGCGCACCCAAACGAGATGCAGCATGTTCAGGATGCCCGGCCGGTTCGCGCCGCGAATCAGTGAACGCCAGCCTGACGCGTTGGCAATCATCGGCAGCACGTGCGCAAGCGCCGCGAGCACGAGCCCGGCCCCGGCTGCCCGCAACGCGCCGAGCACCGCGCCGGGGTTGTCCTGCCAGACGAGCCATAGCGACGCGAGCAGACCCGCCAGCGCGGCCACGCGGCCGAGATGCTTCATCATGCGGGCGCCCTGTGCAAGCGCGTCGCACGCGCGGATTGCCGTTCAAGCTTCGAATCGAGGAAAACGCGGATCATTACTGCACTCACTTTCTGTTCGTCGTCATTCGTCCGGCGCGGCCGACAGCAGGCCGTCGCCATCCACCCTGAAGCTGAAGCCACGCCACATGACGCGCGAGGACCAGAAGCTCGCGACGAATATCGCAAAGGAGACAATATCCCATAACGGCAGCAGCCATAGTCCGCCGTGCGCCTGCCGCAGGGCGCGGTCGACGGAACGCTTCAGCGCGAAACGCGCGCAGACGGCGAGCACCGCGACAAGCCACGTCCACCACGCGCCGTCTGAGAACGCCACCGCGAGCAAGGCAAGTGCAAGCGGATACATCAGCGCGGAGCCCAGATGGCCGAGCGGATCGACGCGGCGAATAGTACGGCTCCAGCGGAGCTCGTGCGAAAACAGTTGTGCCGCGTTGGTCTCCGAGCACGCATGCGCGATCGTGAATGGAGAAATCGCCACTGTCTCGCCCGTTGCGCGCACCGCTTCGCCTATCGCATGGTCTTCCGCGAGATGCCACACGAACGGCATGAGACCGCCGATCCGTTCCAGTGTGCGGCGCCGCATCGCAATCGTCTGTCCAAAGCACGGCCGTGCGAGACCGAGCGCGAGTCCGGTGACGACACCGGGCAGAAACTGATAGTTGGTCGCCTTCGCCGACAAACGCGGCCAGAAGCCGGGGTCGGGCCGCCCGCGGTACACGCAGGTCACCAGCCCCACCCCCGGACTCTCCAGCTCGCCGACGATATTGCGCAGATAATCGGGACCGACACTCACGTCGCTATCGGCGAAGATGAGCACGTCATGCCGCGCTTGCGGCAGCATATTGATGATGTTGCTGATCTTGCGGTTCGGGCCGTGCAGGCGCGCGTCGGCGACAACGGTGATGTCCGCGTCCGGATGCAAGCGCCGTAGTTCGTCGACGGCCTCCAATGCCGGGTCCGCCGTATCGTGCACACCGAAGACGAACTGCACGGGACCGGCATAGTTCTGCTTGCAGAAGCTGTCCAGATTACCGAGCAGCGCCCACTCGTCACCATGCAGCGGCTTGACGATCGTAACCGGCGGAAAACTGCCCGGCTCGGTCGCTGCTCGCGCGAAGAACCGCCCGATCAGCACGCTCGCGAGCATCGTGTAGCCGATGCCGAACACCGCGCACGCGCCGCATGCATAGGCGGGCACGGCGGCGAGCCAGTGCGCACCGCTCACGCCTCGTGAGCGCGCAGGAAGCGGAAGAATTCGACGCCTTCACGCAAGCGCCGTTTCATCATGTCCCAGCTCGTGAGCATTTCACGCAGGATTTCCCATATTTTCGACGGGCGGAAATAGAAGCGCTTGTAGAAATTTTCGAGCTGGTGATAGATCTCGTCACGCGACAGATGCGGATAGCCGATTGCCGCGAGTTGTACGCCTTCCTTGCTGACGAGGTTGATGACCTTGTTCTCTTCGAGCCAGCCGTTTTCAACCGCCTGGTTATAGAGCGTCGTGCCTGGATACGGCGCCGCGAGCGATACCTGAATAGTGTGCGGATTGATTTCCTTCGCGTATTCGATGGTCTTCTGGATCGTCTGCTGCGTCTCGCCGGGCAAGCCTAGAATGAACGTGCCGTGAATCTTGATGCCGAGCTTGCGGCAATCTTCGCTGAAGCGGCGCGCGATGTCGGTGCGCAGACCTTTCTTGATGTTCAGCAGGATCTGATCGTCGCCCGATTCGTAGCCGACCAGCAGAAGACGCAGGCCGTTTTCCTTCATGATTTTCAGCGTCGAATACGGTACGTTCGCTTTCGCATTGCACGACCACGTTACGCCGAGCTTGCCGAGTCCACGGGCGATTTCCTCGACGCGCGGCTTGAAATCGGTGAAGGTGTCGTCGTCGAACATGATCTCCTTCACTTCGGGCAGGTTGTCGCGAATCCATTTCACTTCTTCCAGCACGTTCTCGACCGAGCGCGTGCGGTAGCGATGGCCGCCGACCGTTTGCGGCCACAGGCAGAATGTGCACTTCGAGCGACAGCCGCGTCCGGTGTAGATCGACACGTACGGGTGCTTCAGATAACCGATGAAGTAGTTATCGATCTTCAGATCGCGTTTGTAGACAGGCGCGACGAACGGCAGTTCGTCCATGTTCTCGAGGATCGGCCGCGCGTCGTTGTGCTCGATCGAGCCGTCGGCCGCGCGATAGCTGAGCCCTTTGATCTGCGCAAGCGGTTTGCCCGCGGCCACTTCCTGGCACGTGAAGTCGAATTCTTCGCGGCAGACGAAGTCGATCGCATCGCTTGCCGTCAGCGAATTGTGCGGATCCACGGCAACTTTTGCGCCCACCATGCCGATCAGCACCGAAGGCTTGCGCTTTTTCAGATCCTCGGCGAAAAGCGCGTCGGTGGGAAAGGACGGCGTGCTGGTGTGAATGATCACCAGGTCGTAGTGCTGCGCGATGTCGAGGCTCGCGTCGACGGACAGGCCGTCGGCCGGCGCATCGAGTACACGGCTATCGGGAACGAGTGCGGCAGGTTGCGCGAGCCACGTGGGATACCAGAACGAGCGGACTTCACGCTTGGCCTGATAGCGCGAACCCGCGCCACCATCGAAACCGTCATACGACGGCGCCTGCAAGAACAGGGTTTTCATGAACGCTCCAGCGTGCCTTGAACGGACGTTTTCAGTTTTCGGTCGAAACTGGAACTCGCGGGATGGCGAGCGCGACGGCAGGATTCGCGCAAATGGTACGGAGCAAAGCTGAAGGAAACCTTAAGCGCGGCGGCGTGTGGCGTGGCGTGACGGGCGCAGAGGATATCCGCCCGGTCTTTCCTCAGTCCCGTGGTTGCATGATCCGCAGTGTGGGGCTTCCCTGAACGTTCCTGAGTGGCAAGTAGACACGGTGCGTCGAACCGTCGACTGCGACGATATGCGCATTGGGTCCGATGCGGCCATTGCCGATCTTCGACACTTTGCCCGCTTCGGCCTTGAACATCGAGACGATGCCGGCCTCACCAGCGACATAGAGCAGATGCAGTTGCGGATCGAAGGCCAGGACATCCGGACCCTGACCGGCGTCGAAGGATGCAGTGACGCGCATCGTGCGCATGTCGAGCACCAGCAGCTTGTCATTGCCTTCACACGCGATGAAGGCGAGCCGTTGCCGCGGTTCGATCAGCAACCCGTGGTTGCCCTGCGCGCCCGCCAAGCCGATCCGCGCAACGATCCGGTCAGTAGCAGGGTCGATCTCGACCAGTTGCCTTCGGGATTGCACGTTCACGAAAATGTGCCGGGAAACCGGATCGTATTGCGTATTGCCGACTTCGCCACCCAGAGGAATCGTTGCCACACGCGTGTTCGTTCTGACATCGATGACGGTTTCCGTCTCCCCGGTCTCGTCAGACACGTAAAGCTTGTGCGCCTCGGGGGCATAAGCCATGCCGTCCGGATAACGTCCACCCGGCATGCGCGCGACGATTTTTAGCGTTGCTTCGTCGATCGCCACGATTTCATTCGTTCCCGTTGCTGAGGCATAGACGCGCGACAACTCGGGAATGGCAAGCACGCCGTGCACCGACGCGACGTTTGTGATGCGGCCAATGACACGCGACGCAGCCGCATCGAAGACGATGACCTCACCATCGCCCAGGTGAGCGATGAACAGCAGCTTGCGTCCGGGGTCGTAGCTCTCATAGTCTAGGCGCGTCGCGGCACCCGGCAACGGAATATCGGCGATGTGCTTCAAGGGCAGATCGCTCGCCGCCAACTCGTCGGACGCAGCCGATGCCCGAAGGAGGGCAGGCCCCACAGCCGCGAGCGCAACGAACAGGGCGACGAACAGTGGCAAGCCAATGGGTCCAATGCGCGGAGTGTTCATGACGTCCTCCTGTTCAGGCCCGTACGGTCGCGAGCCGGTGGAACTCAGCCGCGACAGTGGTCTAGGAAAAAATTTCCACTCGCCTTTTGCGGCGCGCTATCGCGCCGCTCCGCCCTGCGCGTCCAGTGCGGTCTTAACCGCCTGCCGATGCATCGTTCCGATCAAACGCGAGAATCTCGACGCTTGGCTTGTTCCTGATCCGTCCAATCTGAAGTCGCAATGTTTCAAACCAGCAGAAACTGGCCGATGCTGCGGCGAATCAGTAGGTATCGCGGCAACTCCGGGCCCTTTAAGGTTCACTGTTTTCGGCCAATACCACACGTGTTTATGCCGCATCCGCATAATTCGCCGAGCCGATGGCTAACATTGAGCAAGTTGCGGTTCAGCGATTGATCGAGTGGCGAAGGTCGTCTGAATACTACCAATATAATGGCTGTTATGACAGCGACGGATGCAAGTATGGGCGTCGGGGCATATCTTAGCGTTCCTGTTGGACAGGGACGCCGTTTTTGATCTCGTCGCGGTTAGGTTGACTGCGCGTATATTATACACGGTCCCGGACGTCGCAATCTCTGTCGGGTATCTATAAGTTAGCAGAAGAATGCGATGCGCTCAACCATCAATAGGTGAAGAGGAAAATGACCGTCGATTCCCGTGCTGGGCCACGTTTTGAACCGATTTTTCGGAAAAAGATACTGGCGAAGCGTGTTACCACGAGGAATTTTAGCTATGTAATAACCCGATTGTCGTTTCATTGGCTTAATAGGATAGCGGACGATCATCTTCAGGCACGAGGCCATAAGATGGCCGTCTTTGCGAATGAACATATAGGCGGATTTATCCATGCTTTCGGGGTTTACGAGCAGGAGGAGCTTGACGCACTTTTCAATTTCCTAGAGCCTCTACGTGATGTTTTTCGTGCAGGCATGGCGCTAGACATCGGTGCCAATGTCGGCAATCACAGCCTCTACTTCTCCAGGATATTTAACGCGGTTCAATCCTTTGAGCCAGATCCATCGACTTTTTATTTGCTCAAGTTCAACGTGAGTTTTCGCAAGAAGATCACCGCATACAACATCGGGCTAGGAGATCATAAGGGGACTTTCAGGCTGTTAGAAGTACCGAAGAACATGGGCGCCTCCACTATTGTCGCTGATCAGGTCGAAAGCAAATCCAGCACGGACTACGTCGATGTGCAGATTGTCAGGCTTGATGATCTTGACTATCGCGATGAAGGCCCCTGTTTTATCAAAATTGACGTTGAGGGCTTCGAACCAAGGGTACTTCAAGGCGGCTTAAGGACGATAACGAAGCACTGGCCACTTATAGTATTGGAGCAACATGAAAGTGCCTTTACGGAAGGAAGTACTGAATCGATTTTCATATTGAAGAATTTGGGATATGAATTTTGTTGGCATCAGAGCGGAGTAAGATCGCGAAACACCTTTGTTCGTCGCATTTTCAACATCAAAGAGTTGTTTATTGGGCGTACGCACAGGATTATTACTGCGGAGACGATTCCAGCGGGGGATTATTCAATGCTTATAGCGATACCTCCCCGCTTTAGAGATCTTCTCCATCTTTGACGCGGAGCAAATAGTAGTACACCGGATTATCAAATTTCACGCTCAACGCTTGTTAGTTTTCTGTCGCATTTGCGCACTGATGTAGAATTGAGCGGCGGAATTTTCGAAAGCGAACCTTGAGAAAGCCTATAAAAACGAAGACCGATCGAACGAAACCGCCTGCGGGGAATGCCGCCAATGACCACACGCCGACCGCACGAGACGAGCGACAGCGCGGGTGATGGCGCCAGAAGCGCCCGACCAGCGCAGTCGACGCTGAAAGCGTGGTTGTTGCCCACGCCGATTTCGGTAGATTCGGTCGCCTTGCTGCTGAGACTGAAAGAGTTTGTCGCCGTGGCCACCGAGACCATCGAGAACCAGGGTCTGATGCTTGAGGATTGGAAGCTGCGCGCGGTGCTGATGGACACCCGCCTGTGTTATGCCGACGACTTCCTGTTCGGCATGCGGCGAGCGACGTTGCCTTCAGTGTCCTGCTTGTCACGATGACCAACATGTTTCCCGAGGAGACCGCGAGCGATATCGGGGATGAACAGGGTTGGTGAGAGAAGAACTGGGCCTGTCCGCCACCGTGCGCTTTGGCAGATCGAGCCGCTTCGGCTGGGCCCCCTGATGCTAACCAGACCAACGTACGCTTCCGAGTTCCGATGTTCAGGAAGGTGTTCGCGTTGTCGCAATAGTCATTACTCGCCACGCTCCTGTCGCCTCACGCGCTGGCGTACCGAACGTGATACGCATCGCCCCAGATGCAGGATGCTTCGCATCGCAGCATAGTCCGCACTCGCCCGCTCGACTTCGAGCCGCGGGACGAGGGTTCCCCCGAAACCGCTGAGGAACTTGAGAATGCCGACATTGGAAATGCCGTCGAAATCGAAAGTGAGACTTCTTTCCCGGGCATTGCGCATGGCGTTCCATAACAACAGACCGATAACACCGCCATGGGCATCTTCTTTTCTCGACGACAGCAGGTAATACATTGTGTGCTGATCCCATATCACCGCGATGGCGGAGCACAAACTGCCGTCCGCCTGGTAGGCGCCAAGCACCATACCCGAGCCCCTCGAGATGAAGGCATCGACGAGTTGCTTCATGACGTGCGTGCCGTAGACGTTGTCCCGATTCCGGCGCGTCAGATTGGCATCGTAGAAGCTGACGAACAGGTTCGCGTCCGTTATCTGACGAACGGTGTGCTGTTCGCCGGCACGGCGAACCAGATTGCGGGTATTCGGACGAAGTCCGGCCCATACGTCCGGCTCGGCCCTGCCGGGCTCGATCCGCATCGTATAGCTTACGGCGACCTCGAAGCCCAGCAACGCAAATCCCATGGCATCCGAGACGTACGGATCGAACCGCTGGTGAAACAGCGCGCACTCCGGCAACTGCTCGACCAGGGCTTGCGTTGCACCGAAGCAATGACGCCAGTCATCGTCGCCCGTGCCTTTCGCTGCCGGAATCACGGGACCGAGCGTGCGCGTTAGCGGGGGCAAGGTCGAGAGGCGCCAGATGCCCTTGCGTGTCACGGTGTACGGCATTTCGGCGACCAGTTGACCACGGTCATGAACCGACGCCAGCTTCCAGTTGCCCCCGGTCGCGATATCCAGCCACCAGGGCTCATGGAAAATCGAGCGCCCGTTCAGACCGGCGCGTGCGGCGTGGAT
>NZ_FRAB01000008.1 GCF_900142195.1 Paraburkholderia terricola
GGTGATCAGTAACCGATGAAAGACCGACCTTTTAACCCTGAAAACACGACATTTGTATTTAGCCGCCGCCACGACATCTTGAAATGGCCTCGACAAACAATGCAGTGGCTAGACGGTAATGTCCGCTTTTAGCTAGATAGATGGAATGGTCGCCTCCCGCCTTTGAAGTCTTTCAAGATCAAATGGTCAGGCATACGGCATTGCTGAAGGCCGGGCGTGATGGAGCCTGCACTCCCGTTCGCTCCATCCCGCCCGCGTCAGCCGCATCCCGCGAAACGAACGGGCGCTCAGAACCGATGACGGATACCGGCCGCGACCAGCAACTGGCTGCGGCCCGCCGACGGATCGGACGTATTGATCACGGCGGGGACGCGAGATGAAGCGCGCTGATACACCGTCTCCAGATAGGTATCGGTGCGCTTCGAAAGCTGGTAGCCAGCCTGCAACGCGCCCTGATGCCAGTGTGCACCCGAGCCCTTCGTATAGGTGTACATGCTGGCGAGCGACACTTTCGGCGCCCACTGGTACACGCCATTGATCTCATAGTTGCTGAAGCCTACCGAAGGCTCCGCTGAACCGGAACCGGCATCGGTCACACCGCTATAGGTCGAGCGGGACCACGCGGCACCCACCGTAAAATCGCCGATCGCATAGCTTGCGCCGACGCCATACGTGCTCTGCGTCTGCACGCTCGCGTCGAATACGTCGCGATTCGAGCCGGGCAGATTCACGGTGTCATATGCGCCTCCCGCGGTGTTGCCGCGGCCGTTCACGTGCAGGTAAGCGGCGCCCGCGTTGAACGGCCCGCTCTGGTAGTTCGCGCCGACGCTGTACGCGCGATTGTTGGCGAACTGACCGGCACCGTTCGAAAACGCGTACATGCCGCCGAAGCTGAAGCCGCCGAACGACGGGCTCGCATACGTGACCGAATTGCGCGCGAGGTACGCGTTGTTGGCGTTGTCGTTGTCGAACGGATGCGCGAACGCCGTGCCCCCCGCACTGCCCGTCAGCGTGAACGGTGCGAAGTAGTCGTGGACCGAATCGTACTGGTGACCTACCCTGACCGTCCCGTACGTCTCGTTGCCAAAGCCGACGTAGTACGGGTGATCGATGAAGCCGTCGCCCGTCGTCACCGAAAACCCGCGCTCCAGTTGAAAGATCGCCTTGTTGCCGCCACCGAGATCCTCGGTGCCCGCGAGGCCCCAGAAGCTGCCATCGATCAGCCCCGAGGTGGCCTTGTACTGCGCGTGGCCGCCGACGTTACTCACATACGCGAGCCCCGTATCAAGTTCGCCATACAGCGTTACGCTGCTCTGCGCGTGGGCGTTCGCGCCGAGGAACGCGAGCGTGGCGGCGGTGGCGGACGGAATGGTGAAAAGCTTGTTCTGTTTTGCGGACATGTCGTGAACCGGTTGAAAAAATGAACAGGTCGTGCGCATCCGGCGCTGCACGCAACGGTGCGTGGCGAGGAACGTGTGCGCACGATATATGCATCGTGAGGTCTGCGGTGATCGTGAGCGCCATCAACAGACGACGCTCACGCACCATGATTCAAGGCTGGTCGAAGCCATTGCGCACGGGCTTGAACCCCATCCCGCTGCGCAGTTGCGGTCGGCTTCAATACCACTGCCCGTAACGGCGGATATACAGCGTCTTCACAACCTGCGTCAGCATCATGTAGCCGAGGATTGTTGCGACGAGCCAGAGCCAGTAGCTGTGATCCAGCGAAGTAAAACCCAATGCCCCGGCCAGTGGAGAAAACGGCAACCAGCAGCCCACGAGGATAGCGATCGAGGTCGACAGCAGCACCGGCAGCGACGCGGTACTCTGGACAAACGGAATCTTGCGCGTGCGCAGCATGTGGACGACGAGCGTCTGGGAGACGAGACCTTCGATGAACCAGCCGGAATTCATGATGCTCTGACCGCCGCCGTGCAGGTGGAACGCCGCGCCGGCGCCGAACACTGTCCACATCAGCACGTAGGTCACGATATCGAACACCGACGACGTCGGTCCCAGCCACACCATGAAACGTCCGATATTGCCCGCATCCCACTTGCGCGGCTTCTTCACGAAATCGGGATCCATCCGGTCCCACGGCAGGAACATCTGCGAGAGGTCGTAGATCAGGTTCTGGATCAGCAATTGCATCGCCAGCATCGGTTCCCAGGGCAGGAATGCAGAGGCGATCAGCACCGAGAACACGTTGCCGAAATTCGAGCTCGCCGTCATGTTCAGGTACTTCAGGATATTGCCGAACGTCTCGCGGCCCTTGATTACGCCCTCTTCCAGCACCATCAGGCTCTTTTCGAGCAAGATGATGTCGGCGGTTTCCTTCGCGATATCGGCCCCTGTGTCCACCGAAATGCCGACGTCCGCATCACGAAGCGCCGGCGCGTCGTTGATCCCGTCACCGAGGAAACCGACCGTGTGGCCGTTTGCCTGAAGCGCCTTCACGACACGCGCTTTCTGCAGCGGGGTGAGTTTCGCAAAGACCGTCGTGTGTTCAACCACCTGTGCAAGCTGGACATCGTTCATCGCCTCGATGTCGCGCCCGAGCAGCGCAGCGCCCGGGTCCAGTCCCACGTCGCGGCAAACCTTCACCGTGACAATCGGGTTGTCGCCCGTCAAGACCTTGACCGCCACGCCATGCTCACGCAGCGCACGAATGGCGGGCGCGGCCGAATCCTTCGGCGGATCGAGGAAAGTGAGGAAACCGCGTACCACGAGGTCTGCCTCGTCAAGGGTCTTGTACTGGGACTTCGCTTCGGCGCGCGGGATCTCGCGCGTGGCGACCACCAGCACACGGTAGCCCTCCTCGTTGTACGCCTCGGCTCGTGCAAGCAGCATGTCGCGCTCGTGCGCCGTCAACGCGTGGACCGTGTCACCGTTCTGAATGTGTGTCGACACCATCAGCATTTCTTCGACAGCGCCCTTCGACACCATCAGTTGGTTGCCGTCCAACCCCTCGACCACCACCGAAAGTCTGCGGCGTACAAAATCGAACGGCAGTTCGTCGACCTTGGCGTACTGCGTCAGTTTCACCGGCGCGACACGTTCATTGGCATGGTCCACGACGGCGATGTCCATGAGATTCTTCTGCCCGCTCTGGTGGAAGCTGTTCAGCCAGGCAAGTTGCAGAATCCGCTCATCCCGCTTGCCGTGGATGTCGAGGTGACGTTCAAGGATGATCTTGTCCTGCGTGAGCGTGCCGGTCTTGTCCGTACACAGGACGTCCATTGCGCCGAAGTTCTGCACCGAATTGAGCCGCTTCACGACCACCTTGCGTCGCGCCATCGCAATGGCGCCCCTCGCCAGATTCGCCGACACGATCATCGGCAGCATCTCCGGCGTCAGACCGACCGCGACTGCAAGCGCGAACGTCACCGCGGACAGCCAGTCGCCCTTGGTCAGGCCATTGATCAGGAACACCACCGGCACCATGACCAGCATGAAGCGGATCAGCAGCCATGACACACTGTTGACGCCGCGATCGAAGCTGGTTTCGACGCGCTTGTGACTGACCACGTTTTTTGCCAGTGAGCCGAAATAGGTATCGACGCCGGTGGCGATGACGATTGCCGTTGCCGTCCCGCTGACCACGTTGGTTCCCATGAAGCAGATATGGGCGAGATCGAGGAGATCGGTCCGGTCATCGGAAGCGGCATGGGCCGATTTCTCCGTCACCGCGCCGAGCGTGTCGTATTTCTCGACGGGCAGTGCCTCGCCGGTCAACGCCGCCTGACTGATGAACAGATCGCGCGACTCGATCAGACGGATGTCGGCGGGGATCATGTCACCCGCCTGCAGACTGACGATATCGCCGACGACCAGATCACGCATCGCGATTTCCTGCCTCTCTTGATCCGCGAATACGGTTGCCCTGCGAATCACGGTCGCCGTTGTGCGAACCATGGACTTGAGCCGCTCTGCTGCCCTGTTTGAGCGGTATTCCTGAAAGAAGCGCAACAGACCGCTGGCGGTCACCATCGTGAGCAGGATGCCGACCCCGGTCCAGTTGCGATCGTCCGGCGCAGCAAGGTACACGTCCGTGAAGAAGGTAATGACCGACAGACCGAGCAGCACCAGCACGAACGGGTTTTTGAAGGCTCGCAGCAGCTGTACCAGTGCGTGTGGGGCTCTGTCATGGGCGACTTCATTGGGACCCGCACGTTGCAGACGCTCCAGTGCGTCTGCCGTGAGAAGACCGTCGAGCGAGCTGTTCGTCTGCTTGAGCGTGGCGTCGACGGATTCGTTGGCTTCGCTTACTACGTGCGCGAAGGATCTCTGGTCGCGGCCAGCGGAGCCAGACACAAAGCCTTTCTGCTTTCGCCTGGATGTATGCGGTTTTTTTGTGGATTCGTGTTGCATCGGCTGTTCCTGCTGCTATGCACGCGGCGAACGGCCCGCGGCTTTTGAATATTGGAGATGTGTCGTTCCATGAGGCCCGAGGCGCTCAGCGACAGCGCGCGTTGCCTCGATACGGCGGACGCGTGCTGTCGACGCCATGCTCAGGAGAGACCGTGCTTCTGGCCCAGCAGGGCCCTGACTGCCGCCCACCACCGGTGTGACGGTTTGGTGGGCGTTGGCGATACGAGCGCTGGCGCTGCTTCGTAATAGTGGTGCGACTCGCGGACCTGTGGCAGTTGCGATACGAGAAGGGCGAAATACATGCGATTTCTCCGTTCGGGTCGAAGCCCGACTGATTGTTGAGGTCGCCGGGACGCCTGCACGGCAACGCTCAAACAGTCAGGCAAGTGACGGCGAACGCGTGTGGGCATCCATCAGGCAATGAAAAAACGTAAGCGGCGTAAAGGCCATATGTCACTGTCGGGCATGACGTCTCCTTTCCGATGCGTTGTGCACGGGCGTGTCAGTTCATGCGCCCGCAGGGATAAACCAGCGGGCGCACGCGAGCATGGTCCCGAGTCGGGCTCAGGAAACCGGCCGTACGGACGGACGCAATCTGGCGTGCCGAAGCGGCGCTGAAATGGAGTGAACGGGAGCGGTACTGAAAACTACTGCGACGCGCACCATCTGCCTGCGGGCAGAACGGTGGCTGAATGAGGCTAGCGGATGTTCTGCCGGTCAGGCAATCAAACTGTTCGAGAATTGACTACTGCAACTGTCCAAGGCACTAGCCCCTGTTTGTGAAGACGGACGGATTGTAAGCAGACGCTCAGGACAGCGTCAACCTTAAATTTTGCTGTACGGAGCAAATGCGCGCGTTGAAGATTCGACGCGTCTCGAGATGGATTGGATGTCAGAGTCGTTTTTTGTCAGGGCCGTCGAGAAGATGGATTGCCTCTCACACTCCGCAGGGAATGAAGTGCGAGACCGCGATCGAGGCGTCCGGCACGGCATGCCGCAGCACGCCTGCCAGCCCTTCAGCCGTGCGTGTTTTCTGCATGGTGAGCGCGAGCATCGATAGCAGCCGGCGCTTGTCGGCCACCTCGAGCAGTCGCTGACGCGCGGTGGAAGGCTGCGGCTTTTCATCCGCCGCGGGTAGCCTGGGCACCGACGTGATGAGGCGCGGGGATGTACTGAATCCGAAGCCGGCGAAGCTGAGCAGATAGCGCGACACCGGGTCCGTGCCATCGCGCCTGAAGCCGACCGGGTACCGGTATTTGCGCGCGACACGGTAGTACTGTGTGATGACGCGGTGGTGGAACAGGTCGAGAAACGCCGACAGGCGCTCTGCCCCGTCGCGGTTCTGGGCTACCACATCGACGAAATACGCGGGCATGCGCGCGTCGACGCCATAAAGTCCGAGAAACGTCGTCACCACCGATGGTCGCGCTGACAGATCGTCGGTGTCGTACCGGACCGCATCGATTTCGCGCCCGGGAAAGCCCAGCTGCGCGCGCGAACGGAACCGGATGGGATCCGTACCTCTACAAGGCAGTCACGAGCGGCCAGACCCTCAAGTCCGCTGAAATCAGGTGGTACAAGATCGACGACGCGGGCAAGGAGAAGGAGTACTTCAACACGAAGCTCGATAACGTGAAGGTGGTCGCCGTGCGTCCGAAGATGCTCGACATCAAGGATCCGGACTACGAGAAGCACAACCACCTGGAGGAGGTCGAGCTGCGCTACGAGACGATCACCTGTTCGTACAAGGACGGCAACATCATTCACAAGGACACCTGGAACGAGCGTTCCTGAATGACCGCTGGTCTGAAGGCCGGTCCGCCTCACCGGTAGTCTCCGGGATATCGGCCTTCCTTTGCCAGTCCGCCTGTGCGGACTGGCCTTTTTCCTGCGTGGGGCGAGCGCTCCCAGCGCCGGCACGCCCCCATTCCATGTGCGACAAGCCCGACCATGACCGTGCATAACGACCGAAATGCATCCTTCCGCGACGCCAGCCAGCTCCCGCAGCGGCTCAATCCACATTGCGCGAAAACGCTCGAGGCTGCGGCAAGCCTGTGCCAGACACGGCTTGCGGACGAGATTTCAGTCGAGCACTGGCTGCTCAAGCTGATCGAGGCCAGGGACGGCGATATCCCGGCCATCATGAACCACTATGAACTGGATATCGATGCCGTCTGGGATACGCTGCTCAGGGCCATCGACCACACGCCCCGTAACCTGCGCGGCCGCCCCAGTCTGTCCGCGCAGTTGGCCGTCGTCCTCCAGGACGCCTGGTTGCATGCGTTGACGCACGCCGATGGCGGCGCCCCGGCCATCCGTTCCGGCCATGTCCTGCAGGCCATCGTGGAAGCGCCACATGTCCTTCGCACAGCCAATGCCTGGCAACTGCTGTCGGTGAGCAGTGCACAGATTGAACGGCTGCTGCCGCGCCTTGGGCCGCGCACCTGCGAGAACCCGCTGGAAGAGCCGGAAGCCCCCGAAGAACCGACCGGCGCCCCGCCGGTAACCGGCGCCGTTGAACACGCGCGGCAGGGACCCGCCGCACGGGCAGCCACGCGCACCGTGGAAGGCGACGCACTCGCCCGCTTTGCCATCGACATCACGGCGAAAGCGCGTGACGGCAGGATCGACCCCGTATTCGGGCGCGAGCGCGAAATCCAGCAGATGGTCGACGTGCTCGCGCGCCAGCGCAAGAACAACCCGATCCTCGTCGGCGAGCCGGGTGTCGGCAAGACCGCGCTCGTCGAGGGCCTCGCGCTACGCGTCGCCGCTGGCACCGTGCCGAACGTGATCCGTGACGTGCGTATTCTCACGCTCGATCTCGGCCTGCTGCAGGCGGGTGTGGGCGTGAAGGGCGAATTCGAGCAGCGCCTCGGGAATGTGATCGATGAAGTGCAGGCATCCACCGTGCCAATCCTGCTTTTCATCGACGAAGCCCACACGCTGATCGGCGCGGGCAATGCCGCCGGCGGCGCTGATGCGGCCAACCTCCTCAAACCCGCACTCGCGCGCGGCGAGCTGCGCACGATCGCCGCGACCACCTGGTCCGAATACAAGGAATTCGTCGGGGCCATGGCCGGGCTGTGTCTTGCCCGCGAATCCGGCGCGCGCAACGTGGATGCGTTCCTGAACCAGCGCATCCTGCCGGCGGTTTCCCGCGAACTGCTCACGCGCATGGCAGGCGGAACCCCGCCCGCGAGGATTGTTCTGTCCAGTTCGGCCGAAGGCAACCTGACGATCGACTTCGTCGATCATGGGCTGCCCGCTGCGGCAAGCTCCGCGGCGCCGGTCGCCTGAGGAAGACGGGAGATGGGGCTGCGGACGTTATCCGCTGAATTCCCGGCTGTTCCTATCTCCGAACACGAAGAAATAAAGATTCGCCTTGGCGAGCAAATCGAGGCGAGCTTGTCCTATTTCCACTGCTCCACCTCTGCCACGAGCAGTCCACTCCGACGAGGTTCGCGGTCTCCCGCGCGACTGCTTGCCCGTCACCAACGCTTAATAGCCGGTTGCAAGAAACCTCTCGAATGGTTTGACTTGCCACGCGTTGGAACCCAACTCCGCAGCGAACGCTTGTAGCGCAGCCGAACACCATCGAGACAATATTCTCCTGGTCTTTACCGCAATAAACCTCCCCACTCTCCCATCATCCAACGCCAACGCCCAACCTGCTCGCGCACCTGTTCCGCCAAACCTATCAACCAGCATCAACCCTTCTTATCCAGCCAGAACGGCGAAACCTTATTACGACCAGTCGCCTTGGCGTTATACAGCGCCTCGTCAGCGGCCTTGATCACCGCGGTTACGTCGCTATCCTGTTCCGGCGCCCAGCTCGCCGCACCGATGCTGGCCGTCACGCGTCCGTACTCGCTGCCGGCGTGCTCGATGGCGAGTTCGCTGATCGCCGCGCGGATCTGCTCCGCGATCAGCGCTGCGCCCGCGGGCGGCGTATCGGGCAGCACCACGACGAATTCCTCCCCGCCATAGCGGGCCGCACTGTCCGCGGGTCGTCGAATATTGTTGCCGATGCACCGCGCGACGGCGGCCAGCGCGTCGTCGCCCGCCTGGTGCCCGTAGGTGTCGTTGTAAGCCTTGAAGCGGTCGATGTCGACGAACAGCAGCGAAAACATGCTGTGTGTACGGCGCGCCCGACGCCACTCCTGATCGAGAATCTCGCCCAGCGTGCGGCGGTTGTTCAGTCCGGTGAGGCCGTCCGTTCTCGCGAGCAGTTCGAGTTCCGATTCAGCGCGCATCCGGCGGCGCAGTTGCGCGCCAAGCAGAAACGCGAGCGCGACGAACGCCAGCGCGAAGGCGATCATCAGCGAGCCGATGGTGGTTGCGCGCCGCCGCCAGCCCGCATAGATGTCCTGCTCGGCCTCGGCCACCATGATGATCAGCGGCAGATCGGGGAAATTCCTGAAGTAGTACAGGCGGCGCACGCCGTCGATCGACGCGGTTTCGGAAAAACTGCCTTCCGCGGCGGTGCGGAAGCGCCGGAACGTGGCCGCCTTGCCGATGTCGCGCCCGATCGTGCGCACGTCGTACGGCTGTCGCATGATCATGATGCCGTTGCGACCGATCAGGGACACGGCGCCATGCGGCCCGAGCGACAGCCCGGCAAACAGCGTATGGAAATACTCGAGGTTCATCGCGATCAGCACGATTCCCGCGAACGAGCCGTCGGGATGTGAAAGCCGCCGGCTCAGCGCAATGCTCGGCGAGCCGTTGCGCAGCCGCGAGCTAAACGGATCGCTGATATAGAGACCCGCGTTCGGGTTGTCACGCTGGACGATGAAATACTTCCGGTCCGAGAAATTACCCTGGCGCGGCACATCGCCGGCGGAGTCGACGACGATGTTGCCCGACGCGTCCAGCACCAGCATCGAGCCCAGGTATTTCGCGGTCGCGGCGCGGTCGAACAACACTTGTCTGCGCAGACGCGGCGGCAGTGCCAGCACCGCCGGGTCGCGCATGCCGTCGACGACCGCCTGCAGCGACAACGCGCACAGTTCGAAATTCCGCTCGATATCGCGCTGGGCGATGAGCGCGAGGTTTCGCGACGTGTCACGGGCGCGGTCCATCGCATCGAGGCGCGCGTCGTACAGCACCGTCGCGCACAGCGAGATCATGACCAGCGTAATGAAGATGCCGCCCGCGATAATCGCATGCGGCGCCAGATGGCCGCGCCAGAGTCGGTTGCCCAGGCCCACACTTCCCCCGTTGTTGCTTGTTACGGTCCGCACCATGCCTTGAGATAGCCAGGAAATCCGGTTATGCGGATCTCAGCTTGCTGGAGATCCGGGCATCGTAAAACGCCGGAGATTCTACCGGTTCAGCCATGCATTGTGGCCAATTCCGCCATTTGTTTTTCCAGCATTCAATCGCCTTGCAGCGAATGGCGGGCTTAAGGGTATTCCGTACCGCCTTGAAAGAATGTTATGCGTTTTCCCTATTGGTTTTTACATGAATTGTCTTACCATAAGAAAAACAACAAGCCGGTGCGGAGTCGTCGTGGCTGGATCCGCCATTGACAATGCAGCGAGGCATGCGGTCTTTTATAGCGGTTACCGAGGGATGCAACCTGCAAGGACCTTCAACCCATGACAAACCAGGAGGCTAAATCTATGTCGCAGGGTTTCCCCCGATCCGACAACCGCCCTTTTCTCTTTTAACACCACAGCCATATCGCTATTTACCGAAAGTAATCGGTAATTTCGATGCGGAAATGATATTCGGTGCCGGGTTGGTTATTCATTCATTGGGTCCACCGTTCGCCACTTTGTTACGGGAGCCAAAAATGCAAACCTTTCTGAAAGCATTCGTTCGCGACGAGCGTGGTGTCAGCGCCATGGAATACGCGGTTCTGGCCGGCATCGTCGTGATCGCATTGGGTGCGATGGCCGTGGGCTTCAACACCAACATCGGCGCGATGTTCACCAACCTCTTCACGCAAGTCACGACCTCGCAGAACAAAGCGTGATGTTGCGCGGCCGGGAGGTTCGATACCGCCGTTTATCGAACCTCCTTTATCGAACGTTCCACGGAGCGCTGATTGTGTCGCTACTCTCTGCCATCATCCGCGTCACCGTACTTTGCGCGCTGCTGCGGCTCGCCGTTTTCGACGTGCGTTGGCGGCGCCTGCCAACCAGGGCGACCCTCCTGATCGCCGCGCTGTTTTTCATCGACGCTCTCGTCATCCGCCTGCCCATTCACGACGTGCTTGCGCATCTGCTGCTGGCGCTTGCCGTTCTGGTGATCTGCGCGGCCTTGTTCGCCGCAAAAATGCTGGGCGGAGGCGATGCAAAACTGGCCTGCGCCGTTTTCCTGTGGACGGGCCCGAGTCTCGCCTTGCCTGCCCTCGCCATCGTCTCGGTGCTCGGACTGGGCGTTTCCCTCGTCAGTCTCGCCACACGTCACATGGCTGCCGAACAGCGTTTTCCCCCGCTGCGTGCCCTCGCGATGTTTTCTGGAACGCGCGGTGTGCCCTACGGTGTCGCGCTGGCGCTCGGCGGCGGGTCGGTCATCGCGTTGCCTTTGCTTGCGATGCGGTAGGACAGCGCCCTCATGTCCAACGTCATCAAAATCGGTTTGCTGGTCCTCGGCGCCATTCTGATCGCCCTGATCGTTCGGGCCGTGGTCGCCGGCTTGTCGCGTCCGTCCGCGCCCGAGGCCAGCACCGAAAAAGTTCGTATCAGCGCGGCGGACCTTCCGCAGGGTCTGCTTCTGCGTGACGAGGACATGATCTGGAAGCCGATACCCGTCGCCGACGTTCCGCTGAATGCGATCGTCCAGGGCGCATCCGGCGCGGTCGAACTGAAGGGCGCGCTTTTGCGTCACGGTATAGCGAGCGGCGCGCTGATCGTCGCCGACGACGTCATCCTGCCGGGCGCCCCCGGCTTTCTCGCCGCCACGCTCAAACCGGAAATGCGCGCGGTGTCGGTCGCCGTCGACGATGTCTCCGGTAACGCCGGACTGATCCAGCCAGGCGATTACGTCGACCTGCTGCTCACGCAGCAGATGGACCGTCGAACCGACTCGCCCGAACTCGCGGTGTCGAGCGAAACCGTCGTCGAGCGCGTTCGGGTGCTCGCGGTCGGTTCGGAGATACAGCGTCCGAAGAACGGCGAGGCCGCCGACGCCACCAATCGCGCCCGCACCGTCACGCTGGAAGTCACGCCGCGCATGGGCGAAGTCGTTGCCGTCGCCGCGCGCCTCGGCAGTCTGTCGCTTGCCTTGCGCAGCTTCGCAACCGTGACCCGCAATCCCGCCGCGTCGGCGTCGGCCGACTCGCCACCGCCGCCCGTCTGGGCCGGCGACATTTCACGCGCCGTGCGCGATCTGCCGCGAGCGCACGCCCCGCAAGGCACCAGCACCAGTGCGAGCACGAGTTCCGGACCGGCTGCGCCGCCCACCGTGACGATATACCGAGGTTCCGAGAGGAGCGACGCGCTATCGAGCGTCGCCCAGTCAAGCGGTAGCGCAGGAAACAACGTACCGCCAGTGCCGTCTCTGCGCGCGCCGCTTTGACGCGCGCGGAGGGCCCAAACAGCGTCCAGTCGCGGGGATGGAACGCCATGACGAAGCAGTTCAGTCCGGGTCGCATCGGTTCGAAGCTCACGGCTTGCGCGGTGATTAGCTGGGCCACGGCGCTCGCGGTCCACGCGCAGGCGGCGCCGGCTCGCGCGGCGCTGCCCGGGCCTGACGCGCCGCTCGCGAGCGCGCCTGGCCGTTCACCGGGAACGTTGGCCATCGATGCCGGCAAGGGCACCCTCGTGCGTCTGAACGAGAACGCGAGTTCGGTGTTCGTCGCCGATCCCACGATCGCGGACGTTCACGCGCCGTCGCCGAAAGCGGTCTTCGTGCTGGGCAAGAAGGCCGGCTCGACGACGCTGTATGTGCTCGGCGCGGACAACCGGACCTTGCTTCAACAGACGGTGGTCGTCAGCCGCGACACGGATGCGCTCCGACGCGCCGTCGCGGCGCGCTTTCCGGCCATGCGCCTGCAACTGACAGCCGGTCCCGGCTCGCTGCTGGTGTCAGGCCAGGCGGCATCGGCTTCCGACGCCGACGCCGTGGTGCAGACCCTTACGCCCTATCTGGCGGACAAGGAAGTGCTCGTCAACCGCATCACGATCGACCGGCCGCTCCAGGTGCAGTTGCGGGTTCGCATCACGGAAGTGGATCGGAACGTTACGCAGCAGTTGGGGATCAATTGGGCGGCACTCGGCTCGGTGGTGGGAAATTTCACGGGCGGTATCTTCGGCGGCCGCCAGATCTTTAACCTGGCCCAGCCGATCGTCGGCCCGTCCGGTACGTCTTATCCGATCAATCTGCCTTCGAACAACGCCTACTCGATCTTTGGCCAGTTCAGGACTGGCAACGCCAACATCCAGGTACTCGTCGACGCACTGAATCAGGAAGGCTTGCTGACGGTTCTTGCCGAGCCCAATCTCGTGGCGATGTCGGGACAGACCGCCAGTTTCCTCGCCGGAGGCGAGTTTCCCATTCCGGTGGCGCAGATCAACGGCGCGGTCACCGTGGACTACAAGCAGTTCGGCGTCAAACTCGATTTCACGCCGACCGTCATGCACGAACGCCGCATCAGCCTGAAAGTGCGCCCCGAAGTCAGCCAGATCGACGCGACCGCGAGCGTCACCACCAATGGCATTACGGTGCCGGGGTTGAGCGTGCGCCGCGCCGACACCACCGTCGAACTCGCGAGCGGCCAAAGCTTCGCGATCGGCGGCCTGTTGCAGACCAACACCACCGACATCATTTCGCAGGTGCCGGGCCTCGGATCGATTCCGATTCTGGGCAAGCTGTTCTCGTCGACCAATTACCAGAACAACAAGACCGAACTCGTCATCATCGTGACGCCCTATCTGGTCGAGCCGACCGATCCCGCCAAGCTTCGCACGCCGCTCGACGCGCTGATGTCGCCGAGCAGCGACATCGAGTACAGCTTCAGGCGCGAGTCCGGCGACGCGTCCACCCCATCCGGACAACCGCGCCTCGTCGGCGCGGCCGGGTATGTCTACTGAGCGGAGCCGCCATGACTTCCGCACGCATTAGCCGCCTTCTTCGCCTCCCCCGCCTTGTCGCGCTCACGCTTGCCTGCATCACGGCGGCCGGCGTCGGTGGCTGCGTCAAGCCGCCGAGAACGATGCCCGACGCGTCGATCATCCCGTTCGACGGCCATCTCGCCTTGCCGCCCGATTGCGCCATCCTGGCTCGCCCATCGGTGCTGACCGACGCCGGCTGGAGGCGTCCCGACATGGCATGGGGCTGCGCGACCTACACGAATCTCGCGGCGCAGCTCGCCCATCCTCGGGACATCGTCAAACCGGAATCGCTCGGACCCGCCGATGCCGCCGTCGCGGCGAGCGCGGTGCATCGCTATCAGACTGAACGCGTGACACCGCTCGACAAGACGACGACGCGCGATCCGCGTTGATGCGCGAGTCATTCACCGAAGGCGACCATGAGCACAGACTTCAGTTTTCGGAAAAGCGCGACGGCGGCTCGGCTCGTCGACTTCATCGCGTTCGTCGCGGATCACGCCACGGAACAGGTGCTGAAAGACTATGTGCTCGAGCAGGCGATGCCGCATGCGCACGTGGCGATCGGCGACATTCACGACGCGATTGCCTATCTCTCGAAGATCGAACGCTCGCCCCTCTTTCTGCTGATCGATCTGCATGGCTCCGCGATGCCGCTGTCGGACCTGGCACGGCTCGCCGAAGTGTGCGAACCGTCGGTGCAAGTCGTCGCGCTCGGTGAGCGCAACGACGTCGGGCTCTTTCGCAGTTTGCTCAAGCTCGGCGTGCGTGACTATCTCGTCAAGCCGCTGACCGTCGAACTGCTCAACCGGACCGTCAGCGCAACCGAGGGCAAGATCAATCCCGTCGTGCAGACTCGCGCCGGCAAGACGATCGCGTTCGTCGGCTCGCGGGGCGGCGTCGGCGTCACGACCATCGCCCTGAATCTCGCCCGCCATCTTGCCGAGGACACGCATCGCCGGGTCGCTTATGTCGACCTCAACGTGTATGGCGGCGCGGCCAACAGCATGCTGGGCTTGCAGAGCAACAACGGCCTGACCGACGTGCTGCAGAACGTGCACCGGCTCGATCCGCAGTATGTGGAAAGGACGCTCGTCGCGAAGGGAAGCCGCCTGTTCGTTCTCTCCTCCGAACTCGACTACGGCGCGCCGAAGCCGTTCCAGGCGGGAGCGCTCAAGCGCGTGCTCGAAGTGCTACGCGACAGTTTCCACTACGTCATGCTCGACGCTGGCAACCGGGCCGATCCGCTGGCGGGTGAAGCGTTCGACCACGCATCGCGCGCCTATCTGGTGGCGGACCGCTCGGTGCATTCCGCGCGCGAGACGCTGCGCCTGTTGCGCTACATCGAGGATCGCGACAACAATCCCGCCGCTTCGCTGCTGCTCAATAATCCCAATGCCGCGACCGCGGGCAAAGTGCAGCCCGTCGATTTCGCGGCGGCGGTGGGTCGCCCCGCGCTGCATGAAGTCCCGTTCGAAACCAGGGCGATCTCGCTGGCCGAGAACCTCGGCGAGGCGCCCGACGAAAAAACGTCCAACGGTTTCAGTCAGGCGATCACGCGTATCGGCAGCGACCTCACCGGCCAGCACATCGCCGTCGAGCGCACGTTCCTCCAGAAGCTCGGAATAAGGAAACGCTGATGTTCGGGCAAAAGCAGCCTCCTTCCCCAGACGTCGCCGCGCCGCACGACAATCCGGCGGCGACAGCCGCCGCGTCGCCTCCCGCCGCGGCCGGCGGAACGGTCACCGCTTTGCCGGGACGCGCCGCGTTACCGCAGGGCAACGAAGCCTTGGTCCGCTCGGAACTGTTCAAGACCATCCGCAGCGGCGTGTTCAATTCGATGAATGCGTCGGCCGCGGTCGGCAAGACTCGCGAGCAGATGAAGCCCGGCGTCGAACAGCTCGTGCTGGAGATCGCGGCGCACGAGCGGCTGAACGTCACGATCTCGGAGCAGATCCAGATCGTCAGCGAACTGCTGAACGACATGTTCGGCGTGGGTCCGATCGAGCCGCTGCTCGCGGACGACAGTGTGACCGACGTGCTCGTCAACGGTCCCGATCAGATCTACGTCGAGCGTCATGGCCGGCTCGAACTGACGCCGTACAAGTTCCGCGACAACGCGCACGTCGTCAGCGTCGCGCAGCGCATCGCGGCCGGCGTGGGCCGGCGGGTCGACGAAAGCAGTCCGATGGTGGATGCGCGTCTCGCCGACGGCAGCCGGGTCAACGTCATCCTGCCGCCGCTCGCGATTCATGGCGCCTGTATCGCGATCCGCAAGTTTTCGAAGCGCAACATCACGCTGCACCGGATGGCGCAGCAAGGCAACATGTCGGCGCAGATGAGCAACGTGCTCAAGCTCGCCAGCACGTGCCGCCTCAACGTCATCGTGTCGGGCGGCACCGGCTCCGGCAAGACCACCTTGCTGAATGCGCTATCCCATTTCATCGGCAATGGCGAACGCGTCATCACGATCGAAGATGCGGCCGAACTTCAGCTTCAGCAGCCGCATGTCGTCAGCCTCGAAACGCGCCCTGAAAACGCCGAGGGTCTCGGCGGCGTCGCCCAGCGCGATCTGGTGCGCAACGCGCTGCGGATGCGGCCGGATCGCATCATCCTCGGCGAAACGCGCGGTCCCGAAGCGTTCGACGTGCTTCAGGCGATGAACACCGGTCACGACGGCTCGATGACGACGATTCACGCGAACACGCCGCGCGACGCGATCACCCGGCTGGAGAGCATGGTCATGATGGCGAACGCTAATCTGCCGCTCATGTCGATTCGCCGGCAAATCGCGAGCGCGGTTCATCTGTTCGTGCAGATCGAGCGGATGCGCGACGGCGTGCGGCGCGTGACGCGCATCACTGAACTCGTCGGCATGGAAGGCGACGTCATCATCACCCAGGATCTCTTCACCTTCCGTTACGACGCGAGCGCTTATAACGAAGAGGTCAAGGGCGTCTTCGAAACGGCCGCGCTCAGACCCGCGTTTTCCGAACGCGCCGCCTATTACGGCGTGGAAGAAGCACTGCTGGAGGCCATGCGCCCATGACGACGATCGACCTCGTCACGCTCGCCTCGTTCGCTTGCGCGCTGGTGCTCGGACTGATGGCGCTGACCGCGCAGGATCTGCGAAGCAAGCAGCCCGGCGCCAGGATCAGATCGCGCATGCTGCGGTCTTTCTCGATCGAGGACGGCGTACGCGCGCCCGCTCAAAGCGGTGTCGACGCGAACCTCTTCAAGCTGAACCGGCACGGCAACGCGATCAGCCGCTGGCTCAGGCCGAGGATCGCCCGCCTGAGAACGGTGGCCGGCGCGAACGGTCTTCGCGTCGTGATCGGCGCGGCGATCGCGGGCGCACTCCTTGCGCTCGCCATGACGCGTTTCATGCCGCTTCCCGGCGTCGTCAAAGTGCTTCTGCTGCCGGCGCTCCCTCTCTTTGCCGCGGTGCAAGCCTATCGTTTCCTCGTCGCCCGCTTCCGGCGACGCTTCCTCAATGGCTTCCCGGACCTGCTCGACATGATCGTGCGCGCGGTGCGCGCGGGCGTACCCGTTACCCACGTCATCCGGGCGGCCGCCGACGAATGTCCCGAGCCGCTGCGTCATGAATTCCGCTTGATGGGCGACGCGTTGCAGCTTGGGATCGACCTCGAGGAAGTGCTGGCCGTGGCAATGCGCCGAATCGAAGTCACCGATTTCTCTTTCTTTTGCGTATGCCTGCTGCTGCAGCGTGAAACCGGCGGCCAACTCGGGGAAACGCTCGAAAACCTGGCCGCCATTGTTCGCACGCGCGGCGAGGTCCGTCTGAAAACGAAGGCGCTGACCGCGGAAGCGCGTATCACGACGAGGATTCTGGCCGCCATTCCGGTGGTCATCGTGCTTGCCTTGTACGGTCTGAATCGCTCTTACGTCATGGTGCTGTTCGACAGACCCGCCGGGCAGAAGCTGCTGACGTTCGCGTCGATCTCGGTGGTGCTCGGCATCGCGGTGATCAACAGGATGTCCAAACTCAATACCTCCCGATGAGCGACGCCAGCATAGAGACACTGCTCGACCTTCTGATGCTCGTGGCGTTGTTCGGCACGCTCGCGTTATGGTGGGCCGCCAAGCGCGGCGGCAGGCGCGGCAGGATCGCCGAACGGGTGCGCGAGGCGGCTGTCAGCCTGCGCCCGCACAGTTCGCCCGCCGGCATGGATGACGACGGTGCCGGTCTGCGCGCGCGTCTGCTGCGGCGCCTCGCGACGCTGGGGGACCGGCTGCCGCTGTTCGACGCGAAGTATCGCGCGGAACTCGGGCGGCAGATGGTGCGCGGCGGTTACCGCGGCAAACATGCGGTTCCCATTCTGGTCGCGATCAAGTTCCTGTTCGGCATTGTGTGTGCGACGCTGGCGGTCATGCTGGGCTCGCATATCGCGTTCGTCGGCCGCTACCCTGCCGCTCGCGGCATTCTGATGGTGTTCGTGTTCATCGTCGGGATGATCGTTCCGGAATACGTGCTTGCGTTGCGCGCGCAGCGGCGCCGCCTCGCCATGGCGGCGTGCTTGCCCGACGCGCTCGACCTGCTGGTCATCTGCACGAACGCGGGGAACAGTTTGGCGGTGAGCATTCGCCGGGTCGCGGACGAACTCGCTTCCATCTGCCCGCCGCTTTCGGACGAGTTTTCGCTGACCGCCGACGAGCTGAAATTATCCGGCGACAGCACGCGTGCGCTGAATGGGCTCGCGCAGCGGATCGACCTGCCCGCCATTCGCGCGCTGATTTCCACGCTCACGCAATCCATGCGCTATGGCACGCCGATCACGCAGGCGCTGCGAACCTTGTCGCGCACCGAGCGGCTGGCTCATATCGTTTCGCTGGAGGAAAAAGCCGCCAAGCTCGCGCCGAAAATGGTGCTGCCGATGATGCTGTTCATTCTGCCGGCGGTCGTCGTCATCGCAGCCGGCCCGGCAATCATTCAAATTCTCGAATTCTTCGCCAAACAATGAAAACCGTCGAATTGCGAATTGCCGTTGGTGCCCCTCGTGCCCTTCCTGGCCTGCGTGCCGTTCCGACGCATCGCTTCGCGATGCCGCGCTTTGCACGGCGCGTCGGCCTCGTTGGCCTCGCTTGCTGCTGCGCCGCCGCGCTGCTCGCGACAGGCGCTTGCACGACGACGTATCGTGTCTCGGAAGCGCACACGCTGCCCCGCAATACGATGCCCGACAGGATGAGCGAGCTTCGCATCGCCGAGACGGCGCTCGACTCGGGCAACGTGGAACTGGCCACGACGCTCTACGAAAAGGTCGTGGCCGCCGATCCTCGCTCGGTTGCGGGTCTGACGGGCCTGGGCGACACGCTCTACGCGGTCGGCGACTTCACGCGCGCGGCGGTCCACTACGAGCGGGCCAGGCAGGTCGACGCCAACGCGATTGCGCCGATGATCGGCATTGCGCGCGTGGCGATTCATCAGCGGCGCTTCGACGATGCGATCTCCCTCTATCGCCAGGTGCTGGCGCTGACCCCCGATGCACCGCTCGCGTCCGCGGGCCTCGGCGCGGCGCTCGATCTGAAGGGCGATCACGTCGCGGCGCAGGCCGTGCTGAGGCAGGCGCTCAAGGCCAATCCCGGCGATCCGGGCCTGAGCATCAACCTGGGATTGTCGCTGACGCTCAACGGCAATCCGCGCGACGGCGCGAACGTGTTGCTCGACGTGACGCGCTATCCCGGTGCGCCGCCCCAGGCGCGCCAGGACCTCGCGCTCGCCTACGGCCTGCTCGGCAATTCGGAAGCGGCGGCGGCGATCCTCGGACAGGATCTGCCGAAGGCCTCCGTGCAGGACAACCTTCGCTTCTATGAAATTCAACCCAACCGGATGACGCCGCCGCCTGCGTCGATGCTGCCGGCGTCGAAGAGATCGGCCACGACCTCGGGCGACACCACGTCAGGCACGACGCCCGCCATCACTGCTCGATGAAAACCGCAATGCCGACGCTTCACGTCAACCGTGCAAGCCATGGACCACGCGCGAGCCGGGGATCGGCGGCGATCGAGTTCGCGATTCTGCTGCCGTTTCTGATCATGATTCTGGTGGGGATCATTGACGTCAATCTGATCTTCTATAACGACGCGATCCTGACGAACGCGGCTCGCGCGGGCGCGAGAGCCGGCACGGTGCTCCAGGTGCCGCCGCTGACCACCACGCAGATCGCGGCCATCACGACCACCTACGCGCAGAACAACCTCGTCACCGGCGGAGCCGCGACTGCGCCGACCGTCACGGTGACGCAGTCGAACGGCACGACCCCCGGCGGCTCGCTCCAGGTCGCGGTTTCATACACGTACCAGGGGCTGCTGCTCGGCTCGGCGTTTAGCGCGTTGGCTAGCCCCGTCGTTCTGAACGCCACCGCCGTCATGATTTACGAGTAGACCATGACGGCGCCCATGCTTGCCGAGCGCGAGGAACTCCGCCTGAAACACGACGTGGTCAACACGCGTTGGGTCGGCACGCGTGCACGCTATCGACGCCAGCGCGGGACGATGAGCTTCGTCTTCGTTTCCTTCGTGCTGATGGCGCTGGCGTTCTCGGCATTTTCGGTGGATATCGGCCGCTACTATCTCGCCTCCAGTGAGTTGCAGACCGCGGCGGATGCCGCCGCCATCGCGGGCGCGCGTTCGTTGTTTACCGGGAACCTGAATTCGACCGCTAATTGGAGCGCCGCGAACGCGAGCGCTGCAAGCGCCGTTCAGCTCAATGCCTCGGGGGGATCGACCTTGACAGCCGCGACGGTGCAAAGCGGTTTCTGGAATTTGACGGGCTCTCCGGCCAGTATGCAATCGGCGGCAATCACGCCCGGCGCCTACGATAGCCCCGGCGTGCAAGTCACTGTTTCGCGCGCGACAGGATTGAACGGCGGCTCACTGGTCTTTCTGTTCGCGCCGCTTTTCGGCGTGAACGATACCCCCGTGACGGCAACCGCGGTGGCCGTGGTATCCGCACCGGGTTTTGTCGCCACCGGCGCGTTGTACCCGGTGGCCCTCGCCAAATGTATTTTCGACCAGTACTGGAACACGCAGACCGGATCGCCGAAGATCGACCCGTCGACCGGGCAGGCCTATACGTTTCAGATCACCAACGGCACGTCCTACGGAGGTTGCCTTCCTGGGCAATGGACCTCGTTCCAGACCAACGCGAACGACGTGCCGACGGTGCGTGGATTCATGGCCAACGGGAACCCCGCGCAATTGAGCATCGGTGCGTCCATCTGGATTCAGCCCGGCGTCAAGACG
This sequence comes from Paraburkholderia terricola, assembly GCF_900142195.1. Lineage (GTDB taxonomy): Bacteria > Pseudomonadota > Gammaproteobacteria > Burkholderiales > Burkholderiaceae > Paraburkholderia > Paraburkholderia terricola. Next base: position 20,694 of record NZ_FRAB01000008.1, read on the forward strand.
ACGATTTACAGTTCGGTGCTGCCCAACATCGACGTGCTGCTTCCGGTCGTTCAGCAAGTGGCGACGTCGAACGCCACGATCCTCGGCTTCGCCGCTTTTCATATCGATTCCGCGGTCAGCGCGGGCGGCAACAACTACATTCAGGGTCATCTCATCACGAGGGTCAACGTGTCTTCCGGCTCGCCACAAAACAGTCTCTACGGGGCGTATGTCGCGCCGCGTCTCGCGCGATGACGCAAGCGCTTTCCAACCGCCCTGGTCTGACACGCGCGCAACTCGCGATCGAGGTCGGCGTGCGAATTCTGACCGTACCGCTGCTCGGTCTGTTCGTCGCCATGACCGTTCACCAATACGTGATGGACACGTCGAGGGTCACGCTGCTGGTGTTCGCCTTCGCGGAGGTGTTGACGGTCGGCCTCGCCGTGTTTGCCCGCGTGCCGCGCGAGCGTGACTGGAGGCCGCTCAGTCTCGGCGCGACCCTGTGCGCGACTTTTTACTTTCTCGCCTTTCAGATAACGCCTGGCATCCGGCTGGTTCCTGAAGCGCTGGCCGCCGCCTTGCAGGTGGTGGGCGTTCTCGTCCAGATCTATGCGAAGTGGTCGCTACGACGTTCGTTTGGTCTTTTGCCCGCCAATCGGGGCGTCATTATCAATGGACCGTATCGCCTCGTTCGCCATCCGATGTATCTGGGGTATCTGATCACGGACATCGGCTTTCTTGCCGCGAACTTCGGCGTTCGCAATCTTCTCGTCGTTATCGCGCAATGGACGCTTCAAGTCGTGAGGATCGTGAAGGAAGAGCAATTGCTTTCGAACGACATCACGTATCGCGAGTACATGGGGCGCGTGCGCTACCGGCTCGTTCACGGTTTGTTCTGAATGGCTTGTACATTGGATCGATCGCCCGTGTCGTCGTGACACGGGCGATCGCATGCCCGCAGCGCAAGCTGTCATGCGCGTCTTGCGAGATCCGAAGCGCGTGCTGGGCGCGCAAGATGCGTCGGGGTGACGGCACAGTAGGCGGGGTTGGCTTCCGCGCCTGGCGTGACCGCGCAGTAGGCGGGTTTGGCTTCCGCGCCTGGCGTGATTGCGCAGTAAGCAGGCTTCGCCTCCGCGCCTGGCGTGATCGCACAGTAAGCAGGTTTCGCTTCTGCGCCTGGCGTGATCGCACAGTAGGCGGGTTTGGCTTCTGCGCTTGGCGTGATCGCACAGTAGGCGGGTTTGGCTTCCGCACCCGGCGTGACCGCGCAGTACGCAGGCTTCGCTTCCGCGCTTGGCGTGATCGCGCAGTACGCAGGCTTCGCTTCTGCGCCTGGCGTGATCGCGCAGTACGCAGGCTTCGCTTCCGCGCCTGGCGTGACCGCACAATACGCAGGTTTGGCTTCTGCGCCTGGCGTGATTGCGCAGTACGCAGGTTTCGCCTCCGCACCAGGCGTGATTGCACAGTAGGCGGGTTTGGCTTCCGCACTCGGCGTGATCGCGCAGTACGCAGGTTTGGCTTCCGCACCCGGCGTGACTGCACAGTAGGCAGGCTTCGCTTCTGCGCCTGGCGTGATTGCGCAATACGCAGGTTTCGCTTCCGCGCCTGGCGTGACCGCACAGTACGCAGGTTTGGCTTCTGCACTCGGCGTGATTGCGCAGTACGCAGGTTTGGCTTCTGCACTAGGCGTGATCGCGCAGTACGCAGGTTTGGCTTCCGCACCCGGCGTGACTGCACAGTACGCAGGCTTCGCTTCTGCGCCTGGCGTGACCGCACAGTAGGCAGGTTTGGCTTCCGCCCCCGGCGTGATCGCACAGTAAGCAGGCTTCGCTTCCGCCCCCGGCGTGACCGCACAATAAGCAGGCGCTTGCACCGCCAGCGCCGTGCCGAACTCGCGCGCCATCAGTTCGCTCGTCGCCCCCGCCAGTTCCAGCAGATGCGCTTCATCCTCCGCGCCATCGATGCCCACATAAGGATTGTGGTGCAGCACATAGCCAAACAGACGCTCGCAATCGGCGGCATAGCGCCGCGTGTCGAGAATGTGCGCGTGCCAGAACTGATCCACCTCCTCGCCCGGCACGACGGCGACGCTCGGGTATTTCGCCGACAGCTTCAAAAATTGCCGGTAGCCCTGCTCGGCTCGCATCAGCGTCGCGGGCGTCCATCCGCTCTCCTTCCGGTGAAGCAGCTTTGCCTTCATCTGGTCAAACTGGAGTTCGTCGATGGCCAGCCAGGTCCCCTCTACATCTCTTTCTTGTTGCATGGTGATGCTCCTTTCACATGTGATGGGCGCGCCCGAGGTGTCAGCCTCATGCACGCACGACTTGCGGGCTCTGCTCTTCGGCAAGACCGCGCTCCGGCCGGCGACTCAGAAACGACGTCATGTCGCCGGCAGGAAGAGGTTGGCTGTAGAAGTACCCCTGGACTTCATCGCAGCCTTCATTACGCAGAAAATCGATGTGCGCCTGAGTTTCGGCGCCTTCGGCGACCACTTCCAGGCCGAGGCTGTGACCGAGCGCAATGACGGCGCTGGCGATCTGCGCGTCGCTCTCACTGTCGGGCACGTCGCGAATGAACGAACGGTCGATCTTGATCAGGTCGATCGGGAAGTGATTCAGATACGCGAGCGACGAATAGCCGGTGCCGAAATCGTCGATCGACAGGCGCACGCCGGTCCGCTTCAAGCTCGCGAGCCACGCGGCCGCCTGTTCGGGGTGGCGCATGACCATGCTCTCGGTCAGTTCCAGTTCCAGCATGTCGCCGGGCAACTGCGCCTGCGCGAGCGCGTCGACGATGTCGTGGTGCAGATGCGGGTCGGCGAATTGCCGCGCCGACAGATTGACGGACACGCGCAGCGGTCCCAGCCCACGATCGAGCCATTCCGCGTTCTGCCGGCATGCCTCGCGCAGCACCCACGCGCCGATCTGCACGATCGCCCCGGTTTCCTCGGCTAGCGGGATGAAATCCAATGGCATCACCAGTCCGAGTGTCGGGTGACGCCAGCGGATCAGCGCCTCGACCCCGGTACAACGATCCGATTGCAGCGACACGCGCGGCTGGTAGTACAGAACGAACTCGTCGTTGTCGACCGCGTGCCGCAAATGCGATTCCATATCGATGCGACGCTGCAAGGTCGCGCTCATCTCGCGGACATAGAGCTGATACGTGTTCTTGCCGCGTTGCTTGGCGCCATACATGGCGATATCGGCATGCTTGAGCAAGGTCTGGGCATCGTCGCCGTCGCCGGGGAAGGAACTGATGCCGATACTGGCGGTAACCTGCATTTGCCTTCCGCTCACGACGAACGGTTCGGAAAGCGCGCTTTGGATCGCCTCGACCGACCACTTCACGTCGTCCTGCGCGTCCCCGTGCCCCGCGACGAGCACGATGAATTCGTCGCCGCCCAGACGGGCGATCATTCCGGTCTGCGCGACCTGCTGACGCAGCCGGTCGGCCACCGCGCGCAGCAGCTGGTCGCCGGCGTTGTGCCCGAGCGAGTCGTTGACGTCCTTGAACTGATCCAGATCGATGAACAGAACATGGAGCGCGGTGTTCTCGATGTGCGCGGTCAGGAGCGCCTCTTCCAGCCGGTCCCTGAACATCAGCCGATTCGGCAGGCCGGTCAGCGCATCGTGATTCGCGATGAAGCGCAGATTCTCCTCGGCTTGACGCCGCAACAGAAAGTGACTCGCCTGGATCGCGATGGAGCGCGCCATCGCCAGCGCCTGGGGCTCCGTCTGACGCCTGTCCCGTGCGTAGAATTCCGCCATGCCGAGCGTCGTGGAACCGGCACGCAGCGGAAAGGCGAACACGGTGGTGATGCCCGCCGCGCCGAGCCATTCGGCGTGCGCGAGCCGTGCCACGGCGCTCTTTCCGGCGCTCCAGCAAGGCTCCATGAAGACCTCCGCGGCCGCCGCCGATGCGCTGTTCGAGCGCGACTGCAACCAGGGCTCGAGTTCGGGTATCCGCGCGCGGTAAATGGCGTAAAGCGATTGCCGCTGACCGGGTTCCGTGGGCCAGAACGCGCCCGCGTCCCAACCCATGCCGTCCGCCAGCACGTCCACCAGTTGCCGGAAAACATCGAACTCGCTCGTCGCGGTCGCGAGTTGCAGCGTGATCGCATGTTCCTGCTGCTGCGCGCGCTCCGCCGACTTGCGCTGCGTGATTTCCAGCGCGGTGCCGCGCAGCGCTCGCTGCTCCGGCGGTCCATATGCGTGGCCGATCAGATGCAGCCAGCCTCTTCGACCGCGCGCGGACCGGTAACGGCATTCGAACTGGAACGGCGTGCCCGCGCGAAGCGTTCTCTTGCCGTGCGCCACCAACGCCGCGCGATCCTCCCGTTCGATCACGTTCATCAGCGCCGCCAGCGGCAGCGTGCCGCTGCGCGCGCCGATGAGGCGGGCCATCTCGTTCGACAGGCGGACCGTCTCACCATCGGGACTGATGCGCCAGTCACCCAGGTGCGCAATGCGCTGCGCCTCGGCACGCGCGATTTCGCTGTCCCGCAGCGTATGCGTGATCCGTTCGGCCAATTTGACGGCGCGCACGCGCGAACTCGACAGCGCATACCCCAGGCCGCCCAGCAACACACTGATGACCACGCCGGCGACCGTCGCGAACATCGGCAGACGGCGTTGCGAGCCGCTCAGCGTTGCCGGATCGGCGGCGAACTCGATCAGCCAGCGCCGGCCGCCGAACGGTTGCACGAGACTTCTCGTGAAGTGCCGCGCGTCGTGCGCCGACGTGCCGAATTCATCGCCGGACGACAACGACGGGTGCGCCGCGGACACGCCCGCACCGGATGTCGGGTTACGCCTGACCGCGTCGCGCGCCATGTCGCCGATGCCCGCGACGCTGTCGAACAGCATCGTGGAGGGCGACGGCGGCACCGCCGGCGTATCGAACGCGCCGGCGTCGTAGATGCGAAAGCGGATCACGCGCAGTGTTTCCTCGCTGAGCAGACCCGCCATCAGGTCCTTGACACGGATGCCCGCGCCGACCGAGCCGATATACGCGCGACGCCGCGCATCCACGGCATCGTGCGGCATGCCCTTGCGGTAGACCGGCAGGCGCAATGCGATGCCGATATGCGGATTGTTGCCCTCGGCGAGAATCAGGCGCCCGCTGCTGACCGGTTGCCCTGTGTCGCGCGATCGTTCGAGCGCAGCCAGTCGCCGGGACGGCACACCGAGATCGATGCCGAGCGACGGCACATTCGGTTCCAGCGGTTCGACATAGGACAGCACGAAATAAGCGGGACGCGCGCCCGGCGGTCGAATCGCGAAGTCGACGCCGGCTTTTTGCAGAACCGGGTCGCTGCGCTGCGTGGCGATGAACTGCTCCACGTCCGCGCCGCGGATATACGGCGCATAGTTCAGCGTCTGAAAACCGGGGTAACGCTCCGGCAGGTTCAGGCCGTTCACGAAGTCGCGAAACTCGCTGCGCGATACATCGTCGCCCGCGCTGAACAGCGCTTGCATCGTCACCAGTACGTCGGAATACAGCCGGATACGCGTGTCGATTCGCTGTTCGACATCGCGGGTGTCGTTGTCGAAACGAAGTCTCGCCTCGCTCTGGATCAGGTCCGCGCTGACCGTATGCACCACGGCCGTTACCGCGAGCCCGAGCAGCAGCATGGCGACGGCCAGGCCGATTGCGTAACCACGATGAGCCGGGCGTAGCAATCGCCCCCACGTCTCGCGCACATCCGCCCCCGGAGTAACCCCGCACACACGACACGAACCCGTCCGACAGGCTCGCCGCTATTGATTCATTACCGCCCGGTCAATTAACGCACGCCAATCGTGCAGTTGGCATTGAATAGCGCAAGTGCGCCCGTTATTGCGGATTAAAGCAATGCTGGTCTAATTCGGCCATATTGGTAAATTCGACCGAATAGATTGGAAAGCTCGCTTGAGTCATTCCGGTTCAAGTCTAAGTAGCTTAGACGAAAGCCGTTTTTTGGCTAGTTATCACGAACCCTTATTCATATATCACGCGAAAAATACCTCATCCATTTCGGCATCGCCCCGATCATGCAGCGGTAATACATTCCGATATCGCGCTAAAACGAATGTCGCAGGCCGAGCGATACGATCATCTGGGTATTGCTGCTCGAAGGAGACAGCAAAAACATTTCGGCCGTCACACCGGAACTGGCACGCAAATAGACGGCGTTGAGATACACGTCGGTGCGAGTGGACAGGAAATAATCCGCGCCGAGCCCGATCTGATTCCAATGGTCGTTATCGAGCTTCGAATACGCATAACTGGCGGCCACGAAAAAGGCGGGGCTGACCTTGTACTGGGTGTTGCCTTCCGCGGTGCGCAGGACGCTGGATCGACCGTTGTTCTGGAAGTCCACCAGCGTGAACACGCCTTGCATCAGCACGGGGCCGAGCTGATAGCCCGCCGCCGCGCCCGCCACGACGAGTTTGTCGAAAACCACCGGCCTTGCCAGGGTGCCCAATGCCCCCGAGCCGGATAAGGGCGTGCCGAGTACCGGCGTGCCGATGCCAAAGACGGCCTGGTAATTGCGAATGGCGGTGTAGGCGGCCGCGAGGCGCAGCGGGCCTTGCGTGTAACCGGCGCCGAAACCCATCGCGCTGTTGCGCGCGAAGTCCCCCGCCTGGCCGCCGAACGCATACAGCGCGCCGAATTGCAGGCCGGCGAACGTCGGCGTCACGTACTTGACCGAATTGTTGATGCGCTCGCCGCCCAGCCTGTCGTAATCGCCGAGATGGAACGCAAAAACGCTGGGAATCGTCGAGCCGGCGGAGAACGACGACAGGTTCGTCGTCATGAAATCGTACTGACGGCCCAGCGAAATCGTGCCCAGCCGGTCGCTGGCGAGACCGACGAACGCTTGCCGGCCGAATTCCAGTCCGCCTTGACCCAGCGTGCCGTTGTTGATGCCGAAACCGTTTTCGAGCCGGAATATCGCCCGGTATCCGCCGCCGAGGTCCTCCGTGCCGCGAAAACCCCAGCGGTCATTGCGACCGACGCCGCTGAACTGCGCCCACGCGTGGCCGCCCCGAACGTTGGTCGTATAGGTGAGCGCGTCGTCCACGATGCCATAAAGCTGCACGCTGCTTTGCGCACGAACTTCATTGGCGGATAAAGCCAAACCCGCCAGCATCGCGCCCATCACCGAATACGACGTGAATTGCCTGATTCGGTGCCGCCCGATATCGGGGTCCACAAAATACTGTGTGAGTTCTTGTTTGCGTCGTTTTAAACGATTCATTACAGCGCCCCCCTGAGTGAACCTGTTTTATGCCGGACATTCGCAAACGGACGTTTTCGGACTGACGCACTGACATTGGGAATTACAGAACCGTGCCCGAGCGAATGGCAACGATCGATACAGCAAAAGAATAATGGCTTTCCAAAAAAGGTGGCGCTTTATATTTCGATGTGATCGATACGCCGCGGTTGCCCATTCCCCAGCGCCGGCTAGTTACCTGCTCCAGCCGGGAATATTCATCCGGCATTTATGCGGATTAACCCCTCACGCTATGTCCGGGCTGCCGGTTGCATTGAAGGCATTGCCGAAACAGTCCCGGCTTATGGTCGATCTTCGGGCGCCACACTGGCACATATGAACAGCTTTCGCTCAATCTTTACCTCGTGCGTTAGCGGCGAGCAGGTCACACGATACGATCGCTCGTGTCACTCACCTTGGTGGCCCCTAACCGGCGGGGTGCCGTTGCACAGTTTTGTCGATGCCTGCCGCAGGCCATGAAGAAACACCGAGAAGCGGATGAGCGATCATTTACTGTTTCCCGGCTTAGTGCGGTCAATCTCGGACATGTCTTGCGCAGGTTACTGTAAGGCAGTGCGGCAATCGGCGGTGAAACAGCACGACAACCGGCACGACGACCGGCACCACGGTTCGTGCTACGTCGAGCGAGGCAATTTCTTCACAAGCACGCAAAGCGCGATGATGAATTCGTCCCGATCTTGAGGATTTATTTTCCTCAGTTCGCGCAGCAGTTCCTGCTCCGCCGGGGCAAGTTGTTGTTCGAATTCTTGCCCCGTCAGCAGGTACCCTACGTTCACGCCTGCCGCGGCAAGCTTCAACAGGTAGAGCAGACCGGGCTCGCGAGCACCCTTCTCATAGTTCGACTGAGTCTTTTCTGTCACGCCGCCCTTGATCGCGAATGCCTTCTGCGAATCATGCAATTCGTTGCGCACCCGACGCAGGCGCGCCCTGAACTCCTCCCGTTTCTTCTTCATTCCAAACTCATCAAATTCGCGAATCTTATGTGCCCCGGTCACGGAATACAGCCATGACATTTGGGCAAAGAAAAATGGTACACCGTGCAGCCGAATAGCTATCCGGGAACCTGAACATTTGAATATGGAACTGCCGAAATTAAAGCCCGTGCGTACAGAAATCGACTGTTCTATAAGCACGCGGCGATATGCGAGAGGAAGCGCATTGCGCTCGAATCGCGTCTCAATTACATTGAGCAGGTTCCCTTGAATAAGGCGCGGAAATGAATGCACCCACATCTCCTGCACGGAGAAAGATCTTTTTATGGTGTGCAAGAACGTGAACAAGTGGTGACTGACTGGACTATGTTCACCGAGGACAACGCGCGCGGGACACCTGTACGTCTTTTGACGCAGACCACTACCCAAACGGACGGATTACGCACAGCGTCGGGACCGCATCGCAAGTTGCGCTGCTAATCTGAATCTCAACACGACTTGCACCTTGACTTGCACCTTTTACGCACGAGTTTCACTGTGCCGCATCGCGCGGATGAACTAAGGCGACCTTGCTCCCAGAGCGATATGAAGCGATTGCATCGCGCAGCTTGTCCGCCGGTGAAAGTGGAGAGCGAGTCGATCGTGATGGCTTTTTTAAAGGAGAAGCAAAGATGACTACACGGCGCACCATGATCCGTGCTATCCCGGCCGCTGGTATCGCGCTCGGCGCCCCATCATTCGTTCTGGCCGCTTCGGCTAACCCGTCCAGGAGCGATGTGGCCGCGCCGTACTACGACCCGCTCCAGATGTTCAAAACGGTTTTAACCGTCGGACTCGCCCAGATTCCGGAGGTCGGCTGGCTTGTCTCAGCCGCTGTTAAATTGCTCTGGCCGTCCGACAAGGAGGACGTCTGGCCGCAGGTACGCAAACAGGTAGAGGAACTGGTGGACCGGAAGATCGACGATGCGGTATTCAGCTTGCTGAGGGCGAGGCTCAACGGATTGGGCGGAGTGACGAAGCTCTATTTGCGGGCAATTGCAACGCGAGACAACGAGGCGATCCGGAGCCAGTTCCTGGCAAGCAATACGGAGTTTGTCGCCGCGGCGGCGGAATTCCGGAACCCCGATTACGAATGGGTGCTGGCTCCTCTATTCGGGATGTTCTCAACGATGCATATGATGCTTCTGCGCGACTGCGTGTTGAACGGAAAGAACTGGGGGTGGTCACGTGCCACCTATGACGACATCGTCAGGCAATCCGGCGACCGTCTCGCCTCGTACACGAAGTACCTGGACCAAGTGAGCGCTGATGAAAAATCCCGCTACGACAAGACTGCGCCCCCGGGGCCGGGCGGTCATCAAACGGCCCTCCATGATCATTATCAGCCGTTCCATCTGAAAGAGACATTGCTCGTGGACGACTTCCGCACTCTCCTGACCTATCTCGACCCTGTCGGGTACCCGCACAAAGTGCCGGATATCCCATTCAAGGACGTATACAGTGCGGCCTACGGCACGGCCGACGACTGGGACCCGGTGTGCGCGTCTCTTTCGAGCAATGGCGTTGCCCCGCAATACTCGCGCCCTCTCAAGTCGTTCTCAAGCATCTATATAGAGTATTTCAATTTCACCCCACGCGTCGTCGACGTTCAGTATCCAACCGGGAAAGGACCTGAGCGACGGGCGGACGGGCGCCGCATTGATCGCTATGGAATCATTTCGTATGAAAAGGGCGGCGTTGAGAAGAAGACGATAACGATTCCGCCCCCCGCTGACAGTAAAAGATTCAATGTCGCAAAGGCCCGCGTGACAGGTGACAGTATTCCGAGCGGCGTTTCACTCGTACTCGATGACGGCAGCGAGCTACAGCTTTGGTATAGAAGCAGTACAGGAGTGAAAGAGGTCAGCGTGCCGGGACGCATGCTGAGCACCCTGAACATGTGGACGAGGAGCAGGTTTTACGACTTCGATCTCGGGTGCATTATCTTCGGCTTCAGCGTTGACACCGAGTTCGTTCCGGTAATACTTCGGGAGATCTTTTATATCGGCGCAATCGACCAGCCCAATCTCGGTGCGGCCTTCCTTCCGCGCAACGTGTCGCGTGGTTTGCAGCGTCGTCGGGAGGCTTTCTGGCGCGACGTCATGAGCCGCGTGAGCGCTTGAGTGACGCACGGCATCTCAACTTTACGAGGATATTGAAATGGAGAAAACCACATTGACCGTTGTCAATGCAGGCCCCAACTGGATGTTCAGGGTCGACACACGTGAACCGGATGCTATTTTCAAGAATGGCTTTACCGCTTTCGGCCAGAACGACAACCTTCGAGATCACGCGAGAGGAACAAGTTGCACACAGAGAGATGCCAATAGTAATTTCATTTCGACGAGTTCGGACCCGGAGTACGCCGGCAATTATGCGCGCCGATTGATCACTCGGCATGGGCCTCCGATTTACGTCTACAAGATCCGTCCAACAGAAAACTTTTACAACATGGAACGATCGTTGGCGGCGATAGGTTACGAGGCCGGCATTCCCGATGCACGGAAGCAGTCCGAGTGGGTGGCAGTCAACAAGATAGAGGGAAGCCAGATCCAGGCGGTGAGAGTCTACCGTTCGGAACAAACGCCCCCATTTCAACTCAATCCGCGCTACGAGGAAAGGCGACCTGATGCCAATCCCGGCGTCTATAAGCAGCGCACGTCGCCCGCACCCGGGAACAACCGGTGGCTGGTTTCGCAAGACCCGCTCGTGACCGCGTCCTTGAGCGCAACCATGCACTGTTACAAGGACATGGCGTCGGCGGAAGTGGCGGATCCGTTTGCATGCCGGTTCATAGAAGAACTGATACCCGAACCGAACACGGTAGGCGAGCAATGAGTGCTGCAACGCTTGCTTTCCCGCGAGGACCGGCTTCTTCGCGAGCGAAACACCGCCGCTGCCCCTGTCGCGGCCCCCCTCCCCGCGTCCGTTCGCCTGCTCGCACGACGCTTCGCGACCGGCCTTCCGCGTTTCTCGCAACCGGCTACCTTCGGTCACGCTGGCCGAGTCCGCGCGCCGCGCGGGAGCGCGAACAGCAACCAGGGGAGGACACTATGCGACTGATCGGCCGCCTGCTCGGGCACCCGCAACCATTCGACGCGCAGAGCGCCGGTGGCACGCGGCACGAACCCACGCATGCTCCCGTGGGCAGGCCGCTCGCGCGAGCCGAGACATCGAGCGCGCTCGAGTTCCTTCGCAGTGAGAGCCGACACACCGCGGCAAGCACCAGGCACGCCGATCGGACGAACCGGACGAATTTTCGCAGCACCATCGCACCGCTCGTCGAGGCGGAGTTCGGTGGCGATCCGTGCGCCGATGGCGACTTTGCGGAAGGCGGCGCGCTCCACGACGCGCAGCGCGCACGCAAGAAGATCGTTTCGCTGTTCCCCAACACGTCGGAAGCGGAATCGAACGAGACGACGCTGTTAGCGCAGCGCCTGATGCAATTCAAGGGCGGCAGCGCGTCGCGCTACGGCAATGCGATGACCCTCGCCTATGTGCTCAGGCAAGCGACCGGCGGCGATGCGTCCCGCGCGCTGGCGGTCGTCAACGCGTGGAGAGGCGACACGGCGCCCACCGGCGGGCAATTGGGCGCCGACATGCTGGCGACCCAGTGCGCGCTCAGCCAGTCCGACCAGGGCTGGCAACTGCTGCTCGAAAAGCCGGACATGTTGGCGGCGATGAGTCCCGCCGGCCGCCTCGCCCGACTCGAAACTGAAACGGCGCGCGCGGACGCACGTCTCGCATTCCGGGCGAGCGACCATCTGCTCAGGAATTACGTCGACGGACTGGGCCTGCCGAGGCCCGCCACGCTCGACGAATCCATCGGACTTGCCCGCCACATCGCCGGCCAGGCAAGCGCGCCGGAGCAACAAGCCGCACTCACGGGCATTCCGGCGAACGTGTTCAGATATCACCGGATCGCGGCGGACGCGCTGCTCGGCGCCGTCTCGCCGGACCCGACACTGAGCCAGTGCGAGGCGATCGTGTTCCTGCGAGGCGGCACGATCGACCCCGACCATGTCACGGAAACGTCCACGCGCTTTAACCGGATCGTGGGCGCGAGCGGCCATCGCGGGTCGTTCCTGAAACGCATGCGCTCGTCGGACGATCTGTCCGCGCTCGACGAGCCGCAGATCCTCAAACTGCTCGTCTTGAACATCGTCGGCAACGTCTGCGCCGACCTCGAACCGCTCGTGACGGAGCCGCATGGCGGCACGCCCGCCAATGCGCCGGTCGGCAGCGCCGCGCTTGCCGAACAGCCTGAAACGCGGGTGCAAGATGCAGCCCGCCTGGCCACGCTGATGGTGATGGGCGATCGCATTGCCCGCAAGGGATGGCGCGACGAGATGCCGATCGGCACGCTCGCGCGGCGCAAGATCAGGGAACAAACGGCGCGCCTGCTCGGCGTGAAGGAAAAGGAACTGGCGAAGGATGCCACCTGGGCCGACTTCTCGGCGCGATTGCAGCAACTCGACCTCGCCATGCTGCGGGAATGGGCAACGGATGCGCAGCCCGGCTTCGAAGGCTCCGCACTGGAAAATCGCCTGAACCTGCTGAGCGACATCGACCACGGCGTCGCGCCTCGCATCGCGGGACTCAAGGAACTCGTGACCATCGTGGAAGAAGGAGCGAGCATCGATGTCAGATCGTCAAGAGTCAAAGGCTTCAACACCACGCTCTGGTTCAGCGGGGCACTCGCGCTGACGGGCGTGATCAGCCATGCGATCCCCGCCGTCATGGCCTTGCCGACGCGCGCCCATACCAGGGGCCGGGGCGGACGCATCGCGATGAACGGCAGCGAGGGGCCCGACGGCGCTTGCCTCGAAATCCACGCCGGCACGTTCGAACGCGACACGCGCATTCGCCAGCGCGGCGTGGTCCTGATGTCGAACATTCCGATCGCCTTTGCATGGCTGATCCGCGAATGGGGCACGCATGAAGTCAATCAAACCTTCAGAGGGCCGGTCATCCGCATCGAGGTCAAGGCGCCCGATGGACTCGACAAATGCAAGGAAATCGCCGCCGGGCTCTTCGACGGATTGTCGGATACCCGCACCGGCGCGACGCAAGGACTCTGGAATCGATGGGTGACGGCGGCTGCGAAGCACCCTTCCGTCTCGGTTCGATACGACGAAGGTCACACCAGTGCGCCGACCGACGTCAAGCAGCACACGGCGCTCGCCGGCGCCACCATGCCCTTCCTTCACCTGCCGCAACTAACGTTGCCGTTGGCCTCGATCCAGTTCGGTCCGTGGCTCGCGGGCGCCGTGCAGCGACATCGCTCGGTCATGCACGGCGGCGAGGTTCACGTCAATTCGGCCGGCACGACACTGGTCGACGGCGCATACGAGCATGTCACCAAGGTGCCGGCCGGACTGGCTTATCCGCCGCCGTCGGTCGTCTTGCCGACGGTCGCGGGCGTGAATCTGGCGGGCGGGCACGGAGCAATGTTCACGGCCCTCAACAGCAAACGCACGACGAACGTGATCATGCTGAAGAACGGCAGCATCCATATTCCCGCGCCGGACGTCAGCGGCTCCACGCCGACACGGCAATGGACCACGGACGTCGAGACCTGCCGCGAGTGGCTGGCGAACCGCGACGGCGCATCGACGCCGGCGCCGCCCGCCGGTTTGGCGGAAACACCGCCCGACATGCTCGCGTCGGCGCGTGCGGCGCGTGGACAGCAGGAAATGGTCGTGCGGCAGTACATGAAACCGCAGGCCACGAAGCGGCTCGAAGAACTTCAAACGCTCGCGGCCCATATCGTCGCGAGCACCGGTGACGAGCAGGAAGTGGGCGAAATCGGCGACAACATCGGCCAGCTCCTGATGGACGAAGGAAACTGGGAGGCGCCCGAAGTGCTGGCGCAGCAGAGGGAGCATTCGCAAAAGACCTCGGGGCCTCTGCCGTGGGGCTATCAGTGGCAAATCCTGGAGGAAAGCACGGTTCTGTCGGCGCAACCGCTCGGGCGGAGCGCGCCCGCCGCATCGAACTTTCCGGCAACGCGCTGACAGCGCGAGGCGCGCTCGAAGACGGCGAAGCGTCATCGGAGATGCGCCTCCGCGCGTCGTTTCGCGCCGCCGGCTTCAACTTCCGAAACGCCGAGGCCAAGCGCAACGCGGCTGTGAGAATGGGCGTGGCGGCGTGTGTTGCGCATATCGAACGTCAGACTGGCCGCTCTGCGTGCAAACGAATTTCCACGGACCTACCCGCGCGAGACAACCATGATCGAATCCGCCCAGTTACAGCGCGTAGACGAACTTCTGCATCAGCTTGGAGCCGGCGGTCCCGGCGCGAGCAGCGAGAACGATCAGAGCATCCTTCTGCAGATCCAGCAGATCCTTTCGGGGCTGTTCGACAACAGTAACGGCCCGTCATTCCAGATGCCGTCGATGCCCTCCTTTTCCGCGGCGCCCGCGCGGGCGAGCTACGCGTCCACCTCGTCGGCCTCGCCCGCCTCGTACTCGGGCGCGGTTCCGGCCGGCGACGGCTCGGGCCAGGGGACGCCCGCGAGCACGGCTGAGGGCAAAGAGACGGCGGAGCATTTCATGACGAACCTGCAACGGGACTTCGGCCTGACGAGAAATCAGGCGGCGGGAATCGTCGCCAACCTGTGGCACGAAAGCGGCGGCATGAACACCGGCATCAATCAGGGCGGCGCGGTCGGCGCACCCAATTCCAACCTGCAATCCGGCTATGGCGTCGCGCAATGGACCGGCTCGCGCAAGCAGGATTACCTCGACTACTGCTCGCAACATAAGCTGGACCCATCCAGCGAACAGGCGAACTACGGTTTCCTCAAGCATGAACTCGAAACCTCGCAATCGGGCGCGATCGACGCGGTCAAGCAGACGCAGACCGCGCAGGACGCGACCGTCGTGTTCTGCAATACGTTCGAACGTCCCGGCGATCCGCAGATGTCGAGCCGCCTCGCGGATCTTCAGTACGTGCTGTCCGCGTGATGGCGGACAGCGGACGCGCGTGTGTCCCGCCATGCCGGGTTGATACAACCAGCCGGGGATTGCCTCGATGAGTTCAGACAAGTTGCCGCCGGTCGGCGGCGGAGAAGCGCCGGCTCAGCCTGATTTCGAAGGCTCCGATGAAAGAACGCAGCCCTTGAGGAGGATCGATCCGCACGCGCGGCAGGTATCGGGCCCGCTTGCCGGCCTGCCCCAAGGACGGCAGGCGGCGCGTGAATCGCAAGCATCCCCGGAGGAGGCTTCAAGCGTGGACCCGTACCGGCAGGCCGCGGATCTTTATCACGATCGGTTCACCGCGCAGATCCAGAAGCAGCGTCTGCACGAGGCGCAGCACGGCCGCGAACCTGCACCGGCGACGCCGAGGCAACTTGCCGACGCGTACTTCATGATGCGCCAGGGTCATTCACTGGAAGAGGCCGCGCGGGCCTTCGGGATCGAAAGCCCCGCCGATATCGAGGACTTGCGCGAGTTCGCCGAAAAAAATCTGCCGCGCGTCTAGCACCGGCGCGCATCGCGCTCCGAACCGCCCATGCGCGCCACAGAAGCGGACACTGGCATCGCAACCGGATGCGGCGTCCGCCCGCGCCGGCACGCTATCGCTCCAGCGTCTCCGAAGGCACCTCGTGAAACTGCTTGCGATATCCGCTCACCAGCGTCGAGCGGTTTTGCACGCCCCACTTGTTCGCCGTCAGCAACACGGTGCGGTCTCCGGAGAACGAGTCGTCCAGCAGATCGGCGCGAATCCGCTCCATGCGCAGCCGACGGATCAGCTCCGAGGGCGACAGTCCGAGTGAATGCTTGAACGCGCTTTGCAACGCACGTTCGGTCACGCCGACCTCGGCCGCCACCTCGCGCACCGACAGGTCGCGCCGGTCGAGATTTTCCTGCAAATAGCGATACGCGCGCCGATAACGTGCGGGCAAGCGCGCCGCGACGTCGTCGAGTTGCGGCGCCTGGCGCGCGGCACGCGCGCTGTACGAGGTCAGCACCTGCGAGTCGTCGCGCAGACACTGGGTGGCGATCAGCGCGTAGCGTCCGAAGAAGACCATCCCTTCGCGGCTCCGGCCGAGCGCCTGGTGCGTCTTGGCGACGCAATACAGATACTCGAGTTGACGGTGCCCGGTCGATGCCGCATGGTCGGTGCGATGCAGCGGCTCGAGCAGCGACTCCGCGAGCTGCGGCGCGTCGCACGCTAGCGCGGCGAGCACGACTTCGAGCCGCGTCGTGCGCAAATAATCGCCGAGGCCATGCTGCTGCGCCCAGTTCAGATGCGCGGTGATGCGGTCCATCGCGCCGCGCTCGCCGCTCGCGAGCGCGCGCAACTGGCGCAGATAACCGATCCGCTCGCAGAGCAGCGGGGTGCGAACGCTCAATGCGCCCACTTCGTGCAGATCGGCTTCGTCGCTTGCCGTGCCGACCGTGCCGACCGTGCCGACCGCGCCGACACTGCGCAGCCCCTGCCCGCCGAGCCCCGATTGCCAGTACACGTGATCGTTCAGTTGCGCCGCGCCGCGCAGTTCGCGCTGCACGGCGACGTCGAAGCGCAAGGTGGCGACGATGTCGCGCCAGCTATCCGAGCCGTGTTCGGATGCCGCGGCGGCGAGTTCGTCGAGCGCATCGGTGGCGTCGCGCGAGCGGCCGAGTTCGTGCAACGTGCCGGTAATCGCCAGGCGGGCTTCGAGTTGCCGCGACACCTCGACGTCGGGCTCGTCGATCAAGCGTGCAAAGCATGACAACGCCGTGGCAAGCCGATGGCGAAACAGCGCCTGCCAGCCGGCATTGCGGCACGACGCCGCGCGGATTGCCTGGCGCGGCGAGCGGATCGCCTTCTGCGCGCGCCGATACTGTTCTTCGGCTTCGTCACAAATGCCGAGGGTCATCTGCATGTCGGCATGAAGCTGAAGCAGTCCGGGCGAGCCCGTGGCGGCGCCCGCGCCGTTGCGCGCGAGATCCGACCAGCGGGCCGCCTGCGCGCCCGCCGCCTGGACATTGCCTTCACGAACCTTGTTGATGAAACCGTCCGGTAAATCTTGCACGGACAACGACGCCGCGAGTGGAAAATAAAGCGTCAGGAACATTGCGCTACTCCTCGTTGACACGCGCACGGCTGTCACCGCCGCCGGCACGCACGCTCTTGGCGAACACGATGGTTGGGAATGTCGCCATCGTTCGCACCGCTCAATCTATCCGCGTATGCGAAAGAACATCTTCAATAAATCTGAGCTTTTCGGCGGATTTGAGAACTGTTGAGATTTCCGGGGCATGTCGAACCGAATGGCCCCTCCGCGACGCATGCGGCGACCCTGCGCGGAGCGGGCCTGTTCCGTGTAACCTTTCGCTTGGCACCCAGGCACACCCAGGCACACCCAACCGCGGCACCCCACCGCGCGCAACCGCTGCATGCCGGCATGCCGGGAAAATCGGCTCGCCGGATTCGCTGGAGATTCAGGATGTCGTCACCACGACCGGGTGAAATGGTCATTGCGTTCAGTCGCTACACGCTCACGCAGAATCCGCCGCGTCTCGTCGCCGACGACTCGCCGGTCGAACTCGGCGCGCGCGCGCTCGAATTGCTGCTGGCGCTCGTGGAGGCCGGCGGCCGGCCGGTGGCGCGAGCCGAACTGTGCCGCCGGGGCTGGCCCGATCTGGCGGTCGACGCGAACACGGTTCAGGCGCAGATTTCCACGCTGCGACGCGCGCTCGGCGACGATCGCGACCTGATCGTCACCGTGCCGGGCTTCGGCTATCGTTTCGCCGCCGAAGTCCACACGGGCAGCGCGCCCCGGCCATCGGAGGCCACCGGCCCGGCGTTGCAGCCGCCGACCGAACCGCCCATTCACATTCCACCGCGCACCGCGCAGACGTCGCCGCGCACGATGCGCTTGCGCACGCCGCTGCATCTCACGCCGTTTATCGGCCGCCATGCGGAGTTGTCGGAGGTGCTCGGCCTCGCTTCGATCGCGCGCGTCATCACTCTGGTCGGCGCGACTGGAACCGGCAAGTCGCGCATTGCGCACGAGGCCGCTCGCCGGCTTGCCGCGCAATTCCCCGACGGCGTGGTGCCGGTGTCGCTCGCGGCGCAAACGCCGCGTGAGGGTTTCGCGGACGCCTTCGCGCTCGCGCTGAACCTTGCGCCGCCGCTCGCGCGCGCTTCCTTCGAGCGTCTGCTGGATGGCGTGCGCACGCGGCGCGTGCTGTTCGTCGTCGATTGCGGCGCGACGGGCGGCGAGCCCGCTGCCCGCATGATCGCCGCCTTGCTCGCGGAGGCGCCCGAGGTGCGCGCGATCGTCACCGCCGCCGCGCCGCTCGGTCTCGACGGCGAAGAAGTGGTGACGCTCTACCCGTTGCGCACGCCTGACGACACGCAGGTCAGCACCGCGCTCGCCGCGGAGCACGACGCGCTGCGGCTGCTGTTCGCACGGCTCGGCACGCTGTTCGCGCGGCGCGCGCGGCTGCGCGAAAAGCCGCGCGCGCTTGCGCGTTGGACCGGAAGCGCGGCCCTTCTCGCCGCACTCGATGCCGGCGAGATCAGCCAGGACGTGATCGATGCCGCCGTGCGCATCGCGCAGCAGTTGGACGGCGTGCCGCTCGCGCTCGAACTCGCCGCCGCGTCGATCGACGACAGCATGAACGCGGGCGAGACGCTCGATACCGCGATGACCGGCTACGCACGCCGCCTTGCCGGCTTGATCGACGCGCGCATCGACGCGCCGGGCGTGCCGCGGTCCCTCTCGGCGCCGGTGCCGGTGGCGCTCGATCTGCATATCGCGCGGCTCGATCCTTTCGCGCGCAAGCACTTCCTGCTGCTCAGCCTGTTCGCGGGCGAGTTTCCGCGTTGCGCGGCAATCGGCCTGCTGACGGCCTGCGAGCTGCCGATGTCCGCCAGCGAAGGCGGCGGCGTGCGCGGCGAGGCGCTTGCCGACCGCCGTCTCGACGAGTTTGTCGAAGCCGGCCTGATCGAGGAGATCGACAGCGACGGGCAATGGATGCTGCAGATGCGCCGGCCGATCCGCGAACTCGCGCGCGACATGCTCACCGACAGCGGCGAATTCGATCGCGCGGCGCTCGCTCATGCGGGCGGCTTGCCGATACGCATCGCGGCGCACCGCAAGCGCGGCGAGCACAAGGTGATCGACGTGCTCGATCTCAGCGATCTCGACGATCTGCGCGCCGCGCTCGCGTGGGCGGTGAAGGCCGGGCGTTTCGAACTCGCGGTCACGCTGCTCGAATGCTCCGCGCCGCTGTGGCGCCTGCTCTCGCTCGTGCACGAACATCTGCGGCGCGCGCGCGCCGTGCTTGCCCAGTTGACGGCGAGCGCGACGCCGCGCCGGCGCGACGAGATGCGTCTGCATGCGGTCATCGCAGAGGCGCTGCCGCTCGTGGAGACGCCCGCCGACCAGGTGATCGCCGCGTGGAACGAGGTCTATCAACTGGCCAACGCCTGTGCGGACAGCGCGTTTCGCGAGCGGGCGATCATCGCTCTGATCGCGTGCTGCAACGAGGCGGGCGATGCGGGCCGCGCCGCGGAACTGAAGGCCGTGCATGAAGGGATGATCCACGCGGGCAGTGCGCCGCCGACGTATCGCCCCGATGACGCGGCCGACGCGCCGGGCGTCGCGGGCAACGCAACGGAGCGGTGAACGCCCGGCGCGCGGGCGGCACTATGCCCGCGGCGTCGAGCCGATCCCATACAGCTTCCGTATACGCATGAATTCATCGCCGAACGTCCGATCGAAGTCGTCGCGGCCCGCCTGCACCACGTGCACGTTCAGCGCCTTGAGCCTGCTCGCGCCTGCTTCGATGCGGCGTTGGCGGTCGAGCGCCGGATCGCCGGCGCCGAAGTATTCCAGATAACCGTCGCAGAGCCGCTTGCCGTCCGGCATCAGCGAGTTGACCAGGATCATCGGTTTGTCGCGCATCGGCTGCACGCCGGCCGCCTTCAAGGCGAGCGCGAAGCCGATTTCCTCGGCCGTGCCGACGCCGCCCGCGAGAAAGACCGCCATGTCCGCCTCGAACAGTTGATGCATCCGCGTGATGATGTCCGGGCTGACGTGGCCGACGTCGAGCGCGGCGGGCAGTTCGCTGGTCGTCGTTTCCTTGCCGATGACCATCGTCGTGCTGATGCCGGCCACCTTGCCGCCGGTGCGGCTCGACGCGGCATGGCGCTGATAGTGTTGATAGAACTCGCCCATCAGACCTTTGGCGCCGCCGCCATAGATCGCATCGTCGCCGCGTCCGGCGATCCATCGCGCCACCGATGTCGTCTCGGCCACGAGCGAAGGCTCGACCGCCTTGCCCGACGCCAGCACCACCACCGCGGGACGCCGCGCCGCGCGGCCCGCATCCAGTTCGCGGCGCACGTCGAACTGGTTGGGCGGGGCCGCCGCGCCGTCTTGCGGGACCTCGATCCGCTCATACTGCGCCCAGTGCCGTTCGAGTTCGGCGGTCGCCTGGCTTTCCTCGTCGTAACGCCGCGACAGCGTCAGCGGGTTTTCGCTCAACCCGTAGAGATGCTGGGTCCTGACGAGTTCCTGCAGGATGGCGAGATGCGGATCGCCTTCATTGACGAGCACACGCACGTTCTTGTAGTCGGGATGCAGGCTCGTCAGCACGAGCGCCGAAAAGTATTCGTAAAGGACGGTAGCCTGCGCGCCGAGCGTGCCGGGCACGGCATCGAACACCACGGCATCGGCGTGCTGCACGCGCTGGCCGATCGCATACGGATCGAACGCTCGCGCAGCCGATGCCTGGCCGATGACAACAGGCTGCGCATGCTCGCCTGCCGGATCGGGCCGCGTTGCGTTCGCCGGCGCGAGCGCGCGGATACGCTCCTGCCATGCGGCGCCACGCGTGCTGCCCGGCTGACCGATCAAGGACACGCGATAATCCGGCACGCGCGATCTGCGCGCCGTGTTCTCGAACGTGACGCCGTCCGCGCGCATGGCGTCGATCGCTTTCACCCACGGCAGCGACGCGGTGTAGGCGCCTTCGTGTGACCGGTCCATCAGTTCCTGCACGGAGCGCGACTCCGGGTTGATGGCCGCGGCGGGCACGAACCACGCCTCGCTGTCGGCGGCATTGACGGCGCCCGCCGGCGGACGGCGGAACTCGAAGGTGGTGGCGCCGGAAAAATTGCGCACGTCTGCCGCGCCCGTCGAAAGATCCATGTCGACGAGGCTCGCGACGCACACGCTCACCACGCTCGGTTCGAGCCGCTCGCCGGTGGCGGCCGCGCGCCGCTCGTAGGCTTGCATGAAGTGTTCGAGAAGCTGCGTGGTGCCGCCCGCCGTATTGATCCACCAGGTGGTCTCGACGCCGGGCACGGCCTGAATCGCCGGGTCCTGTCCGCCGACCCGGCGCTCAACTTCCGCGAGCGCCTCCTCCTTGATGTGCGCCGGGAAATACGGCTCCAGCAGCGGCCAGTCGGGAAATTCGAGTCCGCGATCGTCGGCGATGAAGTGCAGCCGGTCGCCGCGCTCCGCATCGACGCCGAACGATGCCAGCCGCTGCAGCAACGCTTCGCGCGAGATCGTCGGATGCTCGCCGTCGAGCACGCGCCGGATCACCCGCACGAACGATTCCGCCTTGCCGGAATTTTCCACGCCGGCGTCGGGCCGCAAGCCGCGCACGTTCGCGACGTAGCTGCCGTGACGCTCCTCGGGTTCTCCAAGATCGTCGATCAGCTCGATCAGCGAACTGATCCTGAGCGTGGCGCTGCCGAAACCGGAGCGCCAATGCTCGATCTTCAGCTGCTTGGTGGTGCCGACGAAGAGTTGCGCCACATTGCGCGTGGCGGTGTCGGATGCAGGTAACGCCGGTAACGCCGGTGTCGCCGGTGTTGCGCCCAAGGCCGTCGGGCCACGGCGGGTCAGTGCGCCGGTGCGGGCGACGTCGTCGAGCGAGTCGACGATCTGCACGGTCGTCGCGGCGTGCGGCACGCCCGGCCGCTGCCCTTGCCGCAAGGTACTGTCGAGCGCCTTCCGGTAGTGATCCTTTTCGTCGACACCGCGCGGCGCGGCGCCGAACATGCCCCGCAGCAACGGCCGGTAGAAACCGAAGTCGGCAACCACCAGCGCCCGTTCGCGCGGCTGTCCGACCGCACTCGCCGCCGCGCGCGCGGAACGCAGATAGTCGATCGCCTCGATGAACTGGTACGGCGCATGAAAATCGCCGCGTGTCAGCACGATCGCATCGGCGGCGTCGAATTGATCGAGGCGCCGCGGATCATCCGGCTTGCGCCCGCGAAAGCCGCTCACCACGACCTGCCTGTCAGCGAAGCGGCGCTTGACGTCGAGCGCCGCCGCGGCCGTATCGCCCGACAGTTCGCTCCAGCCGGTATGGATGCGGTCGGTTCGCCCCGCGCCGACGCACGCGCGATGCACGTATTCGTGTGCGTTCTGCGTGATGAAATTGCCGGTCTTCATCCGCGCAAGCAGATCGACGAGCCATTCGTCGCCGGGCCCGGTTACCGGCTTGTCGTTGCTGCTTTCGTCGACGAGAATCCGCAGCATGTCCTTCGCACGCCGGATGCGCCCTTCGGTCTGCGCATTGCGGATCGCGTGATCGTCGTGCGCGTGAGATACCCCGGCGTCGCGCAACACGATCTCGCTGCCCGGCTCCGCCATCGGTCGCGACTCCGCCGCACTGGCGCGCGATGGCGGCAGACCGTCCAGCTGCGGCGACCCGGGCGGGCGCCTCGATGCGGGCGGCGGCCTCGCAGGCCGCGCTCCAGGGTCGTGCTCCGGCCACGGCCGCGGTTCGCCCGCGCCGCCGCTGCTGATTTTGTCGTCCAACAGGAAGTCCTTTCGAGAGTGATGGATGCCGCGTGTCGCGCGGGAATGCTCACGCGTCTCAGCTGTACTCGTTGCCGAGCGCCTCCGCGATGCGCGCGGGCACCGCGTCGCCCTCGACGCCTATGAACTTCGCGGCGATCGCGAGCGCGGTGGGGTCGCCGCTGTGCAGGATGGCGCCCACGCAGCGGCGCCAGTCGCGATCGCCCAGCATGTAAAGACACCAGCCCTGCAGCGCGATGACGACGGGCGAACCCTGCCCCTGCTCGTCGAGTTGCCGCAACAGGCGCAACGCATCCATCCAGCGCTGCGAGTTGACGAGCAGACGCACTTCGCAGATATCGACGACGGACGGATTGGGATGCAGCAGCCGCAGCACGAGCAGCAGCTCTTCGAGTTCGGCATGCGCGCCGAGCCGCAAGCCGACCGAAAACACCGACAGCAGCACACCCAGCACCGACAAACTGCATTGATCGTTTTTCATTGCATGTACCTGCGCAAACGAAAAGGCATCGGGAAACAGGCAGCATTGTCGATGCGTACCCTTCGCCATGACCGCGAGCACACGAAGCGCGGCACAAGATCGCGAAGCGCATTGGCCACCTCGAAGCGCCGCGCGCGGCGACGCGCCGCGAAGTCGCCAACGTTTCGTGCGCTCACACGCCGCTTCGCATTCGCCGACGCGGGCGCATCCGCTTCCCCTAGCCTGTGTCTGTTGAAGTCGGCGCGTTCTGCCGCCTCATCAGTTTTCGATTACCCGCATGATCAACCTTGTGAGAGGAACCATGACCTTCAACACAGTCCAGCCGTCGTTCCAGGCGCAGACGCTCGAATACTCGCCCAACACCCAGTCGTACGGCGGCGCGGATCCGAGCCGGATCAACGCTGACATCCAGCAGCTTCTCAACGACCTCGGCGCATTCAGCCAGACGCCCGGCTCGTCGGGCCAGTTTCCGGGCTCGGGTCAATTCCCCGGCACCGGCCAGGTGCCGGGCTACCCCGGCCAGTCGACGAGCGGCAACCCGCCGCTGCGCTCCGTCAAGCTCACGTCGCGCTCCGGCGGCGAAGTCGATCTGCTCGCGGACCCATCGGGCAACCTGTACGACAAGAAGGGCAAGTCGGTGGGTTCGATCGGCGCCGACGGCAGCGTCAGCTTCACGCCCGATGGCGAGAAGGAGGTCCAGACGCTGGCGACCAACAACCACCTCGATTTCGGTATGTTGATTCGCGGCGACTTCGTGAAGCCCGACGAGCAGTCCAACGGCAACGTCAAGTTCTCGGCCGAGGATGTCAACATCGGCGCCGGCGACCTGAACCTCAGCGGCAACACGACGACGACTCCGCAGGTGCAGCCGCTCATGCAACAGCCCGGCACGATCACGATCTGACGCGCGCCGATTCGTGTGGGGTTCGCGTGAGGTTCGCATGGGGTTCGCGCCGATTTCCGCGGCATTCGCGCGCGCGAGTTGCGCCTGATCGGCGCGCGGGTCGCGGATGATCGCGCGCCGGCTGCGCACGAACTGCGCATGATCGACACGCTGGCTGCACACCGGTTGCGCATGACTGGCGTGCCAGTCGCACGCGAGTTGCGCACCATCGGCGCCGTCTCGCGGGCACGCCCGCGCCTTCCCCTCAGCCGAAGCCGGCCATGACCGTCACGCTTGCCGACCCGGACTTTTACAGCGCCCTGCCCTCGATCATCGGCACGGGCTCCGCCGATCCGTACCCGGTCTATGCCTGGCTGCGCGCGAACCGGCCGCTGTGCCGCGACGCGAGCGGCGTATGGCTCGCTTCGTCGCACGCGCTCGTCACGCGCATTCTCGAGGACGCGCGCTTCTCCGCGCGCATGCCGCCTTCGGCCACGCCATTCGACGACGCGCTCGGCTACACCGACATGATCGTGTTCCAGAACGGCGCGGAACACGACCGCTTGCGGCGGTTCCTCGCGCCGCTCTTTTCGCGCAAGGCGCTGGCGGCGCTGCAAGCGTTCATCGACGACGAAATCGCGCGGCTCGTCGAGCGCCTGCGCGACACGCCGCGCTTCGATCTCGTGGCCGACATCGCGAGCGTGCTGCCGGTGCGCACGATCTGCCGGTTGCTAGGCTTTCCGGACGCGCACGGCGCGCGCTACCTCGAAGCGTCGACCGGCGCGTGGCAACTGATCAGCGGCGCGCCGCTCGCGCCCGCCGAACGCATGAGCGCGATCACGCAGACCGAAGCCTTTCTCGCGCAAGTCGAGTCGTTCATCGCCGACATCGATCCCGACGCGATGCCGGATCATGCGGCGTCGCGTTTTCTGCATCTCGAACGGGAAGGCGGAATCGGGCGCCGCGAGATGCTCGTCAACATCCTGTTTCTCTTCATTGCCGGTTACGGCACGACGTTGCTGTCGATCGGCAACGGTCTCGCCGCCCTGCTGCGCGCGCCGCGGGCATGGCAAGCGCTGCGAGCCGATCCGGCGCTCGTGCCGCAAGCGGTGCGCGAACTGTATCGCCACGACGCAGCCGTGCAGGCGGTGTTCCGCTATGCGTGGGAAGACGTCGAGATCGACGGCCAGCGGATTCGGCGAGGCGAACTGGTGGTGCCGCTGCTCGGCGCGGCGAACCGTGATCCGGCCGCGTTCGATGCGCCCGACGAGATCCGCTTCGAGCGCGAAGCCGGGCGTTCGCTGACATTCGGCGCGGGTCCGCATAGCTGCATGGGACTCGCGCTCGCGCGCATGCAGCTCGAATCGCTGCTGCGCTCGCTGCTAGCTCACATGCCCGATCTGCGGCTCGCGCCTGGTCCGCAGGTACGGCAGCAGCACGGCTCGTTTCATGGCTATGACCGGCTGGTGCTGGAGCGCGCCGGCGGTTAATACAAGCAACACAAACACCGATCAACACCGCGTTGCATCGGCGTCGCTCAATCGGAGAGGAATTTCACGTTGCCGGTATTGCCGGTGTAGGTGTCGTAGGACACCACTTGCGGGCCGCTGCCGCCCTGCGTGTTGTTCGAGCCAATCAGCGTGATCTTGCCGTGGTCGTTGCTCGCGACGATCTCGACGTGTTCGTCCGCGCCGACGATGCAGACATCGCCGGGCTTCGCTTCGCTGCGGCTCACGTTGTGCCAGCCATCGCGCTTGAGTTCGCTGTCGAGGGTCGACACGAGGTTGGTGTGCTGCGATTGCGGTATATCGCCGGCTTTCACCAGACAGGCCGACACGAAGTTCGCGCAGCACACCGTCGTGTCGACGCCCTTCTCCATCGGCACGCCCTGGTTCTGCATGATGCTCGCCGCCGACTTGTGCAACTGGGTCTGCGCCACACCCGCCGCGTTGCCGTTGCCCGCGGGCGCGACGTTCGCATCGCCGCGCTGGACCGCGCCCTCCGAGCCGCTGGAACCATTCGATCCGCGGTAGCTGGCTTGCGTGATACCGCCGCCGCTGGGCATTTGCGGCGGGCTGTACGAATCCGTTGGCGACGACGCACTCGTCAGCGCGAGCAGAAATTGCAGGAACAGTTGCTCCATTTGCGGATCGCCCATGCCCCCGCTATTGCCCGCCGCGTTCCAGTTTCCCGCCGGCAGATTCGAGAACGCGTCGCGCAGGTTCAAGGGCTTTCCGAACGAACCCGAAGGATAGGACGTACCCAACAGACCCTGCGTCGGAAAAGACAGCGCCGGAAATGCGGTATAGGACATCACGACTCCTTTGGCATGGCGAAGCCACTCGCGCGAATCGCACCGAAGACCGCTCGCCCGATGCGGCATGGTCTTCTGGATGCAAGCTCGAATGTAGAAGCAAGCCTTGCGGGGAGCCGTGAGCGATGCGCACGAATGCGCGATAAAGCGAAGCGGCCGATGTGACGCCAAGGCGAATCCAGGGCCAACCCCGGCACCGATCCGACGCGAGCACGACGAACCGCCGAAGCCAGGCGCGAATCGCGTGCCGAATCTCATGGCGAATCTCATGGCGAATTTCATGCCGCATGGCATGCCGGATCTCAGGCCGTTGCGCGGAATCATCCGCGGGTTCGCATCGCGCGCCCTCGCACACGCAAGTTTCGTGTCTACTCGCGCCATTGCATTGCCTTGAGACCGCCGTGCTGAACCGTTCACTCGTCACCGTTCGTGTTGTCGCGCGTCCGCCAGGCGCCGCTCGCGCCGTCTCCGGCCGCGCCATTTTCGCCGTTCTCGCGCTCGCGGGACTCGTGGCCGCATGCGCCGCTCCGACACCGGGGCCGATGCAGCTCAAAGTGACGCAACAACAGCAACTCGTGCCGCCCGCGAACGACACGCTGCCCGTCTCGTTGCGCGTCGAGCGCGAGGAAGTGCTACAGGATGTGCTGAGCGCGGTCGGCGATGAAACCTACAGTTGCCGCAGAAGCGGCCCGACGCTCTCATGGACGCCCACCGGCGCGGAAGCGACGCTCGTCGATCAGGCCCGCAACAGCGTCGGCACGGTCATGCCGAACCGGATGTTCAACGCGTACGACGGCAGCTACGTGATCGGCCGCCTCGTCGGCGATGAGCCCGTCACGCCCGGCGCGCTGCCGTGGCAACGTCTCGCGACGCGCTTCAATACCGGCGAACGCACTGGCGAGGGACGCTTTGCGCGAACGACCTCGATCCAGCGCGTGTTGACCTCGGGCGGTCTGCCGCCGGACCCCGTGTGCGGCCAGGAAGGCCTGTCGCTTTTCGTGCCGTATTCGGCGACCTATCTTTTCTATCGGGCAGCAGATCCGTCAGCGGTGGCGCCGTCGCCCGCCGACGCCGCTGCCGCGCCACCGCTGAACGCCGCGTCCGCCGTGGAGTAGTGCGCAACCGCGGCGCATCACACGTCGAAGCACGCCGAGGCCCGTCGAAGCCCACGGTTCGAACGACGTAGCTATCGCGGCTTCTTTTTCCGTGACCCGCAACGCCTCGGCGTCATTCGCACGCCGCGTGCGCCGCCTTTCGCTGCGGCGACCCGCGTTCTTCTTCCGCCTGCCGCTGTTCCTCCGCGATCAAGCGTTGCATGATGCGGCGCGCGTGCACCGCGCCGGCGTCGATCGGCAGCATCGCCGGACGCAGCGACCAGAAGTCGCGCTCGCCGATCGTCCGCTGCTGTGCCTCGAGCATCGGCAAGTCCTCGTCGCGAAACGGCGCGATCAGATTGCGCGCCGCCTGCCGCACGAGTTCCGCGCCTTGCTCGCCCATGTCGCGAGGCAGTCCGAACGCGAAAAAATAATGGGTGCTCGCGACGGACTCGGGCGTCAGCCAGTGTGCGGAGAGGCTCACGCGCGTCAGTTCCGGCACACCGCTCTCGCACACCGCGACGGCGATGCTCAGGAGACCCGGCGGCATCCATCGCACATCGAGCTGACGGTCCGCGCGCGTGCCATGCGCCAGATTGAAAGCGCGCATCAGCATCGGCTGCAAGTGCTCGTCCGTGGCCTCGCGATGCACCGATACCGTCTCGCCGTCGACCGCCGCGCGCACCGTGCTGCGAGCCATTTCGTCGCTGCCGAGCGTACCGGCATGCAAGTACTGGAAGTGACTGAGATCGAGCAGGTTGTCGGCGCTCAACTGGTAGTTCGCCCGCGTAGGCAGATAGTTTTCGCTGGTGAAGTTGCGCAGCGGGTCGAGAAAGTCGAAGGCCGGCAACGGCGCTGTTTGCGCGCGCTCGGGATCGCCCGGCCAGAACCACACCGCGCCGTAACGCTCGCGGGTCGGATAGCACCGCGTGCGCGCATGCGCGGGTACGCGGCCGTCGCCGTGCGGATTGAACACGCAATGACCGTTCGATCCGAAACGCAGACCGTGATACGGGCAAGCCAGCGCGCCATCGACGATTTGCCCGCGCGAGAGCGGCGCGAAACGATGCGGGCAGCGATCGTCGAGCGCGACGGCCTCGCCGCTGGCGTCGCGATATAACACGACCGGCTGGTCCAGCAGTGTGCGCGCGAACGGCGCTTGCGTCGTGACCTCGCTGGACAGCGCGGCGACATACCAGGCATTGAGCAGATACGGCATCGGGAATCTCCACGCGAATGCGCGCGCGGTTGTCCATTCGGTACGCAGCCGCATTCCGTGCCGATACTAAGGAAATCCGCCCGGCAATACGCTCAACAATACTCACATCGGCAAATAGCGCCGAATTGTCTATTGCTTCGCATTGGACGACGACGGATAAAACGCAAGGCGCGATACTGAATTGCGACAGGCTTTCGCCTATCGGCAACGGGCCATGAAAAATAGACGCGAACGGGTGCCCGGAAATGCGGCTTAAAACTTACGTTTAAATTACACGACTGTAAGGTTGGGCGCCGATGCCTTGTAAACACGGCCTTTCCCGGCAATGACCAACCTTCTTGTTTGTAAGGTTCGCATCCCTGGCAGGCGATCGGCTTTACTGACACTCGAAAATATCCGCCCCTGGCGAGTGCCGAACTACGAAAAACAGGCGAACGCAAAATCGCCTTTTCGTGATTGATCTTTGCCGCCGGCAAATGGGGCCGCTCAAGAGAAACAATACGTTACATCCTTGATGCGCGGCTCCCTCTACTGTCGAATCACTCGCATTGCGTAACGCATAACGAGCGGTGCGCATCGCGTCGAAGACCGGTTCCATGAAGAACGTCCGCCCGCCGCTCACGAGTCGCCCGGGCGCATCGTATCGCACGGAGGAAAAATGAAACTTGCAGTGATGACCAGAAGCGCAACACTGTTCGGGTTGATCTGCCGCTGTTTTGAAGCCGATGGCGCCGTCTGTCACCGTTTCGCCGACGACGTCGCCTTCGCACGCGCCATCTATCGCGACGAATACAGCGCGATCCTGATCGACGCGGATACCGGTATCAGTCCGCTGCGGCCGGTGCTCGCGCGACGCGCGTGCTACTCGGATCGCCGTGCGCCCTTGATCGTGGTCGGCGGCGGCCACGACCGTGCCGGCATCGCGCGTTTGTTCGACGCCGGCGCCGACGACGTCGTCCTGTCGCCGGTCGATTCGCGCGAGTTGACGCTGCGCGTGCATCTGGCGCTGCTGCGCGTGCAGCTACAGGCCGCGGACAGCGGCGACCGGCTGGAATGCGGCCTCTACCGGCTCGATCGCCGCACGTGCACGGTGCACGTGAACGGCAAGGCGGTGCGGCTCACGTCGCGCGAATTCGCGATCGCATGGTTGCTGTTCTCGCATCCCGGCGAGTATGTGAGCCGCCGCCAGATCGCCGGCGCGGTCTGGAGCAGTTCGGAGGACATCATTGGACGCACGCTGGAGCAGCACATCTACAAGCTGCGCAAGAAGCTCGAACTCAATGGTCCGTGGGGCGTGCATTTGCGCACGCTGTATGCGCACGGATACCGGATCGAGATCGCCGAGATGACGGATGCGCCGCTGGAAGAAACTGAAGCCGAAACCGAAACTGAAACTGAAGTTGCTCACGCGGACACCGCATTCGAACCGATGGCGACAGCCGCTCACGCGGGCCCCCCATTCGAACCGATGACGACAGCCGCTCACGCAGGCCCCGCATTCGAACGGATGGCGACAGCCGAACGCGCGGAGGCGGCGCTAGCCTGCCTCGAATCGATGCCCTGCACCACCCGCGCCGCCGATGCGCCGCCACCGCGCGCGGAGGTGCATGCCGCGGACAGCGTCGTCGCACGCAATGCGCCGTCGTGGAGCGATTCGGCGGGCGTCTTCTCGGCCTCGTCGAGCGTGGTCACGAAGGTGCCCTACACGCTGTGGGACGCGTTCCCCGGCATGCGCACGCGTGGCGGCACCTGAGCTTGCGATCGAGCATGAAAAGTCCGGCCCGCGCCCCGGCATACAGCCGCGCGACACCGGCGACTTGAGCCTGCGATCGCGCGGCTTGCAATCCGACCTGCGCCCCGGCACACCGCCGCGGCACACGCGCAACCAGGCGACATGCAAGCGCGACACGAAAAAACCGCGCCGCGCTTGCACACCGCCACGCCACCACACCGCTCAAAACTCGATGATGCGCGGCGACAGCAGGAACAGGCGTTCCATGTGGCTGCGCTCGTCGGCGCGATAACGGAACAACGCGCCGAGCAGCGGAATCTTCGACAGACCCGGTACGCCGGTTTCGCCGTTGGTCGCCGTATCGACCCGGTAGCCCGCGATCAGCAGGCTCTCGCCCTGGCCCACGAACGACTCGGTGTTGATCGTGCTCGTCGTGATCACCGGAATGTTGTCGACCTGCTGCGAGGTCACCGAGCCGTCCTCGATGTGCACGTTCAGCTTGATGCTCGTCTTGCCGTTGTCCTCGACGACGAGCGGCAGCACGCGCAGCGATACGCCGGTCGACACGCTATACAGATCCGCCGACGTGTAGCCCGACACGCGCACGAAGAAGCGCGTTTTCTGGTCCATCACCGCTTCGACGTTGTTGAGCGTCGCGACCTTCGGGCTCGCGTCGATCTTCGCGAGGTTGCTCTGCTGCAACGCGTTCACGCGCGCGAGCAGATAGCGGCCCGCGCTGCCGAGCACCGCCGTCAGCGAGCCGCCGACCGGCGTGGTGCTGATTACGGTCGTGCCGTCGGCGAGCGTCTGCGTGCCGAAGATCGGATCGATGTTGCCGTTGTAGCCGTTCTGCTGCGTCGTGCCGTTGCCGGTCTGAAAATCGACGTGGCTGTTGTGCGCGCGCCAGTCGACGCCGATCTGCTTGAGCGCGTTGTCGTCGATTTCGATGATGTGTGCTTCGATCTCGATCAGACGCGGCCTGACGTCGAGCTGGTCGATCAGGGTCTGGTACTGCGGCAGCCGCTGCGGCAGGTCGCGGATCAGCACGGAGTTCGTGCGCGGATCGGCTTCGATCACCGGCAGCGACTGGCTGCCGGAAACGGTCGTGTCGGCGGAGTCGTCATTGCCGCCCGAATTGCCGGCTGAGTTGCCGACGTTCTGCATGCCCGACGCGCCGCCCGCCGCCATGCCGTTCAACAGCCCGCCGATGCCCGGCGTGACGCCGCCGCTCGCCGTCATGCCCGCGGGCAACGGCGGATTCACGCCGCTGTTCTGGAAGCCGCCGCCGTCCATGCTGCCGGTGACGTCGCGCATCGGCTGCAGGCGGCGCATCGTCGGCTCCTTCGCGATCCGGCTGGTCGCCGCGTCGTAGCCGGACGCGTTGTCGCGCGACTGGCTGCGCGGGTGATACATGCTCGACAGCACGTTCGCCACGCCCGAGACCGTGACGGTCTTGCCGTCGATCTCCACGTTGTGATCGGCGGCCCACGCGTGGCGCAACTGGAACACGCGAATCGACGAGCCCGAGCGCTGCGCCGCGTTCTCGTCGAGACGGCGCGCGATTTCCGCGACCAGTTGCACATACGGCTGCGGTCCGCTGACGAGCGCGGTGCCCTGGCTCTCGTCCCAGGTCACCGGAAAGCGCGGATTCTCGACGCGCAACTGGCTGAGCGCCGAGCGCAGATCCGCCGCGCTCGCGTGATCGAGCTTGATCACGCGCCGCGTCACGGTGTTGACATCGCTGATCGACAGCACGCTGCCGTCGTAGAACCACACGAAGCCGAAGGTCGACGCAAGCGTATCGAGAAAGCGTTGCGGCGGCATGTCGAAGCGGCCGCTCACGGTGCCGTGCACGTCGCCGGAAATGGTCGCCGGCACGCCCTGCCCCGCCGTGAAGTCGCGCAGCACGTCCTTCACGTCCTGCCCTTCGGCCGAGACATGAACGACGGAACTGCGCCAGTGAATCGCCGCCGCTTCGGCGCGCACGCCCAACAAAGCGGGCAATGCGATCGCGAGAGACGCCGCCAGCCGGACAGCGCGCATGAGCCGTTTCTTCTTCATGGGTTTCACGTTGGTCAAGGGTTAGCCGCGGCTCGGGAGGCCGCGAAACGATACGGAGCGGTGCGGGCCCGGCGCCGCGTTTCACAGACGGCGCGGCGCGCGCCGAACGCCATGCAACCGGTGCCGGCGATGCCAAATGTATCCAGGCGCATGCCGCACATTCTCAACAAATCTGACGGTTGGCCGTCATTTGAGAAGTGTTGAGGTTTCGGGCCGGCTGTTTTCAACGGACGCGGCTTTTTACCGGCCTGGCCGGCGCACCCGCGGCGACGGCAGCGGCGGCAGGCTACTTCTTCGTGACGCCGGCGATCGTGCGCAACTGGTCGCCGAGGTTCGACAGCACGAGCTGATCGCGCACCTGATCGACGAAAATGCCGACGAACAGCGCGAGCATCAGCACCGTCAGCGCGCCCTTCACCGGCTGGCTCAGCGTCATCAGATCGAGCTTTTGCGCGGACTTCGCCGCGAAACCGAACGCGAAATCGACCAGCAGCAGCATCAGCATCATCGGCGCCGCGAGCTTCGCGGTGGTCTGCATCAACGAGTCGGTCTGCTGCAAGGCGAAGCTTTCCAGCACGTTGGCCGGCACCGGCGTGCTCGCCGTCAACGGCCACCAGTGATACGACTCGTACAGCGCGCCGAGCAGAAAGGTCATGCCGCCGAAGGTCCAGAACGCGACGCTCGCCACCTGGGCGAGCAGCGTGCCGGTCGGCGTCGACTGCTCCTCGCGCATCGGGTTCGTGATCTGCACGTTGTTGTAGCCGGTCAGGTCGTCGACGTAGGTTCCCGCGCTCTCCGCGACCCAGAACACGGTCGAGGCCGCGAAACCGAGCAGCAAGCCGATGCCCGCCTCGCGCAGACCGATCACCACCAGCGTCGTGCCGGAGAGCGACGTGAACAGCGACGCCGGCTGTCCATACGCGATGAACGAACTGAACAGCATGACGATGCCGTTGCGCACCACCCCTTGCAGGATGCCGTCAGCGGTCGGCGGGAACAGATACAGGATCACGAAGAGCCGCACCGAACACACGCCGAGCACGGTCAGCGACTGAATCAGCGTGGTGCCGAGTTGCGGCAGCGTGGTGAGGGATTCGTACATTCGGATGACTAGCGGGGATTGAACAATGAGCTAACGATGAGCAAACGGTGAACAACGGACGCCGCGCGGTCACGCGGGCCGCGGCATCAACCGCAGGCGCGCGAGCGCGGTTTCCTCGGCGTCTTCATCGGCCTCGTCGGCGGCGTGCTGATCGAGCGAGCGCCGCAGCGTGGCGATGCGCTCGCGGCACAGATCCATCCGCCCGCGGTTGTTGGCGAGCGCGCGCGCCGCCGCGGCCAGTTCTTCGGCCGCGGCGCGCATCGCCGTCTCGAGCGCGGCCAGTTCGCTTTCCAATTGCTGCACGCGCGCGGCGACCACGTCCGCGTAACGCATCGTCGCGTTGAGGTCGGCAAGCTGGAATGCGCTGCCGCCGCTCATCATCCGCGCGACGCGCTCGCGATAGGCGCGCAGTTCGTCGCCTGCGAGTTCGACGCGCTCGCGTTGCGCGTCATGCCGGGCGACGGCTTGCGCATGTGCGTCGCGCCGCGCCGTCAACGCCGCCTGCAGCCGCGTGTCGAGCCGGCCGCGCCGGCTGACGGTATGACCGAGCGCGGCGACGCGCCGCCGCGTGGTGTCCGGGTTCGGGGCCGCGCTCATCGCGTCAGCCTCGCGCCAGTTCGAACAGACGCGCCTCGGTATCCTGCGGCGCCGCGAACTCGTGCGTCGCCTGCGAGAAGAACGCGCGGATCGCGTCGATCTTGCGGATGGCTTCGTCGGCGAGCGGATTGCCGCCCGGCTGATACTCGCCGATCTGCAACAGCATTTCGACCTCGCGATGCTTCGCCATCAGTTCGCGCAGCCGGGCGGCCGCCTGCACGTAGTCGGGCGTCATGACCTGCGGCATCACGCGCGACAGGCTCGCCAGCACGTCGATCGCCGGGTACTGATTCTTCGCGGCGATCTCGCGCGAGAGGATCATGTGGCCGTCGATGATGCCGCGCACTTCCTCGGCGATCGGATCGTTGGCGGATTCGTCCTCCGCCAGCACCGTGTAGAGCGCCGTGATGGAGCCGTGCTCGCCCATGCCCGCGCGTTCGAGCAGGCGCGGCAGTTCGGCGAAGATCGACGGCGGAAAGCCGCGCCGCGCCGGCGGCTCGCCGGCGGCGAGACCGATCTCGCGCTGCGCGCGCGCGAAGCGCGTCAGCGAATCCATCATCAGCAGCACGCGCTGGCCTCGATCGCGGAAGTGTTCGGCGATCGCGGTGGCGACATACGCGGCCTTCGCGCGTTCGATCGACGAGCGGTCCGACGTCGCGCACACCACGATCGAACGCTCCATGCCTTGCGGCCCGAGAATCAGCTCGACGAACTCGCGCACTTCGCGGCCCCGCTCGCCGATCAGCGCGATCACGGTCACGTCGCACTGCGCGCCGCGCGCGAACATGCCGAGCAGCGTGCTCTTGCCGACCCCGGCCGGCGCGAAGATGCCCATCCGCTGTCCCTCGGCGAGCGTCATCATGCCGTCCACGACGCGCACGCCCGTCGCCAGCGGCGTATCGATCATGCGCCGGCTCATCGGCGAAGGCGGACTCGCGAACACCGGCCGTTCCTCATCGGTGTCGATCGGCCCGAGCCCGTCGATCGGCTGACCGAGGCTGTCGATCACGCGCCCGAGCAACGCATCGCCGACGGGTACCGACAGCGAGCGTCCGAGGCCCACCACCCGCGTCGAGCGCGAAATGTCGGCGAGCCGCGAGAACGGCGAGAGCAGCGCGACATCGCGCGTGAAACCGATCACCTCGGCATGCTGCAGCAGTTCGCCGTTCGCGGCGCGCAGCTCGCACAGTTCGCCGAGCGTCACGTCGAGCCCGGCCACCTTGACGAGCGTGCCGATGACTTCCAGCACCTTGCCGGTGCGCGCGATGCTGGAGGTCGACAGGATCTCGTGTTCGATCGCGTCGGCGAACTGTTCGACGTCGAAGAGCGAATGCGGCTCGTCGTCGGAGCCGGAGTCCGCATCGGACACGGGGAGGTCGCGCGTCATGTTCATCGGGCGCTCATGTCGTTCGTGCGTCGCTCATGGGTGGTTCATGGATGATTCAGGCCGTGCCGGAATCGGCGAATGCGTCGGCGGCGTTTTCGTCGGGGTTGTCGTCGGCGTTGTCGTCGATCTCGCTGTGCGGCGCGAACGCATCGGCGGCGGCCTCCAGTTCATTCGCCGACTGCTTGAGTGCGCGCGACACCGCGAGCCGCATCGCGCGCATCTGCGTGGCGAGGCTCGCGTCGATCGCGCCGAAATCCGATTCGCACAGGCAACTGCCCGGCTCCAGCCGCTTATCGGCCACCACGGAGAGCGGGAAAGGCCGGCCCGATTCGCGCCAGCGCGCGGACAGCCGCTCGAACGCGATGCAGGCCTTGTCGTAATCGACGGGACTGACGACGACCCGCAGCCACGTCGCGCCTTCGACGATCCGGTCCACCGCCGACAGCGCGCGCTCGAACAACTGGTCGGACTGCTGCACCTTCACGATCTGCTCGACGGCCACCGTCACGATGCCGGCAATGCGCTCGCGCATCTTCAACTGCGCGCGGCGCTGATCGGCGCCCGCTTCGCCGAGGCGCTCGACCCAGTCGGCGAGCGCGCGTTGCTCGCCGTCGCGGTAGCCGCGCTCGGCCGCGCGGTCGTATTCGTCGCGCGCATCCGCGAGTACGCCCGCCGCTTCGTCGTGCGCCGCCGCGACGATCGCCGCGGCTTCGTCGCGCGCGGCGGCGAGCAGCGCCTCGCGATCCGCGGCGAGCTGCTCGTAGCCGTCGCCGATTTCCATCAACGCGCCGAACGCGGCGCGCGGCACCACGTCCTGATGCGCGCCGACGTGCGCGCCCGCCGCCTCGGGCAGCATCCGGTCCGACCTCAGCCAAATAACCATGCCCACTCCGGAAGCAGTTCGGGAAGCCGCGCGACCAGTTGCGCCGTGCCGGCCGCGTCGAGTTCGCGCCCGCTCGCGCGCAGCCACGCCGCATCCGGCAACGCGTGCGGCAAGGCCAGCCGCAATAGCGGGCACGGCCTGGCGGCGGCCGGCGTGTCGCGGGCGAGCAGCGCGTAGCCTTCATACGCGAGTGTGTCCGCGTCGACTTCTTCGAGCGCGGGCAACTGTCCGCGCGAGACGAGGCGCGCCACATCGGGCGCATTCGCCGGGCCCGCCGCGCCTGCCGCCGTCAGCCGTTCGAGCGGCACGCCGACCCATTGCGCGAGGCGCTGACGGCTGCGTTTGTCGATCAGCTTGCGCACGTCCGCGCGCCGCAGCAGCAGCGCGCGCATGCGCAGCACGCGCACGCCGACCTCGACGGGCAAGGCGTCGAGCACGGCGGGATTCGGCGCGCGCAACGTGTCGAAGCCGGGCGCGTTCACGTTGGTCGCGCGCAGCAGCGCGCGCGAGCAGGCGGCGACACATGCACCGTGCGCGGTCGCGAGCGCGCCGCGCAGTCCGTCGAGCGACGCGCCCGACGCGCCCGCCGGCAGGTCGAGCGCCGCTTCGAACCACGACGGATGCGCCCAGCGCGCCGCTTCGCGCGCATTGCGCTCATAGGCGCCGAGCGCCGCCGCGGCGCGCGCGAACGGAAACGACGTCGACGGCGCCGTCATGTCGCCGATGACGATTTCGGCCGCCGCAGCCTGGCGAGCCACGCGCTAATTCGCGGACGAAGCCGGCTCGCCGCGCTGCTCACGGGCAGGCCGCGTTTGAGCCAGAGGAACAGGCTCGCCGCGCCGGCCACCAGCACGAGCGCGGCGGCCACGAGAATCGGCAGCGGCGCGGCCGCATGCATCTGCGACGGCTTCGACAGATCGACCGGATCGGCGGGCACGGTGGTCACGCTCACCGCGTCGTAGGTGAGCCCTTCGACGCTATGCATCACCAGCGTCTTGATCTGCGGCACCAGCGCGCTCGCATCCGAATCCGGCCGGTACTTGATGAACACCGACGCCGAGGACGGCTTGATCTGCTGCGCGAGCGGATCGTTGTTCGGCAAGACGATCTGCACGCGCGCGACGATCACACCATCGATCTTCGACAGCGTCGACGACAGTTCCTGCGACAAGCCGTAGATGAAGCGCACGCGCTCCTCGGTCGGCGTCGACACGAGGCCGTCGCGCTTGAACAGGCTGCCGAGATCGTCGTAGCGGCTGTGCGGCAGGCCGCGCTCGCGCAGCACTTGCATCGCGCGCACCATCTGGTTGCCGTCGACTTCGAGCATCCACGTCTTGCCGGCGTCGGCGGTCGCCTTGGACGCGTCGATGCCCTGTTCGAGCAGCGCCACGACCATCTCGTTCGCGTCCTGTTCGGTCAGGTTGCGGTACAGCTCCTTGTTGCACCCGGCGAGCAGCACGCAGGCGGCCAGCGCCGCGCAA
The DNA here is from genome assembly GCF_900142195.1 of Paraburkholderia terricola. Taxonomy (GTDB): domain Bacteria; phylum Pseudomonadota; class Gammaproteobacteria; order Burkholderiales; family Burkholderiaceae; genus Paraburkholderia; species Paraburkholderia terricola. The sequence continues at coordinate 58,942 of NZ_FRAB01000008.1, forward strand.
CATGCGCCGGTCCGCAGCGCGCGGGCCGTGACGAAGACACTCTGTGCGCGCATGGCCTACTGGTTCTTCATCAGGGTTTCGATCGACGATTTGGACGAGTTGACGACGCCCATCTTGGCCTGCATGTCGAGCTGGGTGGTCGCCAGTTCGAGCGTCGTCTTCATCGCGGCGGCGGTCATCTCGGGCAGCGACATGTTGCCCGCCTGGCTCGACAACGCGACCACGTCGTTCACCGACTGCTGCAACTCCGCGTCCTGCGTGACCGCCATCCTGGCGATGACATTGGTGTTCATGTCGTCGCCGTGGACCGGCGCGGCCATGCGCGGGTTCTGCATCATCGAGGCGAAGCGCTCGCCGGCCTGCTGCAACGCCGGGTCCGCGCCGGGCTGCGTGGCCGGCATGGAGGTGGCGGCCTGCAATGCGGCCTCGAATTGTTTGCTCGTGACGGGAAGTGTCATGTTCAGCCTCTCATCGTTCGATGCCCGCCGGCTTCGGCGGGTCGTGCTCAGATGCGCAGGTAGCCCTGCTGCCCGACGACGTCGTTCTGCGCGGCGGCGGTGGCCGCGGGCGCCGCCACGGGTTGCGCGGATTCGTCGGGCAGTTCGTCGTTCAAGGTCGCGATGGAGAGCGGCACCTCGAAGGTGCCGCCGTTGCGGTAGGTGCGGATCGCCTCGCGCAGATCCTCGCGCGCCGACAGCGCGCGCACCAGTTGGCGCGTGTCGCGGTCGGGATTCTGCGCCAGCGCCGCGCTCGCCCATTGCTGCCAGCCGGTGTCGCCCTTGACGGACAGACAGAAGGCGAGCAGCGCCTTCGCATACGAGAAATGCGGCGCCTCCTCGATCACGCGCGAGAACACGCGGATCGCGTCGTCCCAATGGCCGCGCTGCATGTACAGCACCGCTTCCATCGTGTCCAGTTCCGCCACCTGCGGGCGCAGCAGGCGCAACGCGTCGAGCACCAGTTCGATGTCGTACGGATCGGCTTCGAGCGTCGGGAAATTGTTGAGCAGCGCGCAGGACAGGCTATCGATCAGACCGCCCACGATGGCCTGGCTGCAGTTGAGGTAGTTCGGCGTGACGGTACTCATGGCGCAAGACTCCTGCGGATGAACATGTCGATGGATACGTCGCGAACCGCTGCGGCACGAACGACGTCCAGCCCCGGCCCGCTCCATGCGAGAGCGATGCGCCCAGGATACCGGCTTCGCACCGCCGGCCAACCGCGCGACGCGAAGAGAACACAGTTCGCGCGAAGCAGGAAGCCAAGCAGGGAGAGAAGCAGGAAGAGAAGCGGAAAGCGCCGCGCGAGCCGCGCGGCGTCGCTTCGCTTGCCGCATGCGGGCTTCGCATCGGCTGCGCGCCGCGCCGCCGGCCCCGCTACCGTCAGGCTTCGAGTGCGCCAATCCGCGACACGGCACGGCCTCGCGCACCCGGCCAACAGACCGGACCTCCATGAGCGAACAGAAGACCGAACAGCCTACCGACAAACGGCTGCGCGACGCCCGCAAGGACGGCCAGATATCGAAAAGCACCGATCTGGTCGAGGCGGCGACGATGGCCGTGGTGATCGGTCTGCTCGCGCTCGCGTCGGCGAGCTTCGCCGGCGCGTTGCGCGCGATCGTGATCACCGCGCTCGATTTCGTGCCCGGCCGCCACGACGAGCCGCTGATGTTCGGCCGGCTCTTCGAGCTAGGCAAGGAGGCGCTCGTCATCGTCGTGCCGTGCGCCGGCGCGGCGGCGCTGGCGGCGATCGCCGCGCTGCTTCCGCAGGTCGGCTTCCAGGTCGCGACCAAACCCGTCGTGCCCGATCTGAACCACGCGAGCCCGATCGAGGGCGTCAAGCGGATCTTCTCGTGGCGCACGCTGATCGACCTCGCGAAGATGATGATCAAGGCGGCCGTGATCGGCGTCGTGATGTGGGTGACGATCCGCTGGATGCTGCCGCTCATCGTCGGCTCGCTGTATCAGCCGCTGCCGGAACTGTCGAAGCTGTTCTGGGCGTTGCTGGTGAAGCTCTTCATCGTCGCGGCCGCGGTGTTCGTCGTGATCGGCGTGGTGGACGTCAAGCTTCAGCGCGCGCTTTTCATGCGCAAGATGCGGATGTCCAAGGTCGAGGTGAAGCGCGAGCGCAAGCAGATGGACGGCGATCCGAAGATCAAGGCGGAACGCCGCAAGCTCGCGCGCGAATTCGCGACCACGGCGGCGCCGCAGCAGCGGGTCGGCTTCGCCAACGCGCTGATCGTCAATCCCACGCATTACGCGGTCGCGATCCGCTATGCGCCCGACGAACATCCGCTGCCGCTCGTGATCGCGCGCGGCATGGACGAAAGCGCCGCGCAACTGCGGCGCTTCGCGCGCGAGGCGAACGTGCCGATCATCGGCAATCCGCCGGTGGCGCGCGCGCTCTACAAGGTCGGCGTCGACGAGCCGATTCCCGACGAACTGTTCGAGACCGTCGCCGCGATCCTGCGCTGGGTCGATGCGATCGGCGCACGGCGTGACGACGGCGGCGGCCACGACACGCAGCGCGCCGACATGGAGAATCGCGATGTTCAAGGCACTTAAGCTACCGGCAGGCGGTGAGATCGGCATCGCGATGCTGGTGGTCGCGATCATCTCGCTGATGATCCTGCCGCTGCCGCCGTTTCTCATCGATTTACTGCTCGCCATCAACATCACGATCAGCGTCACGCTGCTGATGGTGACCATGTACGTGCCGAACGTCGTATCGCTCTCGGTGTTTCCCTCGCTGCTGCTGTTCACCACGCTGTACCGCCTGTCGCTGAACATCGCGTCGACCAAGTCGATCCTGCTTCACGCCGACGCGGGCAACATCATCGAGAGTTTCGGCGAACTGGTGGTGGGCGGCAATCTGGTGGTCGGCATGGTGGTGTTCGTGATCATTACGACCGTGCAGTTCATCGTGATCGCGAAGGGTTCGGAACGGGTCGCCGAAGTCGGCGCGCGCTTCACCCTCGACGCGTTGCCCGGCAAGCAGATGAGCATCGACGCCGACTTGCGCGCGAATCTGCTCTCGCCTGAAGAAGCGCGCCGCAAGCGCGCGACGCTCGCGGTCGAGAGCCAGTTGCACGGCGGCATGGACGGCGCGATGAAGTTCGTCAAGGGCGACGCGGTGGCCGGGCTCATCATCACGCTGATCAACATCATCGCCGGCATCGCGGTCGGCATCGCGTATCACGACATGAGCGCGGGCGAAGCCGCCAACCGCTTCTCGATCCTGTCGGTCGGCGACGCGATGGTCTCGCAGATTCCGTCGCTGCTGCTTTCCGTCGCCGCGGGCGTGATGATCACGCGCGTGTCCGACGAGCGCGACGCGCGGCCGCTCTCGCTCGGCGACGAGATCGGCCGGCAGTTGTCGGCCAGCGCGCGCGCCCTCTACTTCGCGAGCCTGCTGCTGCTCGGCTTCGCCGCCGTACCCGGCTTTCCGTCGATGCTGTTCCTGCTGCTCGCCGCGATTCTCGCGTTCTCCGGCTATCGGCTGGGCAAACGTCAGCCGGCCGCGACCTCGCATGCGGGCGAGGCCGTCAGCGCGATGCAACGCGCCGGCTCGAAAGCCGACACGCCCGCGATCCTCACGCGCGCGCCGCAGTTCGCCTGCCCGCTCGGCGTGCGGATTTCGCCGGACCTCGTCGCGCGCCTGTCGAGCGCGGCGCTCGAGCGTTCGTTCGAAGCGGAGCGCGCCCGTCTGCAACAGGTGTTGGGCCTGCCGTTTCCCGGCATCACGATGTGGACGTGCGACACGCTGCCCGCCTCCAGTTGCGAACTGCTGATGCACGACGTGCCGTACTGCGCGATCGAACTGCCGCCGGGCAAGGTGATGCTGCCCGACCCGGCGCTGACGGGCACGCACGAACCGATGCCCGCCGAACTCGCGGCGCTCGCCGAGCGCGGCGAGAAACGGCGCGGGCTCGACGGCGGCGCGGGGCCGACCTGGTGGATCGACGAAAAGACGCTGCCGCCGAAGATGTCCGCGTGGCGCGCGGAGCAGGTGATCGCGCATGCGTCGGTGGCGATGCTGCGCCGGCACGCGTCGCTCTTTCTCGGCATCCAGGAGGTGCAATGGATTCTCGACCAGCAGAACGCCGAGTATCCGGGCCTCGTCGCCGAAGTGCAGAAAGTGCTGCCGCCGCAGCGCATCGCCGACGTGCTGCGCCGGCTGCTCGAAGAACAGATCTCGATTCGCAACGTGCGCAACATTCTCGAAAGTCTCGTGGTGTGGGGCGCGAAAGAGAAGGACATGCTGATGCTCACCGAGTACGTGCGCGGCGACCTCGCGCGCTTTCTCGCGCATCGCGCGGCGGCGGGAAGCCGGCAACTGCCCGCGGTGCTGCTGGATCTGCCGGTCGAGCAGCACATCCGCCAGGCGATCAAGCAGACGCCCACCGGCAATTTCCTCGCGCTGCCGCCCGACGAAGTCGGCTTCCTGATCGACCGGATCCAGTCGTTCGTCGGCGACACCCCGCGCGAAGGCGTCGCGCTCGTCACGTCGATGGACATTCGCCGCTACGTGCGGCGCATGATCGAGGCGCGGCTCGGCTGGCTGTCGGTCTACTCGTATCAGGAACTCGGCGACCATGTCGAACTGCAGCCGCTCGGCCGCGTGACCATCTAGCGCGAACGGCCCACACGCACATGGCGATCATCGAACCGCGTCCGCTGCGCATCATTCCGTCCGCCGCCGATACGCATCCGGCCGCGGATGCGGCGCGCGCGCGCCGCTTCGATTACGCGGCGCTGGTGCGGCGCGGGCGCGCGCAACGGCCGCCCGCCGAGGCCGGTGAAAGCGCCGGGTCCGCGCCCGCCGATGCCTCGGGCAGCGAGGCGGACAGCCGCCGCGCCCAGGCCGGCTGGCTCGCGGATGGACAGGACGACGAGGCCCAGGCCGAAGCGCAGGCGAGCGCTGACGACACCAGCGCGCCCGACGCCGGCGCACTCGCCCACGAAGCGTTGCTGCGCCGGCTGCCGGGCGCCACGCTACCGGCCATCGACGCGCTGTTTCGCACCCAGGGCCATTTTCTCGAACTCGCGCGTTCGCTGGCGCGCGAAGTCGCGGGCTTCTGCGGCGACCCCGCCGTCGCGGACGCCGGCAACTGGGAGGTACGCATGCCGCTCGATAGCCGCATCCTGCCGGACACGACGCTGTATCTGTCTCTTTCGCGTTTCCTGTTGTCGCTTCGGTTCGACACGGGCGGCATCGAGACCCGGCAGCTACTCTTCGACCACAGTGCCATGCTCGAACGCGAGCTGGACTCGCTTCTACGCGCGTGGGGCACGCCCCGCGATATCGAACTGACGGTGTGGTGAGCGCACCGTTTTCCAGGCCGACGCTGGCCGTCACTTCCGCCGACCGCTGCATGGATTATTCGATCGTCGAAATGCCGGGCGCCGACGTTGCCGGAGCGCAACCCGCGGATGCCGCTCATGGCGCTCATCGCGCAAACACCGCCGCCGCGCCGATCACCGCGTTGCCGATCCGCGCGGTGCCGCCGCTCGCGGCGCGCGCCGCGCGGCTCGTGTGCAACGCGCGGACCGCGCAGCTTCTCGGGCATGCGGCGGGCGTCAACGAATGGCAGGCGACGGTCGATGTCTCGCCCTCTCAGGCTCACGCGCGCTTCGAGCAGCCCGGCACGCTCGAACTCGCGCATCCGTCCGGCGAGATCCGGGTCGTGTTCGACCTTGCCGCGCATCCGGCGCTCGAGATCGCCGCGTCTCCGGCCGGCCAGGGTCCGGCCGTGCCCGGCGACACCGCCCGCGCGCTGCGCGCCGCGGTGGCCGGCGTGCTGCTCGATCCGTTGCTGCAGCGGCTCGCGTCGCTCGGGCTGACAGGCGTGCATGTCGCGCAACTGGTGCGAGGCGAGCCGCGCGAGGCCGCCTCCGCCGAGGTCGCCGCGATCGATCTGACGCTCACTTTCGACGGCCGGCCTTACGCGGCCCGCGTTCTGCTTGGCCGCGCGTTGCTCGACACGCTCGAAGCCTTGCATGCGACGCGCGGCGCGGCGCTCGCCGCCGCGACACGCGCGTTGGCGAGCTCGTCCGAACGTTCCGCGGGTCTTGCCGGCAGCCTCATACCGGGAAGGCTGATACTCGGCCGGCGGCGGCTGCCGGTCGACACGCTGCGCGCGCTCGCCCCCGGCGACGTGCTGCTGCGCTCGCTCGCCGGCACGCTGCGCACGGTGCTCGCCCGCGCCGGCGAGGGCGCGAGGGAAGCCGCCACCGGCATCGTGGCCTGGGGCACCCCCGGCCTGATGCGGGTCCATGCACCGGTCAGCATCGACGGTCTCACGCTATCCATCACGAAGGAGCCCACCATGACCGATGAGCTGGATCCCGTTCGTCCGGACGATCTGCTTGCGCCCGATCAACACGCCAACGCGATCGAAATCGGCGAACTCGATCTACCCGTCCAGTTCGAAGTGGATACCGTGGCGCTGCCGCTCTCGCAGCTCTACGCGTTGCGCCCCGGCTATGTGCTCGAACTGCCGACGCCGGTGGCCGACGCGCAGCTCAAGCTCGTCACGCACGGCCAGACGATCGGCTACGGCGAACTCGTCACGGTCGGCGATCACCTCGGCATCCGGATTCTGCGCATGGCGCACGGCGATGGTCCAGTTCAGTGACTTCACGGGCCTGCTGATCGTCATCATCGCGATCAGCCTCGTGCCCTTCGTCGCGATGGTGGTGACCTCCTACGCCAAGATCGTCGTGGTGCTCGGCCTGCTGCGCAATGCGCTCGGCGTGCAGCAGGTGCCGCCGAACATGGTGTTGAACGGCATCGCGATTCTGGTGTCGCTGTACGTGATGGCGCCCGTCGGCATGCAGGCGATGCAGTCGATGCAGGGCCAGCCGGTGGCCGGGCAGCCGACCCAGGCGCTGATCCAGGTGTTCAGCGCCGCGCGCGAGCCGTTCCGCGTGTTCCTGCAGAAGCACACGAACGAGCGCGAGAAGCGCTTTTTCATGCGCTCGGCGAACGTGGTGTGGCCGAAGGAGAACGCGGCCAGCCTGCATGAAAACGACCTGATCGTGCTCGCGCCCGCCTTCACGCTCACCGAACTGACCGACGCCTTCAAGATCGGCTTTCTGCTTTACATCGCGTTCATCGTGATCGACCTGATCATCGCCAACGTGTTGCTCGCGATGGGCCTCAACCAGGTGACGCCGACCAACGTGGCGATCCCGTTCAAGCTGCTGCTGTTCGTCGTGATGGACGGCTGGTCGACGTTGATTCACGGCCTCGTGATGACCTACCGCTAGCGCGGCATCGCACTTATCGCACTGACTCGCGGAAACTGCTCGCATGGATATCGACACGCTTGTTCGCTTCACGACCCAGGGCATGCTGCTGTGCATGTACGTGTCGCTGCCGATCGTGATCGTCGCGGCGCTGGTGGGTCTGGCCGTGTCGTTTCTGCAGGCGATCACGTCGATGCAGGATCAGACGCTGTCGCATGGCGTGAAGCTGATCGCCGTGACGATCGCGATCGTGATCGCCGCGCCGTTCTCGGCGGCCGCCATCCTGCACTTCGCCAACGAAATCATGCACACGGCGGTGCCGCAATGACGCGGATCTCCACGCCGTCCCCCGCGCCGGCGGACCAGCCCGAACTCGCGCGCGAACAGGCCCGCAACGATGCCGGCGCACGCGCCGGCGCGCAGTTCGCCGCGCTGTATCGCGGCACGACCCGCTTCGCCTATGCACGCACGCGCAGCGCGAGCGCGCGCCGCGCGTTGCTCGCGCGGAAGCTCCGCATGGCGGTGCCGCGGCCCCTCGTGGCCGCGGGCGAACCGGCGCGCGGCGCGGGTGCGGGAGGCAGTGGCCGGATCACGCGCGATGGCGGCGGAGGAAGCGGCGGACAGTCACAGCATGGGCACGATGGTGGCGACAGCAGCGGTAACGGCAACGGTAGCGGACACGGCGGCACGGCATCGTCGCGCGGCGAGGTCGGCATACGCAGCAGCGGCAAGACCGAAGTGCCGCTGCCCCGGCGCGGCGCGTTGCAGACGTTTGCCGCGTCGCAGCCGCCCGATGCCGATCTGTCGCAAACATTGCCGAAGCTGTGGTGCGACGCGTTGCTCGCGTTGCGCGACGAGCTTGCGGCCAATCCCGAAGCGCGGATCGATGCGCGTGTGCATGAGCGCTTCATCGATCTGCTTACCGTGCGGCGGCAGTTGGGCGGGGCCGACGCGGCTAGCGGCAGCGACGGCGACCTGGGCGCGTGGCGTCAGCGTCTGATCGACGCCAGCTCGGCGCGGGCGCAGCCGCCGAAGACGATGTCCGCTGCGGGAGCGACGCCAGGAGAACCCGGACGCGTCGGGCGTCTGAACCTGCTGATGCTGCCGCTGCTGCTGATGTACAGCCGGCCGGCGACGCCCGCGATGCGCGAGCGCGCGCTCAACCTTCGCACGCTTCAGCGCGGCGCGGCCGTCGCGGCGGGTGCGGCGGACAAATCGCGCTGACGATACGCCGCGCAGTTTCGCATTCCCGTTACGCGCTTCACATTGCGCGCGAGGCCATCGTGCCGCACGCGTCGCTGCCGGCCGGTCGATCCATCGCGCTTCACATTGCGCGCGAGGTCATCGTGCCGCACGCGTCGCGGCCGGTGCGCCCGACCCATCGCGCTGACGCCGACGTCGACGCCGACGCCGACATGAGGCCAACCGTGACGCCGCGCAGTTTCGCATTCCTGGTACCCGCTTCGCATTGCGTGCTTGCCCGTCATGTCGGACCGCTAGAGTAGGTGTCGATCGGCGCCCCATGCGCGCCGCCCCTTCTCGATCTACAGGCGCTCCATGACGAAGCTGCTGCGAATCCTGACTGGCACGCATGCCGGCGCGGAATTGCGCCTCGGTATCGGCACGCACCGGATCGGCGCGGACGACGATGCCGACATCCGCATCTCCGACTGGCGCGGCGACGACGTGCTGCTGGGCCTCGACGAAGGCGGCATCGTCACCGCGCGCCGCCTGACCCCGGTCACGGTGGAGGCGGACGACGCGGCGAACGCGCGGCAAGGCGAACCGGCCGATCTCGACGAGGAACCGGGCACGGTCATCCTGATCGAGTTCGTGCCGATGCAGTTCGGCGACACGGTGTTGTGCGTGGGCTCGACCGACGCGGCCTGGCCGAGCGACCTCGATTTGCTGTCGACGCTGCTCGTCAAGCCGGACGAAACGCGGCGCGCCGCCGAGCGCTCGCGGCGCCGCAAGATGACCGGCATCGTCTCCGCCTGCGCGATGCTGGGCGGGGTGATCGTGATCGGCTGCGTGCTGCTGACCACCGTGGTGAGCCGCGCGGCCCTGCCGCACGATGCCGGCGATCTCGCGCAGCGTGTGAACGTGGCGCTGCGCGCGGCGCATATGAAGGAACTGAACGCGCAGGCGCGCGGCTCGACGGTGAGCGTCACCGGAATGGTCGCCACGCCCGAGGAAGACACGCAAGTGCGCAAGCTGTTGATGCGGATTTCGTCGACCGGCATCGTGCGGCGCTACGACATCGCGCAGAACGACGTGCGCAACATGGAGGATTCGCTCGCCATGCCGGGCGTGAAGGTCGCCTATGTGGGCCGCGGCGCGTTCGAGATTTCAGGCAAGGTCGCCAATCCGCGCGATGTCGAGAGCGCGCTGTCGCGCATGCGCCGCGATCTCGGCGAGAACGTCAAGGATCTGCGCGTGCGCGTCGTGCAATCCGAGGACGGCATGCCGTTGCCGACGGCCTTCTCGCTCGTGATGTCGTCCGACGATGTGCGCTACGCCGAAACGCCCGATGGCGTGAAGCATATCTACACGACGCCGGAAGCGGCCGCCGCGGCCTCCGGTCCTGAAGCGGCGGCGTCGGCCCCGGCCACCGAGATGTCCGCCGCTGATACACCCGCCGCTGCCGCCACCGACACGCCCGCCGCTGCCGCGGCGGCATCGGGCACGCCCGTCGTCATCACCACGGGCGCGGCGCGCGGCGTGATGCAACCCGTCGAAGACATCGCCGCCGAGCCGCCCGCGCCGGCGCAGGCCAGGACCACGGCGTATCTGCCATTACCGAAGTGAGGTTCCGAGATGACCAACATGTATGCGCCGCTCGAAGCGTGCGCCACCGATTTCAACGATCTGCAGAAGACGCTCGCGGACCCCGACGGCGGTCCGCGGCTCGCCGCGATCCGCGAGGCGCTGGAGGCCACGGCGAAGAACGTCGGCGAAACGAACGGCGCGACCGAACTGGATCGCAACAATCTCGCGAAGCTGTACCGTGGCCTGCTCGCAGCGAGCAGGATCGTCGCGCAGCTCGCGGACAAACGCGGCGCGGCGTGACGCGCGCGGCACCTGGCTAGCCCTGTCAGGCGGCATCCGCGCCGCGAGGCAGAGCAGCATTTTCAACCTGAGAGTGAGGAGGTCTTATGGCTGTCGCAGGCACAATCGGAGCCATGCAGGGGATGGCGGCACAAGGGAGCGCCGGAGCCTTGGGCGCGGCCCAGGCGACGTTGCAACTGTCGCTGGCTGGCGCATTGGCGAACGTCGTGAAAGGGATGGGCCAGGCGGTCCAGAGCGGTACGGGACACTGACGGGCGTTCTTTCGGCTCGACAGCGTTCGACACCCTCGGCATCGTCGGGGTGTGCTCATCCCGCCTTACCGGCCGGCCCGCGGAGCACCGCGCGCGCCGGCCGTTTTCATCGCGCGCGCCGGTCATGCCGGCCGCCCCTCCCTTTGCCCGCACCCGCCCTTGGATACCAACGACACGTCCGAACGCTATGCGCAACTGATCCGCGACCTGTGCGCGACCGTGGGTCTCGCGGACGCCGAGCATGTGCTGCGCACGCGCTCGATCGAAGTGGAAGGCTTCGACGTGCGGCTTGAATACTTCGAGAACGATCTGGAGGCCATGTACGCCAACTTCCACTACGGCACCGTGACGGCGGGCCGCACGCTGGTCGTGTTCCGGCTGATGCTGGAGGCGAATCTGCTGATCTACGCGCAGGACCAGGCGCAACTCGGACTCGATACGGATACGGGCGGGATCGTGCTGGTGCTGCGCGTGCCGATGACCTATGACGTCGACGGCAATACGCTGGCCGATCTGCTCGCCCACTACGCGGAGCATGGGCGGTACTGGCGGCAAAGCATCATCGAGTCGACGGATGAGATGTTCGAAGGCATCGTCGCCGGCGAGTTTGTCTGGCTGCGGGCTTGAAGGGATGATGCGTGCGGTTGCGGTTGCGGGTGCGGGCGCGGGAATGACGGTGATGTGGATGAGGCGTCGCGGCAATGCGGATGGCCGCGCATTGTCGGATGCCGCGGGCATGCGTGGATGAGCTTGTGTTTCTCGGCGGTCGACGGGCCGGGTAGGCGGCAATGCGGATGTGCCGCGATCATCAGATGACGCGGGCATGCGTGGGTGTGCTTGTGTTTCTCGGCGGGCGCCGGCCAGGCAGGCGGCCACGCGAATGGCCGCGGTCATCAGATGCCGCGGCCATACATTGGTGTGCTTGTATTTCTCTGCGGTTGCCGGGCCGGGTGGGCCCGGGCGCGTCGACGGCGTTAGGGATCGTTAGTGCGTCGCACCGTGAATCGTTTCGCCGGCACGTTGCATCACGCTAGCCAGCGCCATGAGGTGCTGGTGCTGGTCGAGTGCGTTGGCCGGGTTGAGACCGGGGTCGAGCATCGGCCCCGCGAGTTGCGGCTGCACATCCGAAGACGGCACCGGCAACGGCACGCGGCGCTGCGTGACCAGGACATCGCGCAGAGCGTCATTCGGCAGGTTATCGCCGGCTTTCACGGCCGCCTGGTTGATCAGCGATTTCTTCGACATCGGCACCGGCAGTCTGTCGCCGTCCGTTGCCGTGCTGAACGCGCCGGGTTTGCGTGCGGCGCCGAGGCCGCGCAACGCGGCGAGTTCGCCGCGCAGCGCGACGGCGGTCGGCGTGACGGGAACGACGGCACTGTCCGCGCCCGTGCGCGCATTGTCGTTCGTGCTGTCGACGCGGCCGACGCTCCCTACGGGCAGCGCGGTGATGGCTTGGGTGCTCACGATTGGACTCTCCATCTCTCCATCATTTCGGCGCGGCAACGAACCCATGCCGCGGATGTCACCACGTTAGCGTTGTGCGTCGGCACGCGGCGAGCGCGGCACGAAGTCGCGACAGGTGATGCGAAGCACGCCGGGACGGTTTGAGGGATACGCGAATCGGTGGGACGCGTGTCGCGCGCCCCGCTCGGCGCCACCGACCGCACTCGACTCACTCGGCTCACTCGACCTCATTCGCCACACTCGACTCATTCGCCACACTCGACTCACTCGGCTCACTCGGCTCACTCGACCTCATTCGCCACACTCAACCTCATTCGCCTCATTCGCCACACTCGCCTCACTCGACTCACTCGCCTCACTCGCCTCACTCGCCTCACTCGACTCACTCGACTCACTCGACCTCACTTGATTCACTCGCCGCGTTCGACCGCGCTCGTGCAACGCCAACCCGCACGTTCGCACTAGCACGTTCGCATTAGCACATGCCGCTTCGCGGCAATCCGCTCAGCACGCCCGCCGGCGCTGACAATGGCTCGATCCGATGCATGGAGGCGACCCATGTCGACATTCCGCTTTCCCGGCCTGATCGAGTCGGACGAGTTGCTGATGCGGCCGCCCGAGCCACGCGACGCGCAAGCCCTGTTCGACGACATGCTGAGCGACGTCGCCACGACACGCGACCTGAGTTTCGCGCGCCACACGCAACTCGACGAGACCCTCGCGTTCATCGACGAAGCGCAGGAAGGCTGGCGTACCGGCACGCTCATCCGCTGGGTGCTCGAAGACCGCGCCAGCGGCCGTCTCACCGGCCTCATCGAACTGCGGCCGCATCCGCCGCGCGTCGAACTCGGCGTCGTCATCAGCCGGCGCGGCGGCGCGCGGCGGCGGCGCGCCGGCCTGTATGCGCTGCGCAAGCTGCTCAAGTGGCTGATCGCGCAGCCGCCGTTCCTGCGCATCTTCGCGTACTGCGCCGTCGACGGCGATGCGCACAGCAGCATGGAGCGGCTCGGCTTCACGCTCGAAGCGAAGCTGAGGAACCACGAATGCCGCCCGAATCTGGGGCTCATCGCCGCCGACAGCTACCTCTATGCGATGACCCGTCCGCTGCATCCGCCGTCCGACACGCCAGCGATCCGCTGGCTCGAAGAGCACACGAGTCTCGAAACGATCTGAGGCGGCAACGCGCGGCTGGAGGTGACAATTGCCGGCCTGCTGACCCCTCACCCCGCTCACCACAACCGAGCGCTCGCCCCAGCGCTTCGCATTTCAGCGCATGCATTCGGGTTGCCTCACACCCGGCGAAAATCGCCGGCCCGCTGCCCCCTCATCCCAGCACGCCGCGACGAACTGCTCACCCGAGCGCTTCGCATTTCAGCGCATGCATTCGGGCTGCCTCGCCCCGGCGAAAATCGCCGGCCCGCTGCCCCCTCATCGCAGCGCGCCGCGACGGAATGCTCGCCACGGCGCTTCGTCTTTCAGCGCATGCATTCGGATCGCCTCGCCCAGGAGACAGTTATCGGCCGGCAGCCCCCTCATCGCAGTTCACCGCAACGGAGCGCTCGCCCCAGCGCTTCGCATTTCAGCGCATACATTCGGATCGCCCCGCACCCCGCAAAACGGCATGACACATTCGAAGACGATAGTGCAACGCGGCTCCCTCCTACCGCGTCGTCATGTCCCGTCATCGCCGTATCGATGTTTCGCCTGTCCCGCACCTGAGCGAGGCCGCAGCCGACGCACCCGCCCCGGTCACGGCCGAAACGGTCAAGCCGACGCCGCGCGGATGGTCCGGCTGGCTGCGCGCCGCGTTGCCGCGTCCGGCGCGGATGACCGGCGCCCGCCGCGTCGAGTTCAGCACCGCGCTGTTTCAGCACAGCACCCACGGACGCTCATCCGGACCGGAACATCATGCGGACGGCGACAGCCGTTTCCCGCCCGCCGGCAAGAGCCGACATGCGCGACGCGAAACGAGCCCGTTCGCGGCCGCCGCGCACGTGACGGCGCCCGCAACGGTGTCGCCGTCCGCATCGAGCGAAACATGCGGGCAGGCAGCCGACCCGCCCGCGCGGGAAGCCGCCGCGTCATGGCGCGCGACGCCGCTCGACGCGATCGTCTCGCGTGACGACCTCGCCGCCTACGTGCAACAGCAATTCACGGACGGCGCGCCGGACCACGCCGGCGAAGCCCACGCACTCGCCGCCCGGCTGCACGATTTGTGCCGCTCGAAAACGTCGCCCGCCGAGCATGCCGCCGCGGCGGTCCTATCCGGACGGCATGCGCGCCCGCCCGAAGCGACCGACGGCGGCTACCCGGACGCGCTCGCGGCATCCCGCGGCGCGTTGCTTGCGCAGGCGCTCAAGCTGGCCGGCGTGACGGATCTCCGCGCCGCGCCTATCGCTTTGCAACGCATCGGCATGCTCGACTTCACGGCGCCGCGCCGTCGTCGTTCAGATGACCCGGCAGAGTGCGAAGCCTGGCGCGCCGCGCGCCTGCTCGCGCGCTCCGGTGTCGGGCGCGAGGTGCTCGACGCCTTGCGCGCAGCGACTCCCCAGACTCCACCGACTCACCACGACGAGCTGCACCGCTTCGGCGTCGAAGCGCTGCTGACGAGCTGCGACGCGCTCGATCCGGCCCGCCACGCCGATCCCCACGCCAGGCCCGATGGCGCGCCAGGCGCCGTCGCCGCGCGCGCGGGGCTGGTCGCGAACCCGCCGCTCACCGCGGACGAGCCCGGCGTCACGGCGCTCGCCAAGCGCGCGTTCGACGCCGCCGCGACCCTGCTCGAACACGGCCGCGACGCGTTGACGCCCGACCAGAAAGGCGCCCTCTTCGCGTGGCGGCAAGCGTTCACCGAAGACGGCCGGCACACCGATCTGTCGCAGGCCAGGCAGCGTCTCGGGCGGTTCGCGGGCAAGACCATTGCGCGAGTCGGCGAAAAGCGCTGGAAGACGCTGCTGCCGCGCATGTTTCGCGGCAAGCACGGTTCGCCGCTGTCCGCGCTGCGCTTCGGCACGCAGGGCGTGCCGCGCAAGACGATCGCGCAGGAGCGCGCGAAGCTGCGCGACACCTTGCAGGCGGCGTTGGCGCAACTCAAGCGCAATCCGGCGATGGACCCGCGCGCTGCGCTCGCTCACGCACGGCCCGAGGCATCGCTGGCGGAACTCGCGGCGCTGCATGTGTGGCTGGAGCGCGGCGGCTTTCCGCCCGGCCGTCTCAGCGACGCGACGCTGCGCGCGATCGCCGAGCGGGCTCACCAGATGGCGGATGAAGCGACGCGGTTGCACGATCCCACGGCGTCGCCGCCCTCGCCTGCCGCCGGCGTCAAGGTGCCGCGCCGCATCCGTGCCCGCGTGCGCGCGACCACCGCGCACTGGCTCGAGATGACGCCGCAGGAACTCGCCAGGACCAAACCATTCCGGTCGATCGCCAAACGGCCGTTCACCGTCGAGCGGCTCGCGGTGTGGGGCAAGGTCGCCCATGTGCCGCACGACGCGCCGTTCTGGAACACGGTCGACGAACTGCGCGCGCTCGTCCGGCACGACGGCGCGTCGAGACCGGCGGACAACGTCGACGACGTTCGCCAGACGCTGCTCGACGTGGTGAGCAATCTGCAGTCGGGGCAGCGTCTGCGGCTCACGGACGGCGGTCGCCAGGGGCTCAGCACGCGCGGCCTGAACGTGACGGTGGAGACGCTGCTGAAAGGGCACGCGGTGCCGGTGTCGCCGCGCGTGGACCTGCGCGCGTCGCGTACCCGCGAGGCCGTCGTCGAGGTGAGCCGTTCGACGCACGGCGTGTCGCTGTTCGTCGGCACGTCGAAGTCGAGCATGCATCACGTCGGCGCCGGCC
The DNA here is from genome assembly GCF_900142195.1 of Paraburkholderia terricola. Taxonomy (GTDB): domain Bacteria; phylum Pseudomonadota; class Gammaproteobacteria; order Burkholderiales; family Burkholderiaceae; genus Paraburkholderia; species Paraburkholderia terricola. The sequence continues at coordinate 74,822 of NZ_FRAB01000008.1, forward strand.
TGCTGGTCGGCTATGACATCGAGACGGCGCTGACCACCGTGCGCGCGGGCCTCGTCACGAACGTGATCCTGCATGCGCGCGAGTTGTCGGAGCCGCGCGGCGTGTCGCTCAGGGTGGCGCGCCGGCTGCGGCCGGACGGGACCGGTTACGACGACGATGCGATGCGCGCGAAACTCGCGGCGCTGGTCGGGCATCTGTTCGACGAAGCGGCCGGCGCGCACGACGACGGGCCGGCCGGCGTGTGGAACCGCCTCGCACAGCGCTACTGGGACGACCCCGACGTGTCGCTCAGCTGGACCGACGGCCACGCGAGCAACCGGCGCCGCGGCGCCACGCTCGACGTGAACGCAACGGTCAAGGTGGCGAGCCTCGGCGGCGAAGCCGCGCGCGATCCGCACACGGGCAAAAGCGTGCGGCATCTATCGGCGCGCGCCGGTCCGTCGGCGGGCGGCGGCTGGGAACGCTCGCGGCAGAAGGCCGATATCGTGGAGCGCAGCGGCCGTGTGCGGATCGACGAACATCGGGTCGGGCTCGGCAGCCAATGGCAGGTGCGCGGGGCCATCGCGCCGGGCTTTTCGCATCCAGTGGGCGCGGACGGCCGGCGCTCGGTCGGGCTGTTCTCGATCGACGCGCCGGCCGCGACGATGACGCTGCGCGAACGCAACCGCTCGGCCAAACGGCTGCTGGTGCGCGAGGACGGCAGGCTCAGTCATCGCGGCTGCATCCTCGACGTCGAATATCTCGACGCCCGCACGTACACCCGCGCCGTCGACGAGGCGCGCGCCGAACTGGTCGCCCTGTTCGCGGCGCCGATCATCGCGCGACGCCGCAAGGAAGGACCGCCATCGCGCGGCCGTCACGCGCGGCCCGAGCCCGCGCCGGAAGTGCTGGCCGCGCAACGCATCGACACGCATCTGGCGGCCGTGCGCCGGAACCAGCGGGCGAACCTGACCTATGTGCGGCGCTACCGGCTGCGCCGGTACGCCGCGCTGCGGCTCGACGCCAACACCGCGACGCTCGATCAGTCGGGCGACGATCCGCAACTGAAGGAGCGCATCGACGCGGCCAATGCCAGGATTCTCGACGACCCGGCGTCATGGATGCCCATCGAACTGAAGGTGAAGGAGCGCAACGCCAATGCCCGCAGCTTCGGGCCGAACGTGGTGCTGCAACTCACCACGCGCATGGGCGCGGTCGGCGATCGCGAGATCGTCACCGAGGGGGTGCCGTTTAGTGTGCTTGAAGCGCTGGACCGGTAGGAATTGGGCGTTGGTCGGGGCGCTTCGTGACCGAGGGGTGCCGTTTAGCGTGCTTGAAGCGTTGGACCAGCGGGCGGCGGTCCTTGACCGACGCGCTTCGCGACCGAGGGGGGGCCGTTCTGCGTGCTCGAAGCGTTGGATCCGTGGGAGTCGGTCGTTGGCCGGGGCGCTTCGTGACCGAGGGCTTGCCGTTCTGCGTGCTCGAAGCACTGAACCGGTAGGCGCCGCTCATTGGCCGGCGCACTTTCGCGGGCCGCGCGGTTCGCTCGACCGGCGCGGGGTTCGCATCGTCGACACGACGCCGTGCGCCGCTCGCCACAATCGCCAGATTGAGCCGCTCTGGCGGCGCGGGAGAAATCATGTCCACTCCAGTCGGCGACGGCTCGCAAGCACGCGGGTCTCATTGGTCGCAAGGGCCTCAGATGCCCCAAGGGCCGCAGGGACCTCAGGCTCCGCATGGTCCGCATGGACCCTATGGTCCGCACAATCCGGGCGCGCAGCCGGGCGGCGCTCAGCCACGGCCGTCGGCGGGTGCGCGGTTGGACAGTCTTTTGGGCGCGATACGCGCTCGCGCCGCAGGCGCGGGGCAACAGGCCCAGTGGGGGCCGCCGCATCCGCCCGGTGGCGCGGGCGTCCCGCCTCCGGGCGGTATGGGCGCGCAGCAGCCCGGCATGGGCGGTGCGCCGCATCCGGGGGGCGCAGCGGGCGCAACGGGTGCTCCGCCTCCGGGCGGTGCCGGTGCGCCGCAATACGGTGTGGGTGGCGCGCCGCCTCCCGGTGGTCCCGGTGCGGGTCCGTGGAACGCCGGCGCGGCAGGTGGTCAGAACTCCGGCTATCCAGGCGCGCAGTACGGCGGTAACGCGTCGGGTCCCTGGCAGTCGGGCCCTTACGCGCAGCAATACTCGGCCATGGTTCAACCGCAATCCGGGCGACGGAGCTATCGGCCTCTTGCCGCGGTCGCCGGATTTGTTGGCGTTTCATTGCTGTCATTCGGACTAGCGGGCGGTGGCATGGGCTCGTTGGCGATGATCGGGATCATGGGCCTCGGCGCATGGGGTTACTGGAAACAGCACAAGTCGATGGCGCAACGCAGTGATGCCAACGCCTATGGTCCGCGATACGGGGGGTACGGCCAGTGGCAACCGCCCCCTAATGGCGCGCAGCAACAGCAGGGATGGCAATCCGGTGGATGGCAACAGCCGCAGCAGGCGCAACCGCCGTATGGTGCGCCGCAGCCGCAGCCGCAGCCGCCGGCGCAAGCGCCCGCGGGTGCGCCCGCTTCGTGGCCGCAGGCGCAGCCGCCGTATGGCGCACAGCAACCACCAGCCCAGCCGTCCTCGGGCACATCCGCTTCGTGGCGGCAGCCACAGCCGCCCGCGCAGCCGCCCTATGCCCCTCCGCAACCGCCAGCCCAACCGCCCTCGGGCACGCCCGCTTCGTGGCGGCAGCCACAGCCGCAGCCGCCGTATGCCCCTCCGCAACCGCCAGCCCAACCGCCCTCGGGCACGCCCGCTTCGTGGCAGCAGCCACAGCCGCAGCCGCCGTATGCCCCTCCGCAACCACCAGCCCAACCGCCCTCGGGCACGCCCGCTTCGTGGCGGCAGCCACAGCCGCAGCCGCCGTATGTCCCTCCGCAGCCACCGGCCCAAGCGTCCTCGGGTGCCTCCGCTCCGTGGCCGCGGCCACAACCGCAGCCGCCCACGCAGTCACCGTATGGCATGCCGCAACCGCCTTCCCCGCAGCCCTGGGGGACTTCCCAATCGATGCCAATGCGAGGTTCCCCGCCGGTCCCGCCATCGCAGACACCGCCGCCACACGTGGTGCGTCTTGAACGTCTCGACCAGCCGCCACGGCCCGCTCCACCTGTGGAAAGGCTCGCGATCGAAGCCGCTCCCGCCAGCCCGCCGCGCGCCAATCACGATGACGATGACGATCACGGCGACGATCCGCCACCACGCGCATGAGCCTCACCCGGACGCCGCCATGAACCCGCGCATCGTCCGCATCTGATGCCGATGCTTGCCGGTTCGCGAAATCGCATGCGATTTCGCGGGCGGCGATCCCGCGCGTTTGCCGCCCGCTACGCTGAAATCCGGCCAACGCTATTCACATCGCCATGTCGCTTGCCCCCAGCGTGCAGCAGTTCCTCGCGCGGCGCATGAGCGCCGGCGCGCAAAACATCGACGCCATCGAGCTGCGCGATGCGCGCCAACGGTTCGACTACTACACGCCGCTCGGCGACGTGGCGCCGCGTCCGCTCGCGGCGATCGAGGACCTGACGATCGACACGCGTGACCACGCGTCGCTCGACGCGCGCGTCTACTATCCCGCGCCCGCGTGCTGGGCCGATCCGCAGCCGGCGCTGCTGTTCTTCCATTCGGGCGGCTATGTGGTCGGCAGCGTCGCGGCCTCGGATGCGTTGTGCCGCATGCTCGCCGCCGACACCGGTTGCGCGGTGGTGTCGGTCGGCTATCGGCTGGCGCCCGAGTACCGCTTTCCCTATGCGGTCAACGACGCGATCGACGCACTGCGCTGGCTGCATCGGCAGGCTGCATCGCTCGCGATCGACGCCACGCGGCTCGCCGTCGGCGGCGAGAGTTCCGGCGCCACGCTCGCCACCGTTTGCGCATTCAGCGCGCGCGATGCCGGCATACCGCTCGCGCTGCAACTGCTGATCTACCCGGCGGTCTCGGGCGGCATGGACACCGCGGCGCATCGCCTTTACGGCGACGGCTATTTTCTGTCGCTCGATGTGATCCGCTGGATTCAGAGCCACTATCTCGCGAGCGCCGATGATCGCCGCGACTGGCGCTTCGCGCCGCTCGACGGCGATCGCGAGGCGCCGGCGGACTGGCGCGGTCTCGCGCCGGCGTGGATCGTGTCGGCGCAGTACGACCCGCTGCAGGACGAGCACGCGCGCTACGCGGAAAAGCTCGAGCTGCATGGCAACCGGGCGGAGGTGGTGTATTACCCCGGCATGATCCATGGCTTCTTTTCGATGGGCGGGATGATCCCCGAAGCGGCGCTCGCGCATCGCGACGCGGCCCGTGTGTTGCGGACCGCGCTGCGGCTGCCTTGACGTCCTAATGCGTTGACGGGCGAACGCTCTAGCGCCTGGCGCGCGCGGTTCGGGCGAAGCCGCCCGCATTTCGCGTCATTCGCCGCGTCCGCACGCCGGGCGCATCACGCCGCCGTCGGCGTGCCGGGTTTGCTTCGTGCCCACCTGAGCAGAGGGCATGTCACGCAAGGTCGCGGACACCCGCTCCCGTGTGCGGCGGACCGCGCTGCGGCTGCTTGACGCCCTAATGCGTTGACAGGCTAACGCTCTAGCGCCTGGCGCGCACGGTTCGGGCGAAGCTGCCCGCATTTCGCGTCATTCGCCGCGTCCGCACGCCGGGCGCATCACGTCGCCGTCGGCGCGCCGGGTTTGCTTCGTGCCCACCTGAGCAGCGGGCATGTCACGCGACGTCGCGGACACCCGCTCGAAACCCTCGGACACGGCCCGCTCGTCGCCGCGCATGCTCTGCTTCATACCTGCCTGAGCAGCGGGCGTGCCGCGCGAGGTCGCGGACACCCGCTCGAAACCCGCAGACACAGCCCGCTCGTCGCCGCGCACGCTCTGCTTCACACCCGTCTGAGCAGCGCGCATGTCGCGCGGCGTCGCGGACACCCCTTCGATGCCCGCGGACGCGGCCCGCTCGTCGGGCAGCATGTTCCAGCGGCGCAGGATCGCGGCGATCTGCCTCGCGTAGCCGTCGCGCAGCGCGGGCGTGGCCGAGTGATAGGCGCCCACCGCGGCCCAGGTATTGCCGTACTTCACGATCTGCCGCCGCAACTGCCACGCCGCGATGTAGATGTTCTTGCACGGCGACATCAACGCATCGCGCGCGATGCCGTAGCGCGACAGCGTGGCGAGGTGGATCGAATTGATCTGCATCACGCCGTAATCGGTCGAGCCGTTCGCGTTCAGATGGGTCGCGCCGGGCTGGTTGCGCGACTCCTGCCACGCGATCGCGCGCAGGATCAGCGGGTTGACGTGCTGATACGCGGCGGCATCGTCGAAACAGTTCGCGCGGGCCGGCAGCGCCGCGCCCGATCCGCAGACGAGCGCGGCGATCACGCACGCCCGCAGGCGCGCGACGCAGCACACGCGCGTGCGATACGAGCCGCCACGTTGTTCGTGCCGGGACAGGGGATGAAAAGGCGCCACGATGATAGGCCGGATCATGCGGATAGCGGGCATGCGAGTCGTTCTGGTCTCGCATGATGCGCGAAGCCGCGCAACAAGAAACGGCGCACGCGAACACGTGTGCCTCCAATGCGAAGCAGGACTCGACGGCACGTTCACGGGCCGCTTCATCGTGCGTATGATTCCATCGCCACGCTCACGCGAAACGCGTCGCCGGCTACCCGCGACGATCATCGCGCCGGCGCGCGACACGCCGCGAGCAGCACGCGACGCAGGCCATCACTTCCCTGCAAAAACGGGCGCCTGGCCGGCGCACATCGACGGCCATCCGACGAGGTCATCGCATGAATCAGAACATGGAGCGCGATGCCGCCGCGGGCGACGCGATCACGCCTACGCTTTTCGACATCGACGACGTCGTGGTCGATCCGGAAACCGTGGCGTCCACCGCCTTCGTCGCGCCGGGCGCGACGCTCGCTTCGCTCGCGCACGAACTCGCCACCGCGGCCGATGGCGCGACGCGGCGCGCATTGATGGACGCGGCGCTTGCGCGCGCCGGGTTCGACTCGCTGTGCTATGTGCGAATGCTGCGCATCGGCGAGCAGGTCACGCAAGCCGCGTGGCTGGAGAGCTACTCGCCCACCGGCTGGGCAAGCCGCTACTGCCGCGAGAATTTTTTCGCGGTCGATCCACGCATGGCGACCGCTTGCCACGTCGAGTGGCCGTTCACGTGGGACATGAAACGGCTCGCCGAAGCCGCGGCCACCACGCGCAACGCAGCGGCGACACGGCGCTTCGCGGATGCCGCAATCGACGCGGGTCTGCGCAGCGGCGTGTGCCTCGGCATCGTCACCGCCAACCGGTTCGAGCGATGCGTCGTCGCCTTGTCGGGCGCGCAGCCGGCCGACGCCTGGAAAGACTCGAACGCCGGGACCGCCATCGGCGCCGCCTATGCGTTGGCGGTCGGCGTCCATACCCTCGTCGACGCCTACGCGAGCCGGCTGCTGCCGCGCTATCACGCGAACGATCTCAGCGAAATCCAGCGCGCGGTGCTGCGCGATATCGGCCACGGCAAAAACGATCGCGAGATCGCCGCCGCTCTCAAGCTTGCTCCGCGCTGCGTAGCGCAACATGTTCGCGAGTTGCAGGCGCGCTATCACGCGCGAAACCGGACCCAGCTTGCCTACGTCGCGGGCGGCATCCTGAACGGCCAGGCGAGTGATGCGCCGACGCGCCAAACCTGAGCGGCGGCCCCCTTCGCCCCTCTAGCGCAAACCCATGCTGCCGGCGATGAACGCCAGTTCGGCGCGAGTCGTCGCGCGGTATTTCCGGCGCAGCGCACGCAGGTGATAGTCGACCCGGTGTTCGCTCGTGCGCAGCCGCAGCGCGATCTCCCGATTGCCGAGGCCGCTCACGACGCCCATCAGGATGCGCGCCTCCGTATCCGACAGCGCGGCCGGATCGCCGGGCCGCGCGCGGTGCAGCGAGAGACCGATCGTGAGCGCCTGGGCGAGGACCACGTCGCTGATCCAGTCGGAGCGGCTGCGTCCCGCGCCGAGGCTGACGATCGCCCGCACGTCCCGCGCGCCGGTGGTGAACGCGAACATCACGCCGCTGCCGACCTGCTCGCGCGCGAGTTCGTCGAAGAGGCCGTGCAATTCTTTGGGTGAACCGTTGCGCGACCACGCCTGCGCGAGCCAGCGGCTGTCCCAGACGAGCGGCGCGTTGTGGCGCAATGCCGCGCGCAGTCGTGGATCGTGGAGGTGATAGCCGGCGCGAAAATAAGCGCTGCCCGGATGCGCCGGCACGTCCACCCATTTGGAGGACCAGCGCGCCGCGGCGTCGCCCTCGAACTGAACGAAGCCGTTGGCAAACGACGTGAAGCCGATGATGTTCCACATCGCGCTCGCCATTCGCAGACGCTCCTGTGGATGACCCGCGCCGGCGAGATCGAGGGCGAGCCGGGTGTCGGCGATGCATGAGCCCGGACTGTCGAGGCATGCGTTGCCGTCTTCACGCGAAGCCGGCGGCAGGTCCGCGTCCGCGTCCGTTGCCCGAGCCGAGCGCGCACGCTTGAAGCGCGATGCCTGCGGCGGCGACTCGACCCACGCATGAGCTTTTCCCGATCTGACCATCTTCGCGCTCCTCCGACATCGCGCCCCTCTGTGCGCCCATGTGCGTTGTTGAACGAAAGTGCCGGCGCGCGCGGCGTTCGACGGCGCCGCGATCCGCGCGAGGCGTGAACGGGAATTATGGCAGCGGGGTCGACGGCCGGCTTGCTGGAGATTCGTAGTCGATGCGCATCGGAGGAATGTTCGCAACGGACGGCCGCAAGCGCGGGGCGGGGTCGCGTGCGGCCGCGTTGTGGGTTGGGTTGCGGGTCGCGTGGGTGCGCCGAGTCGTGTACCGCGTCGGTGGGCTGAGTTGCGGGACGAGCTACGTGCCGCGTTGGTGGGTTGAATTGCGAGACGAGTCGCGTGCCGCGTTGGTGGGTTGAGTTGCGCGACGAGCTACGTGCCGTGTCGGTGAGTTGAGTTGCGCGACGAGTCACGTGCCGCGTTGGTGGGCCGAGTTGCGCGACGAGTCACGTGCCGCGTCGGTGGGCCGTGTTGCGCGACGAGTCACGTGCCGCGTGGGTGGGCCGTGTTGCGCGACGAGTCACGTGCCGCGTTGGTGGGCCGTGTTGCGCGACGAGCTACGTGCCGCGCCGGTGGCTTGAGCGCGGATCGAGTTACGCGCCGCGTTGGTCGTTAGAACCGCCGAGTCAGCAATTACCAAACCGCCCCTCTACTGATCCGAAGGCCTCGCTCTTTTGCCAAGCCCCAGCTTGTCCATGGCCTCATGCGCATCGATCACGATCGTGGCGATCTCGCCGACCGTGACCCGAAGTTCCGTGGCGCGCGAGCGCATGTGTTCATACGCTTCGTTTTCGCTCAACCGGTGGGCTTCGATGAGGATGCGAATCGCCCGCTCGATATGACGCCGCGCCTTGATGGCTTCCTCGAGCTTGCCGATCTTGTGGTGCAGCCGCTGCTGATAGCCCGAGGAGGCGCGCGCGAGGACGAGCGTGCTCAGAATCCCGGTGGACCGGTAGGGCTTCGTGATCACGCCGTGCGCCTGCGTATCCAGCAGCATCTTCAACGCGGTCGGATTCTCGTAATCGGACAATGCGATCAAGGTGGCTTGCGTATCGGCGGCGCTCCAGTTTCCCGCGCTGCGCGTTTCCGGGCCGACGAGAAAGAAAATCACGTCGGCATCCGCGGGCAACTGCGAAGGTAACGGCCAAAGCGCGTGGATCAGGCAACCGATCCGGCGCAACTGCTCGACCAGAACGTTGCGGTCGTCGCCGGGAGGATGGATCACCACGACGCGTAGCGTGCGCAGATCGTCGAAGAGCCGGCGAGCGCCCGTGTTCATGCCGGTTCTCCGTCGAGCCAGAATTCCGAAAAACCATACGACGTGAGATAAGGATCGGGCTTGATCGGAGCACGGCCCTCCCACACGATGTCGAACGCGCCGTCCGTCCGGCAGACGGCGATGCGCGGCGTCAGGATCGCGTGATTGTTGGCCCGGTCGATTCTCAGCATGCCCTCCGGCGAATCGAATTCGACGTCATGCACGGCCTCCACCAGCTTGGCCGTATCGAGGCTTCGGGTGCGGGCCAATGCCAGCGCAAAGAGATGCACCTGGTTGTACGCCATCTCCGACCACATGCTGGCGGGCTGGTCACCGAAGCGCGCGCGCCACGACTTCAGGAAGCGCTGGTTGCCCGCGAGGTTCAGCGTGTTCACATAGCTCGCGGAAATGATGTGGCTCGCGCACAGTTCAGGGCCGATCATTCGCGTTTCGCCCTCGGTCATCGTCAGGCTGGCGATCGGCACGCGCGCGGGGTCGATGCCATGTTCGCGATACAGGCGGTAAAAGGCGCGCGCGCCGCGGCCGATCAACGTGGAAAACACCACGTCGGGCTCGACGGCCCGGATCTGCCGCACTACCTCCTCCAGCGCCGCGGGGTCCGCGTCGCTCGGCAGATAGACTTCCTCCACGATTTCGCCGCCATGCTGCTCGACCATGTCGCGCATGATGCGGTTCGATTCGCGCGGGTAAATGTAGTCGGCGCCCACGAGGAAAAAACGGCGGCCGTGATTGCGCAGCAAATATGCGGCAAGCTGCATGCTGTTCTGGTTGGGCACGGCCCCGGTGTAGATCACGTTGGGCGAATACTCGAATCCTTCGTAAATCGAGCAATACCAGAGCAGCGCGTTGTTGCGCTCGATCACCGGCAGCACCGCCTTGCGGCTCGACGATGTGGAACAGCCGAAGATCACCGTCACGTCGTCTTCCTGCAGCATGCGCGAGGCGAGCCGGCGGTATTCGTCGGGATCGCTTTTCGGATCGTAGACAACCGGGTCGAGCATGCGCCCGTCGACGCCGCCCGCCGCGTTGACTTCCTCGATCGCGAGGGCGGTGCCGAAAAAGTGTTCCGACTCCGTCGCCGCGGTTACGCCGCTACGGGAGTACAGCACGCCGATACGCCATCCGGCGTCCGCGGGCAGCGCTCTCGCCGGCTGTTGCTTCGCCTCCATTCGATGTTCTCCTTGCATCGTTAAGTCATTCACCGCGCCGCCGGATCAATCGCAGCCGTGGCGGCTATCGCATGCTCGACGAACGCGGCGGCCTGCAGGCATGCGCGATCGTCCCACGGCCGGCAGATCACCTGCACGCCGATCGGACCGCCTCGCTCGCCCCGCAGCCCCGGCACGTTCACGCAAGGGCATCCGAGCAGCGTCCAGTTGCGATTGAACGCGGGGTCGCCCGTCGATCCGAGCCCGTCGAGCGCTTCGTCGAGCGCTTCGTCGGGCGCGCTCGGCGTCAACAAGGCGGTGACGCCGTCGAACAGTTCGGCAAGCCGCGCCTTTCCCTGCTCCATCAGGACACACGCCTCGGCGTAAGAAGCCACATCGACCGCGGCCGCGCGGTCGAGAAAACCGGCGAGCATCGGCGACAGATCGGCGCGATGGTAATCGTACTCGAAGCCGAGCGCCTGCCACGCTTCGTAACGCTGGATCGTATCGTGCGCCGCGATCAGTTCGCTCATCCACGCGCCGAAGCGCACCTGGCGCACGCGCCCGCCCGCCGCTTCGATTGCCCGCACGGCGGTGTCCAGCACTGCGCCGGCATTCGCCGACGGCTCGGTCCAAGGGTAGTTCAGCGGGACGCCGAACACCGGGCCGGCGCGGCTATCGTCCACGGCGAGCCGCCGGCCGGACAACACCTGCGCCAGGTAAGCCACGTCGCGCACGCCGGCGGCGAACAGACCCACCGTATCGAACGACCACGAGAAGCACTTCATGCCCACGGTAGGCAACATGCCGAACGTAGGCTTGAAGCCGGCAATGCCGCAAAACGACGCGGGCCGGATCGTCGAGCCGCCGGTCTGCGAGCCGATCGCGAACGGCACGATGCCGGCCGCCACCGCCGCCGCCGAGCCGGATGACGATCCGCCCGCGGTGCGTTCGAGGTCGCACGGATTGCGCGTCACGGTGGGCGCCATATAGGCGAACTCGCTCGTGACGGTCTTGCCCACGATGACCGCGCCGTTGCGCCGCAACAGCGTGACGAGCGCGGCGTCGGACTTCGGCTGATGACCTTCGTAGATCGGCGAGCCGTACCGGGTGACGAAGTCGGCGGTGTCGAAGATGTCCTTGACCGCAACCGGCATGCCCGCGAGCGGCCCTTTCGCCGCGACCGCCGCGGCCACCGCGTGCTCGCGGCGACCGACGGCCGTCATCGCTCTGACGGCCGGCTCGGCTTTCTCGATGCGCGCGAACGCTTCGAGCATGACGAGGCCGCGCTCGCGCGGGTCGTTCGCCGTGCGCTCCAGCAGATCCACGCCCGAGAGCGGCCGATAAAACGAATGTGCTGTCATCATGCCCCGAGTATCGTGAAGATCACACGCGCAAGTGTTCGAAGATCGACGCCGCCGCGGTTTCGTCCTTGGCGTCGCCGTGGTCGATGATCTCGCCCTGCTTGAGCACGGTGTACCGGTCGGCCACCTTCAACGCGAACGGAACGTTCTGCTCGATCAGCAGAAGCGTGGTGCCGTGACGGTTGCGCTCCCATAACAGCGCGTCGGCCAGCCGGTCGATCACCGACGGTTGCAAGCCCTCGGTGATTTCATCGAGCAGGATGATCGACGGACGCATCATCAGCGCCCTCGCCACCAGCAGCATCTTCTGCTCGCCCCCTGACAGCGTGCCGGCATACTGGCTCAGACGGCTCTTGAACACCGGGAAAACGGGCTCGATCTCAGCGAAGCGTTCGTCGAACACCGACACTTTGGCAAGCCCCAGGCGCAGGTTGTCGCGGATGCTGAGATCCTGGAACAACGCATGCTCCTGCGGCGCGTAGGCAATGCCCGCGCGCGCGATGCGATGCGGCGGCAGGCGCGTGATGTCTTGCCCATGCACATGCACCGCGCCGCTCTTCTTCGGCAGATAACCCATGATCGTCTTGAGCAGCGTGGTCTTGCCCATGCCGTTCTTGCCGAGCAAGGCGACGGCCTCGCTGTTGGCGACGCTCAACGACAGCTTGCGCAGCACGACCGAGGCCTTGTATCCACTCGTGACGTCCTGCAGATTCAATGCGATCTGGCTCACGAGGCCTCCTGATAGGTAGCGGCGCCGCCGGGCGCGTCGGCCTGCGCGGTTCCGGCATAGATCGTCCTGACCAGTTCCGAATTGACCACTTCGTCGAAGTTGCCTTGCATCACGATCTGCCCTTGATGCAGAACCACGATGCGGGTCGCTATCTCGGCGACGAAATCCAGATCGTGCTCGACCAGCAGGCAGCAGAGCCGATACTGATGCGCCAGCGCGGCCAGCACGTTGCCGATCTGCGTGCGCTCGGTTTTGGTGAGCCCCGCTGTCGGTTCGTCGAGCAGCACGATCCGCGGTTCGAGCGCGAGCACCATCGCCAGTTCCAGTGCCTGCTGTTCGCCGTGCGACAGATCCTTCGCCACCGCGCTCAGCTTCCGGTCGAGGCTGGTGGTGCGGACCACCTCCAGCGCATACGGCGGCAAGGCGAGCGTGGCCGACTGTCTGAAGAGCGACGGCGGCTCGATGATCGTCCCCGCGATTCGCAAGCATTCGGCCACCGTGAGCGTTTCGAAGATGTTCGCGTTCTGGAACTTGCGGCCCAGGCCGAAATGCACGCAGCGATCCGGCGGCAGTTGCCGGATATCGTGACCGCACAGCACGACCGTACCGGCGGAGCGTTCCGCGCCGTCGCTCATGCATCGCATCAGCGTGGTCTTGCCGGCGCCGTTCGGACCGATCAGGCCGACCAGCTCGCCGGCGTCGGCGTTCAGGTCGATGCCTTGCAGCACCTTGAGATTGCCGAAATGCCGGGCGACGCCCTCCATTTGCAGCGCGGGCGGAGATGCCGCCGCACGCCCATGCTCCGCCCGCATCACCCGTTCGACCAGTTCCGGTTCGGCGCCGTTGCCGCCCAGATGACGGAACGGTTTCAGAAGCAGCGGCATGAGACCTTGCGGCAGCAGGACGATCACCGCGACGAAGGCGGCGCCGAGTATCAGTTGCCACGCAAAGGGCATGAAGCCGCTGAGATAGGCCGTCCCCACGTTGATCAGCAGCGCGCCGATCACGGGCCCCCACAGCGTCCCCCGGCCGCCGAGCGCAACCCAGATGATGAGTTGCGTACCCAGCACGAAGCCGGTCAGCTCGGGCGCGACCACGCCGCTGAACGAGCCATAGCCGAAGCCCGCAAGGCCCGCGACGGCGGCGGTCGCCACCAGCAGAACGATCTTGACCCGCGACGTATTGATGCCGAGGTACGAACAGCGCGATTCGTTGTCGCGAATGGCCGCGAGCACGCGGCCGCCGTCGCTGCGCACGAATAGCCAGGCCAGCAGGGCGACAACCGCGAGCGCCGCTCCGGCGATCCAGTACCAGGCCTCCAGAGAAAGATCGAAGGTCGGGTAGCCGGTCAGCCCCGAACTCGAACCCGTCCATTCCCCACCCGAGAGCAGCAGTTGGCTGAGGACGATCGGCAAGACCAGCGACATCACCGTCGCGAAGAACGGCGAGGCGCCCCGGTAGAACGAGAGCCAGCCAAGCAGTCCGGCGACGCCCGCGCTCACCGCGACGGCCGCGCCCAGCGCCAACGCCACATAACCGGCGGAGAAGCCGCCGTGCGTGAAGACGAGGCCCGCCGCATACGCGCCGAGACCGAAGAAGGCCGATTGCCCGAACGTCAGATAGCCGGTGTATCCCCAAAGAATGTCCACCGTCACGGCGACGATCGAGAAAAAGAATGCCTGAATCAGCACGTTCAGCAGATAGGAGCCGAACAGCCACGGACCCGCGGCCATCAGCAGAACGCCGATACCGCCGAGCACGACGAGTCCCCTGCCCTGCGCGTTGCGCCGGTCGCGCACCGGCTTGCCGGTCCGTGCCGGATCACCGCCGACATGATTGAGCGATGCGTTCACTTTAGCCATGAGAGAACCCCTTCGGACGGGCACGCAGCGTGAGCGCCGCCAGCACGGCGATGGTCAACCCACCGAGCACCGGACTGACGAACGTGCTGACCAGCACCTGGCAAGCGCCGAACACGAGGCACGTGAACAGCAGGCTCAGCATCGAGTGCCCGGACACCATCACCAGCATGAAAGCGCTCACCAGCCACGGCAGCCCCATGTCGGGATCGACGCTCGACAGCGGCGTGATGAGCGTGCCCGCGAGCGAGCCCAGGGCCGCGCCGAGACTGAACGTGATGAAGCGGATACGGCCCGAGTGAATGCCGAGCCCGCGCGCCAGGTCCTCGTTCATGATCACCGCACGGGTCTTGACGCCGAAGCGGGTGCCCGTGAGCAGCGCCGTCATGAGCGCGCATAGGCCGAGCGCAACGGGTATCAGCAACAGGCGATAGGCGGAATACTCGGTCCCCGCGATGGAAAAGACGCCTTTCAGCGGTGTTTCCACGAACTGGACCTCGCGGCCGAACGCCATCACGATGATCTGTCCGATGACGATGCCGAGCCCCCACGTGGCGAGGATCGCGTCGAGCGGCCGCTTATAGAGAGGCCGCACGATCACCAGTTCGACCAGCATGCCGACCGCGGTGCCGATCACGATCGCCAGCGGCACGCCGATCCACGGATCAAGCTTCAGTTGCGTGATCACGAAGCTCGCGTACGCGCCCATCGTGAGCAACGCGCCGTGAGCGAAGTTGACGATTTTCATCACGCCGAAAATGACCATCAACCCGGCGGTCACGATGAACAGCACCGCCGCGGTTGTCAAAACATCCAATACCAGAACCATTGTCGTCTCCCATCACATCCGCCTTGGCGCCGGTCGGAACCCGCGAGCGGCGGATGTTGCATGTCTGATCGTGCTTACCTGATATTCGGGCACTGAGCGCCGGGGTCCACGTCCGGGAAAGTTTGCAGGATCTTGACCGAACCGTCTGCCTGAATCTGACCCAAACGCATCGCGAGGGGCGTATGCCGGCTTTTGCTCATCTCGACCTGACCGCGCGGGCCGTCGAAAGACACTTGATCGAGCGCCTTGATGACCTTGCCCGAGTCGGTGGAACCCGCTTTCTCGACCGCCGCCTTGTACAGGAAGAAGGCTTCGTATTGCGGCTCGGATAGCTCGTTCGGCGTTTTCACGTTCTTGCCGAACCGTTTGTCCATGGCCGCGAGAAACTTCTTGTTGCCCGACGTATCGATACTCGTCAAGTAGGAGCCGGACATGTAGATGCCGGTCGCGACGTCGCCCATGCTTCTCGCGGTGCCTTCGTCGATAGCCAGGTTGCCGTATGGCACGGCGAGCCCCGAACCCTTCAACTGTTTGGCGAGCGCCACGTTGGGCGCGCCGCCGGCCGTCGCGCTGATCAGCGCGTCGGGATGCGCCGCGCGAATCTTGGAGAGCACCGGCGTCCAGTCGGTGCCGTCGATGGGCAGATACTCTTCGCCGATCACCTTGCCGCCATGCTGCTCGATGTACTTCCTGGTGAACTGCAACATGCCGCGGCCAAACGCGTAATCGTTGCCCACCAGATAGAACGTCTTGGCGTTCTTGCTCTTGGCGAAGTAGTCGACCACCGGCGCGACCTGTTGCTCGGGTACCCAGCCGTTCACGTACATCCACGGGCTGCACGAGCGGCCTTCGTAAAACGACGTATAGATGAGCGGCTTCTTGCCGCGGGCCACGATCGGCAGGGCCGCATTGCGGGCGGCGCTGGTCTCCATCGAAATGATGGCGTCGACGTTCTTCTGGAACACCAACGTGTCGTAGGCTTTTTGCGCGCCGACCGCGCCGGACGCGTCGTCTGTGATTTCAAGCTGGATCGGGCGGCCCATGATGCCGCCGGATGCGTTGATCTCGTCGACCGCAAGCTGCGAGGACTGAACCACCGCGGGCGCGACCACGCTATTGGCGCCGGACAACCCGACTGCGACGCCGATCTTGATCGGCTCGGCGGCAAACGCGTTCATGCAGGCGCAGGCGCCGGCGAGCGCCGCGATCGTGGCAACGAGGAACTGTTTGTCGAACGGTCTCATGGCGTTTCCTTTAATGGATGGAGTGAATCGGGAAGTACATGCGGGCGCCGGTCTTTCACGCGAGACAGAAAGACCGGGCGGTGCCGAGCATCCGGCCATACACGTCGGCGCGCCGATCGCGCAACACATGATTGAACGTGTTGAGCGTGCGCCCGGAGCGCGTGCGCTTCACGTCGATCACCGCGTACAGAATTTCCTCGCGATCGACGCTGGCCGGCCCGGCCACCGGCCAGCCGTCGCCGCCGACGATCAGGCTCTGGCCGATGAACGGCTGACCGCGTTCGGTGCCGATCCGGTTCGCGCAGGCGATCGCAATGCCGTTGCTGTGCGCGGCGGCCATGGTGAGCGTCGCCGCCATCGCCGAGCGGTCGTCAGGCTGCGACGGCATGGGCACCCAGTTCGTCGGCACGCAGACAATGTCCGCGCCTTGCATGGCCGCCAGCCGATAGGTCTCGGGAAACCATCCGTCGTAGCAGATCGCGATCGCGATGCGCCCGAGCGGCGTGCCGAACACCGGCACACCGCGGTCCCCCGCCTCGAAGAACAGGTTTTCGTTATTCCAGAGATGCAGCTTGCGGTACACGCCGATGTAACCCGAAGGACCCGTGAAGAGCGCCGAGTTATACAGACGCTTGCCGGCCCGTTCCGCGATACCGGTGACGAGATGAATGCCGAGACGCTGCGCCGTGTCGGCGAAGATGCGAGCGGTTTCTCCATCGGGCAGCGCTTCCGCCAGCGCGAAAGCCTCCTCGCGATTCGCAAAGGCGTAACCGGTGTTCGCCAACTCGGGCAAGACCACGAGCGATGCGCCGTTTCTCGCGGCGGTTTCGATGTGCCGGATCGCTCGTGCCACGTTATCGCGCTTCGCGCCGACATGCGGCTCCATCTGCACGCATGCGATCACGAGACTTTGAAGCTCAGGTTTTGCGGGGTCGTGCAACATCGCTTTTCTTCTCCCAAAACAAAAAGCCCCCTCACTAGCGTTGGACGCAAGTTCGGGGGCTGCATAGCCTTCCATGTGTGGCACGGCAACGTTGCCGTGGTGTCGCCGGAAAATCATGGCGACTGATTCGGGGTGAATTTATGAAACCAAATTCTCGATGTCAAGAGATTTGGGCAGCTTATAGGGAAAGTACTTCTCTCCAGCTCTCTCAAGCCGCGACGCCGGGACCGTGGAGCCCCGGCATCCGAATCAACTCACAGTTTGCGCGTGACGCGCGATTACAGCAATTCCTGGTGCAGCGGCGAATTCACCGGCAACGTACCGCCGTGACGCACGACGAGCTTCTGCGTCGCGAGAATCGCCGATGCGATTGCGCCGCTCGCGAACCCGCCCTCGTAGGTGAGCTTCTCGCCCATCGGAATCACGCCGTCGTCGTGCCGTTCCGTGAGGAAGCCATAGAGCCGGCGGCTGTTTTCCAGATCGCCCGGTGCGTCCATCTTGAAGGCGGCCCAGACATGCCGCTCTTCCGCCCAGTTCGTGTAGAAGAAGCGGTCGCGATTCGCTTCCACGAGATCGGCGAGCTTGCCGATCTTCTGGTACTCGGGATTGTCCGGCTCACGTGACGCGACGCTGCGCAACAGCTTGATGAATCCGTCTCGCCGATCCTCGACGGTCATCCCCACCGCCTTGTCCGCATTCTTTCCTTGCGCGTACTCGGAATACACCGCACCCGTACCGTCGGGCTGCAGCATCATGTAGACCTGTTGATTGAACTCGTCCGTCTGGATGTTCGCCGGCAATTCGTCGGCCCGGATACTGCCGACCGCGATCCCGAATCCCGCCTTGGTGGCGGACACCAGGTTGGCGTTTTTCAGCGCTGCGACGAATTCATCCGGCAACATCGGCTCCGTGCCTGGCGCGGGCGCATGCAGACCGAGCCGGAGCGCCTCACGCGGACTGCCGGAGAAGAGCAGTTCGTCGTAGACCTTTTCGTCGGTCTTGCCGGTTGTTTTGTCGAGCACCGACACGCGGTACTTGCCATCGACTTTCCTGATCTCGGTGACTTCGGTATTGAGCTTGATGACCTGCTTGTCCTCGAGCGACCCCACGCCTTCGGGCAGCCCCTCGCGGTCCGCGACGAGCTTGTAAAGCGGTGCATCGGCGCCCTCCTTCAGCCCCACGTGATCCTTCAGACGGCCGTCGCTGACGAAGCGCGCTTCCTCGAGAAAGCCGATGTCCGAATAGCCTTTGTATCCGCCCACGCCGATGCCGACCGCACCGAACGTTTGCCATTCCTCCTCGCTCCATTCGATGCCCTGTTCGGCCAGCAACTGGTCCACGCCGGAGCGGAACGAGTGGCTGTCGAAATCCTTCTTCGCCTTGTCCCAGAGTCTGCGGACCTCGGCCGTGTCGCCCGCCTTGCGCGCCTCGTCGATCGGCTTGAAGAAGGGGTCGATCATCGCGCGCTGGATGTCGTGCGCGACCTTGCGCATGACGGGATCGTCGGCCTGCTGGCCGGGCTGAACCGTGGCCACCTTGCCGCCGAGCAGATAGGTGATCGGCACGCCCGGCGAACCCGGATTGGGAAACGGCTCGAATTCGAGGCCGTAGTGTTCGGCCAAACCCCAGTACGCGTTGTTCCGATCCCGGTGGAAACGCATGCCGCCCGGATGAAAGGGCGTCGAAATTCCCTCCCAGTGTTTCGCCGCGATCCGTCCGCCGATCTGGCCCGCCTGTTCGAGCACCTCGATGTTCTTGATGCCGGCCCGGTTGGCCAGGTCCGCCGCCATGATCCCTGCGGGCCCCCCGCCGACGATACCGATGCTGATGTCCTTCTCGCCTTCGGGCAGTTCGCCGACCACACGGTTGGTCCGTTCGAGGAAACCCCGATAGTCGACCTGGTGATCCACCGGCATCGACGCACTCACGTCGGCGAAGCGATCATCGAGCAGCGCCTTCAGACGAGGCTCCGCGTCGACGACTTGCATCGGCGCCGTCAGCGCCTGCTCCGCTTCGGGCGTGCACGAGCCAAGCAGACGCGCGGCTTGCTCCGGCTTCATGTTGACGGCCATGTGGTCGAGCCAGTCGCGCACCGGCGTGCGCGGCAGATCCTGCGACGCCGCGCGCGTGGTGTCGCCGAGCAATGCCGCCTGCTCCGTGCCCAGCGAGTTGAGCACGTCGCCTTTTTCGGCCTCGCACAACGCGAGCCACATCGTCGTGATTTCCATATGCAGCTGGTTGCGCTCCCGCCCTTCTCCCAGCGTGCCCAGCAAGTTCAGATTCTTCGTGACGGCGGGCGCGAGCTTCTCGCGGTCGGCCCGCGGCCATTGGCCGACCGGCTCGCTGAAATCGCAGCCGATGGCCTGCGGCGTGAGTGGCGGCAGCGCACGGCCGCTGGTTTTCAGAGTCGGGTCGCGAAGCAGCGCGTCTGAGTTACCCGCTTTCAGATAGCTCCCCATGAGCGCCTGGCCGTAGGGCCATTTGTCCGTGATCACCGGCCGTGTCGCCTGCGCGCCCTGGCTTGACGAGGCGGGCGGCGGCTGGCGCGGACGGTCGGCGGCGGAGCCTTCTGCTGGACCCGCTTTGCGCCTTTCGGCGGGCCCCGGCATGCCCGGAGGCACTTGCCGCGGCGAGGCGGCCGGCGGTGGAGGTTCCGCTGCAACGTCGCCGAGCGGCGGTATGTCGGGGTTGTTACCGGGGGTGGACGAGCTTGGATTGACGTTCATGTTGGCGATGTCCCTCGTGGGTTGTCTCGTGAGTTATGTCGAACAAAAGCAATCGATCGTTATGAGAACAGGCGAGCGCTCGGCGATAACCGTCACCCCGGAAGAATCGACACGCTATGCGAAACGCCGCACGCTCGTGCTGGCCCGGCCGCGCTTCAAATTACGCGCTTCAAATTACTTTCGAAGCTGCCGTCTTATTTTCGGAAAGGCATTGCGCCGTGGGTCCAGCACTTTCCAGACGGTGCACGTCTTCGGTGCGTCGGATTCGTCGCCCACTACCGAAGATTGGAGAGAAGAGATGAAACGCCTGAATCGATGTGCCGCTTTGCTCACCGCTACCCTGGTAGCGCTGACGTTCGCCACGCATGGCGCGGCCACGTTCGCCGCCACCGCTGCGCGCGGCGCGGCGACGCCCTGCGAGGCCCAGACGGGCAGCGCGCAATCCTCGCCGGGCCCGCTGACGCTGCTGGTCGATCCGCCCGAGGGCGGCACGTTGCGGCTCACCTATGTGCCGCTCGATGGATGGAAGCTCGACACCGCGAACGGCGCATCCACGCAGGCCGAAGGCCGCGTGTCGCCCGTGGGCGCATCGCGTCTCAAGGAAAAGCGTGCCGCGAGCGAGCCGATGACCGTGTTCATCGACGGCCCGAGCGGCTTTGCCTACGTCTGGACACAGGACCGCGGATGGAAATTCACCGGCCGCGTCACCGACCGGATTCGATGAGCGGCGCGCGAACGAGCAACACGACGGGAGTCGCGTGAAGCGTCGCGCGTTTTATCATGCAGGCTCATGCCTGCTTTGGCCGCGCTTCGGCCACGCTTCGGCCACTATCGACTCCACGCCCATGCCTTCTTCGATCAGAAACTCGCTCGTCTGGATCTTCGACGCATTCGAGCGCGATGCAACCTACCTTCGCAAGCGAATGTTCGGCTCCGATGCCGCGTATATCGACGGCCAGTTGTGTCTGGTCGCCGCCGATCGCGCCAAGCCCTGGAACGGCTTGCTCGTATGCACATCGCAAGAACGCCACGCCGCGCTCATCAACGACATGCCCGCGTTGCGGCCGCATCCGGTGTTGCGCAAATGGCTCTATGTGCCGCAAGACGATCCGGCGTTCGAGTCGATCGCGGACCATCTGACCAAGCTCGTGCTCGCGCGCGATCCGCGCGTGGGCGTCGAGCCCAGGCCGCGCAAGTCGAGATTCAAGGCGTGAAGCGATGAGCTGGGCCGTTGCGGGCCGTCGCCCTTCAGCCGTGCTCGGCGCCCGGCAACGCCGCATTCAACACCAGGGCGAGCAGGCCGACCACGATGAGGCTGGAGGCCCAGAACGCATCCAGGTTGAACCAGCTTCGTGAGACGAACTTCAGCCCGAGATAGCGGTAGACCAGCCAGGCGATCAGCCCGCCGACCACGATCATCGCGGCGGCATGCACGCCGGAGACCGCGAGCGCCATCGTCAGATTACTCTGCATCAACGCCTGCGCGGCGCGGTGCCCGCGATCGATGTCGTCAGCGCGGCACAGGCCGAGGTAGACCGGCACGAGCATGAGTCCCGCGCCGTGCGCGATGGCGACCGCGAAGGACCACAGCGCGAGCCGCGACGGCGGAATTCGCGCAAGCACGCGCGGATGACGCCGCCAGATCAGCAGGCCCACGCCGAAGCCGATGACGAGCACGCTCGCGCCGATCTGAATCTCGCGTTGCCACGCGAGCAGCATCGCGAGCATGGCGAACGGCAGCATCACGAGGAACATCGCCAGCACGTGCCCGGCCGCGAGATACAGCAGCGTGGCGAGCAGCGCGCGGGCGCGCCGCTCCATCAAGCCGCTCGACACCGCGAGCGGCCACCCCATCGCCGGATTGACGCCGTGATAGAGACCGCTCGCCACCACGGCCAGCCACAGGCCGGCCTGCGGCCAGCTATTCGCCATCAAGTACCCACCGACGGATAACAGAACGAATCGGTCGAGCAGTCGCCGCCTTCGAGCCGGATCTGATGAGCCCGGTAGCCGTCGGGAAAGTTCACCCAGTATTCTTCGGCCAGCGCGAGGCCGCCGCCGGGTTCGGCGCGCGCCATCACTTGCGCCGCGGGCACGCCGTTCGGATAGAACTGGTCGTCCCACGTGGAGTACAGCGAATTGGTCCAGTAGACGCGCTTGCCGTCGCGGCTGATCTCGACCATCTGCGGGCCGCCCGCGAAGGTCTTGCCGTTCGGGTGCGGCGCGCGCCGCACGATCCCGCCGATGCGAACCGAACCCGCGAGCTTCGGCTTGCGCGGCTCCGTCACGTCGTATTGACGCATCTCGCCGGTTCCCCAGCAGGCGACGTACAGAAACTTGTCGTCGATCGACAGATCGATATCGGTGACGAGCGGCGGCACCGCGCCGAAGCCTTGCAGCAACGGTGGAAGCTCGTCCGCGGCCGCCGGCTCGGGCGGAATCGTCGCGGTCTTTTCGATGTGGAATTGCCCGTCCTCGCGCCACCACGTCCAGATCGAGCCTTCCAGGTTGGTCGTGTCGACCACGACGCCGATGAAGCCATATTCGCGGCTGGGGTCATGCGCGGGCCGCACTTCCAGCGCCATCTGATGATTCGCGCCGAGATCGATGGTCTGCACGTTGCGGCGCGCGCGCAGGTCCCAGAAGTGAATGCGGTGCCCGTATTTGTTCGACAGCAGATCCTCGGGCACGATGCCGTTCTCGAATTGCGGCGGCAACGCCCACTCGCTCGACACCATGTAGTCGCGCGGCAGATTCCACCAGAAATCGTAGTGTTTCTCCTGCGGCCCTCGATCGATCTCCCAGCGGCCGAGCACGTCGAACGTCTCGCAGTCCATGATGAAGATGCCGGGCGGGCCGTCGGTGCCGTCCTTTCCGCCGCCGCCGAGCGTGCTGACATAAATGCCTTCGGGACCGCAATGAACCGTGTGCGGACGCGAGTAGCCCGTCTTGCGAAAGATCTCCTCCGGTTCGATGATCTTGTGGATTCGCGCCTGGGTCGGATGAGGCTTGGTGTCCACGATATAGATGCGCGAGGAACGCATGCCCGGAATGATCAGGTAGCGCCGTTCGAGGAAAGCGTGGCCCGTTAGCGGGGACAGCGCCGACGAGCAAGCATTCCATCCGAAGTGGTGGAATTCGTCGCCCTTGTTCGGCATGGGCACCGTATGCACCACCTGGCTGTAAGTGGGCGAATCCGGCTTCACGTCGAGGACGGCGAGCATGTCCGGCTGCGAGAAGTCGGGACTCAGCAACACCGTGTAGGCGTAGTCTTCCGCCGGCGCATCCATCGCGAGTTTCGGCGATGCGTGGAACGTGGGATCTGGGCGCATGGAGCACCTTGGAGTGAATGAATGATCGAGGGTGGCCGCGCGCGGCGGCGACGCGGATGCTGCATTGCCGAATCTTCTGTTTCCGCATGCGATGTCGCGCAGGCGAGCGGTCGGTCGATTAGATTTGTAGACCACCGTGCTGACGAGGGCAACAGAAATGTTGCGCGCGGTTTGCGCGTTCGCGCGGGTCCACCTGGTTTCCACTTAGTTGTCATGCGCCACGGATAGCCAACGCCCGCCATGCGATGTGACGCAAACCGCACGCACGGTATTCCTATCGTGATCGTGATCGTGAGTACCGCATGCGCGCGTGCGTACTTTCCCTATACGGCCGTCGTCTCGCCGATCGCTCCCGGCGCATTGGCGGGCGCGCTATCGTTTGGCGTCACATGGCTCTTTCGCCATGCGGCCGGCGGCATACCGAACTCGCGCTTGAATGCGCGATTGAACGCCGCCTCGGAGTCGTAGCCGACCTGCTCCGCCAGCGCGGCGAGCGATTTGGCGCCGTCCAGCAGTTCGTGCGAGGCGAGCTGCAAACGCCAGCGCGCCAGGTACTGCATGGGCGGCTGACCCAACAGATCGGTGAACCGTTGCGCCAATGCGGAGCGCGACAGCCCCACTCTTCGCGCGAGTTCGTCGACGGTCCACGAATACGCCGGTTGCGCATGAAGCAGCGATAGCGCGGGCCCGACGAAGCGGTCGCGCACACCCGCGAGCCAGCCCTTGCGGTCCGCCGGCAAGGCGTCGATACAGCGGCGCACCGCTTCGACGAACAGCAGTTCCGACAGCCTCGCAAGAACGATCGCGCTGCCCGCGCGCCACTGCGCCGCCTCGCCGACAGCGAATCGAAGCGACGATTCGAGCCACGCCGAATGAGGATCGTTGCGCATGTCGACTTTGAAGAGCCTCGGCAGCGAGGACAGCAGCGGATTGCCCAACGTATCGTCGCAAGCGAGAAAGCCGCATACGACCCGCGTCGGCGCTCCGCCGCCGCCATAGGAGAGCGTCATCACCTGGCCCGGTGTCGTCTCCATCTGGATCGCGAGAAGCGGTCCTGCCAGCTCGGGGGAGAGATCGAGGGCGCTGCCGAAAACATGCGCCTCGCCTTGCGGCACCACCAGCAGTTCACCGGCCTTGAGATGAATGACGGATGCGGGGTCGCTGGCGAGTCGCGCCGAACAACTGCCCTCGGTGATGAGATGGAATGAAATCACGCGTTGCGAGCCCGGCAGAAAGGCGTCGCAGAGGGCCGAATCCGCCTGGCCAAACAGGCACCACGGGGTCGTGAAGTCTCCGTTGAGGTAGACCGCACCATTGAGCCGCACAACGCGAAGAACGTCGGAAAGCGCATCCATGAACAGCGTCCGTCAATCCCGGCGTTCCGCGCAAGAGATCTGGACGCCTGGTCATTCAACGATATGAACTACGAGCAGATACTAGCACCCACCTGAACGCGCAACAACGCGCGAATCAGGCACCCGGCGACAGTAGCGGCACATGCAATGCAAACCATCAAGGAGACATCTCATGAGCAATGAAAGCACTTACGAGGGCGGCTGTTTTTGCGGCGCGGTTCAATTCACGGTGAGCGGCGAGCCGGCCGGAATGGGCTATTGCCATTGCGATTCATGCCGAAGCTGGTCGGCCGGACCCGTCAATGCGTTCACGCTGTGGCAACCGGAAGCGGTGCGCATCACGCAGGGCGCGGACAACATCGGCACTTACAACAAAACGCCGAACAGTTATCGGAAGTGGTGCAAGACGTGCGGCGGTCACCTCTTCACCGAACACCCCGGCATGGGACTCACCGACGTGTATGCAGCGTCCATTCCACAGTTTCCCTACGAACCCGGCGTGCATGTTCACTACGAGCACACCAGGCTGCGCATGAAGGACGGCTTGCCGAAAATGAAGGACGTGCCGAAGGAAATGGGCGGTTCGGGTATCACGATCGCCGAATAGCGGCCGCACGGCGCGTGCATTGCCGCGCCATGCGACGCGATGCACCGCGGAACATTTCCACTCCATGCTTAACAGGAAGTACAGCCATGTCCACAGTCACTTCTTCCTCGCCCGCCGTCGATCTCGCCGCGCTCAAGAGCCGTCAGCAAGCCGCCTGGTCCTCGGGCAACTATGCCGTGGTGGGCACCACCTTGCAGATCGTCGGTGAACAGTTGTGCGAGGCGCTCGATCTGCGCGCCGGCAGCCGCGTGCTCGACGTCGCCGCCGGCAACGGCAATGCAACGCTTGCCGCCGCACGCCGCTGGTGCGACGTGACCTCCACCGACTACGTCTCGTCGCTGCTCGAAGCCGGGCGCACGCGCGCGCAAGCGGAAGGCCACACGATCCGGTTCCAGCAAGCGGACGCCGAAAGCCTGCCGTTTGCGGACAAATCGTTCGATGTCGTGATGTCCACCTTCGGCGTGATGTTCACGCCGAATCAGGAGCAGGCCGCGAGCGAACTCGCGCGCGTCTGCAAACCCGGCGGGAGAATCGGCCTCGCGAACTGGACGCCCGATAGCTTTATCGGCCAGGTGTTCAGGATGATCGGCAAATACATACCGCCCGCGCCGGGCGTCAAATCGCCGGCACTGTGGGGCACGCAGGCCCGGCTCGCGGAACTGTTCGGCGAAACCGCGCGGGACGTTCGCACGACGAGCCGCGAGTTCGTCTTCCGCTATCTGTCGCCGGCCCACTGGCTCGAAGTGTTCCGCACCTACTACGGTCCGATGAACAGGACGTTCGGCGCGCTCGATGCGGCGCAACAGGCCGCGTTGACCCAGGATCTGCTCTCGCTCATGGAAAGCCGCAATCGTTCCGGCGACGCCACGCTCGTGCTGCCGAGCGAATACCTCGAAGTGGTGATCGAGCGGAACTGATGCCGCGCGATGGCGCTGACGGATACGCGGAGCGTCAAGCCGCGCTGTCTGTCGCGCCCGAACTATTTGCTCAATGAACGTCGTCGAATAAACGACACTTTCCCCCTCGCATCGCCACTGGAAGCCGCAACGCGTTCCAGTCAAGGCTCGTGTAAAGCGCGCATGGTCGATGCTTAGGTACGGCAGTTGAGTTGAACGGCTGCCCGCGATTCGCGGCGGTGGATTCACTCCAGACCGCATCGATTATCGGAGTACACCATGCTCGCCTATCTTGCCAGGATGCTGCGCAATTTGCTCGAACGCGCGGAACATAGCCGCCGTAATGCGTTCCTCGCGTCGTCGGTCGATATAGGCGAGCTGGAGCGGCGCATGCGCTCGTTCGAGATCAACGGTTAGTCGAACGGGGCCTCTTGAGCCGCCTACGCACGCGCGGCGGCAATCACCTGCGACGCGAGCGCATGATGCTGCCCGCGCCGCGAGCGGATTGCGTGAATCTCCTCGATCACGCCTTCCGCACGGCCCAGCGGGCGCAGTCCCCGCAGCAGCGACACATCGTCCGCGCCCAACTCCGCGAGCGGGAACACGCCGAGACCTCGCGCGGCGAACACCGCCATGAGCGCGCTGTCCTCGAATTCTCCGGCGATCCGCGGCCGGATGCCTTCGGTTTCGAACCAGCGTTCGAGCCGCGCGCGCAACGCGCCATGGCCGGTCGGCAGCAGCACCGGCACCTCGGACAGACAGTGCGGAAAACCGGCGCGAGTCGACTTGCGAACGATTTCCGCGGGACCGTACCAGTCGACCGGCGAGCCCACGAGGCGCTGGCTCACGACGCGCAGGTCCGCGTTGTGCGGCGCGGGCTGGCAGGCCAGCACGAGATCGAGCCGATGCAGCGCGAGTTCCGACAGCAATTGCGCGTGTTCGCCTTCATGACATAGCAGCCTGAGCGAAGGCGTGCCGAGCACCGGCGCGAGCAACGCGTGCGCCGCGAGCTTCGAGATGCCGTCGGACAGACCCACCGCGAGCCGCGCGACACGCTCGCCGCCCGCCTCGCGCATCTCGTCGAGCAGCGCCTCACCGAGCTGAAAAATCTGCTCCGCGCGGCTAAACGCGGCCTGCCCTGCTTCGGTCATCGTGACGCCGCGCCCGGCCGGCTTCAGCAACTGGCGCCCAATGGATTTTTCGAGTTCGCGCACTTGCGCGCTGATCGTCTGCACCGCCATGCCGAGACGTTCGGCCGCGCGCGCGAAACCGCCCTCCTTCACGACGATCCAGAAATAGTAGAGATGGCGGTAATTGAGCATGGTGAACAGTCTTCGGGAAAAACGATGTATCGCTCAGGGTAACACTGGTTTATCCGAACCACGAAAACGCGGATCATCAACGAATTCCGGCGTCATTCTCCTTAACCTCAATCACCTATTCCCATGGACTATCTACTCGCACTCGTTACCGACCCCGCTGCATGGGCGGCGCTTCTCACGCTGGTCGTGATGGAAGTCGTGCTCGGCATCGACAACCTGATCTTCATTTCGATTCTCAGCAACAAGCTGCCCGAAGCGCAGCGCGCACGCACGCAGCGCATCGGCATCATGCTTGCGCTCGTGCTGCGGTTGGCCCTGCTCGGCACCGTCGCGTGGATCGCGCAGTTGACCCAGCCTGCCCTCACGCTCTTCGGCCACGGCTTTTCCTGGCGCGATCTGATCCTGCTCGGCGGCGGCCTGTTCCTGGTCTGGAAAGCCACGCGTGAAATGCACCATCACGTCGCCCCCGCCGACGAGGCACAGGGCGCGGCGGGCAAGGTGGTTCAAATGACCGCTTGGGCCGCGATCAGCCAGATTCTGGTGCTCGACATCGTGTTTTCGGTGGACAGCATCATCACCGCGGTCGGCATGACCGAGCATGTGCCGATCATGTTCGTCGCGGTGATTGCCGCGGTCATGGCCATGCTGTTCGCCGCGCATCCGCTTTCGCGCTTCATCGATCGCAATCCCACGATCGTCATGCTCGCGTTGAGCTTCCTGCTCGTGATCGGCATGGCGCTCATCGCGGAAGGCTTCGGTTCGCACATCCCGAAGGCTTACATCTACGCGGCGATGGCGTTCTCCGCGTTCGTCGAGGCGATGAACATGCTGACGCGCCGGGCGCACGCGAAGCGAGCCGCCGTGGCGAAGCAGTGAGGCGTGCACTGAGCGCGGGCATTGCGCCCGCGCATGAAGGGCGGCTCGATCGATCTGGCCGGACTATCGCCGGAGGCCGCCCCCGAATCGAACGGCCCGCCATGTTTGACGTTCGATGTTCTTGGTACTTTTGAGGAGCGACATGATGAAATGCCCCGTTTGCAAGACAACCGACCTGCTGATGACCGAGCGCCGCTCGATCGAAATCGACTACTGCCCGAACTGCCGGGGCGTATGGCTCGATCGCGGCGAACTCGACAAGCTGATCGCGCAGGATGCGGAAAGCCACGAAGCGCCGACTAGCGCGCGCGTGAGCCGGGACGATGACCGCGATCACCGCGATCACCGTGACCACCGCGAGCGTGAGCCGCGATACGAAGGCCACCGCTCGTATGACGATCACCGAAGCGGCTATCAGGGACATAAACGAAAGAAGCGTTCGATTTTCGACGTATTCGATTTCGACTGAACGCCGTGATCGCGCCATGCGCGGCGGTCCCGTTTGCAACGAAGCAGCGGGACCGCATCGCCACCGGAGCACCTTCAATCCAGGCTCGCCGCGCAGGCGAGCTCTTGTTATAATTCTTTCAGCAAGTCGAACAAAACATAACGCCAATTCCAACTGCGCCAACTGCGCGAACCGCACCGCGCGACAGGACCTCCATGCTGAAACCCGACCGCCTCCGCGTCCTCGGCGACGCGCTAGGCAAGCAAAACGTGATGCGTCTGCGCGACGCCGCCAGCCTGCTGGGCGTATCGGAGATGACTGTCCGGCGCGACATCGCGGGCAGCCCGGAACGCTTCACGTATCTCGGCGGCTATATCGTCAGCGCCACTGACGTACCGAACACCGCCGGCTATTCACTCGAAGAAGAAAAAGACCATTTCGCGCAGGCCAAGGCCGAAGCGTCCGCGATTGCGGCGGGGCTGATCGGCAACAACGAAACCCTGTTCATCGACTGCGGCACGACGCTCACCACGCTTGCCCGGCTGATTCCGGTCGAACGCCATGTCACCGTGGTGTGCTATTCGCTGAACGTCGCCGAGATTCTGCGGCGCAAGCCGAATGTGCGAATGATCCTGCTGGGCGGCGTCTATGTGCCTTCGTCCGACTCATTCGCGGGCGAGGAGAGTCTGGAGATGCTGCGCCGCATGGGGATCAACAAGGCTTTTATTTCCGCGGGCGGCGTGGACGCCGCACGCGGCGTCACCTGCTGGAATTTTCACGAAGTCGCGCTGAAACAGGCGGCGATGGCGAGCGCCGTCGAACGGCATCTGGTGGTGGACGAAAGCAAGTTCGGCGTGGTGAAGGCGGTGCGCTTCTCGCAAGTGGACGACTTCGATTCGATCATCACCGAGAAAGGCCAGGCGCTGCGCCAGCGCAAATAAGCGCGCAGGCCGCGCAGCGTCACAATTCAGCGCTTGCGCTGCAACGCGAACAGCGTCCCCGCGATCAGAATGAATGCGCCGATGATCACCTTCTGCCAGGTGCTCGGCACGCCGACCAGTATCAGCACGCTCTTGATCAACGTCACGAGCACCACGCCGAGCAAGGTGCCGACTACCGTACCCGTGCCGCCCGTAATGCGTGCGCCGCCGAGAATCACCGCGGCGATCACATCGAGTTCCGATCCAACCAGATCGAATGGATTCGCGAGCCGGTTGTTCGACACGTGCAGAATGCCGGCGATACCGGCGAGCATGCCCGTATAGCCGAACACGAACAGATGGATCGCGCGCAGGTTGTAGCCGAGCCGCTCCGCAATCGCGAGACTGCCGCCCATCGCATAGACGCCGCGCCCCATCATCGTCCGGTTCAGCAGCCACCATGTGACGAACGCCGCCGCCACCAGCGCCAGCACCGAAACCGGCAGCACCGCGCGCAGCCCGTCGGCCGTGTGATAGAAAAACAGCGGAATGCGGCCGAAATGATCCATGCTGTGCGGAATGTTCATGAAGAACGTCGTGCCGATGAACGTCAGCAACATGCCGCGATAGAGATACTGCGTGCCGATCGTGACGATCAGCGAAGGCGCCTTCAACCGGTGCACGAGCAGCCCGTTCACCACGCCGAGCATCACGCCGCCGAGCGCGCCGGTGATCAGGATCAGCGCAAACGGCGCGTCGGGCCACCACGCGAACACGGCCTTGGTGATGCCGTACATGGTGAGCGCGGCGATCGCGGTGAACGACACGTCGATGCCGCCCGACGCCAGCACGACGAGCGTGCCGAGCGCGAACAGCGACATCGTGGTGGCCGAGTGCAACAGATCGAACAGCGTCGCCAACTGGAAGAAGCGCGGATTGATCGCGCCGACCAGCAGGCACGTCAGCACGATGAGCGCGACCGTAAACCATTCGGGATTGCGCGCGAGCCGGGTCCGCAGGCTCGGCGGTTTGACCTCGGGAGCGACTTCGGCAACGGTCGGGGTGGTCATGGGCTGGTTCATGCGCGGATTCAGGCGCGAGTTCATGGGTGGGGCGTCCTCTATGCCGCTTCGGAAAGCAGCGCGTGATACAGATCGGCTTCGCTCAGTTCGTCGGCGCGGTATTCGCTCGCGACGCGTCCTTTCTTCATCATCAGGATGCGGTCGCAGTTTTGCAGCAGTTCCGGCAAGTCGTCGCTGATCAGAATGATGCCGATGCCGCGTTGCGACAGCCGCTGCATGATGCGGTAGATGATGTCCTTCGATCCGACATCGACGCCGACCGTCGGTCCGTGCAGGATCAGCACGCGCGGATCGATCGCGAGCCAGCGGCCGATCAGCACGCGTTGCTGGTTGCCGCCCGACAGCGATTGCACCGGCTTGTCGACGCCGGGCGTCGCGATCTGCAGATCCTTCACGGTCTGTTCCGCGAGCGCCTGCGCCCGCGCGCGGTCGATCTGGCCGAAGCGGTCGCGCAAGCTGGAAATCATCGCGGTAATCACGTTGTCGCGGATCGGCTTGTCGAGAAACAGCCCTTCGTTCAGGCGGTCTTCCGGCACATAGCCGATGCGATGGCGTTTCGCATCCGACGGCGTGCGCAATGCAATGCGCCTGCCGTCGAGCACCACCTGCCCTGACTGCGCCGGCGCGACGCCCGCGAGCGCCCGCGCGAGTTCGTTGCGCCCCGAGTCGAGCAGACCAGTGATGCCGAGAATTTCCCCGCCATGCAGGCGAAACGACACGTCGCTGAACTGGCCGGCGCGCGTAAAAGCGCGCACGTCGAGCACGACGTCTTGCCCTAGCCCGCCCTCGCGATAACGTTCGTTCGACAGATGGCGCCCCGTCATCAACTCGCTGATCTGCGCTTTCGTGAATTGCGCGATCGGGCCTTGCGCCATTTTCTGTCCGTCGCGCAGCACGATTACTTCGCCGCCGATCGCGTAGCACTCGTCGAGCTTATGGCTCACGAACAGCACCGTCACGCCCTGCGCGCGCAGATTGGCGAGCACGGCAATCAGGTTGTCCACTTCTTTTTGCGTGAGCGAGGTCGTGGGTTCGTCCATGATGACGAACTTCGCCTCGCTGGCGATCGCGCGTGCAATCGCGACGAGTTGGCGCGTTGCGAGCGGCAACTGTTCGATGAGCGTCGCCTGAAACTCCGCGTCGCCGGGCAAGCCGACCGCTTCTAGCGCGCGGGCCGCCGTGCGCGCCAATTCGCGCCGGTCGAAGGTGCGGGCGAGCCGGCCTTCATGCAAAGCCAGTTCGGAAGTCAGCGCGACGTTTTCGGCCACGCTCATGTTGGGCAGCAGCGACAGATCCTGATAGACGGTTTCGATGCCCGCGGCGAGCGCTTCGAGCGCGGAGAGCCGCGCATGCCGCACGCCTTCGATCACGAGCTCGCCTTCATCTGGCGGCTGCGCGCCGGAAATGATCTTGATCAGCGTGCTCTTGCCGCAGCCGTTCTCGCCGAGCAGGTGATAAATCTGCCCGCGCTCGAACGACAGGCTCACGCCGCGCAGCGCATGCACGCCGGTGAACCGCTTATGTACGCCGGCGACCTGCAGGAAAGGCCGCGACGCTTCAGGCTGTACGGATGACGATACGTCTTGATTCATGATGGCGAGCCGCAAGTTGAGGCGTGCCCACCGGGGCACGCCGTGACACATGAAGCAACGGACACAAGCGGAATCAGAACGGATACTGCTTGTAGTTCGACTTGTCGACGTTCACCCAACCCTGGCCGCGCACGATGATCCCCTTGCCCGGTCCCTTCGCGACGGTAACCTTGGTGTAGCCCGGAATGCCGAGATCGGCGCCGTTCTCGACGGTTTTGCCGTCCACCAGCATCTTGGCGACCTTGTTCATCGCCTCGCCCGCGAGCTTGGGGTCCCAGAACGCGATGCCGTTGATAGCGCCGCTTTCGAGGAACTTGCCCGCCTCGGTCGGCAAGCCGGTGCCGTACACGCAGATCTTGCCCTGCATGCCGGCTTCCTCGACCGCGCGGCCGATGCCGATCACGTCCAGCGACGACGAGCCCTGAAAGCCCTTCAGGTCGGGATGCTTGCGCAGCACTTCCTTCGCGACTTCATAGGCGCGCTCGCCGTCGTTATTCGTTTCGAGCTTCGGTTCGACCAGGTTCATCTTCGGGTACTTGCCCTTCGCGTTGCCGATGCCGCCGTCCGCCCACTGCACCTGCGAACGGCTGCCGAGCGAACCGACCAGCACGGCCCACTTGCCGTCGCTGTGCATGCACGAGGCAAGGCGCTCGTTCAGGCCGGCGCCGTAGGCGGTATTGTCGAACGCCTCGATATCGACCATCGTGTTCTTCGCGTTGTCGGCCTCGTGCGTGACCACCTTGATGCCGCGATCCATCGCTTTCTTCAGCGCCGGTTCGAGCGTGGGCGGATCGTAGGGGACCACCGCGATCGCCGTGACTTTCTTCGCGATCAGATCTTCGATGATCTTCAACTGCTGGGCCGCGTCCGCGCGGCCTGGGCCCGTCTGATACGCGCTCACGCCGGGGTTCTCCTTCGCGAACTCCTTCACGCCCTCGTCCATCCGGTTGAACCAGTTGATGCCGGTGACCTTGACGACCGTCACGATCGTTTCGTTCGTTGCCGCCTGCGCGGCGGCGATCACGCCCACCGCGAGGGCGCCGGTAGCCAGCGCGGCACCCAGTCGAGTCAATTTCATGCGATGTCTCCTTTATCGTTCGATGTCGCCCCTCTTCACGGTCGCGGACAACCAGGGCTCGTTGTCCGCCGTGTACTGAATGAAACCGTTCGCAGGCGTTGGGTCGATAGCTAACGCTTCGGCGCGGCGCTCGCGCCAGCCGCACCGCCGCCACCGCCAAAGCCGAAAATCGCCCGCACCCGCTCACCGCCCGCGAACGCCAGCGACAACAGCAACAGAAAACCCCACGCGCAATCGCCGAAGAACTGCGATACGCCGAGCAGATTGAACAGGCTCGACAGAAATTGCAGCACCGTGGCGGCAAAAAACACGCAGATGATGCGGCCATGACCGCCCGCCGGATTCACGCCGCCCATCACCGCGATCAGGATCGCGATCAGCAGATAGGAGTTGCCGTAGTCCCATTTCGCGCTGGACGTATGCGTCGCGCTGATGAGCCCGGCCAGCGACGCGAGCACGCCGCACATCGCATAGGTCGTGATCAGCATCCGCGCGCGCG
Source organism: Paraburkholderia terricola (assembly GCF_900142195.1). Taxonomy (GTDB): domain Bacteria; phylum Pseudomonadota; class Gammaproteobacteria; order Burkholderiales; family Burkholderiaceae; genus Paraburkholderia; species Paraburkholderia terricola. The sequence goes on from NZ_FRAB01000008.1 coordinate 108,537, forward strand.
GAATGCCGGCATAGAACGCGGCTTTGGGATTGGTGCCCATCAGATAGAGGCGCAGGCCGAACGGGCTGCGTTTGAGCAGCCATCCCAGCACGATCACCGCCGCGATGAAAATGCAGAACGCGATCGGCACCTGAAACACCGTGCCGTTACCGATCGCCGACAACGGGTCCACATAGTCGACGTGCACCGAGGCACCGTTGCTGAGCACCACCGCGAAGCCGGTAAACAACAACTGCGTGCCGAGCGTGCAGAGAATCGGCGTGAGCCTGAGCCACGCGATCACCACGCCGTTCAGCATTCCGCCGAGCAGTCCCATCACGACGACGATCGAGCAGAACAGCGCCGTATAGAGCACCGGCGAGTCGTCGCCGTTGACGAAATGCGGCACGGCCAACGCGGCGACCATGCCCGACAGATTGGCAAGCCCGACGCCGGACAGGTCGATCCCGCCATTGCCCGACACCATCGAGAGCATGATGCCGAGCGCGAGCAAGCCGAGCTCGGGCAACTGGCCGCCCATCGATTGCAGATTGTCGATATCGACGAACTGCCCGCGCGAGAGCCACGTCGCGACCAGCACGACGAGCACGTTGACGATCAGCAGGAAATTCAGTTGCCGGTCGGCGAACGGTTTGCCGCCGCCGAACATGGACTCGAGCAAGGACCCCAACGAGGACTTCATGATGATGACGATCTCCTTGAACCGGCGCGAATGGTCAGAGCGCCTGTGAGGTCTGATCCGACTGGCTCAGTACCCGCTTCACTTCATCGAGCGTCGGCATGGACGGCGCGGTGCCCGCGCGCGTCACCGAAATGCCCGCGAGCGCGCAGCCGAAACGCATCGCGGCGATCGCATCGTCGCCGCGCGCGAGCGCCGCCGCGAAGCCGCCCGTGAAGCCGTCGCCGGCCCCGGCCGTTTCCACCACACGGCCGCAGTGATACGCGGGCACGAGCACCGATTGGGTCGCCGAATGCAGCAGCGCGCCGCCCTCGCCGAGCGTGACGACCACCGTGCCGACACCCTTGGCGAGCAGCACGTCGGCGGCGCGGCGTGCATCGTCGGCGTTCGCGATCGGCACGCCGGTGAGCGCGGCGGCTTCGGTTTCATTCGGGGTGATGTAGTCGCACAACGGGAAGATGCCGTCGTCGAGCGGCAACGCGGGCGCCGGATTGAACACGGTGACGACGCCGTGCTTGCGCGCGACCTCGAGTCCGCGGCGCGCGGCGGCGAGCGGCTGCTCCAGTTGCGTGACGAACACTTGCGCGGCGGCGATGTCGGCTTCGATCGCGTCGACGTCGGCGGCATTCAGGGTGCCCGCCGCGCCCGAGGCGACGATGATCGCGTTCATGCCGGTGGTGTCGTCGACGAAGATATGCGCCGCGCCGGTGGACACGCCGTCGATCACCGAGGCGCGCGCCGTGATGCCCTCGGCGGCCCACGTCGCACGGGCGATCGCGCCGAACGCGTCGTTGCCGATGCGGGTGCAGAACACGACCTTGGCGCCGGCACGCGCCGCCGCCACCGCCTGATTCGAGCCCTTGCCGCCCGGCCCCATCGCGAACGCCGAGCCGGCGATGGTCTCGCCGATCAACGGCATGCGTTCGGCGCGAAACGTCAGATCGGTGACGTAGATGCCGAGAATGACGACGCGTCCCGCTCGTTCGTGAGGCGCGTTCATGCGTATGTCCCTCGCGGAGCGTTTGCGAAAGGGGCGTGTTTCAGCAGAGCCAGATTCTTCAGCACGTTGTCTCCTCCATTTACTGGTTGGCGTGCGCGTTGTTCAAGTGCCTGGGACGCCCGGTCAGTCTCCGTAGGGGATCCAGATGTTCTTCACCTGCACGGCCTGGCGCAGAAACGGCAAGCCTTCGCTCGCAGGGTCGAACCAGTCGAACTGGCGCCCATGATCGACAAAGGTCCGCTTCAGGTTGCCGATCGACTCGCGTTCCACCAAAGCCGAATCCGCCGCATTGCCGAAGCACCAGAGCGCGTCGACGTCGTCGTGTCGGGCGAGCGCCGGCAGCAGCGCGGCGCGCTCGCCCGTCACGATGTTCAGCACGCCGCCGGGCACGTCCGAGGTCTCGACCACCTGATAAAAGTCCGTGACCGCGAGCGGACACGCCTCGCTCGGCAACACCACGACGCGATTACCCATCGCGAGCGCGGGCGCGGCCAGCGACACGAAGCCGAGCAACGGCGCCTCGTCGGGACACGCAATGCCGATCACGCCGAGCGGCTCGTGCATCGCCAGCGCGACGCCGCGCAGCGGCGGCGTATGCACGGCGCCGTCGAACTTGTCGGCCCACGCCGCGTAGGTGAAAAGACGCGCGACCGCCACCTCCACTTCCGCGCGCGCCGCGGCCTCGGTCGCGCCGTTTCGCACGACGAGCTGCCGCGCGAATTCGTCCGCGCGCACAGCCAGATTTTCCGCCAGGTAGTACAGCACCTGGGCGCGGTTATGCGTGCTCGCCTGCGACCACTTCTGCGCCGCGCGTGCCGCTTCGACCGCGTTGCGAATGTCCTTGCGATTGCCCTCGCCCACTTCGCCCACGGGCGTTCCATCCGGCGCGTACACCGGCAGCGAATACCCGCTATCCGGGCGCGCCTGCTTGCCGCCGATAAAGAGCTTGGCCGTGCGGTCGATCAGCGCAACGTTCGACGGCTCGCCGCGTTGCTCGACATGCGCCGCGCGCTCCACCGGCCGGCGCTTCGGAAGATTGAGCCACGCGCGCGGTTTCAGATATTCGTAAATGCCCTCACGTCCGCCTTCGCGCCCATAGCCCGATTCGCGATAACCGCCGAAGCCGACCGCCGCGTCGAACAGGTTGGTCGCGTTGATCCACACGACACCGCATTGAAGGCGCGGCGCGATGTCGAGCGCGCGGCCGATGGTTTCGCTCCACACGCTGGCGGCGAGTCCATAGCGCGAATTGTTGGCGAGTGCAATCGCTTCGTCGGGCGTGCGAAAGCTCATCGTCACCAGCACCGGGCCGAAGATCTCTTCCTGCGCGAGCGTGGAAGCCGGCGCCACGCCGGTCACGAGCGTGGGCGGATAGAAGCAGCCGCCCGCGGGCAGCGCCGCATCGGACGACTGCCACACCGCACAGCCTTCGCGCCGCCCGCTCTCCACCAGCGACTCGATGCGTTCGAGCTGCACCGGATCGACGATCGCGCCGATATCGATGCTCTTGTCGAGCGAGGTGCCCGCACGCAACGTCTGCATGCGGCGTTTGAGCTTTGCGATGAAGCGCGCCTCGATGCCTTCCTGCACCAGCAGGCGCGAGCCCGCGCAACAGACCTGCCCCTGGTTGAACCAGATCGCGTCGACCACGCCCTCGACCGCGCCGTCGAGATCGGCGTCGTCGAAGACGATGAACGGCGACTTGCCGCCGAGTTCGAGCGTCAGCGATTTGCCCGAGCCAGCCGTGACCTGGCGAATCAAACGCCCGACTTCCGTCGAACCCGTAAAGGCGATCTTGTCGACTTGCGGATGCGCGACGAGCGCCGCGCCGGTCCGTCCATCGCCGGTGACGACGTTCAGCACGCCCGCCGGCAAGCCCGCGCGATGCGCGAGTTCGGCGAACAGCAACGCGGTAAGCGGCGTGTATTCCGCGGGCTTCAAGACGACGCAGTTGCCGGTGGCCAGCGCGGGCGCGATCTTCCACGCGAGCATCAGCAAGGGGAAATTCCACGGCACGATCTGCCCGACCACACCGAGCGGCGCGTAAGCCGCGAATTCGCTGTCCTGCAACTGCGCCCAGCCCGCGTGATGCAGGAAGTGCCGCGCGACCAGCGGCACGTCGATATCGCGCGTCTCGCGGATCGGCTTGCCGTTGTCGAGCGCCTCCAGCACGGCGAACAGCCGGCTATGGCGCTGGACCATGCGAGCGAGCGCATACAGATGCCGCGCGCGGCCCGCGCCGCCCAACGCGAGCCAGCCCGGCTGCGCGGCGCGCGCGGCGGCGACCGCCGCGTCGATATCGGCCGCATCGCCCTGGGCGATCTCGGCGAGCCGTTCACCCGTGGCGGGCGCGTGCGACACGAAGCGCTCGCCAGCGGCCGGCGCCTGCCACTCGCCGCCGATGAAATGTCCGAAGCTCGCTGCGTGCTGCGCGAGCCATGCGCGCGCGGCTTGATCGTCCTCGGGTGCGGGACCGTACTCCATCGATGAAAAATACTCGGCTACGCTCATGGGATCGGTCTTGTGTTCAGGCTACGGGGTGACGGTTGAAAGCGGAATAACGGCCGCTCACGTGATGTTCGAGCTGGCGTTCGATATCGGCCAGCAGACTCGACGCGCCGATGCGAAAGCGCTCCGGTTCGAGCCACGCGCGGCCGAGTTCTTCCTTCATCAATATCTGATACGACAGCACCGACTTGGCAGTCGACACGCCGCCCGCCGGCTTGAAGCCGATCGGCACGCCGGTGCGCTCCTGGTACTCGCGGATCATGCGCACCATGACGAGCGACACATCGAGCGTGGCGTTCACGCCCTCCTTGCCGGTGGAGGTCTTGATGAAGTCGGCGCCCGCCATCATGCAGACCATCGAGGCGCGCGCCACGTTGGAGAGCGTGCGGATGTCGCCGGTCGCGAGAATCGTCTTCAGATGCGCGGGGCCGCAAGCGGCGCGAAACTCGCGCACTTCGTCGTAGAGCGCCTGCCAGTTGCCGGTGAGCACGTGTTCGCGCGTCACCACGATGTCGATTTCCATCGCGCCGTCCGCCACTGAAGCCTCGATCTCCTTCAGCTTCAGCGGATGCGGGATCAGCCCGGCCGGAAAACCGGTCGATACGGCGGCAACGGGAATGCCGCTGCCCTTGAGCGCATCGACAGCCGCCGCGACGAAGCGGTGATAAACGCACACCGCGCCCGTCGTGATGCCCTGCGGCGCGATGCCGAGCGCGTCGAGCAGATCGGCGCGCACCGGCTGACGCGCTTTCGCGCACAGGCGGCGCACGCGCCCTTCGGTGTCGTCGCCATTGAGCGTGGTGAGGTCGATGCAGGTCACGGCCTTCAACAGCCACGCCGCCTGCGCATCCTTCTTGACGGTCCGGCGCGTGCCGAGCGTGGCCGTGCGCCGTTCGACCGCGGACTGGTTGACGCGCAGCCCGTCGAGCCACGATGCGTCGAAAGGCGTGCCCGGATTGCGCACCGGATGAACGAGCGGCCCGCCGCGCAGCGCGATGACCGAGGAAGACAACGAAGGAGCTTCAGGCATGAGACGTCCGGAAATTTGTGACGCGACGCACAACAGCGGCCGACAGATTTGGTTCGCGTCTATGCTACAACGATTGGGAGAATCATAACAAGCGCTGCGAGCCGATTGTTACATCGCTACCGGGAAAGCCCGTATTGCAACGATGAAATGTGATTGGCGCACCAGAATCATGAAGTAAAGATCACAACAGCGTCACGCGTGGCCGTCGGGTCAAGCAAGGAAATTTTCGTCGTATCGGCGAAAGAGGCATGCCAGATGAGTGAGCCGTGACGGTCACGGCCACTTCATCACATCAGGCTTCGTCGATTCACGGATAGCAGAGTGACGGGCGTGCCGCGTCCGCGATTCCCAAAGTCCTGGCGTGTTGACGGATCGCGTGCAATTGGCTTTGAATGGCGGGACTGCAACAACATGGAGGAAACATGCAGCCGGCCCGCAAGATCATCGCGCTCATCGCATACGCAGGATTCACCGCACTGACAGCGACAGCGCATGCCGCGCGCGCCGCTGAGATTCCCGTGGAAACCATCACCCTCGAAGGCCTCGCTCGACCCTCGGACATCCTGATCGACCGTTGGGGCGTGCCGCATATCTTCGCGGCGAACGAAAGCGACGCGTTCTTCGTGCAAGGCTTCAACGCGGCGCGCGACCGGCTGTTCCAGATCGACCTGTGGCGCCGCCGCGGCCTCGGCCAGCTTGCCGAGGTGTTCGGTCCGGCCTACGTCGAACAGGACAAAGCCGCGCGTCTCTTTCTCTATCGCGGCGACATGAACGCGGAATGGAAACGCTACGGGCCCGACGCAAAACCGGTGGCCTCGCGCTTTGCCGCCGGCGTGAACGCGTATATCGACTGGCTGGCCGCGCATCCCGACCAGATGCCCTATGAGTTTCGCAAGGTCGGCTACTGGCCCGCGAAGTGGTCCGCGGACGACGTCGTGCGCATTCGCAGCCACGGCCTCACGCGCAACCTGACAAGCGAGGTCGCGCGCGCGAAGGTAGCCTGCAAGAGTTCGCTCGCGGCCGATTCGGTGCGCTTCGGCCTTCAGCCGGCATGGCAGCCGCATAGCCCGGAAGGACTCGATCCGTGCCTGCCCGACGATGTGCTCAAGGTCTTCACCCTTGCCACGCAAGGCGTGCGCATCACGCGCGAATCGCTGAAAAGCGCCGACGCATCGGCCACCGTGATCGCCGCCGCGGACAACCCCGAGGAAGTGACGGAAGGCAGCAACAACTGGGTGATCGCGCCGGCGAAATCGGCGACGGGCCGCGCGATCATGGCGAACGATCCGCACCGCGCGTATGCGGCGCCGAGCCTGCGTTATATCCAGCAGATCAGCACGCCGACGCTCGACATCATCGGCGGCGGCGAGCCGTCCGCGCCAGGCGTGTCGATCGGACATAACGGCGCGATCGCGTTCGGCCTGACGATCTTCAACATCGATCAGGAAGACCTGTACGTCTACGAATTGAATCCGGCGAATCCGCGTCAATACCGCTATCGGGATCGCTGGGAGCCGATGCGCGTCGTGCGCGAGACGATTGACGTGCGGGGCGGCGCGCCCGTCGTCGCCGATCTCGCGTTCACGCGGCACGGTCCGGTGATCTATACCGAGGACGCGAAACATCGCGCATTCGCCGTGCGCACCGCGTGGCTCGCGCCGGGCATGTCGCCGTATTTCGATTCCGTGCGCTACATGCGCGCGAAAAATTTCACGCAGTTCAAGCAGGCGCTCTCGACCTGGGGCGCGCCGACCGTCAATCAGGTGTATGCGGATACGCACGGCGACATCGGCTGGGTGCCGAGCGGTCTCGCGCCGAAGCGCCCCAACTGGGACGGCCTGATGCCGGTGCCGGGCGACGGCCGCTACGAATGGGCCGGCTTCTGGCCGCGCGATGAGATGCCCTCGGCCTACGATCCGCCCGACGGCTACTTCACCACGTCGAACGAGATGAATCTGCCGGCCGGCTATTCGTATGGCGAGCGCAAGCTCGGCTTCGAATGGACCAACGGCTCGCGGCATCAACGCATCGACGAAGTGTTGAAGGCGCTGCCGAAGGTGTCGATCGAGGATTCCGAGCGTTTGCAAAACGATATCGAATCGATCCCGGCTCGCCGGCTGGTTGCGCTCGTCGCACCGCTGTCCAGCGACGACCCGGACACGCGCGCCGCGCTCGCGATGCTGAAGGGTTGGGACGCGCAGATGCGCGCCGACTCCCCGCAAGCCGCGCTGGAAGAAATCTGGCTCAGCCGTCACCTGGGCCGCGCCTTCAAGCAAGCCGTGTTGCCGAAGGCCGCGGCGGCGGCGTTCGCCGCGCCCGATACCGCCGTCATGCTCGATTCGCTGGAGCATCCCGAGACGCGCTTCGGTGAGAACGCGGCGACGAAGCGCGACGCCGTGCTGCTGGCGAGCCTGCGCGACGCCTACGCGGAGATGGTGAGCCTGCAAGGCGCGGATGCGGGCCAATGGCAATGGGGCAAGCTGCAAACGAACCTGAACGCGCATCCGCTCGCCGATCTGGTCGACGCGGACATGCGCGCGAAGCTCAACGTCGGCCCCACCGGCAAGGGCGGCAGCGCGTACACGCCGAACCAGTCGACGTATCGCGCGAGCGACTTCCGGCAAACCAACGGACCGTCGTTTCGCGTGATCGTCGACGTGGGCAACTGGGACAACTCGCGCGCGGTGAATCTGCCGGGCGAATCCGGCGATCCCGACAGTCCGCACTATCGCGACCTCGCGACGATGTGGCTCAACGGCGAGTACTTTCCCTTGCTCTATTCGCGCGCGGCAGTGGAAGCCGCCGCCGAAAAACGCATTCGCCTCGTGCCGGGCGCGCAAACCAGGTAGCGACATGGCGCGCCCGACCCAGGCTCATGCCTGCTCGCGAATCAACGCATGGCTAGCCGCGTCCGCCACCCGGTCCGCATGATACGAGGACCGCACCAGCGGACCGGCCACCACCTCGCGAAAGCCCATCTTCAAACCCGCCCCGCGCCACGCGGCAAACTGCTCGGGCGTCGCATACCGGCGCACCGGCAGATGAAAACGCGACGGCGCGAGGTACTGGCCGAGAGTCAGAATATCGACACGATGCGCGCGTAAATCGCGCATCGTGTCGAGCAATTCGTCGTCGGCTTCTCCAAGGCCGACCATCAAACCCGACTTCGTCAATACCGACGCGTTCGCCTCTTTCACACGCGCCAGCAATTGCAGCGAGCCGCGGTAATCCGCGCCGGCGCGCGCCGCCCGATACAGCGACGGCACCGTTTCGAGGTTGTGATTGAAGACATCCGGCCACGCTTGCGAGAGCGCGGCCAAGGCCCGCTCGACACGGCCACGAAAATCCGGCGTCAGCACTTCGACCCGGATGCCCGGCATGCGCTCACGCAACAACGCGACGCAGCGCGCAAAATGCGCGGCGCCGCCGTCGCGCAAGTCGTCGCGATCCACCGAGGTCACGACGACATAGCGCAAGCCGAGCGCCGCGACCGCATGGGCGAGGCGTTGCGGCTCCTCGTCATCGAGCGGCGCGGGGCGGCCGTGCGCGACGTCGCAAAACGCACAACGCCGCGTGCAGATGCCGCCCATGACCATGAAGGTGGCCGTGCGTTGCGCGAAACACTCGCCGATGTTCGGACACATCGCCTCCTCGCAAACCGAATGCAAGCGGTGTTCGCGCAAGACCGCCGCAATGCCGGCCACCGTCTCGCTCATCATCGGTTTCGCGTGCAGCCACGAGGGCTTCGGCAAGACTTCGCCGTCGGACACCGGCACGATCTTCACCGGAATCCGCGCGAGCTTCTCGCCGCTGCGCTTGCCGTGCTGACCGAGCGCGGTAACGCTATCGCCATGCAGTGCGGCGCTCATGATCAACGTCCCAGAAAATCGTCGAGCAGGCGATTGACCTCGGAGGCCGCTTCCATCTGCACCATATGCCCCTTGCCTTCGAGCACATGGACGCGAATGTCGCCCTCCAGGCCTTGCGCATGCGCGGCCGGAATGATCTGATCGTCGGCGCCCCAGATCACCAGCGTGCGAGGCGCAAGCTGAGCGAGCCGGTCGCGATAGCGCGTGCGCTGCACGTTGCCGTCGAAAGCCTCGGATGCGATCTTGCGCAGCGTGTCGTTCACACCTTCGAGCCGCTTGTACTTGACGATATCCTCCACCAGTTGGCGCGTGACGAGCGCCGGGTCGGCAAAGAGTTTCATCAGATGCGGCTTGAGCGCATTGCGGCTGCTGCCCTCGGCAAAGCCGGCGAGGTAGTCGCCGTTGATCTCCTCGCCCAGCCCCGCGCCCGCGATCAACGCCAGCGAAGCGACGCGTTGCGGTGCTTTCGCCGCCACCGTCATCGCGACCAGCGCGCCCATCGAATGCCCGATCAGATGCGCGTTGTCGATGCCGCGATCGTCGAGGAACGCGATCACGCTGTCCGCGAGTTCATCGGCGCTGCCTGTTTCGACCGCCTTGCCGGACTCGCCGTGGCCCGGCAAATCGAGCGCCCATACGGTGCGATGCGCGGCGAGGTCCGCGTGATTGAACAACCAGTTGTTCAGATCGCCGCCGAAGCCATGAATCAGCACCGCGGGCGTGCCGCCTTCGCCGAGTTTCAGATAGCGCACGGTGCGCCCGCCGATTTGCGCCTTCTCCGGTTGCGGGCCGCTCTCGCCCGCTTCCGCGCTGGCCGGCACGAAGTCGCGCTGGAACGCTTCCACCGCCGCGTCGATTTCCGCGTCCGGCGTTTGCGCGTCGGCCACCACGGCGAGCAATGCGCCGATCGGCAGCGTGTCGCCCTCTTGCGCGACCTGCCGCCGCAAGATGCCGTCGAACGCGCACTCGACGCCGGACGAAATCTTGTCGGTCTCCACGTCGAGTATTTCGTCGCCTTTCGCCACCTTGTCGCCGACGTTCTTGAGCCAGCCGTTGACTTGCCCCTGCTCCATCGACAAGCCCCATTTGGGCATCGTGATCATATGAATCGGCATCGCTTAACCTCTCACTTTCAGAACGGCTTCGGCGATCTGCTGCGCCGACGGGATATACATGTCTTCGAGCACGCCGGCAAACGGCGTGGGCGTATGCGGCGCGGTGACCATTTCGATCGGCGCCTTCAGCGAGTGAAACGCGCGCTGCGCAATCAGCGCGGAGATGTCGGTCGCGATAGAGCAACGCGGATTCGCTTCGTCGACCACCACCACGCGCCCCGTGCGAGCGGCGCTCTCGAGGATCGTTTCCTCATCCAGCGGCGAGGTGGTGCGCAGGTCGATCACGTCGACCTCGATGCCGTCTTTCGCGAGCTTCTGCGCGGCCTCGGTGGCGTAATGCACCATGCGTCCATACGTGACGATGGTGGCGTCGTCGCCGTCGCGCACCACGTTGGCCTCGCCGAACGGAATCGCATACGACTCTTCCGGCACGTCGCCTTCGCGGCCGTAGAGCAGTTTGTGCTCGCAGAAAATCACCGGGTCGTTGTCGCGGATCGCCTGAATCAGCAGCCCTTTCGCGTCGTACGGCGTGGACGGGCACACCACTTTCAGGCCGGGAATGTGCGTGAACAACGAAGTCAGCATCTGCGAATGCTGGGCCGCCGCGCGCAAGCCCGCGCCCTGCATCGCGCGAATCACGACGGGCGTCACCGCCTTGCCGCCGAACATGTAGCGGAACTTGGCGGCCTGATTGAAGATCTGGTCGAAGCACACGCCCATGAAGTCGATGAACATCAGCTCCGCCACCGGCCGCATGCCGCATGCGGCCGCGCCCACCGCCGCGCCGATATAGCCGCCTTCGGAGAGCGGCGTGTCGAGCACGCGGCCCGGATATTTGTGAAAGAGGCCCTTCGTCACGCCGAGTACGCCGCCCCACGCGTCCTGTTCGCCGGGCGAGCCTGCGCCGCCCGCGTTGTCCTCGCCCATTACGATGACGGTTTCATCGCGGGCCATTTCCTGGCTCAGTGCTTCGTTGATTGCCTGAGAGAATGTGATCTTGCGTGCCATGTCTGTCTCCTGTCGGCCGGAGTTAGCGCTTTAGCGCTTACTTCGGCCCCACGCAAAGCGAGTCGACAGGAGTTAGCGCTTCAGCGCTTACTCCTGTCCCACGCGTCGCGAGTCTCATAAAAAAAAGGTTGGCAAATCGCTTATGTGCAACGCGTGCGTTAGGGATACGACACGTAGACGTCGCTCAACAAGTCCTCCGCGGTCGGCAGCGGCGCGGCCTTGGCCTGCGTCATCGCGCTGTCGATCAGCGTCTTGACCTCCGCGTCGACGCCCCGCAACTGATCCGCCGAAAGCATCTCCGCGCGCACCACGCGCTCCTCGAACCGCTTCAGGCAATCTTTCTCGTCGCGCAGCTTTTGCACTTCGCCCGGCGCGCGATAGGTTTGCGCGTCGCCTTCGAAATGGCCGAAATAGCGCGAGAACTTCACTTCGACGAGCGTCGGTCCGCCGCCGTGACGCGCGCGTTCGATCGCTTCGCCAAGCGCCTCGTGCACCGCGAAGAAATCGAAACCGTCGACGATCACGCCCGGCATGCCGAAGCCGCTCGCGCGATCCGCGATGTTGTCGGTCGCCACCGACCACGTCGACGAAGTCGCTTCCGCATAACCGTTGTTCTCCGCGACGAAAATCGCCGGCAGGCGCCATACCGAAGCCAGATTCATCGACTCGAAAATCACGCCCTGATTCGACGCGCCGTCGCCGAAAAAGCACACGCCCACGCCGCCCGACTTCTTGTACTTCGCCGCGAGCGCCGCGCCGCAAATCAGCGGCCCGCCCGCGCCGACGATGCCGTTCGCGCCGAGCATGCCCTTCGACAGATCGGCGATATGCATCGAGCCGCCCTTGCCGTGGCACACGCCGGTCTTGCGGCCGTAGATTTCGGCCATCATGCCGTGGACGTCGACGCCCTTGGCGATGCAATGGCCGTGGCCGCGGTGCGTGGTCGCCACATAATCCGCGTCGTTCAGATGCAGCATCGTGCCGACCGCCGACGCCTCCTCGCCCGCGTACAGATGCACGAAGCCGGGAATTTCGCCGGTGGCGAATTCCACATGCAGACGCTCCTCGAACTCGCGGATCGTGCGCATCATGCGATACGCCTTCAGCAGTTCGTCCTTGCTCAAATCACTCGAAACCGACATGGTGTGTCTCCTTTCAGTTAACAGCCTTCGTTTGCTTGCCGACCAACCCCTACTTGTGATGCGCGGCCACGTTCGCCACCTCCCGCACGAGTTGCCGCGACGCCGAATAACGCAGCGTGCGTTCGACGTCGACGGTGAGCGGTCCGTCCCAGTCGAGCGCGATTTCATAACGGTCGCCGCGCTCCAGTTCGATTTCGCGCTCGCCGTCGAAGGCGAGCGTGCCGTGCTCGGTGTCGAGCGGCATCCAGACGCCGACTTCGAAGCGCTCGCAGGTGCGCATGAACACGCGCTCGACGCGGCCAGGCGCGATCGGCGCGACGATCGGCACGCCGATCGCGCCGATGGCACCGACTCCGCCAGGCCGCGCGAAGCGCAAATGCAAGCCGTGCGACGCCGTGCGTTCGACCGGCGCCCACGCGCCGCCGATCGACGACAAGCCGATGCCGTCAGGCGAGGCGAAGGTGAGAAAGAGCGCTTCGATATCGGCCGGATCGGACACGGCTCGCGCGCCCACGAAACGTTGGCGGCTCACGCATACGTCGACCAGCGCGATTTCCTCGCGACCGCGATTCGGCCCGTCGACACAACGCACCACGAGGCGCTTGTTGCGCATGAGCGCCACCTCGGCCGGCACCGCGCCCGAGGCGACCAGGGCGCCGGCGAGGCCCGCGACAGTCGCCTCGCGCAGATCGGGAAACGCGTTGTTGGTGCCGGTCGACAAGGTCAGCAACGGCACCTTGCCGCAATGCGCGGCGACCGCGCGATGCGTGCCGTCGCCGCCGAGCACGGCGATCAGTTCGACGCCCGCTTTCAGCATCGCCGTGACGCCCGCGTGCGTGTCGCTCACGCTGTCGCTGATCGGCTGCTCGATGAACTCGACTTGCGGCCAGCGCTGTTGCGCGGCCACCGCCGCATGCGTGTCGAGCGCGCGCAGCAGCAACGCGGCGACGCCGGTCCGATCGCGCAGCGTCAGCACGCGGTCCACGCCGAGCACGCCGAGTCCCGCGAGCAAGCGCACGACCATGTTGGCTTTTTCAGCGGTCGGAAACACCGACGCATACGTGGTGAGGCGGCGAATGTCGCGACCCGAGGCGGGGTTCGCGATCACGCCGACGGTGACGGGTGATGGCACTGGGCTTGTCTCCTGCCCGCGTCGTGCGCGGACTCGTAATTGGAAGCGCCGTGTTCGAGCAACGGCGCTTGTATCGTGCGGAGAACACTGCAAGGCCTGTGCCAATTTTCGCGGCGAACAGTGAATGTGCCGGAAAGTGCCTTGTTTAAAGGGCTAAAAGCGAACGTCGCGTATTCGACGCCGTCGAAAAACGCCGTGCAACGCAACCTGGGCGGCGTCTCAAGGCCAGGCATTGCGACGATGCGAACGCGAACCCGCGGCCTGCACACAACCCGCAAAACCTTTCCACGCCTGAACGCCACGCATGACAGGCGTGATACCTGCCGTCTCAAGCGCGTGTGAGACGAACGTCTCACGCGTCTCGCGTGCTGCATTGCAGTGTGATTGATGAAGCCGGATGTGCTACAAGAACAGCCTGTACTCACTGGCGTCGCTCGACCGGAGCCGACCATGCCCTACGTTTCGCAGACCCAGCATATCGACCGCGTGCGCGGCGCCATCGAAGGAAGGCTGCCCGCGCCCGCCGATTCCGCGCGCCTCGTCTCGTCGTGGCAGCGATCGTTCGAACAGTACCGGCTCGATCCCGGCGCCGTGATCGGACCGCGTGTGCTGACGTCGGCGGAATTGCGCGAGGTGCAAGGCAGGCAGGAAGCGTTTTTGCGGGCTTCGGGCCAGTGCCTGACGCGCCTGCACGACATGATTCGCGTGGCCGACTATTGCGTGATGCTCACCGACGCGCACGGCGTCACCATCGATTACCGGATCGACCGCGAGCGCCGCGGCGACTTCAAGCATGCGGGGCTGTACATCGGTTCGTGCTGGTCGGAGCGCGAGGAAGGCACCTGCGGCGTGGCGAACGTGCTGACCGATCTCGCGCCGATCACCGTGCACAAGACCGATCATTTTCGGGCAGCCTTCACGACGCTCACCTGCAGCGCCGCGCCGATCTTCGCGCCGACCGGCGAGATGATCGGCGTGCTCGACGCGTCGGCGGTGCAGTCGCCGGATAACCGCGACAGTCAGCGGCTCGTGTTCCAACTCGTGCGCCAAAGCGCCGGCTTGATCGAGGACGGCTACTTCCTCAATCAAACCACGCAGCACTGGATCCTGTTCGGCCACGCGAGCCGCAACTTTGTCGAGGCGCAGCCCGAAATACTGATCGCCTTCGACGAATGCGGCAACCTGGTCGCCGCCAATCGCAAGGCGCGCGAATGCATTCCGGCGCTGAACGGCCCGCGTCATATGGACGAAATCTTCGATACCTCCGACGTGCATCTGCATGACGTGGCGCGCACCGATGCGATTGTCGGACTGCGTCTGCGCGCAACCGGCTCGACGCTGTACGCGCGCATTCGCGCGCCGCTCAAACGCGTCTCGCGTGGAACCGCCGGCGTGGCGGACGGCGTCGCGGGATCGCCGCATTCGGCTTCGCGCAAAGAGCCGCCGATCGGCGCGCTCGGCCGTTTTCTGCACAGCGCGGACCCGCGCATCGCGCGCAACGCGGCGGTGGCGTTGCGCATCATCGGCAAGCGGCTGCCGATTCTGATTCTCGGCGAGACCGGCGTCGGCAAGGAGGTATTCGCGCACGCGCTGCACGATGCGGGCGCGCGGCGCACACGGCCGTTCATCGCGGTGAATTGCGGCGCGATCCCCGAGTCGCTGATCGAGAGCGAACTGTTCGGCTATGTGCCCGGCGCGTTCACCGGTGCGCGCAGCCGCGGCGCGCGCGGCAAGATCGCGCAAGCGCATACCGGCACGCTGTTCCTCGATGAAATCGGCGATATGCCGCTCAATCTGCAAACGCGCCTGCTGCGCGTGCTGGCCGAAGGCGAAGTCGTGCCGCTCGGCGGCGATGCGCCCGTGCGCGTGGATCTGGATGTGATTTGCGCGACCCACCGCGATCTTGCGGGCATGGTCGCCGAAGGATCGTTCCGCGAGGATCTCTATTACCGGCTAAGCGGCGCGAGCCTCGCGATGCCGCCGTTGCGCGAGCGCGCGGATATTCGCGACGTGATCGAAGCGGTGTTCGACGAGGAAGCGCGGATGGCCGCTCACGTGCTCACGCTCGATGCGCGTCTAGCCGACCGGCTGGCCGCGTTTCACTGGCCGGGCAATATTCGCCAGCTACGCAATGTGCTGCGCTACGCCTGCGCGGTTTGCGATTCTTCCCGCGTGGAGTTGCGGCACGTCGCGCCGGATATCGCGGCGCTGCTGGAGCCTGACACCGCGAGCAATCTCACGCTGATGCACGCGAAGCCACTCGCCAACGCACTCGCCAACTCCCAGGACGACCCGCGCGACGAGCGCGCCCGGATCGTCGACGCGCTGACGCGCCATCAATGGCGGCCCAACGCCGCCGCCCAGGCGTTGGGTATTTCGCGCGCGACCTTGTACCGGCGCATTGCGAAGCTCGGCATCGTCGGACCGCATCGCGGTTGATCCTCGCGCTCGATCTTCGTGCTTGCCCCTCACCGACGAGCCATTGCTTGCGCACGCCATCGCCGGTTTTTTTAGAGACTTGTTGATAACGATTCGCATCTACTTTAAGCTTCGGCATCTTTCACTTCCCTTGTACGTTGCTACATCTTCCTTGCTGCGTCCTCGCGCGGGTTGGCGTGCCGTCTCTCCTGACACATGCGTTTTCTGCGAACTTCCGCGCTCCCTGGCCGCCACGGCCGTCATCGTCGTTTTCACATTGGCCTGCGGGCCGCCTTGCTGATGTGCACCGCCACGGCGCACGCGGCGATGGCCGCCACGCCCGATGCCGGCGGCGACCCGCCGTCCAACCCGCAAGAACTGCCCGCGGTGTCGGTGCATGCGTCGCCGGCGGTCGAGCCCACGGCCGGTTACCGGCCGCTCACCAGCGAGACGTCGAGCGGCATCGAGCGCAAGATCAGCGAGATTCCCCAGTCGGTCGCGGTCGTCAGTTCGAGCGTGATGCAGGACCAGCAGGCACGCAGTCTCGACGACGCGCTCGGCAACGTCAGCGGCATCACGCAGACCAACACGCTGGGCGGCACGCGCGACGCGTTCCTGAAGCGCGGCTTCGGTTCGAATAACGACGGCTCGATTCTCGTCGACGGCATCCGCTCGCCGATCCTGCACAACTATCTGGCGACGATCGATCGCGTCGAGGTATTGAAGGGCCCGGCTTCGCTGCTGTACGGCATTCAGGAGCCCGGCGGCGTGATCAACATGATCACGCGCAAGCCGGAGGACACGCTGCAAGGCTCGGTCTCGGCAACCTACACCAGCCACCGCGGCAGCGGCACCAGCTTCGACCTGACCGGCCCGATCGGCCAGCCGGGCCAGGTCGCGGGCGGCACGCTCGCGTTTCGCCTGACCGGCGAGTACAACACCGCGCGTTACTGGCGCAGCTTCGGCCGCCAGCGCGACGCGCTGATCGCGCCGTCGCTGTCGTGGCACGATGCGAATACGTCGATCGACGTGAGCTATCAATATGTCGACTACACGACGCCGTTCGACCGCGGCACGGTGCTGGTCAACGGCCATCCCGACGACGCGCTGCGCTACACCCGCTATGAAGAAGCGTGGGCGCAAAGCTCGGGCTTGCAGGAGACGCTGCGGGCGAAGCTGGAACATCGCTTCTCCGATCAATGGCGCATGCGCGCCACCTACGGATGGAGCCGCGACCGCTACGATCAGTACCTGACGCGCGCGAGCGCATTCAACAGCAGGACCGGCATCATGAGCCGCTCGTCGGATGCGAATCTCGGCCGCAACGATGCCGACGAGATCGCGACGATCGGCGCGATCGGCGATCTGAACCTCGCGGGCATGCGCCACGAAGTCTATGTGGGCGGCGAGTACGAACGCCAGCGCTCGTTCCGCGGCGACACGATCCGCGGCAAGGCGGTGTCCGGCTTCGATCTGTTCGACCCGGTCTACGGCAGGCTCGCCGCGGGCGGCACGCCGAGCGCCACGCAAAGCGACAGTCTGTCGAAGGTCCACACCTACTCGTTGATCACGCAGGACACGGTGCATCTGACCGATCGGTTGATCGCCGTGGCCGGCGTGCGCTGGGAAAACTGGCAGCAGCTTTCGGGTGTCGGGCGGCCGTTCGTCGTCGCGGACCATTCACATGGGCAAGTGTGGCTGCCGCAATTCGGCCTGGTTTATAAGCTGACCCCGGCCTTGTCCGCCTACGCGAACTTCAGCAAGTCGTTCGTGCCGAACGTCGCCACCGAGGTGAGCGAGCCGCTCTCGCCCGAGCGCGGCCGGATCTATGAAGCCGGCCTGAAATTCGACCTGAAGCCCGGCATCACCGGCACGCTCGCGGTCTATCAGATCGACAAGAGCAACGTTGCCGTGACCAACGGCGACGTCACGTCGACCATCGGCAGCGCGCGTTCGCGCGGCGTCGAACTCGACGTGGCCGGCCAGTTGACGCGGCACGTCAGCCTGATTGCCAGCTACGCGTACACGAACGCCACCGACCGCGACGACGGCACGCGCCTCGCCAATGCCGCGCGCCATACGGGCAGCGTGTTCGCCGTGTACGACACGATGCTGCCGTATCTGCCGGGGCAATGGCGTTTCGGCGGCGGTGCGCGGCTGGTCGGCCGGCGCGCCGGCGACACCGCCAACAGCTTCACGCTGCCGGGCTATGTGGTCGCGGATCTGTTCGCCGCCTACGAAACGAAGCTCGGCAAGATTCCGACACGCGTGCAACTCAACGTGAAGAACGTGTTCGACAAGACGTACTACCCGTCGAGCAACAGCAATCTGATCATCGCCGAGGGCGAGGCGCGGCTCGTCATGCTGAATACGACGTTCTCGTTCTGAGGCGGATGTCGTGACGGATGGCTGGCCGACGGCCTTGCCCAAGCGCGGGCAGCGAAGCGGATGGATGCCGGTTGCGTGTGGTATTTTGCAGGGCCGATCAGGCCGCGCGCATCCGGCGCTTCGCCGCTGACTACCCGCATCCGCTCCGTCAATTCGAATGAACCTTGCAGACACCGAGTCGACCGCCGCCGCGCCGGCGCGCACCTCGCCGTGGGCGCTCCTCTTCATCTTTCTGCGTCTCGGACTCACCTCGTTCGGCGGTCCGGCCGCGCACCTGGGCTATTTCCGCGACGAATTCGTCAAGCGGCGCCGCTGGCTCGACGAACACACGTTCGGCGACATCGTCGCGCTGTGCCAGTTCTTGCCGGGGCCGGGCAGCAGCCAGGTCGGCATCGCGATCGGCTGGCTGCGCGGCGGACTCGGCGGCGCGTTGGCCGCGTGGCTCGGCTTCACGCTGCCCTCCGTCGTGCTGCTCGTCGGCTTCGCGTATGGCTTCACGCATCTGACCGACGCAACCTCGCTGCATCTCGTGCACGGACTCAAGCTGGCGGCGGTGGCGGTGGTCGCGCAGGCGGTGTGGTCGATGGGACGCACGCTGTGTCCCGACCGCGCGCGCGCCACCTTTGCCATCGGCGCGGCGGCGGCGGTCGTGATGCTCGGCGCGACCTACGGACAGCTGGCGTCGATTGTCGTAGCCGGCGTGGCCGGCGCGGCGTTCCTGAAGACGTCCACCGAAGTGCCGGGCGCGCCGCTCGGCATGCCCGGCACGAAAGCCGGCGCGTTCGTCTGTCTGTGCGCCTTCGTGCTGCTGCTGTTCGGCCTGCCCGCGTTGGCGGCATCGCTGCGCGTCCATGCGCTCGACCTGTTCGCGGCTTTTTATCGGGTCGGCTCGCTGGTGTTCGGCGGCGGTCACGTGGTGCTGCCCCTGCTGCAAGCCGTGGTCGTGCCGCGCGGCTGGCTCTCGACCAATGAATTCATGGCCGGCTATGGCGCGGCGCAAGCGGTGCCGGGTCCGCTGTTTTCATTCGCGGCCTTTCTCGGCGCGGCCAGCAAGGGTCAGCCGTCGGGCATTGGCGGCGCGCTGATCGCGACGGCGGCGATCTTTCTGCCCTCGTTCCTGCTGGTCGGCGCGGCGCTGCCGCTATGGGGGCAACTGCGGGCGTTCGCCTCGATGCGCCGGGCGATGGCCGGCATCAACGCGGCGGTGGTCGGCATTCTGCTCGCCGCGCTCTACGATCCCGTATGGACGAGCGCGGTGCATGGCGGCGCGGACTTCGTGCTCGTGCTGATCGCGTTGCTGCTGCTCGGATGGTGGCGCGCGCCGTCGTGGGCCGTGGTGCTGATCACCACCGCGCTCGCCTGGTGGGTCGCTTGAGGCGGCGGCGAACGCATGCCGATTGCTCGTTTGACGCTAACGGATAGCGCCGGGGCGGGCGCGGAATCTGCTACTCGATAGAACCGTCGATCGCGCTCGCGCGGCACCGCGAAAGCGGGATAAACGCGCATCGACGGCTCACTCGGCGACCGGCGGCGCTTCCTGACGGGCAGCCCGCTTCGTCCGTCGAATCGAACAAGGGAGAAAACGATGACCCTGGTCATTTACCTGCTCGGCTGGATCATTCTGATCGGCGGCGTGTCGTGGGGATTGCTGGCGCTGCATGTCGCCCAGCATACGATTGCGATCGTGGCGGTCATTCTGCTCGGCGTCGCGGTGATCACCGGCGCCACCCGTGCACGCAGCCGCGACCGCTCCTAGCGGCCGGCGCTTTTGCCCATGTTTTTGCCGACGTGCGCGCCATGTCGGCCGACATGGCGCTCGCACCGGTCGGAGCATGGGCCTGCGGATTACCGTTCCGTTATCCGTGCACCCCTCGCAACTGACCTTCACACGCCTGAATCACGAAACCCGCGTCGCACGCTTGCCGTCACGCGTAAAGACGCGCGCCGCTTCCGGCGAGGCGGCGCCGGCCTCGCGCAAGCCCTTCACGCGCGCGCCGAGATATCGCGCGAGACGCCACCCGCGAATCGCCAGCAGGCCCCACAGCGAATTGACGGTTCGCACGGTCCATGCGGTGGACGCCTCGCCGCGCGACCAGTAAGCCTTGAAGCGTTCGTTTCCCACGCCGAAATCGAGATCGAAGCCATTGTCGAACGCCCATTTGACGCATGCCTCGACCGCGACGAGGCCAGGGCAGCATCGACCGTAGTACGGGTCGTAACCGGCAAAGATCGCGCTTGCCCAGGGGTTGCCCACACTGACGATGATCGCGGCCACCGGCGCTTCGTTCAGCGTGACCACGATCAGGCGCGCCATCGAAGGCACGTCGGGCGAATGGATCAGCTTGGCCAGAAAACACTCGTACTCGGGCGAATCGAGCCACGCGCTACGCTTGCCGACGCGATCGCTCCAACTGCGTTTGCAGTTGAGCATCCATTCGACGATGGACGCGGTTTCGCTCTCCTCGGCCGGATCGACGACGCGCACGGCCACCTTGCCTTCCCTGGACAAGCGTTTCGCAAAGCCGCCGGGCCGCTTGCCGAACAAGGTGCCGAGCGTGCGGCAATAGTCGTCCCAGCCGTTCCGCTCGCCCCGGCCGCGCAGTCTCGCGGCAAACGCGTTGTGGGCCTCGGCAAACAACACGCTGCGTTCCCGCGACACGAGCGTGTACAGCTCGAGCGTCTCCCGCACGTATTGCAGATGGATGAAATCGGCGCCGCAGCGTCGGCGCGCGGTGTCCCACGCGCCGGCAATCAAGGCCGGCGCCGCTTCGCCGTCCCGCACGAGCACGCTCGTGTAGTCGCCGCCTTCGGGCCCGAGCGGCACGAGGTACGTCCAGAGCGCGCGTCTGCACGTCTCCAGCGGCCAGATCATGACCAGTTGCCCGCCCTCGCGGCACACGATGCATTTGAGCCTGCGGCCATGCGGCTTCGACACGTGCCGCCATGCCAGCCAGCAATAGCTGAACGACTGATAGTAGTGGCCGTGCGCCCTCGACCACAGCACGTCCCATTCGTGCTGCAACGCGCGAAATGCGGCTTCGTCGCCGATGACCTCGTAGCGCCGCGCTGTCCGCGCCGCGTGCGCTGGCTGCATGGTTCTCTCTCCCTATCGACTCACGACAAGCCGGGCCGCTTTCGTTGTCCGCGCCCGGTCGATGCGAAGGCACGCCAGCGTGGATCGAAACCGATGAGACGAGCATGCACTGAGCGTGTGCCGCGGTGTGTGCGCCGCCGCACGCTGACCCACGCCGGACCGGCGCTCGCACCCGAAGCTGTTATTCTTCCCACTCTTCCGACCGTCACCTGGTCGCCTGCCGTCCATGAGCGGCATCCCCAAGCGGCGCGCTCACGCGCCCGGCATCCGAGAGACAGGAATTTGCATGTTCGGTTTTCTGCGCGGCTATTTTTCCAACGACCTCGCCATCGACCTCGGCACGTCGAACACGCTCATCTACATGCGCGGCAAGGGCATCGTGCTCGACGAGCCCTCGGTGGTCTCGATCCGTCAGGAAGGCGGACCGAACGGCAAGAAGATCATTCTCGCCGTCGGCAAGGAAGCCAAGCAGATGCTCGGCAAGGTGCCGGGCAACATCGAGGCGATCCGCCCGATGAAGGACGGCGTGATCGCCGACTTCAACATCACCCAGCAGATGATCAAGCGCTTCATTCAGATGGCGCATGAATCGCGAGTCTTCGCGCCGTCGCCGCGCATCGTCATCTGCGTGCCGTGCGGGTCGACCCAGGTGGAGCGGCGCGCGATCAAGGAAGCCGCGCACAGCGCCGGGGCCTCGCAGGTGTATCTGATCGAGGAGCCGATGGCCGCGGCCACCGGCGCGGGCTTGCCGGTCTCGGAAGCCACCGGCTCGATGGTGGTCGACATCGGCGGCGGCACCACCGAGGTCGGCGTGATCTCGCTCGGCGGCATCGTCTATAAAGGCTCCGTGCGCGTGGGCGGCGACAAGTTCGACGACGCGATCGTCAACTACATTCGCCGCAACTACGGCATGCTGATCGGCGAACAGACGGCCGAGTCGATCAAGAAGCAGATCGGCTCCGCGTTTCCCGGCTCCGAAGTCAAGGAGATGGAGGTCAAGGGCCGCAACATGTCGGAGGGGATTCCGCGCAGCTTCACGGTATCGAGCAACGAAGTGCTCGAAGCGCTGACCGATCCGCTCAACCAGATCGTTTCCGCCGTGAAGATCGCGCTCGAACAGACGCCGCCTGAACTGGGCGCCGACATCGCCGAGCGCGGCATCATGCTGGCGGGCGGCGGCGCGCTGCTGCGCGATCTGGACCGGCTGCTCGCCGAGGAAACCGGCCTGCCGGTGTTCGTCGCCGAAGCGCCGCTGACCTGCGTGGTGCGCGGCTCGGGCATGGCGCTCGAACGCATCGACAAGTTCGGCGGCGCGTTCTCTTACGAGTGAAGGCCGCGAGGCGGCCAGCCTCGATAACTTGATCTCTCTCGCGCGCGCCGATTTTTTCCACGGCGCGCGCGAACTTATACTCCGTACTCCCGCGAGCGCACTCGCGCTTCATTTCCGCAGCGGAGCAGCCATGTCCGACACCCAACTCGCCCGCTCGAACGGCGGCATGGTCACCAGCCCGCACGGGTTGGCGAGCGAGGCCGGCCGCGACGTCTTGCGCGCGGGCGGCAATGCGATCGAAGCCGCGATTGCGATCGGCGCGGCGCTCTGCGTGACCTATCCGCATTTCACCGGCTTGGGCGGCGACGCCTTCTGGGTGATCGGCGATGGCGACGGCATGCTGCGCACGCTGTCGGGCATCGGCCAGGCCGCCGCCGAGTTGCCGGCGCAGACAACCTCGCCCGGCGCGATTCCCTTGCGCGGAGCGGCAGCGGCGCTCACCACGGCGGCCACCGTCGATACATGGGCGCAGGCTTACGAGATCAGCAAAAACGCATGGGGTGGCGAGCAGTCGTGGTCGTCGCTGTTCGATCGCGCGCTCGGCCATGCAAGCGAGGGTTTCCCTGTCACGCCCTCGCAGCATTTCTGGCAAAGCCTGCGCGCCGACGAATTGCGCGCGCTGCCCGGCTTCGCGGCGACCTTCGCCCCGACCGGCGTGATCCCCGCGATCGGCGAGCGCTTCGCGCAGCCGGCGCTCGCCCGAAGCCTCGAACGCATTGCCCGCTTCGGCGCGCGCGAATTCTATAACGGCGAACTCGCGGAGCGCATTGCCCGCGGCTTGCAGCAGGCCGGTTCGCCATTGAGCGCGAGCGACCTCGCGAGGACCCGCGCGCGCGACGAAGCGCCATTACGCGTGCCCTATCGCGGCGGCGAACTGGTGAGCCTGCGCCCGCCCACCCAAGGCGTGACCACCTTGCAGATCATGGGCACGCTAGCGCGCTTCGACCTTGGCGCGATTCCCGAAGGCAGCGCCGATTACTACCATCTGCTGGTGGAAGCGGTGAAATGCGCGTTCGTGGATCGCGACCGTTTCGTGTCCGACCCGGAGTTCAACGACGTGCCGGTCGACCACATGTTGTCGCCGGCCACGCTCGACGCGCACGCGCGCTCGATCGACCTGCGCGCGGCGCGTGCATGGCCGCATGTTTTCCGTCCGGGCGACACCGTGTTCATCGGCGCGACCGACCGCCACGGCCGTAGCGTCAGCGTGTTGCAAACGGTGTATTTCGACTGGGGCAGCGGCGTGGTGGCGGGCGACACCGGCATTCTGTGGCACAACCGCGGCGCGTCGTTCAGCACGCACCCCGCGCATCACAACGCGATCGAGCCCGGCAAGCGGCCGTTCCATACGCTCAATCCGGGCATGTATCTGCAAGACGGCCGCCCGCGCTTGCTGTTCGGCACGCAAGGCGCCGATGGTCAGCCGCAAACGCTGGCCGCGGTGCTCACGCGCCTGATCGATTACGGCATGGACCCGCTCAGCGCCCTCGCCCGTCCGCGCTTTCTGCTCGGCAAGACCTTCTCCGATACGCGCGACGCGTTGAAGCTCGAAGAGGACGCCGGCGCCGATGTATTCGCGGCGCTCGCCGCGCGCGGTCACGAGGTGAGTGCGATCGCGGCGCAGAGTCCGTTGGCGGGTCATCCAGGCGTGATTCGAATCGAGCCGGATGGATGGGCCTCGGGCGCGCATGATCCGCGCAGCGATGGGCGCGCGCTCGGCGTGTAGCTCGGCGTCCAGCAACCGCGGCGTTCAGGCTTCGCGCCGGCTGGCTCAACCCAGCGTGAAACGGTCGCGCGTCGTGACATAGTCGCTCGCGCCGAAGCGGCCCACCGGAAAGTAGTGCTGCAAACGCACGCGCCACGTCCCGGTATCGATCAGTTCATCGCGTGCATGCAGCCGATGCACCCGGCCGATGAAAATCTGCCGGCTGGCCGTTTCCAGCGTCTCCCATGTGGTGCATTCGAAGGCCACCGGCGCTTCGGCGATGCGCGGCGGCGCGACGTGCGTGCTCGGCACCGGCGTCAAGCCGACCGCGGCAAGCTCGCTCACATGGGGCGGCAACCGCTCGCCGCAGCGATGCATTTTCTCCGCGATCGCTTCGTCCGCGAGATGCACGACGAATTCGCCCGTGCGCACGATATTCACGGCGGTGTCCTTCAGCGTGCCGTCGGCCACGCGGTTGACGCTGATCATCACGATCGGCGGTTCCTCGCCGAGCATGTTGAACATCGAAAAAGGCGCCGCGTTGATGGTGCCATCCGCGCCGAGCGTGGTGACGAGCGCGATGGGACGCGGCACGATCAGGCTCGCCATCAGCTTGTAGCGCTGGTATTCGGTGATCGCTGCGAAATCGATTTCCATGTTCGTGGCCTAGGTTTGAGTCGCGTGTCCGGCGATGCCGAGCAACTGGCCGAGGCTCTTTTCGCCGCGCATCCGCGATGTTTCGATGCGCTCTTCGAGGTGGCGCAAATGCGCTTCCATATGCGCCATCGCGCCCGCCGCGTCGCGCGCTTCCAGGCAAGCGACGATTGCCGCATGTTCCGCGTGCTCGCACGGCGCATTGCCGGGCGGTTCATATACGCCGAGGATCAGCGAGCAGCGCGAGACCAGTTCCCTCAGGTAGTTCTGCAAAATCGAATTGCCCGCCAGCGTCGCGATCTGCATATGAAAGCCGCTGGCGAGCGTCGCCCATGACGGCTGATCGAAGCGATGCATCGCCTCGTGCTCGCTCGCGAGTTGCTGGCGCAACGCCTCGATGTCTTTCGCGCTCGCGCGCTGCACCGCGAGCTCGACCAGCATCCGCTCGACGGAGCGCCGCGCTTCGAAAATCTCGCGCGTTTCCTCCGGCGTGGGCTCGGCGATGACCGCGCCCTTGTTCGGACGCAGCACGACGATGCCGTCATACGCGAGCTTTTCCAGCACGCGCCGCACCACCGCGCGGCCCACGCCGAACAGGTGGCACAACTCGGGCTCCGGCAGCTTGGTGCCCGGCGTCAGACGATGATTCAGCACGCCGTCGAAGATCGATTGATAGATGCGCGCGTCGACGTCCGCGTCGTCTTTCGGCGCTTTCCTCGCGGCGGCCGCGCCGGCTTTCGCGCTCATGCAAGCGCGGCGCGCAGCGCGCCGTCCCGCTCCAGTTGATCCATGTGCCGCGCGATCGCGCCTGGCGTGGTGAACCAGACGTCGCCTGTGCTGCGCGCCGCGGCGATATGCTGGAGTGCGCGGCGCAAATGCCGCAAGCGATACGGCTGCCCCACCAGATAAGGATGCAGCGCGACGCCCATCACCAGCGCCTGCGGCTGCGCGCCGCGATTGGCCTGTTCGAGCATCTCGTCGAACTGGTCGACGATCATGTCGGCGAACGCGCGGCCATCCATGTGACGGCCCACCATCATCGGCAAATCGTTGAGTTCCTGCGGATATGGAATCGACCAGAGCGGCGCGCCGCGCGTTGTCATGCGCACGGGGCGGTCGTCGTGGCACCAGTTCAGCGTGTAGCGGTAGCCGGTTTCGGCGAGCAGGTCGGGCGTCGAATGCGACTCCGAGATCCACGGTGAGAGCCAGCCGTCTGGAGGCATGGCGGATTCTGCCGCGATACGTTCGCGGCAATGCAGAAGCAACTCGCGTTCGCCGCTTTCGTCGAGGTCGCTCTGGCGCTGGGCGTTCGTGTGGCCGTGGCCGATCAACTCATCGCCGCGCGCCACGCAAGCCGCGATCAGTTCGGGACAGTGATCGTAGAGCGCGGTGTTGATGAGCGTGCCCACGGGCAGATCGAGTTGGTCGAACAGTTCGATGCAGCGCCACGCGCCCACGCGATTGCCGTACTCGCGCCAGCTATGGTTGAGCACATCGGGTTGCGGCGAGACTGGGCCGAGCGCGGCGCCGAGCCCTCCGCCGAAAGCAAAGTGCTCCAGGTTGAAGCCCAGATACACCGCGAGTCCACTGCCGTCGGGCCAGCGGAACGCGTCGCTGTCCGTGATCGGCCGGTAGGCAAAGCGGCCGTGCGTGGCAAGCAAGCGATGCGCGCGGCTCGCGGCTGCGGGCACATTCCGTGTGTCGTTCATTTGAAGAAGCCGAGGGATGACGAAAAGCGACGCGGCGCGCCACGGATGAACCGGCTTGGCCGGTTCATGCCCCGCGACGGACCGAAGACGCACCGTGATCGCGCAAAACAATCCCGCCGATCGCTAACGATCGACGCCGCGGATCGTGTGCAATATGTGAGCCAACTCGTAGACGTTAGGCGCACCGCGCGTTTGCAATCGACGCGCGCGCCGAGGCAACGGATGGCACATGTCTTGCATTTGCATGGCTTCGCTTAAGGCTCCGCGTCGCGTCGACGCTTGCCTGCTCCGCGCCGTTTATGAGGACACCGCCTTCATGAGTCAACCTGCTTCGACCGTGCTCGAAACCAAGGCCGCCGACATCGAACTCGTGCACGTGTCGAAGCAGTACGGCGACGCGCTCGCCGTCGACGCGATCGATCTGCGCATTGCGGGCGGCCAGTACTGCTGCCTGCTGGGCCCATCGGGCTGCGGCAAGACCTCGACGCTACGCATGATCGCCGGGCATGAATCCGTCAGCGAAGGCGACATTCTGATCGCGGGCCGCAATGTGACGCGCGCGGAACCGGCGGCCCGCGGCACCGCGATGGTGTTTCAGAACTATGCGCTGTTTCCGCATCTGAACGCGCTCGACAACGTGGCGTTCAGCCTGAAGATGCGCGGCGTCGCGAAGGACGTGCGCCGCAAGCGCGCGGGCGAATTGCTCGAACTGGTCGCGATGTCCGCGTATGCCGAACGCAAGCCGGCGCAACTCTCCGGCGGCCAGCAGCAACGCGTGGCGCTCGCGCGTGCGTTGCTGAATCAGCCCGGCTGCCTGCTGCTCGATGAACCGCTCTCCGCGCTCGACCCGTTCCTGCGTGTGCAGATGCGCGCCGAACTCAAGCGCTGGCAGAAAGAACTCGGCATCACGTTCGTGCACGTCACGCATTCGCAGGAAGAAGCGATGGCGCTGGCCGATCTCGTCGTCGTGATGAGCCACGGCCGCATCGAACAGAGCGGTACGCCGCATGAAGTATTCAACCGTCCGCGCACCGAATTCGTCGCGCGTTTTCTCGGCGGTCACAACGTCTTCAACACCAATGGCCGCTTGTTCACCGTGCGCGCCGATCATCTGCGGGTCGTGCCGCATGGCGTGACGCCGGTGCAGGCGGCGAGCAGCGACGGCGGCCTGGCTCGCATCGGCGGCGTGCCCTGCACGGTGCGCGAAGCGGAGTACCAGGGCACGCATTTGCGCATGACGCTCGATCCGCTCGACGGTTCGCCCGAACTGGTCTCGCTCGTGAGCGACGGCGACTATGACCCGGCGCGGCTCGGGCCGCAGGCGCGCGTGGTGGTGTGGTGGAACGAAAAGGACGCGCATCCGCTGGCGGCATGAGCGTCGAGCGGCAGCGCCGCGACGCGGCGAACAACGTCCGATCGGGAACCACAAGCAAACGACAAGCGAACGTCAACTGAGGAGAAAGCAATGAGTGAAGCGAACGAGAGCCCGGCAGCGGCCGCAGTGGATGTCAAGGACACAGGCCTGTCGCGCCGCACGTTCATCAAGGGCGCGGTGGCGGCGGCCGGCATTGCCGGCTTTCCCTACGTGCATGCGCAGGAAAAGATCACGTTGCGCTATCTCGGCACGGCGGTCAATCAGAGCGCCGACATCGCGAGGAAATTCAAGGAGGACACCGGCATCGAGATTCAATACGTGCCCGTGACCACCGACGACGTCGCCAAGCGCATCATCACGCAGCCCAACTCGTTCGATATCGTCGACACCGAATATTTCGCGCTCAAGAAGCTGATTCCGGCCGGCACGCTCGCGGGCATGGACGCGAAGCGCATCAAGCTCGCCGACAAGATCACCCCCGTGCTCACGCGTGGCGAAGTGAACGGCAAGAAGATCGGCGACCAGGGCACCGCGCCGAAAAAGGTCATGTTCCTGACCGGCCCGCGCTCCACCGAATTCTCCGCGACGCCCACCGAATGGATGACGCTGATCCCCACCACGTATAACGCGGACACGCTCGGCATTCGCCCCGACCTCATCAAGCGGCCGATCGACAGTTGGGCCGAACTGCTCAATCCGCAGTTCAAGGGCAAGGCCGCGCTTCTGAACATTCCCGCGATCGGCATCATGGATTCGGCCATGGCGATCGAGGCGATGGGTCATGTGAAATACGGCGACAAGGGCAACATGACCAAGGCCGAGATCGACCAGACCATCAAGATCCTGATCGAAGCCAAGCGCGCGGGCCAGTTCCGCGCGTTCTGGAAGGACTTCAACGAAAGCGTGAACCTGATGGCGTCCGGCGAGGTGGTGATTCAGTCGATGTGGTCGCCGGCCGTGACGAAGGTGCGCACGATGGGCGTGGCCTGCAAGTTCCAGCCGCTCAAGGAAGGCTATCGCTCATGGGCGTCGGGTTTCGGGTTTCCGCGCTCGCTGCAAGGCAAGAAGCTCGACGCCGCCTATGAGTTCGTCAACTGGTTCCAGAATGGCTGGGCGGGCGCCTACCTGATGCGCCAGGGCTATTACTCGGGCGTGCTCGAAACCGCGAAAGCGCACATGCAGCCGTATGAGTGGGACTACTGGATCGAAGGCAAGGCGGCGGCCAAAGACATCAAGGCGCCGGACGGCCAGTTGCTCGAAAAAGCCGGCGCCGTGCGCGACGGCGGCTCGTACACCCAGCGCATGGGCGCGATTGCGTGCTGGAACGCGGTGATGGACGAGAACATCTACATGGTTCAGAAGTGGAACGAGTTCATCGCGGCCTGATGAAGAGATAGATACCTTCTCATGGCAACGATCGACCTTCCCTCGCGCGCGCAGGACGAGCCCGTCAAGCACCGGCGCGCGCCGGCGTGGCTGCAGGCCACGCCGCTCTCGCTGACCTTCCTGCTGTTCTTCATCGTGCCGCTCGTCATCACGTTGATCGTCAGCTTCTGGGACTTCAACGAGTATCAGATCATTCCCGCGTTCACGCTGAAGAACTACGCGGCGATTTTCAACGGCTGTTCGTCGACGACCGACCTGTGCGTGACCTTCAAGACCTATTGGTCGACGCTCAGGTTCTGCGCGATCGTGTGGGCCACAACCTTGCTGCTCGGTTTTTCGATCGCTTATTTCCTCGCGTTTCATGTGCGCACGACGAGCATGCAGACGGTGCTGTTCCTCGTCTGCACGATTCCGTTCTGGACCTCGAACGTGATCCGCATGATTTCGTGGATGCCGTTGCTCGGCCGCAACGGCCTCGTCAATCAGGCGCTGCTCGGCGCGCACGTGATCGATCAGCCGCTCGAATGGCTGTTGTATTCGAACTTCTCGGTGGTGCTGGCGTTCGTGCATCTGTACACGTTCTTCATGATCGTGCCGATCTTCAACGCAATGATGCGCATCGACCGGTCGCTGCTCGAAGCCGCGCGCGATGCCGGCGCGAGCGGCTGGCAGGTGGTGCGCAACGTGGTGCTGCCGCTTTCGAAAACCGGCATCGTGATCGGCTCGATCTTCGTCATCACGATCGTGATGGGCGACTTCCTGACCGTCGGCGTGATGGGCGGCCAGCAGATCGCATCGGTCGGCAAGATCATTCAGGTGCAGACCGGCTACCTGCAATTTCCCGCCGCGGCGGCCAACGCGATCATTCTGCTGGCGGTGGTGCTGATGATCGTGTGGGCTTTGACGCGGGTGGTCGATATCCGCAAGGAGCTGTGAGGATGCAGACGGTTCGGCTCAAGCATCGGGAACATCGTCCGGCCAGCTTCTATTGGCTCGCGCTGCTGTTCGGCCTGTTCGTGCTGTTTCTGTACGGGCCGGTGATCACGATTTTCATTCTGTCGTTTCAGGGGCCCGAGGGCGGGCTCACGTTTCCGATGCGCGGCGTTTCGCTGCACTGGTTCGCCGTGCTGCGCGACGGTGTGGGCGACATCGACATCTGGGCCGCGTTCGGGCGCTCGGTGCGGCTTGCGCTCGCCGTCACGATGCTGACCGTGGTGTTTTCCGTTGCCGCGGGATTGGCGTTTCGCCGGCGCTTTCGCGGCGATACGGCCGTGTTTTATGTGTCCGTCGCCAGTTTGATCATGCCGTCCATTATCGTTTCGCTCGGCATCGGCTTGACGTTCCGGCTGCTCGATAACGGCGCGAAGTATCTCGCCACCGCGTGGGGCTATCAGTCGTTTGCCGACAGCTACACGACCTCGATGGGCCTGTTTTCTTCCGCGCTCGGCGCGCATTTGACGTGGACGCTGCCGTTCGGTTTGCTGGTGATGTTCGCGGTGTTCAACCGTTTCAATCCCGCTTACGAAGAAGCGTCGCGCGATCTGGGCGCGACGCCGTGGCAGAGTTTCCGGCATGTGGTGCTGCCGATCATCGGACCTTCGGTGGTGGGCGTGGCGATGTTCGGCTTCACGCTCTCGTGGGACGAAATCGCCCGCACCTCGCAGGCCATCGGCGATCAGAATACCTTGCCGCTCGAACTTCAAGGCCTCACGACTTCGGTGACCACGCCGGTCATTTACGCGCTCGGCACGATGACCACGGTTCTTTCGCTGACTGTCATGGCGGTATGTCTGATTTCGGTGCGCTTACTGGCACGCAGGCGCGCGGTCGCGGGAATGAAATAGCCCGCGTATCCGCGGATGCAAAAACCCAAAAACCATTTCACCGTCTGTTCTAAGAATCGGCCAAATACTTCGTTGCAAGGCAAGCGGCTCGTCCCGTACCGTTCTCTGATTGCGCCTCGCGCGCGCCTAGCATTGGAGAACCCATGTCAGCATCGGAGACGCACGACGGTCCGAGTCACACTATTGCCGACGCCGCTCAACTGTTCGGCGAAGATCATTTGACGCGGCGTTTCGCGGCCAGATTCGCGCCCGTGTTCGAGCGCATCGCGCAGGGCGCCGTGGAACGCGAGCAAAAGCGCGAGCTCGCCTACGCGCCCGTGGAATGGCTGCGTGAAGCCGGCTACACCAAACTGCGTGTGCCCAAGGAGTACGGCGGCGAAGGCGTCTCGCTCACGGAATTCCTCACGCTGGTCACGCGTCTCGGCGAGGCGGATTCGAATCTCCCGCAGATCCTGCGCGTGCACGGCGGCTTCATCGAATCGCTGCTGGAAAACGGCGACGAACCGTTGCGCGACCGCTGGCTCTCGCGTATCGCGCAAGGCCAGATCGTCGGCGGCGCGGTGTCCGAGCGCACCGGCGTCACCAACAACAGCGTGCGCCTCACGCAAGCCGACGGCGCGTGGCATCTCGACGGCGAGAAGTACTACACCACCGGCACGCTGTACGCCGATTGGGTGGACGTCACCGCGCACGACGGACAAAGCGACGTGCGCGTACTCGTGAAGTCGGACGCGCCGGGTCTCGCCCGCATCGACGATTGGGACGGTTTCGGCCAGCGTCTCACCGGCAGCGGCACGGCGCGTTTCGACCATGTGCCGGTCGCGCCCGAGAATCTCTACCGGCGCTTCAACGCCGCGGAGCCGCGCCGCAACAGCCTGCTCACCGCGTATTACCAGGCGCTGCATGTCGCGAATCTCGCGGGCATCAGCCGGGCGGCGCTGCGCGATGCGGTGGCGTTCACGCAAGGCAAGACGCGGACCTTCGGCGTTCCGGGCGAGTCGAGTCCGCGCGAGAATCCGCTGGTGCATCGCGTGGTGGGCCGCCTCGCGAGCCTCGCTTATTCGACGCAGAGCATCAGCACGTCGCTCGCGCGCGCGCTCGACGAAGTTTCGGCCGCGCGGCAGGAAGGCCGCACCGACGAAGCGACCTACATCCGCCTCGACATTCAAACCTTTCAGGCGCAGCAGATCGTGATCGAGCAGACGTTGCAAGCCGCCACGCTGCTGTTCGAAGTGGGCGGCGCATCGGCCACCAGCGAGACGCGCCGCTTCGACCGCTACTGGCGCAACGCGCGGGTGCTGGCGTCGCACAATCCGGCGATCATTCGCGAGGCCGCTATCGGTGATTTTTATCTGAACGGGCGCGCGCATGAGGAGCGCTTCGGCGTGGCGCGGCAGGCGGTGTCGGGGCAATAGCGCGGCACGGTTCATGTGGCACGGCGTCGAGCGCATGCGCTAAGCTTGCGGAATCAACAGCCCTGACGAGCGACATGAAGACCCTGCCCGCTTACGAGCCTCCGGTCGATGAAGAACAGCTTTTGCTGAAGTGGATCCGGCGCGCGCGCGAATCGCAGATGAGCCATTACGACATGGCCGACCTGCTCTCCGCGCGTGAGCGCACGATGGGCTGGCTGGTGACCGCGTTGACCGCCTTCGTGGGCACGGCGGTATTTGCATCGTTGAATTCGACGGCCGTGTCGCCGGCGCTCAGAATCGTCGTGGGCCTCGTGAGCGTGACGGCCGCGGTCTCCGCCGCGCTGCAAACGTTCCTCAAATACGCCGAGCGCGCGGAGAAGCATCGCGCCGCCGGTGCGCGCTATGGCGCGGTGCGGCGCAAACTGGAAGCCGTCTTCGCAGGCGACGCCGACGCGCGCAACGGCCACTATCTGGCCGCGATACGCGAGGAGCTCGACCGGCTCGCCGAAGATTCACCGAACGTGCCGCCGCGCGTGTTTTATCGCACGCAGCGAACGCTCGCCACCGACTCGCAGCGAAGCCGCGATGCGTGACAGCTTCGTTCTCAGGCGCTGCCGCCGAGATCGTCCACGTTGATGCCCAACTCGGCCGCCATGCGCTTCACTACCGTCTGAAGCCGGTTCACTTCGTCGGCGAGCCGCTTCTGCTCGGCCTTCACGGCTTCGAACGCGGAGAGCGGCACCATGTCGTCGTCATCGCCCGGCTGCGCCAGCTCGCTCGCGCTCACCTCGCCGCACAGCAGATGCGTCCAGCGGTTCTCGCGCTCGCCCGGCGTGCGGGCCAGCTTCACCACGCGCGGCGGATCGTTCGCGGCGAGTTCGTCGAGAAATGCTTCCACCGACGAGATGTCGGCGAAACCATGCAAGCGCGCGCTGTTCAGGCGCAACTCCGCCGCGGTTTGCGGACCGCGCAGCAGCAAGGTGGTCAGCAACGCAGCCGATTGACTCGGCAGTCCCAGCACGCGGTTCATGTTGTGCTCGAAGCGCGGCACGCGGCTGCTGCTGCCTTCCATCACGAGGCTTAGCCGCTTCAAGCCGTCGACGGCGGTCAGCACTTCGGCTTCCGTTGCGTTCATGACCGGCGCGCGGCCGGTTTTCTGGTTGCAGCCCAAGGTCAACGCATTCAACGACAGCGGATAGCTGTCCGGCACGGTGTGCTGCTTTTCGACGAGTACGCCGAGCACGCGCCCCTCGAGCAAGGTCAACGCGCGGATGGGGGGACGGGAAGGAGCGTCGGGAGTGGTGTTCATAAATGGATGTTGCGGCATGAGTCGCCGGGTCTCGTGGATGATGTGCCTGACAGTCGCACAGCCGGGCGGCGATTTCTGGTTGGTGGGCATCATGATAAACGGCCCGGCGGTTCGCGGTGGACGAATCGCAGGTGAGCGGATCGTGCGGGCCGACGCGGACGGAATTGGCGGCAGAGACGATTTTGGCGCGTTGACTTCATCTCATATTAGAGATACTTTCCCGGATATGGAAACAGACGCCACCGAAGACAACGCCATCGACCGCCGCATCGCCCAGCGTCTTCGCGCGCTGCGCGCCGAGCGCAACTGGTCGCTCGACGATCTCGCGAAGCTGAGCAACGTGAGCCGCGCGACGCTCTCGCGCCTCGAAAACGC
The DNA here is from genome assembly GCF_900142195.1 of Paraburkholderia terricola. Classification (GTDB taxonomy): domain Bacteria; phylum Pseudomonadota; class Gammaproteobacteria; order Burkholderiales; family Burkholderiaceae; genus Paraburkholderia; species Paraburkholderia terricola. Next base: position 143,022 of record NZ_FRAB01000008.1, read on the forward strand.
GGCCGTGAGCCCCACCGCGAGCGTGCTCGGCAAACTCTGCGTAGCGTATGGCCTGCCGATGTCGCGCCTCATGCACATGGTGGAAGAAGACTTCGCGGCGCTCGTGCCGCGCGCCGCGCAGCCGCTGTGGACCGACGCCAGCGTGGGCTTCCGGCGCCGTTCAGTGTCGCCGCCTGCGCAAGCGCTGAGCGGCGAAGCGCTGGAATGCGAACTCGACGCGGGCGTGCGCATCGACTACGAGGCGTCGCCGCGGCCCGGGCTTGAACATCATCTGATTTTGCTCGAAGGGCAATTGCAAATCACCGTCGACGGCCAGAGCCATGATCTCGAACCGGGCGACTGTCTGCGTTATCAACTGTTCGGCCCGAGCGCATTCGTGACGCCCGCGCATAGCGCCGCGCACTACATCCTCTTCATCGTGTGAGCCGGCATGAGCGCTATTACCATCACGTCCCTTTCCGCCGACGACCTCGTTCGCCATCTTCCCGAACTCGGCGCGCTGCTGCGTGCCTGTGTGCATGACGGAGCCAGCATCGGTTTTGTGTTGCCGTATGGCGTCGAGGAAAGCGAGGCGTTCTGGAGCGGCAAGGTGCTGCCGTCGCTGCGGGCGGGCGGACTGAAGTTGTTCGTCGCGCGGCTGGGCGATGCGATTGCCGGCACCGTGCAACTGGATTACGACACGATGCCGAATCAGCGTCATCGCGCGGAAGTGCGCAAGCTGCTGGTCCACCCCGCGTTTCGCCGCCGGGGTGTCGCGAGAGCGCTGATGATGGAACTGGAAAGCCACGCGCGGCGACTCGAACGCAGCCTGCTCACGCTCGATACCCGCACCGGCGACAGCGCCGAGCCGCTTTATGCGGCGCTGGGTTATCAGACGGTGGGTGTGATCCCGGCTTATGCGCGCGCACCGCATGACGATGGATTCGATTCGACCACCATCATGTATAAGGCGCTATAGCCGCGGGTTGAGCGTGACAGGGTGTCGATGGCGAGGTCGAACGACATCACGCCATGGCTATCGCTCTCTTCACTCTCTTCGCTCAGCGCCGCGGATCGAGCGCGATACGCACCGCGAGACCGGCCAGCACCGTGCCCATCAGCCAGCGCTGCACTTGCAGCCAAAACGGCCGCCCCGCGAGAAACCCGGCAATCGATCCGGCCATGCTGGCGATCAGCGCATTCACCGTCACCGCGATGACGATCTGCACGCAGCCGAGCGCGATCGATTGCGTCAGCACACTGCCGTGTCCCGGTGAAATGAATTGCGGCAGCAGCGACAGATACATCACCGCGATCTTCGGATTCGCGAGGTTCGTGACGAGGCCCATCGTAAACAGCTTGCGGCTGCTGTCGTGCGGCAGATCGCGCACCTGGAACGGCGAACGGCCGCCGGGCTTGACCGCCTGCCACGCCAGATACAGCAGGTAGAGCGCGCCGCCGAAACGCAATGCGTCGTAGGCGTAGGGCACCGTCAACAGCAACGCGGTAATGCCGAACGCCGCGCAGAACATGTAGAACACGTAGCCGAGCGCCACGCCGCCGAGCGAGACCAGCCCCGCGCGCCGCCCCTGGCAGAGCGATCGGGAGATCAGGTAGATCATGTTCGGCCCTGGCGTCAGCACCATGCCGAACGAGACGAGAGCGAAAGCGAGCAGCGTTGCGGCGGTGGGCACGGCATTCTCCTGGGTGATTGTTGTGAGTCGGACAATGCCGCCAAATATAGCCGATGTGGCGGATTCCAGCTTGCAGGCGAATCAGCCCGAATCCGCTTGCAGCAGTGCCCGGCAATGCCGTGCGATCTGCTTTTCTTCCTCGGTATGAATCGCCCTCACCTTGCCTGCCGGATCGCCTTCGGCGAGTCCGAGGAACGACAGCCCGTCGCATACGCGTTTGCGAATCTCCTGACTGTGCTCGCCGATCCCCCCGGTAAACACCAGCAGATCGATGCCGCCGAGCAACGCCGCATAAGCGCCGATCGTCTTGCGCACGGCGGTGGCGAACGCGTCGAGCGCAAGCGCCGCATTCGCATCGCCGGCCGCGGCGCGTTTTTCGAGCGCCTGCATGTCGCTCTCGCCGTCCGCGTAACCGGCGAGTCCGCTGTGGCGATTCAGGAGCGTTTCCAGCGCGTCGGCATCGAGCTTCTCCACGCGCATCAGATACAGCAGCACGCCCGGGTCGAGGTCGCCGCTGCGCGTGCCCATCGGTACGCCGCCCGTCGGCGTCATACCCATCGACGTATCGACCGATTTGCCGTCGCGCAGCGCGCATACGCTCGACCCGTTGCCCAGATGCGCGAACACGGCGCGCGCCGGTAAGTCGGCACCGAGGCGGGTCACCAGCGATTCATACGACAGACCGTGAAAGCCGTAGCGAATCACGCCCGCCGCCGCATAACGGCGCGGCAATGCGAGCTGTGCGGCAAGCGGCGGCAGCGTCGCGTGAAACGCCGTATCGAAGCAGGCGAAATGCGGCGCGTCGCCGAAAATCTTCGCTGCTTCGTCGATCAAGCCGAGCGCGGGCGGGATATGCAGCGGCGCAAAGTGCACCGCATCCTGCAAGCGCTGGCGCACTTGCGCCGTCAAGCGCTGATGCGTGCGCAGATGCGGCCCGCCATGCACGACCCGGTGCCCCACCGCCGCGGGCCGCGCGTGGTTCTGCTGCGCGAGCACGGTGGCGAGCTTTTGCAGCGCATCGGTTTGCGACTCCAGCACGTGCGCCTGCTGCGCCAGCACGCGGCCGTCGGGCGACTTGATGCGCAAGCTGCCGTCGCGCCGGCCGATGCCTTCGGCGCTGCCTTCCAGCAGCAAGGCTTCGTCGTCGCCCGAGCGCGTGAAGAGCCCGAACTTCAGCGACGACGAACCGCTGTTCAGCACCAGAATCGGCGCGTGGCCCGGATGATCTCGCGTGTTCATGACGGACCTCGCTCAGCTTCGCCACGTCCAGTTGCTGATTTCTTCCTTGTCGATACCCTCGGCATGCGCATGAGCGAGATGCTCGATGATCTGCCCGCGCAGCCATTCCTTCGCATGATCGCCGACGCCGCGCAGCTTCGGCACGCGGTCGATCACGTCGATCGCGAGCGAGAAACGGTCCACCTGATTGATGATCGCCAGTTCGAGCGGCGTATTGATGTTGCCCTTCTCGTGATAGCCGTGCACGTGCAGATTGTCGTGATTGGTGCGGTTATACGTGAGCTTGTGCACGAGCGACGCATACGAATGAAAGTTGAAGATCACCGGCTTGCTGGTGGTGAACAGCGAATCGAAATCGCGATTGCTGAGGCCGTGCGGATGCGCATGCTCGGGCATCAGGCGAAACAGATCGACCACGTTGACGAAGCGGATCTTCAGATCGGCGAAGCGCTCCTTCAGAAGCTGCACGGCGGCGAGCGCTTCCATCGTGGCGATGTCGCCGGCGCAGGCGACCACCACGTCGGGCTCGGCGCCCTGATCGGTCGACGCCCAGTTCCAGATGCCGATGCCCTTGGTGCAATGCGTGACGGCGGCGTCCATGTCGAGATACTGCAAATGCGGCTGCTTGTCGGCCACGATCACGTTGACGTAGTCGCGCGAACGCAGGCAATGATCGGCGACGCTCAACAGGCAGTTGGCGTCCGGCGGCAGATAAATGCGCACGACGTCCGGGCTTTTATTGGTGACGACGTCGAGAAAGCCGGGGTCCTGATGCGTGAAGCCGTTGTGATCCTGGCGCCATACGAGCGACGTGATCAGCAGATTGATCGACGGCACCGGCTGGCGCCAGCGAAGCTCGCGCTTCGACTTTTCCAGCCACTTGGCGTGCTGGTTGAACATGGAATCGATCACGTGCACGAACGCCTCGTAGGTGGCGAACAGGCCGTGCCGGCCGGTCAGCACGTAACCCTCGAACCAGCCTTCGAGCGTGTGCTCGCTGAGCATTTCCATCACGCGGCCGTCCGGCGCGAGCGCGCCGCCGTCCGCGTCGTTCGGCTCGCTCTCCGCGAGCCAGGTTTTCGCCGACGCGTCGTAGATCGCCGTCAGCTTGTTGCTCGCGGTTTCGTCGGGCCCGAACACGCGGAAGTTCGTCATGTTGTGGCGCATCACGTCGCGCAGAAACTTGCCGAGCGCGTCGGTGGGCGAGGTGTAGGCGCCGCCCGGTTTTTTCACGGCCACCGCATAGTCGCGAAACGGCGGCAGATCGAGCGCCTTGCTCAGCAAGCCGCCGTTCGCATGCGGATTGGCGCTGATGCGGCGCGCGCCCTTGGGCGCGAGCTCACGCAACTCTTTCACCAGACGCCCGCTTTCGTCGAATAGCGACTCGGGCTCGTAACTACGCAGCCACTCCTCGACCAGTTTCAGGCTCCTGCCGTTCGCGACCGGATCGAGCACCGGCACCTGATGCGCGCGCCACGAGCCCTCCACCTTGTGGCCGTCCACTTCCTTCGGACCGGTCCAGCCTTTCGGCGAACGCAGCACGATCATCGGCCAGCGCGGGCGCGATGCGTCGTTGGTTTCACGCGCGTGCTGCTGAATCGCGCGAATCTCGCCGATGCATTGATCGAGCGTCGCCGCCATGTGCTGATGCATGGAGTCGGGATCGTCGCCCTCGACGAAATACGGTTTGTGGCCGTAGCCGGTCAGCAGGGCTTCGAGTTCCTCGCGGGGAATGCGCGCGAGAATGGTCGGATTGGCGATCTTGTAGCCGTTCAGATGCAGAACCGGCAGCACCGCGCCGTCGCGGATCGGGTTGAGGAATTTGTTCGAATGCCACGCGGTGGCGAGCGGGCCGGTTTCGGCCTCGCCGTCGCCGATCATCACCGCGACGATCAGATCGGGATTGTCGAACGCGGCGCCGTAACCGTGCGACAGGCTGTAGCCGAGTTCGCCGCCTTCATGAATCGAGCCTGGCGTTTCCGGCGTGCAGTGCGAGCCGATGCCGCCCGGGAACGAGAACTGCCGGAAGAAGCGCCGCATGCCGGCTTCGTCCTCGCTGCGGTCGGGGTAGATTTCGGCGTAATGGCCCTCCAGATAACTATGCGCCAGCGTGGCCGGTGCGCCGTGACCGGGACCGGCCACGTAGATCATGTCGAGATCCAGCTTGTTGATCAGCCGGTTCAGATGCACCAGCAGGAAACTCTGCCCAGGGTCCGAGCCCCAATGGCCCAGCAGGCGGTTCTTGATGTGTTCGGGTTTGAGCGGTTCGCGCAGCAGCGGATTGTCGCGCAGATAGATCATGCCGGCCGAAAGGTAGTTGCAGGCGCGCCAGTAGCGGTCCATGTTGCGCAACGTGTTCGGGTCCAAGGTTTGTGGCGGCGTGGGACGGGAGGTTGCTTCGGCCATGACGTGACTCCTCGAAAGGGACTCTCAGGCAGGTTAGCGGATGCGGCAGCGGTGTGACAGGCGGCGTGCGTCAGCGTTCGATGCAATCGCGCAAAGCTTGATCTGGCTCCGGGTGCGCGTGTTATGCATGCGCGCCGTGCATGCGTCGCCGCAGGCATTGTGCGAGTATTAAGACCATATTAAGCGAATGTGTTTAAGCTCCTCATGCTGAATGCGCGACGGCGGACCGCATCTGGCGTATTCCGCATTGTTCGCCTTTCATATCAACCTCACCATGTCGACTCCCAGCCGCTTCAAGACGCCCCTGATCGTTGTTCTCTCGCTCGTGCTGTTGTGCGCGGGCCTCGCTGTTTTGGTCGGCATCTTTGGGTTGCTGGTTAAGGTGTTTGGTGGTGGGTAGCGCGGTGCTGTTGGGGGTGCGGCGGCGCAGCATGTTTGTGCTGGTTGAGGTCTCCGGCGCCGCCGGCTAGCGGCTGCGCTCCCTATCCATTCATGGGTAGAGAATTCTGCAAGCTTGTGAATGGAGCGCTGCTTAACCAGCGATACCACTCAATGCGCGATCATGCGACCTCGCTTTGGTCGAGCCCTTGCTCTCGCATCCGCGCGTCAGTAACAACCTCGAAACTTTCCGGACTCGCGGCTCCCTTGCGCTCGGGACTATCGGTGATGATGTCGCCGTTATCGAGCACGCTACCCACATACGCGAATCGGGCGAGTTCTGGATCGGTTCGCATCGCGAGCCCGCTAACGACTCGCGCGGTGGTTCCGTCCGCATACTGCACGCGGTCGCCGATCACGCCGACGTTCACCCGCGCACCGTCCACATTCCATTCGCCGCCCGGCTCTCGCAGCACGCCGCCGCGCGCGGTAGTCGATCCACAAAGCGCAAGACGCAAACCCGGCCGATGAGGCGGCGGAACATACGACGGATCGAACAGCCCCTCGGGTGTTTCATCCGCGCCGACGAACAGGCCCGACTCGCCATCGTCCCACGGAGTGGATACGATCCTGTCGCCGTTGCTCAGGCGGCTGCCCACAAGCGCGAAACAGCGATCGCCATCTGACCCGAGCGAGCCCGAGCCATCGATAACGACAGCTTCGCTACCGTCGCGATAGCTGACGATATCGCCGACCAGCGCCACCTGAAGCCCGCCAATAACCCTCTCCGACGACGCGCAAGTGACATAGCCGCCGCGCCCGGTACGCGCGCCAATGGTGGCGAATGCGTACCTCGTGCCTTCAGGTTCCCGTCTGTCCGACATCTCCATCCCTCCACGAAAGGTGCAGCGCAACCGGGCTGAAATCACGACCGGCGCGATAGAGCGGTTTCTCTCCGCTGGCCCGAAATCCTCGGTGGAAGCAAGCCGTCCTCATATCGGACAAGTATGAAAAACGGCACGAATCATGCGTATTGCATCGCGCGCGCATTCAATTGACGTGCGACAAATCCGATATGGTGAATTGGGTGCGCGCGGGCATGCGCATGCATGCGGGGCACGGAATGTGTATGCTGGCTGAGATTCCCTGCGCGCATGACGCGCGCCGACTGAAAGGAGATGCCATTGACGGACCGCACTGAACCTTCCCCGTCCGCGAAACCGCAACTCGATCCCGAGTTGCTCGAACTGGCGCATGAAGTCTTCGACCTTGCGCGGCGCGGCGACGCCACCATGCTCGCCGCCGTGATCGAAAAAGGCGTGCCGCCGAACCTGCGCAACGATAAAGGCGACAGCCTCGTCATGCTCGCGAGCTACCACGGTCATGTGGATGCCGTGCGCACGCTGCTCGAACTCGGCGCCGATCCGAATCTGCGCAACGACAACGGGCAGACGCCGATCGCGGGCGCCGCATTCAAGGGCTTCGATGCGGTGATCGAAACCTTGCTCGCGCATGGCGCGGACGTGGAAGGCGCGTCGCCGGACGGCCGCACCGCGCTGATGGTCGCCGCGATGTTCAATCGCACGGCGATCATGGACTTGCTGATTGCGCACGGCGCGAACCCGCAGGCCCGCGACGCCAACGGCGTGACGGCCACGGATGCGGCGGGCAGGATGGGCGCACGAGACGCGCAAGCGCGCTTGAAGGAACTGGGTTCCTGAGGGTTGCGTTGCGCGCCGGGGTTGGTGTAAGGATCGGCGTCCGGAAACCAACCCCTGCCCGCTACCCTTTCGCGCCCATCAGCGACGCCACATCGATCTCCGCCAATTCGCCGATCCTTTCTATCGTCACATCGGCCGGCGGATTATTCGCAATCTCTTTCGGATCGAAAGCATAGTGGCCCTGGCGGGGAAACACCGTGGTCAATTCCGCGCCCCACGCCTTTTTCATGGCCGCGAGAATCCGCAATTTGTCGTCCACCATCACATAGCGGCGCGCCGGATAACACGCCATCACCTGATCGAGCATCTGCTCCTTATGGACGTAAATCAGCACGCGGCCCTCGACCTCTTCCCATAGGCCCGAACGGGCGATCTTGCGCGGCTGGAACACCACGTCGCCGTCGGAGAGAATCACCGTGGGCCCATGTTTCGCCAGATTCCGAAGCGCATCCAATGCGCCGGGATACAGCCGGTTCGCAAATGGATAGTCGATCAGGAACGACGACATCAACAGCAGGCGCGTATCCCGCGGATGCCCCATCCTGTAACGCTGCAACGCGCCCAGGTAGTCGGCATAGCCGAGCTCGGCGCGCAAGTCCTCGAAAATTTCCCAGTACTGCGCGCTGTTCTCCGCGCCGAATTCGCGCATCATGTGCGCGCGCAAATCCGTCAGCACATGATCGTTGTCGAGCAAGGTGTTGTCGCAGTCGAACAGGAACACGACGTCGTGCGGCGCGGCTTGAGTGGCTTGCATCGCGATTCTCCAGGTTGGCGCTGTCAGTCAGATCTCCGGCCCGCCGTCGGGCGTGGCCGCTTTCTCGAGGTGGCCGCCGAAGTCATGCCGCATCGCCGACAGCACGCGGTTCGCGAAGTCCGCCTCGCGCACAGGACAAAAGTTAGCAGCGTTGCAGCGCCCGTGCAGCGAACCTGACATCGCCCGGCTCATCGGCCACCCCAGCGGCGCGCTATTGCCGCCGCGCCTGCACCCTGCCGTACTGCTCGCGCGCGACACGCCGCAGCGCGCGCCACATCAGCGGATAGCGATAACCCGGCACTGCGAACAGCACCAGCGCGCACAGCGCCAGCAAACCGCAGATCAGAAACGTGCCGCGATAGCTGAACGCCTGCACCAGCAAGCCCGACAACACACCCGAGAGAATCGAGCCGACCCGCGCCGCGTTGAAGAACAACGCGGTGGCGCGGCCGGGCGACTGCGGCATCAGATCCTGCACGTAAGTCATGCCGAGGCACGATGTCACCGCGACGACGAACGCGTTGAGAATCTGCATCGGGATCAGTACATGGACGCTCCCCGCCAGCGACATCGCGACGAAATACGCCGCGTGAACCGCCGCGCACGCCGCGAGCCAATTGGGCTTGTGCAGCGCGGACGACTTCGCGCCCAGCGCGAGCATCATCGGAATTTCCATCAACGCGCCGAGGCCGAGCATGATCGACACGTCCAGGTGCGTGCCCTCAAGGCCGTGCACGATGTAAAGCGGCAGCACGATCATGGTGGCGTTCGCGGCGAGGCCGAGCAGCGTGAGCGCGGCCACCGCGCGGCGAATATCGTTCGGCGACGCGACGCCGGGCAGGTGCTCATGCGCCTCTTCGCCGGGCGTGGTCAGCGGCGGCACGGTAATGGAAGCCGACGGCTCCGAGGCCGTGTCTTCCACCGTGTGATCGCCCAGATGGCCTTGCGGCTCCCGCATGCGCCAGACGATGACCGCGCAGGCCGCGAAACTGGCGGCGGCGAACAGGAACAGCCCATAAAAGCCGGTGCCGGCGAGCACCAGCGCGCCCACTGACGGGCCGAACACCCACGCCGCCGACAGGATGGTCCGCAAGGTCGCGCTGGCGAACGCGCGTTCCGCCGCATCCGGCACGGGCAAGGCTGCGCGGCTGAACGAAAACACCATCGAGATGGCCGAGCCGCCCGCGCCGATAAAGACGATGCCGACCACCAGCAGCAACCGGTAGTCACGCACCACGCACAGACACAGATAGCCGAGCGCGGCGGCCACGAGCGCCGCCAGCAAGAGCGGCCGATGCCGTCCGCTCGCATCGCTCCAGCGGCCGGCAAAGGTGCTGGCGAGCACCCCGCTTGCCGCGATCAGCGTCATGAATACGCCGAGCCTGAACGGCGTCATGTCGGCGCGCTCGACGCCGAACAGCGACAGATAGGGAGCGGTGAAGGACATCGCCACCCCGAGCATCAGCGTGGCGGCGGCGAGCGGCTTGAAGCCGGGAATGCGCAGCAGGTCGAAAAAACGGGAGGTTTTCAACACAGGGGGCGGTGGGGTCAGGGAAAGAGCGCCTGCGGGCGCGACGCGCGCCGCCGACTTCGTGGCCGGAACGACCGGGGCATTATCGGCCGAGGCCGCGCTCGCGTAAACCCGCGTCGCCGCATCCCAACTTATATTTCACGCGCTGATCGGCGAACGGTGGAGGCGGCGTGAGCGACTTGCCGCGCGCAGCGCGCAGGGTTGCGCCGCGGCCTTGCAATCGCCGGCGAGGTGGAACGCGGCATGAGTGTCACGAATGCCTGGCGCCTGGCGATATCCGGTCCCCGCCTGCGTCTTGCAGAAGCGTGTAGCCGCGCCGCTCCAGCGTCCGGCGGTGCCACTCATTGCCATAGGCGCCGCACGCCACGCCGAACACGACCGACAGCACCAGCCCGATCAAGCCGGCCGTTTCACCCCACAGCCCCGCGAAGAACAGCACCGTGCTGATCCCGAACATGACGAACGAGGCGAACCACATTCTCTTCGACAAGGCCCACACGAAACCGAGCAACAACGCGCCCCAACTGAAGCCGGTCGCGACCGCGACGGTTTCGTCCTTGCCCGGATGGCGCAGATAAATCCTTTCTTGCATTTGCCTTCCTGAATCCTTCGTGACCGCTAACGGCGAGTGGACCGCGCGAGTTGACCATCCGAGTTGATCATGCGAGTTGACCATCCGAGCTGACCATGTTCACACGCCGCGTCGGCAAGACCGCAAGTGTGCATCAAATTCGCGCGCCCACGCGTCCCACCGCAAGCCGCCCGACACCGCGCCCCGGCACTCAACGCGGCAAGCGCGGCCTCGCTGACGATCCCGAGCATAGCTGCTACTCTTGACAGATGCCTTATCCAACCACGCGCCAACCCACGCGCGGGCGCTTCCCTGGCAGCGGAAACAGCGCCCGCACGGATCAACGAGCTTCGGAGCAAGCATGGCAACACGAACCGCCTATTCCACCCGCGCCCCCTCGCGAGCCGAACTCGACGCCCTGCCGGGCGCCACGGTGATCGAATTCGGCACGGACTGGTGCGGCTACTGCCAGGGCGCGCAAGCGTCGATTGCCAAGGCGTTCGAGCCGCATGCCGGCGTCAGGCATCTCAAGATCGAGGACGGCCCCGGCCGGCCGCTCGGCCGCTCGTTCAAGATCAAGCTCTGGCCCACGCTGATTTTCATGCGCGACGGCGTCGAAGTCGCGCGCGTCGTGCGTCCGACCAGCGCCACGGAGATCGCGCAAGCATTCGCGTCGCTATGAACCGGGCGCGTCGCGTCGATCGAACCCACTGAAGAACCCACCCGCAGCATCGCCTGCCCATCATGCGACAAGCCCTCCACCACCTGAGCGTCAAGGCCCGCAGCCGCGGGCTCGTCGAATTCACCGACGAAGCGCGCCGCTTCGTCGCCGCGCAGTCGATCGGCACCGGACTCCTCACGCTGTTTTGCCGTCACACGTCCGCCTCGCTGCTGATCCAGGAAAACGCCGACCCCTCGGTGCAGCGCGATCTGGAACGCTACTTCGCGAGCCTCGCGCCCGAGGACGCCGGGCGCTACGAACACAACGCCGAGGGTCCCGACGACATGCCCGCCCACCTGCGCACGGCGCTCACGCAAGTGCAGTTGACGGTGCCGGTCGAGCACGGGCAGATGGTGCTCGGCACATGGCAGGGTTTATATCTGTTCGAGCATCGCCGGCACACGCAGGCGCGCGACATCGTGCTGCATCTGATCGGCGAATAAGGCCAATGAGGCGCTAATCAAGCGCTAAAAAAGCGCGAATAAAGCGGCGCGGGCAACGTTGTTCGAGCTGCGTTTGCTGCAAGATTCATCCGCGAACCGGATCAAAGGGAGCACATCTCATGGACACCCGTAGCGAACTGCAAGCCACCGTCAGTGCAATGGTTCAACCCGGCAAGGGCCTGCTCGCCGCCGACGAAAGCGGCCCGACCATCGCCAAACGCTTCAAGACGATCGGCGTCGAATCCAGCGAGGAGAACCGCCGCGCCTATCGCAACCTGCTGCTTACCACGCCGGGCCTCGGCGAATTCATCAGCGGCGTGATTCTCTACGAGGAAACGCTCGGCCAGAAAGCGGACGACGGCACGCCGTTCCCGCAACTCGCCGCCGCCAACGGCATCGTGCCCGGCATCAAGGTCGACCTGGGCAAGATCCCGCTCGCGCTGGCTCCGGGCGACGAAATCACCCAGGGTCTCGACGGCCTCGCCCAGCGTTTCGTCGACTACAAACGGCAAGGCGCGCGCTTCGCCAAATGGCGCGCGGTGTACAACATCACGGCGAGCTTGCCGAGCCGCCTCGCGATCGAGGCGAACGCCGATTCGCTGGCGCGCTACGCGGCCATCTCGCAGGAAGCCGGCATCGTGCCGATCGTCGAGCCGGAAGTGCTGATGGACGGCGACCATTCGATCGAACGCTGCGCCGAAGTCACCGAGACCGTGCTGCACGAGGTGTTTCATGCGCTGCACCGGCACCGCGTGGCGCTCGAACACATTCTGCTGAAGCCGAGCATGGTGCTCGCCGGCTCCGAACACGCGCAGCAGTCGCCTGTCAGCGACATCGCCGCCTACACCGTGCGGATACTCAAGCGCACGGTGCCGTCGGCGGTGCCGGGCATCGTGTTTCTGTCGGGCGGGCAAACCCCGGAAGAAGCCACCGCCAACCTCGATGCAATGAACCGGCTCGGGCCGCTGCCGTGGAATCTGAGCTTCTCGTATGGCCGCGCGTTGCAGGAACCGCCGCTGCAAGTGTGGCGAGGCGACCCGAGCAAGGTGCTGGAGGCTCAGCAGGCGTTGCTCAAGCGCGCGCGTCTGAATCACGACGCGGCGCTCGGCAAGTACGAGGCGGTGCAGGAAAAGGGCTAGCCTTCCGGCGAGGCGCTGCGCCGGGTGCCGGGTGGCAGGCGGCACTGCGCCCAGGCTCAGGCCATGCCGGTGCGGTTGGTGGTGATGCGCGCGATCTTGTCGAGCAACGCGTGCAGTGAAACCGGCTTGCCGAGATGACCGTCATACCCCGCGCGGATCGCCCGCGCGGCGTCTTGCGGGCGGCCGAAGCCGGTCAACGCGAGCGCCGGCACCGAGGCCGTGCCCGGCAGCTTGCGCAGCGCGGCGATCAGTTCGTAGCCGTCCATGCCCGGCATACCGATATCCGACAGGATCAGATCGAACTGCTGATGCGCGGCGATCGTCAGCGCCGCCGCGCCATTGGTTTGCGGCCACACTTGCGCGCCTTCGAGCTCGAGCAGGCTCTGGAACGCCTGCAAGCTTTCCGCCGCGTCGTCGACCAGCAGAATCTTCATGCCCTTGAGCAAGCTGGCGTCGCAAGGCGTTTCGCGCGCTTCGCTCGGCATCGTCGTGCTGTCGGCCGGCAACCAGACGCGAAAACGCGCGCCCTTGCCGACGCCCGCGGATTCCGCCTGCACATGCCCGCCGTGCATTTCCGTCAGTTGCTTGACGAGCGCGAGTCCGATGCCCAATCCGCCGCTGTGCCGGCGGTGCGCGCCCTCGGCCTGGCTGAACATGTCGAACACGTTCGGCAGGAACGACGGTTCGATGCCGCGCCCGGTATCGCGCACCTCGACGCACGCATAGCCTGCTTCACGCGACAAAGTCAACGCGATGCGCCCGCCCGGCGGCGTGAACTTCACCGCGTTGCTGGCGAGGTTCCACAGAATCTGCTCGAAGCGCACCGGGTCCGCCTCGATGAAGAACGGTTCGCTCACGCCCTTCACGCTCACGCTCACCTGGTGCGCCAGCGCCTCGGCCTCGATCGCGCTGGTTACCGACGCCGTGATCGCCGCGATGTCCACCCGCGAGCGATCGAGCGCCAGCTTGCCGGTTCGCACGCGCGACAGGTCGAGCAGGTCGTCGATGATCTTCGCGAGGCTGATCACTGAACGGCGGATCGCGTCCGCCGCATCGTGCACGACCGGCAGGCCCTGCGTGGAGGGCGCGCGGTCCAGCATGTCGGCCTTCACGTGAATCAGGTTCAGCGGGTTCTTCAACTCGTGCGAGAGCACCGCGAGGAATTCGTCCTTCAGGCGGCTCGCCGCCTCGACCTTCTGCCGGACCGAGCGTTCCAGCGAAATCTTGCGTTGTTCGAGCGCCTCGGTGCCCTTGCGCTGCGTGAGGTCGCGCAAGATCTTCGCAAAGCCGCGGAAACTGTCCGACGCCACCGGCGTGATCACGCCGCTGCAATAGAGCCGCGTGCCGTTCTTGTGAATGTACCAGCGCTCGTCTTCCACGCGGCCGTCGGACTGCGCGCGCTGCCGCTCGGTGGCGGGTTCGTTCGCCTCGCGCTCTTCCGGCAGATAGAGCCGGTCGAGCGTCTGCCCCGTCATCTCGCTCTCGCTATAACCGAAGATCCGCTCCGCGCCCTTGTTCCAGGTCACCACGCGGCCTTCCATGTCCTGCACGATGATCGCGAAGTCGTTGGTGCTTTGCGCGGCGAGATGCAGGCGTTCCTCGCTGACACGCACCAGTTGTTCGGCGCGCCGCAGCGCCGTGATGTCGACGATGGTCAGCACCGCGCCGTCGATGTGGTCGTCGGTGGTGCGGTACGGCGAGAGCCGCGTGAGGAAATAGCGCCCGTCGGTGCCGCGAATCTCGCGCTCGATCAGTTGCAGCGATTCGAAAACGGTCGCCGTGTCGTCGGCGAGTTGCGGGTAATCGAGCCGGTGCGTGATGTCGTGCAGCGGTCGCCCGAGGTCGGAGGGAATCACGTTGAACAGTTCCGTCGCGGCCGGCGTATAGCGCTTGATGCGCATGTCCCGGTCGACGAACAGCGTGGCGATGCCGGTGGAGGCGATCACGTTCTGCAAGTCGTCTTTCGCCTTGCCCGTCTCCTCGATCTTGGCCTGCAACTCCGCGTTGACGGTGAACAATTCCTCGTTCAACGATTGCAGTTCTTCCTTGCTGGTCTCGAGTTCCTCGGTGGCGGCGCGCAGTTCCTCGTTGATCGCCTGCAATTCCTCGTTCGAGGCCTTCAGTTCCTCGGTCGACGCCTCCGATTGCTCGACCGTCGAGCGCAATTCCTGCTTCGTGCGATGCAGCTCGTCCTCCAGATGCACCAGCAACGAATCCTGCACCGTCGGACTCGCGCCCTCGCCTCGCTTCGCGGCGGGCACGACGGCGGCGATCTCCTCGAACAGCACGAGCGCGAATTCCGGCGCATCCTCGGTGCGCCGGTACGCGCGCACGATGATCCGCACGCTCGCCTGCGGCGAGAATTCGATCGCGGGCGTCGTCACCTCCTGATTGCTGCGCAGCGCCTGGAACAGGGCGGCGCGCAGTTGCAGACGCAGCGCCGGATTCACCAGCATGATCAGGTTGTACGACGGCTCGCCGCGCACGAAACGCAGAAAGCGGCCGGCATGCTCGGACATGTGCAGAATGTTCGCGTCGGTGTCGACCACGACGCTCGGCGGCGCATACAGCTCGAGAATCCGATGATGCAGCGCGGAGAACGGCAAGGCCTGCGGCAGCGGCTGCGCCGGTCCCGCGCTGGCGGTGGTGGCCGCGCCGCCATGCTGAACGACCGGCATGCTGATCGGCGGACGCACGGCGCTCGTCACCATGTTCGCGCGATAGATGCGGTGTTTCTTGTCGACCGGCGTGAACAGGTCGCCCGCGGCTTCCGCGGATTCCGAACTGCCGAGCAGCAGATAGCCGCCCGGCTGCAACGCGAAGTGAAACATCTGCAGCACCTGGGTCTGCACGTTGCGGTCGAGATAGATCAGCAGATTGCGGCACGACACCAGATCGACGCGCGAAAACGGCGGATCGCGCAGCACGTTGTGCACGGCGAACAGCACCCGCTCGCGGATCGCCTTGCTCACCCGAAAGCGCGAGCGTTCCGGCGTGAAGAACTGGCGCAGGCGCTGCGCGGACACGTCAGCGGTGATCGACTCGGGGTAGAGGCCCGCGCGGGCGAACGCGATCGCGTGTTCGTCGATGTCGGTGGCGAATACCTGGATCGGTATGTCTTCGTGCCGCTCGGGATGTTCGGCGAGCAGCATGGCGAGCGAATACGCTTCCTCGCCCGTCGCGCAGCCGGCGACCCACGCGCGCACCGGGTCGTCCTCGGATTTCTTGTGAAAGAGCCTCGGCACGATCTCGCGCTCGACGACTTCGAAGGTATCCCGATCGCGAAAGAAATTGGTCACGCCGATCAGCATGTCCTTGAGCAGCGCCGGCGTTTCGTCAGGGTGCGTGAGCACGTAGTCCTGGTAGGCCTGCAGATCGGGAATGCCGTTGACCTGCAGACGGCGTTCGATGCGCCTCAGGATCGTGGCGCGCTTGTAGTGGCGGAAATCGTGGCCGGTGCGGGCGCGCAGCGTGGCGAGCACGCCGAGCAACGCCCGCTCGGCGGTGGAAGCGGGATCGGGCTGCGCGAGCGCGAGCGTTTCGGGTTCGTCGTCCACGGGCGGCAGGTGAATCGCGCGGGCGTTCTCAGCCAGCTCGCGCAGCTTGCGCGGCATCTCCGCGACCGGCAGCACGATGTCGATCATGCCGGTGGCCAACGCGTTCTGCGGCATTTCGGGGTGTTCGGCGTCCGCCGGATCCTGCGCGAACGTCACGCCGCCCTGCTCCTTGACGCGGCCGATGCCGGTCGCGCCGTCCGCGCCCGTGCCCGACAGCACGATGGCGATGGCGCGTTCGCGATGCGCGTCGGCGAGACTGCGGAAAAACAGGTCGATGGCGATGGGCCGGCCACGCGGGCGGTCGGCCTCGATGGGTGTGAGATGGCCGTCGTCGAGCGAAAGATCGTGCGAGGGCGAGATGACATAGACGTGGTTCTTCTGCACCTGAACCCGCTCCCGCACCTGGTTCACCGGCATGCCGGTGGCGTGCTGGAACACCTCGTCCGCGCTGCTCGCATGATCGGGCGACAGATGCAGCACCACGACGAAGGCCATGCCCATGTCAGCCGGTGCGTTCTCGAAGAAGCGCAGCAGCGCCTGCACGCCGCCCGCGGAAGCGCCGATGCCGACGACCGGAAAGTCGAGTGCGCCCGCGCCGCGCGTGACGGATCCCGCCGGCTTGCCGACGGCTTTGCCGGACTCCGCTTCGATGCCTGCCTGTGCGCCTGCCTGCGCGTCTGCACGCGTAGTCGCGTCCGCTTGCGCGTCTGCCCGCGTAGTCGTTGGAGACGCCCCTGCCTCACTGCCGCCCATACTCATCCTTGTGTGCTGCGCCTCTGCCGGCCTCGCCCCGTGGCGCGATGCGCGCCGCCGCCTCCAACCAGTATTGTCGCGTGTGTTGGGGCGCATTGCAAAGGCTGGCATGCCTCCAGCCAGGGACGCATGCCGTGTTCCGTGCGCGCCTTACTGCCCTTTCGTATCGCTGCTGGCGTTGGCGCCCGGTGTGTTGGTCGTATCGGTGGCCGGCTTGGCCGTCTTCGACTTCTTCATGTGATGCATCTTCGACTTCGAATGGCTCATCGCGCCGGAAGCCTGCATGTCGCCGCCTTCGCGCGTCGAAGTGTTGACGCCGGTGCTGGCCGGGTCGGTCCCGGCGGCGCCGCCGCCGGCCCCGCCCTGGGCCATCGCGAGCGACGAAGCGGCGGCCAACGTTGAAACGAGCAATGCATGCCTGATCTTCATGACGGTTCTCCTGTGCAAGAAAAAGCGGGTGCGCGACCCGGTCCACCGGATACGCAATCTCCCGACCTTTTTTCAGCAAGGGATGTGCCGCGCGTCATGCGATGCGCCGAATGCGCCGGCCGGCGCGGCCCGGCCGGCCACTAGGTTTCGCAAGCCACCAGTGCATGAAGTTCGTCGATATTGAACGGCTTCGCGAGGATCGCCACGCCCAGGCGGCGTGCGCGTTCCAGTTCGTCGGCGTAGCCCGTCATCAGCGCGATTTTCTGCGCCGGCCACGCGCTGCGGACTTTCTCCGCCAGATCGATGCCGTTCAGCTTGCCCGGCATCTGGATGTCGGACAGCACGAGTTCGAAGCGCGCGCCGCCCGACAGCACGTCGAGCGCCTGGTCGGCGGTGGGCTCGTGCCGCACCTCGCAGCCGAAGGTTTCCAGCACGGCGGTCACGCCGGCCGCCACGTCCTCGTTGTCTTCCACGAGCAGCACCATGCCGGCCGCGCCGGGCTCCGGTTGCCGCGCCGTTTCGACGTCGGCGGCCGGCGCCGGGCGCGGGCGCTCGCGATAGCGCGGCAAATACAGCCTGACCGTGGTGCCGCGGCCCGGCACGCTGTCGATTTTCGCGGTGCCGCCCGCCTGCTCGCACATCGACAGCACCTGCGCGAGACCGAGCCCCGTGCCCGAACCGCGCAGCTTGGTGGTGAACAGCGGTTCGAACGCGCGCCGGGCGACGGCCTCGGACATGCCCTCGCCGTCGTCGGAACAGGCGATCAGCACATATTCGCCGTCGGGCAACAAGGTGTCGCTGCCGACCAGCCGGTTGTTCTGACAGCGGATCACGAAGCGGCCGCCGTGCGGCATCGCATCGCGCGCGTTGACCGCCAGGTTCATGATCGCGAATTCGAGGTCGGTGGGATCGGCCAGCACCGGCCAGACGTTGTCGACCAGATTCAAGGCCAGTTCGACCTTGTCGCCGAGCGCCGCGTCGATCAGCGGCGTGGCGGCCGGCAGCCATCGGGAAAGATCGAGCGGTTCCTGCTTGAGCGGCTGCTTGCGCGCGACGCTCAAGAGACGCCGCGTGAGCGACTCGGCGGTGGCGGTGGCGCGCTGCATCGCGAGCACTTCCTTCTCGACGTGGTTGTAGCGCTTGAGCCGCGCGAGCTCGATATTGGCCGACACCACCATCAGCAGATTGTTGAAATCGTGCGCCACGTTGGCGACCAGATTGCCGAGCGCGCCCATGCGCTGCAACTGCCGGCTCGACGCTTCCGCCGACAGCCGCATCGCCACCTCGCCTTGCCAGCGCTCCCACGCGCGGCGCTCGGCTTCGAGCTGACGCAACGAGTACAGCACCAGCAGCCAGATCGCGATGCAGGGCGCCGCCGTGAGCGCGGCGATCATCAGGAAATGCCGGCGCCATGCGTCGGCGATGGCGCTCGTCGCGTAGGCGCTCATCACATAGAGCGGATAGTCGCCGACGCGGCGAAACGCGAGCAGACGCTCGACGCCGTCCACCGTCGAATTCAGCCGAACGTGGCCGAACACCTGGCGGTCGCGCAGCGCCGTGGCGAACGCGCTCTGCGCCTTCGGATTCGCGCCCGCGGGCCACGGCGGATAGCGCACCAGCAGATTGCCGTCCTGGCGATACAGGCCCAACGAAAGCGACGGGTCGCCATTGGTCAGGTCACGATAGAAGCGCGAAAAGTAGTCGTTGCGCAGCGCCACCGACACCACCCCGAGAAAGCGCCCGTCCGCGCCCGAGCGGCCGGTCGCGCTGCTGAACACATCGGTTTTCGACAACGGCCCGAACATCGGCAGCGAGAAATAGGTTTGCGGCCGCATGGCTTTCGCGCTCGTGAAGTCCTCGCGCTGCGGGATCGAGCGCGGCGGCGCGGGATATTCGCGGCTCGACACCAGCAGGTCGCCGTTCGCGCCGAGCAGGGAAATCGACGCCACCTGCGGAAAGTCGCCGCCGATTTCCTGCAGGCGCTCGTGCAATTCGGCTTCGCGCGCGCGGATTTGCGCATCGTCCTGATTGTCGACCAACTCGACGATGCGCGAGGCCATCTGCTGGCTCAGATCGAGCACCTTGACGGCCTGCTCTTCGGTCACGCGCGCGAGCCGGTCGATCACGTTGTCCGAATCGGCGATGCGGCGCTGGTAATCGAAATAGCCGTAGCCCGCGAGGCAGGCAAGCGGAAACACGATCGAAACGGCGAGCACGATGAGAAGCATGCGCCGCGTCGCCGCGAAATTGCGCGAGGGCATGGGGAAATCGACTGCGGCACGCTCCGCCCGTTGCACGGTCAGCCTCTCCATCAAAGGTCGATACAGATCAGCAAAGTTGCACACATCGTGCCGCGACGCGATGTTCGTGCGCTATTTCCTTTCTCATGATTTATACCTCACTTCCGCGCTTCTCCAAAGGACGCCTTGCAAGTCGTCCAACGGCGCGAGGCACTGGGTTGGTCGGGCACGTCGATTGCTATTCGTCACACCATCCTCTTGCGAGAGAACCCGTCATGCAAACCATTGCCCGCCGTGTCGCCCGCTTCTCGGACCTGCGGGAGGATCGCGCCGAGCGCGTGGTGGTGGACGGCGAGAACATCCTGCTCGTGCGCCACGGCGACACGGTGCGCGCCTATGCCGCCGACTGCCCGCATGCGGGCGGTCCGCTGGAACAGGGTGGGTTGTGTCACGGCCGCATCATCTGCCCGTGGCACAAGGGCACGTTCGACGCCGCCACCGGCAGTGTGCTCGAACCGCCGCCGCTGGTCGCGCTCGACCGTTACCCCGTGGTGGTGAGCAGCGACGACGTGATCGTCGCGCCGCGAAAGCAGCCGCAAGCGGTGCGCCATGCCGCCGCCGCGCAACCGCATTACGTGGTGATCGGCGCGGGCGCGGCGGGCGCCGCGGCTTGCACGGCGTTGCGCGAATACGGTTTCGGCGGACGCCTCACGCTGATCGGCGATGACCCGCATGCGCCTTACGATTGCACCGCGCTCACGAAGTTCGTGCTGTCCGCCGACATGGCGCCCGCCGACGTGCCGCCGCTGCTCGCGCCGGACTGGCTCGCGCGGCACGACGTGGAGCGGATCGTCGCGAAGGTTGCCCGTCTCGACGTGCCCAGGCGCACGATTCATTTCGCCGACGGCGGCCAACTGACCTACGACACCGCCCTGCTCGCCACCGGCAGCGTGCCGAAACTGCCCGCGATCGCCGGCATCGAACTCGGCGGCGTCCACGTGCTGCGCAATCGCGACGACGCCGCCGCGCTCGTCGAGGCAATCGGTGAGGACGCGGAACACACGCGCGTCGCGATTCTCGGCGGCAGTTTCATCGGACTGGAGACGGCCGCCGCGTTGAGGAAGCGCGGCACGCCGGTCACCGTCATTTCGCCGGAGAAGACGCCTTTCGCGAGGCAGTTCGGCGAACGCGCGGGTGCGATGTTCCGCACGCTGCACGAGCGCAACGGCGTGCTGTTTCACCTCGACACAAAGGTCGTTTCGCTCGAAGGCGAGGCGGGCCGCGTTCACGAAGTCACACTCGAAAACGGCGACCGCGTCGCCGCCGATGTCGTGCTGCTCGACACGGGCGTTGCACCGGCTACCGGTTTCGTCGAGGGACTGCCGCTGCAAAAGGACGGCGGCGTGATCGTCAATGCGGGCATGCAAGCTGCGCCGGGTCTCTATGCCGCCGGCGACATCGCGGTGTTTCCGTTGCACGAGCATCAGGAGCCGTTGCGCATCGAGCATTGGCGAGTCGCGCAGCAGCACGCGCGCATCGCCGCGCAAAACATGTGCGGCGCGCGTCATCGCTACGCCGGGGTGCCATATTTCTGGACGTATCACTTCGGCAAGAATTTTGAATATCTCGGCCATGCCAGCGAGTGGGACGACATCGTGATCGACGGCGAACTCGAACGCCAGCAATTCGTCGCGCTGTATGTGAAAGACGGCAAGGTGGTCGCGGTGCTCGCGTGCGAACGCCAGGCGCACACCGCGCGCCTGATCGACGCGATGCGCGGCGGCGTGTCCTGCGCGGACGCGCTGGCGCTCGTGCAAAGCGTCGTCGCGAGGAACAGCGCGCGGCCCCTCCCCTGACCAACAACTACATGCCCATGTAAAAAGCACCCGCGTCAATCCGTGTAGCTCACCGCTCATTTGATTATTGAAGGAGAAGTCGCCATGACAGACACCAAGGAGAAACATCCGCACGCCGACAAGAGCGAAAAGCAGATCGACGAACAGGTGGAGGAGAGCTTTCCGGCAAGCGACCCGCCTTCCACCGGCGGCACGACCAAAATCGTCCCCGACGAGGACGCCTCGAAAGAAAAGCCGTCGACGGATAAACCGTCGACTGACAAGCCAGCCAGGCGCTAGCCCGCCTCACTGCATCGGGACCGCCGCGCGCACTGCCGCCCGGCGGTTTTTCTCCACGCTCGCATTTGCCATCGATCCGGAAACGACAGGAACGTATCGCCATGTCAGACGAGACCGGCTCCGCTCAGGAACAGCACGATCAACGCGAAACCAGGGACACGAAAGACGGCGGCAAGAACGCCAACGATAAAAGCCGCCGCACGCCCGGCAAGAAGCCGCTGATCATTCTCGCCGCCGTGGTGGCGCTGCTGGCGATCGTCGCCTTCGTCTGGTGGTTCGCGACCCGCAACCAGGTTTCCACCGACGACGCCTACACCGACGGCAACGCCATCATGACGGCGCCGAAAGTCTCCGGCTACGTGGTACAGCTCGCGGTGAACGACAACGTCTACGTCCACAAGGGCGACCTGCTGGTCGTGATCGACAAGCGCGACTATCAGGCGCAGGTCGATCAGGCCGAGGCGCAACTCGGACTCGCGAAAGCGCAACTGAATGCCGCGCTGATTCAGCTCGACATCGCGCGCATTCAGTATCCGGCGCAATACCGGCAAGCCAGGGCGCAGACCTCGTCGGCGGAAGCGAATTTCCGTCAGGCCGAGGCCGCTTATCTGCGCCAGCACGCCGTCGATCAGCGCGCCACCTCGCAACAGAACATCGATACCGCCGACGCCCAGCGCCAATCGGCCGGCGCCGGCGTGCAGCAGGCGCGCGCGCAATTGGCGAGCGCGAGCCTCGTGCCGCAGCAGATCCGTCAGACCGAGGCGAGCGTCGAGGAACGCCGCCAGCAGGTGCAGCAAGCCGAGGCGCAACTCGAACAGGCGCGGCTGAATCTCTCCTACTGCGAAGTGCGCTCGCCCTCCGACGGCTGGATCACGCGGCGCAATGTGCAACTGGGCAGCTTCCTGCAAGCCGGCGTGTCGCTGTTTTCTATCGTCACGCCGCAAGTGTGGGTGACGGCGAACTTCAAGGAATCGCAACTGGAGCGCATGCGTCCCGGCGACAAGGTGAAGGTCGAGGTCGACGCCTATCCGAAGCTCGATTTGCGCGGCCATGTGGATAGCGTGCAACTCGGCAGCGGTTCGCGCTTCTCGGCCTTCCCGGCGGAAAACGCCACCGGCAACTTCGTGAAGATCGTCCAGCGCGTGCCGGTGAAGATCGTCATCGACGAGGGCTTGCCGCGCGATCAGCCGCTTGGGCTCGGCTTGTCCGTCACGCCGAAGGTGTATCTGAAATGAGCGCGTCGAACACCGCGAACGGCGCTCAATCGAACTGGAAGCCCGCGGCGAATCCGTGGCTCATCGCCATCGTGGTGACGCTCGCGGCTTTCATGGAAGTGCTCGACACGACCATCGTGAACGTGGCGTTGCCGCACATCGCCGGCACCATGTCGGCCAGTTACGACGAAGCCACGTGGACGCTCACCTCGTATCTGGTCGCCAACGGCATCGTGCTGCCGATCTCCGGTTTTCTCGGGCGGCTGCTGGGCCGCAAGCGCTACTTTCTGGTGTGCATCATCGCGTTCACCGTTTGTTCGTTCCTGTGCGGGATCGCGACCGACCTGTGGCAACTGATCATCTTTCGCGTCTTGCAGGGCTTTTTTGGCGGCGGCCTGCAACCGAATCAGCAGTCGATCATTCTCGACACGTTCCCGCCCGAACAGCGCGGCCGCGCGTTTTCGATCTCGGCGGTGGCGATCGTCGTCGCGCCGGTGCTCGGACCCACGCTCGGCGGCTGGATCACCGACAACTTCTCGTGGCGCTGGGTGTTCCTGCTGAACGTGCCGGTCGGCATTCTGACCAGTCTCGCGGTGCTGCAACTGGTGGAAGACCCGCCGTGGAAAAAGACCGGCGACACGAAGGTGTCGATCGACTACATCGGCATCACGCTGATCGCCGTCGGGCTCGGCTGCCTGCAAGTGATGCTCGATCGCGGCGAGGACGACGACTGGTTCTCGTCGAACTTCATCCGCACGTTCGCGGTGCTGTCGGCGGCCGGCATTGTCGGCGCGACGTTCTGGCTGCTCTACACCAAAAAGCCGGTCGTCGATCTGCGCTGCCTGAAAGACCGCAATTTCGCGCTCGGCTGCGCGACGATCGCCGCCTTCGCGGCGGTGCTGTACGGCAGCGCGGTGCTGGTGCCGCAGCTCGCGCAACAGCAGCTCGGCTATACCGCGATGCTCGCCGGACTCGTGCTCTCGCCCGGCGCCGTGCTCATCACGATGGAGATTCCGCTCATCAGCAAGCTGATGCCTTATGTGCAGACGCGTTTTCTGGTGGCGACCGGCTTCGCGCTGCTCGCCTGCGCGCTCGCGTATTCGCATACGCTGGTGCCGAACGTCAACTACCCGACGCTCGTGGAAATGCGCAGCGCGCAATCGCTCGCGATCGGCTTCCTGTTCGTGCCGATCACCACGCTCGCCTATCTCACCGTGCCGCAGCGTTTGAACGACGATGCGTCCGCACTCTTCACGATGTTCCGCAACGTGGCCGGCTCGGTCGGCATTTCGCTATCGACGGCGCTGATTCGCGAGCGCAGCCAGGCGCGCATGGCGCATCTGTCCGAACACATGTCGACGCTTTCGCAGAACTACAACGACGCGGTGCAGCGCGGCGCGCAAACCATCGCCGAGATGACCGGCGTGCCGTTTTCGCAAGCGCTGCAAACGGCGACCGGCCGCCTGTACACCACGTTCATTTCGCAGTCGACGATTCTCGCCTACGTCGACGTGTTCGCGATTCTCGCCGTGTTCTGCGCGCTCTGTATTCCGATGACGTTGTTTTTCTCGCCGGTCAAGGCCGCCGGCGGCGCGGGAGGACACTGACATGAGGCGCGCCGTTTTCAGCCTGCGCATGCCGGTGCTTTCGCTCGCGGCGTGGCTCGCCGCATGCACGGTCGGGCCTGACTTCCACGCGCCGAACGCCGACGTGCCGCGGCAGTGGCACGACACGCGGCACACCGCCGCAACGGCTGCGCCCGCTGCGCCCGCTTCCGGCGCGGAGGTGGCATCGGTCCCCACGCTCGATACCGATCCCGATCCGCGCTGGTGGCGCAATTTCAACGACCCCACGCTCGACGCGCTTATCGAGCGCGCCGCGCGCGGCAATCTGGACTTGCAGCAGGCCGTGTTGCGTATCGTCGAAGCGCGGACCCAGGTGCAGAGCGCGGCGGCCCAGGGGTTGCCGAATGTGCGCGCGACAGGCAGCTACCAGCGCGAACAACTCGGCCTGAAAGGCTTTCTCGAATCCAACGGCGTCTACGACAAGGTGAACCGGCTCGGCGCGCCGGATTCGCCGGTCAATGCAATCGCGCCGGGCGCGGGCCCCGCGCTGCAAAACGGCGCCGACAACGTGCTCGATCAGTTGACCTCGCCGACCAATCTCTGGCAAGCCGGCTTCGACGCCTCGTGGGAACTCGATCTGTTCGGCCGGGTGCGCCGCTCGGTGGAAGCCGCGAACGCGCAGACCGAGGCCGCAGTGGAAAGCCGCAACGACGCGCTGCTCTCGCTCGAGGCCGAAGTCGCGCAAACCTACATGCAGTTGCGCGGCGCGCAGGCGTTGCGCGACATCACCACGAGCCTCGTCGAGCAGCAACGCGATGTCGTCCGGTTGACGCAAAGCCAGGCGAAGGTCGGCCTCGCCAGCGAAGCCGACGTGAAAAGCGCGAGCGCGCAGCTTGCGCAGACCCAGGCGCAGTTGCCGCGATTCGAGCAGCAGATCGCGCAGGCGTCGAACGCGCTCGCCTGGCTGGTGGGCGAAGCGCCCGGCGCGCTGGAAGCGGAACTGTCCGCGCCGGCCGCCGTGCCGCCGGTGCCGCCCACGGTGCCGGTGGGCTTGCCGTCGACGCTCGCGCGGCGGCGTCCCGACATTCGTCGCGCGGAAGCCAGCCTGCATGCGGCGACCGCGAATGTCGGCGTGGCGGTCGCGCAGTTTTATCCCGACGTTTCGCTGACGGGCCAGGTCGGAACGCGCGCGACGAACGCGAGCGATCTGTCGCGCTGGTCGCATCTGTTCTATTCGTTTGGCCCGAGTGTTTCGCTGCCGGTTTTTCAGGGCGGCGCACTCGTTTCCAACTTGCGGATGTCGGAAGCCCAGCAAGCCGAGGCGGCGCTCGACTACCGCAAAACGGTGCTGACGGCGCTGCGCGACGTGGACAACGCACTCGTGGTTTATCGCACCGACCAGGCGCGGCGCGATTCGCTGGCGGACAGCGTGGCGGCGAACCAGACTGCGTTTGAACTCGCGCGCGACAGCTACCGCAAGGGGCTCACCAGCTTCATCAATGTGCTCGATGCCGAGCGGCAGTTGGCGCAGGCGCGCCAGCAATATGCGCAGGGGACCATGCAGGTGAGCACCGATCTGGTCGCCTTGTACAAGGCGCTGGGCGGCGGCTGGCAGGATGGTGGTGGTGCGGCGGCGGCGGCGACAACTCAAGCCGCACAGGCTGGCGCGGTTGCGTCGAGCGGCGGCCACGACGTCGCGCTCAAGGGTCGAGGGGTCGAGGTGGTCGAGCCACCGCCCGAAGCGCCGCGCAACGCTAGGCGTTGACCACCGCCAGGCTCTCCCCGCTCGTGGGCGCCTCGATTCGCCCGCACGCGGCGAGCATCTCCTGCAACGACGCGGCATGGCACTCGGCGCCCAACGCGCCTTGCAGGTCGCCGCTCCATTTTTCGACATCCTGCGCGGTCCACAAGCCGACGACGATCGCAACGTTCGGCAAGCGCGCGCGAATGCGCTTGACCAGATTGCGCAGATGCGAGGGAATGCCTTCGATCTGCAGATAGAGGATGCAGATAGTCCCAACGTCGTCCGCATCGAGCGTCTCGATCGACGCCCGCGACACCGCTTCGTGCGGCACCGCGCGCGATACGAAGCCGTGTTTTCCCAGCAGTTGCAACAGGATCGTCGTGGCGAGCGGATCGAGCGGGCCGCGCCCCGGAATGCACAAGACCCGGTTGTTCGCGGCGTGACGCGTTGGTCCGGCGCGTTGGCCTGACGTGTCGCCGGTTGCAGCCGGCGCTGTAGCCTGCATGGTGCTTTCCGCCGCGCCCGCATTCGTATTGCTCGTATTGCTCGTATTGCTCGTATTGCTCGTATTGCGTGGCGTCATGCGTTGCGCCGCGTCGCGGTCCGCATCGCCCGCTTCGGCAACCGGCTTCGCCGCAGGCTCGGCGCCCGCTTCGCGCCAGGGCGCAATCGGCCCCACGAGGTTCATGCTTTCTTGCGTCGGCGTCGTCGACGGCGTCGGCTTCGCGGGCACGCGATCGTCGTAGCCGTCGAGACCATCGACCAGATCGTTCGTCGACGCCTCGATCCGCGCAAGCTGCGCCGCCGTCACGCTGCCGCGCAGCACGTCGTTCGCCGCGAGTTGCAAACCCTTGATCGCCACCTCGTCGTAATAGGACGACAACGAACGCTCACGCAACCACACCTCGGCCTGCTCGATCGCTTCGTCCGGGTCGCCGGCGAGCGCGCGCTGGTAAAAGTTCTCGACCGGCGTAAGCGCGGGCTGGTCGCCGAGCAACACGTCGAGAAACTCCAGCCGTCGCACATGCCGGCCGAGCACGAGCAGGCACAAGGTCAGCGGCGTCGACACGATGAGCCCAATGGGCCCCCAGATCCAGCTCCAGAAAATCGCGGCGACCACCACCGAGAACGGCGACAGCCCGGTGCTGCGTCCGTAGAGCAGCGGCTCGACCACCTGCCCCACCAGTAGCTCCACGATGACGAAGAGCGCAATGGACCAGATCGCCATCGACCATCCTGGACTCACGGCGGCGGCGAGCACCGTGGCCAGCGCGGCGGCGATCCAGATGCCCACGTAAGGCACGAGCCGCAGCAAGGCCGCGAGAATGCCCCACAGGATCGGGCTGGGCACGCCGATCAGAAACAGTCCGCCGCCGATCGCGACCCCCAGGCCCGCGTTCAACCCCAGTTGCGACACGAAGTAACGGCTCAGGCGCCGCGCGGCTTCGTCCATCACCGTGGTCGTGCGGTGCAGGTCGCGCGAACCGAACAGACGGATCGCGCGATCGCGCAGATCGTCGCGTTGCAGCAGGATCACCACCATCACGACGAACACGATAAACGCCGTTTCGAGCGGACTGATCGCCGGCGACAACACGCGCCGCGCGAGTTCGAACGGCGTGGGCGCCGGCTCGCGCACCTCGACCGGCAGGGCGGCGCTCGCGGCGCCGCTCGCCGCCGGTGCGCCATTGCGCGGCGCCTCGCGTTGCGCGGGTTCGACGGTGGCGCGTTGCAGCGCCTGGCCCGCCATGCCGGCCAAATGGCTCAGCCTGCCGATGGTCAGCTTGTGCACGGCTTCCAGCTTGTGCTCGACGGTCACCTGATAGCGCGGCATGCCGGCGGCGAGATCGGTCAGCTGGTTGGCGATCACCGCGCCGAGCAGGCCGATCACCGACACGGAAATCGTCACCGCGGCAAACACGGACGCGACATGGCCCAGCTTCAGGCGGGCGAGCGACTTGGCAAGCGGCGCGACGAGAAAGCTCAGCAGAATCGCGAGCGTCATCGGAATCAGCACGGCTCGCGCGAAGTACAGGCACGCGACCACCGTCACGCCGACGGCGAGCGCGATCAAACCCTCGATGCCGAAGGCGGCGGGCGGAGCCTGAATGCGGGTCGCGGGTCTCGGGCCAGGCTGGTCGGGAGAATCCTTCACTTCGTCGTTCTGCACGGGTTTGCGTCGTCTCGAGGGTGCGAGCGCCGCCAGGCAGCGGCTTCGCATCCGACGCGCGCGTTATTTTTTAGGTTCCTCCGCGATCGGCCCGCTTTCGATCGGCGGCGCTTCCTTTTCGATTTCGGCGCGCGCCCGTTCCCAATACTCGTCGGGCGTGCCCTTCGGCTCGTCGGCGTGCTCCCACAGGTAGTAGGCACGCCGGCGAATCTCTTCCTCTTGCGAGGTCTGTTCGGATTCAGGTTGCTGTTGCATGTGATTACCCTCGGTTGGGACGTGGCGACGAGCGGCATCGGCCGGCACCGCGCGGGTGCCGCGCAAGGCGGCCTCGCGCGCGGGCAACCGCAAGCAAGCAAGCGTTATACCCGGCGCGGGCGCGTCGGTTTATCGTCTGGTGTTGGCGGGCTGTCGCGTCCCGATCCGTCAAGCGTGGGCCGGAGGTTCGCTTTCGTCGGTGGTGAGCTGTTCTTCCAGCCGGTCGAACACGCGTTGCGTCGCGCGGCTCGGCGCTTCGAGCGCGAACAGCAGCAGTGAGCGCGCCGTCACCTGATACGCGTCGCCGGCGCTGAATTGCGGCAACTCGGAGCGCACCGGCATATTGGTGTCGAGCAGACAAGTCCACTGGTCGCCCTCGGGAATCTCGGGCAGCGTGAAATTGACGACGTCGTGATGCGCGTTGAGCACCAGCAGCAAGGTCGCGTCCGATGCGGGACGGCGAATGCCGCTCGCCTGGGCGCGGCCGTCGATCACGAGGCCGAAGCAGCGCATCGCCGGATCGTCCCATTGCTCCGGCGTGAGGTCCGCGCCGTCGGGCGAGAGCCAGCGCGCGTCGGTCACGTCCAGCGCCTCGTTGTATTCGCCGGTGAGAAAGCGACCGCGCCGCAATACCGGCAGACGGTGGCGCAGCGTGGTGAGATTCTTGACGAACTCGGTGAGCGCGCGGCCTTCGTCGTCGACGCTCTCCCAATCCACCCAACTGATTTCGTTGTCCTGGCAATACGCGTTGTTATTGCCCTTCTGCGTGCGGCCGAATTCATCGCCGGCGAGGATCATCGGCGTGCCTTGCGAGAGCAGCAGCGTGGCGAGCAGATTGCGTTTCTGGCGCTCGCGCTGCTGGCGGATCTCGGCGTCGTCGGTCGGACCTTCGACGCCCATGTTCCACGACTTGTTGTCCGAGTGGCCGTCGTTGTTGTCCTCGCCGTTGGCCTCGTTGTGCTTGTCGTTGTACGAGACGAGATCGTTGAGCGTGAAGCCGTCGTGCGCGGCGACGAAGTTTACGCTGGCCCAGGGGCGGCGGCCGCGATGATTGAACCTGTCGCCCGAACCGGTCAGGCGTTTGGCGAGATCGCCGACCTTGCCTTCGTCGCCCTTCCAGTATTCGCGCACGGTGTCGCGAAAGCGGTCGTTCCACTCGGCCCAGCCCGGCGGAAAACCGCCCACCTGATAGCCGCCCGGCCCGCAGTCCCACGGCTCGGCGACAAGGCGCACGCTGTTGAGCACGGGGTCCTGGCGGCAACTGTCGAGAAAGCCGCCGCCTTCGTCGAAGCCGTGCGGCTCGCGGCCCAGGATCGTGGCGAGGTCGAAACGGAAACCGTCCACCTTCATTTCCGTCACCCAGTAGCGCAGGCTGTCGGTCACCATTTGCAGCACGCGCGGATGCGACAGGTTCAGCGTATTGCCGGTGCCCGTGTCGTTGATGTAATAGCGCGGCTCCTCGGGCAGCAGCCGGTAGTAGGACGCGTTGTCGAGGCCCTTGAAGGAAAGCGTCGGGCCGCGCTCGTTGCCCTCGGCGGTGTGGTTGTAGACCACGTCGAGAATGACTTCGAGGCTGGCGTTATGAAAGCGGTCCACCATCTCCTTGAATTCGCCGACCGATTCGGTGGATGAAGCAAAGAAGCGCGGGTCGGCCGCGAAGAAACCGATGGTGTTGTAGCCCCAGTAGTTGGTGAGACCTTTTTCGAGCAGATGGCTGTCGTTGACGAAGGTCTGTATCGGCATCAATTCGACTGACGTGACGCCGAGGCTCTTGATGTAATCGACCACCACCTGCTGCCCGAGCCCCGCAAAGGTGCCGCGCAGATTGTCGGGTACGTCGGGATGACGCCGGGTAAATCCGCGCACGTGGGTTTCGTAGAAGATCACGCGCTCCCACGGCAGCGCACTGCGCTCGGGATGGCTCCACGAGAAGTTGGCGTCCACCACCTTGCACTTCGGCACGAAGGGCGCGCTGTCGCGTTCGTCGAACGAGAGGTCGCCTTCCTCGGCATCGAGCGTATAGCCGAAGATTTCCGGCGTCCATTTGAGTTCGCCGATGTGCGCCTTGGCATACGGGTCGAGCAGCAGCTTGTTGGGATTGAAGCGATGCCCCTGTTCCGGTTCATACGGCCCATGCACCCGATAGCCGTAAACCGCGCCCGGTTTCAGGTTGGGCACGAACACATGCCAGACCTCGTCGGTATATTCGGGCAGCTCGATGCGCTCGATTTCGTTCTCGCCGGTTTCATCGAACAGACACAGTTCGACTTTCGTTGCATGCGCCGAAAAGAGCGCGAAGTTGACACCACTTCCATTCCACGTCGCACCGAGCGGAAAAGGCGTGCCTTCCGCGATGCGCGTCGAGTAGCTGCTCTGGGATGACATAGGGGTTCCTGTGGAAGCGCGAGCGCGTGCACGCGTGTTCTAGTGTATGGCCAAACAGCAAGCGCGCCCGAAGGAGCAAATTGCGGGCCCGGCTTTCGCAGGTCTCGCTTCGCGGAGCACGCGGCCTCCGGCCAATGAAGCGGCACGAGTTTTGCACCAGCATGATGAAAAGCTTGTCGACCCCGCGCCGTTACAAGCGCAAGAACAACAGGGAGAAGAGTCATCATGCGAAGCCTACATACTGCGCCGCTCGTGGCGGCGGTACTACTCGCCGCGACGCTCGCCGCCAACGACACCTACGCTCAGGGCGCGCCCCAGGCCATCACCGAAAGACGCACGGACGTGGTCCAGCTCGCGAGCGGCTACCGCGCGTCGAAACTGACCGGCGCCGATGTCTACAACAGGAACAAGGACACCATCGGCACCCTGGACGATCTGATCGTCTCGCCGAGCGGTGACAGAAGCACCTACGCGATCCTGTCGGTGGGCGGCTTCCTCGGCATCGGCAAGCATCTGGTGGCCGTGCCGTTCAACGATTTGCAGATCAACAATCGCCGCATCGTGCTGCCGGAAGCGACCAAAAAATCGCTCGAAGCGCTGCCTGAATTCAAGTACGCGGATTGATCCGCGGGCTATCCGCCGCCGGCGGTTCGGCTAGAACGTTGATTGCCCGCGCTGACCGGTTGCAAGGAGCGGAGCCTTGCGAACCGGTTAGACGCGCGGATCGCCATACGGCGATGAGCGTTCAGCCGCGCGGCCTTCACGCGAACAGTTTGTCGAGCGTAATCGGCAAATCCCGCACGCGCTTGCCCGTCGCGTGCCAGATCGCATTGCCCACCGCCGCGGCCACGCCCACCACGCCGATTTCGCCCACGCCCTTCACGCCGAGCGGATTGACGATGTCGTCGTGCTCGTTCACGAACAGCACGTCGATATCGTGGATGTCGGCATTCACCGGAATGTGATACTCGGCCAGGTTGTGGTTCATCTGCCGCCCGAGCGCGTGGTCGAACTGGCCGTGCTCGTGCAGCGCCATGCCGATGCCCCACACCACGCCGCCGGCAATCTGGTTGGCCGCCGTTTTCGGGTTCACGATGCGGCCCGCGGCGACGGCGCTGACCACGCGCGTCACGCGCACGGTGCCGAGCGCTTCGTCCACGCGCACCTCGGCGAACACCGCCGAATGCGTGCCCATCGAATACGCCTGCTGCTTTTCATGCGGCTTGACGCTCGCCTGCTCTTCCAGCGTCTCCAGACCCGCGCGGGCCAGCAGCGCGTCGATGCCGATCGCGTCGTCGGAGCCGCTGCCGCAGACGAGCCGGTTGCCGGCGCGTCTCACCTCGTCGCGCGCAACCATCGCGAAGCGCCCGCCGCCGTATTGCCGCGCCAGTTCGACGAGGCGGTTTCGCAGCCGCTCGCACGCGACATGAACCGCGCTGCCCACCGACGACACCGTCCACGAGCCGCCCTCGATCGGCGCTTTCGGCAAGCGCGTGTCGCCGAGCTCGAAGTCGACATCGTGAATCGACACGCCTAGCGCATCGGCGGCGATCTGCGTCATCGCCGTGTAGGTGCCGGTGCCGATGTCGGCGGTGGAGCTCGACACTTCCACGCGGCCGTCGGGCGTGAGCACGGCGCGCGCCGCCGCTTCATTTTGCATTGCGTCCCATGCGCCGGTCGCCATGCCCCAGCCGATCAGTTCGCGGCCCTCGCGGCGCGCGCGCGGCGCAAGCGGCCGCCCCTCCCAGCCGAAGCGCGCGGCGCCTTCGCGATAGCAGTCGCGCAGCGCCTTGCTGGAAAACGGCAGATTCTTGTTGGCGTCGCGCTCCGCATAGTTGATGAGCCGCAATTGCAGCGGGTCCATCTGCAACGCTTCGGCCAGTTCGTCCATCGCCGTTTCGAGCGGGAAAAGACCTTGCGCCGCACCCGGCGCGCGCATGTCGGCCGGCGTCGGCACGTCGAGCTTGACGACCTTGTAGCCCAGCGTGACGTTCTCGCATGCGTACAACTGGCCGGCCCAGTTCACGAGCACGTCGCAGTAGTCCTCGTAGCGCGAGGTTTCCGCGACCGCCTCGTGAATCACCGCCTGCAGTTTGCCGTCCGCCGACGCGCCCAGCGCCACGCGCTGAATCGATTGCGGCCGATGCGCGAACGTGAACATCTGCTGGCGCGTCAGCGTGACCCGCACGGGCCGCTTCAGATCGCGCGCGGCCATCACGGCGAGCGGCAGATGATATTGCGGCCGCAAGCCCGAACCGAACGCGCCGCCGACGAAGGGCGACTCCACCTGCACCTCGTCGTCCTTCAGGCCGAACACGGCGGTCAGATAACGCTTGGTGTTGACCACCCCCTGGGTCTTTTCATAAACGATCAGATGCCCATGCTCGTCCGGCACCACGGTGCAGCCGTGCATTTCCATCGGATTGTGATACTCGGCGGGCGTGCTGTAGAAGCCGTCGACCCGCACCGCCGCGCTCGCCAGCGCGCGGTCCGCGTCGCCGCGCGGCGACGGCGGCGGATCGAACCCGCCCTTTTCCGTGGACGGCGGCACAGCGCTCATCAACGCTTCGCTCATTTCCGTCTGATGCGGCGTGTGTTCGTAGCGGACCTTGACGAGCGAGGCCGCATGGCGCGCCAGTTCCAACGTTTCCGCCACCACCAGCGCGACCGGTTGTCCGCTGTACCACACGCGGTCGTCCCAGAGCGGCCTGAACGGCGTGCCGCCGGGGGCGACCATGTCTTTGTAGGGCTGGTCCGCCAGCGGCAGTGGCGGGCGATTCAGATGCGTCAGCACGAGCAGCACGCCGGGTAGTTCGAGCGCCGCCGACGCATCGATCGCCACGATACGGCCGCTCGCGATCGTGCTCGACACCACGAAACCATACGTCAATCCATTGGCGGCGTAGTCCGCCGCATACTGCGCGGCGCCGGTGACTTTCAGCTTGCCGTCGACGCGCTTGTGCGGCACGCCCACGGCGCGCGTCGCCGGAAAAGTGTCGGACCCGTTCATGATGGGCCCTCCTCGAACGAACGCTGCGTCGCCAGTTCGAACGCGCGCACGATCACGCGCGTCGCCAGTTCGATCTTGAACGCATTGCCGCGACGCCCTTGCGCCTCGCGCAACAGCGAGTCCGCGAAACCGCGCACGGTGGCGGCGTTCAGCGGTCTGCCGCGCAGCACGGCTTCGGCATCCAGATCGCGCCACGGTTTGTGCGCGACGCCGCCGAGCGCGCAATGCGCGCGAACGATGATGTCGCCGTCCAGTTCGACGCCGAGCGCGACGGACACCAGCGCGAACGCATACGAGGCCCGGTCGCGCACTTTCACGTAAGCGTGATGTTCGGCGAAGCCTCGCCTGGGCAATTCGACGGCGATCACCAGTTCGTCGTCGCGCAGGTTCGTATCGATGTGCGGCGTCTCGCCGGGCAGGCGATGGAACTCGGCGAACGGCAGCGCGCGCGTGCCGTCGTGGCCGGCGAGATGCACCGTCGCGTCGAGCGCCGCCAGCGCCACGCACATGTCCGACGGATGCACGGCGATGCACTGATCGCTCGCGCCGAGAATCGCGTGCATGCGGTTGACCCCTTCCATCGCGGAGCAGCCGGTGCCCGGCTCGCGTTTATTGCACGGCGTGCCGGCGTCGTAGAAGTAAAGGCAGCGGGTGCGTTGCAGCAGATTCCCTCCGACGGTCGCGACATTGCGAATCTGCGCGGACGCCCCCGCCAGGATCGCCTTGGCAAGCAGCGGGTAACGCGCGGCCACGGTCTCGTCGTAGGCCACCGCGGTATTCGTCACCAGCGCGCCGATTCTCAGGCCGCCGTCGCCGGTGGCTTCGATCTGCCTGAGCGGCAAACGGTTGATATCGACCAGCGTGGCCGGATGCGCCACGTCCTCGCGCAACAGGTCCACCAGATTCGTGCCGCCCGCGATGAACGCGGCGGCGGCATGCGCGCGATGCTGGTCGATCGCCTCGGACACCGCGCTTGCGCGGGTATAGGAAAAGCGGTTCATGGCCGCGCTCCCGGCGCCGTGAGCGGCTGATCGGACCGCTGCGCCGCATCCAGAATCGCCGCGACGATATTCGTGTACGCGCCGCAGCGGCACAGGTTGCCGCTCATCAGTTCGCGAATGTCGTCGGCGTTTTTCGCGTGGCCTTCGGCGAGCATCGCAACGGCCGAGCAGATTTGCCCCGGCGTGCAGTAGCCGCACTGGAAGGCGTCGTGATCGATGAACGCCTGTTGAACCGGATGCAGCGTGTCGCCGTCGGCAAGACCTTCGATCGTCGTGATCGACGCGCCGTCGCGCACGGCCGCGAGCGCGAGACAGGTATTGATCCGCTGGCCGTCGACGATCGCGGTGCAGGCGCCGCATTGGCCGTGGTCGCAGCCTTTCTTGATGCCGCTCAGGTGGCAGCGTTCGCGCAGCAGATCGAGCAGCGTGGTCCACGGCTCGATCTCGAACCGGTGTGTCTTGCCGTTGATCTCGAACGTCACCGGCACGCGCTGGACGTCGCTCGGCGCGAGGTCCAGCGCCGCTTGTGCTGTGGGGGTTTCCATTGGATGTCCTCCGGACGGTAGGTCGCGCAATACGAACGGCGCGCGCAAGCCACGTGCCACCATGCCGCCGTGCCAAGGCGCCGGCCGCGCTTCGCAGGCACGCGTGATGCGCGTTTTTCATGGGGCGGCTCGCGAGCCTCGCACGCGAGTCCTCCCCACGCGTGGCACGCGAAGCAAGCCGCACTCGCGGCAACGCCGCTGCCGGCCGGCGCGGCGGGCATTGCAAGATGTGCAGCGAACCCGCATTTCTTTCAATCGGCTCCGCGCAGCCGGCATCACGCGCCGCGGCAGTGCGAGAACACTGCTTGCCATGCGCTTCACACTCCACTCGTTCAGGAGGTATCCATGCATCACGTCCACGAAATCATGTCGCGCGACGTCGTCAATGTGACACCCAACGACACCATTCAGCATGCCGCGGAATTGATGCGGCGCTACGACGTCGGATCGTTGCCGGTGTGCCAGAACCATCGGCTGATCGGCATGATCACCGATCGCGATCTCGCGGTGCGCGCGTTGTCCACCGGCTGCCCGGCGAACACGCCGGTACGCGATTTCGCCAGCACCGATGTGCAATGGTGTTTCGACGACGACGACGTCGACGCCGTCCAGCAACGCATGGCCACCGCGCAGGTGCGCCGCATGCCGGTGGTCGATCACGACAAGAACCTGGTCGGCGCGCTGTCGCTCGGCGACATCGCCACGCGGGCCGACAGCGCGTCGCGCGACGAGGTCGCCAACACGCTCGAAGGCGTTTCGCAACCCCGCATGCACTGAGAAGGAGAGACACATGGCACAGCATCCCAGTCACTCGCAGGACCATCGGCATCCCGGCCAGCCGAATCCGATCGAGGTGCAAAAGGCGCTGCACGGTGTCGACTATCCGACGACGCGCGAAAAACTGGTGGAAGCCGCACGCAGCAACGGCGCAAACCAGGACATCGTGGATCTCGTCGGTGAGTTGCCGGATAAGAACTACGACAGCCCGGCCGCGGTTTCCAAGCAACTGTCGCGCACGCAGTAGCTTGGACCCGGCACCAGGCTGATAAAAACAGAACCGGCGCATCGTCATGCGGCGATGCGCCGGTTTTTTTCTTCATGCCGCCATGCTGCGGCAATGCGCAAGCCAGTTAAATAATGGGCGACCCGCCGGTGACCGCGATCGTCGCGCCGGAAATGTAGCTGGCGTCATCGGAGGCGAGCATCACATAGGCCGCCGCGAGTTCGGCGGGCTGACCGGGGCGCTTCATCGGCACCTGCTGGCCGAATTTCTCGACTTTCTCGGCGGGCATCGTCGACGGAATCAGCGGTGTCCAGATCGGCCCGGGCGCCACGCAATTCGCGCGTATGCCCTTCTCGGCCAGCAATTGCGCGAGCCCGCCGGTGAAGTTCTGGATCGCGCCCTTGGTGGTCGCATAGGCGATCAAGCCGGGGTTCGGATGATCGGCGTTGATCGACGTGGTGTTGATGATCGAGGCGCCGGGCTTCATCTGCTTGACCGCCGCCCGCGTGATCCTGAACATCGCGCCGATGTTGGTATCGAAGGTCTTGTCCCACTCCTCGTCGCTGATCGCGTCGAGCGACGGGTAACTCATCTGGTACGCGGCATTGTTGACCAGCACATCGAGCCGGCCGAACGCCTCGACCGCGCGCCTGACGATCTCCTCGCAATGCTCGGGGCTCGTGATGTCGCCGCGCAGCAGCACCGCCTTGCGGCCCGCCTCTTCCACCCAGCGCGCGGCTTCGCGCGCGTCGTCGTCTTCGTTGAGATAAGAGATCAGCACGTCCGCGCCTTCGCGGGCGAACGCGATCGCCACGGCGCGGCCAATGCCGCTGTCGCCGCCCGTGATGATCGCCGCCTTGCCGGCGAGACGGCCCGAGCCTTTATAGGATTTTTCGCCGTGGTCGGGCTGCGGTTTCATTTCCGCCGTGGTGCCGGGCGTGTGATCCTGTTGCTGCCTGGGAAACGGTGGCGTGGGACGTTGCGTGTCGGTCATGGCTATCTCCAGAGTGCGAATGAAGAGGCGCGGCGCGTCGTGAACCGGCGCGGCCGTTGTGTTGCACGCAGCAACCCACGGACCCGCGAGGGATCGCGCACGATGCGTTTCGAGCCAGGGGTTTTTGCCTAAGGGTATGCCGTCGCGAAGTGTGCCGCGAAATGTGCCGCGAAGTGTGAAGAAGCGCGCCGGGATGTGCCGCGTTGGTGGCGAAGTGTCCAACCGGGCCGGCATATCGACGTTGTGGTCGTGCATGAATCGGCTACTGCTCGCATGCGTGCCCATGCGTTTTTTCAAACGTTGCGCAACTTTACGGCGGCCCGGCCGCATGCAGCGCGGCCGCCGATTCGAGTACCCGCAGCAGGCGTTCCGGCGTCAACGGCTTCGCGCAGTGGGCGTCGAAACCCGCGGCTCGCGCGCGCGCCCGGTCGTCGCGCGAGGCGAAAGCGGTGCAGGCGATCAGCAGCATATGCGCGGTCAATGGATCGGCCCTTAGGCGGCGCGCCAGTTCGAGCCCGTCCAGGTCCGGCATCTTGATGTCCAGGACCACCGCGAAGGGCTGCCATTCGCAAGCCATCTCGCAGACCGCGAGCGGATCTTCGAGTGCGCGGCACTCGAAGCCGTCGGCGTTCAGCAGCATTTGCAACGCGTCGGCCGCTTCGCGGTAGTCGTCCACCACCAGCACGCGCCGGTGCGAGGCCATCGCGTACTGGATAGGCCGCCAGACCACCACGTCGTCGCTGTTGTCCATTCCTCGGTCGAGCGTCACTGTCTTCTCCCTGTGCTTGTTCTTCGGTCGCGCTCGAGCGGCGCTCGAGCAACCTGCGCGAGCGGTGCAAGATTCGCTCCCGCAGCGCGGCGAACCAGGCCGCTTGCCGCGCAACGTCCGCTGTTTTCCGACACGGTCTCGCAGCGCGCAGCCGGTACACGGTCCCACGAGGCACACGACACCACCATAGCGCAACGCGGGGAACGGCGTTTGCTGTTTTGCGCATGTCGATCCATCGCCCGCCGGCACCGGATCTCACCTCGGAGTTCTTATGAAACGCACATTCATCGTGCACGCGGCCCTTGCCGCGTGCATCGCGCAATCCCTTGTTTTCGCCGTTCCGGTCCACGCACAAACCGAAGCCGCCTCGACGACGACAGCCAATCCCCTGCCGGAAGCGGACAAGAAATTCGTCCAGGCCGCGTCGATGTCGAGTTCAACCGAAATCGACGCCGCGAAACTCGCCATGAGCCGCTCGAGCGATGGCGACGTGAAGAAATTCGCCGGCCACATGGCGGCCGATCATACGAAGCTGACCGTGCAACTCAAGATGGCCGCGCCGCGCGGCGTGAGCGTGCCGAAGGACAACTCCGACACGGCCCTTCTCGACAGCCTGCGTCCGTTGAAGGGCGCGGAGTTCGATACGGCCTACATTCAGAAGGTCGGCTTGCAGGGGCATAAGGAAGCGGTGTCCGCGTTTCAGGACGAAATCGCCAACGGCCAGGATGCGAAGCTGAAGAGCGCGGCGCAAAAGGCCTTGCCGACAATCGAGAAGCACTATCAGATGGCGCAGGACCTGGCGAAGAAGAAGAACGTCACGGCGCCGTAACACGCGATACGCGACGCCGGCGCGGTCGATCGCGCTGGCGTCTTTCGAACGCTTCGAAGCTCATCATGCCCACCTCGAAATCCGGACGATCGCGCTCCACCGCCGCGGGTGCCGATGCAGACGCCTCGGGCACAGCGGACGCCGCCGCGGACGTGCAACCGGATCAGCAACCCAGGTCGCTCGACGCGTGCCGTCGCTGCGCGCTATGGAAAAACGCGACGCAAGCCGTGCCCGGCGCGGGGCCGAAGCATGCGCCGATCATCCTCGTCGGCGAACAGCCCGGCGACAAGGAAGATCTGGCGGGCAAGCCGTTCGTCGGCCCGGCGGGCGCGCTGCTCGATCACGCGCTCGAGCAGGCCGGCGTCGCGCGGCATGACGTTTATGTGACCAACGCGGTCAAGCATTTCAAATGGACGCCGCGCGGCAAGCGGCGCATGCATAAGACGCCGGCCCAGCGCGAGATCGACGCCTGCGCTTACTGGCTCGAAAAGGAATTGCAGTCCACCGGCGCGCGCGTGATCGTGGCGCTGGGCGTCACCGCGTTGAAGGCCGTGCTGGAGGACAAGAACGTCCGCATGCAGGACGTGCTGGGCCGGCCGATCAAGCATGGCGAGTACAGCGTGGTGGCGACGTATCACCCTTCGTTTGCGTTGCGCGCGCCCGATCCGGAAACCCGCGAGCGTGCCTTCGCGGCGATTGTCGACGCGCTGCGGCAAGCGGGCAAGCTGGTGTGAACGTGGTACGAAAGCGATGCTTGCCGCTTGCTGCGCTTATTGCACTTATTGCGCGCGATCGTCGATGAAGCCCTTCAGCATCGCCAGCGTGTCGGCGTCGTCGATATGCTTGTCGGTGCGCCAGCGCAGCATGCGCGGAAAGCGCACCGCCACGCCCGACTTGTGACGCGGGCTCGCCTGAATCCCCTCGAAGCCGATTTCGAACACGAGCGTGGGCGTCACGCTGCGCACCGGGCCGAATTTCTCGACCGTGGTCTTGCGCACGATCGCATCCACCTGGCGCATTTCCTCGTCGGTGAGACCGGAATAGGCCTTCGCGAACGGCACGAGGGTACGCACGCCGTCCGCTTCATCCCACACCGCGAAGGTGAAGTCGGTATAGAGACTCGCGCGCCGGCCATGACCGCGCTGCGCGTAGACCAGCACCGCGTCCACCGCATACGGATCGATCTTCCATTTCCACCATGTGCCGGAGGCTTTCGTGCGGCCCACGCCGTACATCGAATCGCGCGCCTTGAGCATCAAGCCTTCGACGCCGCGCGTCCGGCTCTCTGCGCGCAGCGCGGCGAGCGTTTGCCAATCGGACGCGCGCACCAGCGGCGACACGCGCAACAGATCGCGCGCCAGGCTGCCGTCGACGGAAGCGGCCAGCGCATCGAGGCGCGCGCGCCGCTCGACGAGCGGCGTCATGCGCAGATCATCGCCCTGCGCTTCGAGCAGATCGTAGGCGAGCAAGGTGGTGGGCGAATCGGCCAACACTTTTTTCGTCAGCGTTTTACGCGCGATGCGCGGTTGCAGGCGCGCGAA
This sequence comes from Paraburkholderia terricola, assembly GCF_900142195.1. Classification (GTDB taxonomy): domain Bacteria; phylum Pseudomonadota; class Gammaproteobacteria; order Burkholderiales; family Burkholderiaceae; genus Paraburkholderia; species Paraburkholderia terricola. The sequence continues at coordinate 183,737 of NZ_FRAB01000008.1, forward strand.
CGGCAACGGCGCCGTCGCGCCGGGCTCCCACGCGAGAATCTCGCCGTCGATCACGAAGCCGTCGGGCAACGCGTCGCCGAGCGCCGTGACCTCGGGAAAGCGCTCCGTGATCAGATCCTCGCCGCGCGACCACAACCACACGCGGCCCGCGCGTTTGACGAGTTGCGCGCGAATGCCGTCCCACTTCCATTCGATCAGCCATTGCATCGGCTCGCCGAGCGTCGCCGGGTCGGTCTGCAACGGATGCGCGAGAAAGAACGGATAAGGCAAGCCCGCATCGTCGTCATGCGCGGCATGATGCGCTTCTAGGCCTTGCCGCGCCTCTTCGCTGCCGCTCTCCGGAGCGATCAGGCGCAGATAACGCGCGGCGTCGGGTTTCTGCCGCGAGTCGGTCCAGCCCACCATGCGTTGCGCGATCCGTTTATGGTCGACGCCCGCCACTTCCGCGAGCGCGCGCACCACGAGTTGCCGCGCCACGCCGACCCGAAAGCCGCCGCCGATCAGCTTGGTCAGCAGAAACCGTCCGCCCCAATCGAGTTCGTCCCAGTAACCGAGCAAGCGCGTGCGCAATTCCTCCGGCGCGAGGCCGCGAAGCGTCAGCACGCGTTGCTCGATCCATTGCGTGAGGCCGAGTTCGGAACTGCGTTGCGCGGGCGGCAGGATATGGGCGATGGTTTCGGCGAGATCGCCCACCGCGTGATACGACTCCTCGAATAGCCACGGCGGCAAGCCGGCCCGCTCGCGGGCGATTTCGGTCAGCAGACGCGTGGGCACCGATTGACGCGGCTTGCCGCCGGCGAGAAAGTACGACGCCCATGCGGCGTCCTCCGGTTCGGCCGCCGAGAAATAGCTGTTGAGCGCTTCGAGTTTGTCGCGCGTCGAGGTGGTCGCGTCGAGCGCGGTATAGAGGGCGGCGAAGCGTTTCATGGGCCGCTCGTCGTGTTGTCGGCCGCGGGTCGGGCTTCGAGATCGGCCGCGTTCGGCGTGTCATCTCGTGTGGCTTGTGTGGCTTGCGTGGTTTGTGTGGCTTCCACCGGCGAGGCGCCGCTCGTCGCGGCCGTTTCGTCGCCGCCCGCGGCGTCGGCCTCCACCGTGTCGTCTCCGTATTGCGTGTCGAACGCGCCTGCTTCGAGACCCTGTTCGCGCAGCCAGCGCACCATCGGCTCGACCGAGCCATGCGTGACGATGACGCGCCCCGCGCCCGTCGCATGAATCGCGCTTTGCAGGCCGGGCCAATCGGCGTGATCCGACAGCACGAAGCCGCGATCGACGCCGCGCCGGCGCCGCGCGCCGCGCAAGCGCATCCAGCCCGACGCGAACGCGTCGCTATAGTCGCCGAAACGCCTGAGCCATGCGCTGCCTTGCGCGGACGGCGGCGCCACGATCAACGCCTGCCTGAAAGCGGCCTTGTCCCTCGCCGCTATTTCGCCGACGACGCGCACCGGCGGCAAGCGCACGCCCGCCTCGCGATACGCGCGATTGAGCGGCGCGATGGCGCCGTGACAGAAGATCGGTCCGATGGCGGCGTCGACGCTCGCCAGCACGCGCTGCGCCTTGCCGAACGAATAGCAGAACAGCACCGACGCGCGTCCTTGCGACGCGTTGTGACGCCACCATGAATCGATGCCGTCGAACACGGCTTGCGGCGCGTCCCAACGATAGATCGGCAAACCGAACGTCGACTCGGTGATGAACGTCTCGCAGCGCACCGGCTCGAACGCAGCGCAGGTCGGATCGGGGTCGAGCTTGTAGTCGCCCGATGCGACCCACACGCGGCCCTTGTGCTCGATCCTGAGTTGCGCCGAACCCAGCACATGTCCCGCCGGGTGAAGCGAGACGGTCGTGCCGTCGAAGTCGAGCCGCTCGCCATAGGCGAGCGTTTGCAGCGCGATGCCGGGCAAGCGCCACAGCAGCACGTTCGCGCCCGCTTGCGAGGCAAGGTAATGACGGTGCCCGAAGCGCGCGTGATCGGAATGGGCGTGCGTGATCACCGCCCGCTCGACCGGCCGCCAGGGATCGATATAAAAGTCGCCGCACGGGCAGTACAAACCTTCTGGCCGGGCGACCACGAGGTCGGGATCGTGCGGGTTTTCCGGCTTGTCAGACGCGTTGTTCAATGTATGGGATTCCGACAGACTCCAGGCAAGGTCGATGAAAGGCGCAGCAAATCGCATTCCCGCGACTGATGTCACGCGAGTCGAGTTCAGCCACGCGGGATGGCTGCGTTCTTGCTTACGGTACGACAACAAGCGCGCCCGCACCCGCTGCATGTCGGCGGGCTCCGCGACGCGCGTCGTGAGCGACCATGCGAACCATCATCGACGAACACGCGTTGTATGTGGCGAAACATCCCGGCACCTTCGTCCTGCAAACGCTGAAGGCATTTCGCGCGAATCAGGGCTTGCTGCTCGCCGGCGCGGTGGCGTATTACGCGCTGTTGTCGATCGTGCCGCTGATGATCCTGATCGTGATCGCGTTGTCGCGCGTGGTGCCGGAGCACACGTTGCTCACCGCGCTGGGTCATCTTTTGCAATGGCTGGTGCCGGGTCAATCGGGCGCGCTGGTGCGCGAACTCGCCCATTTCCTGGCGCACCGCGAGGTGGTCGGCTGGGTGTTGTTCCTGACGATGCTCTTCTTCAGCTCGCTCGCCTTTACGGTGCTGGAAAACGCGATGTCGCTGATTTTCGTGCATCGCGTGGTGATCCGCCGGCGGCACTTCCTGCTTTCCGCGCTGCTGCCCTATTGCTACATTCTCTTTCTCGGCGTGGGCTCGCTGATCGTCACGCTCGTGTCGAGCGGGCTCGACGTGATGGGGGCCGAAGCGGTCGATCTGTTCGGCACGCATGTTTCGTTGCAGGGATTCTCGCGCGTCGTCCTGTATCTGCTCGGCCTCGCCGGCGAGATTTTCGTGCTGACCTCGATCTACATGGTGATGCCGGTCGGGCGGCCCTCGCTCAAGCATGCGCTGCTCGGCGGGATCGTCGCGGCGCTCCTGTGGGAAATCACGCGGCATGTGCTGGTGTGGTACTTCGCGACGCTCTCGCAGGTGAGCGTGGTGTATGGGTCGCTGACGATGGCGATCGTCATCCTGTTCAGCCTCGAATGGCTGGCGACCTTGCTGCTGTTCGGCGCCCAGGTGATTTCGCAATACGAGCGCTTCGGGCTGGAACCGCCGGACGCGCCGCAGCCGCGCATCAAGACCGGTTGACTGGCGATCAGCGCGCCTCACCGCCGACGCGCCTCGCGGATCGGCAAGACTGCGGTAACATTCCGCGAATGCCGGGCCTCGCGTGGTCTCGCGCGGGTCTCCTACATTCACGTTTTATTCCGTGCACGTTCCAGGATCGAGCATGCTTTATTCCCTGCACGTCTCAGGACCCACCATGAGCATCGCCCAGTGCGGCGACATACCGGTTTCGGGCAGCAACGAGCGCGTCACGGTGCTTGAGCATGGCTTCGGCAGAACCATGCTGTCCGGGTAACGCGATGCACAGCATGGACCCGCCCTTGCCGTCCGCCGATGCGTTGTTCGAGCATGCCGCCTGCGGCCTGCTCGTCGCCGATCCCGACGGCCTCATCCTGCGCGTGAACGCCACGTTCTGCGACTGGCTGGGCTATGGCGCCGGGCAGCTCGCGGGAACCCGCCGCATCGGCGACCTGCTGAGCAGCGGCGGCAAGGTGCTCTACGAGACGCATTGGGCGCCGCTTCTGCGCACGCAGGGCTCGGTCGCCGAGATCAAGCTGAACATGATGCATCGCGACGGCCATACGGTGCCGATGCTGCTCAACGCGGTGCGCCGCCGTCATGGCGACGCGAGCTACCTCGAAGTCGCGGTGCTGGTCGTCGCGGATCGCCACAAGTACGAACAGGAATTGCTGCTGGCGCGCCGCAACGCGGAGGCGTCGGTGGCCGCGCATCAACTGGCGCGCAAGGAGTTGCAGGAAAGCCGCGACGTGCTGAGTCTCGCGATGCGCGGCGCGCGCATGGGCGCGTGGTCGCACGAGCCGAAGTCGGGCAAGTTCTGGTGGAGCCGCGAACTCGAAGCGCTCGCGGGATACGCCGAGGGGCGCTTCGCCAACATGCGCGGCGGCTTTTTCGAACTGATTCATCCGGGCGACCTCGCCGCGCTGAACGAGGCCGTCGACCGGGCGGTGGCAAGCGGCGACGATTACGTCGCGGAATTCCGCTTCCTGCATGCGAGCGGCGACTGGTGCTGGATGGAAGGCCGCGGCCGCGCCACTTACGACGAACGCGGCGAGCCGCTGACCATCTACGGCCTCGGCATCGACATTACCGAGCGCAAGGAAGCGCAGACCGTGCTGCTGCGCCAGGCGGCGATTTTCGAGCACCTGAGCGACGCGATCGTGATCACGGATCTGCGCGGCAACATCACCGATTTCAACGTGGGCGGCGAGCGCATGCTCGGCTATCGCATGGGCGAGATTCTCGGCAAGCCGGTCTCGATGTTCCACCCGCCGGAAGACGCGCTGCGCATTCGCCGCGAAGCGCTCGCCGCGCTCGCCGCCGAGGGCACGTGGCGCAGCGAACTGCCGTTCGTGCGGCGCGACGGCTCGCGCGGGGTCTGCGAAACCGTCGTCAAGCCGCTGGCGAACGCGCGTGGCGACGTTTACGGCGCGGTCAGCGTGAACCGCGACATTACCGAACGCAGACGCGCGGAGCAGCAACTCAAGCGGCTGAATCTCGAACTCTCGAAAGCCGATCGCCGCAAGGACGAATTTCTCGCCACGCTCGCGCACGAATTGCGCAATCCCCTCGCGCCGATGCGCAACGTGCTCGAAATCTTGCGCCTGAAGGAATTCGCCGATCCGCAACTGAACTGGTCGCGCGACGTGTTCGACCGGCAATTGCAGCACATGACGCATCTGGTGGACGATCTGCTGGAAGTCTCGCGCATCACGCAGGGCAAGCTCGAATTGCGCAAGCAGCGGCTCGAACTGGCGCGCTCGATGCAATCGGCAATGGAAGCGGCGCGGCCCACCGTGCAGGCCTCGTCGCATCATTTGAGCGTGACGTTGCCGCGCGAGCCGCTGTATCTCGACGCCGATCCCACGCGCCTGTCGCAGATGATTTTGAATCTGCTGAACAACGCGGCCAAATACACGCCGCCCGGCGGCAGCATCTCGCTCGCCGCCGAACGCGAGGGCGACCAGGCGGTGATCGTCGTACGCGATTCCGGCATCGGCATTCCGCCCGAGCATCTGGGCAGCGTGTTCGAAATGTTCTCGCAACTCGCGCCGGCGCTCGATCGCTCGCAAGGCGGCCTCGGCATCGGGCTTGCGCTGGTGCGCGGCCTCGCCGAACTGCACGGCGGCACGGTCGCGGCGTTCAGCAGCGGACCCGGCACCGGCAGCGAGTTCGTGATCCGCCTGCCGCTTTCGCACGCGCCGGCCGAGGCGAGCGACGGCGCGCCGCTCGAGACGGCGCCTCAGGCCGCGCTGCGCGTGGTGATCGTCGACGACAACGCGGACGCCGCCGACAGCCTCGCGATGGTGCTCGGACTGGAAGGCCACGAGGTTCGGACCGCCGGCGACGGCATGGCCGGCTTGGCCTTGATCCGCGAGTTCGGTCCGCAAGCGGTGATTCTGGATATCGGCTTGCCGCTGCTGAACGGTTACGAAGTGGCGCGGCGCATTCGCGACGAACACGAGGAAGCCGATATTCTGCTGATCGCGGTGACCGGGTGGGGCCAGCAGCAGGACAAGCAAACCGCGGTGGCGGCCGGCTTCGACCATCATTTCACCAAGCCGGTCGATCCGCGCGAGTTGCAACGGGTGATGACGCGGCAATCGGCTTGATCGGCTGCGGGCTTTCGGCGCATGCCTTACCGTCTCATCGCCTCACCGCCCCATTCAAGCGCCCGACACGTCGATGACGAGCTTGCCGCGCACGTGGCCCTTTTCGAGCCGCGCAAGCGCTTCGGCCGCCGCGTCGAACGGGAACGTGCCGGCCGTTTTCACCTGCACACGCCCCTTGTCGATCAACGCGCCGATTTCGGCGAGCTGTCTGCCGTTCGGCTGCGCGGTGTAGCGCTCGGCGCGCGCGCCGCGATCGGCGGCCTCGGTTTGCGAGGGTTCCGTGAGCGTCGAGATCAGCGCGCCGCCGTTCTTGAGCACCGTCCACGAGCGGCGCTGCGTCTCGCCGCCGATCAGATCGAACACCAGGTCGACGTCGCGCGCGGCGTCCTCGAAACGCTGCGCGCGATAGTCGATCACGTGATCCGCGCCGAGTGCGCGCACGAATTCGACGCCGTCGCCGGAAGCCGTGGCGAACACTTCCGCGCCCTTGACCTTGGCGAACTGCACGGCGAAGTGGCCGACGCCGCCCGAGCCCGCATGAATCAGCACGCGCTCGCCGGCTTCGAGACAGCCGTGATCGAACAGACCTTGCCACGCGGTGAGCGCGGCGAGCGGCACGGCGCCCGCGGTGACGAAATCGATCGTTGACGGACGGCGCGCGAGCGCGCCTCGATCCACCTTGACGAACTGCGCATACGCGCCCTGCCCTTGGCCGACGAAACCATAGACTTCGTCGCCCTCGCGCCAGTCCTTCACATTCGCGCCCGCGCGCGCGACCACGCCGGCGAAATCGCGGCCGAGCGTATAGGGCAGTTTGTCTTCGCGAATCGCCGGGTACTGGCCCTCGCGCGTCTTGATGTCGACCGGATTGACGCTGGCCGCGCGCACGCGCACCAGCACTTCATTCGCGCCCGGCTCGGGCACGTCGATCGCTTCGGCGATGAACACTTCGGGACCGCCGAAGCGGTGAATACGATAGGCACGCATCTGGCTCATGAGTGGCTCCTTGCAAGGCGGGTCGTCGCATGACGCGGTGGTGCGTGTGCGTGTGCGTGTGCGTGTGCGTGTCGCGGCGCTTGCGCGGCCCGTGGTTCATCTCACGGACCGCGCAAACCCCGTTCCTTGCAGCGGGCTTACGGTCTTGCGGTCTCGCGCGAGCGCACGCATCGCACCACGCTATCGCCCCTACTCCTGGCTGCGCTTCGACTGCACGCGCGCGATCTGCTGCTTCGCGGCCTCGTAGATGCGCTCCGGCGTGAAGCCGAATTTCTTCTTCAGATCGGCAAGCGGCGCGGAAGCGCCGAACGTATGCATCACCACCTGCGCGCCGAGCCGCCCGACGTAGCGGTCCCAGCCGAGCGTCGCGGCCTGCTCGACGGCCACGCGCGCGTCGAGGTCGGGCGGCAATACCGAGTCCTGATACGCCGCGTCCTGACGCTCGAAAATATCCCACGACGGCATCGACACCACGCGCGCCGCGATGCCTTCACTCCTGAGCTTCTCGTACACGTCGACGCATAGCGAAAGTTCGCTGCCCGTGGCCAGCAACACGACCTGCGGCTTCTCACCGCCGGGTGCATCGGCGAGTACGTACGCGCCCTTCTTGACCCCCTCGGCGGATGCATAGCGGCCGCGGTCGAGCGTCGGCAACGGCTGGCGCGACACGACGATGCATGACGGCCGCCGCGGATTCGACAGCGCCACGCGCCAGGCTTCGGCTACTTCGTTGGCGTCGCCGGGACGCAGCACGGTCAGCCCCGGCACGCCGCGCAGCGACGCGAGCTGCTCGATCGGCTGATGCGTCGGACCGTCCTCGCCGACGCCGATCGAATCGTGCGTGAACACGTAGATCGACGGCACTTCCATGATCGCCGAGAGGCGGATCGGCGGCTTCATGTAGTCGCTGAAAATCAGGAAGGTCGAACCGAACGGCCGCAGATTCGACAACGCGAGACCGTTCACCACCGCGCCCATCGCATGTTCGCGAATGCCGAAGTGCAGATTGCGCCCGCCATAGTTGTCATGCTCGAAACTGCCTGCGCCCTCGAACTTCAGATTGGTCTTGGTCGACGGCGCGAGGTCGGCCGCGCCGCCGATCATCCACGGCACGCGCGCGGCAATCGCGTTCAGTACCTTGCCCGACGATTCGCGCGACGCGACGCCCTTAGCGTCGGCGTCGAAGGTGGGAATGCCGCTGTCCCAGCCTTCGGGCAACTCGTGCGCCTGCATCTGCGCGAATTCGCGCGACAGCTCGGGATACTGTTTGCCATACGCGTCGTATCGCGCCTGCCATTGCTCGCGCGCCGCCTTGCCGCGCGCGCCGATGCCTTGCGCGAAACGTTCGTGCACGCCATCCGGCACGTAGAAGAATTTGTCCTCGGGCCAGCCGTAGAACTTCTTGGCGAGCGCCACTTCGTCCACGCCGAGCGCCTCGCCGTGCGCGGCCGCGGTGTCCTGCTTGTTGGGCGCGCCCCAGCCGATGATGCTGTTGACCACGATCAGCGTCGGCCTGTCCGTGACGCTTTTCGCCTCCACCAGCGCGGCTTCGAACGCGGCGGCGTCGTTCGCGTCGTTCACATGCAGCGTGTGCCACTGGTAGCCGCGAAACCGGCTCTCCACGTCGTCGCTGTAGGCGAGATCGGTGTGGCCTTCGATGGTCACGCGATTGCTGTCGTAGATCCAGATCAGGTTCGACAGCTTCAGATGACCGGCCAGCGACGCGGCTTCGTGCGAGATGCCTTCCATCATGTCGCCGTCGCCGCACAGTGCATAGACGCGGTAATCGAACAGCGGCGCATCGGGCTTGTTGAAACGGTTCTCGTACCAGCGCCCCGCCATCGCCATGCCGACGCTGTTGCCGAGCCCCTGGCCGAGCGGTCCCGTCGTGGTTTCGACGCCGGTGGTCATCCGGTATTCGGGGTGGCCGGGCGTCCTGCTGTCGATCTGGCGAAAGCGCTCGATGTCGTCGAGCGAGACGGCGGGCGAGCCGGTCGGCTTGCCGTGCTCGTCCACGGCCTTGACGTTGGCCAGATGCAGCAGCGAATACAGCAGCATCGACGCATGCCCCACCGACAGCACGAAGCGGTCGCGGTTCGGCCACAGCGGCTCGTCCGGGTCATAACGCAAATGGTGCTGCCACAGATGATAGGCAACCGGGGCGAGCGCCATCGGCGTGCCGGGGTGGCCGGAATTGGCCTTTTGCACGGCGTCCATCGATAGCGTTCGGATCGTGTTGATGCACAACTGATCGAGGGCGGGATCGTTTTGCATGAGGACACTCCTTGTTCGGCGATTGAGAACCTGGCCGGCATGCGCGGCGTCGGTGCGTTCGGCGCGGCGTGTTCGTGGAAGCACGCGCGAGGCGCCGCGGCCGGCTTACGGGTGTGATGCGCGGTGTAGATGCGGGTGTGATGCGCCGATACGCCGAAATGCGCAGCGTGCGTGACATGCGGCACCGCGTTCGTTCGATGATCGGCGCCGGGTCTTTCAGACGGCTCGCGGCCTGGGGCGGTCGCTGCGATCCGCGTTCGGCATTGTCTCGGCCTGCGCGATGTCCCGCGCCTTCACTTCTCCCTTCACCTGTCCTTCACTTACGCGCCAGGCGATTTCCGCCCGCATCAAGCCGCGTGCAGCCAGTGTTCGAGCAGCGGGCCATGCTTGCCGTCGACCGGGTCCATCGCGGGGAACGGCAAGGCGTCCATGACCGCCTGTTCGTCGGGTGTGAGCGCTTCGCGGCGAATGTCCCACTGCTGGCCGCGCGGATAGCCGCCCACCACCTTGAACTGGCGCTCGAACGATTGCATGCAATGGCCGGTGCCGGCGGGCAGCAACAGCGCGTCGCCCGCGGCGATCGTCACCAGCCTGCCGCCTGGTCCGCCCACGATGACTTCCGCCGAGCCGTCGGCGACGCCGAGCACCTCGTGCGCCGTCGCGTGGAAATGGTGGTAGTCAAAAATGCGGTCGCGCCATTGCGGCGGCCATTCGTTGCGCTCGAAGAGGATCTCGAAGGCCGCGGCGAGATCGCCGGTGTGCGGCGACAGCGCGTGGCGATAAATCACGACCGGCAGCTTGCGGTTGTTCGGCACCCAGTCGTGCGGTTCCAGCATGAAGGCTTCGTACTCGGTTTTGACCGCGTCGAAGCCGTGCTTCGAATCGTTGAACATGGTTAGCTCCTGTGCGTGCTGATGCGGTGGCGCGCTGGCTCTCGGGGGTCGGCTGGGAGTCCGGGTCGAGTTCGGTCTACGCGTCGAGTTCGGCTACGCGCGATGGCGCTTGCGCGCCGCGCGCTTCCGCGGATCGCAAGCTTACGGACCTCGTGGCGCATTGCGCCATGAGCTTCCGCGCGTTGCGACTTGCGGCCGTGCGTCCTCGTGCGCTTGCGCGATTCGCATCACGCGGTGTGCGAGCGCGCAACCGTTGCCGCGCCGCATAAAGCAGGCCTGACCGCGCGCGAACGCGCGACGCGCGAACACCTGCGAGTTCACGCGCCGCTGGACTGCACGATTGCATTGCCGCGCCAGTGAAATTTGCAAACCGATTTGCAAACCGGGCTGCAAACCGGTCACATCAACCGGCGCGGTCCGCGCGTCACTGCGCCCTCAGCCGCCGCCGATGCCTTGCAGCACTTTCCCCGTGCCGCCGCATACGGTGCATTGCTCCCCTTCCACCTTGCCGGTGCCGTGACAGGCGCGGCAGATGTCCTCGCCCACGCCGGGCGCGTCAGGCGGTGCTTCGTCGCCGGGATTGAGCGGCTCGTTGTCCTGTTGCATCAGTTTCTCCATGTGGTGTTTGCCTGCATGCGACGGCGCGCCGCGCCGGCGTGTCAGCTCTTGCGGTGCGACGCGTGTCCGCCGCCGCCCGGCGGTTCCGCATGCTCGCCGGTGCCAAGCGGCACCTCCGCGGTTTGCTTCGGACGCTCGCTCGAACGCCGCGGATTGGTCTGCTTCGCCACGTCCGTTTGCTCGACCGGCTCGATGCCTAGCGGACTCGGCTCGACGTACTGCGTGCCGCTCGGCTTCGCGCGCGGCTTCGCATCGGATGCCGCGCCGGGTGCATTGCGGCTCTGGCCGGATTTGCTGTCGTGCGTATCGTGCATATCGTGCGTATCGCGCATCTCGCCCTCCTCGAATCGGCTCCATTGGCAGTGCAGCAACATCCGGTCCCTCTCCGCGATGCGTGCCGTGCAGCGTTAACGCGGCGACCTGGCACGGCCGTTGCGGCATAAAACGAGGGAGGTCCGTAGTCGTTTTTTGTAAAAAGGAGATCCTCATGAGCATCATGACGATTCGCGTGTCCGATAACGAGGTGCAAGTCGAACGAACGGTGTACACGTTCACGCAGAAGAGCGACGCCGACGCGTTCCAGCGCTGCCTCGCCGATACTTCGATCGACAACTGCTATAAGAGCCATCCGCCTGTGTCGGTGCGGCCCACGCCGCCGGGCGAGCGTCCTGACGATCCCGGCCGCGACAGCACCATCTCGCCGTCGCTCGGCGGGATGCCTTGAATGCCGGTTTGAACGGCGGCCAGCGGGGCCGCGCTTCGACGCGGCGCGCAACGTATCACTTCTCAGGAGCCGCGCGATCCGCGGCCACGATCTCGCGACCGTAGTCGATCGCGGCGCGGCGCGCCTCGTCGGCGGTCGCATACGGGCCGATCTCCGGCGCGCCGTCGAACGGAAACAGCACCTTCCGGTCCGCTTTCCTGACGACCTTTAGTCCGCCCACGTAGCGGCCGTCGCCGGTTCCGTGATAGCTCGCGTAGATCTCGAAATCGTCGTCGGCAACGTCGGCCTTATGTCGCGCCATGTGTGATTTCCCTTATCCCTGCACCTTCGGCGCGTCACGTTATCGTGGGCGGCGCGGTTCGTGCGAACGGTTCGGACGAATAGGCGAGCCGCACCGCGTATGGGGTTTCCAGCAACACGTGTTCCACGCGATGCGAGCCGATGCCTTAGCGAGCCGATGCCTTATCTAGCGTGGCGATCGCGCTATAGCCGCTATGGCACGAGGGTTGCGAGACAGAGTGCGGACATCGAATCCGCCTGGCTCGTGTTGCCGGTTCGAGTCCGGTCCCCGGCACCGGACGTCAACGCGAGCCCGACCGCACGTCACGGAGGTAGACCATGAAGTTGCCCAGCACGCGCTCGATGCGGAGGCTGCGATTGCATGTACCGACGCCGCCGGAAATCGATCCCGAAACGCCGCCGCCGCCGAACATCGATCCCGATCCGCCGCCCACGCCCGAGGATGATCCCTCGCACGATCCGCCCGAAGGCGATCCACCCGTCAAGCCGCCGCCCATGCGCGCGAGCCCGGCCGGAGCCGGCCGATTGCGGCGCGCTCGCAACTTGCGAAGCCGCACTTCATGCGGGCTCGCCGATCGGCAATAGAAAAGGCGCGCCGGATCGAACCGGCGCGCCTTTCAAATGCCGCACACATCGTGAATCGATATCGACCGATTCACGCTCGCTTCAACTTCAACTTCAATCTCAACGCAGCTTCGCGACGTCCTTCTCGCTCACTCGCGTCGTCGACGGATTACCGAACTGCGTCGTCACGTAGTTGGTGAGCGCGGCGATCTGCGCATCGTTCAACTGCGTCGCGAAGGCCGGCATGCCGACATCGCTGTCCGCGGTCTTGCGCTGCACGCCGTGCAAAATCACCTGCACGAGATTGACCGGGTTGGATGCGCCCACCGTCGAGTTATGCAATAGCGGCGGATAGTAGCCGTCCGGTGTGCCCTTGCCGTGCGCCTGGTGGCAGGTCGCGCAATTGCCGAGGTACAGGCGCGCCGGGTCGAGCGTACCGTCGCTCGACGCGACACCGCGCAAACGCGCGACGTCCGTCGACGGTTTGCCCCACGCGCTGCGCGAGCGCGTGCCGCCGTCGCTCACCGCCGGCACCGTGCGCACGTAGGTTGCGATCGCGTCGATGTCGGCGCCGGTCATCTTCGAGAAGCTGTGCTCCACAGCTTCGCCCATCGGCCCGGCGGCCTGCGCGAGACCCGGCACGCTGCCGGTTTGCAGATACTGCACGAGCTGCGCATGAGTCCACGCGCCGATGCCGCTGTCAGCCGAGGAAGTGATGTTGTAGCCGTCCCATCCCGCCAGCACCGAACCGCCGAGGAAGCCGCCGCCGGTCTCGTCGAGCGCCTTCTCCTGCATGCCGAAGCCGCGCGGCGTGTGACAGGTGCTGCAATGCGCGAGACCTTGCACGAGATACGCGCCGCGATTCCATTCGGCGCTCCGGTTCGGCCTGGCTTCGTAGGGGCCGCTCTTCAGGAACAGCCAGTTCCATACCGTCAGCGGCCAGCGCATGTTGAGCGGCCACGGAATGTCGCTCGCGCGCGTGGCCGCGTTCACCGGCGCGACGCCGTAGCGGAAGTACGCGTAGAGCGCCTTCACGTCGTCGTCGCTGACCTTTGCGTAGGACACGTAGGGCATGGCCGGATACAGATTGTGGCCGTCCTTCGAGACGCCACGGCGCAGCGCGCGGTCGAAATCAGCGAGCGTCCATGTGCCGATGCCCGTTTGCGGATCGGGCGTGATGTTGCTCGAATAGACCGTGCCGAGCATCGGCACCTTGAGCGGCAGGCCGCCGGCGAACGGCTTGCCCTTCGCCGTGCTGTGGCAGGCCATGCAATCGCCGGCCGTCGCGAGGTACTCGCCGCGCTTGATCAGCGCCGTGTCGTTGCTGTTTACCGCGTTGGCCGACGTATCGGCATGCGCGAATGCGGGCAGAGCCAGAGCGCCGGCCAGCAGCCAGAAAAAGGTTTTTTTCAGCACGTTCAAACTTCCTTCTTCAACTGGTCGGCCATGCGAAGCGCCAGGGCGGCAATGGTCAGCGTCACGTTGACGGTGCCCACCGTCGGCATCGTCGCGCTGCTGGAGATGAACAGGTTCGGGTGGTCGAAGGTGCGGCAATGCTTGTCGACCACCGAATCGCGCGGATCACTGCCCATGATCGTCGCGCCCGTGATGTGGTTGTTCGGCGCGAAATCGTCCTGGTACTCGATGTCCGTGCCGCCCAGCACCTTCGCCGCGTTGGCGTAGACCTCCTTCGTATGCGCCGCGCCGCGCTTCACGTAATCGTCGATGCGATAGGTGATCTCCGGGCGCGGGATGCCGATCGCATCCGTCTCGGTCCTGCTCGGCACGATGCGGTTTTCCGGCGCGGGCAGGATTTCGTGGAAGCAGTCGAATTCGACGAAACGCGCCGAGCGGTCGCGAATCCGGGCGTCGAGTTCGGCCGGCTTGATCAGCTTGCCTTGCTTGAAAATGTTGCGCGTTTCCTGATCGACGCGCGACAGGTTCGACAGGTGGATTTTCTTGGCGGCTTCGGTGGCGCGAAACGCGCCGTCGCGAAAGCCGATCAGTGAGGTCATTTCCTGCGGGCCGCGGCCCGGCCACAGCTTTTCGTCCGCGTAGAACGTGACGCCGGTGCCGGGGTGGTCCATCAGATTACGGCCCACCATGTCGGAACTGTTGCCCACGCCGTTCGGAAAATCGTGGCTGGTGGACATCAGCATGATCTTCGGCGTCTCGATGCCGTTCGCGGCGAGCACGAAATACTTGCCCTCCACGCGATGCTCGTTGCCTTGCGGGTCCTTGTACAACGCCGCGGCGATGCGCTTGTCCGCGCCGACTTCGAGCTTGTACACCACCGCGTTGTCGATCAGCCTCGCGCCGGCCTGCTCGGCCTTTTCCACATGCACGATGCCGTTGTACATCGCGCCGATCGGGCAGATCGGCATGCAGTTGTTGTTGCCGCAGCAGGTCGGGCGGCCGTCGTACGGACGGCTGTTGCGCGCGACCGGCTCGGTCACGACGTGATACCGCGAGTCGAATGCGTTGAGCTTGCTCTTGATGGTCTGCTCGTTGTACGAGAGCGGCAGCGGCGCCATCGGATACGGCTGGCTGCGCGGCGAGCCGAGTTCCTCGTCTGTCGGGCCCCATACGCCGAGTTCCTCTTCGGCGCGCTGGTAGTACGGCTCCAGTTCCTCGTATTGCATCGGCCAGTCGCGGCCCACGCCGTACACGGTCTTCATCCTGAAGTCGTTCGGCATGAAGCGCCATGCGGACGCGGCCCAGTGCCACGTCGTGCCGCCCACCGCGCGAATGTACTGCGAGTTGAATTTGTGCTCGCCCTTGAGGATCAGGTAGTCGTTGGGCGGACCGTACTCGGGATGCGGCGCCCATTGGCTCGACGGATACGGCGCCATGAAATCCATCTTGTCGGTCTGATTGCGAAAGCGCTCGACGATTTCCCAGCGCGGCATGCGCGGCCCGGCTTCGAGCAGGATCACGGACTTGCCCGCGAGCGCCATTTGATGCGCGACGATCGCGCCCGCCACGCCGGAGCCCACGACGACGACATCGGCCTGGCTGGTTTGTTGTGCTTTATCGGCCATGCTCAAGCTTGCCTTTCGATCGGTTTAGCCGCCCAGAAACCGGGCTTGTTGGGGCAGTAGGAACGGATGATCAGCGTGTCGGAGACCACCTCGAACATCAGCGCCTGCTCGTAGGTGATCACGACGTTGTCGACCGTGCCGAGATACCACGCTTCCATGATCTTCAGCGCGAGCGCTTGCTGGGCCGCGTCGGCGGAGTTCGAGGCCAGCGCGCCCGCCAGCTTCGGCAATTGCCGCGCGAGATCCGGCGTGGACTTTTGCAACGCGGCGAGAAGGCGCGTGCCGACCTCGCGATCGAGACCGGACTTCGCGCTCAGCGCTTGCGACAGGGTCATGAAGGCGTCGAGGGGGGCGGCGGACGAATCGTCGGCGAGCGCCTTGAGTGTGAGGGAGCCGGTGAGGCCCGCCGCCGTGATGGCCAGCGCGCCCTGGAGCCAGCGACGGCGCGTCATCGCCGACGGCTCACCGCGCGCGGCGTCGGCCCCGAGGGAAGCGTCCGGGTGGGACGCTCCGTGAGAGTCGTGTGGAGTCAATTGTTGGTTATCCCTTGTGAGGCGTTTTTGTGAGGCGTTTTCAATGTGTTTTTCGAAGCGTGTTTTTCAATGCGTTTTTTCAATGCTGATAGCGGGCAATGCGGTGTTGCCCGGCTTACCGCGGAGGTCGCGGCTGACGCCGCGAGAAGCGCTTCAGAACTGATGCAGCATCCCGACATACGCGCCGGTTTGCGATTCGCCAACGAGCGGGCTGGTATTGTTCGCCGCGTCGCGCGGCGACGCCTCGAGCGAAAAATTCGCGTTGCCGCTGTTGCGCACATAGCCCACCGTGCCGTACAGGAAGGTGCGCTTCGACAGGTTGTAGGTGGTGCCGAGCACGTACATCATCGCGTGGCCGGAGGGGTCGTGCGCGGCATCGCCGCCGCCGTCGCCGACCTTCACGTAGTAGCCGCCCGCCGTCACCGCCCAGCGCGGCTGGACGTTGTAGGTCGCGCCGAGCCAGTAGTGATCGGCGCTGTCGGCCACGCCCGCCGGCGAGTCGGGCGCCGAGTAATGCGTATAGGCGCCCTGAATCTTCACCGCGTCGACATGCACGTTCGCGCCCACGAAATATTCGCGCGAGCTCTGAAAGATGTTGCTGAAGCGGCCATTGCTGTCGCGCAGTTCGTCGTAGATGCCGCGCACGTCGAAGAGCGGCGAGTGATACGTCAGCATGATGCCGTCCGAGCGGCCGAACTCGCCGCTGGCGCCGCTGTTGAACGCGCCCGGCTGATTGCCGAACGCGTATTGCGCCTGCACGTCGAAGCCCCGGAACACCGGGCTGTGATACTCGACGTTATTGCTGGTTTGCTGCCAGTTGCGCCCGCGCACGAGCGAGGCCGATGAAAACGCCTGCTGCACGAACGGGTCGAATTCCCATACGCCGTCGCTGTCGATGAAGAGGTTGCGCCCGGCCTGCAACGTGCCCCACTGCTTGCTGCTCAGGCCCGCGAAGGCGCGCCGCGACCATAGCCGCCCGCCGCTGGTGGTGCCGTTCATGACCTGCAAGCCCGTTTCCAGATTGAAGATCGCGTTCAATCCGCCGCCGAGATCTTCCGTGCCTTTGAGACCCAGCATACTGGTGCCCCAATCGCCGCCTTCCGCGCTCCATCGGCTCGCACTGCCGCCCGAACCATTATTGATGTGATTCAGATATTCGACGCCGCCGTCGAGACGGCCATATAAGCTCACGCTCGTTTGACCGTGAGCGAGCGATGCGGCCAGCGGACTCGCCAACGCGACGGCAGTGATTAATTTCGTTGGTAGTCTCATCATCCTGAGTGAGTTTTCTGTCGCAATGTAGGGGCGATGCGGGCGGCGGCGTGAATAAAAACTACTCGACGCGCCATGCTGCGATTTCAATGCTGCGAGGGCTGCAGAACATCTGCCGGATTGGCGTTTCGGCGCTTCGCGCGGGCGGTTCAACGGCATGCGCATTGACTTGCCGCGCACACCGGACGAAGCCGGTTCCACGCGTGATTCGCACCGGCTCGCGATGACGATGTTGTAAAACTACACAGTTGGTCGCGGAACTATAGGTGATACACGCCGGACGGACTAGCCCTTTTACGCAATAAACTTTTGCGGACGGCGTACTCGACTTTCACGGCGGCAATGAAATTGGCGCCGCGACCTCGATGCGAAACGAAAGCTGCGCCGGCTAAGATAGCCGCTCATTCGGCCCGAGCCGAATCCGGATTCTCCATTGCTTATCAAACCTTTAACTTCGCCATGAACGCGCCCGAACTGACCGAAGACGAAAACCTTGGCCTTTATCAACGCGCGACCGAAAACGGCCCGGAATGGTGGCGCGTGAGCGTGGCCGACCGGCCGGAAAACTATCGGCTGGAGCATGGCGTGGGCGACGGTCACGGCGCCGGAGCGGTCGACATGGATCTGGTGGTCGACGCCGAAAACCTGCGCGCGAAGCTGAAGAAGTGGCGCCGCGAAGGCTTCGCGATCGACACCGCCGACGCCGCGAGCGAAGACAGCGCGGCGGAACGGGCCGCCTTCATGCCGGCCTTGCGGCGCGCGGCGGCGCTGGCCCTGGCGGAGAAACGTCGCGAGACGCAAGGCACGGACAGCACGCGCGACACCGTGCGTATCGGCCATATCGACGTGCCGTGCGGCATCGCCAACCCGCTCGTGCCGCGCCTCAATCCGGCCTATCTGTTCTCCGAGCGCTTTAACGACATCGTCGAGGACATCGTCGAAAACCGGCGCGTGATGCTGATCGGTCACACGGGCGCCGGCAAGACCAGCCTGATCGAACAGGTCGCGGCGCGCTCGCGTCACGGCGTGTTGCGCTCGAACATGAACGGACAGACCACGGTCGGCGATTTCGTCGGCTTCTGGACGGTCAAGGGCGGCGAGACGCTGTGGGTCGACGGCGTGCTGCCCACGGCGATGCGCGAAGGGCTGTGGCTGATCGTCGACGAAATCGATTTTGCCGAACCGTCGATTCTCGCCGCGCTCACCGCCGTGCTCGAACCGCACGGCCGGCTCGTGCTGAAGGAGAAAGGCAACGAGATCGTCGCGCCGCATCCGGCGTTTCGTCTCTTTGCCACCGCGAACGCGGTGGGCGCGATGAGCCAGTTCCGTCATCTGTATCAAGGCGCGAATCTGATGAACGAGGCGTTTCTCGATCGCTGGCGCGTGTACCAGCTCGACTATCTGACGCCCGCCGAGGAAGCCGACGTGCTGATGCGCACGCTCGCCCCGCACATGACCCGCCCGCTCGCCACCACCCTCGCCGCGATTGCCGCCGACTGCCGCGCGGCATTTGCCCGCGAGGATCTGTCGAGCGCGTTCTCCACGCGCCGCCTGCTCGACTGGGCCGAACTGATGCTGCGCACCGGCGACCCAGAGCGCGCGGCCGGCCCGGCGATCTACGCGAAGATCAGCCCCGAGGACGCCGCGTTGATTCGCGGCATCGTCCGTCATCACATCGCGCCGGCCGCGTGACGGTGAGCCGAATGAACGCGGCGCGCACGAGCGCGAAGCACGCGGCGCGCGACACGCGAGGCTTCGCGTTCGAATCGACGCTCGGCAAGGTGGCGCGCGTGCTCACCGGGCAATACGGCGTGACGGTCGCGTTCAGTCCCGATGGCCCGCGCGTCGAACCGGGCCGCATCGTGATTCCCGATTACGAGTTGAACGGCGGCGTCGAGCGCGACGTGCTGATCGGTTATCTGGACTTGCTGGTGGCGCGCGCCAAGCATGCTTCGCTCGCGCAACTCGACGCCTTGCCGGCCGGCGTCGCGGCCACGCTTGCGCAAGTGATCGACGACCGCCGCGTGTGCGCGCAATTGCTCGACGAATATCCGGGCGCGCGCTGGTTCATCGGCAAGTTGCGCGTGCATGCCGCCGAACGGGCGCGGCAACGCTGGCCGAAGCTGCACTGGCGCGACCGGCTCGTGTGGCTGGTGGAGCGTGCGCTGTGGGACGAACAGCCGAGCCCGACCGAAGCGAGCCATTCGTTGATCGCGGCGCTGCATGCGTCGCAAGATTTGCTGGACGAAGCGCGCGCGAGCGGTTCGACCGCGCGGAGCATCGCGACAGCGCAGGCGTTGGTGGCGCGCGTACGGGCTTTGTCGGCGGGCGACGTGAACAGCATGGCGTTCACCGCCGATCCGCTCGAAGACATCGAGACGGAAACCGTTGCCGCCTCGTCCGCGCCGTTCAACGACGACGACACCCTGCTCCCCGATCAGGGCAACACGGCCTCGCCGCCGTCCGATCAAAGCGGCGGCGCGCAGGCGGACAACGCGGTGGGCATGGGCCAATCGCCGGCCGATACGCAACAGCCCTCGGCCCGCACGGAAGGCGAAGCTGCCGCCGTCCCGCACGCCGCGCGCGCACGCCTGTCGATTCCGCTCGCCACCGAATTCGACGACATCGCCGACCTCACCGGCCAGGGCGACAGCACGGCGTGGCGCGAGCTGCGCGCGCAGGCTCGCGCGGACACCGCGCCGCTGAAGAAAAAACTCGAACGCGCGCTGAGCGCCGACGAGCGAACCCGTTGGCGGCGCGAACAGGAGCGCGGCGAGATCGACCGCACGTCGCTCGCCAGGCTCGCGACCTCGCCGGGTTATCGCACGCCGTTTCGCACGCAGCGCGCGGCCAAGGGACGCGACGTCGCCGTGAGCTTGCTGATCGACCGCAGCGGCTCGATGGCCGGACGCAAGATCGAACTCGCGCGGCTGTGCGCGGCGGCGCTGTGCGATGCGCTCACGCAGTTGTCGTTCGATTGCGAGGTGCTCGGCTACTGCTCGCTCGAATCCGCGCCGATGAAGCAGCTATACGAGCGGCAGCGTGCGGCCGGCGCGGATTTGCGGCGCTATAACCGCTTCGTCGAACGGCTCGATCTGAAGGTCTACAAGCGCTTTGGCGCGGCCGATCTGAGCGGCATCGCGCGGATCGATTGCGGCCACGAGAATCCCGACGGCGAGGCGCTCGCCTGGGCGGCGACGCGCCTCGCCGATCATCCGGCCGAACGGCGCATCCTGATGGTATTTTCCGACGGCTATCCCTCGACCGGCGACGGCGACACGCAGGTGTTGCGCAGCGATCTGCGCGAACGCGTCGCGGCCATCGGCAAGCGCGGCATCGAACTGGTCGGCATCGGCGTGCTGACCGATGCGGTCGAGGACTTCTATCCGCACAACGTGGTGGTAAGCCGCCTCGCGGAATTGCCGTCGACGGTGTTCTCCGTGTTGAGTGCGATGCTGCTGAAGCGCTAGCGCTGCGCGTCAACCGTCAGAACGCGTTCAACGGAATCTTCAGATAGCGCACGCCGTTGGCTTCGGGCTCCGGCAGCGCGCCCGCGCGAATGTTGATCTGGATGGCCGGCAGAATCAGCGTCGGCATGCCGAGCGTGCGATCACGGGCGGTGCGCATCGCAACGAATTCCTCGACCGTCACGCCGTCGTGCAAATGAATATTGTCGCGGCGCTGCTCGGCGACGGTGGTCTGCCATTGCGGCCCGCGCGAGTCCGGCGGGTAGTCGTGGCACATGCACAGCCGCGTCTGTGGCGGCAGCGCCAGCAAAGTCCGCACCGATTCATACAGGATGCGCGCATCGCCGCCCGGAAAATCGCAGCGCGCCGAGCCGCCGTCCGGCATGAACAGCGTGTCGCCCACGAACACCGTATCGCCGATCCGATACGCCATGTCCGCCGGCGTATGACCGGGCACATGCAGCGCCTGCGCGCTCAGTTGGCCGATGCCGAAGGTCTCGCCGGGCGCGAACAGATGATCGAACTGGCGGCCGTCGGCGTGCATCTCGTCGCCGAAATTGAAAATGCGCTTGAATGCCGCCTGCACGATGCGGATGCTTTCGCCGATCGCGATCTTGCCGCCCAGCGTCTCCTTCAGATAAGGCGCGGCTGAAACATGATCGGCATGCGCATGGGTTTCCAGCAGCCATTCGACACGCAAGCCATGCTCGCGGACGAAAGCGACGATGCGTTCGGCGCCCGCCGTCGACGTGCGGCCGGATTTCGGATCGTAGTCGAGCACCGGGTCGATCACCGCGCACGCCGAGCCTTCGCCCGCGTAGACGACGTAACTGAAAGTGCCCGTGGTGGCGTCGTAGAAGGCTTCTATCCGGGGTGTCATCGTCCGCTCCTTTTTTGTTTGCCGCCGCGCGCGGGCTATTTGACCGGCTGCATGGTCGCGATCGGGATCAGGAATTCGGAGAAGCCCGTCAGCATGATCTGAACGCCGATGCACAGCAGCAGAAACGAAGATACACGCATGGCGACCTTGGTTCCCTCCGCTCCGAGATAGCGGGCGAAAACCACCGCCTTGCTGTAGACCAGATAGACCGTGGCGGCCACCACCAGCGAGATCACCACGGAAGCGATGCCCGAGAGCACGAACTCCGAGAGCTTGTGCGTGCGGTTGGCCGTCAGCGCGATGGCGGTGGCGATCGAGCCCGGTCCTGTGGTGAGCGGAATGGTGAACGGGAAGAACGCCTTCGACATCGCATTGTCCGCGTCCACGCGCTTCACGCCCGGCTTGTCCGCGGGTTGCGTGTCGGGCGCATTGAGCATCTGCCAGCCGCCCACCGCGACCGCGAGGCCGCCGCCGATGCGCAGCGCCTCCATTGAAATGCCGAAGAAATGCAGGATCGGCGTGCCGATGAAAAACGCCACCAGCAGCACGCACAGCACGTTGATGGCGATTTTCCTCGCGAGCGCGGTGCGCTCCTCGGTGGTCAGCGAGGCGGTGCGGTCAAGGAAAACGAAAGCAATGCCGATCGGGTTGATGATGCTGATCAACCCGGTAAAGCCAAACAGAATGTCCGCGATCAGACTTTCGACCATATGCGACCCGTGGCGGGCGGCGGCTCGGGCGGCTCGACTGTCCGCGCATGAAAAGGCGCCGCGCTAGGTTGAACGAACCGGAGCCGCGCGGGCGGTCCGGATGATGCTTGCGTTGCGTGGCGAGCATCATAGCGCGGCCGAAAGGTGTGCCGGCAACTTTCAGAAAGCCTACACGCATTTTTGATCGACTTTACGCAACCAAAGCATCAGGCATACAGTCGCTGCGAAGCCGCACTTTCAACGAGACGTACTGACCGGTTCGAGGAGTTGCCCCCTATGTTGCTTCGTGTACTCGCCGCCTTGCCGTTCATCGGCATTCTGCTCGGCGTTCCGTTTGTCAACCGTGTCGAGCCGCTGATGCTCGGCATGCCCTTCGTGCTCGCATGGATCGTCATGTGGGTGGTGCTGAGCTCGCTCATCATGGCGATCGTCTATCGCCTCGACGCGTCCAATCGCCACATCGCCGCCGACGGCGAGGAGGTTCGCTCATGAGCGCCCTCGTCATCATCGCGGCCATCACGGTGTTCGCGCTTTACCTCGGCATGCGCGCGCGGCGCGGCCACGACATGAGCCTCGAACAATGGACCGTCGGCGGCCGCAGCTTCGGCACCGCGTTCGTGTTCCTGCTGATGGCGGGTGAGATCTACACGACCTTCACCTTCCTCGGCGGCAGCGGCTTTGCTTATGGCAAGGGCGCGCCCGTCTACTACATTCTGGCCTACGGCACGCTGGCCTACATCCTCTCTTACTGGATGCTGCCGCCGATCTGGCGTTATGCGAAGAACCACCGGCTCGTCTCGCAGCCGCATTTCTTCTCGCGCAAATATGAAAGCCCGGCGCTCGGCACGCTCGTCGCGCTGGTGGGCGTCGCCGCGCTGATCCCCTACCTCGTGCTGCAACTCAAGGGGCTCGGCATCATCGTCGCGACGGCTTCCTACGGCGTGATTTCATCGACCGCGGCCGTGTGGATCGGCGCCGCGGTGGTGACGTCCTACGTGATCGTCTCGGGCGTGCGCGGCTCCGCGTGGAATTCGGTGGTGAAGGATCTGCTGATTCTGGCGATCGTGCTGTTCCTCGGCATCTATCTGCCGCTGCACTATTACGGCGGCCTCGGCGAGATGTTCCATGCGATCGACGCCGCGCGTCCGGGCTTTCTCACGTTCCCCGCCAAGGGTTCGAGCGTGACCTGGTTCCAGTCCACCGTGCTGCTCACGGCGCTGGGCTTTTTCATGTGGCCGCACACGTTCGGTTCGATCTTCACCGCGAGGGACGAGCGCATTTTCCGCCGCAACGCGATCGTGCTGCCGCTGTACCAGTTGATTCTGCTGTTCGTGTTCTTCGTCGGCTTCGCGGCGACGCTGAAGGTGCCGGGGCTCAAGGGCGGCGACATCGACCTCTCGTTGTTCCGCCTGTCGTTGCAGACCTTCGACCCGTGGTTCGTCGGCGTGATCGGCGCGGCGGGCGTGCTGACCGCGCTGGTGCCGGGCTCGATGATCCTGACGGCGGCCTCCACGCTGCTGGCGAACGACGTGTATCGCGGCATGGTGAACCGCAATGCGTCGGATGCGGCGGTCGCCAAGCTGGCGCGCTTTCTGGTGCCGGTGGTGGCGCTCGTCGCGGTGGGCTTCACGCTGCATGGCGGCGAGACGATCGTCGCATTGCTGCTAATGGGCTATAGCTTCGTGACGCAGTTGTTTCCGGCGGTGATTTGCAGCCTGCGGCCGAATCATCGCGCCACGAAGGAAGGCGCGTTCTGCGGGATTCTCGCCGGCGTCGCGGTGGTGGCGGTGACGACCAGCATGCATTTGAGCGTGGGCCAACTGATGCCGTTTTTGCCCGATGCGTTGAAGGACGTCAATATTGGTTTTCTGGCGCTGGCGGTCAACGTGATCGTTTTTGCCGCGGTGAGCGCGGCGACGCAAACGCGGCAGGCTGAACGGACGCAGGCGTCGGCGAATTGAGGATGAAGGGCGGTGGCGGGTGAAGGGGCCCAGCGCGCGTTGTCGCGTCGGCGCCGATCACAACGTCGCCGCCCTACGCCCCTGATCCACGAACGCATACCCGTTCTTGCCGCTGCGCTTGACCTGGTACATCGCCTCGTCGGCCGCGCCGATCAGGCGACGGTAGTCGTCGACGAGATCGGGGAAGCTGGCAATGCCGATGCTCGCGCGAACCAGGCCGATTCCCATCTGCTCGTCCGTGCGAACCACGCACGCGATGAGCCGCCCGGCAATCTCGACGAGTTCCGCATCCGTCGAGAATCCCCGCACCAGCACGGCGAATTCGTCGCCGCCGATCCGGGCGACGACGTCGGCCTTGCGCACCGAGCCGCGAAAACACTTCGACACCGCGACCAGAAATTCATCGCCGACGCGATGACCGAGTGAATCGTTGACCTGCTTGAATCCGTCCAGATCGACATACAGCACGGCGATCTTGTGAGTCGCCGACTCGGCCTGCCGCCGCATCGCGGCTGCTTCGAGGGCGGCGAACAGCTTGCGCCGGTTCGGCAGACCGGTCATCGGATCGTGTAGCGCGGCGTGCTCGAATTCCTGCGACTGTCCCGCCAACTGGCGCGTCCGTTTCGCATACATGCCGAGCGCCGTGATCAACATGCAGAACAGCAGCGCGGCCAGAGCGATCACCGTGTACGCCACATGCGTGATCCGCACCCGCACGTCGGCGCTGTCGATGTCGCGTTGCGCGTGCCAATAGGCCGAGGCGTTGCGCAGCAGCGCATCCGTGTCGCGAAGATTCGCGTCCGGCGACAGCGCGGCGGGCGCGGCGGGCGCGGCGGGCGCAATACGCGGCGCCGCGGACGGGCTCGCGTTCACCAGCGCGGCGAGCGACGTGAGACGGCGAGCCAGTTCGGCGCGCGCGTTTCGCCGCCCCTCCGCCCTCGCCTCGCTATCGACCGGCACATGCTCCCATACGTCCGCGAGATGGCGCGCGCTGTCCGCGCGTTCGATCTCTTCGAGAACCAGGCTCGCATATTCCTGTTTGATCTGATCCGAAAAGACCATCCTGATCTGCAAGGCAAGGTACAGCAGGCCGATCAGCAGGCACAGCACCGACGCGACAGCCATCGTCGCGGGACCCGGCCCCAGGCGCAGCGTCGGGACGCGCACCGCGGCGCGCCGGGGACGATGCCGCTCAGGGATGGGAATAGATGTCTTGCTGGCTTGCGCGGCCATGTTGCCGGTAGCTCGTGCGTTTAAAGAAAAGGCTCATCCGTGTGAACACATTGCCTTTCGGTTTTGCGTTGACGGGCGTTGCCCGCCGCTCCTGCTGAGCGGCTCGCGCGTCCTTGACCGGCCGCGCCGCCGCGAACGGCTGCACGATGGGATCGGAGCCGCTGCTCGCGCGCCGGCTCGATCGGACCGACGTTGCAGCCGGCGCGGAGGTAGCGTTGGATGCGCCGGCTTGAGCGATCGTGGTTGCGGGGCGCCGCATGACACGGCCTGACCAGACTGCCTGTTTGCGGCCTTCTTCGCCCTCCGAGGTGAGTGTCGCGACGGAGGATGCAGGCGTTGCGGGCGGTTTTGGTGCGGGCGGGTTCATGGCCGGCTTGCTGTCCGGGGTTGCCGCGCCGGGTGTTGCGGGCCCCGTTACCGCCGTATCCATGACCGCCGCGCCCATCGGGGCCGTGAGCGGCACATTCACGGGCGCCGCCGCGACGGGCGCGGACGGCATGCCCGGCCCCGCCATCGTCATCGACATCGGCGGTCCCAGCGATGACGCCGACTTCGCGAGCACCGCTGCGCTCGCCGCCGACGCCGGCACGCCGAGCGCGCGCCGCGCACCCGCCATGGCTTCGGCATAGGCCTGCTGATCGTGATTGAACCAGACGCCGTACGCGACCGTCCCCACCACGCCGAAGGCGAGCGCGCTTGCGGCGGCTACGCATAGCGCGAGACGTCCGAAGCGTGGCGGCGGCGCCGGATCCTGTTCGGGCTCGTCAGTGTCGAAGCCGGCATCCCGGCCGGCCCTCCTGGACCTCGACAACTCGGTATCGTCGAACATCGCAATACTCTCCGGAACCCTTCCGTCCGACGGTTCGTCGGACCTGGTTCAACATTCTTCCGACGGTTTTGCTAATTCGCTCATCGGGTAACGACAACACGACAACGCCGCGCTTCACATGCCGGCTCTGCGAGTCGGCTTCGCGCTGCAAGGTTGTAAAAGATTCAACGTCACGTGTAGATGCGGACGGTACGGCGCGACCTCGATGGCCGCTCGTGCAGGTGATATCGCGGGCAGACGAATAGGCGCATGCTCGCGGCCTTCTGGCATGCAACAAACACGCCTATGAGAAGCGCGGTCGGCGGCGTTGCATCGGGGAATGAAGGGTATAAACGATGAATTGGCCGCGCGCTAGACCGCTCAGGCCCACGAGAAACGGCCACGCTGGGGCGGTTTGCGATGACTTCCGCCTCGCTGGATCGTGGCGGCCCGCACCTGGATTTCGGCTGCTATTGGCTACTTTTGCGAAGGTGCGAAAGGTAGCCGCGAAACGGCAAAACGCGTGGCTCCTGAAACGTAAAGGCGGTGGCCCGCATCGCATGACGATGCGGACCACGGCCCTGCTTTTCAGCGCGGCTCGATAACGCCGGCCGCTTATTTCGCCTGCTGCGCTTGCTGCTTCGACCTGAGCTTGCCCTGGAAGCGGATCTGCGGACGCAGCGATTGCGTCGTCGGCGGGGTCATGAGCATCTGACGCGCGAGCGGCGTAGCAGTCGGGTTCAACGAACCGATGCTGGTTTCACGCGACGGATCGGCGAGACCGTTCTTCACCAGCAGCTTCGCTTCGAGTTGCAGATTGGTCAGCAGAACCGGATCCTTCAACGCGTTGCCCTGCGCGAGCAACTGACTCCACGCGGTGTTGCCGTAATTCGTCACGTAGTAGTCGAGACCGCTCGGATCGGCGAGCACCGCGGAACAACCGTTCAGGCGCACCTGCGTTTGCATGTCTTTCATCGCAACCGTCTTGCGCGACGTGAGCCCGTCGCCGTAGGCGAGCGTCAACGGAATGGTCCACTGCGTGCCGGGGTACGGGTTCTGGTTCGGAAACGGCGACTGCTTGAGCGTGACCACGGTCTGATTCGAGACCAGATCGCACTGCGTGTCGAGCGAGATCAACGGCACGCCCGTTTGCCGCACGAAGCTGTCGCCGATCGCCACCATCGGCTCGCCGCTTGCCCTGGTCAGTTCATCCCACAGGCGCCTTGGCGTGACATTGCCGAGCGCATAGTCGGCCAGATACGATTGCAGCCCCTTGCGCATCACTTCCTCGCCGAGATAGTTCTCCAGCATCTTCAGCACGTGGCCGCCCTTGTCGTAGGTGAAGGCGCTCGCGCTCAGCACGAAGTCGTTCGAGGCCCAGCCGTTGAAGTTCGGCTGCACCGGGAACGCGGT
This sequence comes from Paraburkholderia terricola, assembly GCF_900142195.1. Classification (GTDB taxonomy): domain Bacteria; phylum Pseudomonadota; class Gammaproteobacteria; order Burkholderiales; family Burkholderiaceae; genus Paraburkholderia; species Paraburkholderia terricola. Next base: position 211,241 of record NZ_FRAB01000008.1, read on the forward strand.
GGATTTCAGATCGGCATTGATCACCGCGTACTTGTTCTTCACGTCGTCGACCCAACTGAAGCGGTCCGGGAAGAAACGCACCTTGGTCTTGTTCTCGAAGAAGGTGGCGAACGACTCGTTCAGCCACACATCGTCCCACCAGTCGAGCGTGACCAGATCGCCGAACCACTGGTGCGCCGCTTCGTGCGTGAGCACCGTCACGCCGTAATCGGACATCTCGGTGCCCGGCGCCGGCAGAATGTCGTCGGCGAATTCCAGAATCGCGCCCCAGTTCTCCATCCCGCCGAAGTTCAGGTCTTTCTGCTCCTTGAACGCGTCGTTCGCCGCGATCGTGTCGAACTTGGTGAGCGGCAACGCAATGCCCGTGTAGCGATAGTAGTAATCGAGCGCCTGCTTGGTCTGCTGCATCGCCGGCTTGGCCCAGTCACGCATGCCGGGCGGCGTGAAGATACGCAGATGCAGACCCTTGCCGTCCGGCAGCGGGCTCGTGAAATCGTCCTCGAGAATATCGAACTGGCCGCCGCCGAAGAAGAGCAGATACGAAGGCATCGGCGGCGTCTTTTCGAACGACACCAGCTTGTAGCCGCTGTCCACGTTCACCGCCGGTTTCTCCGCCGCGTTCGAGACGACGTTCCAGTTTTGCGGGACTTCCGCGCTCACCTCATAGGTGGGCCGGAAAGCCGGCTCGTCCCAGCCGGGGAACCATTGGCGCGCGAGATTCGATTCGCCTTGCGTGAGAATCGCGCCGCTCGTGGTGCCGTCCGTCGCCTTCAGATCGACGCGGAACACGCCTTCGGCCGCCGAGCATCCCGGATACGGATCGTCGCCGCAACTGCCGCCGGTCTTGGTGACCGGATCGTCATAGCTCTTGAAGTTGATGATGCCGCTCCACTCCATGTGCAGCGAGTAATTGCCGGCCGCGATCTGGCCGCTGACGGGCCGAAGCTGATAGAAGTCGCCGTCGTCCTGCGGCGTGGCGATCAACGGGATGTTGCCAGGCTGAAGCGTGATCGTGCCATTGGTGAACTTGACGCGGTGGCCCGCGATGGTGATCGCGTTGACGGCCTTCAGCACCTTGATCTGCACGTCGGCGCGGCCGTCGAATGACGACAGCGCCGGGTTCGGCCGGAACCACAGCTTGTAGTTGACGGGCATGACCGTGTCGGGCAGTTCGACCGGCGGCACCGTCTTGTCGATCGACGGATTCGCGGCGATCGGCGCGGTGGGCGGCGCCAGCGCCGTGTCGGAAGCGGCCGTCGGCGTCTGCGCGGACTTGCTCGTCAGCGTGGAGGCGCCATCTCCCGCGCCGCATCCCGCCAGAACCATTATTCCGGCTAGCGCCAGGCACTGTATCTGCAATCGGAAATTTATACTCATGATTAATCCTCGACTGACAATATCGGCATAAAGAAAGTGCGATGAATGCTTCAACTGGTTTCTCTGTTTTTTCAGAGAAAAAGGTCTCCCGCACCAACACCGAATTGCTGGCGAGAATATATGGACGTGTTACACCCTCAGCACTTGCGGCTGATTTTTAAATAACGGCGTTTAATCATTACAATGCTTTCAGCGAAACGGATTGGAACCGTTTCGTTCAGCTTCCATGCGATCGTCTGACTGATGGGCAAAGCGGCGGCTTGCCTGCGTCTCCGGGCAGGGGTAAATTTTTTTAATCAGTTTTGACGACAGTGCGTAGCCTAGTTTGGCAAACGTTCCCGTGTCAACTTCCTTTCACAATCTTTCCTGAAGTTTCACACGGTGTATGCCGTTCGAATGGAATCCCAGTAAATGATCCGAGTTAATACTCTAGAAACCCCGCGATTCCCGATTGCCTACGGAAAACCTAGCTTTCCATTTCCCGGAATGTGCTATGGATTGACGCGCGAATAAATGCAAAACGAATGCGCGGGGTTTTGCGTTGAAAACACCTTGCGCATCCGCGCCCCTCACGAAAACACGGCAGCAGGTTCAGGAGCGAATCGACCACGCGGTGTTCAACCGCCCACCGCCGCCACGATCCGCGCGCACATCGCTTTATCGGGCAGCGGACCCGAGCCGGCCCGAACGTTGTCGGCCATGTATTGCGGACGCCCGGTGCCGGGAATCACCACCGTCACCGCCGCTTGCGCGAGCACGAACTTGAGGAGCAGTTGCGCCCAGCTCGTGCAGTCGATCTCCGCGGCCCACGCGGGCAGCGGCGTTTTGCCGACGCGCGCGAGCAGGCCGCCGCCGCCGAAAGGCTGGTTGATCGCCACCGCGATACCCAGCTCCGCCGCGAGCGGCAAGATGCGCGCCTCGGCGGCGCGGTCATCCGCTGCATAGTTGATTTGCACGAAGTCGGGCTTTTCGCTGCGCATCACGGCCGCGACTTCGCCGAATGCACTCGACGTGTAGTGCGTGACGCCGATATAGCGAATCCGGCCGCGCGCTTTCCAGTCGCGCAGCGTGGCGAGTTGCGTGCGCCAGCCGAGCAGATTGTGGACCTGCATCAGATCGATGCGCGGTTGTTGAAAACGGCGCAGCGATTCCTCCATCTGCGCGATGCCGGCCTCGCGTCCCTGAGTCCAGACCTTGGTCGCGACGAAGGCTTTGCGGTGCGCGTCGAGTTGCGTCAGCAGCGCGCCGGCAACAGCTTCCGACGAGCCGTACATCGGCGACGAGTCGATCGCCGAGCCGCCTGCCTCGAAGAGAATTCGCAGCACGTCGGCAAGTTGCGCGCGAGCGCCGGGATCATCGCCGACATCGAACGTGCGCCACGTGCCGCAGCCGATGACCGGCAAACGTTCGCCAGTCGACGGAATCACACGCTGTGCGATACGCGAGGGCGTGGCGGTTTGCGGTTGTGGTTGCGGTTGTGGTTGGGCCTGCGTTTGCGCCGAGGTCAAACGCGGCAGAGCGATCGAGACCGGCAAGCCGATGGCGGCGCTTGTTACCGTGCGCAGAAAGGAGCGTCTGCCGGCGCGCCGCACGGCGTCGTTCGATGAAAGTGCCATGACGTGCCCTCGATAAGCAACGAACAAGCTTCGAGTCTGCACGATACGGCAATCGGGCGCGGCGTGTGGCGTGAGGAGACCACCGCGCCTGGACACGACGCCCCGCTATCTGATGAAATGCCCACAAATCGCCACGGCACTAAAGCGCATATACAAAGACGACTGCGAAGACTGCGCCGCGCCCGCCGCGAATCGATCCGCCGCCAACGCGGACCCGCCCGCCGCGCCGAGCGCGGCAACCACAATCGCCATACCGCGCAGCCGCCCGGCGCGGCCGACGAGCGTGCCCGACACGCTTCGCCAACTCGCCAGCAAGGTCATGCCGAGCGCCACGATCGCGCAACACATGGCCGTTCCTTCAACCGTTCGCGACGGACAGCGCCGGCCGCGCCGGAAACGGATCGCGCCAGGCGTCGAGCGCGTTCAACCGATCGTGCCAGCGCCGCACATGCTCGAACTCTTCGAGCGGCATCGCCGCGCTTTTCGCGTAAGGCAAGGTCGCGCCGACCGAAAAGTCCGCGACGCTCAGTTCATCGCCAAGCAGCCATGTGCGATCCTTGAGATGCCGATCGAGCACGCCCGCGTGCTTGCGAAACCAGCCCTGCGCTTCAGCGACTTTCGACGCATCCGGCTCGCCGAGTCCGATCCGCGGCTTGACCAGATGCTCGAAATAAAGCGTGCCGCCATGCCGGTAAAAATGCTGGCTGTTCCAGCTGAACCAGCGCACCGCATCGGCCTGCCGCGCGCCGCGCGGCCAGAGATCCGATTCCGCGCGCTGCGCGAAATGGCAGATGATCGCGTCGGCTTCCCAAAGGCTTTTATCGCCGTCGACGAGACACGGCACCTTGCCGTTCGGATTGATCGCCAGATAAGCGGGTTCATTCTGCTCGCCCTTTGCCAGATCGACGAAAACGTATTCGATGGGCAAGCCCAGGTACTTCGCCACGGCGCACGCTTTTCTGGGGGCCAGGGTTTCAGAATAGTAGAGCTTCATGTTCGACCTCGATATGGGTTGAATTCGGTCCGATGCGCTTTATTCGCCTGTGTCGTTCAGTTCGGCGATCAGTGCCTCGAGCTTGTCGAAGGAGCCGTTCCAGCCGACCTGATGCGCGTCGCGCGCGGCCGCGTCGAAGAATTGCGAGTGCGTGAAATTGAGTTCGGTGCCTTCTTCGATCGGACGCAATCGGATCGTCACGAGAGACTGGCGCTCCGGCATCGTCACCCACTGCCAGGTAAAGACGAGCTTGCTGTCCGGTTCGACTTCCTGGTATTCGCCGCGGCAGTCGTGCGTTTCGCCGTCGAGCGTCTGGAACACCACGCGAAAGCGCCCGCCCACGCGCGGATCGGCTTCGGCGCTCAGCACCGGCCCGGCGTCGGGCCCCCACCAGCGCGCCATCAGTTCGGGGCGCGTCCACGCTGCGTAGACTCTCGCCGGCGGCGCCTTGATGCGCCGGATGATGGTCAGGCTGGGCTTTTCCTTGATCATTCCTCTTCCCCCTCCACAAAGTCGGTAAGTCGATCGAGACTGGCGGACCAGAAGCGCTCATAGCGTCGTAGCCACGCCATCGCCTCCTCCATCGGGCCGGCGACGAGGTCCACCGAAACGGTCCGGCCTTTCTTGGTACGCGCCACGAGACCCGCTTCGCTCAGCACGTCGAGGTGCTTCATGACAGCGGGAAGCTTGAGCGGCAGCGGACGCGCGATCTCCGTGATCGACAGGCCGGGCTCCCGCTCCAGACGCGCGAGGATAGCCCGCCGCGTGGGGTCCACGAGAGCGGAAAACGTACGATCCAACTGACTGACCGGATACTTCGCCATGTGGTGAACTATAGAGATTGATCGTGAAGTGTCAAGCTTTTTTGCAGGGCCGCCTCGTCATGCGGAGGACGCGAGCGCATCCAACCGGTTGACGTGTCCTTGCGCCCCGAGACCGGCACGCGCCGCCGTGTCGCCGTTCTAGAATGTCGCCTCGTTGCCGCGCTCGCGCCAACCGGTCACATCACAAGGACAACACGTATGGACATGCTTCAGGCGATGACGGTGTTCAAGCGCGTCGTGGACGCGTCGAGCTTTTCCAGGGCGGCCGATTCGCTGGAAATGCCGCGCGCGTCGGTGTCGACTGTCGTGCAGAACCTCGAAGGCCATCTCGGCGTGCGGCTCCTGAATCGCACGACGCGCAGCGTTCAGGTCACCGGCGACGGCGCGCTCTACTACGAATATTGCGCGCGCATTCTGGCCGAGGTCTCCGACGCCGAGTCGGCGTTATCGAACAAACGCCAGAGCCCGCGCGGCACGATTCGCGTCGACACCTCCGCGACATTCGCCACCAACGTGCTGATTCCCGTGCTGCGCGATTTCAACGCGCGCTATCCCGACATCGCGGTGAAGCTGGGTATCGCCGATCGCAACGTGGATCTCGTGCAGGAAGGCGTGGATTGCGTGATCCGCATCGGCGTGCTCGACGATTCGAGCCTCGTCGCGCGCACGATCGGCAGCGTGCGCATGACCACCTGCGCGGCGCCCGCCTATCTCGAACAGATGGGCGAGCCGGCCACGCCCGACGATCTCGAGCGGCATCGCGCGGTGAATTATTTTTCGGCGCGCACGGGGCGTGTCTACCCCTTCGAATTCGAAGTCGACGGCGCGCTCGTGCGAAAACCAATGGAAGGGATTCTGGCGGTCAACGACGGCCAGGTTTACATCACGTCCGCGCTCGAAGCCTTGGGAATGATCCAGGTGCCGCGCTTCATGGTGGCGAAAGCGATCGATGCGGGCGCGTTGCGTGAAATTCTGCGCGGCTTCCCGAGCCCGCCGATTCCGCTTTCGATCCTTTACCCGCACCGCCGCCTGAGCATGTGCGTCAGAGTATTCAGCGAGTGGGTGCATGAACTCGCGCAGCAGAATCCCGACCTGAACGGCTAGCGGTTTGCGCGGCAGGCAACCGCAAACACAAACACAAACACAATCGCAAACGCAAACGCAATCGCCTGCGCACCCGCGCAAACCGCCAACGACTACGCGCCGTTGCCGCCCACCGTCTTGATGCTCTTCCATTGCCCTTGCTGAACCTGGAACAGCGTATAAGGCGGCTTGATCAGATCGCCATACGGATCGAAGGTGATATTGCCGGTCACACCCGTGACCGTGACCTTCGACAGGCTCTCGACAATCTTCGCGCGATCGAGCGAGTCGGCGCCGTGGATCGCCTTGATCATCGCGAGCGCGGCGTCGTAGGCGAACGGCGCGTAGAGCTCGACATCCTGATTGAAGCGCGCCTTGTAGCGCTTGCCGAACGCCTGCGCGGCGGGCAGCTTGTCGAGCGCCGGACCCGGCTCGAGATCCTGGGTGCCGTCGCCGGCCGCGCCGGATATCTGCAGGAACGCATTGCTCTTCAGCGCGCCCGCGCCGAACAGTTGCGCGTTGATGCCGAGCGAGCGCATCTGCTTGACCAGCATCGCGCCCTGCTCGTCCAGGCCGCCGAAGAAGATCATGTCGACGTTCTTGCTCTTCAACGTGGTCAGAATGGCGCGGAAATCGACCGCCTTGTCGTTGGTGAACTCGCGATCGACCACGTTGCCGTTCGCTTCCTTGACGCCTTTTTCAAACGCATCCGCGAGACCTTGCCCGAATGCGGTGCGGTCGTCGATGATGCCGATGCGTTTCGCCTTCATCTGCTCCACCACGAAATGCCCCGCGACGACTCCGCCGATGCCGTCATGGCCCATCGTGCGGAAGACGTTTTTGAAGCCCTGCTTGGTGAGTTGCGGATTGGTCGAGCCCGGCGTGATCATCGCCACGTTCGCCTGGTGATAGACCGTCGAAGCCGGAATGCTGCAACCCGAGTTGTAGTGGCCGATCACCCCCACCACGCCTTCGTCGACCAGCTTCTGCGCGACCTGAATCGCCACGCGCGGGTCGGCCTGATCGTCCTGCACGTCGAGCACGAACTTGACCGGCTTGCCGCCGACGGTCGGATGCTTCGCGTTCTCTTCATCGAGCGCCAGTTGCGCGCCATATTGCAAGTCTTTGCCGACTCGGGCCACCGGACCGGTCAACGGCCCGACGAAACCGATCTTGACGACTTCGGGGTCGGCGGCCCACGACAACGGCATGTACGTGGCGAGTGCACAGACAGTGGCACTCAACAGCCAATAGCGGCGATTCATGATGCGCTCCTTGCGAGATGTGACGTCGCGCGTGTAGTAGGTTGACCGATCCGATGCGCGACGCGTCGAAACCGTCCTGCGATGCCTGTGGTGAAACGTGAAAACTTCGTTTGGCTGTCCCCTGCAAAATCAAAAACGCGTGGCCGCGTAGGGCGCGAGATCGAGCGACGGCGCCCGCCGCGCGATCAGATCCGCGACGATGCGCCCGCTCACGCCCGCCAGCGTCAGGCCCAGATGCTGATGGCCGAAGGCGTAGATCACGCGTTCGCTCGCGCGCGATCGCGCGAGCACCGGCACGCCGTCGGGCAGCGTCGGGCGAAAGCCGAGCCAGTTGCTGTCAGGCGTAGCCAGCGCGGGTAGCGCGCGCTTCGCGGAAAACGTCAGCAAGTCGAGCAGCGAGCGGTTGCGCGTGTCGCCGAAACCGGCGAGTTCGACGGTGCCCGCGACGCGCAAGCCGTCGCTCATCGGCGTCATGTAGAAGCCGCGTTCGGCCCAGCCGACCGGCCGCGACACCAGTTGCTGCGCGCCGGGAAAACGGACGTGATAGCCGCGCTCGGTGTCGAGCGGAACCGGGTCGCCGCATTGGCCGGCGAACTGCGCGGAGCGCGCGCCGGTTGCCACCACCACGTAATCGAAACGGCGCGCGATGCCGCCGACGCTGAGGCTCGCGCCTTCGCCCGAAGGCTGCACGCGCTCGACCGCCGCGCGCTCCAGCGTCAAGCCTTGCGCGGCGAGTCGATCATGAAGCGTCTGCAAGAAGCCTTGCGGGTCGGAGAAATGCCAGCTATTCGTGAACAGCACGCCGCGCTCGAAGATCGGTGCGAGCGACGGTTCCAGCGCACGGATATCGTCGCCCTTGAGCAGATCGAAGGTGACGCCGAGCTTCCGGCGCAGATCGAGCGCGGCACGCGCGGCATCGAATGAAGCCGCGCTCGAATACAGATACAGGCACTCGCGCGGACGAACGAAGCTCGCCAGTTCCGGGTTCGCGAGCAGCGGCGCATAGCCGTCATACGCGTGATCGAGCAGCGCCGCGAGTGCGGCGGCGCTGGCCTCGTAGCGGCGCGGCAGCGAACTCATCATGAAGCGCACCAGCCACGGCGCGAGATGCGGTAGATAACCCCAACGCAATCTGAACGGACTCTGGTTCGATAACAGAAAGCGCGGCAAGTCACGGAACACCGACGGGTTGTTGACCGGAATGCACGCATACGGCGCGAACGTCCCGGCGTTGCCGAACGACGCGCCCTGCCCCACGCCGGCCGGATCGAACAGCGTGACGCGGTGGCCGTCGCGCATCAACGCGGCCGCGCTCGCCAGGCCGATGAACCCCGCACCGATGATGGCGACGTCCGGCATCACGCGCGCCTTTCGGGTACGGCGGCGCAACGGCCGAGGACGGGCGGCGCACCGCGTTTCGACACGCATCCGCGTGGTGTGGACTGAGGAAAGCGCATCCAGCAAGCTCCGGCTAATAAGTTTCGAATGCTGTCCGGTAGCGGCTCATTTCCCGCGCCACCGAACAAAACCATGAGCACAGAATCACACAATATTTTTTTGTGTGCAATTAAAACGCGCATTGTGTGGCATCGGCGTTTTCCCTGGATGGTCTGCGCCGCAAACGGACAGCCCGTGCCCGAGCCGTGCGAAGCCGCCCTGCCTACGCACTTTTAGCGTTTGCAGTCCCGCTGTCTGGTATAGAATCGGCAAAACTCCGCACAATCGCGGACAAAGCATTTTTTGTATGGAGACATCGGTTCTTATGGCTTCTGGCAAAGGCACGGCGCGTCGGACTAACGGGTCGAGCGCGCAGGCGAAGCGCTCCACCTACGTCGAGGTGTCCAGTTCGATCGAGAACGAGATCCGCAGCGGCGTCTATCCGCCGGGCAGCCGGCTGCCGCCGCAGCGGCAACTGGCGACGGAACTCGGCATCAACGTGTCGACGGTTTCGCGCGCGTACAAGGAATTGCAGTTGCGCGGACTGGTGATCGGCAGCAAGCGGCGCGGCTCGCTCGTGACCGGCGGCGCGATGCCGAGCGTCGAGCCCGCGCAGCCGGCGAGCAACACGGCGATCGATCTGACCGTCAACCGCCCCGCCACCAGCGAATTTCTGAACTGCCTCGCGCGCACGCTCGCGGACCTGCCGCGCGATCCGCGCTATCCGCAATTGCAGGAGTATCAGCCGCCGCAAGGGCCGTCATGGGCGCGCGCCGCGGGCGCGCAGTGGATGGCCGCGCCGGGCTTCGCGCCGGCGCCCGAATATGTGGTCGTGACGAGCGGCGCGCAACACGGTTTGTATGCGGTGCTCAACAGCCTGATCGGCACGGACGGCGTGATCCTCGCCGACCAGCTCACCTACTACGGCCTGAAAGCGCTCGCGCCGGTGTTTCAGTTCGAGATCGTCGGCATTCCCAGCGACCGCGAAGGCTTGCTCACCGACGAAGTGGAGCGCGCCTGCCGGCGCATGCCGGTGAAGGCGATCTTCACCGTGCCGAATCTGCAGAACCCCACCGTGACGACGATGAGCCTCGAACGCCGCATGGCCCTCGCCGACATCGCGCGCCGCCACGGCGTGGCGATCATCGAGGACGACGTCTATGGACCACTGGTGTCGCAACGTCTGCCGACCATCGCGAGCCTGTGTCCCGAACTGACGTTTCACCTTGCGGCCACTTCGAAGATCCTCGCGCCCGGCCTGCGGCTCGGCTATCTGCTGAGTCCCCCGGACAGCGCCGCGCTGTGCGCGGAAGCCGTGCGCACCACCGCATGGATGCCCGCGCCGATGTCCATGTTGATCGCGTCGATCTGGATCGAGGACGGCACCGCGCGCCGCATCATGGACGCGCAACTTGCCGAGATTCGCGCGCGCCAGGACCTCGCGCGCGAACTGTTGCCGCAGGAGATGCTGCAGACCGACCCCGCCTGCATGTTCGTGTGGCTCAAGTTGCCGCCGCCGTGGCGCGCCGACGATTTCGCGGCGAACGCGAAGGCGCGCGGCGTGGTGGTGATGCCGTCGTCGGCGTTCGCCGTGGACCGCTCGGAGATCGAGCACGGCGTGCGCATCAACCTCGCCTGCGCGACGAGCCGCGATCAACTCGTGAGCGCGTTGCGGCTCTTGACGGGCACGCTCAAGGATCGTCCGCGCGCATTGTTCGGAACGATCTGAAGCAAAAGATTTCCGCGCCGCTGAGGGAATAAAGCGGCAAGGCCACACGTTTGAATAGCCTCGACGATCCATCGGTCGTGACGGAGGTGTGGTCATGAAATCTGTGCTTAAGGTACTGGGCGCCGTCATGGGCGCCGCGGCGTTGACGAGTCTCGTTGCATGCGGGGGAAGTTCCGGCTCGCTCAACGCGCAATCGTTCACGTCCACCGTGCTGGTGTCGGACGGCGCGGTCGCGGCGCCGCATACCGATGCCAATCTGAAGAACGCGTGGGGCATCGCGTTCAATCCAAAAGGTTTCGTGTGGGTGGCGGATAACGCAACCTCGCTCGCGACGCTCTATGACGGCAACGGCGTGCCGCAATCGCTGGTCGTCAGGATTCCGGCCGGCGCGAGCGGTTCGGCGAACCCGACCGGCATCGTGTTCAACGGCACGACGGATTTCATGGTCACGCAGGGCGGCAAATCGGGCGTCGCCGCATTCATCTTTTCCGGCGAAGGCGGCAACATCACCGCATGGGCGCCGGCGGTCGCGCCCACCGCGGCAATCACCGTGTTCGACGACGGCAACGGCGGCGCGGTCTACAAGGGACTGGCGCTCGCCAGCAACGGCACCGCCAATCTGCTCTACGCCACCGACTTTCACAACAACAAGATCGACGTGTTCGACAAGAACTTCGCGAAAGTCGCGATGCCCGGCAAGTTCCAGGACGCTCTGCTGCCGACGGGTTTCGCGCCGTTCGGCATTCAGGCCATCGGCGCGAAGCTCTTCGTGACCTACGCCAAACAGGACGCGGATGCGCATGACGATGTTCACGGCGCGGGTCTGGGATTCGTCGACATCTTCGATACGTCCGGCAATCTGTTGCAGCGCTTTGCTTCAGCCGGTGCGCTGAACGCGCCGTGGGGCGTCGCGCAAGCGCCGGCGAATTTCGGCCGCTTGAGCGGCGACGTGCTGATCGGCAACTTCGGCGACGGCACGATCAATGCGTTCGACCCCATCACCGGCCAGTCGCTTGGCGCCGTCAAGCTGTCGAATGGAAACGCGTTCGTGCAGGACGGCCTGTGGGGTATCGCGTTCGGTAACGGGCTCAATAATCAGCCGGTCAACACGCTGTTTTTTGCCGCCGGGCCCAATGACGAAGCCAACGGAGTCTATGGACGCATCGACGTGAAGATGTGACGGGCGTCAGCGCATCTAGCTCTTCACGCCGCGCAGCGCGTAAGCCGACAGCGTGGCGAGGCGCTCGGCGCTGAGCATCCTGACCATCCGCTTCACCGCGTGACGCATGCGGCCGCGCAGATGCGCGTGACGCATGCGCCGCCAGAAACGGGTCGGCGCGAACTCGACAAAGCGCGCCTCCTTTTCCAGCAGATATTTGCCGCCCGGCAAATGGATGAACGAACAGCAGCAGAACCAGCGGAAGTCCCGATAGTTGTTGCCGGGCCAATGACGTCCAACCGCCTGATAGGCGCCGACCTCGACCACCGTTTGCCCCTCGTCCACGAGCGCATTGAGCGCGGCGGAAATGAAGGCCTCATCGCCGTGATGTCTCAGGCGTTCGCTTTCGTCCAGGTAACGCGCGTAACTGGCGCGCGCACGCGGCACCAGCCGGCGCAACGATGCGGGCGTCGCGAGCATGAATTCGCCGCCGTACCAGCGCGGATTCGCGAGCCGCCCGTCCGCGACGATTTCCAGATCCGCCACCACGCGTTCGCTGCCGTATGCGGGAAAAACCTGGTCCGAAATATCGTAGACACCGAGGCCCGCCTCGGCGCATCGCTCGATCAGCGTGTGATCGAGCGGCAACCACGCGACCATGTCGGCGTCGAGCAACAGCATCATGGTGTCCGCGGGCAGCGCATCGGAGAGTTGATCCATTAGATCGAGCTTGAAATGCGCCGCGTAGAACGGCGTGTTCTTCGGCAACTCGATCGTCGCGGTGAGCTTCGTCACCGCCGGGCGCTTTTCCGGCGGCAGGCCTTCGAGCCGCTTTTCGACCTGTGCCGGCGCGTTCGTCATGATCGTCAGCGTCGGCATGCCCACGCGCCGCAAGCTGTTGTTCAGGCAGATCGCCTGGCTCACATACGAGAGCGGATCGCGATTCGTCGAGTTGGGACCCGGCTTCGCGTCGACATCCACATAAACAAGCGTGCACGGAAAGAGATTCACATTGCTCCTCACCACGCGTGAGAGACGGTTCGCATCGTTAGCGCTGCCGTTACTGCTCGCAGGTCGGTTCACATGTGCTTTCGCCGGGCGAGCCCCAAGCCGCGCGATGCGCGCCTTCATGGCGTCATGCACGAACCCGATCGCGATAGCAGGTCTGCGCTATCGTTTCACGTCCTTGCGGCGCGTTTCCGCCAAAACTCAGCGGGACGCAACGCGGCGGCCGACAATGCGTGCTTGCCGATTGTCGGGCGCAATAATTGCGGAGTCGCGATTGCGTGTGAGAGAACAAGTTACCTTGTCGGTTGCCTCGATCGACGCGTGAGCATTTCCGTTGCCGTTCATGAGGTTTTCGAGCGGCTTTCAAGCGGTCTTTCGCCGGAACGGCCTGAAGAACCGGCGAATCTCCGCCGCGAGCAGATCGGGCTTTTCCATTGCGGCGAAGTGTCCGCCGCTCGGCATGTCCGTCCATTGCACGACGTCGAAGGTCCGTTCAAGCCAACTGCGCGGCGGACGGCTGAGTTCCTTCGGAAAACGCGCGTAACCGACCGGCGGCACGACCCGCGGTCCGTCGGCGAAACGCATCGGCTGAAGGCGGTTTTCCCAATACAGTTGCATCGACGAACCGATGCTCTGCGTGTACCAGTAGAGCGAGATGTTGGTGAGCAGTTCGTCCTTGGAAAACACCCGCTCGACGTCGCCGCCGCAATCGCTCCAGGCGCGAAACTTTTCCCCGATCCACGCCGCGAGTCCCATCGGCGAATCGTTGAGCGACGCGGCCAGCGTCTGCGGCTTCGTGGCGTGCATGTGCGAATAGCCGCCTTCGAGCGCGGCCCATTCGTTTCTCTCGCGCAAGAAATTTTCTTCCGCCGACGTGAGCGGCGTTTGAGCCGCGCCGATTGCGGGCTCGTAGGAACTCGGCAAGAAGTTCAGGTGAATGCCGTCGACCGCCGTGTCATGCCGCGCGGCAAGCGCGACCGACACGCCCGCGCCGAGATCGCCGCCCTGCGCGCCGAAGCGCTCGTACCCGAGGCCGCGCATCAACGACACCCACAGGTCCGCGATCTGGAATGCGGACATGCCAGGCTGCGCCGGCGCCGGCGAGAACGCGAAGCCCGGCAGCGACGGAATCACCACATCGAAGGCATCGCCGGCGTCGCCGCCGAATGCGGCGGGGTCGCACAACTGGTCGACGAGTGTGTGGAACTCGAAGAACGAACCCGGCCAGCCATGCGTCACCACTAACGGATAGGGCGCTGCGCCCGCGCCGCGCCGATGGACGAAGTGAACGCGTTGACCGTCGACGTCGGCGAGAAACTGCGGTTGCCGGTTCAAGCCGCGCTCGGCCTCGCGCCAATCGAAACGCTCGGCCCAGTAGCCGGCGAGCTCGCGCAGCCATGCCGGATCGGCGCCCTGCTGCCACGCGGGCGCGGGCGTGACCGGCGACCAGCGCGTCGCGCGGATGCGCCGGCGGAGATCGTCGACGTCAGGTTCGGGTATGGCGATCTGAAACGGTGCGATATGCATGGCGATTTCCTCGGCACAAGGGAATGGGGTGACACGCACGCGGCATGCGCTAACGATGAAGACCGGCAAGTGGACAAAGCCCGGCCTCGAACACGCGAAGCAACTTCGCATCGTACACAATCAGCGCTTTCGCGTTTGGCGTGCCGCGGACCTCCTGTTTGCGGCGCTCGACAGGACCCGTGGCGCATAGTTTGAAGCCCCCTTCAATCTGTGCGATGCTAGCGACGGCCCAGCAATCGTATGAAATAAGAGTGGGTGTGAGGCAGACCAATCCTGTTGTCCATTCCCCAGGAGGAGACATGATTGTGTCATCGCAATGGCGCGCCATCCGCGCCGCTCGCACGGCTTTCCAGCCTTCGCCCCTTCCCTCTGCGCCGCGTTCCGGAATGAAAAGCCTGCGGCGAGCAAGCGCCGCTTCCAGCTTCGTCTTTCTGCTCGGTCTCGCCGGCGTCTGCCATGCCGACACCCAGGTCGGCAGCACGCTTCCACCCGCGCCCAGTACGCTCTACGGCGACCTGTTCGTAGCCGTGCAAACCGCGCAGATCTATCCCGACCAGAAGACCTTCGTCGACGCGACGCCGAACGCCGACCCCGCCACGATCGTGCAACTGTACGAACAGCAGAAGAGCAATCCCGCCTTTTCGCTGGCGAATTTCGTCAACCAGTACTTCACGCCGCCGAGCGAGCCGGTCATCACGCCGCCCGCGAATCAAACGCTGCGCGAACATATCAACTGGTTGTGGCCCGCGCTCACGCGCACCACCACGAGCGCGCCGCCGAACAGCTCGCTGATTCCCTTGCCGAAGCCCTATGTGGTGCCCGGCGGCCGGTTCCGCGAAGGCTACTACTGGGACACCTATTTCACGATGCTCGGGTTACAGGAATCCGGCCATGAGGATCTCGTCGACAACATGCTCGACAACTTCGCCTACGAGATCGATACCTTCGGCCACATTCCGAACGGCAATCGCACCTACTATCTGGACCGCTCGCAGCCGCCGTTTTTCTCGCATATGGTGGCGCTCGCGGCGAAGGTGGAAGGCAACACCGTCTATCAGAAGTACTTGCCCGCGCTGCGCAAGGAATACGCGTACTGGATGCGGGGCGAGACCACGACGCAACCCGGTCAGGCCACCCGCAACGTCGTCGTGATGCCGGACCGCACGGTGCTCAACCGCTACTGGGATGAACTGGATACGCCGCGTGACGAGTCGTATCTCGAAGACATCAAGACCGCGCAACAGGCCAGCGGCCGCAGCCCGAACGAGGTGTACCGCGAGTTGCGCGCGACCGCCGAAAGCGGCTGGGATTTCAGCTCGCGCTGGTTCGGCGACAACATGACGCTCGCGACGGTGCGCACCACGTCGATCATTCCCGTCGATCTGAACAGCCTGATGTTCCACCTCGAAATCACCATCGCGAAAGGCTGCGGTGCGACGCGCGATTTCCGCTGCGTCGGCGAGTTCGCGCAACGCGCGGCAAAACGCGCGCTCGGCATCAACAAGTACCTGTGGAATGCCAACGGCTACTACGGCGACTACGACTGGCAGCTCGCCAGGCCGCGCGACAACAAGACCGCGGCGATGGTGTTTCCGTTGTTCGTCGGCGCGGCCTGGCCGGAGCGCGCGCAAAAGACCGCGCGGCAAGTGCAGTCCACGTTGCTGCAAGCGGGCGGCCTCGTCACGACGACCTATAACACCACGCAGCAGTGGGATGCGCCGAACGGCTGGGCGCCGCTGCATTGGGTCGCTATCGAAGGCTTGAAACGCTATGGCCAGGATGAGCTTGCCCAGCAGATCGGCACGCGTTTTCTCGCTGACGTGAAGGGCGTTTATGCGTCGGAGAAGAAGCTGGTCGAGAAGTACGTGGTCGAAGGCGCGGGAACCGGTGGCGGAGGCGGCGGCGAATATCCGCTGCAGGACGGCTTCGGCTGGACAAACGGCGTGACGCTCAAGCTGCTCGATCTGTACAGTCCGGGCGAATGAAGGCGGGCAACGCCGCCTGCCCGGGTTCGCCAAAACTACTGTATAAAATCACAGTACAATGACGTGCACGAGGCGCCCGTCGCCGTCCGAACGGGCGCTCGTTACCGCAACGTTGAAATCATGGCGTCCCAGCAAGACCTCTTCGCACCCGAGCCCGTCTCTCTCGTTCGTGACGGCGAAGGCGGGATTCGTTACCTGCCCGAGTCGATCGCGGCCGCCGTCGCACAACGGTGGTTCGAGGAGGCGTTCCGCAATATCGGCTGGCTGAGCCAGCAGCGCGTGATGTACGAGCGCGAAGTCGCGGTGCCGCGTCTGATCGCCACCTTCTCGCGCGACTGCGCGGATTTGCCCGCGCCGTTGAGCGAAGCGTTCGAAGCCGTTCGCGCACTGGTCGGCGCACCGTTCAACCGCGTCGGTCTCAACCTCTATCGCGACGGCAACGACAGCGTCGCGCCGCACGGCGACAAAACGGAAAAGCTCCTGCCCGCGCAGCCGATTGCGATCGTCTCGCTCGGCGCGAGCCGCCGCATGTCGATCCGGCCGAAGGCGCGCGGCGGCCGCACGGTGCATGTGGAACTGGAGGCCGGCAGTTGCATCGTGATGAGCTATGCGTCGCAATTCACGCACGAGCACAGCATTCCCAAGACGCCGGCCGTGACTGAACCGCGTATCAGTCTTGCGTTTCGCTGCTTCAACGGTTGAGCGCACTGCGCGGTGCGGTTCGGTTGCTGGTGGGTCTTACTCCCGGCTCGCAGGCACGCGGTAGGCAACCCGCTTGCTTGCGTGGCACAGCGCCGTCACGACACATGCGGCCAATCGGCGGCGCCAAACGAAAAAAACCCCGGCTGGGGAATCAGTTCCAGCCGGGGCCAACTCTCTCGCTCGCACACGGAAACCGTGCGTGCATCGGCACTGTATCCGCGCCAGTGGCACGGATATATAGGCCGCGTTGGAAGAGACTGTTCCAAGGCAACGTTGCAGCCGCCGCCACCCTGCGCGCCTTTCCCGCGCGGAGCGCCACCCGATCGGGACTTACTGGCTCGCCGGGCGTGCCGGCGCGATGCCGACCGGCGGGGTCACACGCTTTGCCGCGTCGCTGTTACCGGTGCCGCTCGGCGCGGCCGAGTTGCTCATCACGCCGCTGCTGCCCGAACTCATCGTGTCCCTGCTGGTGTTGTCCACGCGCTTGCAACCGCTCGCACCCACGGTCAGCGCGGCGATCGACGCCGCAATCAACGTGCTTCTCAGGATCGAATTCATGACGACTGCCCTCCCCTCCAACTTGTTTTACGCGGCTTCGCGCCACGCCCGGACTTCTGCACGAAGCGCAGCATTGGCCATGCCTGCTTCGCTTGCGAAACAGGCGCGCAGTCGGGTCGAAGATGAAAAGACGATGATCGTCAGTCGATGAGCGGCGTCATTCGTTGGTGGGGTTGCCCGGGTCGGTCTTGCCTTTGCGAATGTTCTCCTTTTGGTCACCCAGGTCTTTCCGGTTTGCGCCGTTCATGATCTGCACGTCGCCCTCGACCTTGCGGTCCTCGTTGCCGGTCACGGCGCCCAACCCCTTGTTGACGAGGCCCTTCAATTGTTCGGCGATACCTTTCGATTGATCGCTGCTCATGCGCTAGCTCCTTGTCCGTATGCGGTCCGCTAACGACGTCCTTGTCTAGAAATCGCTTCACTCTGATGCTACGTGTCCACGTGAACAGCTGGTATCAGAGTGTATGAGTGAGAAACGAGACCTGCGTAGCCGACTGGTCATCGGCCGAAAGCGAGATGGGCGCCGAGAATATGACGATGCTGCGCGAGACGAACTGGTACAGATCTGCTTGCAGCCCGGCGTTTCCATAGCGCGGACCGCCATGGAGCATGGTCTCAATCCGAACCTCCTGCGCAGCTGGATCGCCCGCTACCAGAAGATTCAGGCGCAGCTCGAACACGAGCGAGTCGCCCGAACGCCCGCGATTTCTGACGGCGTCACGATCGACCTCCCCAATCCCCCATCGACGTTCGTGCCGATCGTAGCGGCTATCGCATCGCCGTGCGCACAACCGTCCGAGCCATCACCGTTGCCTTCTTCGATGGCGCTTTCGCTGCACGTGCGTCTATCGAATGGCGTCGAGTTCGATCTCGGCGAGGCAAGCATCGACGAATTGGCCACGGTCATTCAAATGCTCGGGAGGCTGCCGTGTTCCGGTTCGACGAAGGCTTGAAGGTCTACCTGCACCGCGATCCCGTCGACTTCCGATACGGCATGAACAGCCTGTCGATTCTCGTCGAACAGTCGATGCGCTTGAACCCGATGGACGCGTCGCTCTACGTGTTCGGCAATCGACGTCGCGATCGGATCAAGATCCTCGGCTGGGATGGGAACGGATTCTGGTTGCTGATGAAGCGCCTCGAGGTTGATCACTTCACCTGGCCGGGCAAGAAAACCGAAGTCGTGACGATGACGACGGAGCTGCTGCACGCGTTGCTCGACGGTGACGACATTACCACGGTCCAGCGGCATCCGACGCGGAAATATTTACGCGTGAGCTGAACATCGATCGGCATGCCTGTCCAATCAGCATGCCGATTCAAGTCACCGTCACCGCCGATGAACTCGCCGCGCTGCTCGCGATTCGTGAGCAGCACGCAGCACTTCAGCAAGAGCGAGACGAACTGCGTAGCATGGTGCGTCTCGTGACGGCGGAGCGCGACTTGGCCGAAGAACGACTGCGCTCTTACCGTCGCGAGCTGTTCGGCGCGAAGAGTGAAGCACGGGACTCCGATCAGCTCGGCCTGTTCAACGAGGCCGAAGCGCTGGGCGCAAACGCGACGCCCGCGCAGGAAGATGCCCCCGATACGACGGTCGCCGCCCATACACGCAAGAAGCGCGGTCATCGCAAGCCGCTCGATCCCAGCCTGCCGCGTGACATCGTACGGCACGAACTACCCGAAGTCGAACGCTTCTGTGCGAACGACGGTCACGCGCTCGTCGAGTTCGGCGTAGAGATCAGCGAACAGCTCACGGTAATCCCTGAGCAGCTTCGGGTGATCCAGCACCAGCGCGAAATATGCGTGCCCGTGCTGTGAGCTCGGCATCAAGGTGACGCCGGCGCCGCCACGTATCATCCCCCGCGGACTGTTGAGCGAATCGGCGCTCGCGTGGATTGCCACCGGCAAGTATCAGTTCGGCATGCCGCTGTATCGGCAAGCGGGTCTGCTGCGCCGCTTCGGTGGCGATATCTCGTCGAACACGATCGCCGCCAGCATGGTCCGCGTCGGCCTCGCAACACAGCCCGTGATCAACCTGGTGCGCGACGTGCTGCTGGATACTGAGCTGATCTACTGCGACGAGACGACGCTCCAGGTGCTGAAAGAAGAAGGCCGCCGTGCGCAAACGAAAAGTTACCTGTGGGCGCAAATGACGGATTCGGGTGTGCTCATCCGCTGCTTCACCTATACACCGGGGCGTGGTGCCAAGTTAGGAGACAAGCTGTTCACCGGCATCCGTGCGGGCGCGGTTATGATGACCGACGGCTACGAACCCTACAACGACATTGCCGAGCGTCATCAGCTCGTGCACCTGGGATGTTGGGTTCATGTGAGACGGTACTTCGTCAAAGCGGAAGACAGCGTGCCGAAGGCGGCACGCACGCCTCATCTGCTCGCGACGCGCTTCATCAAGCTGATCGGCAAGCTGTTCGCGGCCGAAGCGCGTAGAGAAACATGGTCGGCATCGCGACGACAGCGATTGCGACGACGTTACAGCGCGCGCGTGCTCGCCGCAATCCACACGCTGATGGTCGAGCAGTCGCCTGGTGTCACGCCGAAGAGCCTGCTCGGCAAGGGTCTGACCTATCTGCGCTCGCAGTGGCCGAAACTCATCCGCTACGTCGAAAATGGCGACTGGCCCATCTCGAATAACGTCATTCATGCCGCTAGCGGCATGAATGACGTTATGCCGACTCCCCGATTATGCCGCGTCATGAATCCACGGACACAACGGTTGGCGGATCTCTATTCCCGGTCGCTCCGGTTGTCGGCATTATCAGAGAGCCTCCAGGAAGGCGAGCAACGGATCTGGAGGTTTGTAGCGTGTCGGTGCAAGACCACTCGCCGTCGCGTGCGCGAGCGCGCGTTCCTTGAGTTGCATGTCGGCGTGCAAATAGATCTGAGTAGTCTCGGAGGACTCGTGACCGAGCCAGAGCGCGATCACGGTCAGGTCGACGCCGTGATGCATCAGGCTCATCGCGGCC
>NZ_FRAB01000049.1 GCF_900142195.1 Paraburkholderia terricola
CTCGGCACATGCACGCCGCCATAGCCGCCGCCCGTATCCGACATCGCGACCCGCAGCCAGCATGACGCCTTCTCGTCGCCGTCGTTGAGCCGGTCCCAGTGGAAGCGCACCTTGATGCGGTTGAGCGCGTCGGTGTAGACCTCCTCGTTCGCGGGACCGACGACGATTGCCGACTGCAGATGCATCTCCGGCTTGTGATGCTCGAACGGACTGCGGTAGGGCACGGCCTTGCGTTGCGCCTCGATCTCAACGAGGAAGAAGCCTTCGCTGCCATCGGCGTGGGCGACCTTCAACGCACTGGCTGTGCCTTCATGATTCGCCCGGACCATCGCCAGTCCGCCTTTCAGGCTATGCGGGAAATCGGCGGCCTGACTCGAAACCGGCAGGTTGTTTTCAATGAACCACGACGTTCCGATCAGGGCGAACTGCCGGTCCTGCTCACTGTCGGTAGCGTGCCCGGGGTGATCATCCAGTTCGAACCAGCGGCCTGCATCGACCTGTCTCACGCCGCCTGAACCGAAGAAGCGCTTCGCCCGCGACTCCCATTCCTCCATGCGGATCTTCGACAGGTGATCGCCGCGGTCCTGGCTGCCGTAGGTGTACGCGCCGGTGTATTCGTAGACTTCGGCCTGCTGCGGCAGGTCGCCCTGTGTGGCAAGCGTCGGCACGGTCGTGCCCTTCGGACTGGCCGACGAACCCGGTGCCTTGTAATCGAAGGTGCGCGTCGTGAGCGTGGTGCTCTGAAGCGTTCTTGTGCCCGACCACTGAACCAGTGCATCGGTTTCGCTGTTCGTGCCCGCGCGGTAGAACCGGACCGTCTGGGGTGAAAGCGGCCGGAACGCGTCGAGGTTGTCCGTGACGATGAGCGTATGTGACTGGCCATCGCCAGCCTGCTCGAAACAGCCGAACAGCCCTTCGTTTTCGATCAGCCGGTGCACGAAATTCCAGTCGTCCTCGTATTGCATGCAGAACGAACGCGGGGTCAGGGGCCGATTCAGCGCAAAGCGGAATGCGCCCTGGGCCTGTGGATGCAGGTTGAAGACATCGGTGAGGATTTCCTCGGCGGGTTTGTCCTGCCAGATCCGCGCGTCCTTGCGAAAGCGCAGGAAGTGCATCCACGAGGCAAAGCCGAGCTGATAGCTCGTGAGTCCGTTATCCGAGCCGAGGCGTCGCGCGGTATGCACATAGCCGTGATGAGGCAGGTAGGATTTGTCGGTCTGCTGGATCCACAGCGTGACGGGCTGCGCAATCAGCGTCTTCAGTTCAATGGCACCGGAAATGGAAACGGCATCGACCGTAAATTCATAATGGCGGCCAATCCGTGAATGGCCGATAACCCGCTGCGGCAGAAGAACATGACCGCCCAGCGGACTATCCAGTTTCAGCAGACGGTCGCTTTGAGCGAGTCCGCCCTTTATTGCCCCGATTATGTCCTGCGCTCCCATTGCCGCCTCTTCTTGTTAGCCGACTGATTGACCGCGCTCCGCGCGATTTTACGGAACTTCAGACGAATCGACCAGAACTTGAATGTCAGTCAATGTGAGACGGCATTAATTTCCGAATTTCAATTATGCGCTTTGGATATCGGTAAAACCTATCGTGGTCTTGGCAGCTGACGGCGAGCAAAAGTCGGCCCGATTCGGTTTTGTGCTCGCGTTCACGTAGCGCGTCGTGAAGCCGCGACGTGTTGAGAGTCGAGCCTGGCTCTGGAGCGACGATGACAAAAAGCGCGTAGCCGGAACTGCAAAGTAGAACCTGATTACGCTGGATGCAGAGCCCGCCGACAACGCGGATGGCGTTTGCTCGCCTTTTGCGGCAAATACTCGCATGTGCAGCGCGTCGGTTTTTCGTGACCCTGGCCCATTAGGCGTTTGGCCGCGACGCTTGCGCAGTCCAAGGACAAAAGCCCACGCGCACTGAAAATACGCGTAGTCAAAAAACGGATCGCGTGTACCGGTTCCTACGTACGCCCGTCAGAACCGCATTGAATAATTTCTCGGCGGTGCGCTCTCTAAGCAGCAGCTATTCGATAAA
Organism: Paraburkholderia terricola; assembly: GCF_900142195.1. GTDB lineage: Bacteria > Pseudomonadota > Gammaproteobacteria > Burkholderiales > Burkholderiaceae > Paraburkholderia > Paraburkholderia terricola. Next base: position 2,035 of record NZ_FRAB01000049.1, read on the forward strand.
GAAGATGTTATGAAAAATGGAATTCGCATAATGCGACGACTGTGCCCGTTTCGATAATCAGATCGGCGTCTCGAAAGCTTTCGCCTTTCTTTCCTATCAAAGAGACCAGAAGCAAGAACAAAAACAAGCGCACGTCATCCAATTATCGTGCGGCACTAAACCATTCGGATAACGGCGCAATACAAAACGTCGCGCCAATAACAAAGAGAGGCGCATCAGCGCCTCTCCTCAATCAAAGCATTCCCGCTCATCCAGCCAAACCCTCAACCCAGCGCACGCCCGAACAAACCCATGACCCACAACCCCCAAAAAACACCACCAAAAGCGCCTCACTCCCCACCCAAAGGCTGCGGATACGGATTCAAAACCGCCGTATTCCCGCCAGTCTGCGACGTCTGCGACGACCCCCCACCCGAAGAACCATACCCGGTCACATCCGCTTGAGCCGTAGCATTCTGCGCAGCGATCCTTGCTTCCGCAGCCTGAATATCCGCCGGATAATTCGCATCGACAGCGGCAGCCGGGTTATATCCAGCCTGTTCAATCTGCCGCAATTCCGCCTTCACCTGCGCGCGCGTAAGCGGCTGCGCCTGTGCGAACGAAGCCACCGGCGCAGCGAAAACCACGGCGAGCGTTACAACCTTGATCAGCGATTTCATGATGCTTCCCTCCGAAAACTGTCTGTAAGGCGCCGCAGCACGCGTGCGGCAACCAATGAACAGATTTTAGGAAGCGAAAAACCTAGGGGTAAGCCCTGATCCCGTAATTCAGTCTTGCAGAAAACGATAAGTCGGAATCGTAAGAAACGCACGCCGAAACCCTGAACAAACGAAACGGCTCAAACGCCGCTGCGCACGCCGACCCGATACCGAGTCACCTGCCGATACGTATCGCCGGCCTGCACGATCACCGCATCCTGCTCATCAGCCATATTCACCTGATTCGGAAAGCCGCCCGCTTCCAGGCAAAGCCCCGCATGCGGTTGATACGCAATGCCGCCGCGTCCCTTATTGCCATTCAGCGCGTTGCCGCTATAAAACTGCAAGCCGCGCTGATCGGTGAACACAGTCAGTTCACGTCCACTGCCGGGGTCATACGCACAAGCAACCTCGCGTATCCCCGGCGCGCTCGCCTCCCCCAACACATAGCAATGATCGAATCCGCCCGCCCGCGCAAGCTGCGCATGCGGCCAATCCAACCGTGCGCCAATCGGCGCGCTCTGCCGGAAGTCGAACGCATTGCCCGCCACTTCGGCGAGTCTGGTGGGAATCAGCGCCGCGTCGACTTCGAAGAACCGGTCCGCATCGATCGACAACACATGTCCGCGAATATCCGCGCCCGGCCGCCCCGTCAGATTGAAGTACGGATGACTCGTCAGATTCAGCGGCGTCGCCGCATCGGTGATCGCTTCATAGTCGATGGTCAGCGTGCCGTCGTCGTCGAGCGAGTAACGCACTTGCGTCGTCACGTTGCCGGGAAAACCGGCGTCGCCTTCGGGCGACTCCAGACGCATGACCAGCGCGCCATTGTCCTCGCTCACGTCCCACAGCGCGCGATGAAAACCCTGCGTGCCGCCGTGCAATAGATTCGCGCCTTCATTGCGGTCGAGCGTGTACTCGATGCCGTCGAGCGTGAAGCGCGCATCGGCAATGCGGTTCGCCCATCGGCCGATCAATCCGCCCATGTAGGTGGTGGCCGCCACGTATTCGGCGGGCGTGTCATGGCCGAGCAGAATATCGCCGAGACGTCCCGCGCGATCCGGCGCATGCCACGAGACCAGCGTCGCGCCCAGGTCGCTGATGGCGATTTTCATGCCGTGTGCGTTGCGCAGCGTAAAGAGCCGCACCGGATCGCCGCCGGGCAGCGTGCCCCACGGCTCAGAGGAGAGTTGTTCAATGCTGATCATGTCGTCGGTGGAAAAGAAAGTAAAAAGGCATGCTCAGCCAGGCGCGACCGTTGAATTGGCGCGTTCCTGATACTCGCGCGGCGTGCAACCGAGTTCACGACGAAACACCGCGTACATGTATTGCAGCGACGTGAAGCCGCAACGAATCGCCACCTCCGCGCTCGACGCATCGCGCTTCGCCAGCAGCGCTTTCGCGACATCGAGTTTATGACGCAAGATTTCCTGATGCACGGTGCACTGCCGCTCGCGCCGAAAGTACTCTTCTAGCGACGAACGCGACACGCCCACATAATCGGCAACCTGTTCGGTGCGAATGCCCTGGCACGCGTACTGGCGAATGAAATGCCGCGCGCGCATCACATATGGGCTCGCGAGCGGCTGATGCTTGGTCGATTCGAGTACGTTGATGCCGACCGGCGGCACGAGAATGCGCCGCCCCGGAAAACGCGCGCCGCGCAGCATTTGATGCAACAAGTGAGCGGCGGTGCGTCCCATTTCCCCGGTGCCTTGAATCACCGAGGAAAGCGGAATGCGCGTCAACGTGCGCGTCAACGGATCGTTGTCGATGCCGATGATCGCCACTTCTTCCGGCACTGGAATACCCGCGATCAAACACGCTTGCAGCAAATGCCGCGCGCGCGCGTCAGTCACGGCGATGATGCCGACCGGCTTCGGCAGTTGGCGCAGCCATGCGGTGAGCTGCTCGGTCGCCTGGTTCCATGACGGCGCGCTGGTCGACAGGCCGCGATAAATCTCGCTGCGGATTTGCTCGTCGCCGTGGCCGTCCGCGTGACGCAAATGCTCGAATGCCAATTCGCGCTGCTGCGCCCAGCGGTTTTCCTGCGCTTGCGGCAGGCTATACAGCGCGAAGTGTTCGAGTCCCGCGCCGATCAGATGCGTATACGCGAGCGAGACGAGCTTGCTGTTATCGGTGGCGATATAGGGTAAGTCCGGGGGATAGTGCGCCGGGTCTTCAAACGATGACCCCACCGCGACGACCGGCAACGGACAATCGCGCAGCGCTTCGCCCACGGCGGGGTCGTCGAAATCCGCGATGATGCCGTCGCCGTCGAAACGCTCGATGCCGGTCAGCCGGCAGCGAAAGTCTTCTTCGAGAAAGAGATCCCATGCCACGCGCGTGGACAGCAGGTAATTGCCGATGCCGGTAATGATCTCGCGGTCGTAGACCTTGTTCGCGTTGAACAGCAGCGCGATCCGATGGGTCGTCTGTGGTGTTTGCGGACGGGTCATGGCAATGGGCGGCGTGCAAATCGGCGGGACTCGCAACGCCATCGTCTCCTGTTGGGCGCGCCTTGCAGGCCGCGCTTTTTAAGCGTCCGGTTATTCTAGGCCGCGAATCTCGCGACGGTGCGAAACAAACGCGTGGGCGGTAAGAAACATCAAGCACGCTGCGCAATTTCGCAATTGCCGATGCATCAGGCAAGCGGCAGCATGGCGTCACCTTGTCGACCGGAGCGGCAACGTCGCGCGGTTGCAGTGCAGCATAAAACAGGAGACGCTGATGTCCTACTTCGAACACATTCCCGAGATCCGCTACGAAGGTCCGCAATCGGATAACCCGCTTGCGTACCGCCATTACGACAAGAGTAAACGCGTGCTCGGCAAGACACTCGAAGAACATCTGCGCATTGCCGTGTGCTACTGGCATACGTTCGTGTGGCCCGGCGTCGACATCTTCGGGCAAGGGACGTTTCAGCGCCCCTGGCAGCAAGCCGGCAATGCAATGGAACGCGCGCAACAAAAGGCCGATGCCGCCTTCGAGTTCTTCTCCAGGCTCGGTACGCCGTACTACACCTTTCACGATACGGACGTGGCGCCGGAAGGCGAGAGCCTGAAGGAATACAGCGAGAACTTCACGCGCATTGCGGACTATCTGGCGCGCAAGCAACAGGATACCGGCATCAAATTGCTGTGGGGCACGGCCAATCTGTTTTCGCATCCGCGTTATGCGGCCGGCGCGGCGACCAGCCCAAATCCTGAGATTTTCGCGTTTGCCGCGACGCAGGTCCGTCATGCGCTCGACGCAACCCAACGGCTGGGCGGCGAGAATTATGTGTTGTGGGGCGGCCGCGAAGGTTACGATACGCTGCTCAATACGGACCTCGTGCGTGAACGCGATCAACTCGCTCGCTTTCTCCATATGGTGGTCGACCATAAGCACAAGATGGGTTTCAAAGGCGCACTGCTGATCGAACCGAAGCCGCAAGAGCCGACCAAGCATCAATACGATTACGACGTCGCGAGCGTGCACGGTTTCCTGCTGCAATACGGGCTGGAGAAAGAGATTCGCGTGAACATCGAGGCGAATCACGCGACGCTCGCGGGGCACTCGTTTCATCACGAGATCGCAACCGCTTACGCGCTTGGCATTTTCGGCAGCGTCGATGCGAATCGCGGTGATCCGCAAAACGGTTGGGATACGGATCAGTTTCCGAATAGCGTGGAGGAACTGACGCTGGCCTTCTACGAGATTCTCAAGCATGGCGGCTTTACCACGGGCGGAATGAATTTCGACTCGAAGGTGCGGCGGCAAAGTGTTGATGCGGAAGATCTTTTCCACGGCCACGTCGGCGCGATCGATAACCTCGCGCTCGCCGTCGAGCGTGCAGCCACGCTGATCGAAAACGACCGTCTCGAACAATTCAAGCGTCAGCGTTACGCGGGCTGGAACTCGGAGCTAGGCCGCAAGATCCTGTCGGGCGACTATTCGCTGTCGACGCTGGCCTCGGATGCGCTACAGCACGATCTGAATCCGCAACACGCAAGTGGCCGTCAGGAGCATCTGGAAAACGTCGTGAATCAGGCGATTTACAGCGGGCGCTAATCAGGCGCACGCAAAGAGGCAAAGCCCGCGAAAACAGCGGGCGTGAATAAAAATCGCGCGGCCACGTCGACCGCGCGAAATAGAAGCTTTGGGTTGTCGCTTGTCCGGTCTTGCGGCTCGCAGCGCAGGCCGTCCAATCCGGTATTCCGGCTATCAGAAGAAGGAGAGAGACATGAAATTCGCAATGCGTCGTACCCTACTGAGTTCGCTCGTATGTGGAGCGGTGCTCGCCAGCCTGTCGCTTGTCGCGCCGCTCGCGCACGCAAGCAAGGATCATCCCGAGATTGGTTTCTGTATCGACGATCTGCGCGTCGAGCGCTGGTCGCGCGATCGCGACTATTTCGTCGCGGCAGCGGAAAAGCTCGGTGCGAAAGTGTCGGTGCAATCCGCCGATGCGAGCGAAGCGCGACAAATCTCGCAGATCGAAAACCTGATTTCGCGCGGCGTGGATGTGATCGTCATCGTGCCGTTCAATTCGAAAACGCTCGGCAATGTGGTCGCCGAAGCGAAGAAAGCGGGCATCAAGGTTGTCTCGTATGACCGGCTGATTCTCGATGCCGATGTGGACGGCTATATCTCGTTCGACAACGAGAAGGTCGGCGAACTGCAAGCACAAGGCGTCTACAACGCGCAGCCGAAGGGCAACTACTTCCTGCTAGGCGGCGCGCCCACCGACAACAACGCGAAGATGCTGCGCGAAGGCCAGCTCAAGGTACTGAAGCCCGCAATCGACAAGGGCGATATCAAGGTCGTCGGTCAGCAGTGGGTGCCGGAGTGGAGCGCGTCGACGGCGCTGCGCATCGTCGAGGATGCGTTGACCGCGAACAACAACAAGATCGACGCAATCGTCGCCTCGAACGACGGCACCGCAGGCGGCGCGATTCAGGCGCTGGCCGCTCAACACATGGCGGGCAAGGTGCCGGTTTCTGGTCAGGACGCGGACCTCGCCGCGGTGAAGCGCGTGATCGCCGGCACGCAAACCATGACCGTCTACAAGCCGCTGAAACTGATCGCGGGCGAAGCGGCGAAACTTTCCGTTGCGCTCGCGAAGGGCCAGAAGCCTGCCTATAACGCGCAGTATGACAACGGCAAGAAGAAGGTCGATACGGTTCTTCTGCAACCCACGTTGCTTACCAGGAGCAATGTCGATGTGGTCGTCAAGGACGGCTTCTACACCCAGGCCCAGCTCGCGAGCCAATGAGCGTAACGAGTGCGCGGTTTGCGCCGATGGGCAGGATGCGCATCGGCGCAGCCGCGCGCCTTGCAGCGAGGCATAGCGAATGACGCAACCATTGCTGACGATGCGCGGCATCGTCAAGGCGTTTTCCGGCGTGAAGGCGCTCGACGGCATCGACCTGACGGTCTCTCCGGGCGAGTGCGTCGGCTTGTGCGGCGAGAACGGCGCGGGCAAATCGACGCTGATGAAAGTGCTGTCCGGTGTCTATCCGCACGGCACGTGGGACGGCGAAATCATCTGGGAAGGCGAGCCGCTGAAGGCCGCGAACGTGCGCGACACCGAACGCGCCGGCATCATCATCATTCACCAGGAGTTGATGCTGGTGCCCGAGCTATCCGTTGCCGAGAACATCTTTCTCGGCAACGAAATCACGCTGCCCGGCGGCCGGATGAATTACGCCGCGATGTACCAGCGCGCCGATGAATTGCTGCGCGAACTCGGCATTAGCGGAATCAATGCCGCGCAGCCGGTAATGAACTATGGCGGCGGCCATCAGCAGTTGATCGAAATCGCGAAGGCGCTGAACAAGCGCGCGAAGCTGTTGATTCTGGACGAACCGTCGTCGTCGCTGACCTCATCGGAAATACGCATTCTGCTGGACATCGTGCGCGATCTGAAACGACGCGGCGTTGCCTGCGTGTACATCTCGCACAAGCTCGACGAAGTGGCGGCGGTGTGCGACACGATCAGCGTGATTCGCGATGGCCGACACGTCGCGACCGAACCGATGCACGCGCTCACCACCGACCGCATCATCTCCCTGATGGTGGGCCGTGAAATCAAGAACCTCTTTCCGCGCGAGCCGCATCCGATCGGCGACGTGATTTTCGAAGCGCGCCACGTGACCTGTTTCGACGTCACCAATCCGCGCCGCAAGCGGGTGAACGACGTGTCGTTTTCGCTGCGGCGGGGCGAGATTCTCGGTGTTGCGGGTTTGGTGGGCGCGGGGCGCACGGAGTTGATGCAGGCGATTTTCGGCGCGTATCCCGGCGTGAGCGAAGCGACGGTGGTGATGAACGGCAAGCCGTTGAAGATTCGCGCGCCCGTCGAGGCGATTCGCGCGGGCATCGGCATGGTGCCGGAAGATCGCAAGCGTCATGGCATCGTGCCGGGCTTGAGCGTGGGTCACAACATCACCCTCGCGGTGTTGCAACGCTTCGCATCGGGCGGCCGGATCGACTCCGCCGCGGAACTCGACACGATTCACACGGAGATGAAGCGGCTTTCGGTGCGCGCCGCGCATCCGATGCTCTCCATTGCGAGCTTGTCGGGCGGCAATCAGCAGAAGGCCGTGCTGACGCGCATGTTGCTCACCGACCCGAAGGTGCTGATTCTCGACGAGCCGACGCGCGGTGTCGACGTCGGCGCGAAGTTCGAAATCTACAAACTGATTTTTCAACTGGCGCAGCGCGGCATGTCGATCGTGATGGTGTCCTCCGAATTGCCCGAAGTACTCGGCATTAGCGACCGCGTATTGGTGATCGGCGAGGGCGAATTGCGAGGCGACTTCGTCAACGACGGTCTGACGCAAGAGGACATTCTCAGCGCCGCGATCCGTCCCGTGCAGCGATCCCCGAACCCAACCGCAGCGAGTGCCGCATGACGCCCGACGTTACTTCCCAACGCGCCGACGATTCAGCGCCGCGAGGCGCTTTCGGCGGTCCCCAGCGTATTCAGCAATTGTTCTCGCGCTACAAGATTCTCGCGTTGCTGATCGCCGTGGCCGCGATCTGGATTTTCTTTTCGTTGCTCACGCACGGCGCATTTGTCACGCCGCGCAATCTGTCGAATCTGCTGCGGCAGATGTCGATTACCGGCATGCTCGCGTGCGGCATGGTGTTCGTGATCATCGCCGGCGAAATCGATCTGTCGGTCGGCTCGCTGCTCGGCTTGCTCGGCGGCGTGGCGGCGATACTCGACGTGAACCGGCATTGGCCGATCGGCGTCACCTTGCCGGTGGTGATGTTGCTCGGCGTGCTTGTCGGCATGTTCAATGGATGGTGGTCGACCTACCTGCGCGTGCCTTCGTTCATTGTCGGGCTGGGCGGCATGCTCGCGTATCGCGGCATTCTGCTGGGCGTCACGGGCGGTTCGACGATCGCGCCGGTCTCCGATAGTTTTGTTTTTGTCGGCCAGGGGTATTTACCCAGGCTCGCGGGCGACACGCTCGCCGTGGTGCTGTTTCTGCTGTTGGCGTTTCTGACGGTGCGGCAGCGGCGCAACCGCGAGCGCTATCAACTGACCGTCGTGCCGGTTTGGCAGGATGTCGTGAAGGTGGTCGGCGCGGGCGTGATTCTGGCCGGCTTCGTCGCCACGCTCGACCGTTACGGCGGCATTCCGGTGCCGGTTCTGCTGCTGCTTGCGCTGCTCGGCATCTTCACGTGGATCGCCACGCAGACGGTATTCGGGCGGCGCATCTATGCCGTGGGCTCCAATCTCGAAGCGACGCGTCTCTCAGGTGTGAACACAAATCGAGTGAAGCTCGCGATCTTCGCGCTGATGGGGCTGATGTGCGCATTCGGCGGCATCGTGAATACGGCGCGCCTCGCCGCGGGTTCGCCGTCGGCGGGCTCGATGGGCGAACTCGATGCAATCGCCGCGTGCTTTATCGGCGGGACGTCGATGCGCGGCGGCTCCGGCACGGTCTACGGCGCATTGATCGGGGCACTGGTGATGGCGAGCCTCGATAACGGCATGTCGATGCTCGACGTCGACGCCTATTGGCAGATGATCGTGAAGGGCAGCATTCTCGTGCTGGCCGTGTGGATCGATGTGGTGTCGGGGTCGAACCGGCGCTGAGGTGTTGGGGGGTGCGTCAGGCGAGCGCCGACGCACCGTGCGGTGCATCGGCTGAAGTGCTTGCGGTGCCGCGCGGAAATGGCGGCTCAGCGAGCATGCGCGAGAACCGCGGTACCGCCCTTGCTGCGTCGCACTGATGCCTTTGCGGTCGGCTTCTTCGTTGCCGCAGGTTTTTTTGCAGGTGCTGCGGGCTGCTTGGGCGTGGTCGACTTGAGGTTCGCATTTGCAGCACGCCGTTTCACTGGCGCATCCGACACGCGCATCTCCACACGCATGTTTGCCGCTACCGCCATATTGACCAATGCATCGAGCGCGAACAGATTGATCTTGCCGCGCATAAGATCGGACACGCGTGGTTGCGTGACGCCGAAATGCCTGGCGGCCTCTGCCTGGCTCATGCCGGTGCGGGTGATATGGTCTTTGAGCGCCATCATCAACACCGACCGAAGTTTCATGTTCTCCGCCTGTTCCGGCGTATCTTCGATGGCATCCCAGACGCTCAGAAATTTTTGATTGCTCATGGCTTGACCTCTTTCAATTCGCGATAGCGCTTGGTGGCAAGATCCAGATCGGCTTTGCTGGTTTTCGGGGTCTTCTTCTGGAAGCAATGAAGCACGTAAACCGCATCGGCTAACTTGGCCAGGTAAATGATCCGGAATGCCCCATTTGCGTCCCGAATCCGTATTTCCCGTACCCCTTGGCCTATCGTGTTCATTGGCTTCCAGTCGTCCGGGTCGCGGCCACGCTGGACTTGATCGAGTTGATAGCCGGCGTCACGCCGCGCCGAGAGTGGAAACTCGCGCAAGTCGTCTAATGAACTACCGCAGAACGTTAGTGGCTTTGCATCGATCATACGTGAAATTATATAAAGGTTTGTATGTTGCGGCAATCGATCGAAACGACGTCGTACGAGGTTTCATGTAAACGATCCACCTGCCATTCCGCAAAATCGGCCTCACTTCACTGCCCTGACTGCTCACCCCCGCTGCACTGCAGCGTGCCGCCGCCCCGCGAATAACATTTAATGAACTGACAGACGGGCTTGAGCGCAGCGCCCACGCACCCACCATCGCGCTCGCTGCAGAACGCGCCTTTCAGTCCACCACCCACTTTCCCGTCTTATTGCTGTCCAGAAGAACAAACCCCGAGGCGCCCGCCAGCGCCTTTCGCCGCTTCCCAGCCACCGCCAGGCCGATCGACCATGTCATGTTAAAGCGCAGAACCTTCCTGCTCGGCGGCGCCGGCGCTGTCGGCGCGTTGCTGGTCGGCTGGTCGGTGCTGCCGCCGGGCCAGCGTCTGACCACCGCCGCGCCGCTGCGCATACAAGGCTCGCAGGTGGCGCTCAACGGCTGGGTCAAGATCGCCGCCGACAACAGCGTGACGATCATGATGTGCAAGGCGGAAATGGGGCAGGGCATCCACACCGGTCTCGCGATGCTGCTGGCCGAGGAACTGGATGCCGACTGGTCGCAGGTGCGGGTCGAGGACTCGCCGATCGACAAGATCTACAACAGCCTGCAAACCGTCGTCGACGACTTGCCGTTCCGTCCCGACGACGACAGCGCCGTGAAGCGCGCCACGGTCTGGATCACCCGCAAACTGGTGCGCGAGGCCGGCACGATGATGACGGGCGGTTCATCGAGCATCAACGATCTATGGCTGCCGATGCGCGAAGCGGGCGCGTCGGCGCGCGCGATGCTGATCGGCGCGGCCGCCGCGCAATGGAAAGTGCCGCCCGGCGAATGCCGTACGGAAAGCGGTCAGGTGCTGCACCCGTCGGGGCGTAAGGCGAGTTTTGGCGAATTGTCCGCGCTGGCCGCGCAGCAGCCGCTGCCGCGCAAGATTGCGCTGAAGGACCCGGGCGAATTCAAACTCATCGGCAAACCGGTGCGCCGCGTCGAAGCCGCGCCGAAAATCAACGGCACGGCGCGCTTCGGTATCGACGCATTGCCGGACGGCCTGTTGTACGCCAGCGTCACGATGTGTCCCACGCTCGGCGGCAGGGTGGCGAATTTCGACGCCACGTCCGCCGCGAACATGCCGGGCTTCATCAAGGCGTTCGCGGTCGCGCCGTACAACGGCGGCAGCGGCGCGGTCGCGGTGATCGCCGACAACCCGTTCCGCGCAATGAACGCGGTCAAAGCGATCAAGGTGGATTGGCATGAGGGCGCGGCGTCCAAGGTGTCGAGCGCGAGCGTGAACAGCCGGCTCGCGCAAGCATTGGACGACAGCGACGGCCACGCCTACTACCATCGCGGCGACGTGGATGCCGCCTTGCACGGCGCGGCGCGAACCCTCACCGCCGAGTATCGCGCGCCGTATCTCGCGCATGGCGCGGTCGAACCGGTCAATTGCACGGTGCAGGTCACGGACGGCGCGGCCACCGTCTGGGTCTCCACGCAAGTGCCCGCGCTCGCGCGCCAGCACGTCGCCAAGGTGCTGGACCTCGACGCCGATAAGGTCGACATGCACACGCTGCTGCTCGGCGGCGCGTTCGGCCGGCGGCTGGAACTCGACTTCGTCGCGCAGGCCGCGGCGATCGCGCGCGAGGGCGGCGGCCGTCCCGTGCAAACGCTCTGGTCGCGGGCGCAGGACTTCACGCACGATTTCTATCGTCCGGCGTGCGTGTCGCGGCTCAAAGCCGGTCTCGACAAGGACGGCAAACTGGTCGCCTGGCAGAGCACGTCGGCGAGTCAGGCGATCGTGCCGGAATCGCTCGCGCGCTACTACGGCGTGCCGCGCATTCCCATCGACAAAACCACCAGCGAAGGCGCGTTCGACCAGCCCTACGAATGGCCGGCCGCGCGCGTGGCGCACAAGATCGTCGAGCTGCCGGTGCCGGTCGGGTTCTGGCGCTCGGTCGGCCATTCGCATCAGGCTTTCTTCACCGAAAGTTTCACCGACGAACTCGCCGCCGCCACGGGCCAGGATCCGATTGCGTTTCGCGCCGCGCTGCTCGCGCGGCATCCGCGGCATCTTGCGGTGCTAAAGCGCGTCGCGGCGTTGTCGGAGTGGGGGCATCCGTTGACGCATGCCGCTGACGGCGCGCCTCGCGCGCGCGGCGTCGCGTTGCATGAGGCGTTCGGCAGCGTGGTCGCGCAGGTGGCGGAGGTGTCGCTCGGGCCGAACCAGCAGATTCGCGTGCATCGGGTGGTCTGCGTGATCGATTGCGGCTTGCCGGTCAATCCGAACCTGATCCGTCAGCAGATGGAGAGCGGCATCGTGTTCGGCCTGTCGAGCGCGTTGCAGAACGAGATCACCATCGAGGAAGGCAAGGTGAAGCAGGAGAACTTCGTGGATTTCCCGGTCGTGCGGATGAACGATTGCCCGGTGATCGAAACCGACATCATGCCGAGCCAACTACATCCGCAAGGCGTCGGCGAACCGGGCGTGCCGCCCATCGCGCCGGCGGTGGCCAACGCGGTGTTCGCTCTGACCGGCAAGCGCTTGCGCGCGTTGCCGCTCAAGCTCGCGTGAGATTCGCGTGAAGCCCATCGGACTCAGGGGGAAAAGCATGACATCGCTGAACATCAACGGCCGCGCGGTGGCGGTGCACGCGGAGCCGGACATGCCGTTGCTGTGGGTGCTGCGTTGCGAACTCGGGTTGACGGGCACGAAGTTCGGTTGCGGCGTGGGTATTTGCGGCGCGTGCACGGTTCACCTGGACGGCAAGGCGTCGCTCTCGTGTCAGACGCTCATGGCAGGTTTGCAGACGCAGAAGATCACGACGATTGAAGGCGTGCAGGGCAAGGAAGCGCAAGCGCTAAAGGCGGCGTGGATCGATCTCGACGTGGTGCAGTGCGGCTATTGCCAGAGCGCGCAATTGATGGCGGCCTGCGCGTTGCTCAAGCAGAAACCCAATCCCACCGATGCGGACATCGACGCGGCCATGTCCAACATCGTGTGCCGTTGCGGCACATATCCGCGGGTGCGGGCGGCGATTCACCAGGCGGCGAAGCGCCGGCCCGCTTGAGGCCACGCGGGCTCAGTTCGTCAGCATTTCCACCACGGCGACCACCACCGTGAAAATGCCGATGCATCCGCCCAATGTAGCCGCGCCCTGCATGAAGTTGGACATACGTGACCCCGTAACGTGTAGTTGAGGCACGTATTTAACCGTAAGTGAAAGGCAAAAGAAAGCTTGTCAAAAATAAATCGTAAGCTTCCAGGAGCGCGCTGGTCGCTGCGGTCGGAACGGCTTTGGCGAGCGCCGAGCGCCGAGGGCTTGGCCGCGGAGCGCAGCGTGATCGCGTGGATCGCTCAGGCCGCGAGCCCGAGCCGCACGGTCCGCGCCAGGTCGTCGAGTTGGAAGGGCTTGCGCAGGATCGTGCAGCGCTTCACGGCCAGGCCGGAGATATCCACGTCCGCATAGCCGGTTGCGAGGATCACCGGCAGATCCTCGTGCATCTTGCGCGCCGCGGCGATCACGTCGATGCCGTTCATGCCCGGCATCGCGAAGTCGACCATCAGCAAGTCGGGCTTGTCGTCCTGCAAGCGGTTCAGGCCGGCGGGTCCGTCCGCGGCTTCGGTCACGGTATAGCCGAGCATTCGCAGCGACTCGACCAGCATCGCGCGGACCTCGCCGTCGTCCTCGACCACCAGCACGCGTTTTTCGCCGACAGCGTTCGCTTCCGCATCGGCTACCGCTTCGGCCCGCGAGTCCACGCGTTCGCGCAGCGGCAGCCACACTTCCACGGTCGTGCCGACGCCTTCCTCGCTGAAGAGACGCGCGGTGCCGCCGGCCTGTCTCGCGATGCCGTAGACCTGGCTCAAGCCGAGTCCGGTGCCCTTGCCGATCGGCTTGGTGGTGAAGAACGGATCGAACACGCGCGAGACGACGTCGGCGGGAATGCCCAAACCGGTATCGACCACTTCGACCACCACATAACGGCCTTCCCCGAGTGTCGGATCGGGCGCCGCGCGTTCCTTCACGCGAATGCTGAGCTGGCCGCCGCCCGGCATCGCATCGCGCGCGTTGATCGCGAGATTGAGGATCGCCAGTTCGAGCTGATTCGCGTCGGCCTGGGTCCACATCTCGTCGCCGTGGAACTCGGTGGCGTAGTGGATGCCGGAACCGAGCGAGACGGTAATGATGTCGCGCATGCCTTGCAGCAAGGCCACCACGTCCACCGCTTTCAGATCGAGGTTGCTGTTGCGCGAGAAGGCCAGCAACTGGCCCGTCAGCTTCGCGCCGCGTTCGGTCGCGCGCCTGACGGTGGCGGCCATCGCGCGAATGCGCTCGTCGTTGGCGACCCGCCCGATCAACTCCGCGTTGACCATGATGACGTTCAGCAGATTATTGAAGTCGTGCGCGATGCCGCCGGTGAGTTGCCCGAGCGCTTCCATCTTCTGCGATTGGACCAGCACCGCCTGCACCTTGGCACGCTCGTGTATCTCCGTCATCAGCCGGTTGTTGGCGGAGGCGAGCTCGTGGGTGCGCTCGGCGATGCGGCCTTCCAGCGAATCGTTCAGATGCACCAGCGCCTCTTGCGCTTCCATGCGTTCGGCCAGATGCCGGCGCGACTCGTATTGCCGTGCGCGCGCCCGCAGCGAGGACGCGACCGCGCGCCGCAGCGTTTCCGAATTCAGCGGACGTTCGAGCACCACCACGTTGCCGAGCCGCTCGAGCACTTCGAGTCCGCGAGCGGAGCGATGCCCGACGCGATTCGCGGCGAGCAGGATGAAGGGCAAGTCGGACCATGCCGGCTGCCGTGCGAGCCAACCGAACAGATGCGAGGCGTGGCCGTCCGCGAGTGCTTCCTCGGCAATCAACGCGCTGCCCGCGCCGGCGTCCAGCGCTTCGGTCAGCGCGTCGGCATCGCGGCAGACGACGCAGGCGCGCTCGTCTTTATGCAGGACTTCGGCGATCACCTCGGCGTCGCGGCCGAACGGCGCCAGGATGAGAACGCGCTGCTCCATGACCTCACTGCCCGGACGTGTCGATGAGGTGATCCCGCGCGCCGAGCAGGGCCGTGGTGCCACGGTATGCCGGCAGGCCGGAGAGCACGCCCTCGAAGTCGCGCAGCGCCTCGCCGACTTCCACGCCGCCGTGCGCGAGCCGGAACTGGCGGATCGAGCGCTGGTGTTCGTTGGCGCGGCTCTTGACGGCGGTGACGGCCGTCAACACTTCGCCGTGATGCTCGAAGTAGCGGAACAGCACGACCACGTCGCTGAGATAGCTGATGTCGATATCGCTCTGAATTTCGCCGATGATGCCGTGCTGGCCCAGCACCAGCATCGTGATGATGCCCTGCTGGTTCAGGTAGCCGAGCAGCTCATGCATTTGCAGCAGCAGGTAGCGCTCGCCGGGCATCGCCTGGAGATAGGCGTTCAGGCTGTCGATCGCGACATACCGGGCGCCCTTGTTTTCGACCGACTGGCGCACGTCGGTCGCGAATTCGCCGGGCGAGATTTCCGCCGGATCGATCTGGCGCAGCGTGAGCAGGCCGCTTTCGACGTGCGGCGCCAGATCCATGCCGAGCGCCGCGCAGCGGATCATCAGCGTGGTGAGCGTTTCGTCGAACACGTAGTAGACGCAACGCTGGCCGCGTTCGAGCGCCCTCAGCAGGCACGACACGACGGTGGTGGTCTTGCCCACGCCGGACGGTCCGATCATCAGCGCATTGGTGCCGGGGATCAGGCCGCCGCCCAGCAGCGCGTCGAGGCCCGGCGTGCCCGTGCTGAGCGGGTTCGGGTCGAATTCCGCGTGATGTTCCGCGGCGACGAGGCGCGGATACACACGAATGCCGCCGGTGTCGAGCGTGAAGTCGTGATACCCCTCGCGGAACTTGATGCCGCGCATCTTGGCGATGCGCAGCCGCCGCCGGTTGCCGCCGTAGTCGTGCACGATGTTGTCGAGGCTGATCACGCCGTGCGCGATGCTGTGCAACTGCACGTCGCCGGTGTCGGAGGTGTTGTCGTCGAGCAGCAGCACCGTGCATTCGCGGGTCGCGAAAAAGCGCTTGAGCGCGAGAATCTGCCGCCGGTAGCGCAGCGGGTTCTGCGACAGCAGACGCAGTTCCGAGAGACTGTCGAGCACGATGCGGGTGGGCTTGACATCATTGACCTGTTGAATGACGTTGCGCACGGTCTCGCCGAGTTCGACTTCGGCCGGGTGCAGCACAGATTGCTCGTATTGCGGGTCGAGGCCCTCGTCGGAGAGCAATTCGAGAATCGAGAAGCGGCTGAGATCCCAGCCGTGGCTGTCCGCGACCGAGATCAGTTCGGAGCGGGTCTCGGAGAGCGTGATGTAGAGGCCGGCTTGCCCTTCGTCGACACCCTTGAGTAAAAACTGCAAGGCTAGGGTAGTTTTACCTGTGCCGGGCGCGCCCTCGATGAGATACATGCGGCGGGGCGTGAAGCCGCCGCCCAGGATGTTGTCGACCCCTTCGATCCCTGATGAAAGGCGGGCCGGCGTGTCGGTGACAGGTTTCGTTGACATGGCTTGGCGATTCACGTCGATTGAGTGGCGGCATTTGGTGGGCCGGTACGGCGGGCGCGCAAGATGCGTGCCCAACCGTCGCGTGCCTCGGTCCGAGCGCCACGGGTACGGACAGTGCTGTCAGCCTGTCGACCGCTTTCAGGGATCGCGCCGATATGAACCCCGCCCGCTTCCTCGCCGCCACGTTTGCAGCCGCGTCGCTAGGCGCCGTGCTGCCCGGCAGCGCGAATGCCGACGATGCGCCCAGTCCGTGCGCATCGCTCAAACGCATCGTGGCGGCTGCGCCAGGCGGCCTGGCCTCGTTGACGCCCGACGACGGCAGGGGCGTCGCGCAACCTTACGGCGACGATGCGCAATGCTCGGCGAGCGGGGGCAGCTACCAATGCACGTGGACGCCGCATCATGACGCCGGGTCGAGCGCGGACGCGCTGCAGGCCGTCGCGGCGGATATCGCGTCGTGTCTGCCCGAAGCGACCCACGATCAGAATTCGCCGGGACGTCAGCACTTTTATTTAGGCGCGCCGGGTAAGCGGACCGAAATCACGCTGGCGCCGGCGGGTTCAGCGAGGCTGCGCCTGGTGGTGTCGGGTCAATGAGCGGCAAGCGGGCCGATATGCGTGGATTTCAAATCCGACGGCGGGCGTCGCGCTGGTGTTGTCAGTGCGACGCGGGCCACCATGTCCAGCCGCGCGATGAACGCCGTAATTCGACCGCCGACAGCGGGGCGATTTCGATGCGTGGAAATACGGCGGGCGATGCTCCGAGTGCGTGAACGAGCGCCGCGCGAATCACCGGCGCGTGCGTAATGGCGACCACGTTGCGCGGGTTTTGACGCGGGGCGCTTGTTGTACCGGTCGTTCCTTCGCTGATCG
Source organism: Paraburkholderia terricola (assembly GCF_900142195.1). GTDB lineage: Bacteria > Pseudomonadota > Gammaproteobacteria > Burkholderiales > Burkholderiaceae > Paraburkholderia > Paraburkholderia terricola. Next base: position 19,135 of record NZ_FRAB01000049.1, read on the forward strand.
CGCCGTCCAGCGCATCGAGCCATTCTCCCAGGCGCTTCACGAGTTGACTGAACGACTCGCCGCCGTGCGCCGCGAAGTCGGGATCGCGCAGCCAGGCAGCGAGGTGCTGCGGCGCTTCATTCGCGAGATCGGCGAGGCGGCGTCCCTGCCAATCGCCGTAGTCGATCTCCGCCAACGCTGTGTGGACCGTCGCGGCGAGGCCCAACGCCAGCGCTGTATCGCGCGCGCAAACTGCGGGGCTGACGAAGACCGCGGCGGCGTCGGCAATCGCCAGGCGCTGGCGTGCGGCCTGGGCTTCGGCGAGGCCGCGAGCGTCGAGCGGATCGTCGGCGGGAAAGCGGCCCGCGCGCATGGCGGGGGTCGATGCGTGGCTGACCAGTAACAGCCTTGTGTCCATTCGATGACTTCCATAGAGGCACGCCAAGGCAGAACGCCCGCATGGACGCGTTGCGCTACCGAGTGCCGGAGTTTAGCGCGTAGAATAGCGGCACTGCGAAGTGCGGAAGCCGGTGAGAGCCCGGCGCGGTCGCGCCACTGTAATCGGCATCACGAGCCGAAAGCCAGACCTGAGCTTCGCAGCCTTCCTTTGCAATCGACTATCGGGGCGCGCTACCCCCAGGAGATGTCCATCATGACCGAAGCTGTTTTCGATCCCGCCAACCCGCCCGCCGCTCAACCCACGCCGATTCCGCTGCGCGAGTTGTTGCCTTGGGTCGTGTTCGGCGGCTTGCTGCTGTTGCTCGCGCTTTACTTCGTTGGAGCGGAACAGGGCGCCACGTCGCTGGTGCCCGGCATGTACGTGCATGAGTTCGTGCACGACGGTCGCCATCTGCTCGGCTTTCCCTGCCACTAACGGAGTTCGACATGGTTGGTAAGTTGTTATTGCGCGGGATGCTCGCAGGCATCGCCGCGGGACTGCTCACGTTCGGCTTCGCCCGGCTCGCGGGCGAGCCGCAGGTCGATCAGGCGATTTCCTTCGAGGAAAAGGCCGCGGCGGCGGCCGAGGGCGGCGAGGCGCATGAACACGAAGACCTCGTTAGCCGCGATACGCAGGCGGGCCTGGGGCTGTTGACCGGCGTGGTCACGTATGGCGCGGCGTTCGGCGGATTGTTCGCGCTCGTATTCGCCTACGCCTATGGACGGGTGGGCGCATTGAGCGCGCGTGCGTTGTCGGCATGGCTTGCGCTCGGCGCGTTCATCGCGCTGGTGATCGTCCCGAACATCAAGTACCCGGCGAATCCGCCGGCGGTGGGCGACCCCGACACGATCGGAACGCGCACCGGCTTGTTCTTCCTGATGATCGCGATCTCGCTGACCGCGATGGTGTTTTCGCTGAAGGTGCGGCGTCGCGCGGTAATGAAACTGGGCGCGTGGAATGGCTCGATCGTGGGCGGCGTGGTGTTCGTCGCGATCATCGCTGCCGTGCAATTGTCGATGCCGACAATCAACGAAGTGCCGGCGGCTTTCCCGGCCGTGCTGCTGTGGAAGTTCCGCGTCGCGGCGATCGGCATGCAGGTGATCATGTGGACGACGATCGGACTGCTGTTCGGCGCGCTGGTGGAGCACAGCGGATTGACGCGGATAGGCGCGGGGCGGGCGGCGGTGAAGTCCGTTTGATGGTTTTCTGTTGATGAAGAGTGTGGGCTCCGTCGACTGCGCCGGTTGACGTATGCCTGCTGGCTGTAGCCCGCCTCGTGCGGGCTTTTTATTGCCTGTGTGGGCCAACTGGTTACCACCGTCCTCGCGGCTTCGCTGAACTAGTCGCCAGGGCTTCGAGGGCTGTTCGACGCCACAGCGTACGCCCTGCGCGCTCCAACCCTTAACACCCAATCGAACACCCCGCGCCTTTCCCCGACCGGCTGGGTCAGCCGCTCAAACAATTGCGCAACGGCGCCGTCGAGTTGCGCAAGCACTGGCGCCTGAGCCGCCGCCTCCAAATCGAAAACCGGCAACACCGGCACACGCTCATCCAACCCGCCATCCACAGAACCAGTAGCCGCACCGCTATAACGCGCGATCAACGAATCAAGCCGCGCCACGATCGATTCCACATGCGCCGCGCGCACATTCGCGGCATTGAGCGCCACTTCACCCGACACCCCGTGCCGAGCAGAATCACTCAACACCCGCGCCCAGTGCAAACAGCACAGCAGCGATCCGGTGGCCAACTCGACACCAGAATTCCACGCCACCACGCGCTGCATTTGCAGCGGCTTCAGCGCGATTCGCAACTCATGCCAACCGCGGTCGAGCTTGCGCATGGCGACAGCGGCATCCGCCGCCAGCGCAGCGGACCCGCCCAGCCGCACGACCTCGCGCAACGCACCCAGCACAGCCGCAAGCCTCATCTCCACATGACGGCTCGCCGCGAGCGGCATCATCAGGACCGCCACCGCGAACGACACGAGACAACCCACCAGCACTTCCTCGATCCGCAATTCGACCAACGGCCCCATCGCGAAGCCCAACTCGCCATACACCAGTCCGACGAGCACGGTAATGAAGAACACGCCCGGCACATACGCGCTCAGGATGTAATAAGCCCAGCCGAACACGCAGAGCACCATGGCGGCCACAAGCAGCATCGGCGAATCGTGCAGCGGCGCGACGAGCAACACGCTGGCGAGCGCGCCGGCCAGCGTTCCCGCCAGCCGCTGCGCACCGCGATAAATCGTGTCCGCGCGTGAGCGTGTGCCGAGAAATACCACGAACGTCGTGATGACCGCCCAGAACCAGCGCTCGGGAGACAGCGACTGGCCGATCAGCATCGCGAGAAACGCGGCTGTCGTGGCGCGGGTGGCGGGCAACCAGCAGAGCCTGGCGCGCAGGTCCGCGAATCGTTGCACTGCTGAAGCCGGAGCGTCGCCGGACGCAGGCTCAAAGCGCCGCCGCTCTCGACAGTGCGCGATCTCCTCGAGCCGTTCGATCGCTTGACGCAGCACGTCCGCATTCGCTTGCCCGCGGCCATACGCAGACGCCGACACCAACGCATGCTGTCCCGCCGCGACTTCCACTTCGACGATGCGCTCGCGAATCGTGTCGGCGTCGGGTGGGTTCAGCAACGCCAGTTGCTCTTCGAGCGCGAGCGCGGCTTCGTTCAACACCGAGAGTCGTGCCGCATCCGGCGCATGCAGCACGCGCGACGCGCGCAGCGTCACCGCATGAATCGCAAGCCGGAAACTGGCGGCGGGTCGCGTCGGCACGATCGCGCGGCCGACCAGCGCGACCATCAACGGGCCGAAAGCGGAGAGCAACAGCGATTGCACGAGGTGCAGCCGCGAAGGGTGCAGATACAACCCAAGATAAAAGCACACCACGCCGAGCAGCGCGCAACCGAGCGCACGCGGACCACAGGCCTGGCAGAGCATGCCGGCGAACATCACGACGAGAAAGCCGGCATCTCCGGCGAGCGGATAAGGACTCAGCACGCTCGCCGCGGCGAAGCACACGCAGGCGCACAAATACAGAGAGAAGAGCGAGCCGAACCATGCGGACCGCCTTGCATCGCGCACGAACAGCGGCGCGACCATCGCGAACAGGACGCCGGGCGCGGCAAGGGTGATCGGTTGATGATGGAAGACCGTCCACGCGATGCTGGCCATGCCGGTGAGCAGGCAGGCGAGCGCGACACGCAGCGCGGTATGGAGACGCACGAGTCCCGGGTCCGCGGCGAGCAGGCGGTCGGCGACGCGCGAAAACGCGGCAGCAATCATGATCGATGATATCCAGGCTAAATGGTCGCGACCGGCTTGTGGCCGATTGCGACAGACCGGACGCGCGGCTGAAGGTGGCGCTGCGCGTCCGGTGGATTCGGGTTTTCCCGGATGATATCTAGCCAAAATTGCAGGAGTCGGGTTTTCGCGGCGGCGGCGGCGCAGCGGCGCTGCGCGCGCCCGCATCACGTCGCGTCGTGAAAAATCACGCCGAGCGTGTGCCGCTGTCCCGACCGCAAACGGCTCACGCCATGCCGCAAGTTCACGCGGTACGGTCCACGCGTGCCTTGCACCGGCCGATGATGCACCGCGAACACGACGGCGTCGCCCTTGCCGAGCGGCACGACTTCCGTGCGCGACTGCATCCGCGGACGCTGCTCGGTCATCACGAACTCGCCGCCGGTGAAGTCCTCCCCCGGCTCGGACAACAGAATCGCAACCTGAAGCGGAAACACGTGTTCGCCATAGAGGTCTTGATGCAGGCAGTTGTAGTCATCCGTGGCGTATTGCAGCATCAATGGAGTGGGGCGCGTCTGCCCGGCGGCATGGCATCGCTCGATGAATTCCGCATGCGCGGCCGGATAACGGACGTCGATTCCCATCGCCCCGTTCCAGCGATTCGCCACCGGCGCGAGACGCGGGTAAAGCTCGCTGCGCAACGCCGCGACGAGCGGCGGGAGCGGGTAAGCAAAGTACTTGTATTCGCCTCGGCCGAAACCATGCCGCGCCATCACCACGCGGCTGCGAAACAATGCATCGCGCGGATACAGCGCAGTCAGTGCATCGCATGCCTGCGCGGTGAGCAGATTGCGCAGCATCGCGCAGCCATACGCGTTCAGTTCTTCCTCGGCGTCGAACCAGTCGATCTGGTCGATGCGTTGCGCAAGCGAGCCAATAGAGGAATTTGCATCGGGCGCGGCGGCGCGTTCAGGTTTTGGCCGCATTGCCAACGCCGATTCCGCCGATTCCGCCGATTCCGCATCCGGGTGTCGATCCTTCGCAATTGTGCTCATGAGCCGTCTCCGTCAAGCGATCATCGAGTCATCATCAAGTGTAAGCAGGCGCCCCACGCCGCGCACTCCGACTCTTGCTGTCCAATTCCTCGCTCGTCTGCGTTCGGGCAAGCGCGCAGTCGCGTGCCGGATCATTGCGGCTGTCGGCAACTCGTATTTCCAATAAGAAACGAATAGGGGCAATGCGCGCCTGCCGTCGCAAGAGCATGCGCGGGCATCGGCGGCATTCGTGCGCCACGATGGATTCGGTCCGCTATTCAAGCCCAGCAAGCGCACGCGACGGTTCCCGCGCGTCACTTCCGGGCAAACGCCCTTGCCGCCATGAAAGCCCGCGTGTATAGTTTCCTAACTTACTCTTGTTTCGCATCGGAAATTAAAGGGATTCACATGAACGCTTCCACCATCCTCGCCGACCTCGGCATCGCCCACGCGGCGCAGGCCGGCGACATCGCGGTTCATTCGCCCATCACCGGCGAACTCATTGGCCGCGTGGCCAGCAACACGGTGGCGGAAGTCGATTCGGCCCTGGCCCAGGCGAAACAGGCGTACACCGCCTGGCGCGACGTCCCGGCGCCGCGCCGTGGCGAACTGGTGCGTTTGCTCGGCAACCGTCTGCGCGAAAAGAAGCAGGCGCTCGGCAGCATCATCACGCTTGAAACCGGCAAGATCCTCCAGGAAGGCATGGGCGAGGTGCAGGAGATGATCGACATCTGCGATTTCGCGGTCGGTCTGTCGCGTCAACTGTATGGCCTCACGATCGCGTCCGAGCGACCGGGCCATCGCATGGCCGAGACCTGGCACCCGATGGGCACCTGCGTCGTGATCTCGGCGTTCAATTTTCCTGCGGCCGTGTGGTCGTGGAATGCGGCGCTCGCGCTGGTGTGCGGCAACGCGGTGATCTGGAAGCCGTCGGAGAAAACGCCGTTGACCGCGCTCGCCGTCAATCAGATTCTCAACGAGGCGTTGCAGGAATTCGGCGACGCGCCGGCCGGCCTGACCGCGTTGATCAACGGCGGCCGCGAGGTGGGCGCGAAGCTGGTGGCCGATCCGCGCGCGTCGATCGTCAGCGCGACGGGCAGCACGGAAATGGGCCGCACGGTGGGCGTGGAAGTGGCGAAGCGCTTCGGCCGCTCGCTGCTCGAACTCGGCGGCAACAACGCGGGCATCGTCACGCAAACGGCGGATCACGAACTCGCGATGCGCGGCATTCTGTTTTCGGCGGTGGGCACGGCGGGGCAACGCTGCACGTCGCTGCGGCGTCTGTTCGTGCATGAGAGCGTGTACGACAAGACCATCGAGCGTCTGAAGCAGTTGTACAGCAAGGTGCCGATCGGCAATCCGCTCGAAAAGGGCACGCTGATGGGTCCGCTGATCGACAAGCAAGCGTATGCCCGCATGCAGGAAGCGTTGCAGCAGGCCACCGCTGAAGGCGGCAAGGTGTTCGGCGGTGAGCGCGTCGAGGTGAAGGGTCATGAAGGCGGTTACTACGTGCGGCCGGCCATCGTCGAAATGCCGTCGCAAACGCCGGTGGTTCTGAAGGAAACGTTCGCGCCGATTCTCTACGTGCTGCGCTATGCGGATTTCGCCGAGGCGGTCGAGGCGAACAATGCGGCGGTTCACGGTTTGTCGTCGTGCGTATTCACAACCGATCTGCGCGAAGCGGAGCGCTTCCTGTCCGACGCGGGCAGCGATTGCGGCATCGCGAACGTGAACATCGGGCCGAGCGGCGCGGAAATCGGCGGCGCGTTCGGCGGCGAGAAGGAAACCGGCGGCGGCCGCGAGTCGGGGTCGGACGCGTGGAAGGCGTACATGCGCCGCGCCACCAACACGGTCAACTACTCGTCGGCATTGCCGCTCGCGCAGGGCATCGACTTCAATATCGGCTAAGCCCGGCAGACCGGTAGCGCATTCAGTAAAAAGCACAAAGCAGCGGCGCATCCACGCGCCGCTGTCCGCATTTTTTCAGCAATCCGTTTGCGCCGCCCGCCGTTTCAAGAGCGGCCACGCTACTCGTGGGGTAAGACGTGAGTTCCAAGGTCGTGATCGTCGGCGGTGGGGTGATCGGCAGTTCGATTGCGTATTTTCTGCGGCTCGCCGATCCGACAGTCGGCGTCACCGTGATCGAACGCGATCCGACTTATGCGCGCTCGTCGTCGGCGCTATCGGCGGCGTCGATCCGTCAGCAATTCTCCACACCGCTTTCCATTCAGATGTCGCTGTTCGGTATCGAGTTTCTGCGCTCGATCGGCGAGCGGCTGTGCGTCGACGGCGTGAAACCGTCGATCGATCTGCACGAAGGCGGTTATCTCTTTCTCGCGACGTCCGTCGGCGAGACGACGCTGCGTGAGAATCACGCGCTGCAAACAAGTCTTGGCGCCGATATCAGCCTGCTCGACAGAAGCGCGTTGCAAGCGCGCTTTCCCTGGCTCAATACGGAAGACCTCGTCGCCGGTACATTCGGCGAAAGCGGGGAAGGCTGGTTCGACGGCTATGGTCTCGTGCAGGCGCTGCGCAAGAAAGCACGGGCGCTCGGCGCGCATTATGTCGCCGCCGACGTTACCGCGCTGCATCGCGACGGCAGGCGTGTCACGCAAGTGCAAACCGCGAACGGCGAGACCCATGCGTGCGACGTGGTCGTGAACGCGGCGGGCGCCTGGTCGCGCAAGGTCGCGCAAATGATCGGCATCGACCTTCCGGTCCACGCGCGGCGTCGCAGTATTTTCAATGTCACGTCGCCCGCGCGGCTCGAACGCTGCCCGTTGCTCATCGATCCGAGCGGCGTGTATTTCCGGCCCGAGGGCCAATCGTTCATTTGCGGCACATCACCTTCCGCGGACAACGACCCCGACGATCTGCCGCTCGACGAAGTCGATCACACACTGTTCGACGACGTGATCTGGCCGACGCTCGCGCACCGCGTGCCGCAATTCGAAGCGCTGCGCGTGCAGAACTGCTGGTCCGGCTATTACGAATACAACGTGCTGGATCAGAACGCGATCATTGGTTATCACCCCGACGTCGACAACTGCGTCTTTGCCAATGGCTTTAGCGGGCATGGTTTGCAACAAGGGCCGGCAACGGGCCGCGGCGTTAGCGAACTGATTCTGAACGGGCGTTATACGACGCTCGATCTCGGCTCGTTGAGCTTCGCTCGCGTGCTCGAGAACCGGCCGATCGTGGAGAAGAACGTGGTCTAGCGTGCGCCGCGGTGATGCGGATTAATGCAACACGTAGTGCATGGATATCGGCTGCGATTGAACGGCGGCCAACATGCTCCCGATCATTTGCGCGTTTGCGCGTTTGTATTGAACACAACGTGATGTTTGCGGCTAGCTTCCTGCAGAGCGGCCAGCGCGGTATTTGCCTCAAACCCTAAGAGCGTGCCTGAAAGAACCCGGCCAGCCAATGCGGCTCGGCCGGGTTCTTTTTTATGTCGATAGAAGAAACGTGATGATTTGGCATAAAGCCTCGATCTGGTAATGCCGCGGATAAACTCCGCGCTATTTAGATTCCCGTTTGACTCAAGCCCGCCTCTCCAAAATGAAAACCCGGTTTCTAATATTTTTAATCAGAGGCATGCCGGATCGTTAAATGCGGAGAGTCACTGGTATCAGGCCAGGCATATCGGTTATCATCGCTGCCATTCGAAGAATGCCCCGAGGGATTATTCGCCGAATGTCAACTTAATGCCGTCGCATCGAACCAGAAGAAAATCAGATGAAGATGTCGCGAAGAAACATTGCAATCCTGGTAGTCGGTCTTCTGGTCGTGGCCGGCGTCGTCATTCAGGCGGTGTGGCGGCCTTTCGCACATCGCAAAGCCGCCGAAAGCGGCGAAATCATTCTCGATATTCACCACCCGGACGCCGTGATCGACAGCGAAGCGCTCTCGCGCTTGCCGCGTGACATGTTGCGCGTGCCGCTGCTGCACGACCTGCTGACTCAGGACTTCGTCGACTATTACGAATCGGGCAATACGCGCCTTTCCGCGGAAGGCGCACTGCGGCGTCTCGCCTTCGAACATCAACTCGATTGGCGCGACGAGTTGATCCGCCGCGTGTTCGACGAACCCGCGCACGTGCTGCTGTGGCGCTCACCGGATGGCCGGCTCGGCTACTGGGCAATGTCGATGCGCCGCAACGGCCTAGCCAAACTGCTGCAAGGCTTGGGCAACGTCGCGGCGAGCGACGCGCAACTGAGCCAGGTCGGCAAGCTTTCCGGCGACGTGCCGGTGTACGCGTTGAAGCTGGCGGTGGGTCGCACGCTGTTGTTCGCGACGAAAGGCGATCGCCTCGTGGTGCTATCCGCGCCCGGCGTGCTGCTCGACGCGAACGGCGGCTTGCTGAGCGAACGCGCTGACGCGGTTTCCGACATGCTCGCCTCGGGCCATGACGACGCGGCGCGCGCTTATCGCCTGGATGCAAGCCCGGATGCAGGCGGCGATGCGCCGAAGGGCCACCGTCTGGTGGTGTCGGCCAATTACCTCTCGTTCGGTTATCAGGCATTCTTCTCCGGTATCGACGCGCTGCGCTTCGATTTCTCGCCGAACGGCGGCGCCGCTGCGAACTGGCAGACCTCGGCGCTCATCGAGCCGGGCAAGCTGCCGCAGCAGTGGAACAGCGCCGACCTGTGGCGCGCGCTGCCGGCCAATCCGGCGGCGTGCACGAGCTTGCCGGCGGACTGGAAAGCGGCGTCCGCGCTGCTCGGCAAGGTGGCCGACGGCGGCACGGATAACGCCGCCGCGATCGGCGATCAACTGGCTGGCCCTGCGGCTGTCTGCTGGTATGCGAAGTCGACGCTGGTCGCGCCGGTGTTCGTCGCTCGCCTGAAGACGCAGGACGCGGCGCGCACCGCCGCGTTGAAGGCCGCGCTCGGCAAGACCTTCGGCGACGTGATCGGCGCGTATGAAGCGAAGGCCGCGAAAGCCGATGGCGATACCGCGAGCTATCGCCGCTTGCCGGTCACCACGCGCGATCAGGGCGCCGACGTGACCGTGTGGCAACGTCCGGTTAGCGCGCGCTCGGGAACCGCGTTGACGAGCAAGGCGGCATTCGCGTCGCAGCTTTCGGCGGAACGCTATTTTCCGGTCACGCTCGCGTTGGCGCATGGCTATCTGATCTTCTCGCCGGATGCGCGTCTCGTCGACGATACGCTCGCCGTGCTCGACAAGCGCTATCCGGCGCTCGCCGATACGCTCGCGCCGCAGCGTCTGCCGCGCACGATTCTGACGCTCACGCCTTCGTCGGCGGCCGCGTTGATCGAACGCGAAGCGGGCGCGGCGTTGCCGGCCGATCAGGAGGCGGTGTTCCGCAACGCGTCGCGCACCCATCTCGCGCCGAAGCTGCACGCTTTTGCGCGCTATCCCGCGGTGTCGTTGACGCTGCCGCAGAACTTGCCGGGCTCGACCGGCTGGGTGCCGGTGGAGTGGTGGTTCGATCGCGCGAAGGCCGGTGCGGGTTCGGATGCGGCGGGCGTTGTGGAGACGCCAGCCGATCAGCCTGGCACCGAGGGCGATTAAGTGCGTCGCTTTCGTTTCCCCGGCGTGGCGTTTGCGATGGAGGCGAGTGGGCCTCGGCGCATCGTCGCGGCGCGTGCGGCCTCAACGCAAACCCCCGCAGCGCAAACCCCCGCAGCGCAAACCCCCGCAGCGCAAACCCCCGCAGCGCAAACCCCCGCAGCGCAAACCCCCGCCCACGACACACCTGTCATCGCACGCCGACTCTGGCTGGCACGCACTGCCTCTGCATTCGCACTAGCGACCCTGGCGCACCACGCCCACGCACTCACCGGCACCGCCGCCACGCCTGACCCCGACAGCCTCTCGCCCCGGCAATCCGCCGCCTTTCGCGCATGGTTCGCGCGCATCGTCGACCAGCAACTGCGGCGCGGCCCCACGCCACGCTGGACGCAGCGCGATTGCGCGGGCCTCGTGCGTTTCGCTGTCGGCGAGACGCTCAAGCCGCACGACGGCAAATGGCTGCGTGCAAACGGCATGACCAGCCTCGCGGACACGAGCAGCATGCCGCCCGAACTGCAACTGTCCGCGTCGCAGCGCACAATCGCCAATCGCTGGACCCAGCTCGACGGTTCAACCGGCGCCTACGCGTCGGCGATCGCACTGATTCAACGCAACAGCCGTTTTGTTTCGAAGGACGTGAACCAGGCGCTGCCCGGCGACCTGCTGTTCTTCGACCAGGGCGACGACCAGCATCTGATGATCTGGCTGGATCGCTACATCGCTTATCACACTGGCACCGTTACGCCGACCGATACCGGTCTGCGCGCCGTGGCCGTCTCCGACCTGATGCAATGGAAAGATTCCCGCTGGCAGCCGCGCGACGGCAATCCGAATTTCGTCGGCGTGTTTCGTTTGGACTTTCTGACACCATGACCCGAATGAATTCCGTCACCGCGTCGAGCGGCTGGTTTGGCAACGCGCGGCGGCGCATGGCATTCACGTTGGCCGCGCTGCTCGCGTTCATGACGCTCGCCATCGCACCGGCAGCGTATGCGGACGACGCAGCCGAGTCCAACATCGCCGCGAACCCGACGCTGCATCCAACGCCGTCGAGCAACTTCGCCTCGCAGAAGGTGGACGGCCAGCCGTTCTTTCTGCTCTCGGACGCGAGTTTCGGCAGCGATCAACTGGCGCAGGTGCGTCTCGAAGCGCCGGGCCGCGATTTCAAGGACGCGCTGCAAGCGTATGGCGGCGCGGACATCGTCGTGTATCGCGTGCCCAAACCGCTCGACTTCCTGAAGGCGCAAAAGAATCTGCACCGGCTGAACGTCGCGCCGAATTATCAGGGCGAAGGACTGGCGAACACGCTCGCGTATCTATGGGACCGCTGGTTCAGCGAAGCGCGCCGCGCATGGCAGCGCGTGTTGTCGTTCGCGACGCGCAGCAAGGCGACCGAAGCCGCGCCGCAATTCAAGCTCGGCGAACAGACGGGCAAGCCGACGCAGTTCGAGCAAAACTCGCAGTTCGCGCCGCTGCAAGGCTATGACATGGTCGCGCGTTTCCGTTATCCGATCTGGGACGCGAAGGTCATCCAGCCGCCGAAGGGCGTGAACCTCGAAGGCAGCAGCAGTAACTTCATTGAAGCCAGTTCGGGCAACGTGATGATCCCTGTCGGCAAGCTGCCGCCGGGGCTGTATATCGTCGAGGCGGTGATCGGCAACTATCGCGCGCATACGCTGCTGTTCGTGTCGGACACGGTCGCGGTCGTGAAGGCGGCATCGAGCGGCATGCTGGTGTGGACCGCGCGGCGCGATAACGGCAAGCCGGTTGCCAATACCGAGGTGAGCTGGACCGATGGCGTCGGCGTATTGCAAAGCGGCGCGACCGGCGGCGACGGTGCGCTCATGCTGCAACACGTGAGCCCCGAGCGCAGCTATGTGCTCGGCACCGATCCGCGGGGCGGCGTGTTCGTCTCCGAGAATTTCTACTACGACAGCGAGATCTACAACACCAAGATCTACGCGGTGACCGACCGTCCAATGTACCGGCCCGGCGATCCGGTGCATGTGAAGTTCATCGGCCGCACGTTCCAGAACGCGACGCAGTCGTCCGCGCCCGCCGAGGCCGACGTCAAACTCGACGTGCTCGATCCGAACGGCGCGCCGGTGGCGACCAGCAAGGTGCATTTCGCGTCCGCGACGGGCGCGGAGGCGTCGTTCACGCTGCCCGCCGATGCCACCGCCGGCGGCTACACGCTGCGCTTCGATTACAACGGCGATGTGTACGGCAGCGCGTTTCGCGTCGCCGACTATGTGAAGCCGCATTTCGACGTGAACCTGTCGATGGACAAAGCCGATTACGCCACCGGCGAGCCGCTGAAGGGCAAGATCCAGTTGCGCTATCCGGACGGCAAGCCGGTGCGCGACAGCAAGATTTCGCTCACGCTGCGCGCGCAGAAAGTGACGATCGTCGACGGCGAATTGCGGTACGCCGGCTTGTTCCCGGTCAAGCTCGAACAGCAGGAGTTGAAAACCGATAGCGAGGGCAACGCAAGTCTCACGCTGCCGGCGGCGAAAGAGCCGAGCCGTTACGCGTTGACGCTGTTCGCGCAAGACGGCGCGGCGTACAAGGTGCGCGTGACACGTGAAGTGCTGATCGCGCGCGGCGCGACGCCGTATCGTCTGTCGACGGCGAAGTCGTTCTCGCAGCCGAAGGAAGCGGTCAGCTTCGAATTGCAAGCGCTCGGTGCGCTCGATCCGTCGTCGCATGCGCCGGCAAGATGGGAATGGACGCGCCTCGAATCGCAGACGCACGGCGAAGGCGCGTTGAAGAGCGGGGCGGCAAGCGGCAAGCTCTCGTTCCCGGTGCAATTCGACCAACCGGGTTCATACATGCTGTCGGTCAAGGACGACACCGGCAATCTGCTCGCCGCCGCGAGCCACTGGGTCGCGGGCGATGGCCTGAAGGCGATTCCGGGCAGCGTCGAGATCGTGTTCGATCGCGACAGGTACAAGATCGGCGACACCGCCGAAGCGCTGATCACGTTCCCGATGCCCGTCGACGATGCGTTGCTGACGCTCGAACGCGACAACGTCGAGCGCCGCGCGTTGTTGACGGCGGGCGGCGACTGGCTGCAACTTCAACGCGTGGCGCCGTCGCAATGGAAAGCGCGCATCAAGGTGAGCGACGAGTTCGCGCCGAACATGACCTTCTCGGTGCTCTACGTGCATGCGGGCGAGTACGTGTTTCAAAACGCGGGCATCGTGGTCGCGCAGCCGCAAATCGAACTGAACGTGAGAAGCGACAAGCCGGTGTACGGCCCCGGCGATACGGTGACGCTGAACTTCGACAGCACACTGAACGGCAAGCCGGAAGCGGCGAACCTGACCGTGAGCGTGGTCGATGAAATGGTGTACGTTTTGCAGCCGGAAATCGCGCCGAACATCGTCGACTTTTTCTATCATCCGCGCCGCAACAACGTGCGCACTTCGTCGAGCCTGTCGTTCATCACGTATGACCTCGCGCGTTCGCCGTTGAAGGGCGCGCCGGGCGGCCCGCAACGCGCGAACTACAACGAGCGCGGCGTGAAGGTGCTGGAGCGGCCGCGCCGCGACGATCAGGACACGGCGGCGTGGGAAGGCAATCTGAAAACCGACGCCAACGGTCATGCCGCCATGACCTTCAAGATGCCCGACTCGCTGGCGCGCTGGCGCATCACCGTGCGCGCGGCGGCGCCGAACGGCATGGTGGGTCAACGCACCGCTTACGTGCGCTCGGACAAGGCGCTGTATCTGAAGTGGAGCGGGCCGACGCATTTTCGCGTCAACGATCAGCCGGCCATCGACATGATCGCGTTCAACCAGACCGACACGGAGATGGACGCGCAATGGCTGGTCGACGGCGGCGGTCTCTCGTTGAATCAGAAAGTCACGCTCAAGCGCGGTGCGAACTATCTGCGGCTGCCGGGCGGCGCGCTGAAGGCCGGCGTGATCAATGCGACGTTGCGGCGTGCGGATAAAGACGTGGACCGCTTGCAGACCACCATCAATCTCGATGCGGGCGGCTGGCTCGATCTGCATCAGAACACCGTGGCGCTCGACGGTTCGAACAAGCCGCTCAATCTGCCAACCGACGCTCAGGATGTGAGCGTGCGGTTCATCGGCAACGCGGCGAGTCAATTCGCGCGCGTCGCCGACGATCTGATCGACTATCCGTACGGTTGCGCCGAACAGACTTCGAGCCGCCTGATTCCGCTCGCGCTCGCTCACGATGCGCTCGGCCGTGGCGACAACGCGAGTTCGACGCAAGGGCTCGACGCGCTGCTGCGCAATCAGCGGCAGCGTCTTGCGATGCTGGCGGGCGTCGGCGGCACGTTCGGCTGGTGGGGCGACACAACCGGCGGCAGCGCGCTGATGACCGCTTACGCGTATTACGCGGACTGGCTCGCGAGCCGCAGCCTCGGCATCGGCCTGCCCGCGGGCAACTGGCAGCACGCGATGGACGTCTATCGCGATGCCGGCGCGAAGGAACCGCTGCTGCATCGCGCGCTGGCGTTGTGGTTCATGCAGCAGATGGGCTTGCCGGTGGCTACGCCCGTGTCGGGCGTCGCCGCCGATTTGCTGAGCGATGCGGCTGCGATGTCGGGCAACGCGAACAACGCGGGCAAGGCGCCCGCGCGCAGCGGCGCGTATGGCGCGTCGGACAGCATCGTGTTCGCACAAGCCGATTCGCCGCGCGGCAAGCAGATGGCGACGCTGCTGGTGGCCGGCATGGCGCGCGGCACGGGCGCTCAACTGCCGGAAGCTTTCGACGCAGCCGCGAGCGCCGCACGCAGCGCGTTGAGCAACGATCCCGCGCCGCTCGTGCAAAGTCTGCTTTACCTGACGGGCGATGGCGGCGCCGCGATCGATGCATCGACGTTGCTCGCGAAAAGCAGCGCCGATTACCCGACGCTCGATCGCGCATTGACGCTGCTGTGGCTGCGCAAGGCGCTCGGCGGCGAGGCGGCGCCGGCTTCGCCGCCGTCGTTGCAAGGAGTGGGCTGGACGCGCACCGCGACGCCGACCGGCGCACCGCTCTGGAAGTGGACCGGCACAGCACGCCCCGAAGGAAATCCCGTTGGGGGACTACCCGCCACACTCGATGCCGGCGCCACTCGCACCGACGTCAACGCACTCGTGTCGTTCCGCAGTCATACGAGCGAGGACAGCCGGTTGAACATCACCGTCGAACGGCGGTTCTACAAGCTGGAACCGCTCGACGTGAAGCCTGATCCGAAGAAGCAAGCCGCGCCTGAAAGCCAGTTGGGACGCGCCGCGTTCACCGCGCGTCTGATGAAGCAGGGCGATGCGATCGACAGCAACGCGCTGTATGTGGACGAAGTCACGCTCACGCCGCGCTCGGGCAACGCCTACCACTACGGTCTGCTCGACGTGCCGCTGCCGCCGGGCGGCAATGTCGAGGCGACCAGCTGGGGCGTGTCGATCGACGGCTTGCCTGGCGCGAAGGAAGGCGGCAGCGGTCCGCAGCCGTTCCAGCGCGTCGCTTCGTATGAGATGGGTGAACTGGCGTATCACCAGCCCGTACCGTTGCTCGATCGACCCGTGACGCTGCGGCAACTGGTGCGCTTCGCATTGCCGGGTACGTTCGCGTTGCCGCCCGCGCGCTACTTCCGCATGTATCAGCCGGACGCGAAGGCGTTCGAAGGCGGCAAGAGCGATCGCGTGACGACGCTGCGCATCCAGTAGCGAGGCCGCCATGTTCAGCGCGCTTCGGCACACGCGTGATCGCCTGGCGGCGGTGCTGCGGATCGCGCTCGCCCTGAGCGTGGGCTGTGCCTGCGTCGATGGCGTGAAGGCGTATGCGGCGGCATCGTCGGTTGAAACGCCTGTTGTCGCTTCGGCGCGGAGGCTGCGCTTCGCGTGGTTGCGCGACGGCGAGAGTCAGCTTTGGCAAGTCGATGCGGGGAGCGCCGGCGTCGCCGTTTCGGCGCAGTCCGCGCGCCCCTTGCCGGCGACGCTCGAAACGCCGCTCGGCAGCGTGTGGAAGCTGTTCGTCTACGGCTATCTCGTGGACCGCAACATCGCCACGCCGGATTACACGTGCAGCGGCGGCGATCCCGAAGAAGCGTATTGCTGCATGACGGGCGGCCGCATCGACCGCGAACATGCACTGGTGCAATCGTGCGGACGTTTTTTCGAACCCGCGCGCCTGCAACTCGACGCCGCCGACTGGCGCAAGTATTGGACGGCCGCGCACGCACCCGCGTGGCTGCGCAACCTCCATGCGATGACGCCGACGCAGCGCGTCCCGGTGATCGATCTACTCGCCGCCTTGCAAGCCATGCCCGCGCGGCCGCGCGAAGCGGCGGCGAGCACGCTGGTATCGGTGCTGACGAGCGGACGCGGCGAGGGCACGGTGTCGCTGTACGGCAGCGTATTGCGCGCCAAGACGTGGACGATGCCGGACCCGGCGCGGCCCGGCGCATCCATCGGCGGCGCGGCGGGCTGGCTCGTCGACGGCACGCCGGTGTGGCTGGGCGGCCCGGGCGGCAGCGCGCGCGTGCTCGCCGCCGCCGCGCCGCGCATCGCGCCGCTGCTCACGCAAGTCACCGTGCCGGATGACGGCGCCTGCGTGCTGGTCGATTTTTTCAGCCGTTATCCGATTCGTGAAGTGCTCGGCGACCGCGGGCCGGCGGCGGCGCCGGACGGTCCGCTGCGGGGCGAGTTCCGCGTGGGCTTCGTCAACGGCAATTGGGCGCGCGTGCAAAGCCGCGGCGAATTGCGGCTCGATCGCAGCGCAACCGGAGCGCCGCAAATTGTCGGCCGCTTCGGCATGAACGATTACGTTGCTCGCGTGGTCGAGCGGGAGGGCGACACGAGCCAGCCGGAAGCGGCCAAGGCACTGGCGGTGGCGGCGCGTACCTACGTGGTGCAGCACGGCAGTCACGATCACGGTTGCTTGCGTATCGACGACAGCAGCGGCACGCAGCGCGTTCTACCGCGCGCGCCAGGCGCCGCCGCGCGCCGTGCCGCCGATCTGACGGACGCGCTCGTGCTGACCGGCGTGCCGGTTCAGTATCACCACGACAAGGCGGCAGCGGGGCAGATGAGTTGGCTCGCCGCGAAGGCGTCCGCGCAAGGCGGCCTCACGTTCGACGCGATTCTCGCGCGCACCTGGCCGCAGGCGACGTTGACTGCGTTCCAGAGTCCGCTGTCCGGCGATTGCATCGCGGTGGCCGGCGCGCAGCAATGGCTGCGGCGCAATGCGCCGTCGTGGGCGCGGCGCATGGACGGCGCGGCGGGCTACGAGACGCCCGATCTGCCCGCCGTGTGCGCCGTGCGCGAAGGGCGGCCGTATGCGGACGCGCAGCGCAATCGCGTGTACGTGTATCGCTTGCAGACGGAGGAAGACCGTATCGCGCTGGCGCACGAGTATGTTCACCTCGCGTTCCAGCATCATCCGCGTGGCGTCGATGAGACGTTCGTCGAGCGTACCGCTCGCACGCTGATCCGTACCGACAATCCGATCCAATGAATCACGACATGCGTTCTTTTTCAGTCATGTCGTGCTGGACGCGTTTCAATCAAAACACGCCGGACGAACGGCATGACAGCGGGACAGGAGCGGTAACGATGAAGGTCAAGACGACAGGGTGGGTGAAGGGCGGCTGCAGGGTGCTCGTCGTTGCGTGTTTGCAGGCCGTGCCGGCGGCGCACGCGAGCGATGTCGACTTCGCCGCGCCGTTGAACGGCTGGCGCAACACGGGCGGCGACAACGAGCGTTATACGCAGGACGTGCACTACCCCGCGGTATCCGTGTCGACGCCGGAAGGCCAGTCGAAATTCGCGCTGATCGAAGGACACATCCGCAACGCGCCGAAGAAGAAGGGCAACATGGTGGCGACGCTGGTGGTCGACGGCACGCCGTTGCCGCAGCGCGTGGAGGAAGATGGCAGGTTCTCGCGGCCCTACGCGTTTCCTTCCGGCAGCAACGGCGTCGAACTGCGCGCGCCGGACGGCAGCCGCAAGCGCGTGCAGTTCTACGACGCCTACAGCGGCAAGACCCAGCCGAAGCTGCGCGTGGTGCTCGCGTGGGACACCGACGGCACCGATCTGGATCTGCACGTCGTGTCGCCCGACGGCGCGCATACCTGGTACGGGGAACGCGTCGCGCCGAACGGCGGCGCGCTCGACGTCGACGTGACGACCGGCTATGGGCCGGAGATTTATTCGTCCGCCGCGCCGCTGAAGGGCACGTATCTGGTGTTCGTGAATTACTACGGCAGCGGCAACAGCGGCAGCGACATGACCGTCGCCCAGGTGAGCATCATCACGAATGAAAATACGCCGAACGAAAAGAGCGAAACGATGCGGGTGCCGCTGCGAAAGGCCGGCGAATTGACGCTCGTGAAAACCTTTGTCATGCCGTGAGGCGGCGTGTGTTTGCCGCTCGAGACCCCGGTGCGGTCAGCGGCTCGAATCTCAATTCGCTCAATGACTTGCGCAAGTCTTGCCCAGGATATCCACAGGCTTGCGCACGGTTTCTGTGGACAAACCGACATGGCCGGTCCCGCTGCCGATAGTCCGGGAATGCAAACGGGCGGGGGCAATCGTCGGCGTGCGCGCGGCCACACGACTCCTCGCTTCGGGCATGGCCGATGCTGTGGCAGAAGTGCTGCTGTTCTAACGGGAGAACCGACATGGCACAAGCTGAAACCACTACGAAGTCCGCTACTCAACCGCCGGGCGAGCAAGATGCGCTGGCGCTGCTCGAAGCGGACCATCGCGCAGTCGAGAAGCTTTTCGAGGCATTCGAAAAGGCGGGCGACGATCTGGAAGAGAAAGCGACGCTGGCCCAACGTGCGTGCGAGGAATTGACCGTGCACACGATCATCGAGGAAGAACTGCTGTACCCGGCGGCGCAAGCAGCACTGCCGGAGGACGGCAAGCTCGATGTCGAGGAAGCTTATGTCGAACACTTTCTGGTCAAGACACTCATCACGAAGTTCGAGACGCTGAAAGCCGGTGACAAGGGATTCAATGCGACCTTCAAGGTGATGTCGGAGATGGTGCTGCATCACGTCGAGGAAGAAGAAGGCGAACTGTTTCCGGAGTTGCGGCGCACGAAGTGCGATCTGGTCGCGCTCGGCAAGAAGATCGCCGCGCGCAAGGAAGCCTTGCAGAGCAAGCTCGATGCAGCGGGCAGCCGCTCCGTTGGCGATAAGACGTAAGCGGGTCCGCAAGATTTCCCTTGCCGGATGTCGCGTTGGGACAGGCACTGCGTTTTTTAGAGCAGTGCCTGCGTTCGTATGAAGTTTGTGATCCCCGCTCGCGTTTTTCCACGACGTCAGGCGTCGCAAGTCCAATACGGTGCCCGGTTGTAGTACGCGTGTAGGGACGTGCCCCATTGCGTATCCGTCATCGCCGGCCAGTTGTCCCTATCGAAGCCCGGCGCGCTTCCGATGCGCTCGGCGGGTGCGTCGAGCACGAAGCATTTGTCGTCGGTGTCGAGCGTGAGCGCGTTCCAGGGTATTGCATGGAGCGTGTCGCCCACGCCGAGAAAGCCGCCGCTCGAGAGCACCGCATAAGCGATACGTCCGCCGCGGACGTCGAGCATGATGTCGGAGATCTTGCCGATATATTCGCCGTCCGATGACATCACCTTGTTTCCATCTAGCGTGGAAGCGGCCATCACATCCGGACCGGGACCTTCGCCGATGCCGGTTCCAACGATCTTTGCACCTTGCCTGGCTGCCGCGGGTGCCGGTTCCTTGGGATCGAGCGTGGTCATGGTGTGCTCCTGGGAGAAACCTGGGCACAGAGCGCGCAAGGAGTATGCCCCATGCGCGTCGGCGATCGCGCCGGTAATCTCGGCAACCGTTACTGGTCGAAATTACGCAACCGTCGGCGAGGTGCGGCCGGTGCTCGCGCTTACTGTTCCTTACTGTTGCTCAAGATTCGCGCCGTGGGCGTCGATAGAACTTGTAACCCGCCGTGCTGTTGAACTTCCGCGACGGGTTGGGCAATGCATGCCTTGAGCGAAATGAACGGAGATTGCTATGCAAATCGACAGTGCGTTGTCGTCCACACTGCCGGAACCGGGACGCGCGGCGATGAAAAACTCGCGCGCGGCCGACGATGCGGCGGTTCAAACCAGGGCGACGGCTGAAACGTCCGCGCAGGACGAGGCCGTCCATATCTCTGCGGAGGGCGCGGCAACGGCGGCACAAGAGGGGAAGGCGGTCAACGACGACGCAGCAGGCGATTCAGCGGCAGAAGATGCCGCGGCGCCCAATGTTTCGGCGGTTCAGTCGTTTGCATACGGCACGCTCGGTCTCGAGCGTCCGGACGAGCCTCATGAGGAACACAACGCGTTTTATACGGCGGGTCGTTGGCTGGCAGCGGGAATCACCATCGGCGGGATCATCTCGCTGCTGGTTTGAATGGGTGTCGAGGCGGGTTTGAGGCGGAGGGGGCGCTTGCCGTGCGTGAGGCACGGCAAGCGCTGTTTCTTAGCGGTCGAGGAACGACTTCAGTCGATCGGCGCGGCTCGGGTGCATCAGCTTGCGCATGGCCTTGCTCTCGATCTGACGAATCCGCTCGCGCGTGACGTCGAACTGCTTGCCCACTTCTTCAAGCGTATGGTCCGACTTCGTGTTGATGCCATAACGCATGCGCAGCACCTTCGCTTCGCGCGGCGACAGCGAGTCGAGCGCGTCGTCGATGGCGGCGCGCAAATCGGCTTGCATGGCCGCGTCGGCCGGCGATGACGCCGCCGAATCCTCGATCATGTCGCCGAGCGTGGCGTCGCCGTCGTCGCCCACCGGCGTTTCCATCGACACCGGCTGCTTGGCGATCTTCAGAATGCCGCGCACTTTCTCTTCCGACAGCTCCATGCGTTCGGCCAGCACGGAAGGATGCGCTTCCTGACCGGTTTGCTGGAGGATCTCGCGCGAGATGCGGTTGAGCTTGTTGATCGTCTCGATCATGTGCACCGGCACGCGGATCGTGCGGGCCTGGTCGGCGAGCGAACGCGTGACGGCCTGACGAACCCACCACGTTGCATACGTGGAGAATTTCCAGCCGCGCCGGTATTCGAACTTGTCCACGGCTTTCATCAAGCCGATGTTGCCTTCCTGGATCAGATCGAGGAATAGCATGCCGCGGTTCACGTATTTCTTCGCGATCGAGATCACGAGACGCAAATTTGCCTCGATCATCTCGCTCTTGGCCTTGCGCATCTTCGATTCGGCCGCGACCATCTGGCGGTTGATCTCTTTCAGATGCTTGAGCGGCAGGGAGACGGTTGCCTCGATGTCGATCAGCTTTTGCTGTTCCGCCTGGATCGCCGGCAGATGGCGCTCCAGCGCCGCACCGTATGCCGACGCGCCGCGCGCCGCGCGTTCCGTCCAGCCGAGATCGGCTTCGTGACCGCCAAACGATTCGATGAACTTCTCGCGCGGCATGCCGCTCTTCGTCACCGCGATTTGCAGAATGTTGCGCTCGATCGCGCGAACCTGCGCGACCTGGTGTTGCACGTCGCCACACAGGCGGTCGATGGTGCGCGCCGTGAAGCGGATCTTCGCGAGGTGCTGCTGGATCTCCTCGCGTGCGCGCTGATAGGCTTTCGAGCTGACGTCGCCGCGCGTGTGCGAGGCGTTCATCTGGTCGGACAGCATGCCGACCTGAGCGAAGATCTCGAGGCAGTCGCTCGTGAGTTGCTTCAGGCGTGCTTCGTCGGCAGCCGAGGAATCGGCCGGGGCGATGTCGTCGTCGTTATCGCTGTCGTCATCGTCGCTCGTGTCCGTGTCGACGTCCGCTGCTGCGTCCGGGGCGGCGTTGTCTTCTTCGGCCGCGAGCGTGTCTTCATTCAGACCGTCGACCAGTTCGTCGATGCGCAACTCGCCGTCGGCAACCTGCTGCGCGCTCGCCAGAATCGCGGAGATCGCGAGCGGGCAAGCGGCGATCGCCTGCACCATTTCGTGCAGACCGTCTTCGATGCGCTTGGCAATCGCGATTTCGCCGGCGCGGGTCAACAGTTCGGTTGCGCCCATTTCGCGCATGTACATGCGCACGGGGTCCGTCGTGCGGCCGAATTCCGAATCGACCGTCGACAACGCGACTTCGGTTTCCTCGTCTGCCTGATCGTCCGACACCACGGCAGGGGTGTTCGAGTTGAGCAGCAGCGTTTCCGCGTCCGGGGCCTGCTCGTAGACCTGCACGCCCATGTCGTTGAACGCGCTGACGATGCTGTCGATCGCCGCCGTTTGCGTGAAGTTGTCGGGCAGGTGGTCGTTGATCTGCGCGTGGGTCAGGTAGCCTTGCTCCTTGCCCAACTGGATGAGCGCACGCATCTGGCGCTGACGTTCTTCAGCCTGCTGCGGCGGCAATTCTGCCGCCACGGGGATCGCTTTGCCCGCGCCCTTGCCCTTGGCCGTGCGGCCCGAGGGCGCCTTGGGCGTGTAGCTGGCGGCTTCGTGTTGCGAATCTTCGCGATCAAAAGGGTTCACGTATTCTCCTCTAGAGGCTTCGCTATGAGACGCAAGACGCTACCGTCAGGCGTTTCGAGCATGGCTCAACATCACCTGAGTGACTCAACGCGGTTGTTTGGGTGTGCTCTGGGGAGCAAAAAAGATGAGCCCGCTCGAAGCGGGCCGATAGACATGTGCGAAATTCGCGCGGCTCGCATTATATACGAGCTTGCGCCTTCGCGCGCGTTGTGCGCAGGTCAATTTGTCGTGCACGTTTGTCGCAGGCCCGTTTTCTGGCCCGCCGGCTACGCGGGCAGTTGCGTGTGTGGGTTTTTGATGATGATCGGCGCGCCGTGGTCAAGGGCGAGTCTCTCACTATAGACGAAGTCGTTCGTCCTCACATGCGACAGAGTCGTTTCCGCGATCTCGCTACATATAGACGAGGTGTGTTTGTGGCGACGATTGGCGCTTGCCGGAAAGAAAATTCACCAAAGGGGGTTGACGACGTGTCAGTCGTTCTCCATAATCTCGTTTCTCTGCTGCAGATGCAGCGACGCAGAACGAAGCGGTGCCGGGTGGTTGAAGGTGGCGTCGTGACGGTGGTGAATGCGTAAGCGATCTTTAAAAACTAACAGCCGATAAGTGTGGGCGCTTGATGCGCGGCGCGCGGTGGATTCTTCGGGGTCTGCCGGGAGCGAAAGTATCAAGTCTCACACAGTAATGAAAGGAAGGTTTTCCTGTTGAAAGACAGGATGATCATTCGTCAGTACGTTGAGTGAGCGACCGGTTGGTAAAACAACCGAAAAACAGTAACAGGCATTGAACTGAAGAGTTTGATCCTGGCTCAGATTGAACGCTGGCGGCATGCCTTACACATGCAAGTCGAACGGCAGCACGGGGGCAACCCTGGTGGCGAGTGGCGAAC
>NZ_FRAB01000043.1 GCF_900142195.1 Paraburkholderia terricola
GAGGGCGAGGGCGAGGGGCGGAGAGCGAAGGGCGGAGGGCGGAGGGCGGAGGGCGGAGGGCGGAGGGCGGAGGGCGGAGGGCGGAGGGCGAAGAGGACGGCAGAGCGCAACGGGCAACGGGCAGAAGGCGGGGGCAGCAAGCAGTGGGCGAAGAGCGGCTGCGTTGTTGCCCCGAAGGGGGTCAACGCCCACGCCGCTCGCCCGCGCCGCTTCAGCGCCCTTGCCAGCGCCCAGGCGGCACCCCGAACATGCGCCGGAAATGCCGCGTGAAATGGCTTTGATCGGTGAAGCCGCTGACGGCGGCGACCTCCGTCACCGAAACGCCGGCGCGCAGCGGCGCAAGCGCGCGTTGCAGACGCACCTGATTGCGCCACGCGTGGGGCGGCAGGCCGGTGGCCCGCGTGAAAAGGCGCGCCGCGTGAAACGGCGAGAGGCCCGCCGCACGCGCGACATCCGTCAGCGTGACGGGCGCGACGAGGTCGCCCGCGAGACGCTCTTTCATGATCGCCACGCGGACGTCGTCGGTAGCGAGGCGCGCAGGCTCCGGCTGCGTTTGCGCGTAGCGGACCAATAGCGTGGACAACGCGTCGAACATGGCGGCCTCGGCGGCGAGCGCGTCGTCGCCCGCCTCCAGCAGACGATGCGCTCGCGCCAACCGTCGTGCGAGATCGGCGTCGCGGATCACGCCGGGTGCGAACCACGGCAGCGCCTCTCGCTTGCCGGCGACTTCATCGGCGAGCGCGTGAATGAAATGCACCGGCGCATACATCACCCGATAGCGCCAGCCGGCCTCGACGGCTCTCGAGCCCGTGTGCAATTCGCCCGGATTGATGATCGGGACGCTGCCGGCCTCGGCAACATAATCCGTTCCGCGATAGCGATAGCCCTCGGCGCCCGCCACGATCACGGGAATCGTGTATGCGTCGTGCCAATGCGGCGTGAACTCGTGGTCGTGGTATTCGGCCGTGAGCAGGTCCGCGCCGGGCAGAAGCGGCGTGCGCCAGTAACGGGCGGAGTCCTGAAAGCGATGGGCGGCGGTCATGGTGAAGGTCCGGCAAGACTGCCCAGTGTAGCGCGCCGTGACCTGCCGGCGCGTGGGCCGATACGCGTATCTTGCGTGCGGTTTGCCGTAGGTGCGGCGCTTACCTGACCGGGATCGTCGTGCCGGCCGGCATCGGCACCGCGCTCACGCTGTTCTTCGCGCTGCCGCTGACGACCCGGTCGCTGTAGGTCAGATACACCAGCGCGTTGCGCTTCGCGTCGACCACCCGCACCACGTGCAGCGACTTGAAGATCAGCGACATGCTCACGGAGAACACGTCGGCTTGCTGCTTGAGCGGGCCGGTGAAATGGATGGCGCCGACTTGCCGGCAGGCGATGGACGCCTCCGTCGGATCTTCCGCGATGCCGAGCGTGCCTTTGACGCCGCCGGTGCGCGCTCGCGACACGTAGCAGGTCACGCCTTGAACCGCGGGATCGTCGTAAGCCTCGACGACCACGCGGTCCGAACCGGTGATGCGGAAGTTGGTATTGACGCTGGCGACTTCCTCGCTGTGTGCCGTCGGTATGAGGACTAGTGCGGCGGCAACTGCGAGCGCGAGGAGCGACGAGATCGGTTTCATGAGAGGGTCGTGAATGAGCGTCGGGATTGGACGCATGGACGGGATGCCGGGACCGAGCGTGACATGCACGCCGGGAAACCGCCATCGTATAACGGCGTGCCGGTCACGGGGGCGAGTGCGATCGACGCAGGCGAGCGCCACGCCAAAACAAAAAGGCCCGCACGGATGCGGGCCTTCCAGAATTTTGGCTCCTCGACCTGGGCTCGAACCAGGGACCTACGGATTAACAGTCCGGCGCTCTACCGACTGAGCTATCGAGGAACAGCAGTACAACCTGATCTACATAAAAAAGCCCGTCTTGGTTAACGGGCCTTTGCAATTCTTGGCTCCTCGACCTGGGCTCGAACCAGGGACCTACGGATTAACAGTCCGGCGCTCTACCGACTGAGCTATCGAGGAACAGAACAACAACAGCAGAGAAACGAAATTGTAGGAGCAGCTTACGCGCCTGTCAATACCTTGTGCTTACGCGCCGCAACGCTCAGCGGACGAGCAGCGCGAGCTTTTCCTTCACGTCCTTGAACTCGTCGGCTTCCGGCAGCGGCGCTTTTGTCTTGGTGATGCTCGGCCAGTTCTTCGCCAGATCGGCATTCAGTTCGATGAAGTTCTGCTGGTCGCCCGGCACGTCTTCTTCGGCGTAAATGGCGTTCACCGGGCATTCGGCCACGCACACGGCGCAGTCGATACATTCGTCGGGGTCGATCGCGAGGAAGTTGGGACCTTCGCGAAAGCAGTCCACCGGGCACACATCGACGCAGTCGGTATAGCGGCACTTGATGCAGCTTTCGGTCACAACGTGAGTCATTCAGGCAGCTCCTGCATGCGGATCAGAGAACGGCGCCAAGCGCCAAAAGGGTTATTGTAACGTAACGTCAAGAGCCGCATGCAGCATCGGATAGCGCCTTTTATACGTTTTCGTGATTAGTTTATGGGCTCCGGCAAGAGCCGCCCGGCGGCGCGCTGAATGGGGGCGCATTCGGGTAACATGCATCAGTCGGCGCGCTCGGGGCGCGTCGCATGCGCATGGGCAAGTCGGGCCTTCCATGTCAGGCCTTCCGTTTCTATCGCGGTCCAGTTCGCACCATCATGATTATTACTTCGCTGCTCGACACCGATCTGTACAAGTTCACGATGATGCAAGTGGTGTTGCATCACTTTCCCGCGGCGAACGTGGAGTATCGCTTCCGCTGCCGTACGCCGAATGTCGATCTCGTGCCGTACATCGGCGAGATTCACGCCGAGATGCGCAAGCTGTGCCAACTGCGTTTCACCGACGACGAACTCGACTACCTGCGGCGCATGCGCTTCATCAAGGGCGATTTCATCGAGTTTCTCGCGCTGTTCCATCTGAACGAGAAATACATATCGATTGAACCGTCGCCCAAGGGCAATGGCGAAATCGACATCGAGATCAAGGGGCCGTGGCTGCACACGATCCTGTTCGAGATCCCGATGCTGGCGATCGTCAATGAGGTGTACTTCCGCAATACGCAGCAGGAGCCGGCTTACGGCGAAGGGCGCGGGCGTCTCGTCGACAAGATGAAACTGCTAGGCGCGCGCCCGGAATTCGCCGACTGCAAGATCGCCGACTACGGCACCCGCCGCCGTTTCTCGAAGCAGTGGCACGAAGAGGTGATCCTCACGCTGAAAGACGGTCTGGGCGAACAGTTCGCCGGCACCAGCAACGTCTTCTACGCAATGAAACACGGCCTCACGCCGCTCGGCACGATGGCGCATGAGTATTTGCAGGCATGCCAGGCGCTCGGGCCGCGGCTGCGCGACTCGCAAACCTTCGGCTTTGAAATGTGGGCGAAGGAATATCGCGGCGACCTGGGTATCGCGCTGTCCGACGTGTACGGCATGCAGGCGTTTCTGCGCGACTTCGACATGTACTTCTGCAAGCTGTTCGACGGCGCGCGTCATGATTCCGGCGACCCGTTCGACTGGGGCGAGCGTCTGCTCAAGCACTACGAGGCAAACCGCTGCGACCCGCGCACCAAGATCCTCGTGTTCTCCGACGCGCTCGACATTCCGAAGGTGCTGCAACTGTACGAGCGTTTCCGCGGGCGCTGCAAGCTGGCGTTCGGTGTAGGCACCAATCTGACCAACGACCTGGGTTATAACCCGCTGCAGATCGTCATCAAGATGGTTCGCTGCAACGGTCAGCCGGTGGCGAAGCTGTCCGATTCGCCGGGCAAGAACATGTGCGACGACAAAGCCTATCTCGCCTATCTGCGGCAGGTGTTCGGCATCGCGCAGCCGGTGGAAGAAGACGTGAATTAACGCGGTTCATACGCGGCTCCCACGCGCAGCCTGGCCGTTCGGCCAAGGTGTTCGCGCGCGGGGTGGCCGGTATAATTCTCGTCACATCGCACGGCTGTCGACACGAGGATCTCGCATATGGACACATCGATTGCCCGCCGCAACATCCTGGCGCGCATCCGCGCGGCGCAAGGGCGCGAGCCCGAGCCGTCCGCTTCCGAGCGCGAGGCAGCGGCGGACTATCTCGCGCGTCATCCGTCAGGCCCGCGCCCGGAGATGCCGGCCGATCTGAGCGCGCGCTTCATCGAGGAAGCGCAGAAAATGGCGACCACGGTCGACACGGTTCAGGCATTGAGCGAAGCGCCGGCCGCGGCGCATCGCTACCTCACGCAACATGCGTTGCCGCTGCAGGCGATCGCATGGCAAACGCTGCAAGACCTGCCGTGGGACGAAGCCGGTCTTGCCGTCGAGTTCCGCAAGCCGCGAGACGGCGACGTGGTCGGTCTCACCGGCTGCTTCTGCGCGACCGCCGAGACCGGCACGCTGGTCTTGCTGTCTGGGCCGCAGACCTATGCATCGGCGGGCCTGCTGCCGGAAACGCACATTGCGATCGTGCCGGCTTCGCGCATCGTCGCGGGACACGAAGAGGCATTCGCCTTGATCCGCAGCGAGCGCGGCGAACTTCCGCGCGCCGTCAATTTCATCTCCGGGCCTTCGCGCACCGGCGATATCGAACAGACCATCGTGCTGGGCGCGCATGGACCTTACCGGGTTCATGTGATCGTCGTGCAGGGCGCCTGAGTGGGCGAGCGGCTGGCTTTCACGGCACCAGTCGCCGTCGGTCATGACAAGGACTTCAAGAATATGAAACGGCATGCCGTGTCGGCGAGCATGATGTTCGCCGCCGTACTGACGCTCGCGGGTTGGCCTCGACTCGCCAGCGCCGCGACGCTCGAGGGCGCGACCTTGTCGGCGCTATGGGGTCTGCCGTTCGCCGGCGTGTTGCTGTCGATCGCGGCGTTTCCACTGCTCGCCCCAAGGTTCTGGCATCACCATTTCGGCAAGATCACGGCAGCGTGGGCGCTTGTGTTTCTCGTGCCGTTCGCGCTCACGTTCGGCGCGGGCGTCGCGCTCGGCACGCTGGTGCATCAGTTGCTCGAGGAATACATTCCGTTCATCGTGTTGCTGAGCGCGCTCTACACGGTGGCGGGCGGCATCTGCGTGCGCGGCAATCTGCATGGCACGCCGCGCCTGAACACGGCGATTCTTGCGCTCGGCACCGTCCTCGCCAGCATCATGGGCACCACCGGCGCCGCGATGCTGCTGATCCGTCCATTGCTGCGCGCCAACGACAACCGCAAGCACGTCGTTCACGTGGTGGTGTTCTTCATCTTCCTGGTGGCGAACGCGGGCGGTTCGCTCTCGCCGTTGGGCGACCCGCCGCTCTTTCTCGGTTTCCTGCAAGGCGTGAGTTTCTTCTGGACCACCACGCATCTCGCGCTGCCCATGCTGTTCGTTTGCAGCGTGTTGCTCGCCGGATTTTATGCACTGGACTCGTACTATTTTCATCGGCGCGAGGAAGAGCGTTCGCGCTTTCTCGATCCCACACCGGACTCGCCGTCGCTCGGCATGGACGGCAAGATCAACTTTCTGTTTCTGGCCGCGGTGATCGCGCTGGTGCTGATGAGCGGGCTGTGGAAACCGGGCGTGACGTTCGACGTGTTCGGCACGCACGTCGCCTTGCAAAATGCGGTGCGCGACATCGCGCTAATCGGCGTCACGCTGCTCTCGCTGGCATTCACGCCGCGTGCGGCTCGCGCGGGCAATGATTTCAACTGGGCGCCGATCGAAGAGGTCGCCAAGCTGTTCGCCGGTATCTTCCTGACCATCGCGCCGGTCATCACGATCCTGCGCGCGGGTGAGGCGGGCGCCTTCGCGGGCATCGTCCATCTGGTCAACGACTCGAGCGGTCAGCCGCACGACGCGATGTATTTCTGGGCGACGGGTCTGTTGTCTTCGTTTCTCGACAATGCGCCGACCTACCTGGTGTTCTTCAACCTGGCCGGCGGCGATGCGCAAACGCTCATGACCACCGGCGCCACCACGCTCGCCGCGATTTCGGCCGGCGCGGTGTTCATGGGTGCGAACACGTATATCGGCAATGCGCCGAACTTCATGGTGAAAGCGATCGCGGAGTCGCGCGGCGTTCGCATGCCGGGTTTCTTTGCGTATCTGGGCTGGTCCGGCGCGGTGTTGTTGCCGCTCTTCGTCGTGACCGGATGGCTCTTTTTTTGACGCAGGCTTTGACGCCGAGACAGTGGACTCGACGCGCTATTCGGAGAATTGCAATGCAGAAGATCCTCGTCGCCCGTCCGATCTTTCCCGATGTGATCGAACGGCTCAAGCAGTATTTCGACGTCGACTGGAATCAGGGCGACGTATTGCCCGCCGATGAATTCACGCGCCGTCTCGCTGATAGGGACGGCGCGCTGACCGCGGGCGATCCGGTCGGCGCGGCCGTGCTCGCGGCGGCGCCGCGTTTGCGCGTGGTGTCGAACATGGCGGTGGGCTACAACAACTTCGATATGGCGGCGTTCAACGCGGCGAACGTGCTCGGCACCAATACGCCGGACGTGCTGAACGAATCCACCGCCGATTTCGGCTGGGCGCTGATGATGGCGGCGGCACGCCGCATCGCCGAATCGGAGCATTGGCTGCGCGCGGGCAAATGGGAGAAGTGGGCGTATGACGCGTTTCTCGGCGGCGATCTGTACGGTTCCACGCTCGGCGTGATCGGCATGGGCCGGATCGGCCAGGCGCTGGCGCGGCGCGCGAAAGGCTTCAACATGCAGGTGATCTATCACAACCGTTCGCGCGTCGCGCCGGAGATCGAAGCCGAGTTGAATGCCGAATACGTGTCGAAGCAGGACTTGCTGCGGCGTGCCGATCACGTCGTACTCGTGTTGCCGTACACGCAGGAAAATCATCACACGATCGGCGCGGCCGAACTCGCGCTCATGAAGCCGAGCGCGACGCTCACCAACATCGCGCGCGGCGGGATCGTCGACGACGCGGCGCTGGTCGAGGCGCTGCGCTCGAAACAGATCGCGGCGGCCGGTCTCGATGTATTCGAAGGCGAGCCGAAGCTGAATCCCGACCTGCTGACGGTGCCGAATGTCGTGCTGACGCCGCACATCGCCAGCGCGACAGAAGCCACGCGCCGCGCGATGGCGAATCTCGCCGCGGACAATTTGATCGCGGCGCTGGGCGAAGGCCCGCGCGCCGGCCGGCCGCCGAACCCGATCAATCCCGAGGTCATCGGCCGGGCGCGCTCATGACAATGCTTCTGGTGGCGGCCGTCGCGGTGCTGGCGATCGCCTTGGTGATCGCATTGGCGTTGTTGATGCGCGGGCAAGGCCGCGTCGACGAGCGCGAGCAATTCGAGTTGCTTGGCGAACGTATCGACGCCGCCGCCGATGCGCAGGCGCACGCTTACGAGCGGCTCGAACGGCAACTGCGCAACGACATCACCGAGACGGCGCGCGTGTCGCGTGCCGAGCAGAGCGGCGGCTTCGCGCACTTTCAACAAACGCTGGCCTCGCAGTTCAGCAGTATGACGACGGTGCAGGGCGGCAAGATCGACGGTTTCGCGCAGCAACTCGACGCGGTGCGTCACAGCCTGCAGCAGCAGGCGCAACAGGCGCGCGACGAACAGGCTCGAACGCTCAGGCAGTTCGGCGAGACGCTGAGCTTGCAACTCGGGCAAGTCACCGAGGCGAACGATCGCCGCTTCGCCGAGGTGCGCGCGACCATCGAACAGCGGCTGAAGGATATCGAAGCGAACAACTCGACCAAGCTCGAGGAAATGCGCCGCACCGTCGACGAAAAATTGCACGCCACGCTGGAACAGCGCCTCGGGGAGTCGTTCAAGCTGGTGTCCGACCGGCTCGAACAGGTGCATCGCGGGCTGGGTGAAATGCAAACGCTGGCTGCCGGCGTCGGCGATCTGAAGAAGGTGCTCACCAACGTCAAGACGCGCGGCACATGGGGCGAGGTGCAGCTCGAGGCCCTGCTCGAACAGATGCTCACCGTGGACCAGTACGCGAAAAATGTCGCGACCGTGCCGAAGAGCGCCGAGCGCGTCGAATTTGCGATCAAGCTGCCGGGGCGGGCCGAGCAGGGGGATTCGGCTACGCCGGTCTGGTTGCCGGTCGACGCCAAGTTTCCGCGCGAAGACTACGAGCGCCTGATCGAAGCGCAGGAGCGCGCCGATCCGATCGCGGTGGAAGAGGCGTCGCGCGCGCTCGAAGCGCGCATTCGCGCCGAGGCGCGCAGCATCGCGGAGAAATACGTGTCGCCGCCGTACACCACCGATTTCGCGCTGCTGTTCCTGCCGACCGAAGGCCTGTACGCGGAGGTGTTGCGTCGGCCGGGTCTCACCGATCTGCTGCAGCGCGACTATCGCGTGACGATCGCCGGTCCGACCACGCTCACCGCATTGCTCAATAGTTTACAGATGGGTTTTCGCACGCTCGCAATCGAGCGGCGTTCGAGCGAGGTGTGGCAGGTGCTCGGCGCGGTAAAAACGGAGTTCGGCAAATTCGGCGACGTGCTGGCGAGGACCAAGGCGCAGTTGGAAACCGTCACGCGTTCGATCGAAGCCGCGGAAACGCGCACTCGCGTCATGACCCGCAAGCTGCGCGATGTCGAGGCGCTGCCGGGCGAAGAGGCGAGCGGTTTGCTCGGTGATGCGTTATCGGGCGTGGAGTCCGAGGAGCACTGAGGTGGTTGGGGTGCTCCTTCGGCTTGGGACGTGGCGCTGAGTCAGGCCGCCACTCCTTGGGCCAGCCGTTCGAGCGCATCCCCCGTCAGCCGCACGACACGCCAATCCGGCATGACCGTCGCGCCCATTTTTTCGTAGAAGCTGATGGCCGGCTGGTTCCAGTCCAGCACGGTCCATTCGAATCGCCCGCACCGCCGTTCCACGGCCAATGCCGCGAGACGCCGCAACAGCGCCGTGCCCAGACCGCTGCCGCGTTGGCTCGGTTGCACGTAAACGTCTTCGAGATACAGCCCGCGCTTGCCGACGAAACTCGAGTAATTGTGGAAGAACAGCGCATAGCCGACGATGCGGCCTTCGTTTTCGGCCACCAGCGCCTCGATCGAGGGCCGCGCGCCGAACAGCGCGTCACGCAAACCGTCTTCCGTCGCGGCAAAGATGTGCGTGAGCTTTTCGAATTCCGCCAGTTCGTACGCCAGCGCGAAGATCGCGCCGGTGTCCGCCGGCGTGGCGGGGCGGATCGTCGCGGACATCAGGCTTCTTCCGGCACGTCGGTCAATTGGATTTCGATGCCGCCGAAGCGCGAAGCCACCCAGTTATACGCGTGGCATGCGATCCACAACAAGATGAAACCGAGGATCGCATTGAGCAGCAGCGCGCTGAACACCGTGCTCAGTTCCACCGAGCCGTACCGGATGAACGCGACGAGGACGCCCAGCAGCACGATCGGCACCGAGAAGGTCAGGTAAACAAGGATGAGCGCTTTGGCCGTTTGTCCCGGTGCGATGAACGAGATCTGTTTTTTCATATAAGTCAAACCCGTATATGTCGTAGTGGTAATGGGTACAGCTGCAAATGACCGGTAATGGACGCCTTCGGCGGGCGAGGCGTCAGATGAGGCCGTCGAACAACATGATAGCGACGCGCTCTCCCTCGGCAATGTCGCCTTCATCGTGCCCGAGCACGATGAAACAATTCGCCTCGCTCATCGAACTCAGCACGCCGGAGCTTTGCGAACCGGTTGGCGTGACGTGCCATTGCCCCTGCGCGTCTCGTGCGGCGACGCCGCGCTGGAATTCGGTGCGCCCGGCGCGCTTGCGGATCGCCTGGCGGCTGGCGGCGTGAATGACCGGCAGCGGCTGCGGCGTCGCGCCCGACATCAGCAACAGCGCCTCGCGCACGATCTGATAGAACGTCACCATCACCGCGACCGGGTTGCCCGGCAAACCGAAGAATAGCGCGGGAAGCCCGAGCCCCGGTCGCTCGCCGGACCAGACGCGGCCGAAAGCGAGCGGCCGGCCGGGTCGCATTGCCAGGTTCCAGAAGGCGACGTCGCCGAATGTCTGCAGCAGTTGTTTGGTGAAATCCGCCTCGCCGACCGAGACGCCGCCCGAGGTCAACACCACGTCGGCGCTGGCCGCGGCGCTGCGCAGCGCGGCCTTTAGCGCGGCGGGCTCGTCGCGCACCACGCCGAGATCGAGCGTGTCCATGTTCAGGCGCCGGAGCATCGCGAACAGCGTGTAGCGGTTGCTGTCGTAGACGGAACCCGGGTCGAGCGGTTCGCCGAGCGAGCGCAATTCGTCGCCGGTCGAGAAGAAGGCGACGCGCAAGCGCCGCCGCACGTTGACTTCCCCGATGCCAAGCGACGCCAGCAGGCCGAGGTCCGACGCCCGCATGATGCGCCCGGCGCGCAGTGCCGCATGACCGCGCGCGAGGTCTTCACCGGCGCGGCGCCGGTTGGCGCCGGCGGCGACGGCATTCGCCGCGAAGTGGATCGAGGCGGCGTCGGCGGCCCGTTCGACGAGCTCCTGCGGCACCACCGTGTCGCAGTCCGCCGGCATCGAGGCGCCCGTCATGACGCGCACGCATTGCGTCGCCGCCTCCACGCGGCCCGCGAACGGATGCCCGGCCAGCGCCTTGCCGACGATCGCCAACTCGACGGCGGACGCATTGCTTGCCAGCGCCGCGCGGTTGAACGCGTAGCCGTCCATCGCGGAGTTGTCGTGCGAGGGGACGTCGATCGGCGACACGATATCGGCGGCCAGCACGCGGTCGAGCGCGTCGCGCAACGGCACGCGTTCGATTGCCGTGACCGGCGTCGCCCACTGCCGGACGATCGCCTGGGCGGCCGAAACCGGTAGCGCGTGGGGATCGTACTGCGCGACGCAGCGGGAAAATTCGTTAAGCGTGGTCATGAAGAGCTGGACGTCGCGGCCGAAGGCGGGAGCGGCTGTTGCCGTGCGGCCGGAGCGGGATTTCAACCGGGGCCTCAATGACGCTCGAGGTCGGCGAGTTCTTGTAACGAATTGATATTGTAAAACGCGCGCTCGTCGGTAAAGGCGACTTCCACCGTCTTGTGGCGCGCGTACCACGCGCGCACCTTGCGCTCACCGGCGTCCAGAAAGGCGGACAGGTCGTCCGCGAGATCGGTGCGCAGCAACGCGAACACCGGATGAAGGGAGACTTGACCTTGCGCGTCGCAGGTCGTGACCGTGGCGATGTCGGCCTCGCTCGAATCGAGCGCGTGCGCGAGGCGGGTGCCGAGGTCGTCGGGCAGGCCAGGCGTGTCGCACGGCGCGCTGAGCACGTAAGCGCTGCCGGCCGCGCGCAGCCCCGCGAGCAGCCCGGCCAGCGGGCCGGGAAAGCCGGGCAGGGTATCGGCCACTACCGTGGCGCCGAACGGCGCGCCAAGCGCGGCGTACGCCTCGGGATGACGATTGGCGCTGATCAGCAGCGCGCCGGCTTGCGGTGCGAGGCGCTTCAGCACATGCGCGGCGAGCGGTTCGCCATGCAGCGCCTGCAGACCCTTGTCGGCACCGCCCATGCGCATGCCGCGGCCGCCGGCGAGCACCAGCCCCGTGATGTGTTCGCGGCCTGGCTTCATGCGCCGCGGCTCAACCGCCGATGTACGACATTTCCACGCGGCGGCCTTCCTGCGCGTGGGGTTCGGCTGCGCTGCTGCCGCGCAGTTGCGAATAACGATCGCCGCGGCTTTGCCAGATTTCGGCGACGGCGGTGGCGATCTCGACGTCGCTCGCCCCGGCGCGCAGCAACGCACGCAGATCGTGACCGGACGATGCAAACAGGCACAGATACAGCTTGCCCTCAGTCGATAGACGCGCTCGCGTGCAACTGCCGCAAAAGGCGCGCGTCACACTCGAAATCACGCCGATCTCGCCGCTGCCGTCGGCATAACCCCAGCGCTGGGCGGTCTCGGCAGCGCTGTGCGCTTCGAGCGGCACGAGCGGGAAATGCTCGGCAATGCGCGCGACCACGTCGGCGGACGGCAGCACCTCGGTCATGTTCCAGCCGTTCGAACTGCCGACATCCATGTATTCGATGAAGCGCAGCACCGCGCCGGAGCCTTTGAAATGGCGCGCCATCGGCAGGATCTCGCTGTCGTTGGTGCCGCGCTTGACCACCATGTTGACCTTGACCGGCGCGAGGCCGACCGCTTGCGCCGCGGCGATGCCCTCCAGCACGTCCGCCGCGGCGAAGTCGGCGTCGTTCATGCGGCGAAACAGCGTGTCGTCGAGCGCGTCGAGACTCACGGTCACGCGGCTCAGGCCGGCGTCTTTCAGGCTTTGCGCTTTGCGCGCGAGCAGCGAGCCGTTGGTGGTCAGCGTCAGATCGAGCGGGCGGCCTGCCGGCGTGGAGAGCCGCGCGAGCCGTTCGATCAGGAATTCGAGGTTTTTACGCAGTAGCGGCTCGCCGCCCGTGAGCCGGATTTTCTCGACGCCATGCGCGACGAAGAGCCGCGCGAGGCGCTCGATTTCCTCGAAGCTCAGCAACGCGCTGTGCGGCAGGAACGCGTAGTCCTTATCGAACACGGCGCGAGGCATGCAGTAGACGCAGCGGAAATTGCAGCGGTCCGTCACCGAAATGCGCAGGTCGCGCAGCGGCCGGGCGAGCGTGTCGTGCAACGCGCCGCTGGGCGCCTGCGCCGGGCCGGAGATGACCGGCACCGCGCTGAGATCGGCAACAGGGATGATGCGTCGGGACATGAATGGCCTGGCTCGGTGCTGGAATGAAAAGCGGCCTGTTCATTCTATCGGAAATGCATTGCGCGACTGATGGAGCCCTGGCGCCTCTGCGGGTATACGGGGAGCCGCGTCCGGCGCGGTGTCCAGCCTGCTTTCCTCGCGCATAAAAAAAGCCCGCCGATGAAGGCGGGCTTTTCGAGGACGACGGGGCGGCTTACTGCGTGTGCTTGCCCGTTTCCACTTGTTGCATCGGCGCGCTATCGAGCGGCGGCAACGGCTTGCGCTCGCGCACCACGCGGGCCGGCTTGGCCGCCTGCGCAGCGGCTTCCTGCGCTGCGCGCAGCTTCTCGGCGTCGGTGTTCACCCAGACGAGACCGGCTTGTTCCAGCACCGGTTTCAGGGCTTCCGCCGACACGGCGCCATTGCGTACCGCGTGCGGAGCCTGTGTCGCCAGCGGTGCGGCGGCGACAGGCGCCTCGGCCGCCGCGGGTTTCGCAGGTTCCGCCGGTTCCGCCGCCGGCGTAACCGCTGCTACGATCGGCTGCGGTTCGACGATCTCGGCTTGCGGCGCCGGCTCGGCGGCCGGCGTCTCGACCACTGCGGCCGGAGCCACGGTTTCCACCGGAGCCGGCGCGGCTTGCGCCTCGACAGCCGGAGCCGGTGCGGGCGTTTCAGCCTGCGCCTGAACCGGAGCTTCGGCACGTGCGACCGGTTCGACCAGCGAAACGGTTTCACTTGCGGCGGGTGTCGCTTGCGCGGCTTCAACGGGTGCCGCGGCGGCTTGCGCAACCGGCGTTTCCGTTGCCGGTTCGATTGCCGCCGGTGCCGCCGGCGCCTCTGCGACCGGAACGACCGTTTCGGTCCTGGCGGCCTTCTCGGCGGCCAGAGCCGGCGTCTCGGTTGCCGCGTGCAGTTCGCTCACCACAGCCGACTCAGTGGCGACAGCTGCGACCACGACTTCCACCGGCGTCACCTGCTTCGCTTCGCCGGCTTCGGCGCTGACTTCGGCCTTATGCTCGACTGGCTGATGCGTCGTGCGCACCGGCGCTTCGTCGGTCACGCTGACGTTTTGGCCTTCAGCTTCCGCGACATCGGCGGCTAGATTGCCGTTCACGTCTTCTTCACGCTCACGACGGCCACCGCGACGGCCGCGACGGCGGCGGCGACGCTCTTCACCTTCACGCGCCACCGCTTCCTGATCGGCCGGCGCACCGCTTTCGCCCAGTGCGACCTGCTTTTGCGCCAGTTCTTCCGCCGCTTGCGCGTCCGGCTGCGTCGTTAGCGCATCCGTGGTTTCCGCTTGCTGCTTGCGGCGCTCGCCGCGTTCGACACGCTCGCCCCGTTCACGGCGTTCGCCGCGTTCCGGACGCTCGCCCCGCGGTGCGCCTTCGACGGTTTCCGTGCGCTCGGCGCCGCGATTGTCGCGATCACGGTTTTCACGGCCCTCGCGACCTTCGCGCGGCTCACGGCCTTCGCGGCCGGCACGCGGTTCACGCGGCTCACGTGCTTCACGCGGCTCGCGGCCCTCGCGTGCCTCGCGGCCTTCACGCGGTTCGCGTTCCTCGCGACGCGCCGACGGCTGTTGCCCTTGAGCCTGACGGCCGCCGCCCGTGCCTTCGCCACGGCTCGCCGCATCGCGGCCGGCTGCGCCGCCACGGCGATTGCGGTTGCGATCGCCGCCGCGTTCGCCGGTGCGCTCACCGCGCTCCGTGCGCTCGCCGCGTTGCGGACGCGCTTGCTTCTCGGCGGTGGCCGGCGCTGCGGGCGCCGGGGCTGCCGGCTGCATGCCGAACAGATTTTTCAGCCAGCCGATAAAGCCGCCGCCAGCGGGCGTCACCGCGACCGGAGCCGGGGCTGTCGCCACCGGGCGAACCGGCGCGCTCGGCGCGGGCTTCTCCGGCGTGATGCCCTTGACCGCCGCTTCCTGCTTCGGCTTCACTTCCTCGGTGCGCTTGCTGTAACCGGTTTCCGATTCCAGTTCGCGGGCCGCTTCCTCGGCCATCTTCCACGAAGCGCGCGGTTCGTCGAGGCGTGCATCGTCGTGACGCAGACGCTCCAGCTTGTAGTGCGGCGTGTCGAGGTGCTTGTTCGGCACCAGCACGACGTTGACCTTGAAGCGCGACTCGATCTTGTTGATTTCCGAGCGCTTTTCGTTCAACAGGAAGGCGGTGACCTCGACCGGCACCTGGCAGTGGATCGCCGCGGTGTTCTCCTTCATCGCTTCTTCCTGAATGATCCGCAGCACTTGCAGCGCGGACGATTCGGTATCGCGGATGTGGCCCGTGCCGTTACAGCGCGGGCAGGTCACGTGGCTGCCTTCCGACAAGGCCGGGCGCAGACGCTGGCGCGACAGTTCCATCAGGCCGAAGCGCGAGATCTTGCCCATCTGGACGCGCGCGCGGTCGTGCTTCAAGGCGTCTTTCAGGCGCTGCTCGACTTCGCGCTGGCTCTTGGCCGATTCCATGTCGATGAAGTCGATCACGATCAGGCCGCCCAGGTCGCGCAGGCGCAACTGGCGGGCCACTTCGTCGGCGGCTTCGAGGTTGGTGCGCGCGGCGGTTTCCTCGATGTCGGCGCCCTTGGTGGCGCGCGCCGAGTTCACGTCGATCGCGACCAGTGCTTCCGTGTGGTCGATCACGATCGCGCCGCCCGAGGGCAGCGGCACCGTGCGCGAGTACGCCGTTTCGATCTGGTGTTCGATCTGGAAGCGCGAGAAGAGCGGCACGTCGTCGTGATACCGCTTCACCTTGCTGACATTGTCGGGCATCACGATGTCCATGAAGGCGCGGGCCTGGTCATGGATTTCGGTGGTGTCGATCAGGATTTCGCCGATATCGGGCTGGAAGTAGTCGCGAATCGCGCGGATCACGAGGCTCGATTCGAGATAAATCAGCATCGGCTGGCCGGCCGAACCGCTTTGCGACGCGGCTTCGATCGCGCGCCACAATTGCATCAGGTAGTTCAGGTCCCACTGCAGTTCTTCGGCGGAACGGCCGATGCCGGCCGTGCGCGCGATGATGCTCATGCCTTCCGGCAACTGCAACTGCGCCATGGTTTCGCGCAGTTCCTGACGGTCGTCGCCTTCGATACGGCGCGATACGCCGCCGCCGCGCGGGTTGTTCGGCATCAAAACGAGATACCGCCCGGCGAGCGAGATGAACGTGGTGAGGGCCGCGCCCTTGTTGCCGCGCTCTTCCTTTTCGACCTGAACGATCAGTTCCTGGCCTTCTTTCAGGGCGTCCTGGATGCGCGCGGAGCGCATGTCGACGCCGTCGCGGAAGTACTGGCGGGCGACTTCCTTGAACGGCAGAAAACCGTGGCGGTCTTCGCCGTAGTTGACGAAACAGGCTTCGAGCGACGGCTCGATGCGGGTAATGATGCCCTTGTAAATATTGCCTTTGCGCTGTTCGCGGCCGGCGGTTTCGATGTCGATGTCGATGAGTTTTTGCCCATCGACGATGGCGACGCGCAGTTCTTCCTGCTGCGTCGCATTGAACAACATGCGTTTCATTGAACGGCTCCAGAGCGGCTTAGCCTGGCCCCTGGCCGCGCGGTTGTCAGTCGCGAGAGCGCAGGGGGCAACGGCATGCCGCGCCTTATTGTGTTTTCACAAGCACGCTGGAGCGGGAAAATTGGCGGGAGAATTGCCTGAGAGGGCCCGGCCCATTGAACATGGGCGCGGTGCCGCAGGGCACATGCGAACACGGCTTCAAATAACGACCCGACACGCCGCGGGTTCTGCCAGCAGACCTTCATAAGCCATTCGTCCACTCGCGCCGGTGCGCCGACTGGGCGCGTGACCGGAGGGTCGAAGGCTGCGGTCATGCCGCAACGGGAAGTTCGCGCAAGCGGCGCGTCTTTTCCTGCTGGGGGTGTCTCGCCTCATTTTGACGTCGCCATGTCTTGTACTTTCTACAAGACGCCTTGGGCGCACGCCGTATTTTCGCAACCGGCAGCTTCGTACAGCAGGGCGTCAGACCGCCCGATACCGAAGCTGAAAGTTAAATTCTTTTTTACCAAAATTCCGTTACCGTCGAAGCCGACCTTGACCGAACGCGCCTGTGGGCGCCGTCCCTGCCGGGCACTGACTTCGTGCGTGCAACTTGTTGCATCTCATTTTGAGGGTGAGCAACCAGACCCCGGCGCAAGTAAAATAACGGTTTATCGCTTGCACCCGCGCAATCCGCCCGAATTCCGGACACTGCGCCGGCCGCCGCAGACTGCTGGGCAAATTATATTCAGAATGAAAGAGTTAGGCAAAATATCCCAGAAATCGGTCGCAAGCGACCAGGTCTCGATGATCGAGATCGACGACAGTGCGGCCGGACAGCGCATCGACAATTTTCTGTTGCGCGTCTGTAAAGGCGTGCCGAAAAGCCATATTTACCGCATCCTGCGCAGCGGGGAAGTGCGGGTCAACAAGGGCCGGATCGACGCGCAGTACCGTCTCGAGCTTGGCGACCTGGTGCGCGTGCCGCCCATTCGGGTCGCCCAGCACAATGAGCAGATCACGCAAGCGGCGGTGCCGTCGGCGCAGTTCAGGATCATTTTCGAGGACGAGCATCTGCTGGTCATCGACAAACCGGCCGGCGTGGCGGTGCATGGCGGCAGCGGTGTCGCCTTCGGCGTGATCGAACAGATGCGCGAGGCGCGGCCGCAGGCGAGATTTCTCGAACTGGTGCATCGGCTGGATCGCGAGACCTCCGGCATCCTCATGCTCGCGAAGAAGCGCGCCGCGCTCGTCGATCTGCACGAGCAGATTCGCGAGAACCGGATGGATAAGCGCTACTATGCGTGCGTTCACGGCGATTGGGCGAGCGATTGGGGCCGCCGCCGCGCGGTCAAGGAACCGCTGCACAAGTACCTGACAGCAGACGGGGAGCGGCGCGTGCGGGTGCAGGCGGATGGCCTCGCGTCGCACACGGTCTTCAATCTGATCGACCGCTGGCCGGAGTACGCGCTGCTCGAGGCGGAACTGAAAACCGGCCGCACGCACCAGATTCGCGTGCATTTGCAGCATCTGGAGCTGCCGATCGTCGGCGACGCCAAATACGGCGACTTCGCGCTGAACAAGGCGCTGGCGCGCGCCAACGCCAGGCCGGGCTTGAAGCGCATGTTCCTGCATGCCTACCGGCTCAAGCTCACGCACCCGGCAACCGGCGCGCCGCTGCAACTGGAGGCGCCGTTGCCAGCCGAGTGTCGCAGCTTCATCGCGCAGCTCAACGAATTACGAAATGGGTCACACCCGGAGACGTCCACGCATGGCTAGAGAGCAATTTGACCTGATCGTCTTCGACTGGGACGGGACGCTGATGGATTCGACCGCTCACATTACGCGCAGCATCCAGGCGGCGTGCCGCGACCTGGGCTTGCCCGTGCCGGCCGACGAGGCCGCGAGCTACGTCATCGGTCTCGGACTGCGCGACGCGCTGCAAATCGCCGCGCCCACGCTCGATCCGGTGGAGTATCCGCGTCTCGCCGAGCGCTACCGCTTCCATTATCTGGTCAAGGATCAGACCACCGAGCTGTTCGTCGGCGTGCGCGAGATGCTGCAGGAATTGCGCGACCAAGGTTATCTGCTGGCCGTGGCGACGGGCAAGAGCCGCGTCGGGCTGAACCGCGCGCTCGACCAGTCGCGCCTGACCAGCCTGTTCGACGGTACGCGCTGCGCGGACGAAACCTTTTCGAAGCCGCATCCGGCCATGCTGCACGAACTCACGCGCGAACTGGGGCAGGACCCGCTGCGCACAGTGATGGTCGGCGATACCACGCACGATCTGCAAATGGCGATCAATGCGGGCGTCGCCGGCATCGGCGTGACTTACGGCGCGCATCCGGCGGGCTCCTTGAGCGCTTTGTCGCCGAAATTCGTCGCCTCCAGCGTCAGTGTGCTGTCCGGTTGGCTGCGAGAGAACGCATGAGTGCGGGCGTGGCTGAGGCGGCGCAAGCTGTCCGCGTGTGCGCCGCTGACGAACTGTTGGACGGCGGCGCTGGCGTGCGCCGCGCCGCGCGGCTCGCGAACGACGAGGTCGTGGTGTTTTTTGTTCGCTACGACGGCCGCGCCTACGGTTATCTGAACCGCTGCGCCCACGTGCCGATGGAGCTCGACTGGGCCGAGGGACAGTTCTTCGAATCGTCAGGTTTATACTTGATGTGCGCTACACATGGCGCGATTTACGCGCCCGATACGGGCAAATGCGTCGGTGGCCCCTGCCGCGGCGGCAGATTACGCCCCGTCCAAGTGGAAGAACGCGATACGCCCGAAGGCCGTGCCGTATTCTGGCTGCCGGACGGCGAACTGCGCCCCCTCATGCCCTGATTCCCTTCTCTTTCCATTGCACCGCATGTCCGACAATTTGACTCCCGAGCCGAAGGAACCCTCCCTGACTGGCCGCCCCCGTACCTCCGCCGATGAGCCGGGCTGGGAGCGCGCCGCGCTCGAACGCATTGCGCTCGCGGCGATCCACGAACAGCGCGCGGCGCGCCGCTGGAAGATCTTCTTCCGTTTCATCTTTCTGGCCGTCGTGCTGCTTGCCGTCTGGGGTCTGTTCGATTTTTCCGGCGACAAGGTTGCCGTCGCGGGACGCCACACGGCGATGATCGCACTCGACGGCGAAATCTCCGCCGATACCACCGCGAACGCCGAAGACGTTGCAACCGCCTTGCGAAGCGCGTTCAACGACTCCGGCACGGCCGGCGTGATCCTGCGCTGCAACAGTCCGGGCGGAAGTCCGGTGCAGGCGGGCATCATTTATAGCGAGATTCGCCGGTTGCGCGCCAAGCATCCGTCCACTCCGCTGTACGTCGTGGTGGGAGATATGTGCGCGTCCGGCGGTTACTACGCGGCCGCGGCGGCCGACAAGATCTACGTGGACAAGGCGAGCATCGTCGGCTCGATCGGCGTGCTGATGGATAGCTTTGGCTTCACCGGCCTGATGGACAAGCTGGGGGTCCAGCGGCGACTGCGCACGTCCGGTGAGAACAAGGGCTTTTTCGATCCGTTCTCGCCGGAAACGCCGAAGATGGATCAGCATGCGCAGGAGTTGCTCGACCAGATTCACGCGCAGTTCATCGAGGCGGTGCGCGAGGGCCGCGGCAAGCGCCTTCATGAAACGCCGGACATGTTCTCTGGCCTGTTCTGGACGGGTCAGAAAAGCGTCGAACTGGGTCTTGCCGACGGTTTTGGCGATGCCAATTTCGTCGCACGCGACATCATCAAGGCGCCGGATATCGTCGACTACACGGTGAAGGAAAGCATCACGGACCGCGTCGCGCGGAAGTTCGGCGCGGCGGTCGGCAGCGGCGCCGTGCATGCGATGGCGTTGGGCGGGAAGTTCAACCTGCGGTGATCCGTTGTGAAAAAAGCCCTGCGCAATGCGATTGCGCAGGGCTTTTGCGTGTGAGCTTAGACGGCCAGAATGAGGAAGATTGCCGGCCGCTTGTGCAGATCGAGCGCTGACTTCTTCTTCCAGTCGGCCACGCTGTGGCTGGCGATGGTTTCCGTCTCCAACGTCAGATCGACTGCGACGCAAACGAGCGTCGACGGCGCGCACGTCGCCAGCACGGTGTCTAGCAGCGCACGATTCCGATATGGCGTTTCGATAAAAATCTGCGTTTGCTTACCCTTGCGCGATTGCAGTTCGAGTTCCCTCAGGCGCTTGGCGCGCTCGGTGGGCTCGACCGGCAAGTAGCCGTGAAACGCAAAACTCTGGCCGTTCAGGCCGGAAGCCATCAAGGCCAGCAGAATCGAACTGGGTCCGACAAACGGCACGACTTTCACGCCGCGCTCATGCGCGCGGCGCACCAGCAGCGCGCCAGGGTCCGCGACCGCCGGACAGCCGGCTTCGGAGACGAGGCCCGCGTCGGTGCCCGCCAGGAGCGGCGCGAGCAGCTTGTCGATCTCGCCAGCCGGCGTGTTGACGTTCAGTTCGCGAATTTCGATTTCCTGAATCGGCCGTTCGGTGCCGACTTTCTTCAGGAAAGCGCGGGTGGTTTTCGCGTTTTCGCCAATGTAGTAGTGCAGCGACGCCGCGCGGGCGCGCACCGGCGCCGGCAGGACGGCGTCGAGCGCGTCGGCGTCGCCTTCGCCGAGCGTGTTCGGGATCAGATAAAGGGTGCCGGTCATTGCGCCCCCAGGAGTGGAAAGTCCACCGCGAGCAGCATGCGCGACAGTGCGATCAACGGCAGGCCGACGAGTGCCGTCGGGTCGTCGGAATGAATGGCCTCGAGCAACGCGATGCCGAGTCCCTCGGATTTTGCGCTGCCCGCGACGTCGTAAGGCGTTTCCGCCCGCAGATAGGCGTCCAGCGCGGCGTCCGGCAGATCGCGGAACCGCACGCGGGTCATCACGTCGGCCGTCTGCGCTGCTGCCGAGCGGCTATCGAATAGGCACAGCGCGCTGTGGAACAGCACTTCGCGGCCGCGCATCGCCCGCAACTGCGCGAGCGCGTTTTCGTGCGTGCCGGGTTTGCCGATCTGCAAGCCGTCGTAGGTGGCGACCTGGTCCGAGCCGATCACGAGCGCGGCCTCGCCGGCGGGGAGTCCCGCCGCCACCGCGCGAGCCTTCGCCTCGGCGAGCCGCAGCGCAGTGATGTCGGGTGTTTCGCCAGCGAAGGCTGTTTCGTCGATTGCGGGCACGGCGACGTCGAACGGCACGCGCAGGCGTTCCAGCAGTTCGCGGCGATAC
The DNA here is from genome assembly GCF_900142195.1 of Paraburkholderia terricola. Classification (GTDB taxonomy): domain Bacteria; phylum Pseudomonadota; class Gammaproteobacteria; order Burkholderiales; family Burkholderiaceae; genus Paraburkholderia; species Paraburkholderia terricola. The sequence goes on from NZ_FRAB01000043.1 coordinate 21,334, forward strand.
GGCGAACTGGACGCCAGAATCAGGCGCGGCGGGCGATTGGGGGAATCTGGCATGGTCAACCAACGGCTAGAGAGGCGGGACGTACGGGCTTGCGCGGAACTCGCGCGTGTACGGGCTTAAGTGTTTGACTCAAAAAGACAAAACGGATATGATTTTGGGCTTTTCATCGGTATGCTATTGCGCGGGCGGGCTTTTTTACAGAGTTCGCGGGCTGCAATATAAACCCGGTTATCCCGGCGAAATCCTTGCCGACGCAGGAGCGCACATGACTCAACATCCTGGCAACCCTGCTGGTCTGTCCGACCCGCATGAGCTCGATCTGTTCGAATTTGCGCGGAGTGGGCGGCAGGCCGCAGGTGTCGTGCGCGTCTCGCAACTGCCGCGCATGTTAAACGAAGTCCCGGCAGAAGCGCCAGATCGCGATACCGCGTTCACCTGGCAAGCCGAAGGGGCGACGCAGCCGGAATTGCAGGATGACGGCACCGAGGGTCCCCAGCCTTATTTGAGGATGGCGGTTCACGGCGCGGCATGGCTCGAATGTCAGCGGTGCATGACACCGTATTCGCAGGCGTTCAATGTCGATGCAACTTACCGGATCGTCAGCACCGAGGCGGAAGCCGAAGAGTTTCCGCTCGACGAGGATGAAGTCGAGGTGATCGTCGGCTCGCGCCAGTTCGATCTCATCGACTTGATCGAAGAAGAGTTGCTGCTTTCCTTGCCGCTCGTGCCCAAGCACGAGGTCTGCCCCGAAGTGCACGAGAGCCTCGTCTCTGGTGTGGCCGGTGCGGAAGGCGAGGGCGACGAGAGCGCGCAGGACGAGGCTGATGCGGGCGGCGAACCCGAACGGCCCAATCCGTTCGCGGCGCTCAAGGATCTCAAGCGCGGCGAGCCGGACGACAAGAAGCACTGATCAGTTGCATGGGAGCGCGATGCGGGCGCCTTGGCCATTTGGCCAGTGGCGGAGACCGGATCGGGCTGTGTTAGAATTCGGAAAATTTTTAGGAGTTAGTCATGGCAGTTCAACAAAATAAGAAGTCGCCGTCGAAGCGCGGCATGCACCGTTCGCACGATTTCCTGACGGCAGCGCCGTTGGCAGTGGAGCCGAGCACGGGCGAAGTGCATCTGCGTCACCACGTTAGCCCGAACGGCTACTATCGCGGCAAGAAAGTCGTCAAGACGAAGAACGACTAATCGTTTCACTGCGTTGCGCCCCTTGGCGTTTCGCGTGGCGATCGGCTCGCTTGACATTTTCCCGGCTCGGCAAAAAGGCGGCATTCAACTGCCGCTTTTTTGTGTCGATCGCAGTTGGCGCTTTGGCACCTGCCGCGATCCCAAGCAGGGTGCCTGAAATTCGTCGCACTCCATGACAGTAAAGCTCACGATAGATTGCATGGGAGGCGACCACGGCCCGTCCGTGACCGTTCCCGCTGCCGTCAGCTTCGTTCGTTCGCATCCCGACGCGCAACTGCTGCTCGTCGGCATTGAAACTGCGATTCGTGCGCAGCTCAAGAAGCTGAAGGCTCAGGACCTGCCGGCGCTGACCGTCGTGCCCGCTTCCGAGATCGTCGCCATGGACGATCCGGTCGAAGTCGCGCTGCGCAAGAAAAAAGACTCGTCCATGCGCGTGGCGCTCAATCGCGTCAAGGAAGGCGAGGCGCAAGCCTGTATTTCCGCTGGCAACACCGGCGCGCTGATGGCGGTCTCGCGTTACGTGCTGAAAACGCTCTCGGGCATCGAACGCCCGGCGATCGCGTCGGCATTGCCCAATCCCAATGGCTACACGATGATGCTCGACCTGGGCGCCAACGTCGACTGCGAGCCGCAGCATCTGCTGCAGTTCGCGGAGATGGGGCACGCGCTCGTGTCGGCGCTCGAGGGCCGCGACCGGCCCACCATCGGCCTGCTCAACATCGGTGAAGAAGTCATCAAGGGCAACGACACCATCAAACGTGCCGGCGAATTGCTGCGCGCGAGTACACTTAACTTTCACGGCAACGTTGAAGGCAACGACATCTTCAAGGGCACGGTCGACGTGATCGTCTGCGACGGTTTTGTCGGCAACGTCGCGCTCAAGACGTCGGAAGGCCTCGCGCAGATGCTCTCCAACATCATCAAGGAAGAGTTCGGCCGTTCGTGGCTCACGAAGGTGATGGCGGTGCTCGCATTGCCGGTGTTGATGCGCTTCAAGAAGCGCGTCGATCATCGGCAATACAATGGGGCCGCGCTGCTCGGCTTGCGCGGGCTGGTCATCAAAAGCCACGGTTCGGCGGACGCCTATGCGTTTGAGTGGGCTATCAAACGCGGGTATGATGCCGTCAAAAACGGCGTGCTGGAACGCCTTGCGCGAGCAATGGAGGAGAACGCGGGTTCTCTGGAACAGGCCGCGCGCGAAGCAAGCGGTGCGGGTCACGCAAGCCCGATCGCAGGCCAGCCGGCCGAGCCCTACGCTGCGCAATCCTCGAAGGCATAATGGCTCAATCGACAATTTATTCCCGCGTGCTGGGCACCGGCAGCTACCTGCCACCCGCGCGCGTCACCAATCAGGATCTGGCGGACCGTCTCGCCAGGCAGGGCGTCGAGACGAGCGACGAATGGATCGTTGCCCGCACGGGCATCCACGCGCGCCACTTCGCGGAGCCTGACGTCGCCACCAGCGATCTGGCGTTGTTCGCCTCGCAGCGCGCGATCGAGGCGGCCGACATCGATCCGCAGTCCATCGATCTGATCATTGTTGCAACGTCCACGCCCGACTTCGTGTTTCCGAGTACCGCGTGTCTGTTGCAAAACAAGCTCGGCATCAAGAACCACGGCGCCGCGTTCGACGTACAGGCGGTCTGTTCCGGCTTCGCCTATGCGGTCGCGATGGCGGACAGCCTGATTCGCGGCGGCCAGCATCACACGGCACTGGTGGTCGGCGCGGAGACCTTCTCGCGCATTCTCGATTTCAACGACCGCACGACCTGCGTGCTGTTCGGCGACGGCGCGGGCGCGGTGATTCTGCAAGCGTCCGAAGAACCGGGCGTACTCGCTAGCGCATTGCATGCGGACGGCAGCTATTCGAACATTCTTTGCACGCCGGGTAACGTGAACGGCGGCATAGTGGCCGGCAGCGCGTTTCTTCATATGGACGGTCAGGCGGTATTCAAGCTCGCCGTCAACGTGCTCGAAAAGGTCGCGGTCGAGGCGCTCGAGAAAGCCAATCTGTCGGCCGAGCAGATCGATTGGCTGATTCCGCATCAGGCCAATATCCGCATCATGCAAAGCACCTGCCGCAAGCTCCACTTGCCGCAGGAACGCATGGTCGTCACGGTGGGCGAGCACGGCAACACGTCGGCTGCGTCCATTCCGCTCGCATTCGACGTCGCGGTGCGCGACGGCCGCATCAAGCGCGGCCAGAACGTGCTGATCGAAGGCGTCGGCGGCGGCTTCACCTGGGCCGCGTCGGTTATCCGCTACTGATAGCGACGACGAACCACGGGCGCCGTTTGCGGCGCCGTCGCGGCTACCCACATCTGATCAAACCGATTTTGGGGACGATATGAAATTTGCGTTCGTTTTTCCTGGGCAAGGTTCGCAGTCGGTCGGCATGCTCAATGCATTCGCCGATCACGCGGTCGTGCGTGAAACGGTTCAGGAAGCATCCGACGCGCTCAATCAGGACATCGGCAAACTGATCGCCGAGGGTCCCGCCGAAGATCTCAATCTCACCACCAACACGCAACCCGTCATGCTCATCGCGGCATACGCGATTTATCGCGCATGGCAGGCGGCGGGCGGTCCCAAACCCGCGATCGTCGCTGGTCACAGCCTCGGCGAATACACGGCGCTGGTCGCGGCCGGCGCGCTCGCGTTTCGCGATGCCGTGCCGCTCGTGCGTTTTCGCGCGCAAGCCATGCAAACGGCGGTGCCCGTCGGTGAGGGCGGCATGGCCGCGATTCTCGGCCTCGACGACGACGCGGTGCGCGCGGTGTGCGCGGAAGCGTCGGTGGCGGGCGTCGTCGAGGCGGTCAATTTCAATGCGCCGGCGCAAGTCGTGATCGCCGGTCACAAGGCCGCGATCGAAAAAGCTTGTGAGATCGCGAAGGCGAAGGGCGCAAAGCGCGCATTGCCGCTGGCGGTGTCGGCGCCGTTCCACTCGTCGCTGCTCAAGCCGGCGTCGGATCAATTGCGGGAATATCTGGCAAGCGTCAATGTGCAAGTGCCGTCGATTCCCGTAATCAACAACGTCGACGTCGCGGTGGTCAACGAACCGGCCAAAATCAAGGATGCGCTGGTGCGTCAGGCGGCCGGCGCGGTGCGTTGGGTCGAAAGCGTTCAGGCGATGGCGGCGCAGGGCGTCACGCATGTGATCGAATGCGGGCCGGGCAAGGTCCTTGCGGGATTGACCAAGCGAATCGACGGCAACCTGGTCGGCGCGTCGGTGTTCGATCCGGCCTCGCTCGACGAGACGCTCAAGCTGGTGACGGCGGGCTGATCGCCGCGTCATCACCGCCAGAACTCCACATCAAGAACCAATCAGCCCTTCGAAAGGGTATCCGGACCGACAGATGGACAAGACTCTCGACAAGCAGATCGCAATCGTGACGGGCGCCTCGCGCGGCATCGGCCGTGCGATCGCGCTGGAACTGGCGCGCCAGGGCGCGACCGTGATCGGCACGGCGACCAGCGAAAGCGGCGCGACCGCCATCACCGAAGCCTTCAAGGCAGCCGGCGTGAACGGCCGCGGCGCGGTGCTCAACGTGAACGACGCGGCCGCAGCCGAGGCGTTGATCGACGGCACGGTGAAGGAATTCGGCGCGCTGCACGTGCTGGTGAACAACGCCGGCATCACGCAGGACCAACTTGCAATGCGCATGAAGGACGACGACTGGGACGCGGTGATCGACACCAATCTCAAGTCGGTGTTCCGCCTGTCGCGGGCGGTGCTGCGTCCGATGATGAAGGCGAAGGGCGGCCGCATCATCAACATCACGTCCGTGGTCGGGTCGGCCGGCAACCCGGGGCAGGTCAACTACGCTGCCGCGAAAGCGGGCGTCGCGGGCATGGCACGCGCGCTCGCGCGCGAGATCGGCAGCCGCGGCATCACCGTGAATTGCGTGGCGCCGGGCTTCATCGACACCGACATGACCAAGAGTCTGCCGGAAGAGCAGCAAACCGTGCTGAAGACGCAGATTCCGCTCGGCCGCCTCGGTAGTCCCGAAGACATCGCGCACGCGGTCGCATTCCTCGCGTCGCCGCAAGCCGGCTACATCACCGGCACGACATTGCATGTGAACGGCGGAATGTACATGTCGTAACCAAATTCGGTTACTATCCGCGCCTTGATGCGTTTGCAAAAGCGTAAGGCGCATGCCTTGACAGGAACCCGATGCGCCGCTTTTTTGCCGGGTCAAACCTGATAAAATGCGCGCACCTGTATTTTTGAACTTCTTTTCCCTTGGAGGGGTAATGGACAATATCGAACAGCGCGTCAAGAAGATCGTCGCAGAACAACTGGGCGTTGCAGAAGCTGAAATCAAGAACGAAGCTTCGTTCGTGAACGACCTCGGCGCCGACTCGCTCGACACCGTTGAACTCGTGATGGCCCTCGAAGACGAATTCGGCATGGAAATTCCGGATGAAGAAGCCGAGAAGATCACCACCGTTCAGCAAGCGATCGACTACGCTCGCGCGAACGTCAAGGCCTAAGGTCATTCGCGCCTGCGTTTCTGCGTTGGCGGCGTGTGACGCCCTGCCGTGTCGGTTGCCGACGTCAGCGGGGTTAGGGCTTTTTGCCGTGCAGGAGCCAGCGATGTTGACAGCGCAACTTTCGCGCGATTGCCGACTTAACAGCCACAGGGCATACAGGGCAGGTTCCTGTGGTCGCTGTGGCTTTTGCTTTTGTCATCTATGAAAAAGGGGTTACCGTGAGCCGCCGTCGTGTTGTTGTTACAGGCCTGGGGCTGATTTCGCCTGTTGGCAATAATGTTGCCGACGGCTGGGCCAATCTGGTCGCCGGCAAGTCGGGTATTGCCAATATCACGAAGTTCGACGCGTCGAACTTTTCCACTCGTTTCGCCGGCGAGGTGAAGGGCTTTAATATCGAGGACTACATCCCCGGTAAAGAGGCGCGCCACATGGATACGTTCATCCACTACGGCGTGGCTGCAGGCATCCAGGCGATGCAGGACAGCGGGCTCGAAGTCACCGACGAGAATTCGGAGCGCATCGGCGTGGTGGTGGGTTCGGGTATCGGCGGCCTGCCGATGATCGAAGTGACGCAAACCGAACTGCTCAATCGCGGCCCGCGCCGCATTTCGCCGTTCTTCGTGCCGGCGTCGATCATCAACATGATTTCGGGCCATCTGTCGATCAAGTTCGGCATCAAGGGTCCGAATCTCGCGATCGTCACCGCGTGTACCACGGGCCTGCACTGTATCGGCGAGGCTTCGCGCCTGATCGAATACGGCGACGCCGACGTGATGATCGCCGGCGGTGCGGAATCCACCGTGTCGCCGCTCGGCATTGGCGGCTTTGCCGCGGCGCGCGCGCTGTCGCAACGCAATGACGATCCGGCCACGGCGAGCCGTCCGTGGGACAAGGACCGCGACGGCTTCGTGCTGGGCGAGGGCGCGGGCGTCATGGTGCTGGAGGAGTACGAGCACGCCAAGGCGCGCGGCGCGAAGATCTACGCCGAAATCAGCGGTTATGGCATGAGCGGCGACGCCTACCACATGACCGCGCCGCTCGAAGATGGCGACGGCGCACGCCGCTGCATGTTGGCCGCGCTGAAGAACGCGGGCATCAACTCGGATCAGGTGAATTATCTGAACGCGCACGGCACGTCCACGCCGCTCGGCGACCTGGCCGAAACTACCGGCATCAAGCGCGCATTCGGCGATCACGCCAAGGACATGGTCGTGAACTCTACCAAGTCGATGACGGGTCACCTGTTGGGCGGCGCCGGCGGTCTCGAGTCCGTGTTCACCGTGCTGGCCGTGCATCACCAGGTGTCTCCGCCGACGATCAACATCTTCAACCAGGACCCGGCCTGCGATCTCGACTACTGCGCCAACACCGCGCGCGAGATGAAGATCGACGTCGCGCTGAAGAACTCGTTCGGGTTCGGCGGCACGAACGGCACGCTGGTCTTCAAGCGCGCCTGATCGCCCGATCGTTTGGTGACGACACGCCAGTCCGCGACGCCGGCTCCGCCGGCGGCTCCCCTTGAATCGGCAACGCCCGACGGAGCGTCGCAACGGATCGCGTTGCGTCGCTCCGTTACGCTACGCACTGCGGCGGCGGTTTTCGTGCTGATCGCGACACTGGCCGTCTACACATGTCTCGCCGCGCGCCTGGGCGCGTGGTCGGCGGTTCCGTTGACGCTCGCCGCATGCGCGCTGCTCGTGCTGGGCGCGGCCAGACATGAGCTTGCGCGGCCCATCACGCTCAAACTTGGGCCGGACGGCTTGTCCGCATGGGATGGCGCTGGAAATCTGCTCGCCCAAGGGCGCATTGCCGGTTGTTCGCAGCGGACCGGTCGTTTGCTGGTTCTGGCCCTCGCGCCGGATCATGGGCGGCCATGCACGCTGATGGTCCCCGTCGATGCGATTCCCGCGTCTGCCTTCCGGGAACTGGCGGTGCTGGGCCGGCTTGGCGCCGGCGCGTGACTGTAACGACTGTAACCGTGTTACCGGCGTAACTTGCCGCAATGTCTGGGGCGCTACAATGGTGCCCCTCCATGCGCCCTATAGTTAACGGATTTATCAGGTGAGCGAAAAAGAAATTGATCAGGTGCTGGTCGAGCGCGTCCAGAAGGGCGACAAGGCCGCGTTCGAGCTTCTGGTCTCCAAATACCACCGCAAGATCCTCCGGCTCATCTCGCGCCTCGTGCGCGACCCCGCCGAAGTGGAAGACGTTGCCCAGGACGCCTTCATCAAGGCATACCGGGCCTTGCCGCAGTTTCGCGGGGACTCGGCCTTTTACACGTGGTTGTACCGGATTGCGGTCAACACGGCAAAGAACTACCTTGCGACCCAGGGCCGGCGCGCTCCGACCTCGACCGAAGCGGATGCTGAAGAAGCTGAAACTTTCTCGGATGCCGACCAACTAAGGGATATCAACACGCCTGAGTCGATGTTGATGAGCAAGCAGATCGCAGAGACGGTCAATGCTGCGATGGCGGTTTTACCGGAAGAACTGCGCACCGCCATTACTCTTCGTGAAATTGAAGGTTTGAGCTACGAGGAAATCGCCGAGATGATGGGTTGCCCGATTGGCACCGTCAGATCGCGAATTTTCCGCGCTCGCGAAGCCATTGCGGCAAAATTGCGTCCGTTGCTTGACACACCTGAAGGCAAGCGCTGGTAAGTTACCGGCTCGCCGAATGGGCGCGGGTGCAATCTCTGGATTAGTGGTGTCACTACGGGGTATTTGTAAGATGGGGAGCATCATGGGGTCGGTCTCGATGCAATCGCAAGCCAGTTCGCGCGGCGAGCGTCTGTCCGCTTTTGTCGACGGTGAATTCGGCGAAGAGCATCTGAATCTCAACAAGTTTCTTTCCGAGCTGGACGGCGAGGATCGTGCCGGCTGGTCGAGCTATCACCTGATCGGCGACGCGTTGCGTTCCGACGATCTGGCGGTTAGCCCGGCGGTGAGCCGCGCGTTTCTGAGCGGTTTCGCCGCGCGCTTCGAAAACGAACCGCATGTGCTCGCGCCTGAGGCGATGCCGATCGCGCGCCGCTTATTGGCGCTGCGTCGCCGTGTGGTGCCGGCCTTTGCCGTGGCTGCCGCCGCCGCGACGCTCACTTGGATCGTCGTGCCGCAACTACAAGGTGTACCGGGCGGGCCGGGCGCGGCGCAGGTCGCGTCGGTTCAGTCGCAGGGTGCGCTGCAGCGGGTGGCGATGGCGTCCGCGCCGGCGGCTGCCGTTCAGGCCGTCGCACAAGACGCCAACATCATTCGCGACGCCAGTCTGGATCAGTATCTGGAAGCGCACCAGCAATTCGCGCAACAACCGGCCATGCCGGGCTCGATGCCGCTGATTCGTGCCGCGGCGGTCACTACGCAAGGCCAATAGTTTGATGCAGACTCCGCGGTTGAATAAAACGACTATTTGGGGGCGGCTGCCGGCATTTTTATTCTGCGCAGCCGTGTTGTTGTCCGCTACACCGCGGGTTTTTGCACAAACCGACGATCCGCTCGCCGTTCGTCGCACGGCCGCGGATATGCTCGATCGCATCCATCAGGCCGCGCAACAGCAAAACTACGAGGGCGCGTTCGTTTATCAACGCGGCAATTTCGTTCAGACATCGCGGATATCGCATTATGCGACCCGCGCAGACGGCGAATACGAGCAACTCGAAAGCCTCGACGGCAAGCCGCGCAGGATGCTTCGTCATAACGACGAGCTCTACACGTTTGTGCCGGAGCGGCGTCTGTGCGTAGTCGAAAAGCGCCAAAACAAGGACTCGTTTCCGGCGCTGCTCGCGGTAAGCGGCGAGCAGGTGCTGTCGGTCTACGAGCCGAAACTGCTCGGCGACGACCGCGTCGCCGGCATCGACAGCCAGGTGATCGAACTCGATCCGAAAGATGCGTATCGCTTTGCCTACAAACTGTGGGCCGACAAAAAGACCGGCTTGCTGCTGCGGGCGCAGACACTCGACCCAAACGGCCAGGTGCTCGAACAGTTGTCGTTTTCTCAGATTCGCATCGGCGTGCCGGTCGACAAGGCCGCAATCGTCAACGGAATTCGTAATACGGCAGGCTGGACGGTGGTGCGTCCTCCAGTTGAGCCGGTTGATATGGCTGCGCAAGGCTGGCAGATCTCGCCGACGGTTCCCGGATTCCGCAAGATTCGCGAGTTGCGTCGTCCGATGGCCGCGCGGGAAGCCGGCCAGCCGACCATTCCCGTGGACCAGGCCGTGTTCTCCGACGGCCTCGCGGCGATTTCCGTGTTCGTTGAACCGGTCGAGAACAATACGCGCAAAGAGGGCGCGGGCAGCAGCGGCGCGACGCATGTGCTCGTCAAGCGGCGTGGCGACTTCTGGATTACCCTGCTCGGTGAAGTGCCCCAGAGCACATTGCAGCAATTTGCGTCTGCCATAGAATACAAGGCTCCGAAGTAACCCCCGAATCCTGAATCCCTCGGCTTTCTACGATATGACGACTTTCTCGGTGCGCAATTTCCTCGCGGCCGCGGTGGTAGCGGCGTGTTTGCCGCTCGTACCGCATACGGCGTCTGCGGCTCCAGCAGCCAATCTGCCCGATTTCACCGACCTCGTCGACAAAGTCGGCCCGGCGGTCGTCAACATTCGCACGACCACGCGCGTATCGAGCAGCGGTCTGCGTGGCGGTCTACCGCCCGGCATGGACGACGGCGACATGTCGGAGTTCTTCCGCCGCTTTTTCGGCATTCCGATGCCGCAATCACCGCAATCCCCCGGCTCACCTCAAACGCCCGGAGCGCCGCGCGGCGGCGACAACGGCGGCAGCGGCGGCACGCCGGACTCACCGGACGGCAGCGATCCGGAACAGAACAGCGGTGTGGGCTCGGGCTTCATTCTGTCGGCGGACGGTTACGTGATGACGAACGCGCACGTCGTCGATGACGCGGACACCATTTACGTCACGCTTACCGATAAGCGCGAATTCAAGGCCAAGCTGGTGGGCGTGGACGATCGAACCGACGTCGCCGTCGTGAAGATCAGCGCCGGCAACTTGCCCACCATTACGATCGGCGACTCGAACAAGGTTCGCGTGGGCGAATGGGTGGTCGCGATCGGCTCGCCGTTCGGTCTTGAGAACACGGTGACGGCTGGCATCGTCAGTGCGAAGGGGCGCGACACGGGCGATTACCTGCCATTCATCCAGACCGACGTGGCTGTCAATCCGGGGAACTCGGGCGGGCCGCTGATCAACATGCAGGGCGAGGTGATCGGCATCAACTCGCAGATCTACAGCCGCACCGGCGGTTTCATGGGCATTTCGTTCGCGATTCCGATCGACGAGGCTATGCGCGTGGCCGATCAACTCAAGGCATCGGGCAAGGTCGTACGCGGCCGGATCGCGGTCGCGATCGGCGAGGTCACCAAGGACGTGGCCGATTCGCTCGGCCTGCCAAAGGCGCAGGGCGCGCTGGTCAGCAGCGTCGAACCGGGCGGTCCGGCGGACAAGGCGGGCGTGCAGCCGGGCGATATCATCCTGAAGTTCAACGGTCATTCGGTCGATACCGCAACGGATCTGCCGCGCATGGTGGGCGACACCAAGCCGGGTACCAAGTCGACGATCACGATCTGGCGCAAGGGCCAGACGCGCGATCTGCCGGTCACGATCGCCGAGATGCAGCCTGACAAGAGCGCGAAGGCGGACCAGAAGAAGCCGCAGCCGCCGAAGCAACGCGCCACGAACGTGCTGGGTGTCGCCGTCAGCGACATCCCCGCGGATCAGTTGAAGGCGCTCAAGCTGCGCAACGGCGTGCAGATCGACGCGGTGGACGGACCGGCCGCGCGCGTCGGGCTGCAAAAGGGCGACATCATCTTGCGTGTGGGCGATACCGACATCACGAGCGCGAAGCAGTTCGACGAAATCAGCTCGCATCTCGATTCGCAGAAGATGGTCGCGCTGCTGGTTCGCCGCGGCGAGACCACGCAGTTCGTGCCGATTCGCCCGCGCAGCGGCACCAAGTAAGCATGGCGGCACCGCTCACGCTTTACGGGCGCGCGTGGTGCCACCTGTGCGAAGACATGCGCGCCGCGCTCGAGCCGTTGTTGGCCGAGTTCGGCGCGCAGCTAGAAGTTGTCGACGTCGACGCCGATCCCTCGCTGGAAGCGCGTTACAACGAGTTGGTGCCCGTCCTGGTCTGCGACGGCATCGAGTTGTGCCACTATCACCTCGACATCGCACGAGTTCGCGCCGCGCTTGCAATGCGTTGAGGTGCGCTGAGTTCAAAAGATGTTGCAGCACGCGCAACAGGATCAAGCGCGCGCTTTATGAAAATGTTCGCGCCAAGTTCCACGTCTCTCCTGAGCCGTCTTTCCGCCGCGGCCTCGCAAGATGCGCCGGGCGATAGCCTTTTCGGCTAAAATAGATAGGTTTTTCACCTACTTACAAGGCGTGCTCCGCTATTGTCCGAGCGCGCCTTTTTCGCTTGATCGGTACTGAATGGATCATATTCGTAACTTCTCGATCATTGCGCACATCGACCATGGCAAGTCGACGCTCGCGGATCGCATCATCCAGATCTGCGGCGGCTTGTCCGACCGCGAGATGGAAGCCCAGGTGCTCGACTCGATGGATCTCGAGCGCGAGCGCGGCATCACCATCAAGGCACAAACCGCCGCACTGACGTATCGCGCCCGTGACGGGCAGGTTTACAACCTGAACATGATCGACACGCCGGGCCACGTCGACTTCTCGTATGAAGTCAGCCGCTCGCTGTCCGCCTGCGAAGGCGCGCTGCTGGTCGTCGACGCGAGCCAGGGCGTGGAGGCGCAAACCGTCGCCAACTGCTACACGGCGATCGAACTCGGCGTCGACGTGATTCCGGTGCTCAACAAGATCGACTTGCCGGCGGCAAACCCCGAAAACGCGATCTCCGAAATCGAGGACGTGATCGGCATCGACGCAACGGATGCCACGCATTGCAGCGCGAAAACCGGCCAAGGCGTCGAAGACGTGCTGGAAGCGCTGATCGCAAAAGTGCCGCCGCCCAAGGGCAATCCTGAAGCGCCGCTGCAAGCGCTGATCATCGACTCCTGGTTCGACAATTACGTCGGCGTCGTCATGCTGGTGCGTATCGTCAACGGCACGCTGCGTCCGAAAGACAAGATTCGCATGATGGCGACCGGCGCGCAGTATCCGGTCGAGCATATCGGCGTGTTCACGCCGAAGTCGAAGAATCTCGAATCGTTATCGGCGGGGCAGGTGGGCTTCATCATCGCCGGCATCAAGGAGCTGGCCGCGGCGAAGGTGGGCGACACTGTCACGCTGCTGAACCGTCCAGCCGCCGAGCCGCTGCCGGGCTTCAAGGAAGTGAAGCCGCAGGTGTTCGCGGGGCTCTATCCGGTCGAGGCGAACCAGTACGACGCGCTGCGCGACTCCCTCGAGAAGCTGAAGCTGAACGACGCGTCGCTGCAGTACGAGCCGGAAGTGTCCCAGGCGCTCGGTTTCGGTTTCCGTTGCGGGTTCCTCGGTCTGCTGCATATGGAGATCGTGCAGGAACGTCTCGAGCGCGAGTTCGACATGGACCTCATCACCACGGCTCCGACCGTGGTGTACGAAGTCCTGCAACGCGACGGCACGACCATCATGGTCGAAAATCCGGCCAAGATGCCCGAGCCGTCGAAGATCGAGGAGGTGCGCGAGCCGATCGTCACCGTGAATCTGTACATGCCGCAAGACTACGTCGGCGCGGTGATCACGCTGTGCACGCAGAAGCGCGGCAACCAGATCAACATGCAGTATCACGGCCGTCAGGTGCAGCTCACGTATGAAATTCCGATGGGCGAAGTCGTGCTCGACTTCTTCGATCGTCTGAAGTCGATTTCGCGCGGTTATGCGTCGATGGATTACGAGTTCAAGGAATATCGCGCCTCCGACGTCGTGAAGGTCGACATGCTCATCAACGGCGACAAGGTGGATGCGCTGTCGGTCATCGTGCACCGTTCGCAAAGCCAGTATCGCGGCCGCGAAGTCGCGGCAAAAATGCGCGAACTGATTCCGCGCCAGATGTACGACGTCGCGATTCAAGCCACCATCGGTTCGAACATTATTGCGCGCGAAAACATTAAAGCGTTGCGTAAGAACGTGCTGGCAAAATGCTACGGCGGTGACATTTCACGCAAGAAGAAATTGCTCGAAAAGCAAAAGGCAGGCAAGAAGCGAATGAAGCAGGTCGGGTCCGTCGAGATTCCGCAAGAGGCTTTCCTCGCGATTCTGCGTGTCGAAGACAAATAAGACGAACAACGGAACTCTATGAATTTTGCGCTGATTCTTTTTGTGCTCGTCGTTTTGACGGGTATCGCATGGGTGGCGGACAAACTGGTTTTCATGCCGCAACGGCGCCGCGCGGCGGAAGCCGCGGTCGCCGAATTCGACCGTCAGCAGGCACGCATCGGCGAGCGTTTCGCCGACGAAAATGCGGCGCAAACGCGCGCCCGTCTGCGTGACGACAAGCTGCGTCAACCGTGGTGGCTCGAGTATTCGGCGAGCTTCTTCCCGGTGATTCTCGTGGTGTTCGTGGTGCGCTCCTTCGTGGTCGAGCCATTCAAGATTCCGTCGGGTTCGATGGTGCCGACACTGCTGGTGGGCGACTTTATCCTCGTCAATAAATTCGATTACGGCCTGCGCTTGCCGATCATCAATACGAAGATCACCGAAGGCCGTCCGCTGCAACGCGGCGACGTCGTCGTGTTCCGCTACCCGAAAGACGAATCCGTCGACTACATCAAGCGCGTGATCGGTGTGCCGGGCGACACAGTCGCCTATCAGGACAAGAAACTGACGATCAACGGCAAGCCGGTTCCTGAAACGCCGCTGCCGGACTATCTCGACGAAGAGCGCCTCGGTTACGCGAAGCAGTTCGAGGAAAATATCGAAGGACGCAAGAACGCGATCCTGAATAATCCCGCCGTGCCGCCGTTCATCATCGGCGCCGAGGATTATCCGTATCGCGACAACTGCACGTACAACGCACGCGGCGTGATCTGCAAAGTGCCGCCGGGCAATTACTTCATGATGGGCGACAACCGCGACAACAGCGCGGATAGTCGTTACTGGGGTTTTGCGCCGGATAAGAATATCGTCGGCCGCGCGTTTTTCATCTGGATGAACTTCAGCAATCTGAAACGCATCGGCTCGTTCAACTGAGTTCGCGTGCACCGATTGCACGACACGTCGCGCGATGACCAACGCATGGTCAATTAAGTCGCGGCGTGTTGTTACACCACTTTAAGAAGCTGCGGTAACGTCGCTTCAGCACGCTTTTTCCGCTGGCCGTCCCGCCTTTTCGCGGGGTAAGGCACCCGCGTTATACTCTGCCCATGCCCCTATCTCCGTTGGAAAGCCGTTTGCGCTACGAATTTCGCAATGCGGAATTGTTGCGCCAGGCTTTAACGCACCGCAGTCATAGTTCCACGCACAACGAACGGCTCGAGTTTCTCGGCGATTCCGTTCTGAACTGCGCGGTGGCTGCGCTTTTGTTCCAACGCTTCGGCAAACTGGACGAAGGCGATCTGTCGCGCGTCCGCGCCAATCTGGTCAAACAGCAGTCGCTTTACGAGATCGCTCAGGCCCTCAATATCTCGGAAGGTTTGAGGCTCGGTGAAGGCGAGTTGCGCAGCGGCGGCTTTCGCCGGCCCTCCATCCTCGCCGACACGCTGGAGGCGGTGCTGGGCGCGGTATTTCTCGACGGCGGTTTCGACGCCGCCCAAACGGTCATCAAGCGCCTTTACGTGCCGATCCTCGATCACATCGATCCGCGCACGCTGGGCAAGGACTCCAAGACGCTGCTGCAGGAGTATCTGCAGGGCCACAAGATCGCGCTGCCTACTTACACGGTGGTTGCGACTCATGGCGCAGCGCACAATCAGCAATTCGAAGTCGAATGCACGGTGCCGAAGCTGGACGTGAAAGTGTCGGGTTCCGGTGCGAGCCGCCGGGCGGCGGAGCAGGCTGCGGCCAAGAAGGCGCTCGACGAGGTGATGGCGGCGGCGCCCGCCGTGGTCGCCAAGCCGAAGCGCTCGAAGGGCGCCCGCGCGGCGAAGCACGCCGAGCCTGAGATCGTGCCCGGCGTGACCGGCGTGCAGGCCGCGCTCGATCTGCGCAGTCCGGATCGCAAGGGCGAACGCGGCACTGGGCGGACCGAGGCCCGAGCGGTAGCCGCGGCAGCAATGGAGCCGTCCGCCGAACGGCCGTTGCCGACAGCCGCTGCCGCGCCGCTGGCCGTGATTCGCGCCGCGCACGTCGAATATAGCGGGCAAGAGAAGTCCGAGCGCGCCGAGAAGGCGGATAAAGCGTCGGCTCACGGAGCCGACAAGTCGTCTGAGAAGGCGACTGAACAGGCGGCAGCGGACAAGCCAGCCGAGAAGTCCGATACGAAACCGACGGAGGCGAAGTCAGCCGACGCGAAACCCGTCGAAGCCGCCAGCGTCCGCAGCGCCGAAAAACAAACCGAAAAACACGCCGACAAACACCGCAGCCGCGACCCCGCAGCCGGCGCAGCCGTGCCCGCGCCCGGCATGCCGGCGTCCACCGAACACGAACCCGGCGTAGCCGACGCGGTGCAAACCCGCGTCGCCGATGCGGGCCATTGATTGCCATCGGCGCGTCCATTCCGCGCGCCGAGTTGAACTTGCCGTAGCCCGAATATGAACGCTCCCACTCCCACTGGTTTCCGCTGCGGCATGGTCGCGATCGTCGGCCGCCCGAACGTCGGCAAATCCACGCTGATGAACGCGCTGGTCGGCCAGAAAGTCAGTATCACGTCGCGCAAGGCGCAGACCACGCGCCACCGCATCACCGGCATTCATACGCTCGAAGACGCGCAGTACATCTTCGTCGACACGCCGGGTTTCCAGACCAAGCACAGCGGCGCGCTGAACCGTTCGCTCAATCGCGCGGTCACGTCCACGCTGACTTCGGTCGATGCCATTCTGTTCGTGATCGAAGCCGGCCGTTTCGGCCCGGACGACCAGAAGGTGCTCGACCTGATTCCGCCGTCGGTGCCCACGCTGCTGATCGCGAACAAGCTCGACCGCGTGTCCGATAAGGATTCGCTGTTCCCGTTCATGCAGCAGGTAAGCGCGCTGCGCGAGTTCAACGAAATCGTGCCGCTGTCGGCGAAAAATCCCGACGACATCAAGCGTCTGATGGCGACCGTCAAGCCGTTCCTGCCGGAAGGCGCGCCGATCTATGGCGAAGACGACCTGACCGATCGCAGCGAGCGTTTCCTCGCCGCTGAAATCCTGCGCGAAAAAGTGTTCCGCTGGACCGGCGACGAATTGCCGTACACGAGCACCGTGCTGATCGACAAGTTCGAAACCGAAGGGCGCCTGCGCCGCATTTTCGCGACCATCATGGTCGAGCGCGATACGCACAAGGCGATGATCATCGGCCAGAAGGGCGCCAAGCTGAAGCAGATCAGCACCGAAGCACGTCTCGACATGGAAAAGCTCTTCGACGGTCCGGTGTATCTGGAAACCTTCATCAAGGTAAAGAGCGGTTGGGCCGACAACGAGGCAGGACTCCGCGCGTATGGGTACGAATGACGCGTCGATGACGCTGAATTCCGACGCTGACCCGGACGACTCCCAGCCGGCCGCGCCGGCGCGCGAGCCGTCCAGACGAACCGCCAAAAAATCCTCCCCGAGCGCCGGAAGCGCGCAGGGCGCCGAGGGCGAGCCGCGCAAAGCGCCGGCGCGCCGCGCGCCCAGAAGCGCTGCGTCCGCATCCGAATACCGGATCGCGGAACAGCCCGCCTTTGTCCTGCATAGTTACCCGTATCGCGAGACCAGTCTGATCATCGACGTGCTCTCGCGCGATCACGGCCGTCTCGCGCTCGTCGCCAAGGGCGCGAAGCGTCCGCACTCCGCACTGCGCGGCGTGTTGCAAACGTTCCAGCCGCTCGCGTTGTCGTGGTCGGGCAAATCCGAAGTGCGCACGTTGACCGGCGCCGAATGGGTCGGCGGAATGTTGCCATTGACCGGCGGCGCGTTGCTCTGCGGCTTCTACGTGAACGAACTGCTGGTTAAATTCTGCGCGCGCGAAGATCCGCATCCGCAACTGTTCCATCATTACGTCGTCACGATGACGCGTCTCGCGCACGACGAACCGCCCGTGCAGGTGCTGCGTTCGTTCGAGCGCGTGCTGCTGCGCGAAACAGGCTATGCAATGGCGCTGGATCGCACCGTCGCGCGCAAGGCGGTGCAGGCCGAGGGCCGCTACGTGTTCGACCCCGAGCGCGGCGTGCGCGAGGCGTCCGACGATCTGCCCGCGCAATGGCCGGTGGTCGCGGGACAAACCTTGCTCGATATGGAACAGGACGATTACCATCGAGCGCAGACCGTGGCGCAAAGCAAAACGCTGATGCGCTTTCTGCTCAACACTTATCTAGGCGGCACGCCGCTCGCGACGCGCCAGATCCTGATCGACTTGCAGAATCTATGAGCTTCTTTCTTACGTCGCCGACCGTGATCGACCTGGGCGTGAACATCGATCACGTCGCCACGCTGCGCAACGCGCGCGGCACGACTTACCCCGACCCGATCCGCGCCGCGTTGCTCGCCGAAGAGGCCGGCGCCGACGCGATCACGCTGCACTTGCGCGAAGATCGCCGCCATATCGTCGACGCCGACGTCCACAAGCTGCGGCCGCTCCTGAAAACGCGCATGAACCTGGAATGCGCGGTCACGCAGGAGATGCTCGACATTGCCTGTGAAGTGCAGCCGCACGACGTTTGCCTCGTGCCGGAAAAACGTCAGGAGCTGACGACCGAAGGCGGCCTCGATGTCGCCGGCCAGTTCGAAGCCGTGCGCGCCGCATGCAGGCAACTCGCCGACGCGAACTCCCGCGTGTCGCTCTTCATCGACCCGGATGAGACCCAGATTCGCGCCGCGCATGAAGCCGGCGCGCCGGTGATCGAACTGCACACCGGCCGTTACGCGGAAGCGCACGATCCCGCCGAGCAGCAGCGCGAATACGAGCGCGTGGTTCGCGCGGTCGAGTTCGGCGCGACGCTCGGCATCAAGGTGAATGCGGGCCACGGTCTGCATTACACGAACGTCCAGCAGATCGCCGCGATCGAGGGCATCGTCGAGTTGAATATCGGCCATGCGATCGTCGCGCACGCGATCTTCGCCGGCTGGGACAACGCGGTGCGCGAGATGAAGGCGATCATGGTCGCAGCGCGTCTCGGCGCTCGCGCCTGATGCGGCCCGAGGCGGCGTCGCACATGGCGATCTACGGCATCGGCACGGACATCGTTCAGGTCAGCCGCGTGGCCGCGGTCATGACGCGCACCAAGGGCCGTTTCGCGGAAAAGGTGCTCGGGCCTGACGAGCTGCGCGTCTATCACGCGCGCCAGGCGCGTTCGGCGGCGCGCGGTCTCGCGTTTCTCGCCACGCGGTTTTCGGCGAAAGAAGCCTTCTCGAAAGCGATCGGCCTCGGCATGCACTGGCCGATGACCTGGCGCGCGCTGCAAACGCTCAACAAGCCGAGCGGCGAGCCGATGGTGGTCGCCTCGGGCGAACTGGCCGCGTGGCTCGACGCCCGCGGCATCACGGCGCGCGTGACGATCAGCGACGAGCATGATTACGCGGTGTCGTTCGTCATAGCGGAAACGGGGGCTGTGGCGCGAGAGCCCGTCGCTCCGCACGCGCCCGCCAGCGACGAATAAAACTCGAAGGCGGCCGCCCTGGCCGCGTCTTTTTTGCCCTGAGCTTCCTTCTAGCGGAATTCGATGAAAACAACTCCCGGACCGGTCATGCTCGACGTGGTCGGCAAAACGCTGAACCACGACGACAAGCGCCGCCTTGCCCATCCGATGACCGGCGGCGTGATCCTGTTCGCGCGCCACTATGAGAGCCGCGCGCAATTGATTGCGCTGACTGATTCGATCCGCGCGGTCCGCGAGGATCTGCTGATCGCGGTCGACCACGAGGGCGGGCGCGTACAGCGTTTTCGCACCGACGGCTTCACGGTCTTGCCGTCCATGGGCAAGCTCGGCGCACTGTGGGACAGCGACGTTCTGCACGCGACCAAGGTGACGACCGCGATCGGCTACATCCTCGCCTCGGAGTTGCGCGCGTGCGGCGTCGACATGAGCTTTACGCCCGTACTCGACTTGAACTACGGGCAGTCGCAAGTGATCGGCGATCGCTCGTTTCACCGCGATCCGCGCGTGGTGGCGCTGCTGGCGAAGAGCCTCAACCACGGCCTCGCGCTGGCCGGCATGAGCAATTGCGGCAAGCACTTTCCGGGGCACGGTTTCGCGCACGCGGACTCGCACGTCGCCATGCCGGTCGACGACCGCTCGCTCGACGAAATCCTGCGCGACGACGTGGCGCCGTATGACTGGCTCGGTTTGTCGTTGGGATCGGTGCTTCCCGCCCATGTGGTCTATCCGAAGGTCGATTCGAAGCCGGCGGGTTTCTCGCGCATCTGGTTGCAGGACGTTCTGCGCAACAAGCTGCGTTTCGAAGGCGCGATTTTCAGCGACGATCTTTCGATGGAAGCCGCGCGCCAGGGCGGCACGCTGACCGAAGGCGCGAGCGCCGCGCTGGAGGCCGGTTGCGACATGGTCTTGATCTGCAATCAGCCGGATGAAGCGGAGAAGGTGCTGGACGCGCTGCGCTTCACGCCGTCGAAGGAATCGCGGCAGCGCCTCAAACGTATGCGGCCGCGCGGCAAGGCGCTGAAGTGGAGCAAGCTGGTTGCCGACCCGCAGTATCTGCAAGCGCAGGCGTTGCTGCGCAGCGCGTTCGCATAAGCCACGCGGTAGCCACGCAGCAATCATGCAGTGGCATTTAAGCGGACAAAAAAACGGCGCATCGAATCAATCGAGGCGCCGTTTTTATTCAGGCCGGTTCGCCGGCCCGCAAGATCGCACGACTCAGTTCAAACGCATCCGCTGCAACTTGTTGTACAGCGTCTTCGGGCTGATCCCCAGCAGCGACGCCGCGCGATGACGCGTGCCACCCACCGCATCGAGCGTCGCGCGAATCAGCATTTCCTCGACGTCCGCGAGCGGCGTGCCGACAGTGACCTGCACGCGGCTGCCGTTCAGATCGCGGCCGTTCGCCGAAGCCGTCTCGTCGGCGCGCAACGATTCCAGCACATCGCCCGACGCGTGATACGCACGCCGCACGCGATCCTGGAGTTCCCGCACGTTGCCCGGCCATTCGTAGGCGAGACATTCGCGCAGGAAGTTCGGGCCGATCTGCTTGGCGGCTTCCGAGGTGCCGCGCGCGGCCGCTTCGAGATTCAATTCGTCGACGGTCGCCTGAGCGATCAGCGCCGCATCCTCGCCACGTTCGCGCAGCGGCGGCAGCGTCACGGCGGCGGCTTCCAGCCGCAGCGCGAGATCTTCGTGCAGGCTGCCGTCGGCGACCGCCGCGCGCGGCATTTTGCGCGTGGAGGCGATCAGCCGGAAGTCCGTCACCACCTGATTGCTGCCGCCGACCCGCATGAAGGTCTGCGAATCGAGCGCGCGCAGCAGCGCTTCCTGCTGGACCCGCGGCAATTCGGCGATTTCGTCGATGAAGAGCGTGCCGCCGCTTGCCTGCTCGAACAGACCCGGTTCGCGCTGCTCCGCGCCGCTGAACGCACCGCGTTCGTGGCCGAACAGCAGGCTGTCGAGCGAGCGCTGCGCGGCGAGGCTGCCCGCGCTGCGGCAATCGAACGTGACGAACGGACCCTTGCGGCGCCGGCTCATGTCGTGCAGCGTGCGCGCCGCAACGTGCTTGCCGGTGCCGGCCTCGCCGGAGATCAGCACGGCGGCTTCAGTCGGGGCGATATGCTCGATCGTGTCGTAGACGTGCTGGATCGCCCCGTCGCGGCCCAGCATCGCGCCGAAACGGCCGAGCTGGCGCAGTGACGCGCGCAGCGTCTGGACTTCCTCGGTGAGTTCATACGGGCGTGGAATACGCGCGAGCAGACTGCGCAAACGCGGTATGTTGACCGGCTTGAGCAGATAGTCCCAGATGCCGTGCCGCAAGCCTTCGATCGCGCTCTCGACCGTCGCGTTGCCGGTCATCACGATCACGGGCAAGGCGCCGCCCGGCGGATGCGCCGGCAAATGCTGCAGCAAATCGAGGCCGCTGCCATCCGGCAGATTCAGGTCGACCAGCACGACGTCGGGGATGAAGCGTGTCAGCGCGGCCCGTGCCTCGGCGATCGTGGTCGCGGTATCGACGGAAAAGCCGTCGGCGGCGAGGATGGCGGACAGACCCGACAGGCTATTGGGATCGTCTTCAACAATCAGGGCGTGTGGCATGGCGAGCGCAATTTTTTAATGGGCGGAATACCGTGTGGGTCGCACCAGACAGTCTCTGGCGCGACCCGCGGGCGCGATGGCTGGCCGTTACTGCCGGTCGAATGCGAGGCCACCCGGGCAGCGTTTGCCAATGCGGCGCGGGCGCGGCGACTCGGCCGGCATGAACGCGGCGCACGGCGTGTCCCTCTCCATGCAGGCGAGGCGGCGGCGATTCGACTCATGTAGTTCTGGTCCTTTTTGCTTCTCAGCGGATGCGGTGCCCGGCCTGACGTTTATGACGCGGCCAGATACGGGCACTTTCTTCACAGGGTCGGTCAGAAATCCCGGTTGCTATCGAAGAAGCGGCGTACTTCGAGTTCGGCCTCGTCCCGGGTTTTACCGTAACGCTCCTGGATCAGGCCGGCGAGTTTGTCGGCGCGGCCTTCGGCCCGGGTCAGTTCGTCGTCCGTCAATTCGCCCCATGCCGTCTTGGCCTTGCCGATCAACTGCTTCCACTTGCCTTCAGCGATGTCGTTATTCATCTCGCACCTCCCGAGTTGAGAAAAAAATAAAGCCATGCTGGCGTTCTTCGATGGTAAGCAGTGACTGTGCCAGACGCGTTTATCCAAACGAATCAGCGGCTTGGGGCAGGGAGCTGGACGGCGGACGGGCAATTTTGGGAAGGTTCCCGGTAAAGTTTTCCTCAACGATACACGGCGGCGCCAAAAAGAAAAAGCGCCCAGGACGGGCGCTTTTTTTTGCCATTTTTTTCCGGTGCCGGTGTTGCCCCGGCGCCAGAGTCAGGCTTGCAGCGCGCTTAAGCGCGGCTGCGGTATTCGTGCGTACGCGTGTCGATTTCGATCTTGTCGCCGATATTGCAGAAAAGCGGCACTTGCAGTTCGAAACCGGTGTTGAGCTTGGCGTTCTTCAGCACCTTGCCCGACGACGTATCGCCCTTCACAGCCGGTTCCGTATAGATGATCTCGCGGACCAGCGTAGTCGGCAGTTCGACCGAGATCGCCTTCTCGTTGTAGAACACGACTTCGCAAGCCATGCCGTCTTCGAGGTAATGAAGCGCGTCGCCCATCATCTCGCCTTCGACTTCGAACTGGTTGTAGTCGGCGTCCATGAACACGTACATCGGGTCGGCGAAGTACGAGTACGTGACTTCCTTGCGCTCGAGCACGACGACGTCGAACTTGTCGTCCGCCTTGTAGACGCTTTCCATGCCTGCGCCGGTCAGCAGGTTCTTGAACTTCATCTTCACGACGGCGGAGTTGCGGCCCGATTTGTTGTATTCGGCCTTTTGCACGACCATGGCGTCTGCGCCGATCATGACGACGTTGCCGGTGCGGAGTTCCTGTGCGGTCTTCATAAAACTGTCCTGTACGAAATAAGTAGCTTCAACTATTGCTCAACGGCATACGGCGCAAGCGGCTTCGGCGCTTCTCGCATTGCGCGCGGCGCGCCGCTTGAAGCGGGCGCGCCGGCAGCGATGCGGGAAACAAGGCCGGCTCGCTGTCGGAATCCACGATGGCGCCGCCTATGCGCGGCTCATGCAAACCCTGCAATCCGTTACCTGCTTTTTACCCTGTGCGGGCGTGTACACGAGTGGCGCCGATGCGCTGAACACGTCCTTGCCGATTTTCTTGCCGTTCGCCGCTGCTTACCGGGAATGATGAGAGCGGGTCGTGCCTCTTTCGAGGCACGTTGATCAGGCAGGTCGATCTGGGTAGGTTCGCTGTTGCGATCGGGCCGCGCTTGCGTCGTCGGCCGTTGGATAACCGCTTATTTTAGCTGAGTTTTTGCGAATAAGGCCAGATTTCCCGCGAGGTCGCCCACTTGCGCCAGTTCGCCCGCCCAATCGGCCGCGCGCTGCATGAGCACCGCCCGGTGGCGCTGGAATTCCGCCCAGTCCGGCCGGCCGGCGCCGTTCCACGCATGCCAGAAGCGCGCGAGGGCGTGTCGAGCGTCGGCGGGCAGCGTGCGGGCGTAGTGGGCGAGGGCGGCGTCGAGCTTGGGCAAATGGGAGTCGTCGGCTTGCGGGTAGATGTGCCAGACGAAGGGCTTCGCGGCCCATTGGGCGCGCACGAACGAGTCTTCGCCGCGCACGAAGTTGACGTCGCTTGCCCAAAGCAGCGCGTCGTAGGCGGGTTGCCGGGTAAAGGCGAGGGCGTGGGCGGTCAGGCTGCCGAGTTCGGCCCGCGCGCCCGCGGCGAACGAAGGCAAGCCGAAAAAGCGCGCGATCGCACCCGAGATGCGGCCTTCCGGCACCAGCAGCACGACCGGCTCGGCGCTGTCGCGCCACTGTTCGAGCAGACTGTCGACAGCGGGGTTTTCATAGGCGAACAGCGAAACCACGGTGGCCGCGGCGGGCGGCGGCGCGCGGCCGGTGGTTTCCAGCCACCATGCCTCGCGCGCGGACGGCGACGTCTCGAACGCCGTGCGCGCGGCGTCGAGATGCCGTTCTTTCAGCACGCCGCCCGTGCCGGGACCGAGCCCCGGAAAGAAGAACGTCTTGGTGAGCGGGTAGCGCGGGTGCGGCGACGGCCGCAGGTGAAAATCCGCGACCCAGTCCTCGGCGCTCAGATATTCGAGGTTGACCCACACCGGCGCGCGCTCGCGCCGCGCCATCGCGGCGACGTAGATCGGCGGCAGTTCGCAGGCGAACGCCTCGATCACGACGTCGGCCACTTCGAGCGTAGCGCCCGCATGCGCGGGCTCGTGCCAATGTTCGATGACGATGCCGCTCAACGTCTGGCGGGCGCGTTCGAGCGCCAGCGATGGGCACAGCTTCTGGAACGCGTGCAGGTCGTCGACGAACACGCGCACCTGCCAGCCGTGTTCGCTCGCGAGCTGGCGCGCGAGGCGCCAGCACACGCCGATGTCGCCGAAGTTGTCGATCACCGCGCAGAAGATATCGCAGGCGATGGCCGTGGACGCGGCGGGCGGTGCTTCGGAATGGGGCGTGGCGGCGGACATGATGGCGTGGGTCGCGGAGTCGAACGGATTCGAAGCCACGCGGAATGTTCTAAACTGGCGATTCTAAAGCACTCGTTCGCGGTGCGCGCGCCGGTTCATCGGAGCGCGCGACACACGGAACAAGGCTTCGCGAGACCGTCCCATCCTACCGATTCTGCATGACCGAACCCGAAGCAACCGACGTTTTCGAGCCGAAACAAGTGCTCGCCCAATTGCCGCATCTGCCGGGCGTCTATCGCTATTACGACACGCACGGCGCGGTGCTTTACGTGGGCAAGGCGCGCGACCTCAAAAAGCGTGTCTCGAGCTACTTCACGAAGACGCTGCTGTCGCCGCGTATCGCGATGATGGTGACGCGCATCGCGCGCGTCGAGACGACCGTCACGCGTTCCGAGGCCGAGGCGCTGCTGCTCGAAAACAATCTGATCAAGGCGCTGGCGCCGCGTTACAACATCCTGTTTCGCGACGACAAGTCATACCCCTACCTCAAGCTCACGGGTCACAAGTTTCCGCGCATGGCGTACTACCGCGGCGCCGTGGATCGCAAGAATCAGTACTTCGGTCCGTTTCCGAGCGCATGGGCGGTGCGCGAAAGCATCCAGATCCTGCAGCGCGTGTTCCAGTTGCGCACCTGCGAAGACTCCGTGTTCAACAATCGCACGCGGCCCTGTCTGCTGCATCAGATCGGCCGCTGCACGGCGCCATGCGTCGCGGCCATCAGCGAGGAGGACTACGCGCGCGATGTCGCCAACGCGTCGCGCTTTCTGCTGGGCCGCCAAGGCGAGGTGATGAAGGAGCTCGAGCAGAAGATGCACGCGTTCGCGAGCGAGTTGAAGTTCGAGCAGGCCGCGGCGGTGCGCAATCAGATGAGTTCGTTGTCGACGGTGCTGCATCAGCAGGCAATCGAAGTCGGCAGCGATAGCGACGTCGACATTCTCGCGGTGGTGGCGCTCGGCGGCCGGGTCTGCGTGAATCTGGCGATGGTGCGCGGCGGCCGGCATCTCGGCGACAAGGCGTATTTCCCGGCGCATGTGGAAAGCGCGTTGACGGTGGACGAGGGCGGCCTCGAGGAAGGCCGCGGCGAGGCGCTGGTGGACGTCGCGGCCAATGCAGGTTTGGTCGCGCAACCAGGCACGGGCGGCGAAACCGGCTCGCCGGACGCCGCCGACGCGCTCGCGATCGCGCAAGACATGCCATCGGAAGAAGAGGAAGACGAAGACGCCGGGCTCGAAACCGAGGCAGATGATCTCGGCGAAGCGGATGCCGAAGCCGGGTCGGAATCCGAACCGTCGAAGCCGCGCAAACGCCGCGCGGCCGGCGGCATCGAGTCCGAAGTGCTCGAAGCGTTCATCGCGCAGCATTACCTGGGCAATCGCGTGCCGCCGGTGCTGGTGGTGAGCCACGCACCGTCCACCCGCGAACTCGTCGACGTGCTGATCGAGCAGGCCGGCCACAAGGTGACGGTGCTGCGTCAGCCGCAAGGCCAACGGCGCGCCTGGCTCGCGATGGCCGAACAGAACGCGCGGCTCGCGCTCGCACGCCTGCTGTCGGAGCAAGGCTCGCAGCAGGCCCGCACGCGCGCGCTCACCGATACGCTCGGCATGGAATGCGACGACCTCGCGCATCTGCGAATCGAATGTTTCGACATCAGCCACACGATGGGCGAGGCGACCCAGGCGTCGTGCGTGGTGTATCACCATCACAAGATGCAGTCGTCCGAATATCGCCGCTACAACATCACCGGCATCACGCCCGGCGACGACTACGCGGCGATGCGCCAGGTGCTCACGCGCCGCTACGAGAAGATGGTCGCGCAAGCCGCCGCGAATGCCGCCGACGAAGCCGCCGAGTTGCAAAGCGATGCGGCCGCCGATCCGTCGCTCGCGTCGGATGCCGCCGAGCCGTCGGCGGCGGGCGGCATCTTGCCGACCATCGTGCTGATCGACGGCGGCAAGGGCCAGGTCGAAATCGCGCGCCAGGTGTTCACGGAACTGGGTCTCGATACCGGCATGCTGGTCGGCGTCGCGAAGGGCGAAGGGCGCAAGGTCGGCCTCGAGACCCTGATTTTCGCCGACGGCCGCGCGCCGCTCGAACTCGGCAAGGAAAGCGCGGCCTTGATGCTGGTCGCGCAGATTCGCGACGAAGCGCACCGCTTCGCGATCACCGGCATGCGCGCGAAGCGCGGCAAAACGCGCCAGACCTCGCGGCTCGAGGAACTTGAGGGCGTGGGCGCGAAGCGGCGCCAGCGGCTGCTCGCCCGCTTTGGCGGACTGCGCGGCGTGGTGGCGGCCAGCGTCGAGGATCTGGCCAGCGTCGAAGGAATTTCACAGGCGCTCGCGGAGCAGATTTATCGGCAATTGCACTGATCCTTTGCGGCCAGATGCGCGGTGGTTGGTGCATGCGTGGGTGAAAAGCGGGTAATAGGCGGACGAACAGGCGACGAACAGGCGACGAATAAGCGGCGCGCGGGCCCTGTCCGCGCGCCGCTTTGCTTGTGGCAGGCCTTGTGACGCGGCACAATTGCATCTCCCTTGTCAGACGCTGCGCCTGCCCATGCCGTTTAATTTCCCGATTTTCCTGACTTGGTTGCGGATCATCCTGATTCCGCTCGTCGTCGGCGTGTTCTATTTGCCTGACATGATGATGAGCCCGGCGCACCGCAATGTGGCTGCCGCGACCATCTTCGTCCTGGCGGCGCTCACCGACTGGTTCGACGGCTTCCTCGCCCGCAAGTGGAATCAGACCTCGGCGTTCGGCGCCTTTCTCGACCCCGTCGCCGACAAGCTGATGGTGACCGCGGCGTTGCTCGTGCTGGTGCAGCTCGCGCGGATCGATTCGGCGATCGCGCTCGTGATCGTCGGGCGGGAGATCGCGATTTCGGCGCTGCGCGAGTGGATGGCGCAGATCGGCGCGTCGAAGAGCGTGGCGGTGAATTCGCTCGGCAAGTTCAAAACCGCTTGCCAGATGGTCGCGATTCCAATGCTGTTGTACTACGGGCCGTTGCCGTTCGGCGGCGGCATCGTGGTCGACACGCGCGTGTGGGGCCTGTGGCTCATCTATCTGGCCGCGTTCCTGACCATCTGGTCGATGCTCTACTACATGAAGCTCGCATGGCCGCAGATCCGCGAGCGCGGCGGTGCTGTTTGAGGGCTCGTTCACGGCGCGGTTTGTCGCGGGCTCTCGCGTGTGTCGCGTCGTGCATTTCGTCCCGGTAAGGGCAAGAAGGACGGGCGTGAAGACCGCGCGTTGCGACGAGACGGTGAGTGAAATCTTTTCGGTTAAAGACATTCGCAAAAGGGGTTGACACGTTTCAGCCGTTTCTCCATAATCTCGTTTCTCCGATGTGAGCAGTTCGAAACGTCGGAGGCAGTAGCAGCAAGAACGCAACAGTAAGCAGCACAAAAGCAGTAATACGCGGGAGTAGCTCAGTTGGTAGAGCGCAACCTTGCCAAGGTTGAGGTCGCGAGTTCGAGCCTCGTCTCCCGCTCCAGTTTTCGAAGCAGCGCGTTGTTTGGCGAAGTAAAAGTGCAAGGCGTTGTGAAGCAGTGCAATGCGGGAGTAGCTCAGTTGGTAGAGCGCAACCTTGCCAAGGTTGAGGTCGCGAGTTCGAGCCTCGTCTCCCGCTCCATACCAAGGGGAAGCAACGCTTCCCTTTTTGTTTGGTAGGCCGGTCCCAGAGGTTGGCAGCCAGATAAACCTGCGAATCTGCAGCTAGATTCCAGTCCGCTTGCGGCGCGATAGCAAAGCGGTTATGCAGCGGCCTGCAAAGCCGTTTAGGCCGGTTCGACTCCGGCTCGCGCCTCCACCTTAAAGCCCTGATTCGTCAGGGCTTTTCTTTTTTCTGCATCTTTCCATCTATGGAAATGTGCTGTCTAAAGTGGTACAAAGCCCTCTCTAACCACTCGAAAAAAACGCGAAACCACTCGCATACCGGCTCATTGGCCGTTTGCGTCAGTTTTGCGGCGGGGCTATGTCCACTAAAAGAATGCGTCCGTCCGGGACGTGGGAATACATCATTCGGCGCAAAGGCGTTTTGCCAAAGCCACTTTCCCTGACCTTCGACACAGAGGAGGAGGGCGACGCATACGTCAGGCGTCTCGAGCAGATGCTCGACGCTGGCATACTCCCTGAGGATCTTGTCGCTCGCCGTAGTGATCTGGTGACCGTCGAGGATGCGATTCGCTCGTACATGACCAAGGTGTCGCTGCCGGCGTCGGATGTCTCGTTACTCAATGCGCTTATCGGTCGGTGGATGGGTCAACCGCTGACGGGCGTCGATTATCAATGGGTCGAAAGCTGGGTCAAGAGCATGAAGCGCAAAGACGTGATGGCGCCGTCGACCATTCGTCATTACGTTGGTGCACTGGCTCGATGCTTTGATTGGGTCGTGCGTTCCGGCACACCGTCGCTGGCGACCAATCCATTGCGACTCCTGCCGAAGCGTTACGCAACGTACACCGACGAAGACTCCGCGGCCGTGCGGGCGCAGGACCGAGTGCCGAAGGAAGATGAGTCGCGGGATCGGCGGCTGCTCGCGAGCGAAGAGGCCTCCGTACGGCGAATCCTCGATGGAGAGAAGCCCGAAAACCGTCAGCGCGGACCTGATCTGAATTTCCGTCCAGCGATGGTCTTTCTGTTCGAGCTCGGCCTTGAGTCGGCCATGCGCATGCGCGAGATGTACACGATTGACCTCAGTCAGTTCGATGTCGCGCGAGCGACGGTGTTTCTGGACAAGACGAAGAACGGAAGCAAGCGTCAGGTGCCGCTGACGACCGTGGCGATCGCCGCCTTCGAGCGGTATCGCAAGCTCGTGATGGCTCGTGATGCGGAAATGCAGGGATTTGCTTTTGACGGCGGCCGGCTGTTTCCGTGGTGGGACGGCTCGCGAGATAAAAAGGTGCTGGCCGGAATATCGGTGCGGCTGTCCGGTCAGTTCGGACGCATCTTCGATGCGGCGGGGTGCGGTGACTTCAAATTTCACGACTTGCGACACGAGGCTACTTCACGGCTTTATGAGCGCACTTCGCTATCCGACGTACAGATCGCGAAGATCACCGGGCACTCTGACACGAAGGTGCTGATGCGCTATTCGAATTTGCGGGGCAGCGACCTCGCCGTGCGATTGTGGTGAGGCAAAGAAAAACCGCCCCGTAGGGCGGTTTAGCTGCGTTTCTTGCCGATCCAATGGAACCCACTGCGAAAGAGGGTACGGTGTCGGATCACCCGCTTTTCAGCGACGCCTTCAGTGACGAAAACGCCCTTTGAGCGGAGTCGGAGATCTGTTTTTTGCTTCGCTTGAGCACTGCGACCTCGGATTTCCTCAGCAGTACGGAACCCGATGAGGTACTGCGCTTCGTCGGCCGTGAGCGCGCGTGGGACAATGTTGAAGATTTCACGGATTTCGTTGCCATACCTTGCCTCCAGTGATGCCACGGTTTTCTGTGCTGGATACAGTCTACCAGACCGGCTTGCGTTGACCAGAACAGCCGCCGCGATTGGTATGCCGCCGCCCCGGTGGATAAAATCAGCCAGATCGCAAAGCGTTCCGCCGAGAGTGGTGACATCGTCGACCAGAACGTAGTGACCGCCGCGCAGTATCTTGCCGTGAAACGACGGCCGGCGATTTAGGCGCTCCATCGGATCCGCGCCGGTGTGATACACCTTCGAGGTCTGGACGATCTCGGCGTCGAGCTGGCCACCGGCGATCGAGAGCAAGGCGGCCAAGGTTTGCGGGATGGCATTGTCGCCGGTCACCTCCCGTGCATGCGGTGCCACGAAGATGCAGTCGTTAGGCAACACGCCATGCAGGAAGAGGTGGGCGACATCGTTAAGCAATGGGATGCCAAGATCTTTCACCAAGTCAAGAGCAGCGATCCTGTCGCCTTTCTTTGCATCGGCGTAGAGCCGATGTGCTTTCAGCTCCCGATCATCCCGAAAGACATACAACGGATGCGTCATCGCGGGAGTGAAGCCGAATTCTCTCATCGGCGCGGGGCCCGGTGAGACTTGTCCGACAAGGGATTCTTTTTTTGAAGGCAACTTCGGCTCTTCATCGAGAGCGCTGCCCGGCGCGCGATTGACCATGATTAAAGTATAGCGCGCCGGGTTTCGCGGAGGAGTTGTGGTTCATCGCCTATACGGCGTCCGCTGCAAACTCGGGAAGAGCTGGCAACGTCCGCGCTCGTCGACCAGGCCTGCGTCGATCAGGCGTCTCGATCTGCCTTGCGATGGCTCGAGCAGTTCGATCGTCAGTCTCCGGCTCATGCGCGCCTTGCAATCGAGCCAGCGATTGTTCCTGCGTTTTTTTCCTAAGAAACGCGACGACGTCGTCTTCGAGGAATACCCACGCTCGGCCGATCTTGGCGCCGGGCAGCTCGCCTGTGCCGGCGAGTTTCATTGCCGTGTTACGGTCGACCTTCAAAAATTCCGCGCACTCAATTAGATCAAACGTTCTCATGTCGGTCCTTACATCGACGTAGACTGCAATGCGCGGTCCAACATCATTAATCCGGTTTCGAGCTGGACACCGGCCGCGCCCGCCCAGGTGCGTGCTTCCTGCGCAGCCTTGTGCCGGCTGTAGCTGCCTACCTCGTCCCGCATAAGGTCGAGCAGTTCGATGTCCGCGCCAAGCGCGATGACTTCGACCAGCTTGCGGATCTCGAGGCGCAGGGCTTCGATCCGCGCGATCGTTGCGAGTCGGGAATCCGACTCGCTTTTCTTCGTCTGGATAGTCTTTCGCCGCGCAAGCGGCGCTTCGTCTATCTGGATCGCTTTGGCGGGCGTGAGCCCGCTGCTGTTGACGTCGTCGTTCGATGCCCGCGCCGGGTCGGCGCCAGCGAGGGAAAGCCGTGGGCGTCTGTGTGCCGCTTCCCGCTTTCGCGGCAGCGGACGTGGGGTAGAAGTGGCCGGGCGAGCCGTCATTTAGCCACCTCCGTTGCCATGTTCCCGGTCCAGTCGGGATCGGGCATCGCTGAAAGCCTGTCGAGCCATGCGCGCACCGCCGGTGCCTCTCTCGCCTTCGTCCTGTCTGCCCGGTCGAGCGCGCGCGTGAAGTCGCTAACGGCGGCTCTGACGGCCTGCATGCGGGTCGGATATATCGACGTGAAATCTCGCATCGAAGGCAGGCCCGATGTCGTGCCATTGCCTACGCGTAACGTAGTCGAGTAAATCCACTTGCCTTCCTCGGGCTGCGCAAGGTGGATCTCCGCAGGCGAGAGCCCTGTGCGCTTTGTCATGGGCGCGCGGATCGTCTCGCACTTCACGAACACGCCGTTCCCGTTCGGCACGTGCACAGGATGCTTGTGACGGCGGGCGGGAACTGCGTCGAGCAGATCTGCGTACGGCGTGAGCGCGGCATGTACGCCTGCGATCGTGCCGGGCGATAGTTTCCCGAAAACAGGGTCGTGCAACACGGACTGCAACGCCTGCAAAAGTTGCTTTGCCTGCGGTGCGACGGTGCTGCTGCTGGCCCGCTTCCCTAGTGCCTTCCTGGTTACCCTGGCCTTGCCGCCGGCCTTCGCCTTCTCTGCCGCACTGCGAAGGCGCTCAAGGGCTTTCTCGCCGCCGTGCGCCCGGATTTCTTCAATCGCCAGTGTCGACGAAACGATCTTGTTGCGAACCAGTTCCTGCAGGGTCAGTGGTGCGTTCGCAAGCAGCAGGACATCACGGATAGTCTGGTCGGTGATGTTGAGCCGCTTGCCGATCGTGGCGTTGGGCTCGCCGAACTCCAGCAGTTCCACGACTTTTTCCGCAAGCTGCAGCGGCGTCAGCTTCTCGCCGTCGTTGTTCGTGATGCCGGCGTAAATCAGGTTGACGCGATTCACCGACTTCGCTTCATCGATCACGACCGGCAGCCGGTCGATCTCCTTGTCCTTCGCGAACCCGCCTTCCTTGATGGCGAGCAGGGCGGCATGGTATCGGTGCTGGCCTTCATACACGAAGATCCTGTCCTGACCGTCGACCTTGCGCACGAAACATCCGAGCGGTTTCTTGCGGTCGTAGCCATTCGCCTTCATCAGTTCCGCGAGGTGCCGCACGCGGTCCTGATCCAGCGGGCGAACGTTGTCGCGCGGATCGTAGTGAATCTGATCGGGCGGTACCGTCCAGAGATCCGACGATCCACCGCCGGCGGCCTTGACCGCAGCCTTTGTGTTGCCGGTGACAATCGGTTCGGCTTCCAGTAACGAGCGCGCGTTAGCCATTGCTGACCTCCCGCCTCGGCGGGATACCGCCGACGTCGGCAAAGGTCGCGTCCGGCGCGTAGTGAAACAGCGTGCCGTCGAAAGGAGCGATCGCAATGCCTGCGAGCCAGTACACGAGGCGTTCGTCCGACCGCCGGATGGCCTGCCGCACAACAGTGGCGCACACCAGCAGGTGCAGCTCCAGGCGGAGCGCCTGCCGGTCGGCGTGCGGCAACGCCGCTTCAATGTCGTCGATCGTGAGCGGGTCACGCTGGCCGGCGAAAAACGCGATCAGCGCCTTGCAGATCGGGGAGAGATTACTTGACATAGTGTCTCCGGATTCGCGCGTAGCGATAGCTGCGCAGGAATGGGCGGACGAAGCAGAGCGCGCAGAACGCGGCGATTCCG
The DNA here is from genome assembly GCF_900142195.1 of Paraburkholderia terricola. Classification (GTDB taxonomy): domain Bacteria; phylum Pseudomonadota; class Gammaproteobacteria; order Burkholderiales; family Burkholderiaceae; genus Paraburkholderia; species Paraburkholderia terricola. The sequence continues at coordinate 54,853 of NZ_FRAB01000043.1, forward strand.
ACGATGGCGAGCTTGGCGGCGGATACACCGGCAAGGAGCCAGAGGATGGCGTCGGCCAGACCGAACAGACAGCCGACATGGCGTTGATGTGCGGGGCCAGTGAGAAACCACGCCGTGCAGCACGTGGTAGCGGCGACGAGGAGGGCGAAGATCACGCGCCCCCCTTTGGCAGGATGCTGCCAACATATTCGGGGCCGCCGTGCAAATGAATGCGCGTTTGCGTCTTCGGCCTACGGAGCACTACAGAGCCGAAGTTTGCAGTGGTTCTACCTGATTCGACGATCCATCCGAGGCCGATAAAACCGGCTATCAACCTCTCTCCACTCGACGAGAACACGCCGGCGCTGATATGCAGTGCCCACTTTGCGCGATGATCCCCTGCGGTCGGATCGCTGACATCCTGGAGGCGCATCGAATACTCGCTGACGTCGTAGCCGATCTTTGCTTCGTCGAGCAGCGTGAGATCGCGCTCGATTGCGCGTATGTGTTTCTCGGCACGCTTCAGTTCAGCAAGACGGCGGGCATGT
>NZ_FRAB01000051.1 GCF_900142195.1 Paraburkholderia terricola
GGTCGGTGAACTGGCGCGTCAGGTTCAGCAGGCCACGGGCCAGACGGTCAAGGTGGCGTTCGCCGATCAGGGATATACCGGCGAAGAGCCTGCGCAGGCGGCACTCGATGAAGGAATCGAGCTTCAGGTAATCAAGCTGTCGGAGGCGAAAAAGGGCTTCGTGCTGTTGCCGCGTCGCTGGGTGGTCGAGCGCAGCTTCGGCTGGCTCAACCGCTTCCGTCGACTGGCCAGAGACTACGAGCGATTGCCCGAAACCCTGGCTGGTTTGCACTTCGTCGTCTTCTCCGTGCTTATGCTTATCCACTTTGCAGCCCTTAACAAAAGTGCCTAACACCCTCTAAGCCGGCCCCTGCGGCTATGGACTCTACAGGGAATTCGTCGAGAGAGGATTCGACTGCATGGTATGCGCGCCGTCCCTGATCCCGAAGAAACCGGGTGAGCGTGTCAAGACGGACCGACGCGACGCGGTCAAGCTCGCACGCGCACTGCGCGCTGGCGACCTGTCAGCGGTACACGTACCGGATGTTGAAGATGAGGCATTCCGGGATCTGGCGCGCACATGGGCGGCAGCGAAAGCAGATCTCAGACAGGCCCGCCAGCGATTGAAATCCTTCCTGCTATCGCATGGAGTCCGCTACTCAGGTAACGCCAACTGGGGTCCCGCGCACCGGCGATGGATAAGCGTATTTGCATTTCCAAACCACTGGCAGCAACTGGCCTTCGACGAGTGCCGTCGCACGATTGAAGACAGGTTTGCGCAATGTGAGCGCCTCGAGGCGACCTTGCACGAAGCTGTCGTCGGCTGGCGATTCTATCCGGCCATTCTGGGTCTGCAGACCATGCGCGGCATACAGTTCATCACCGCCGTGGGCATGCTTTCCGAATTGGGGGACTTCTCCCGCTTCGAGCACCCGCGCCAGCTGATGGCCTGGCTGGGCGTGACGCCGTCAGAACATTCTTCGGGTGAGCGGCGGCGCCAGGGCAGCATCACGAAGAACGGTAACAGCTATGCAAGAAAGCTGCTCGTCGAGGCCGCCTGGAGCTACAGATACCCGGCACGCGTGAGTCCGGAAATTCAGTGCGATCCACCGTCGAGACTTACTGCTACGCCGCCTCCAGGAAATTCATGCATCCACCAAAGGAAAACGAAAACCGATTCCAATTGACACGGAAAGTCATATCAGTTCATCGGTCTCTAGCGCACGATTGTGACGCGTAGCTGGAAGTGTCAGTACGTCTGAGACCTTCAGAGCCGCAATCGGTTGTTATCGGCTCGCCCGCTGATAATCGCCAGCCTGAAAATTGCGTTAAGGTGCTGACGCAGTCGCACTGCAATGTGCGGCGCACCCCCGGCCTTGCGTTCATCACCTGAAAGGGATTTGCGCTTGGCAATCGACTGCAGCAGGTCATAGACGTGGGCCACCTTGATATCGCGTGCGGGCATCTTCCCGAGCGGCGAATCTTTCACATAGCGTGAGAGAAAGCGTATGGCCTGCCCGCAGTAGTATTCGCTCCACCTGTCGCGATTTTCTTCAATCCAGTCCTCGCAGACGGACCAAAAGGTATTCTTGTTGTGTGTGATCGTCTGCAGTTGCAACTGCTTCTCATAGGCCTTGGGGTGGATGCCGGACGCCACCAGCTTGGCCGCTTCGTTGCGACGTTGGCGGGCGTCGCTTATCGACAGATCAGGGAATCGCCCAAGTGTATAACTGCAATCCTTGCCATCCAGCCGGTAGTCAAATTTCCATGCCTTCGAACCCGAAGTCGACACCCGCATGTACATGGAGTCGCGGTCACGGAGCTTATAGGGCTTGTCTTGCGGTTTGGCGTGCAGCAGGAGTAGGTAGGTCAGCTTCATGGAGTTCACCTTGACGGACAACTACCATGAATTTTACCCGCAATTTACCCGCAAATCTGCGGGAAGCAGTGGGGTCGTTCGGGATCAAGCGGGACAGGTCTCCATAAACCGGACTTGCAACCGGAGCGAACACGTAGAGCCTGAACCATTCGCTGTAACCCTTGACCAGAAAGCCTCCAGATCGATCGATGTAGTGCTGGCGGGAGGTTTCATAAACCTGTCGAAGTGCAAACCACGGCACGTGCGGCAGATCATGATGAACCAGATGATAGTTGTTGTTCAGAAACAGCAGCCGCCAGCACCACGCGGCTTCGTTAATGACCGTGCGATGTTCGCAAGCATGCGCCGCGCGATGTTCCTGAAACGAGCGGATCGAGCCCAGCGACAACGACCCGTACCCCGCGCCGAGGATAAACACCCATGCCGGTATTCCGCATGATCGTTGCAGCCAGAACGTGAGCGCGGCCAGCATGGCGAAATGCGCGAGCCATGCCGGCACGTCGCGCCAATCGCCGCGATTGATCTTTCGGAACGCATCCACGCCCGATGCCGCGATAGCGAATGCCGGGCCGACCAGCAGACGCCCGATAAACGTATTGCGCAACATCAGCAGCATGCGAATTGGCCGAGGCGCGCGTTGCCACATGCGGTGGCTGACGAAATAGCTTTCAGGATCGCGCTGCGGATTCGTCAGATGCGGATCGTCGTGATGCTGAAGATGCGAATCACGATAAACGCCGTAGGGAAACCACACCGCCAGCGGCGCGACGCCGAGCAGGGCGTTGACGAACGGCGAACGGGTCGGATGACCGTGCAGCAGTTCGTGCTGCAAGGACATGTACCACGTGCCGAACAAGGCGAGCAGCACCGTGGTCAGCGGCAAGCCGAAATCGCGCGCATGCGTCGCCACCCCGAACCATCCGCTGTAGATCGTGACGATCAGCGTCCACGTGGGCCATTGAGTGCGCCACGTCCAGCTTGTCGCCAGCCGGGCGAGCGCCTTGCGTTGCGTATCGTCGAGGTAAGTCGCCATGAGCCGGATCGGTCGGAGTGCATGTTTGGACCGATCCTACGGACCAATGCGCGGCAGCAGAACCATTTTGTTCGGCAATGCATCTGCCCGATCGTGCATAGGCAACCGCTTGCGCCACGCTACACGGGCTACACGGGCGCTGCAATGACGAAGCGACCGGCGCTCAGGCGCCGTCCGCCACGCGGCACGCGTGGTCGAGCAAGCCTTCCGCCGAGCCGGTGCCGTTGTCGACCTCCATGCCGCTGTTCACGACGAGCCAGCCGTCCTTGTCGGCGAATGCTCCCGCGCCCGTCACGAGGATGGTTTGCATGGCCATCGCCTCGACATTCTGATTGTCTCGCGCGACGAGGCTGAACGGATTGCCTGCTTGCATGACGGTGGTGACGCGCATGATCCGGTAGCGGTTGCCGTTGAGCGTATCCCAGCGCCATTCGCCGGGGGCGTCTTTCGCGTGACGCGCGAGCGCGGCGCTCACCTCGGCATGCATGCAATCGATATGGATATGCAGCTGGTTTTGCGTGCGGCGGTACTTCGAGTTGATTTCGAGGCCGAGTTGGTTGTCGGGCAGCGAGCGCTTGACCGACTTCTCGACATAACGCCGCGCCGCCCACGCGTCGGCCCAATAGTCGCGCGCATGCGGCGCGAACAGGAGCGGGCTTTCGATACCGGTGACGCGGTCGGTCGGAATCAGCAGATACTGCGAGCGGCCGACGATATCTTTCAGAATCGCATAGCGCCTGTCGAGATCGACGGCGGTGCATTGGCCCGGCGTGCCGGTGGCCTGTTGCGACGGCACGCAGCGCAGATCGACGATCTTCCACAACGCATTGGAGTCGACCGCGGCGAGGCGCGCGCACGCGCCGGCGGCGAGCGCGACGACGAGTGCCGCGGCCCATGCGGCCGCGCTGCGCAACAGGGGCCGCCTGGTGCGGGCGGAGGCGAGCGTATCGCTTGTCGTTGTTCTCATCGGCAGTGTCATCGGCGTCGGCGTTACAGCACCGGCGCCGGCAGCACGCCGAGCAACCGTTCGAATGCGACACCGATCGCCAGCAGCCGGCGATCCTCGCCGAGCGGCCCATCCAGTTCGAGGCCGACCGGCAAGCCGCTCGCGGTCATGCCCGCGGCGAGCGAAAGCCCGGGAATGCCGGACGTGCTGGCCGGATCGGTATTGCGCAGGAACGCGTCCATGGTGTCGATGGGGGCGGAGCCGTCGATCGAGACCGTCGACGAACCGTTCAGTTCGTCGATCGGCACCGCGGCGAGGCGGGTGGTGGGAAACAGCAGCGCGTCGAGATGCTCGTCGGCGAAAGTCGCGGCAATGTACTGCTGCAAGCGCGGACGCCACAGGTTCAGCGCCGCGTCGTAGCGTGCGCCGAGCGCGTCGTCGAGCACGGCGTCGTAGATCGCCCGCACGTCCGGGCTCGCGATGCGGGCCGCCATGTCGGCGAGCGTCCTGACCGGCGCGTCGTTGGCGATGAGCCAGGCCAGCACGTCCTCGCGCGGTTCATGAATCGCGATGGGACCGCCCACCCTCGCGTTCAGATCTTCCAGCTCGCTCATCGCAAGCGGCACCAACGCCACGCCCGCCGCTTCCAGCCGCTTCAACGCGGCGCGCGCCACGTCGTCCACCTGCCGTTCGAGCCCTTCCCAAAGCGGCGCGGGCAAGCCGATGCGCAAGCCGTTCAGCGTCAGCGCCGGCAACGCTCCGGCGCCGGTGATGACGCCGTCGAGCAGGGCGATATCGGCGACGGTGCGCGCCATCGGTCCGACCGTGTCGCGCGTGTGGCTGATCGGCACCACGGCGAGCGGATCGTGATAACGCCGCTCGGCGCCACCATTGCCGACCGACGGACGAAAGCCCACGGTGCCCGTCAGCGCGGCGGGAATGCGCGTCGAGCCACCGGTGTCGGTGCCCAGACCCGCGGGCACGATGCGCGCGGCAATCGCCGCCGCGGTGCCGCCCGACGAGCCGCCCGGAATCAGCGAGGGATCGTAGGGATTGCGCACCGGGCCCGCATGCGGGGCGAGGTTGGTGCTCGTGATGCCGAACGCCAGCTCGTGCATATTGGACTTGCCGAGCACGATCGCGCCGGCGTCGACGAGCCGTTGCACCGACGGCGCGTTCGTCTTCGGCACGAAGCGCTCGAGTGCGGGCGTGCCCGCCGAGGTTTGCAAGCCCGCGGTATGGATGTTGTCCTTCACGACGATCGGCAAGCCGGCGAGCGGCAAGCGTGCTTTCTCCGATGCCGGCAATGCGTCGATGCGCCGCGCGGCGGCCAGCGCGCCGTCCAGATCGATCACGGTCAGCGCATTGAGGCTCGAGAGCGCCGCCGCGCGCGCGAGCAGCGTGGCGGCATAGTCGGTGGCGCTGAGGCGGCCGGACTGGATCGCGGCGACGGCTTCGGTGGCGGTGAGCGCGAGTTGTGCATCGACGGTCCATGGCATGGCCTGCGTCTCCTTAAGGTGGCGTGCCTGGTCGGCGCGAGGATTTCATGAAGCGCAGCACTAGGCGTGCGAGCGCCGGCACCAGCTTCGGACGCAGCAGTCTCGCATCGTAGCCGCTCATGCGCCGCTCGTTTTCCGCGAGGCATAGTTCGATCATCTCGCGCGCGTTCAGCGCCTCGCCGATCACGCTGCTGTTGGCCGGCAGAAAATTCGAATCGTGCACGACGCCGTTGGCGTCGATACCCTTGGCGATCGCCACGCGCTCCCAGATCAGCACGGTCCAGATCGCCAGCACGCGCAGCGCATGCCACGGCCTGCGCCACAGCGGCATGGTGCGCCGATGCCATGCGACCCAGTTGGCGAAGAACAGAATGTGGCGCGCCTCTTCCTGAATCACCGGCTCGAAGGTCTCGACGAGCGACTCCGGAAAATAGCCGGACTGCTGCGCCGAACGAAACAGCCCGAACGCGAAGAAGCTGTCGATGCACTCGCTATAGCCCGTGCGCATCCACGCCCACTCGGGGTCGCGCGGCGCCGGATAGGCCGGCTCGGGGGCGATCTCGATGCCGTAAGCGGCGATCAGTTTGGAGAGCACGCGCTTGTGGCGCGCTTCCTCGTCGCCATCCATGCGGATCGCTTCGCGCAGCAGCGGGTCGCTCACTTGGGCGGCATAGGTGTGGACGTTGATCGAGGCGCGGCCTTCGGTTTGCACCGCGATGTCCCAGATGGGCAGTGAACACAGGCGTTCGAGCGCGTCCGGCTCGAGCGCTGGCCATTCGAGTACGGCTGGTTTATAGGGGTTGTGGGTTTCAAGCAGCATGCGGCAAAACATCTGCTTGTGCGCTTCTGAACCGAACTTCACGCGGGCGGCGCCGGTGAATGTCCAATGGCGCAGGGTGCGGTCGTCGGCAACATCTTCTATCAGTGTGTCGGACATGGCGGCGTACAGAGAGAGCGAGCTCGATGTGTCGCCTATTCTGGCACAACCGCTTGAAACAGGATGCCGGAGTGACGCAATGCGGGCCGCTGCTTGCCGCTGCTTGCCGCTGTTTGCCGCCGCATGCTTGGTGGTCGCTCGCCCGATTGCGCCAGGTTGCGCTTGCCGCGCCACGGTGTGCGGATCGCTGCCGCTATCGGCGGTCGCCGACGCTACTGGTGGTTATCGATCCACATGCGTCCCCAGCGGAATGCGTAGGCGAGCGCGTGTTCCTCGTCGAAGAAATAATCGAGCGCGTCAAACGAGTAGGCCTGGCCGTGGCTCGCGGTGGTTTTCTCGATGGTCAGGTTGGCGGCGAACAGGCCATTGGGCAGTTGTTGCGCAGCCGGTGCGACTTCGTAGCCCTTGTAGCGGATATGTGCGTTCATGATCGTGGCGGTGAATGTGCACGCATGCGATGCCCGGATGCCGGCGCATGCGACACCGTTGCGTGGCGTCGGGCGGCCGCTGAATCAGCGGACAGGGTCAAGCGTAGGCCGTGGCGCGCAGCGGGTGAACCAATGTTTCGTCGTAAGCAAATCAGCGAGGTTCTGGACACTATCCGGCGTTGCGCGGGCACGGTCTGTTGTGTGGCGCACTGTTCTGGTGAGCGGGGTGTGGCGTGGAACCGGTGGTTGCGGAAGAGCGAGGGCGGCAACGGTCTGCGGGTGGACTCGAAGCGGGCGAGCGGTTGACGGAAGAACGGAGAGCGGAGAACGGAGAACGGAGAACGGAGAACGGAGATCGGGCGAAACAACGAAAGCGGCCAGGCAAACGCCCAGGCCTATTGCCCGGTCGCAAGCGCGGAGGCCCACCGCGCCGCGACGCCATGCAAAAAAGATACTAAACCGCGTGCAGCAACCGAGCCGGTTGCGCCTCCTTGATCGCCGCGCCGCCAACCGCCGCCACGCTCGGCGTGCGATGCCCGTTGAACGCCAGCGCGAATTGCGCGGCCTGCTGTCCGACCGTGGCGAGCTGATCGACGACCTTCGCATCGGAACAGGTATCGACGGCATCGAAGCGGGTTTCCAGCGTGTTGATGCCGGCGCCGAACGGCGTCGGCCAGCCGCGCAACGCGTGGACGATCGAACGTAGCGACGTCAGCACCGAGCCGGCCGCCTGCCAGCCATACGCGGTGACGATGCAGCCGATCGCGCGGCCATCCAGGTACGGACGCTCGTCGGCGCGCAGTTCTTCCAGTGTGTCGAGCGCGTTCTTGACGAGACCGGATACGCCGCCGTGATAGCCGGGCGTGGCGATGATCAGCGCATCCGCGTGGCGCACGGCTTCGATCAGTTCGAGCTGTTCGGCGGTGCGTTGCGGGTTTTCCGGCGCGTAGTGAGGCAGGCTATGCAGGAACGTGCCGCCGAACAGACGGGTGTCAGCGCCGGCGGCCTCGGCGCCACGCAACGCGAAGCCGAGCGCGCGCTCGGTGGACGAGGCGGCGCGCGTGGTGCCGCCGATGCCGACGACGAGCGGCCGGCGCTGATGATTGAAACTGGTCAACGAAAACGCTCCTTCGGTAGCGGCTCACGGTACGCTGGCGCGGGCTTGCGCGCAGACGGGCCGGGGCGAACCGGACTTTGAAGTGTCATGTTAATGATCGCGGGCAGCCGAACGAAGCGACTTTTTGTTCTAACGATATAACCGCGCGGCTTACGACACGCTCACGGCCCTGCCGCGAGCGCCGGAAGGCAGGCGCGACGCGCGCTGCAATGCACTTCCATCGAGACCGAATAAGCATAGGGAGAACGATTGTTTGGGCGCGCGACGACGCGCGGCTATGATCGGATCGTCTCCTCCATGACATCTCCTTGACATGGGATTGGGCCTCGCTGCGTCAGTGGCGAGGCCTTTTTTTGCCCTGGGATGTTGCGCGGCCCGAACGCCGGCCGCTTCACGATAAGGCTGTCTTTCGCATGCTACGATGCTCCGCGAAGCGATTCCAGGCGAGGTCGAGCAAGCGATGACAACCCTATATGACACGCTCGGCGTGCCCATGCACGCCACCCACGAAGAGATCAAGCGCGCCTATCGCAAGGCCGCGATGAAGTGGCATCCCGATCGCAACAGCGGCGCGGAAGAAGTGGCGCGCGCCGCCTTCCAGGACATCAAGGACGCGTACGCGATCCTCTCCGATGCCGCGCAGCGCAAGGTCTACGACGCGGTCTATGCCGAGCAGATGCGCGGCTGGGAAGCGCAGCGCGCACGCCGGCAGGAGGCGCAAGCGAAACGCGAGGCGGCGGCGCGCGCGGCCGACGAAGCGGCGTATGCGGAAATGGTCTCGCTCGCCATGCGTTTCGCCGACGAAGGCCACAATCGCGACGTGCTATTCGGCGTGCTGCTGGGGCGTCGCTGCGAGGCGCGGCGAGCCGCGCAGATCGCGGACAGCGTGGCGGCCTTGCAGGCAGCGCGGCGCGAGGCCGCAAAGGCGGACCTCGCCGCCGAGGCTGAGCGGGCCGAGGGTGTCGAAGAGGTTCAGGCCGAAACCGAGGCTGCGGCCACTCCGGTGAAAAAGGACGCTGCAACGACTCATGAAGCGGCAAGCCACCGCGCCGATCAAGGCAAACGCGAAGAACCCGCCAGCGACGCACACCCGGCCGGCGCATTGGGCAGCCTCTGGTTCCAGTTCCTGAATGGCTTGCGGTTTTGATGAGGCCATGCACGGCTCATTCACTGGCCGTCAGGCGATAGAAATAGACCGAATTGATATGGAAGGCGGGCTTCGGCGTTCGAATCCGGGACTCTAGAATTAATAAAATGTCCTGGGAGACGAACCGCCATGTTCACTTTCATCGTTGTGGTCGCGCTCGCGGCGTTCATTCCCTACGTGGCGGCGCCCGGCATCGCCAATGGCGTCAAGGCGATCAATCAACAGCCGGCGGCCATGTTGTTCGAGCCCTTGCCGGCAGCCGCGGCAGACGCCGCCGCCGATGCCGCCAACCGCACCGTATCAGGCGGAACCGATACCGACGCTTCCGTCTGAAGAGAAGCCCCTTGGTGATCTTTGTTGACCTTTGGTGACGCGCGAGTGATCGCGCGCGCTGAGACTTGCCTTTTGCACAGCTAGTCGAAACCCTGGTAAAAATCCCGTGGCGTCAAAAATCGAGACATCGTAGTGTCACGAGGGCGCAAGACTCGGTCGGTACAGTGGCGCGCAGGAACACCAAAACACTAAAAACACGAAAAGACCAAGGGTACGGGGTAAGCGTGACCAAAAAATATAAGGTGCTGTTTCTCTGTCGCGAGAATTCAGCGCGCAGCATCATTGCCGAAGCTTTGCTGCGCGAACTGGCGGGACATCGATTCGATGCGTTCAGCGCGGGGCCCGAGCCGGCCGCGGCGGTTCATCCGTTCGCGCTCGCGCAATTGCGTCCCGGCATTTCTGAGCTCGGCGCGCTCAGCCCGAAAAGCTGGCTGGAGTTCACCGGCGAATGGGCGCCGCGGATGGACCTCGTCATCGCCATGGACGAGCGCGTCGCCGGACATCATGCGCCTCTTTTCCCCGGCGAACCCGAGCTTTTGAACTGGGCCCTTGCTGATCCGCTGGTGGACGGCGTATCGGACGCGCAGCGACTCCGCCTGTTCGAAAAGATGTTCTGGCAGATCGTGCGCCGAGTGAGCGCATTCATTGCATTGCCGCAGTACGCCGCACCGATGCGGGAAGCAGCCTCACGCATCGAGGCGCCGGCGCGCGACAGCGGCATTTTGCTGGCGCAATGACAACCCCGGCCACCCGGCGGCTTAGCCGTTATTCGAACGCGCGAGCGGGCTGCCCGCGAAGGGGTCGTTTTGCCAGTCCACCCTTTTCTTCGATTGCGGTGGGGGCGACGGCTTGGCCGACATTTCGAAGTGGTCGATTGATTGACCCGCGCTGATTGCCTGTTTGAGCCATTGGGGCATTTCACCCTGGCCGTCCCAGCTATCTCCCGTGGCGCTCCGGTAGCGTTCGGCCTTTTGCGCTGCCGGCTCGGCGGCCAGCACGGCAGCAAGGTCTTCCGGTTCGATACCAAACTCTTCCATGCGGTGGCGGAGATACGCAATCATGCTATCTCGCTTCCTTTCGTCCATAAGATATTCGTCCTTCTAAAGCGTCCGGCGTTCTGTCAATTACAGATTGCAAGGGAAAGCCGCGAAAGCGTGGAACCCATCTGAATGGGGCCGGCTCGCGGGTAGGTGATTGATCGAAGGAAATGCCACTGGCAGCGTTAAAAAACCATCGTTCAAAAGAAATCGCATAAGGCTAATGCCCGCTCGTGCCGCCATGAATCTGGCTATGCCAATCAGTGAATGGATGGACAAGCGCACCGGTTCCGCCGCGCGGCAATCACGCTGGATGAGCCTCACGGCGCAATTGGGAAAACGATGCTGACGATGCACTGATTAACGAACGGCCGGCTTGATCTCCGCGCCCCGTCTCCCGGCGGGTTTGGCGCGAACGCCGATTTTTTTCATTATGCCAGCATCATAACGCACTGTTGAAGCAATGCACGCCGGCCGCGCGGTTTTTGTTTTCGCGTGCGGCCTATCGCACCAAATAGATGCCGACAGGGGCCGGGACCGCCGGGATTGAATTCCTTGCTGGCCGATCTATAACGAAATTGCGGAGCAAAATTCCGCGTTGCCGGCCTGAGTGTCCGATTCCGACTATCTGCAAGCGTTCGACATCGGTTACAGGTGTGGCAACTAATCACTCGTTTAGTTCGGTGACTCGCCGCAGCAGTCACGTATCAGGTTGATTCGCCCGCCGGCTCGATCGGGCCACGAGGCGCTTTTTCACAGACCGATTCTTTGTGGAGGACGGGAACTGCTGCGCCGGATTGCAGGGAGTCTGGACATGAAACTAGCTCTATTGATGGCATTGGCAAGCGCCGTTCTCTTTCTCGCGCCGACAGCGGCCGGTGCGGCCCAGGGCGAGCAGGGCGCCGGTACGTCGGGCCAGACGCTGATGAAGGACGCGAACGAATCGGCGCAAGCCACGACCGATGTGCCGCTTGGCGGCACCGGGCAGAACGCGACGCCCGCCGCGGGAACGGTGGGATATGGCGGCGTGGCCGCGGGCCGTTCGGAAGCCGGCGGCGGACAGAGCCGCCCGTGTGGTTCCGGCTCGCAATGCAGGATCTATTTCGGTCGCTAAAACGTCAGCAGGCAGCAAGGCGCGGGATGAGCAAGTCTCGCGCCTTGCCTTCGAATAACCCCACCCCCGACTGCGATTTTCCGGCGTCGTCAGCGGGCGAATTAATACGATGTTATGGTGTGTTCCGTTCTCGTTTTCATCCGCTGATTTTCCGAATCGCAATCACAGGCAGGCCATTAAGAGCCTGCTTTTTTAATCGTGGTTACGGTGCGTGAATCGATTAGTCAGGTGAAGCCGCTCTAATTCCACCCGTTGTTGAATAACTCGCAAACAATCCTATGTTGATGGAAGACAACCTGTCGGCGAGCAGCGCCTCGTCCGACGATGGGGCCGCGTCGTCCCTGCGTTCGTGGCTCGCGGTCGTGGCCGTTGCAATCGGCGCGTTCGCGTTCGTCACCACGGAGTTTCTGCCGGTCGGACTCTTGCCGCGCATCGCGGCGGAACTGGGTGTATTGCCCGGCACCGCTGGCTTGATGGTCACCGTGCCCGGTGTGATCGCCGCAATCTCCGCGCCCGGTCTGATGCTGGTGGCGGGACGCATGGATCGCCGGCAAGTCTTTCTGTTACTCACCGCGTTACTGCTGGCGTCGAATCTGATTTCGGCCTTTGCGCCGAGCTTTGTTGTCATGCTGATCGGCCGCGCATTGCTCGGCGCCGCGTTGGGCGGTTTCTGGACGCTCGCCACGGCCGCGTCGGCCCGCCTCGTGCGGCCGAAAGACTCGGCGAAAGCCATGGCCACGATCCTCACCGGCGTAACCTGCGCCACCGTCATCGGCGTGCCGCTCGGCACGTTCATTGCCAGCTTCGCGTCATGGCGCGCCTCGTTCATGGCGACCGGCGTGCTCGTGGCCATTGCGCTGGTGGCGCAGTTCGTCTTCGTGCCTTCGTTGCCGTCGAGCGCGGCATTGCGCCTGCGCGATCTGGTGGGGCTATTGCGCCGGCCGCATCCGCGTAAAAGCATGCTGATGGTGGCGCTCGTGTTCGGCGCGCATTTTTCCTCATACACGTACATCACGCCGTTCCTGTTGCGCAATGCCAATCTGACGATGCCGACCATCACCTGGCTGTTGCTCGGCTTCGGCATGATTGGATTCATCTCGAACTTCGCCGTGTCGTCGACGGTCACGCGCAACCTGAAAATTTCGCTGGGCGTGATGATCGCGCTGCTGATGTTCGCGCTGGTCTCGCTGCCGCTGCTGCAGCATTCGCCGCTCGGCGTCGTGGCGCTCGTGCTCGCGTGGGGCATTGCCTTCGGCGCGCTGCCGCTGTGCTTCAGCATCTGGATTCAACGCGCCACGCCGGATTCGCCGGAAGCGGGCTCGGCGCTGTTCGTCAGCATCATTCAGGTCGCTATCGCGCTGGGGTCGCTGGTGGGCGGCATGGTGGTCGATCATGTGGGCATTGCCGTCGACTTCCTGTTCGGCAGCGGCCTCGCATTGCTGGGGCTGGCCGCGCTGGCCAGTTTCGGCAGAAGCGCGCGAAAGGCGGCTGCGGGGACGATCGCATGTCCGGCGTGTCCCGACGGTCAGTCGTGAACCGCGCGTTGCGCGGAACATCGCATGGCAGGCGCGGTCAACATGAACAGGACAATCTGTCCGGCCATGCCAGGAAGAATGATGAACCCGCAACGCATTCACGGCATTGAACACGAGATTGAACGAGGCATCGGGCGGCTCGCGCGCGTGGCGCTCCTTACCGCGTTCACGCTGGCGTCGGTTCCCGCACTGGCTGCCGGCTTCGACTGCAACGAGGCGCGTCTGCCTGACGAAAAAGCGATATGCGCGTCCCGGCAACTGAGCGAACTGGACGTCGAAATGACCGTCCGCTACGAAACCTTGACGGGTCTCGTTGCCATGGGCGCGCGCGGCAACATGCAGGACGAGCAGCAGGCATGGCTGAATGTGCGCAAGAAATGCGGGGCGAACGAGGCATGTCTTGTCGCGGCGTATCGGCACCGCATTCAAATGCTCAAGGATGAATACGCTCACCTCGCCAGCCGCGGACCGTTCTAAAGAACTGCCCCCGAACGCGCCCGCCCTATACATTGATTATCCAAACCGTTGCGACCTCGCTTGCCGAAAAGGCATGAGGGCCGCACGTCGATAGTGGCGCTGCCCACGTCACCCGATTCGCTTTTGTTATCACCCTTTCAAATACTCGAATTGTTATCGCATCGCCGCGCTCGTATATTGGCTGAACGGTAAGCAGCCGGCAGACCTACAACAACGCAAAGGCACGCCGCCCGGCGTGCCACAGGAGCACAGCGATGAATCGAATCGATCTGGAGGGGCGCGTCGTCGCCATTACCGGCGGCGCGCGCGGCATCGGCTACGCGGTGGCGCAACGGGCGCTGAACTCAGGGGCGTCGGTCGCCCTCTGGGACATCGACGCCGAACGTCTCGCGCGCAGCCAGCGCGAGTTGAGCGAACTGGGCAAGGTCACCGCCATCACCGTCGAACTCACTCAGGAAACGAGCGTCGCGCAGGCGGTGACGCAAACCGTCGCCGGGCACGGCGCGATCGACGTGCTGATCAATTGCGCGGGCATCACGGGCGGCAACGGCGCCACATGGGAACTGGAGCCCGACGTGTGGCGCCGCGTGATCGACGTGAATCTGATCGGCCCGTATCTCACCTGCCGCGCGGTCGTGCCGCACATGCTCCAGCGGGGCTATGGCCGGATCGTGAATATCGCCTCGGTGGCCGGCAAGGAAGGCAACCCGAACGCGTCGCACTACAGCGCCTCCAAGGCGGGGCTGATCGGCCTGACCAAATCGCTCGGCAAGGAACTCGCGACGAAGAACATCCTCGTCAACGCGGTCACGCCCGCCGCGGCCAAAACCGAAATTTTCGAGTCGATGTCGCAGCAGCATATCGACTACATGCTCTCGAAGATCCCGATGAACCGTTTTCTGTTGCCGGAAGAAGCAGCCTCGCTGATTCTTTGGCTGGCATCGGAAGACTGCGCGTTCAGCACCGGCTCGGTGTTCGATCTGTCGGGCGGCCGGGCCACTTACTGAGCCACGCTCATCGCCTGCGAGCCTCATTGCAGCAGCGCATATAAAGGCCCAAAACCGCTGGCCGCGTCCCAGCGAAGGAGACGACATGAACCCGCATGCGCCCGTTTCACTGGAGGCGATCAACAGCAAGGTCATGCGCCGGCTGTTGCCGTTTCTGTTGCTGATGTACGTTCTCGCGTTTCTCGATCGCGCCAATATCGGTTTCGCGCAGAAGGCGTTGCAGCACGATACGGGTTTGTCGAACGCGGCGTTCGCATTCGGCGCGGGGGTGTTTTTCGTCGGCTATGCGCTGTTCGAGGTGCCGAGCAATCTTCTGCTGCACCGGGTCGGCGCGCGAGCGTGGATGTGCCGGATCATGGTGACGTGGGGGCTCGTGTCGGCGGCGATGTGTCTCGCGCATACGCCCACCGCGTTCTATACGCTGCGCTTTCTGCTCGGCGTGGCCGAAGCGGGTTTCTTTCCCGGCGTGATCTATTACCTGACGCACTGGTTTCCGCAAGCGGCGCGTGCTCGCGCTGTCGGCCTCTTTTATTTCGGTGCGCCGCTCGCGTTCATTTTCGGCAGTCCGTTGTCGGGTTCGTTGCTCGAATTGCACGGCGCCCTGGGCCTGACCGGCTGGCAGTGGCTCTTTCTGGTCGAAGGCGTATTGGCCTCGCTGGTCGGCGTGTGGGCGTTCTGGTATCTCGACAACCGCCCGGAAGACGCGCGTTGGCTCGACGCACGGGAACGCACGAGTTTGCGCAACGCGCTCGACGAAGATGCGCGCGCCGCGTCGGCTCATGGTCCGCATCGCATTCTCGCCGCGCTGGTGGACCGCCGCGTGTTATTGCTGTCCGCGATCTATCTGCTGATCCAGATGAGCGTGTACGGCGTGATCTTCTATCTGCCGCAACAGGTGGCCGCGTTGCTCGGCACGACGGTCGGTTTGCGGGTCGGCGTCGTCGCCGCATTGCCGTGGCTGTGCGCGCTCGCCGTCACCTGGTACGTGCCGCGCCGCGCGGATCGCACGGGCGGTCATCGGCGCTGGGCAGTCGCGCTGCTGATCGTCGCGGGGCTCGGCATCGGCGTGTCGGGGCTCGCGCCTAACCCGTCGATCGGACTCATCGCGCTGTGCTGCGCGGCAAGCGGTTTCATCGCGGCGCAACCGCTGTTCTGGACGTTCCCCACGCGCTATCTCACCGGCGCCGCGGCGGCAGGCGGCATCGCGTTGATCAATTCGCTCGGCAGCCTCGGCGGTTTCATCGCACCGAGCTTGCGTACCGCGGCCGAAAGGGCGTTTGCGTCGACCTCGGCGGGACTCGTCGTGCTGGGCGTGTCGAGTCTGCTGGCCGCGCTGCTGATCGGCACGCTGCTGCGCCGCGACGGCGCACCGGCGAGCGGCGCTTTCCAACACTTACTGCACCGCGCCCGCTAGGCGTATTTCGGGTTGCACGTTCGACGCATCAATCACGGAGCCCCTTTCATGGCCATGCCCACTATCCGGCACGTGCGTGCCTTCATCGTCCGCGGCGGCGGTGCGGACTATCACGACCAACCCGGCGGACACTGGATCGACGATCACATTGCCACGCCAATGGCGCGTTACCCCGAGTATCGCCAGAGCCGCCAGTCGTTCGGCATCAATGTGCTCGGCACGCTCGTCGTGGAGATCGAGGCGAGCGACGGCACGGTCGGCTTCGCGGTGACGACGGGCGGCGAGATCGGCGCGTTCATCGTCGAGAAGCATCTCGCGCGTTTTCTCGAAGGGCAACTCGTTACCGACATCGAGAAGATGTGGGATCAGATGTACTTCTCCACGTTGTACTACGGCCGCAAGGGCGTGGTGCTGAATACGATCTCGGGCGTGGACCTCGCGCTGTGGGATCTGCTCGCGAAGGTGCGCAAGGAGCCGGTGTATCAACTGCTGGGCGGACCGGTGCGCGACGAACTCGTGTTCTATGCGACCGGCGCGCGGCCCGATCTTGCGAAGGAGATGGGCTTCATCGGCGGCAAGCTGCCGTTGCAGCATGGTCCCGCTGAAGGCGAAGCAGGGTTCAGGCAGAACATCGAGAAGCTGGCGGAGATGCGCAGCCGCGTCGGCGACGACTTCTGGCTGATGATCGACTGCTGGATGAGCCTCGACGTGCCGTATGCGACGCGTCTCGCGCAAGCGGCGCACGAATACGGCCTGAAGTGGATCGAGGAATGCCTGCCGCCCGACGACTACTGGGGTTACGCCGAACTGCGCCGCAAGGTGCCGCGCGGCATGATGGTGTCCACCGGCGAACACGAGGCGACGCGCTGGGGTTTTCGCATGCTGCTGGAAATGCAATGCTGCGATCTGATTCAGCCCGACGTGGGCTGGTGCGGCGGCATCACCGAGTTGATCAAGATTTCCGCGCTGGCCGATGCGCATAATGTGATGGTGGTGCCGCACGGTTCGTCGGTGTATAGCTATCATTTCGTCGTCACGCGGCACAACTCGCCGTTCGCCGAGTTTCTGATGATGGCGCCGAAAGCCGATCAGGTCGTGCCGATGTTCACGCCGCTGCTGCTCGACGAACCGGTGCCCGTGAATGGACGAATGAAGGTGCCGGACACGCCGGGCTTCGGCGTGAGACTCAATCCCGAATGCAAGCTGGTGCGGCCGTACCCGCGTTGAACGCGGCGCGGCGCACTCGCGCACCATGGATCCAGGCAAAGGAGAGTGACGTGCTGCTCAAGGACAAGGTCGTGATCGTCACCGGCGGCTCGCGGGGCATCGGCCGCGCGATCGCCGTCGCGTGCGCGGCGGAAGGCGCGGACGTGGCGATCAACTACTGGGGCGATAACGACGCATCGTATGGGCGCCGTTCCGCCGTCGCGGAAGTGGTCGGCGAAATCGAGGCGCTGGGGCGGCGCGCGATTGCGATCGAAGGCAACGTGGCCGCGCGCGAAACCGGTCAGCAGCTCGTGCGCCATACGGTCGAAGCGTTCGGCAAGGTGGACGTGCTCGCGAGCAACGCCGGTATTTGTCCGTTTCACGCCTTTCTCGACATGCCGCCGGAAGTGTTGGAGTCGACGGTGGCGGTGAATCTGAACGGCGCGTTCTACGTCACGCAAGCGGCCGCCCAGCAGATGAAGGCGCAGGGCACGGGCGGCGCGATCGTGGCGACGAGTTCGATCAGCGCGCTAGTCGGCGGCGGCATGCAGACGCATTACACGCCCACCAAGGCGGGCGTGCATTCGCTGATGCAATCGTGCGCGGTCGCGTTGGGGCCCTTCGGCATTCGCTGCAATTCGGTGATGCCGGGCACCATCGCTACCGACCTGAACGCGGAAGATCTTGCCGACGAAGCGAAAAAAGCCTACTTCGAAAAGCGCATTCCGCTCGGCCGCCTGGGCCGCCCGGAAGACGTCGCCGATTGCGTGGTGTTTCTCGCCTCCGACCGCGCGCGCTATGTGACGGGCGCGGCCTTGCTGGTGGACGGCGGCCTGTTCGTCAACCTGCAATGACGTTGAAATCACGCTGCAATAACGCTGAAATAACGCGCGACGCCGAATTCAATGAGTCGTAGCCGGCGCGCTGGCGGGGTCCGCCGCGGACGGCGCGGAATCGTCGCGTGCGAGCTTGCGCGAGAAGCCGCGCAACAGGTCGATGAAACGCAGCGCCGGTTCGGCGAGGGGTTCTTCCTTGCGCGTGAGAATGCCGAAGCCGGAGAGGCTCTTGCCGATTTCGAGCGGCAATGCGACCAGCAATTTGCCGCGCACATGATCGCGCACGACCGACTCCGGCAGCATCGCCACCGCATCGTAGTTTTCAAGCAATTGCAGCGTCGCGAAGATCGACGCGCATTCGGTCAGGTTCACCGGCGTCGCGAGTCCCGCGCGCGCGAGTTCTTCTTCGAACAACACGCGCGCCGGGCTCGTAACCGGTTGCGCGACCCACGGCCAGTCGATCAGTTCGCGCAGCGTGACGCGCGTGCGCTGCGCGAGCGGATGCACCGAACGCACGACGAGCAGCAAGGTTTCGCGCGCGAGCGGCTCGAAACTGAAATCGTTGTGTTGCAGCGGACTGGTCAGCCGTCCGAGCGCGAGGTCGACCTCGCGGCGATGCAGCAATTGCACGACCTGGTCGCTGGTTTCGCCGAGAATGCGCACGTTGAGCAAGGGGCTTTCGGTTTTCAGCGCGGCAACCGCCATCGCGAGCAGATCGGGCGCGGCGCCCATGATCGCCCCGACGGTCAACTGTCCATGGCCGCCGCGGCGCTTCACGTCGAGGTCTTCGGCGAAACGGGTCAACTCGGCGAGCGCGCGCCGCGCGTAGGCCAACGTGACCACACCGAGCGGCGTGGGCGTCATGCCGCGCGCGTTGCGCTCGAACAGCAGGAAGCCGAACGCTTCCTCGATGTCGCCGAGCATGCGGCTCGCGCTGGGCTGCGCGACGTTGACCGCTTCGGCGGCTTGATGGAGATTGCGGGCGTCGTCGAGCGCGACGAGCAGGGCGAGGTGCTTGAACTTGAGCCGATTGACGAGGGCGACGGTGGCTGCGTGTTGGCTCATGGTTCCGGTGCGATTCGGTTTGTGGATCGCCCAATCCCAACAACGGATTGAGATGCTATCGACGCAGGAATTATAGTCGCATCGGGTGCTTGCACGTTTCGGCGGGAAGATGCCCGCCTTCGAGGGAAGACAGGCATGGAAACAATCGCTTTCCGTATGGTGCTCAACCCCGGCATGCGCGAGGAATACGAACGACGTCACGCGCAAATCTGGCCCGAACTGGTTGACGCATTGCACAACGCCGGCGTGCGCGAGTACCGGATTTTCTTCGACGCGGAGTCGAATCATCTCTTCGCCATTCTCACGCGCACCACGAATCACGCGATGCACGAGTTGCCGCAACTCGACGTGATGCGCAAATGGTGGGAGTACATGGCCGACATCATGCAGGCCGCGCCGGACCATACACCGCTTCAACAGCCGCTCGAACCGGTCTTTCGTTTGAGTTCAATGAATTGACGTTGCTGACTTGCCAACGCAAGGCCAACAACACGGCGGAGAGTGTCGCATGCAGGTTGTCGATTCGCATATCCATCTGTGGGATCTGAAGACGCATCGCTATCCGTGGCTGGAAAACCCCGGCGTGTCGTTCGTCGGCGACGCGCGCGCGTTGAAGCACGACTATCTGCTCGACGACCTGCTCGGCGAGGCGGGCGATATCGAGGTGCTGAAACTGGTGCACGTCGAGGCGAATCACGATCCCGCCGATCCGGTCGAGGAGACCCGCTGGTTGCAGTCCATCGCGGATCGCAAGGAATCGCGCGGCATGCCGAATGCGATCGTGGCCGCCGTGGATCTCTCGGCGGCGAACGCGCCCGCCGTGCTCGAAGCGCACGCGTCGTTCGCCAACACGCGAGGCATACGGCAGATACTGAACGTGCACGAGAACAGGCTGTTCGACTACGTCGGTCGTCATTTCATGCGCGAGCCGCAATGGCGCGAGCACTTCGCCTTGCTGCGCCGATACGGCATGTCGTTCGACCTGCAACTCTATCCGTCGCAGATGGAAGAAGCCGCCGCGCTGGCGCGCGCGCACGGCGACACGCTGTTCATCGTCAATCATGCGGGCATGTTCGTGGATCGCGGCAGCGTGGCCGGTTATCGCGCGTGGCGCGACGGCATGCGCCTGCTGGCCGGCTGTCGGAACATCGCGGTGAAAATCAGCGGGCTTGCGATGTTCGATCATCGATGGACTGTCGAAAGCCTGCGGCCTTACGTGCTTGAAACGATCGACACGTTCGGCGTCGAGCGCGCGATGTTCGCGTCGAACTTCCCCGTCGATCGCTTGTTCGGCTCTTACACGGATTTATGGCACGCCTATGCGGCGATCGTCGAGGGTGCGAGCGTCGCCGAGAAAGAAGCGCTGTTTCGCCGTAATGCGGAGCGCTTCTACCGCATCTGAGGCCGCACGAAAACCGCATTAAAACCGCGCTAAAACCGCACGAAAACCGCGGTAAGCGAACAGAAGCCAAAAAGAAAGGAGACAAGCAGTGCAGCAACCCCTATCCGCCGTGCCCAGGCTCGAACTGCGGCACGCGAGTAAATCATTCGGCCGGGTCCGCGCGTTGTCGGACGGCGACCTCGCGCTATGGCCGGGCGAAGTGCATGCGCTGCTCGGCGAAAACGGCGCGGGCAAATCGACGCTCGTGAAGATTCTCGCGGGCGTGCATCAGCCGGATAGCGGCGAGCTGCTGGTGGACGGCGTGGCGCGCCGTTTTGCGACGCCTGCCGAAGCGCGCGACGCGGGTCTTGCGGTGATCTACCAGGAGCCGACGCTGTTCTTCGATCTGTCGATCGCGGAGAACATTTTCATGGGACGGCAGCCGGTCGATCGGATCGGCCGCATCCAATACGACGCGATGCGCCGCGAGGTGGACGGCTTGCTGGCGTCGCTCGGCGTGGATCTGCGCGCGGATCAACTGGTGCGCGGCTTGTCGATTGCCGATCAGCAGGTGATCGAAATCGCCAAGGCCTTGTCGCTGAACGCCAACGTGCTGATCATGGACGAGCCCACCGCCGCGCTCTCGTTGCCCGAAGTGGAACGGCTCTTCGCGATCGTGCGCAAGCTGCGCGAGCGCGACGTGGCGATTCTCTTCATCACGCATAGGCTCGACGAAGTCTTCGCGCTGACGCAGCGTGTCACGATCATGCGCGACGGCGCAAAGGTGTTCGACGGCTTCACCGCCGATCTCACCACCGAGGCAATCGTCACGAAGATGGTGGGCCGCGATCTGGAGACGTTCTATCCGAAAGCCGATCTGCCGCCGGGCGACGTGCGCCTGTCGGTACGCGGCCTCACGCGCGTGGGCGTATTCAAGGACATTTCCTTCGACGTGCGCGCCGGCGAGATCGTCGCGCTGGCCGGTCTGGTGGGCGCGGGGCGCAGCGAAGTCGCGCGGGCGATCTTCGGCATCGATCCGCTCGATTCGGGCGAGATCTGGATCGGCGGCCAGCCACTCAAGGCGGGCAGTCCGGCCGCGGCGGTGCGCGCCGGCCTCGCGCTGGTGCCGGAAGACCGTCGGCAGCAGGGGCTCGCGCTGGAACTGAGCATCGCGCGCAATGCGTCGATGACGGTGCTCGGCCGGCTCGTCAAACATGGTCTCATCTCCACGCGCAGCGAGACGCAACTCGCGAATCAATGGGGCACGCGCTTGCGTCTGAAAGCGGGCGACCCCAACGCGCCAGTCGGCACGCTGTCGGGCGGCAATCAGCAGAAGGTGGTGCTCGGCAAATGGCTCGCAACCGGGCCGAAAGTGCTGATCATCGACGAACCCACGCGCGGCATCGACGTCGGCGCGAAGGCCGAGGTGTATGGCGCGCTGGCCGAACTGGTGCGCGAGGGCATGGCCGTGCTGATGATTTCGAGCGAATTGCCCGAAGTGCTCGGCATGGCCGACCGCGTGCTGGTGATGCACGAAGGGCGGATCAGCGCGGAAATAGCGCGCGCCGAAGCCGACGAGGAACGCATCATGGGCGCCGCGCTCGGCCAACCGGTTCCACCGTTGGGGCACGCCGCATGATGCGCCATTCATCGACTCATCCCGCGCCGGTGCAGGCGCCGGTGGCAAAGCGCTCAACCAACGCGCCGGGCGGCTTCGTTGCGGGCGTCGCGAAGAGCCGCGAAACGACCCTCTTCGTCGTGCTGATTCTGCTGATCGTGGGCACGGCGCTCGCAAAACCGCAGTTCCTCAATCTGCAGAATCTGCGCGACGTGCTGCTCAACGTGTCGATCATCAGCCTGTTGACAGCCGGCATGACGGTGGTGATCCTGATGCGGCACATCGATCTCTCGGTGGGTTCGACGGTCGGCGTCAGCGCGTATGCGGTCGGCAGTCTGTACGTCGCGTTCCCGCATATGCCGGTGCTGGTCGCGCTGGCCGCCGGACTCGCGATCGGGCTGGTGGCGGGCGGCATCAATGCGCTGCTGGTGGCGGTGGGGCGCGTGCCCTCGCTGGTGGCGACGCTCTCCACGCTATACATCTTTCGCGGCGCGGACTACGCGTGGGTGCACGGCGGGCAGATCAACGCCACCAGTCTGCCCGAGTCGTTCTCCGGTCTCGCGACCGGCACGTGGCTCGGCATTCCGACGCTCGCGCTGATCGCGCTCGTCGTGCTGGCCGGCCTCGCCGTGTACCTCAAGCAGTTTCGCGGTGGCCGCGAGCACTATGCGATCGGCTCCAATCCCGAGGCCGCGCGACTCGCCGGCGTGAACGTCGAGCGCCGCGTGATGGCGGGCTTTCTGCTCTCCGGCGCGATTGCCGGCTTCGCGGGCGCGCTGTGGCTCGCGCGTTTCGGCACCGTCGACGCGAGCACCGCGAAGGGCATCGAATTGCAGGTGGTCGCTGCGGCGGTGGTCGGCAGCGTGGCGATTACCGGCGGCGTCGGCACGATACTCGGCGCGACGCTCGGCGCGCTGGTGCTGGGCGTGATCAGCATCGCGCTCGTCGTGCTGCACGTGTCGCCATTCTGGGAGCAGGCAATCGAAGGCGCGCTGATCGTCGCGGCGATCACCGCCGATACCTTGCTGGCCCGCTCCGTCGCCAAACGCATGATGAGGAAACGCGATCATGGCTAAACCGGATTCCGCGCTGCTCACGCGCAAACGCGAAACGCCGCTGCAATGGGAAGTCTTGCTGGTGATCGTGCTGATGTTGTCGCTCGGACTCGGGCGCTGGTTGTCGCCGGTATTTCTCACCGGCGCGAATCTGAGCAACGTATTGGCCGACCTGACCGAGATCGCGTTGATGGCGCTGCCGATGACGCTCATCATCGTCGCCGCGGAAATCGATCTTTCGGTGGCGTCGGTATTGGGCGCGTCCAGCGCGTTGATGGGCGTGCTGTGGCACATGGGCCTGCCCATGCCGCTCGTGATCGTGATGGTGCTGATTGCCGGCGCGCTGGCCGGCTGGCTGAACGGCCTCGTGATCGTGAAGCTCAATCTGCCTTCGCTCGCGGTCACGATCGGCACGCTCGCGCTGTTTCGCGGCCTCGCTTACGTGCTGCTCGGCGACCAGGCGGTCGCGGACTTCCCGCCTGGCTATACGGCCTTCGGCATGGAAACGCTCGGCTCGACCTTCATTCCGTTGCCGTTCGTGATCGTGATCGTCGGCGCGGTGCTGTTCACGGTGCTGCTGCAAGCCACCGCGTTCGGCCGCAGCCTCTATGCGATCGGCGCGAATCCCACGGCGGCGGCGTTTTCCGGCATCGAAGTGGCGAGGATCAGGCTGCGCCTGTTCGTTCTGTCCGGCGCGATGAGCGCGTTGGCGGGCGTCGTCTATACGCTGCGCTTCACCAGCGCGCGCGGCGACAACGGCGAGGGCTTCGAGTTGTCGGTGATCGCGGCGGTGCTGTTCGGCGGCGTGAGCATTTTCGGCGGACGCGGCTCGATGATCGGCGTGCTGCTGTCGCTGCTGATCATCGGCGTGCTGAAAAATGCGCTCACGCTCGACGACGTATCGAGCGAAACGCTGACGATCGTCACCGGCGCGCTGCTGCTGGCCTCGGTGCTGATTCCCAATCTGGTCGCCCGCTGGCGCGCGGCGCGCGACCGGCGTTTCATCGCGAAGTCCGCTTCCTTATAACGTCAGATCGACAACCCGGACACCACCACGTCCAACAACAAGGCAGGAGACACTTCATGTTCAAACCTCTACGTCACACCGGCACGGCCGCGCTTTGCGTGGCGCTCGTGGCGATCAGTTGCGCCGCCTCGGCCGCCGGCCTGAAAAACGGCCTGAAGATCGCGTTCGTGCCGAAGCAGATCAACAATCCCTATGAAGTGATCGCCGACGACGGCGGCATGGCCGCGATCAAGGAGTTCGGCGGCGTGGGCAAGGTGGTGGGCCCGTCGGATGCGGGCGCGTCGTCGCAGGTGCAATACATCAATACGCTCATCACGCAACGGCAGGACGCGATCGTGATCGCCGCCAACGACGCCAACGCGGTGGTGCCGTATCTGAAGAAAGCGATGTCGCAAGGCATCAAGGTCGTGACCTTCGATTCGGACACCGCGCCCGAGGGCCGGCAATTGTTCGTCAATCAGGCGAATGCGGAGGGTATCGGCCGCGGGCAGATTCAGCTCGTGTCGAAGCTGATCGGCGGTGAGGGCGAGTTCGCGGTGCTGTCGGCCACGCCCAACGCAACCAATCAGAACACGTGGATCAAGTGGATGCAGGAGGAGTTGAAGAAGCCCGAGTATTCGAAGATCAAGCTCGTGAAAATCGCCTACGGCAACGACGACGATCAGAAGTCGTTCGTCGAAACGCAAGGCTTGTTGCAGGCGTATCCGAACCTGAAGGCGATCGTCGCGCCGACCACGGTCGGCATCGCGGCGGCGGCGCGCTATATCTCGTCGTCGTCGAGCAAGGGCAAGGTGGCGGTGACGGGCCTGGGCACGCCGAACCAGATGCGCGCGTTCGTCAAGAACGGCACGGTCAAGGCGTTCCAGTTGTGGGACCCGAACCAGCTCGGCTATCTGGCCGGCTATGCGGCGGCGAGCCTCGCTTCCGGCGCGATCACGGGTAAGGAGGGCGAGTCGTTCGACGCGGGCAAGCTCGGCAAGCGCACGATTGGCCCGCAAGGCGAAATCATTCTCGGACCGCCGACCACGTTCGATTCGAGCAATATCGACAACTTCAACTTCTGAGCGGCAACGTGCGCCGCGCGCGACGTCATGAGCTGCGCGCGGCACCATGAAACGGGCGAGGCGCGTCGGGCGATGAACCGCCCGCGCGCCTCGTTCTGTTTCCAAGCGTCGAACCGCCTTAGAAACGGTGCTGAAGACCCGCCGTGACACCCGCTTGCGTATCCGCCGCGCCGGTCAGATCGCGCGACAGGCTAACCGCGTTGTCATGCTTCGCCATTGCATAGCCGCCCGCCAGATACAGCACGGTGCGCTTCGAGAGCGCGTACTGCGCGCGCAGCGAGAACAGCGTCGGATCGGCGTCGCTGCCGTCCTTGATGTTCTGATGATAGACCGCGGCAAACAGCGAGAAGAACGGCGTCACCTCGTATTGGCCGCCGAGCCAGTACATGTCGCTGCGCAAGGTCGGCGTGGCGGTGTGGAACGTGCGGCGGTAGTTGCGATATCCGGCCATCGCCTTGACCGGCCCGAAGTCGTAGCTCAAGCCCGCATGAATGCCTTGAATGTAGTTCGTGGTATCCGCGGGGGTCACGCTGTCGTTCGCGCCGTTCTGCCTGTCGAAGGTGACGACGGCGGCGAACGGACCGGTCTCGTAGCCGAGCGCGAAGTCGTATTTGGAACTCGACTTCATGCTGCCCGGCACGTTGCCGAAGCCGTACATCGCGCCGAACTTGAAGCCGGAGAACGTGCCGTCGTAACGCACCGCGTTGGACGAGCGCGAGAACAAACCGTCTTTACGCCCACCCGTCGCGGTGGATGAGCTCGCCCACGAGTAGTTCGGCGCGTAACCCATCGGGTCGAACTGCAACATGTAGTCGTAGGTGGTCGTGAAATTGCGGCCGAGCGTGATCTGCCCGAAGCGGTTTTTCAGGCCGATCGTCGCGCGGCGGTCGAAGATCGCGCCGCCGCTGTCGTCGAACTGGCCGTTGGCGATGTTGATGCCGCTCTCCAACTGGAACACCGCCTTCAGTCCGCCGCCGAGGTCCTCGACACCGCGCAGGCCCCAGCGCGAGGTGTTCTTGCCGCCCGACACGAGGCGCGTCGCGCTGCCGTCCGCACTCGCATGATTCACATATTCGATGCCCGCATCGACGATCCCATACAAAGTCACGCTGGATTGCGCCTGCGCGCTCGCCGCGAAACCGGCGAGTCCCATGCACGTTGCGCCGAGGGTTGCTTTCTTCATGCTCCACTTCATCAAGAGTCTCCTGTGGTTGATTTTGTTTGCTTCGGTTGGGGCGCTGCCGCCCGCGTTTCAACTGGCTTGCGCGAAGGCCCAGCAGTCGTTGGCGGGGAATTCGATCCAGTGACGGCCGGCGGCGCGCGGCACCGGGCCGAACGCGCGCAGGCGCAGGGCGCCGCAATGGAACAGGTATTCCCAGCGGTCGCCGAGATACATCGAAGTGATGAGTTCGGCTTCGAGCCGGTTCGCGCCCGGACCGTCGGCGACCTGCACGCGTTCGAGGCGAATCACGGCCTGGGCGTTCTGCCCGGCGGTGAGCGCTTCGCGGGCTTGGGCCTGCAATTGCCAGCCGTCGCCGGCGAGGGTCACGCGCTCGCCGTCCACCGAGGCGACGCGCGCGTCGATGCGGTTGTTGCTGCCCATGAACTCCGCCGTGTAAAGCGAGCGGGGCGAGCCGTACAGTTCGGCGGGCGTGCCTTCCTGTTCGATGCGGCCGTTGCGCAATAGCAGGATGCGGTCGGACATCGCCATCGCCTCGGTCTGGTCGTGCGTGACGCACAACGCGGACAAACCCAGCGATACGATCAGTTCGCGCAACCAGGCGCGCGCTTCCTCGCGCAGCTTGGCGTCGAGATTCGACAGCGGCTCGTCGAGCAGAATCACCGGCGGGTTGTAGACCAGCGCGCGGGCGATCGCGACGCGCTGCTGCTGTCCGCCCGAAAGCTGATACGGATAGCGCGCGGCGAGGTGGCCGAGGCCGAGCTGATCGAGCGCGCCCTGCACGCGCTTTTTCTGCTCGGCGCCCGATACGCGCCGCAGCTTCAATCCGTAGCCGACGTTGTCCGCCACCGTGCGATGCGGCCACAGCGCATACGACTGGAACACGAGACCGAGCGAGCGCTGCTCGACCGGCAGATCGACCTTCGCCGCGCCGTCGAAGAAAGCCTTGCCGTCCAGCTCGATGCGGCCCGACGACGGTTGTTCGAGCCCGGCGACCGCGCGCAGCAGCGTGGTCTTGCCGCTGCCCGATGCGCCCAGCAGGCACACCACTTCGCCGGGGTTCAGTTGGAACGACACGCCCTTCAGGATCGGGTTGTCGCCATAGCTGAGAAAGAGGTTGTCGACCGAGAGCTTATCCATGCAATTTCACTCCGAAGCGCAGAGCGACGCCGAGTCCGACGCCGACCATCGCGATGTTGATGACAGAAAGCGCCGCGACCTGATCGACCGCGCCGGTCGCCCACAGCGACACCAGCAGCGCGCCGATCACTTCCGTTCCCGGCGAGAGCAGATAGACGGCCGTCGAGTATTCGCGCTCGAAGATCATGAAGATCAGGAGCCACGCCGCGAGCAAACCGAAGCGCACGAGCGGCAGCGTCACGTCGAGACTCACGCGGGCGCGGGTGCCGCCGACGCTGCGTCCCGCTTCCTCGAGTTCCGGGCCGACTTGCAGCAGCGCGCTTTGAATCAGGCGCATGCCATAGGCGAGCCACACCACCGTGTAGGCGATCCAGATGCTCCACATGGAGCTCTTCAGTTCCTTCAAGCCCGGCACGAACAGGAAGATCCACAGGAACGCGAGACCGGCGAGCAGGCCCGGCACCGCGCGCGGCAACAGCACGAGGTAATCGAGCAGGCGCGTGGCCCAGTCGTTGCGGCGATGGCCCGCGAACGCCACCAGCGAATAGAAGCCCACCGCGAGCGCGCCGCCGAACACGCCGATGCCGAGCGTGTTCAGGATCGCGCGCACCAGGTTGTCCTGCTCGAACAGGTCGGTGAAGTTGGCGAGCGTCAGCACTTCGGCGAGCTTCACGCCTTCGCCCCAGTTGGTGACGAACGCGCGCAACGTGATGCCGGAGAGCGGCACGAAGACGGTGAGCATCAGCCACAGCGCGACGATCGCGAGCGCCACCCAGCGCCATGCGCCGAGCGGCAGCACGGTCTGACGCCCGGCCTTGCCCTTGACCGTGACGAAGCGGTTCGCGCTCTTGAGCAGCCGGCGTTGCAACAGCACCAGCGGAAACGTGATCGCGACGATGCATACCGCGACCGCGGCCATCAGGTGATAGGACGGCACGCCGAGCTTGTTGGTGAGCTTGTACAGATACGTGGCCAGCACGAGGTGCCCTTCGGGGTCGCCGAGCACGAGGGGCAGGCCGAACACCTCGAAGCCAAGGAAGAACACCAGCACGCCGGCGAACAGCAGCGCGGGCAGCGTCATCGGCAGGCTCACGTCGAGCGCGACGCGAAACGGCCGCGCGCCGGCGACGCGCGCCGCTTCCTCGACGTCCGAGCCGAGATTGCGCAGCGCCGCCGACGAATACAGGTACACGTGCGGCACATGCGTGAGGCCGACGATGATCGTGATCGCGAGAACGGAGTACACGGTCCAGGGCGCTTCGGCGGTGCCGAACAGCGCCTTCCACCAGACCGAGTAGAAGCCGACCGGGCCGGCCGCGACCACGTAGCCGAACGCGAGCACCATCGGCGAGACGAATACGGGCGTGAGCAGCATCGGTTCGAGCCAGCGGCGGCCGGGCAGGTCGGTGCGCACCATCAGGAACGCGAGAATGCCGCCGAGCGGGATCGAGATGAACAGCATCCCGCCCGCGATGATGAAGGAGTTCTTCAACGCGGACCAGAAATCCGGGTCGCTGAAAATGAACTGGAAGCCGGCGAGGCCGAGCGTGCGGTTGGCGTCGAAGAACGGCGCGTTGAGCACGCTCTGAAACAGGATGAAGCCGAGCGGCAGCGCCACCGCGATGGTGAGCACCGCGACGACGAGCCAGCGCAGCAGTCCCGCGAACGGCTGCAAGCCGCCTCGCGGCAAGGCGCCGATCGGGCCGCCGTCGGCTGCGAGCGGCGCGCTATCGCGGCGTGCGGGTGCGCTAGTGGAAAGCATGAGTGTCCCCCTGCGGCGAATGAAGCCGCATATCGACAGGTAGTGAGAGAAGGCCCGGCGCCCGCGCTTTTCGCGTGGACGCCGTCAGGTCAAGCGAGGTTTAGCGCTTGATCGACTGTTGCCATTGCTTGAGGAATTCAAGCCGTTTGGACTGGTCGAGATAGACCAGCAGGCCCGCGCCGATCGGGATCGGCTTGAGCGAATCGCCGAGCTGTTTCGTCAGACCAGCCATCGACGTTTCGCCTTCCACGTCGGAGCGGATCGAGAACAGGCTCGCCTGATTCGCGAGCAAGGTCTGGCCGCGTTGCGACAGCAGATAATCGACCCACAGCCTGGCGGCGTTCGGGCTTTTCGCCTTCTTCGAGATCGTCACGAGGCGGCTCACCACCAGCGTGTAGTCTTTCGGGTAGACGTAGCCGATCGACGGGTCTTTCTTCGCCTTGGTGAGCGCGTAGGAGCCGAGAATGTTGTAGCCGATCAGGTTTTCACCCGACGAAATACGCTCCATCATCGCGCCGGTGCTCGATTGCAGCTTCGGGCCGGTGGCGCCCATCGCCTTCACCAGATCCCACGTGACTTGCGGATTGACGCGCGCGTCTTGCGTCAGATAGTTGAAGCCGACGCCGGACTTCTCGATGTCGTAGGTCGTGACCTTGCCCTTGAACTGGTTGGGCTTGTTTTGCAGCAGCTTGATGAGGTCGGCGCGCGTTTGCGGCACGTCGCCGGCCGCGAGCAGCCGCTTGTTGTAGACGATCGCGAGCGGCTCATACGTGGTGCCGTAGGCCTGCTTCTGGTACTGCGCCCACTGCGGCAACTGCTTCGCCTCGGGAGAGTCGTAGGTCGCCATCAGGCCGTCGTTGACGAGCTTGACCTGCAGGTCCATCGCGGAGCTCCACAACACGTCGGCGCTCGTGCTGCTGGCCGCGTTTTCGCTGATGAAGCGGTTGTACAGCTCCGTGCTGTTCATGTCGTTGTATTCGACCTTGATGCCGTACAGGCTTTCGAAGTCCTTGATGAGCGGACGCACGAGCGCGGTGTCCGTGACCGAATAGACGATCAGCTTTCCTTCCTTCTTCGCCGCGTCGACGGTGCTCTGATAGTCACCGGGATAACCCGCGGGAAACGCCGCCCACACTGAGTTTGCGGCAAAGGCAGCAGCAACTGCGAGGCACTTCAAAGAGATTTTCACGTCTTCCTCCAGAAAACACTGTGTTTGTTTTGTGTGAGCGAATGGTAAGAGACGCGCGCTTTCTGAACGCTTTCAGTTTTTGAAAGAAATGAGTGACAATGGTCGAATTCGCCTCATGGATTTCCCTGGGATTTTGCTCATGCGTGTGCTGCTCGTCGAAGACAATCCGATCCTTTCCCGCTCGCTTACCGACGCGCTGACGAGCGCGAAACTCACCGTCGATTGCATGCATGACGGCGAGTCCGCCGACCACGTTCTGCGCACGCAAGACTACGCGTTGGTGATTCTCGATATCGGCTTGCCGAAGCTCGACGGGCTCGAAGTGCTGCGCCGTCTGCGCGCGCGCCGCAACGCGGTGCCGGTGCTGATCCTCACCGCGCACGGTTCGGTGGAAGAGCGCGTGCGCGGTCTCGATCTGGGCGCCGACGACTATCTCGCCAAGCCTTTCGCGCTCACCGAACTGGAAGCGCGCGCGCGTGCATTGTTGCGCCGCAGTCATGGGCAGGAGCCCTTGCATGCGCAATGCGGCACGCTGCTTTACGACAGCGTGGATCGCGGCTTCACGCTCGACGGCGAACCGCTCGCGTTGACGCCGCGCGAGCGTTCGGTGCTCGAAGTGCTGATCCTGCGCAACGGTCGCGCGATCAACAAGGAGACGTTGTCGGAGAAAATTTTCGGGCTCGACGAATCGGTGAATGCGGACGCCATCGAGATTTACGTGCACCGCTTGCGCAAGAAACTCGAACACAGTTCGGTCGGCATCGTGACGCTGCGCGGGCTCGGCTATCTGCTGGAAGCCAGAAGCCCATGACGCGGCCGAATCTGCGCGTGCGGGTGGCGCTGTGGCTGCTGTTGCCGCTGCTGTTATTGCTCGCGTTCGACGCATGGCTCACGTATCAGCGCGCGATGAACGCGGCGCACGCGGCCTTCGATCGCACGCTGGAATTTTCGTTGCGCTCGATACGCGACGGCATCCGCTTGCGCGACGGCAGGATCGAAGTCGATCTGCCGTACCTTGCTCTCGAGATGTTCGAGTCGAACGGCGGCGGCAATATCTACTATCAGATTCGTGAAGAGGGCGGCGCCGTGGTGACGGGCTATCCCGATCTGCCGGACGCGAAAAAAGCGCCGGCCGAGCCCTACAGCGTGCGGTTCTATGACGGCGTGTTTCGCGGCCGGCCGCTGCGCATCGCGATGCTGAGGCTGCCCGTGCACGACGTGCCGAGCGCGCAGACGCGCGTGGTGCTCGTGAGGGTCGGCGAAACGATCGAGCAGCGCCAGGCGTTGGCGCGCGAGATTCTCACCGGCTCGCTGCAACAGGAATTTCTGCTGGTGGTGCTCGCGCTCGGCATCGTGTGGCTGGGGGTCGCGCGTGGCTTGCGGCCGTTGAACCGCTTGTCGGCGAAAGTCGCCGCGCGCGCCGAGGACGACCCCACGCCGCTCGATACCGTGGGCCTGCCGAGCGAAGTGGCGCCGCTCGTCGATTCGATCAATCAGTACATTGGCCGCACGCAGTTGATGCAGTTGTCGCGCCGGCGCTTTTTCAACGACGCCGCGCATCAGTTGAAAACGCCGCTGGCGGTGATTCAGGCGGAGTCGGAACTGGCGCTGCGCGACAGCGACGGCGTGGGTGCTGGCGTTGGTGTGGGTTCCGCTTCTTGCGGCGAGGACAACCCGAGCGGCAATCGCCGGCAAGGCGTCCATTTGCGGCGGTTGAATCGCGCGGTGCAGCAGGCGGTGCGCATCGTGCAGCAGTTGCTGTCGCTCTCGCGGCTCGACGCGGACAGCGGCTATACGGTCAAGCATGCCGCGGTGCCGCTGCATAAGGTGGCGCGCAGCGTGACGCTCGACTGGTCGCCGGTGGCGCGCTCGCGCGGCATCGATCTCGGCTTCGAACAGGACGAGCGCATCGAGGTCATGGGTCAGACCGATCTGCTCGCGGAACTGGTCGGCAATCTGATCGACAACGCGATCCGTTATTCGGGCGACGGCGCGGTGATCACCGTGCGCGTCGCGAGCGAGAACGGGCAGCCGCTGCTGCAAGTGATCGACAACGGCCCCGGCATTCCGGTTGGTGAACGCGATGCGGTTTTTGAACGCTTCTATCGCAGCGAGGCGACGCAGACGGTCGAGGGCAGCGGGCTGGGCTTGTCGATCGTGCGGGAAATCGCGCGCGTTCACGGCGCGCTGATCGCGTTGAGCGATGCGCCCGGTGGCGGGCTGGTGGTGAGCGTGCTGTTTCCGGCATTAGAGCCGGCGTGACGTTTCCCGCGCCTTACCGGCGGATCGTGAAGCTTTGCGCGTATCCCGCGGAGGGCGTGCCGTCGCCCCACACCTTGCCGTCGATGAATACCTGCGCGGTGTGACCGGCGGGCACCGCCACGCCCACGCTTGCGGCCGCCTCGCGGTACAACTGCGTCTGATTGACCCGCGCCGCGATCTGCGCGTAATCCGCGCGCGCGTCGATCATGCCCCAGCGCTCGAACTGCGTGACGAACCACGCGCCCTCGAATGCATGCGGATAGTTCACCGCGCCGTCGTCGAAGAAGCGCACGGGCAGGCCGCGCGGCGTGGAGGCGGCGATCTCGTCGCCGAGGCGCGCGGCAATCAGGGCTTGGTCGATGCCGATGTACTCGGGCCGCGCGAGCCAGCGCGCGATTTCCTCGCGATGTCCCGCGCCGTCGAGCCAGCGGCAGGCTTCGAGCATCGTCTGCACGAGCGCGCGCGCGGCGTTCGGATTCGCGCTGACGAAATCGCGCCGGCAGGCCAGCACTTTCTCGGGATGATCGGGCCACACTTCGCTCGTGTACGCGATCGTCCTGCCGACGCCTTCGGCTTCGGCCATCGCGTTCCACGGCTCGCCCACGCACAGGCCGTCGAGCTTGTCGTCGGCGAGCGCGGCGACCATCTGCGGCGGCGGAATCACCACGCTTTCGATGTCGCGCAACGGATCCACGCCTTGCGACGCGAGCCAGTAGTACAGCCACATCGCATGCGTGCCGGTGGGAAAGGTCTGCGCGAACACGGGCTTGCGGCCGAGCGTCGCGAGCGCCTTGGGCAGCGTGCGCTGCTCGGCGAGCGCGTCGGCGAGACGGTTCGACAGCGTGATGCCCTGGCCGTTGCGGTTGAGCACCATCAGCACGGCCATGTCCGTTTGCGGACCGCCCAGGCCGAGTTGCACCCCGTAGACGAGCCCGTAGAGCGCGTGCGCCGCATCGAGATCGCCCGACAGCAGCTTGTCGCGCACGGCGGCCCACGACGGCTGACGGGATAGCTCCAGCGTCAGGCCATGCGCGTGGCCGAATTCGAGCAGCTTCGCGGCGACGAGCGGCGCGGCGTCGGAGAGCGCGACGAAGCCGAGCCGCAGATGGGTTTTTTCGAGCGGCCCCGAGGCGAGCGGCGAGGCGAGGGAAGTGGGAGCGTTCATGGGCGGCGCTTCATTTGGGCGGGTCGGCCGCCGCCACGATGGCGCGCGCGACCTCGGCGAGTTTGACGCCCTGGTTCATGGCGCGCTTGCGCAGACTGGCGTAGGCGGCGTGTTCGGTGATTTTCTGCTGATCCATCAGCAGGCGTTTGGCGCGATCGATCAGCTTGCGTTCGGCGAGTTCGCTCTCGGCTTGCGCGAGGCGTTCGCGCAACTGCGATTCCTGCGCGAAACGCGCGAGCGCGACTTCGAGGATCGGTGCAAGCCGTTCCGTGGCGAGACCCTCGACGAGATACGCGGTCACGCCCGCGCCGACCGCGTCGCGGATCAACTGCTGGTTGTCGTCGTGGCTGAACATGAGCACCGGGCGCGGCGCGGTGGCGTTCATCACCGCGAGTTGCTCGAGCGTATCGCGCGAGGGCGATTCCGTGTCGATGATGATCACGTCGGGCCGTTCGCTCTGGACCACGCGATGCAGCGCTTGCGGCGTGGCGGTGCCGGCCAGCATCTCGTAGCCGAGGCGGGCGAGGGCGTCACGGAGATCGCCGATGGGCTTGTCGGTATCGGTTACGAGGAGAACGCGCAGCATGGGGTAGGAATCGTCGACGGCTGAACATCAATTAAGCGAGAAGCGTGCCATCGGGGTCGTGATGCATCGAAAGCAACGCAATCACGGACTTATCCACGATACCGGCAGACGCCGCCGCACCGAAGCGGGGCATGCGCGAGCGATGCACCGAAGCGGCGCATTGTGTGGCCGCTTGCCGATCGGCTCGGCAGGTTCGAGCAGGCGCGCGAAAGCGCCGCCGGGAAGAAGCTGGAGCGGTGTTCGGACAGTAGGGGAAGCGAGAGAGAGTGGAGCGCTAGTCGGCCAGCGGCGCAAAGCCGATGCACCATCGAGCACCACATCTGGACGAAACGCGGCGCCGCCGCAGCGCGCCGCTCAGGCTCGAGTCAACGAGTCAAGCCGGAGAAGGCGCGCGAAAGGCTTCGCGAACAGCACAGCTGCAACGAGCTGCATGGGGTCACGCAAGGAACGCGCGGGACGCGCTCAGCGTGCCGTCGGCCTTAACGGCGACGGAACTGCGAGTTGCGGGCGCCGCCGCCACCGGTGGCGCGCTCGTCTTTGTGGCGGAAATTGATCCGGCCTTTGGTCAGGTCGTAGACCGACAGTTCCAGCGTGACGCGGTCGCCCGCGAGAATACGGATGTGGTTCTTGCGCATGCGTCCGGACGCGTAAGCGCCAACCACGACGCCGTTGTCGAGCGTGACGCGGTAACGGCTGTCCGGAAGTACTTCGTCGACGATACCGTCAAGTTCAAGCAGTTCTTCTTTCGCCATGCATAACTCCTGGTCGATGGGATAAGGGGTGTTGACCGCCGGCGAGGCCGCGCGGCGCAACATCGGATACGGTTGACAGTAGACCCTCCTGGGCCCGCTGTTTGTGCGGCATCAGCCCATGCGCTGATAGTAAACCGCTCAAAGATCGGCGACGGACTGGCCGTCCACGCGACCGTCGATCAATTGTTCAGCATGCGCCATGCACGCGATGCGCGCCTTGCCCGTGCCGTCGAACGGAAACAGGTATTGCAGACGGAACACGCGCCCGTCGGCAGCCGGATTGGCGCCCACGCGGCAGATGCGCACCGACGCGTCGTAGCCTGCGTCGGCATTGCGGCTCGTTTGGCCGTCCGCCGGGCGGCGCGGATAGACGAGCGGATGAATTTCGTAACCCTTGTACGTCTTGACAACTGAATTCATGAAGCATGTGTCCTGTATTACGTGGCCGGCGTGTCACGCGTGTTACGCGCGGCACGACAGGCCGGCGGCGCAGCGCCTTGGGGCGCGCCGCCATGGAAAAAGATTGGCGCAGCAGGCCCGATGGCAAGGGCTTGAGCGCGGATTCGATGGAGAAGAAACACGCTGATGTCGCGCGGACACCGGACGCGTAAAGCTGAACGACTCAGCTGCACAACTCGCGGCGGCGAATGCATGCGGCGCATTGCCGGAGTGACGGGATCGCCGACGGGCGGCGGTCGAACAGTCGGGGGTAGTGCGGAGATGCCGGTTTGAGACTGCCTGGTGCTGCCAGTGCTGCGAATGCGGATACAGCTATTCCAATATGATGCACTAAATGGGCCTGATTGGATAGCGAAATGTTCCGCGCACCGGCGAGCCGCCCATGTGGCGGGGCTTTGAGCGCGAGAGAGCGGCGCGCTGAATGGCGTGGCGCATGAGCGGTGCGCCGGGTGCGGGTTCTCGCCGTGGCGGCGAGAGCCCGCAGGGGCCCGATGGCTCAGCGGGAAGTTTCGGCGACGCGCTTTTGCAACTCACGTGAGGCCGCGAGCGGAATGCGCGCGTCGTCCCACACGGCCAGCCATTCGACTTCCTTCGACGTGAAGATTTGCCCGTGATTGCGCAACGCGTATTGCAGCGAATCAATGATGTGATTGCGGATGATCTCAGGCGTGCCTTCGTCGTCGAGCACGGCGCGAAACGCTTCGAGCGTGGCCATCTGTTGCTCCGTGAAATAGAGGGTTCTTTTATCGCACGAAAAAAAATCGCTCGCCAAGCGGACAAAAATCGTCATGAGCAGGCGGGTTCGCGCGGCTCGCTGGTTTTGAGGACGCCGCACCTTAAGCGGGGTCGCTACAATGGCGAGTCGTCGCGCGAAGAAGGTCGCCTTGGGACAAGCTCCGCGCGTGGCCGGCTCGCCGGCTCAATCGTCGCGCTTCGCCGTCGCCTAGCTGGTGGGAAGGCGGCGCGGCATCTCCGAACACTGCGATTTTCCAATGCGCAAGACAACCGTGCCGCCTGTGAAAGACCTGCTGCTGGACCGCTACGCACCCATCGCCGACGGCATCGCGGCGCTCTTTTATCCCTGCGCCGAAGTGGTGATTCACGACCTGCGCGATCAGACCATCGCGTATCTCGTCAACAATCTGTCGAAGCTCGAAGTGGGCGGGCCGTCCGTGCTCGACGAGGTCCACTATGCGGCGCGCGGGCGGACCATCGGTCCCTACGAGAAGCTCAACTGGGACGGCCGGCGCATGCGCTGCGTGAGCAACATCCTGTTCGACGACGACGGCAAGCCGGCCGGCATGCTGTGCATCAACTTCAATATCGCGGTGTTCGAGGACGTGCGCTCCACGCTCGATCTGTTCATCAAGGGCGGCAATCTGACGGACGCGCCGGCGGAAGATCTGTTCCGCGACGACTGGCAGGACCGCATCAACACGTATCTGCACACGTGGCTGCGCGAGCGGCAAATCGGCATCAATGCGCTCACGCGCGAACACAAGCGGGAAATCGTCGAGGCGCTGCATGCGCAAGGCGCGTTTCGCGGCCGCAGTTCCGCGAACTACGTGGCCGCCGTGCTGACGATGGGACGCGCCACCGTCTACAAGATTCTGAAGCAGATGAAAGAGGGCGGCTGAACGTTTTAACCGCGGCGCCAGCGCGCAGCGGTTGTCAATTCAAGGAGATGCGTATGGTGCGCTACCGGCACTACAAAGGCGGCATTTACGAACTGGTTTGCGAGGCGACGCTGGAGTCCGATCCGAGCGTCACGATGATCGTCTATAAAGCCAGCAATGGTACGATCTGGACGCGTCCGGCTTCGGTGTTTTTCGAGTTGGTCGAACAGGACGGCGTGAAGGTGCCGCGCTTCGCACCGATCAACTAACGGGTCATTACAAACAGGAAATCCGCATGCGTTTATTGCTTGCCATCATTTTGCCGTGGTTCCAGTTCTTCACGATCGGCCGTCCGTTTGCCGGCATCATTTGCCTGATCTTGCAGATCACGCTGATCGGCTGGATTCCTGCCGCGATCTGGTCGGTCTATGCGCTGAGCCAGTACAACACCGATAAGAAAATCGCCCGGGCGATGGGCGGGCGTTAAAGCGCGCAATAGCTCGTGGCGGCGGTGGCGTTCGCGGCGTTGCGGCGAGCGGATTTACCGGGGCGGCAATTCGACCGCCTCCGGCGCTTCGATCACCACGTCGGTTTCCGCGATCGCCACGCACGGCAGAATATAGCCTTCCGTTTTTTCTTCCCGGCTCAAACCCGGCCACTCGATCGTGTAACGCACGCGTCCGGTTGTCATCTTGCATAGACACGTGCGGCACGTGCCGTTACGGCACGAACGCGGCAGACGCAGATTGGCAAAGCCGGCGGCTTCGAGAATCGTGAGCGAATCGGGCGCTTCGAAACTCGTGCCGAGCGGTTCGACGCGAACGAGAGGCGAGCGAGTGGAGTCGGACATCGTGTGAATCGGTGACGGAGTGCGTCACTTTACACGGCGCGCGGAATGCGCGGACGTTCCGGCGTCTGGAGCGTCGCAGCGCTTCATGTCATGCGAATGCGCAAGCATGCGCACGGCGGCATTCACCTGTACGCCTCAGCCGTCCGCCGCTTCAATGCGTCGTGCCGCCGCGCCGCAAATACCGGTACACCGTATTGCGCGCCAACCCCAACTCGCGGGCCGCCGCCGAGACGTTTCCGTCGAGTCGCGCGAGCGTTTGCGCGATCAACGTGGCTTGCCACTCCTCCATCCGGGCGGGCGATGCCTGAGCGGGCGGCTCAATGGCCACGCTTGCGCCATCATCGTTCGCTGACGCCGCAGGCAATTGCGCAGGTTCGTTAGCCGGAGCCTCGACGCAATCCTGCAGGAAGTCATCCGGCAAATCCTCCAGTTCGATCTGCTCCGCGCCTTCGGCCATGATGCTCGCGGTGCGCAGCACGTTCGCCAGTTGCCGCAGATTGCCCGGCCAGCGGCATTGCGTGAATCGCTCCAGCACGGCGTCGGAGACGCGGCGCGGCAGGCGCTCGCCGTCGGGCTGCAAGGCCAGCATGCGCGTGACGAGCGCCGCGAGATCGGTGCGCTCGCGCAGCGGCGGCAAGGTCACGACGAGTCCGTTGATCCGGTAATAGAGGTCCTCGCGGAAGGTGCCCGCCTCGATCATCTCGCGCAGATTGCGGTGAGTCGCGCAGACAATGCGCAGATCCACGGGAACCGCCCCCGTCCCGCCGAGCGGCACGACGCTGCGCTCCTGGAGCACGCGCATCAAGCGCACTTGCTGGGCGAGCGGCATGTCGCCGATTTCGTCGAGAAACAGCGTGCCGCCATCCGCCTGCACGATCTTGCCGACGCTGCCGCGCTTCTTCGCGCCGGTAAACGCGCCGTCTTCATAGCCGAACAATTCCGCTTCGATCAACGTCTCCGGCAACGACGCGCAATTCAGCGCGACGAAGGGCGCGTTGCGCCGCGGCGAGTCGTGGTGGATCGCGCGCGCGAGCCACTCCTTGCCGGTGCCGGTTTTGCCGAGGACGAGAATCGGAATGTCGCGTCCGCGCAGCTTCGCGACGCGCCGCAGAACCGCTGACATCTGCGCGTCGCCGGTATCGAGCGTTTCGAGCGTGGCGAGCGGCGCCGGATCACCCAGCCGTGCCGCGCGGCGCGCCCCGGCGGACGCCGATGCAGGAGCCACCCCATCAGCCGACGCGACATGACGCGGCGCCGAATACTCGCCGCGCGCGAGCACGCGCACGCCGCTCGGCAGCGTCAGCACGATGCTTTCGCCTGGCGCGCGAGTGAGCTGCTGCAACAGCTTGGGGAAGGCGACGCCGAACAGCGCCTCGAACGATTGCCGTTGCAGATCGGCGAGCGGTTGCCCGAACTGGAATAAAGCGCTGCGATTCGCGGACAGAAACGTGCCGTCCGGCGCGAACGCCGCGAGTCCTTCAAACAGCGTGCCGATGAATTCCGCGCGCGCATGAAAACGCACGCGAATCGCGTCGGCGAACTGATTGGAGAAAAGATGATTTTCGATCATCTGCGCCGACATTCTGACGAGCGCGAGCGTGTGCTTATGAAAGCCGCGCGTGTCGCCGCTCACGTCGAGTGCGCCGATGGTGCGCCCGAACGGATCCGCGATGGGCGCGCACGAGCAGGTGAGAATCCGGTTGGCGTGCAGAAAGTGTTCGTCGGCGTGCACGACGGTCGGCTGCCCGTCGACCAGCGCGGTGCCGATCGCGTTTGTCCCGCGATCCGCTTCCGCCCATGAAACGCCCGGGCACAACGCGACGCGATTGGCTTTTTCGACGAAGTCGCTGTCGCCGAGACTGTGCAGGATCAGCCCGCGATTGTCGGTGAGCAGCACCATGCTTTGGGTGTCGACGATCTGCGCATGCAGCGTTTCCATGACGGGCAGCGCATGCGTATAGAGCGACTGATTGCGATCGACCAGTTCGCGCAGCGCGGGCCGGCGCAGCGGATGAAAGTCCGGCGTTTCCGACGCGCGCAGGCCAATCTGAAGCGAACGGGCATGAGCTTGCGCGATGACATCTGGCCGACCGATGGCGGGCGGCGTGGCAGGACGATGGGTCAAGGCATGTCTCCGGTGTTCGGATGCGGCGGGTACGTTGCCCGCCGTTGCATGCCGCAGCGCAACATAGGCGCGCGCGGCCGAACACCGATATTACAGGACCAGGCGGGAAGCGCATGGCAGGGAAAGAACGGAGTCGCGGCGCTCGCGATGACGTCCGACGAGCCGCGCCTCGCCTTCAGATCAAGCAAACGAAAGGAAAACTTGCGGAGCGGCCGAACTCGTCTAAAGTGAATCAAATCACTTCCGCGGAGCGCGAACGACGGCGCCGTCGCAGTGAAGTGACGAGCCCGCGCCACCAGCATTGGACAAGGAGGATGGAGCTGCCGGCGCGACAGACGCAACCCGCGTGCGCGTTACCCGGCGACTTCATGCGCAGCATCAACCTTCCAGGTGAACCCCATGCAGATCCTTTTCCCGAATGAAACTCCTGAATATTCAGGTCGCGAACTCACGTTGGCCTTCCCGGCGATGGTCGATGGAGAGAGGGTGGAATGCATGATCACGGCGGAGGCGCTGGAAGATCATTTCGGTGCGGCGTCGCCGCGGCTGGAGGATATGGTTGGGGCGTTCGATACGCATCGGGCGAGGATCGAGGCCGCCACGCGGCGGTTGTTGTCGGAGACTCGGGCGCAGTGTCTTGTGTTGCGGAGTGGGTATGTGAGGTTTTATGAGGCTAATTGGCGGAATTAGAATTGGCTGCGTGCCTGTGCTTTTGCTGCCTTTGGCCTTTGCCTGATTTGTTAGTGGTCTATTAGCGTTGCCCCTGTGCGGGGCAATGCTCTCAACTTAAGCCCCGCTGCATCAAGCGAGTTTGTACGCGAGATGGAA
>NZ_FRAB01000091.1 GCF_900142195.1 Paraburkholderia terricola
CTAATTGCCCGTAAGGCTTGATCCTATAACCAGTGTGTTTCCGGTGGCGCCTCCCCGCGCCGCCACACACGGTTGAGATCCGCGTTGTGCCCGATACACTCACCACCCCATTGCCCCTGGTGCGATGCACCAGACACTACTTCTTCCAGATTGGTCGTGTTGACCCCCGCGTCAACCTGACAACAAGTCATGCCTGATGACCATAGCGAGTCGGTACCACCCCTTCCCATCCCGAACAGGACCGTGAAACGACTCCACGCCGATGATAGTGCGGATTGCCCGTGTGAAAGTAGGTAATCGTCAGGCTCCCATGCAGAAACACAGACCCCACCCCGCACCGGTGGGGTTTGTGCGTTTACGCGACGTCGAAAGCAAGCCAACAGAGACTAGTAACCGCACCACCAAGGAACGGTTTGCTACCGCGCGAAATACGTCGTAAGCGCGCAGAAATGGACGTCTGGAACTGTTTGACCTGAGCGTGCAGGCTATGTCCACTGTTTCCAAATCAGTGGACACCTTTCATGACAGAAGAACACTCAGAAATGACGGGCCTGAAGGTCGTCAACGTTGGTCGGGACGGTAAGCGCCGATATGACCGGCAAACCAAACAGAAGTTGGTGGAAGCATGTCTTGAGCCGAGTGCTTCGGTCGCCGGGCTCGCACTCAAGCATGGGGTCAACGCCAACTTGCTGCGCAAATGGATCAAGCTGCATCAGCAGCGACTGGCTGGCACGTCCCTACAGCCGGCGCCGACTGGCACAGCTTTCGTTCCGGTAGTCGAAGTCGATAGTCACGAAGAGGTGGTCGCGCCCGCATCCGCGAACGCACACCGCCACACCCCCGCAGCAAGGACGTCGTCACCCGCGATGACCTCGGCGCGGTTGATGGTGCAGATGCCCAACGGCGTCACACTCCGGTTTGAATGCAGCGGCAATGACGCGCCGTTGCTATCGGCCATGATCGAGACGCTAGGACGGTGCGATGTTCCGCCTGGACGATGAACTGAAGGTCTATGTGCATCGCGACGCCGTTGACTTCCGCAAGAGCATCAACGGTCTCGCAGCCATCGTCGAGCAGTCAATGAAGCTCGATCCATTCGCGCGTGCGGTTTATGTGTTCAGCAATCAGCGGCGCGACCGAGTTTCATAATGCATCTCTCCCGTTAGAATCCTGGTAGTCTCAACGTCTTTTCGT
Source organism: Paraburkholderia terricola (assembly GCF_900142195.1). Classification (GTDB taxonomy): domain Bacteria; phylum Pseudomonadota; class Gammaproteobacteria; order Burkholderiales; family Burkholderiaceae; genus Paraburkholderia; species Paraburkholderia terricola. The sequence goes on from NZ_FRAB01000091.1 coordinate 1,195, forward strand.
CTTGCAGCGCCTCGAAGTTCCGAGGCCTTCTCTCAATCACACCCCGCACGCCTATCTGCACGGCCTCGGAACTTAGCGACGCCACCGGTATCTGCCACGGGGCACACGACATGAGCTGTGAGGCGGGCAAGATCCCTTCATCAATGAGACGGTGAACGGAGCCAACGCAGATCTGCAGGCGCCGGGCGGTTTCCTCGACACTAATCAATTCGCCATCGTTAGATGCTGGATCGAAGGCTGCTATTGCCAGCCTCTCGCGCAGCTCCCGTACCCTTACGGTCGTCCAGGTCTTGCCGTCGGACGACTTGCAGCGCATCCGGTTCATTGTCACGGCCAGGTCGCGATCCGGCCATTTGCCACCGAGTTTGCGCATGACTTCCACCGACCCGTATTGCGTCTGCGCTTCGGTATCGGGATAGCGACCACCGCGTATCCGCGCGATACGCACCTCAGTGTGTCGCCCTCCGGTCCAATGGATTGCAAGCACAGCTTCATTGGACGAGTCGTCCAGATCAATCACCACTTCCTGGATCAGAACGCGCACTATCCGTTGCTTGGTTCTCGGGGTGGCGCCGGATGCGTTCCATGCAGTCGGCAAATCGTGTGCGAGTAACATCAGTCGCTCCCTGTCGATTTCCGGATCGACAAGAAGCTTCGTATCAAGATGTTCGATGCGATTCTGGAGCTCAGCGACGCGCTCAAGTGCGGCGTTCCATCGCGCTTCCAGCTCACGTGCGACCAGCCGCTTGCCAGGATCGACTGCCTCGTAGCGGCGCTCTGCCAGCGAGACTTCATAGCGCGCTTCCTCCGCTTCGCGCGTCAATGCTTTTCGCACCTCATCATCCGCGTGGGACCGCGTTTCACTCGCTCTTATTGCTGCGTCTACTGCATATGTCGAAACCGCTTCCAGCAGTTGGGTCGCTATGGCCTTGTCGACACGTACGCCGCCGATGCCGATGCAAAGTCCGGCGCCAACGTGACTGTCGTCACCCCGGCACTGGTAGCGGTGCGCTTGCCCCGATCTCATCCCGTAAAAGACCCGCATCATCCGGCCGCACCGACCACATCTTACAAGGCCGCCCAACAACGCGCGGCCACCCCGCGCAGATTTGCGAGACATTCGCTTTTGCATATGCGCATTCTCGGCAATCATCCGCTGGTTTTCCTCGAATTCATTCCAGGTGATATAGCCTGGATGGTGATCTTTCAGTAAGACGTTCCACGACTGCATGGGCTTACTGCGGGCACTACCTTTTCTCGCTCTCCCATCAACAACATGAGTCTCAGAACTTTTCCTGCCAAATACATAAGCTCCAGCGTAGACCGGGTGCTGCAATAGCTTGATTACGTTGTGATAGGCAGGTGACTGCCACGCAATCCGGTTGCCAACCGCGCTCTGTCTCAGAACAGGCAATTGGAGCTTCTCCAGCTTGGCCCACAAGAACACCTGACGGGCGCTTCCCAGCTCTCGAAACCGACGGAACACGAGGCGGATTGTTTCCGTGACGCGTTCATCCGGATCCAGTTCAATTTTCCCCAACTCATTCCAGCAGTATCCTGGCGGCAATGAGAATCGAAGTTCCCCTCGTGCAGCTTTCGCATCGCGTGCAGCAATTCCCCGCTCACGTAACAGACTCAGCTCATACTCCGACATTGATCCTTTCAGGCCCAGTAAAAGGCGATCGTTCGTCAGCCGCGGATCGTGTACGCCATCGGGATCAATAATTAGCGTACCAGTCAAGGCACACAGGTCGACGAGGTGATGCCAGTCACGGCCGTTGCGCGCAAGTCGCGATGCCTCGATACAGAATACCGCACCAACTGTACCGCCGCATATTGCAGCCACGAGTTTCTGAAATCCGGGCCGCTCAGTAAGCCCAGATCCTGACCGACCCAGGTCATCGTCTATCACGGTAACGTTGGCGAAACCGGTCTTGCGCGCGGACTCGGCAAGATCGTACTGACGTCGCTTGCTTTCCGTGTGGCTATGCACCTGACCAGGTGACGATTGACGAACGTATACGACGGCGTCGCGACCCAGATGTGCGGAATTGATTTTAGAATTCATCGCCGGCCTCCCGCGCCTGATCCACGTTCCCCACGGAGGTGCCCAGCGCTTCCAGTAGTAGGTCGGCTACGGCCTGTATCAGTTCTTCGCGCGTTGGCGCCGGGAGGAGAAGCACCGGTTCTTCCCGTTCCAGTGATAGAACCAGTTGCCTCCTTGGGGTCATCGACGATGGTCTCATCTGAATTACCTTCCCGTTTTCGAATCAAGGAAGACGATGATCCACCATCGGGCAACAGCGACGTTTCGCACGCAAGCACGTCTCGCAGTTCCATCAATGCGTTCAGGGCAACTTCTGGTGAACCCAACGACATCGTTTCGCACCGCGCCTTGTCAAACATCCATCCTGGCAATTCCCGGGATAGTCCGTTGCGGACTTCTACATGAATCACCTCCGCGGCGCCACGTCCCTTACGACGAACCACCTGAAGTTGCTGGCCGTGCAATGGATGCCATGGATATTCCATTGTGACAAACTTCAATCGGTATGCTGAATGTTGCTTGGTCCCGCGACCGCATCAAGATGCTGCTGTGGGACCGTAACGGCTTCTGGCTTCTCATGAAACGCCTCGAGCAGGACCGCTTCGTATGGCCGCGCAAGGAAGCGGTGCTCATGCTGGGAACAGAGCAACTTCACTGGCTACTGGAGGGCATCGACATCGAAGCGATGCGCGCGCATCCGAGGCGCTATTATCAGCGCGTGACCTGAAACGCGAATCAGCATCGCTGGTCTAATTCAGCGATGCCGCCACCATCCTCATCCTCCACCGACGAACTGCAGGCGCTGCGCGCAGAACTCGCTTCCATGAAGGGCGAGTTGCGTGTGGTGACAGCCGAACGCGACTTGCTGCGCGAGAAGCTTAAGGCCTATCAGCGGCAGCTGTTTGCATCCAGGAGCGAAGTGCGCGGTTCTGAGCAACGCGACCTCTTCCTGAACGAAGCAGAAGCGCTCGCAACAGGATGCGAACCGGCGCAAGAGACCGAAACGGAACATCGCGTCGAAGTCGGCGCGCATGAACGCAAGAAGCGTGGGCGCAAACCGTTGGACCCAATGCTGCCTCGCGAGGTCGTGCGCCATGAGTTGCCCGAGTCAGAACGCGTCTGCGCACACGACGGCCATGCACTGGTCGAGATCGGCGCCGAGATCAGCGAACAACTCGATATCGTGCCGCAGCAAGTTCGCGTCATTCAGCACCAGCGAATCAAATACGCATGCCCTTGCTGCGACCTTGGCATCAAGGTGACGCCGGCACCTTCGCGCATCATCCCGAAGGGCTTACTCACTGAATCAGCGCTTGCATGGGTGGTTGTGAGTAAGTTTGCTGACGCGCTGCCGCTGTACCGAATCGCCGCGTTGCTGCACCGTTTCGGTGGCGATATCTCGCGCGGCACGCTGGCCGCAAGCGTAGTGCGCGTCGGCATGGCAGTGCAACCTTTGATTAATCTGATGCGCGACCACTTGCTCGAGGCCGACATCGTCTACGGCGATGAAACGACGGTGCAGGTACTAAAAGAACCAGGGCGTGCTGCACAACGCAAGAGCTACATGTGGGCGCAGATGAACGGTACCGGACCACCAGTGCGAATGTTCAGCTACAGTCCCACGCGCAGCGCGGCGCAGGCCGCCGCGCTCTATGCTGGCATCAAACACGGCGCGGTGTTGATGAGCGACGGCTACGAGCCGTACAACGAAATCGCCCGAACAAACCAACTGGTGCACCTCGGATGTTGGGCACACGCGCGACGTTACCTGATTGAGGCGGAAGAGGCCCTTCCGAAGGAACAGCGCGGCGGCAATCATCCGGTGAGCGAATTTATTCGGCTGATCGGCCAGCTGTTTGCCGTTGAGGCACGATCCGAAAACATGACGCCGGAGCAGCGCCAGCAACTCAGGCAGGCCAGAAGTCAGCCAGTTCTTGATCAGATCGAGGCGCTGCTATCGCGTCATTTGAACTCGGTGTTGCCGCAAAGCGGGTTCGGCAAAGCGCTTCAATATCTACGAGGCCAGTGGCCCAAGCTTGTTCGCTACGTCGGCAACGGAGCGTGGCCCATCTCGAACAACCCGTGTCATGCCGCTAGCGGCATGACAGGCATTATGCCGACTCCTCGATTATGCCGCGTCATGCATGCGCGTGGCGGTGGGTATGGCCTTTCATGATCGCTGCGTCGGCATAAACATATGATTTCTCAGGCTGGCTAACGCGCTGGCCAGGAGAGATCAGATGAATGCAACACGCACAGTCAGCGAATCCGGCGGGCTGCCGGCCCATCACATCGATGCATTTCTTGATCGTCTACGGACGGCACACTATTCCGAGGTATCGCTTCGCAAGAAACGAAGAGTCCTGTGCGCGTTCTCTGGGTGGATGAAGAACAGGAACATTGACCTGATCGATCTCGATGAGTCTGTCACGGCTCGTTTTTTGAATCGCATGATCGACGCTTCACGAGA
>NZ_FRAB01000052.1 GCF_900142195.1 Paraburkholderia terricola
CTGAAGGCCTGTGCGCTGACAGCGCGGGTGCGCCCGCCGCTGCTTCCCAGTGCGCCGAATAGCGCGTCAAGTTCGGCCTGCACACTGGCGCACATGCCGGACATCATCAGCGCGGCCATGCGCGGCAAGGTCAGTGTGCGATTGCGGGTAAAGGCAGTGGGAGAACGACGCACGCGATCGGCGAGCGCCGGATCGAGCAGGAAATCGGAGAACTCAGCCAGAAGCCGCGAGGACGCTGGTATTTGAGTTCATATCGTTGATTTATCAGTGAGTTATGCGATGAAGTTTACAGGGGCAATGCCTCGTTTACAAGCTCTTTGAGGCTTAAGTTGAGAGCATTGGGCGGCCAGGGAGCGAATGAAACGCAGCCCATGCGAAATTCCCTGAACGCCACGACGATTCCCAGCCGATAAAAGTGGTGAAACTCTTCGCGGCAACCGGTCTGTTTTTTCATCGGCCTGCATTATTAGCTAATTCAGGCTAATAACCCTCTTCATAATCGGGCGATACCTGCCCACTCGACATGTCGGATTTCGTTGCCGGTTTGCGGGGCTCCGTGTCTTTGGCCGCTCATTGTCATATAACGACGCGTTTCCGGCTTTGTCGCTGACCATTCTCAGATTCCTGCAAGTTGTTTGACAAATTTGCGGGCCCAATGCTAACTTCAATGCCCCTACCTGTTCACCGGGTTTGAGGCCGCCATGAACGAATCTCCCATACTCGACAGTGAATTCGCCGCTTCGGTCATGGCCGTGCCGCCGCTGGCGCGCCGCGCCGACTACGCGCTCGATCCCGCCGCAAACCTGGCGCTGATTCGCCACATCGAAGCCGGCGGCGTGCGCACCTTGCTGTATGGCGGCAACGCGAATCTTTATCACGTCGCCGTCAGCGAATACCGCGACTTGCTCGATCTGCTCGCCGACGCCGCGAGCCCGGGCACGCGCGTGATCCCGGCAATCGGTCCCGACTACGGAAAAATGCTGGACCAGGCGCGCATCCTTGCGCAAAGCCGTTATCGGACGGCGATGGTGCTGCCGCTCGGCGGTTTCACGACCTCCGGGGGCGTCGAGGCGGGGCTGACGCGCATCGTCGACACGGCAGGCATTCCCCTCACGCTGTACATCAAGAACGAAGACTACGTCGAGGTCGACACGCTGGCGCGCCTGGTCGACCGTGGCACGCTGCTGGCCGTGAAATACGCGATCGTGCGCGCCGATCCCGCGAACGATCCTTATCTGCGCCGCCTGCTGCAACAGGTGCCGGCCGCCAAAGTGGTGTCCGGCATGGGCGAGCGGCCGGCGCTCGTGCACGTGCGCGAGTTCGGTCTCGCCGCATGGACCACGGGTTCGGGATGCATCGCGCCGCGCATGGTCACGGCGTTGCTGCACGCCGTCAAGTCCGGCGATCGGGACACGGCGCAGCGTCTCCACGATGCCTTCCTGCCGCTCGAAACCTTGCGCGACGACATCTCGTTGATCCGCGTGCTGCACGACGCGGTCACGTTCTCGAAGATCGCCGACATGGGGCCGATTTTGCCGCTGCTCAGTTCGACGCCGCCCGAACATCATGCGAAGATCGAGCACGCCGCGCGGGAACTGCTTGCGTTGGAACGGCGGTTCGCACAAGCCGATGCATGACGGCGCCTCGCCACGCCCGCCCATGCCTACCACACCATCAACCCGAAACCAGAAAGCACCAGCATGACCGACAACAGCCGACGCTATCCCGATCCCTCCGTCCGCGTGCTCGATCCGCGCTTCAAGTCGCTGATCCTTGCCTCCGCTTCCGTCGAGTGTCTGTATCAAGGCACGCGCTGGTCCGAGGGGCCGGTCTGGTTCGGCGACGGCCGCTATCTGCTGTGGAGCGACATTCCGAACGACCGCATCCTGCGCTGGGACGAACCCAGCGGCACGGTCACGACCTATCGCCAGTCGTCGAACAATGCGAACGGCCATACGCGCGATCGCCAGGGCCGACTCGTCAGTTGCGAGCATCTGACGCGCCGCGTCACGCGCACCGAATACGACGGCTCGATCACCGTGCTCGCCGACCGTTATCGCGGCAAGCGCTTCAATTCGCCGAACGACGTCATCGTGAAGTCGGACGGCTCGATCTGGTTCACCGATCCGACCTTCGGCATCGACAGCTTTTACGAGGGCGAGCGGCAGGACTCGGAACTGCCGGCATGCGTGTATCGCATCGACGGCCAATCCGGCGAAGTCAGCGTGGTCGCCGACGGCGTGCTCGGACCCAACGGCCTCGCGTTTTCGCCGGACGAGTCCGTGCTGTACATCGTCGAGTCGCGCGGCGAGCCCCGCAAGATCCGCGCGTTCGACGTCGACGGCAACGGCCTGGCGCTGTCGAACAATCGCGTGCTGATCGACGCCGGCCCCGGCACGCCCGACGGCTTTCGCGTCGACGTGCACGGCAATCTGTGGTGCGGCTGGGGCATGGGCACCGACGAACTCGACGGCGTGCGCGTTTTCACGCCGCAAGGCGAGCCCATCGGCCACATTGCGTTGCCGGAACGCTGCGCGAATGTGTGCTTCGGCGGCCGCCATCGCAACCGGCTCTTCATGGCGGCAAGCCACGGGCTCTATTCGCTCTACGTCAACACGCAGGGCGTGCAAGGCGGCTGAGTTCGGCGCGCGTCCGCGCGCATCGGCGCGCATCGACGACTTGCCTGACAAGTGCTCGTCAACGCCGGCCGCGGGCTTCGGGTTTGCCCTCGGATGACGCGCGCAAACCATTGAGCTAAAAGGATTCCAGCCAAAATCCCGCGATTTCGTGAGCAAATCGCCGCCGTGAGTATTTGCTTGACATCGGCAGTCCCGCTTCGCTATGTTCCTCTGGTAGATCACCGCCCGCAGCGCATCTGACCGGCGGACTTCCATACCAAGAAGCGAGGAGACGCAATGACTGTTTCACGCAGGTTGTCGCTCAAGCTGGTGTCCGTATGTCTCGCGGCGAGCGCCGCTTTCGCCTCCGCCGCGCACGCGGCCGATCCGGTCACGCTCAATATCGTCGACGTGGCGGGCGATCTTCAACTCACGCAAAAGGGTTTCGAGGCCTTCAAGGCGAAGTACCCGAACCTCGTCGCCAACATCACGTTCACGAACGCGCCCGCGCCGCAGTTGCCCGGCAAGATCAAGGCGATGCAGGCCGCGGGCCGCTCCGATATCGATCTCGTGCTCACCGGCACCGACGCGCTGGCGGCCGGCATCGAACAGGGTCTCTGGACGAAACTGCTGCCGGACAATGCGGCGGCTTTCCCCGGCGTGCTCGACAAATACGCGCCCGGTCCGCGCAAGATGCAGGATCTCGCGCAAGGCTACGGGCTCGAGGTCGCGTACATGCCGGCCGGTCCGCTGCTCGAATACAACCCCGCGAAAGTCAGCGATCCACCGAAAACGCCGGAGCAACTGCTGCAATGGTGCAAGGCGCATCCCGACAAGCTCATCTATGCGCGGCCGGCCAACTCCGGGCCCGGCCGCACGTTTTTGATGGGGCTGCCCTACGTGCTCGGCGACAAGGATCCGCAAGACCCGATTCACGGCTGGGACAAGACGTGGGCGTTCCTCAAGCAACTGAACGAATGCATTCCCTACTATCCGGGCGGCACCTCGGCGGTCATGAAGGAACTCGGCGAGGGCACGCGCGACATGACCGTCACGGTAACCGGCTGGGACATCAATCCTCGCGCGCTCGGCATCGTGCCGGCTGAATTCAGGGTGCAGGCGTTCGACAACATGACGTGGGTGAACGACGCGCACTTCATGGTGATTCCGAAGGGCGTGCCGAAGGAAAAGATCGAGGTGCTCTACAAGCTGATGAACTTCATGCTCGAACCCGCGCAGCAGGCCATGACCTATGACGATGGTTACTTCTATCCGGGCCCGGCGATCAAGGGCGTGACGGTCGAACAGGCGCCCGCGCGCAGCCAGGACGTGCTGAAGAAGTACGGCCGGCCGGAGTACGCGAAGCTGCTGGCGGAACGCCCGCACGTGTTGCCGCTGAATGCGAGCGCGATGGTCGCGGCATTCAGGAAGTGGGACACCGAAGTCGGCGCGCAGAAGACCAAGTAGTTCGCGCCGGGAGTCAGCGCTTCTATGTGTTTGCGCCGATGCGATCCGCGCAGCGCGCGCGTATCGCGCGTATCGCGCGTCTGACGCGCATCACGACATCGCCAGGGAACCGCCAGGAAATTCGCCATGAAGCATCACTTTGAGCAGTTGCGGCTCGACGCCGTGAGCCGCAGTTTCACGAACGCGGAAGGCCAGGCCGTCGCGGCGCTGCAAGGGCTCGACCTCGACATCCGGCGTGGCGAATTCATCGCGTTGCTGGGGCCCTCCGGTTGCGGCAAGTCGACGGCGCTCAACTGCATCGCCGGCTTGCAGCCCTTGAGCGGCGGCGGCATCTGGCTCGACGACAAACGCATCGACGTCTTGCCGCCGGAAAAGCGCGGCTTCGGCATGGTGTTTCAGAACTACGCGTTGTTTCCGCATATGAGCGTGCTCGATAACGTCGGCTTCGGTTTGAAAATGCGCGGCGTCGGCAGGAGCGAAACCATGCGCCGCGCGCGCGAAGCGTTGCAACTCGTGCAACTGGTCGGGCATGAACGCAAGCTGCCCGGTCAATTGTCCGGCGGCCAGCAGCAGCGCGTGGCGATTGCGCGCGCGATCGTGATCGAGCCGCCGCTCATTCTGATGGACGAACCGCTGTCGAATCTCGACACCAAACTGCGCATCGAAATGCGCGCCGAGATTCGCCGCATCCACAGTCAGCTCGAACGCGCGACGCTCTACGTGACGCACGATCAGGACGAAGCGCTTTCCATGGCCGATCGCATCGTCGTGATGAAAGAGGGCGTGGTGCAGCAGATCGCCACGCCGAAAGAGGTCTATACGCGCCCGCAGAATCTGCATGTCGCGCGTTTCATGGGCTATCGCAACGTGGCGGACTTCATGCTCGAAGGCACGCAAGGCGAGGGCGTCGCGGTGAGCGCGAACGGCGTGCGCCTGATCGGCACGCCGATGGCCGGCTTCGACAGCAAGCGCGTGAGCGTCGCGCTGCGTCCCGAGGATATGGAGCGCGCGGCGCCCGGCGCGGAAAACGCTTTCGATGCGCTCGTGACCACCGTCGAATACGGCGGCCGCGATTCGCTGCTGCGCGTGAAAACCGCGTTCGGCGATTTGTGGGCGCGCGTTGGCGGTGAATTCCAGGAGGGCGAGCGAATCAGCCTGCGCGTGCCGCCGTCGCGCACGCTCGTCTACGAAGGAGAGGCTGCATGAACACGCCCACGCTGTCGCCGCCGCTCGCGCCGCGCGACGCCAAGGCGTGGCTCGTCGCGCCGGCGCTGATCTTCATCGTCGCATTGTTCATTTACCCGTTCGCATATGGGCTGATCCTGTCGTTCCAGCCGATGAACGGCAGCGGACCGTGGGCCAACTATCTGACGTTCTTTACCGACACGTCGATGTGGCCGACGATCATCGTCACGCTCAAGCTCGCCGTGCCCGCCACGCTCATCAACGTCGGCGTGTCGGTTCCCGTCGCGTTCGCGCTGCGCCGCCACTCCCGTTATCAGAAGTTCATCACCACCTTGCTGGTGATTCCGGTGACGCTCGGCACCGTGCTGATCGCCGACGGCATGCTCACGTACTTCGGTCCGAACGGCTGGTTTCCGCAGGCGTTGCAGGGCCTGCATCTCTATACGAGCGAAGTGCGGCTCACGCATAACTTCTGGGGCGTGCTGATCTCGCTGATCGTGTCGGGGTTCCCATTCGCGTTTCTGCTGACGCTGTCTTACGTGACCGGCATCGACCCCACGCTCGCGAGCGCGGCGGCGACGCTCGGCGCAAGTCCGTGGCAGCAGTTTCGCCGCATCTATTTGCCGCTGCTCGTGCCGGGCTTGACGATGGCCGCGTGCCTGTCGTTCGTGCAGGCGTTCTCGGTGTTTCCGTCGGCGGTGCTGCTCGGCGCGCCCGCCGGCCCGACGCGCGTGATGTCGATCGCCGCGGCCGAAGCCGCATTCGAAAGCTACGACTATTCGCTCGCCTCCGCGATCGCGATGGTGATGGGCTTCGTGCAATTGCTGGTGGTCGTCGCGATGCTCGGCGCGCGCCGCTTCTTCTACAGCGGTCCGGTAACGGGAGGCAAGGGCTGATGACGACCGATCGCCAAGCGGCGCACCCTTCCTGGTCCACGTCCGCATCGAAGGAACACGACGACGGCGCCCGCCAGCCCGGCAAACGCGCGAAGCAGCGCGCCAGCGTGCCGGGGCGTGTGTGGCGCGTGCTGGTGTGGGGCGCGATGCTGTTCTTCCTCGTCAACGTGGTGTTGCTGATCGCAACCGTCGCGGTGAACTCGGTGGCGACGCGCTGGTTCGGCACCCTGTTGCCGCAAGGCTTCACCTTGCATTGGTATGCGCAGGCGTGGAGCGATTTTCAGTTGGCGAGCGTGTTGTGGGTCACGGTCGAAGTGGTCGGCGCGGTGGTGCTGCTCTCGGTGCTGCTCGGCGTGCCCGCGGCCTACGCGCTGGCTCGCGTGCAATTTCCGGGCAAGCGCACGGCGATGCTGATCTTCCTGCTGCCGTTGATGGTGCCGCCCGTCACCTACGGCATTCCGATGGCGACGGTGATGTACAAGATCGGCCTGGCCGGCACGCTCTCCGGTGTGATTCTTGCGAACCTCGTGCCGGCGCTGCCGTTCGTGATTCTGGTGATGACGCCGTTCATCGAACAGATCGATCCCAATCTCGAAGCGGCGGCGCGTATTTTCGGGGCCAACACGTTCCGCTATTTCCGCTACGTGCTGCTGCCGCTGCTGGTGCCCGGCATGCTCGCGGCGGCGCTGCTGGTATTGGTGCGCACCATCGGCATGTTCGAACTGACGTTCTTCACGGCGGGTCCGGCGACGCAAACACTCGTGGTCGCGTTGTACTACGCGGTGTTTTCAACCGGGGTGCGAGCGCCGCAATCGATCGACGCGATGGCGATGATCTACATGGCGATCACGTTGATCTGGGTGCTGATCGCCCTGCAATTCGTGAGCCCGACGCAAATCGTCTCGCGCGTGAAGGAGCAGAAGCACTGAAACGCTCAACGCTTCACGCGGCACGCACTCGCATTCAATAGCCCACGCGATACACCCGGCCCGTCTGCGCGCCTTCCACGCTGCGCAGATAGGCCAGCGCCGCGCGTTGCGCCGTCACCGGTTCGAAGCCGCGAAAGTAGGGCGCGTAAGCGTTGAGCGATTCGGTCAGCACGGTCGGGCTGACCACGTTGATGCGAATGCCGCGCGGCAGTTCGATCGCCGCGCCGCGCACGAAGCCTTCGAGCGCCAGGTTGACGGTGGTGGCGTTCGCACCCAGGCGAATTGGCTCGTCGCCGACAATGCCGCTCGTCAGCGTGAACGAGCCGCCGTCGTTCACGTATTGCTGGGCGGCCAGCACCACGTTGATCTGGCCCATCAGCTTGTCGCGCAGGCCGATCCAGAACTGTTCGATGCTCATTTCCGGTAAGGGACCGAAATGCAGCTTGCCGGTGGTGGTGACCACGCCGTCCACCTTGCCGATCTCGCGAAAGAGCCGCTCGATGCTCGCCGGATCGGTGCTGTCCACGCGGTGCGTGCCGCGCGTCGCGCCCGCTTCGATGACTTCGTGGCGCGCCTTGAGTTCCGCGCTCACTGCCTGGCCAAGCGTGCCGGTGGCGCCGATCACGACGATCTTTTTCATTGACTGCTCCGCTGAGGGTTAACGTGGGGTCGATTGTGCGGGCAGCCGCTCGCAAGAAAAAGCCGCGTGCATGCGCAGGTCTTGCAACCCCCGGTTTCTAATCGGGCCAGGCGCGCGCCATGATTCAAACGATGCGCGCCAACGATGCGCGCTGACGATTCGCTGATTAACGGGCGCGTGCGCCGGAATTCAAACGCGCCGTTGAAACGCGAACACTCATTTCACCCGGTGTAACTCGATCACTCGCGTGGGGCGCAGATGATTAAGAGCGTAATGAATGCGGCCGCGTTCGTCGCGGCTGCCGGCCTCGCGCGGCTCGTCGAACCGGGGATCGGCCGAATGGGGACCCTGCGGCTCGACCATGCCTTTGTCGATGACCGTATAGCCCGGTTCGAGCGCGAGCAGCAGATGATTGCCGCCGACGCGGCTGTCGAAGCCGGCCATGCCGTCGTGCGCCTCGGGCACGCTGTTGGTGAGCGTCGCGTTGCTCATGGTGATTTCATCGGCCGCGATCGGGCCATAGCCCGCGAGGCGGGCGGCTTCGTAGTTCTTGCCGTCGGTGTCCACCGTGCTGTCGTGCGTGCGGTCGTTGTGCAGTTCCGCCGTGCGCGGACCGACGTGCGGTTGCCTGGTCGTCTCCGCTGGTTTGTCGATATCGCTGTTCATCATGCATTCTCCTTGAAGAGGACATGGTCGAAGCACAGCAAAACCCATTCCGGTTGGCGCAATGCTTTAACGCTGAAGTCGCATCGCGGCGTTCGTCGCGACTCCATGTGATGGGCATTTCACATGGCGATTGCGTCCGGGATTCTTTTCGTTTTTTTTAATGGACGCGTATTTTCTACAGAGTATGATCTTACTCCGACGAGCGAAGCGCGGTCGCATTGGCTATATTTTTTCCGGTACGTTCCACATCATCGGCACGGATGTGCATGAACGGAACAAGCGGCAAACACCGGCGAAAGCGCAGCGCTACTCAAACATTTACGGGGCCGTCAGGGCGGGTGACACATGCACTTCGATGCTGCATTCACACATCGCGGCTATTTGCTGAATTGCGCGCCGGCGCGCGCGGTCGATGGCACGTGGCAACCGTATGTGGTCATCTCCCGGTCGAGCGACGGCGAACTGGTCGCCAACCGTTTCTTTCCTCAAGACTTGCGTTTTCCTGACGAAGCCGCCGCCATCGCCCACGCTCGCGATTGGGCCGTGCGCTGGATCGACGCGAGCAGCGTGACGATCTGAGCGCCTCCGGCAGGCGAACACTCGCAAGGCGGGTGGCAGTGCGCATGCGGGGCCGCGCGAGCCGCCCTAAAACGCGGTAATCTCTCGGGACAATCACTCCGAACCGTGCCTTCGCACGGCGCTGTCCTTCTATGCCTAACGTGCCTTCCCATGACTGGGGTCTCGAACAGATCGTCGCCGACCTGCGCGCGTCGCGTGAGGAATTGCATCGCACGCGGCATCCGCTCGGCATTCGCGAACTGCCGTCGCGCGAAGCGGTGGTCAGCATCGTCACCGGCCTGCGCGCGGCGCTGTTCCCCACGCACTACGGCGCCCCCGATCTGACTGACGAAACCGTCGACTACTACGTCGGCCACACGCTCGAGAGCACCTTGCGCCTGCTCGCCGAGCAGATCCGGCGCGCCCTGCGATTCCTGCCGGAGTTCGCCGGAACGCCCGACGCCGAACTGAAGGAGCGCGCATTCAACGTCGCGCGTGAATTCGCCACGCAGTTGCCGGGCATCCGCGCGCTGCTGGTCAGCGACATTCAGGCGGCCTTCACCGGCGACCCGGCCGCGCAGCACATCACCGAAATTCTGCTGTGCTACCCCGGCGTGTGGGCGATGACGCACCACCGCCTCGCGCACGCGCTGCATCGCCTCGGCGTGCCCTTGCTGGCGCGTTTCATCAACGAGATCGCGCATTCGGCAACCGGCATCGACATTCACCCCGGCGCAACCATCGGGCCGAGCTTTTTCATCGACCACGGCACGGGCGTGGTGATCGGCGAAACGGCGATCATCGGCGAGCGCGTGCGGGTGTACCAGGCGGTGACGCTCGGCGCGAAGAGCTTCGCCGCGGATCTCGACGGCGCGCTGATCAAGGGCAACGCGCGTCATCCGATCGTCGAGGACGACGTGGTGATTTATGCAGGCGCCACGATACTTGGCCGCGTGACGATCGGGCGCGGCTCGGTGATCGGCGGCAACGTGTGGCTCACGCACAGCGTGCCGCCGGGCAGCAGCGTGTCGCAAGGCAAGGTCCGCGAAGGCGAGCGGACCGACGAGGGGCGTCAGTGATGCAGGGCCCGGCGCGCGGCCGCGTTCACATGCCTCGCTGCGCGATTAGCGGCGTCGAGGCGACCGTGGCGCAAACGGCGCACGCGTTTCCGCGCCATTCGCACGACCGTTTCGGCGTGGGCGTGATCGTCAGCGGCGGGCATCGGTCGGCGAGCGGGCGCGGCATGGTGGAAGCGCGCGCGAACGACGCGATCATGGTCAACCCCGGCGAGGTGCACGACGGCAGTCCGCTCGACGAGCGTGGCCGCGCATGGCGCATGTTGTACTTCGAGCCGTCGCTGCTGGCCGGCGTCGCTCGTGAGCTGACCGGCGCGGCGGCGCGCGAGATCGAACTCACGCAGCCGGTGGCGCATGATCCGTTGCTGAAACGTCTGTTCGAGCGGCTGTTCGCCGTTGCCGTGGAAGCGCCGCAAGTGCCCGACGATCTGGTGCGCGAGGAAGCGTTGCTCGGACTGCTCGGGCATCTGGTGCGAGCGCATGCGACGCATCCGGCAGGTTCGGTGTCGACCTGTTCGCTCGGGCCGGTCGCGCGAGCAAAAGCGCGCATCGACGACGACCCGTCGTCACCGCTCACGCTTGCCGATCTCGCCGCCGATACCGGCATGAGCCGCTTTCAGTTGCTGCGAGCCTTCGCGCATGAGATGGGATTGCCGCCGCACACGTACCGGATGCAGCGGCGAGTGGTGCTGGCGAGGCAGTTGATCGCGCGCGGCGCGACCCTTGCCGACGCGGCGGCTTCGGCGGGTTTCGCCGATCAGAGTCACATGACGAGGGCGTTCGTGAGGCTGTTGGGCGTGACGCCCGCCAACTATGCGGCCGCCATGCGGTAACGCCTAGCCGATTCTCAGATGCCGCAGCAAGGCCGCCGCCTGTGCGCCAGGCAACCAGGCGTGCGCGCCGACAAACCATGCCGCGACCCACGAAGCGCCCACCACGATCAAATCGCAGCGACCGCTATTCCACAGATTGAGCGAATGCCGCCCGGCAATCCACGGCACGCCGAGGGGATTCGGCCAATCCGCGAGCAAATGCATCAACCCGCCGCAAGCGAAGCCGAACGCCGGCGCGGCATAGAGCGAATGCCCGAGCCAGTGATAGGAAACCGCGAGCAGCGCGAGCCATCCGAGGCCCCAATGCGTCAACGTGCGATGCGTGATCCACAGCCGCCGCGCCCGCGACCACCACGCCACTTCCAGCCAATCCGGCGCCGTGCTTCCCGCCATCCCGGCGATAAAGCTCAGCAACACGCCGATATGAAACGAACCGCCGCCGCCGATGCGCGTGACAATGGCCGCCGCGATGACGCCGGCTGCAAAACCGGTTGCATGATGTGCTTTGCTGGATGCCATCGAACTCGCGGCACGGCGCCGCCGCATAAAAGACCAGGGGCGGCTATGTTCGCAGATGAGCGGATAAAAAAATAGCCGACACGCCAGATATAAATTGGCGTATCGGCGTGGCCTTCAAAACATCGCGCTGTGGTGCAAACGTCAGGTGGCGCAGCGCGCGATGCTGAAGCGCATTTCCGGTTCCGGCGGATCATCCGGCGCATTCGCGGGATGCGTCACCTTGACGACCGAACCGGCGTTCAACGGCGTCAACGTGACGAAGTACGAGTTGTTCGAATCGGAGCCGACCGCGATCTCGGTTGCTCCGCCTACGCGCGACATACGCACACGCGACAAACGGCTTTCAAGGCAATTGGCGATATAGGCCGGGGCGCGCGGCGAGGATACGTAGATCATCGGTTGCGACGCATCGTGAGCGGTGGGGCCGCTGGAAGAACCGCAGGCAGCGAGCGAAGCGATCACGGCGGCAGCGGCAACAGGCAGAAGAAGTCTTTTCATGGTTCGGTCGTCGGCGTCCCCGGTGGTGCGTGGGAACCTGGTGCGCGGGCGAAGCGCGACGCGATTTGAAACAACGCCATGCTTCGCGACGAAGCCGCCGTTCCGCCGCAACGAACTCGCGGCAAGGAAGGCAGCCGGACCCAGTATACCGATCGCACGCTTGCGGCGTCACCCTTGCCGCGTCGAAACGCGGTCCCATGAAAAAAACCCGCGCGCGATTATGTCGCGCGCGGGTTTTTGATTGCCAAGCGGATGGATATCCGCCTCGCACTTGCCAAACGAAAAGACCTTAGAAGCGGTGACGCAGGCCCACAGCCGCGGCAACCTGATTGCCGGTCGAGGAGGGCGCCAGCGTATTGATTGCCGCCACGTTCGAACCGAAGTTGCCGAGTTCGCCGGATGCATGCTGATACACGCCTTCCACATACACGTCGGTACGCTTGCTCAGCGAGTAGTCGCCTTGCAGCGACACCGTGTGCCACTTCGGATCGCCCGAGCCGTTCGAACCGGACAGCTTGCCGTCGGTGAACGTGTAAGCAGCAGCGAGGCTCAATGCCGGCGTCAGCGCATAACGGCCGTTCACTTCGTAGTTGTCCAGGTGCAGGTTCGTGCCCGCGATGCCAGGCAGCGTCGTGCCGCCGACGTTCACGCCGCTGATGCCGTCGAGTTGCGTATGCGTGTACACGAAACCTGCCGTTGCCGGGCCGTACGTGTAGTTGATGCCCGCGCCGTACGTGCGTTGCAGATCCGCTGCGATCGCCGCGGTGCCGTCGCCTTGCGAGACGGCGCCGCTCAGGTTCGAACTGCCGGACTTGTTCAGTTGCAGGTAAGCCGCGGCGAAGCTCAACGGGCCGTTATCGTACGAGGCGCCGGCGCTCCACGCGCGGTTATTGGAGAACTGGCCGGCCGAATTGCTGAAGCCGTACAGGCCACCGAACTTGAGGCCCGCGTAGTTCGCGCTCGTGTACTTCACGGCGTTCTTGATCGAGAACGAGTTGTCCAGATTGTCGTTGTCGAACGGATGAGCGGCCAGGTTGTTGCCGTAGCCCGCGCCCGCTTCCGACAACGGCGCGAGGTAATCGACCACCGAATCGTATTGACGGCCGAGCGTCAACGCGCCGTACTGATCGCTCTTCAGGCCGACGTAAGCCTGGCGATTGAACATCGTGCTGTTTTCCGAAAACTGGCCGTTGTTCAGGTTGAAGCCGCTTTCCAACGTGAAGATCGCGTGCAGACCGCCGCCGAGATCTTCGCTGCCGCGCAGGCCGAAGTAGGTGTTCGACACCGAACCGCTACCTTGTTGCCAATTGCTGTGGCCGCCCTGGTTGTTCGAGTACACGAGACCGGCGTCCAACGTGCCGTACAGCGTGACGCTGCTTTGTGCATGAGCGGTGATGGCAAACGCGCCCATGAGGCTTGCTGCGATGAGGGTTTTTTTCATGTTGAGATAACTCCGGGACAGTGCATAGAGAATCGCATTCCAGTGCTTATCGCCGACTTCGTCGGGTGCCTGACGATCCGCTGCGAAGTGTATGCCTGCTATTCCGATGTTTAATCGCATATGACGCAACAATGAATTCTCGAATCGGTAATGGCGAATTTGAATTGTGTAAGTGCGAGTAAATAAAGAACAATCCGATCATGTGTGGATTCGAGGCTGAGTTTGTCAATGCATGCGGTGTTGCTGACTCGCGACGCCGCACGTGGCGTGCTTATGCGGCAGGTTGTCGCGCATGTCGCCGCGGCGTGGGTCATTCACTGTGTTTCGCGCAATGCAGTGTTCCCATTCGCATGGTCTATTGCGGCTAATTGCAGTTCTACAATGGCTTGCCCTCTAACCAAGGGTTGCCTTTTTCATTTTTACGCGCGGCTTTCGGGCCGCGTTTTTTTGCGTCTTTTTTATAACCGGTTTATAAGTTCCCGCGCATAGCGAAATGGAATATGTCGATGGGCGAAATGCCCGTCCTGGCTTGTCCGTTCGTCAGGGGAGCGCGTCGGGCGCTTGCGGCACGGGTAGAATCGCAGGTTCGAAATATGTCTCCGCCCCGCGAACGTGAGTGAACCTGCAATGACCGATACCCCCCTTCCATCGTCCGACGCCGCTGATATCACGGAAGGCGCGCCCGCGATGGACGAACCGCTGCATGAAGCGCGTCTGTGGCGCGACGACGGCTGGACCGCGCGCGTCATCAAGAACGAAGACGACGAAGGCTGGGCCGTCGAGATGATCAAGGACGGCGAGGCCGAACCGGCGCTCGTCGGGCCGTGGACGATGGGCCGCAACAAGAAGGACCCGAAGCCGCTCGACACGTCGGCGTTCAACACGCTGGTGAAGACCGCCTCCGAAGTGCTGCGCCGCCATGAGCAGCAACTGCGCGCGCAACTGCATAAGGAAGTGCGGGTGGCGACCGCCGACGGCAACGACGAACTCGACGTCACGCTCGACATCGTGCCGGATGAAGACGAGCCGTATGCGCTGCTGACCGCGCTCGACACGTTCGGCGAGCAACTCGCGCAAGTGCAGGTCGCGCCCAACTTCAAGCTCAGCAAGGCGAGCGCGGCGGCTTGGGTCGAAAACGGATTTCGCCGTCCGGGTTGAGTCCGGGTTAAGTCCTGGTTAAAGGCGACGTGGTCCGGTTCAGCCAACCGATCGCCGACGAAAGGCGAATCAAGGTATTACCGCAAGCTGTCAATATACTTTCACATTCGCTTCATAGAATCCTCGCGTCATAGCGGCGCGAGCGTGAACCATGCGGTTTTGAGTGCGTGCCGACTGTGCATTTCCCCACGCTACCGAAACCCTGGATCACGACAACATGGCAGAGCCGCTCGATCTTTCCCGCCGTAAAGCCCTGAAACTACTTGCCGGTGTACCGATGCTGCCGTTGGGCGGTCTCGCCACGGCGTCGATGCTCACCGCGTGCGGCGGCAGCGACGACCTGGCGACGCCGGTCAAACCCGTGGCCAACTTCGTCTCGGCCGCCTTCAACAGCATGGCCGCGCCCACGCTGGCCGACCCCGCCGCGATGGCGAAAACCACGGTCGGCTCGACTCTCACCGTGCAACTGAGCGACGGCAGCAGCCGCACCTTCAAGCTCGCCTATCAGCCGTTCTTCATCACGGGCGACAGCGTGCCGAACATCAAGGGCGGCACGATCCTGGCGGGCGGCTATTTCGACATCAACAATCAGCCGATCATCGACACCTCGGTCGCGGGTAAGGAGCGTCAGTTCTATTCGGACTGCCCGGACGGCAGTTCGCTGATTCGACTCGACAATCCGACGGTGAAGGGCCTCAAGGGCAACGCGGTGTTCGCCGTGGTGCAGTTCGAGTACGCGACGCGCGATCAAAGCCTCAAGTCGATGTACGGCCAACTGCCGTCGCCGATCGCGGTGCTGACGCTCGATCAGGACCCGGCTACCGGCAAGCTCACGCTGGTGGGCTATCACAACGTCGATACGTCGCCGGCGCACGGCTTGTGGATCACCTGCGGCGCGAGCCTGTCGCCGTGGAACACGCATCTGTCGAGCGAAGAGTACGAACCCGACGCGACGACGATCGCGGCCAATAGCCAGTTCAAGGGCTTCAGCCGCAGCCTCTTCGGCAACGAAACGACCGCGAATCCGTACCACTACGGGCATTTGCCGGAAGTGACCGTGAATCCCGACGGCACCGGCACGATCAGGAAGCACTATTGCCTCGGCCGCATCTCGCACGAACTGATTCAGGTGATGCCGGACAAGCGCACCGTACTGATGGGCGACGACGCGACCAACGGCGGTCTGTTCATGTTCATCGCGGATCGCGAAGCCGATTTGTCCGCGGGCACGCTGTATGTCGCGAAGTGGACGCAGGTGTCCTCGAGCGGCGCGGGCGCGGCAACGCTTTCGTGGATCAACCTGGGCCACGCGACCAGCGCCGAGATCGAAACGCTCGCCAATCAGCTCACCGCGGCCGACATTCTGGACGTCGCGACCAAGGACCCGCTCGATACGAGCTACACGAAGATCAACTACAACGGCACCTTCAACTGGGTGCGCATCAAGCCGGGCATGACCAAGGCGGCGACCTTCCTCGAGACGCACCGCTACGCGGCGCTCGCCGGCGGCAGCATGGGTTTCACGAAACTCGAGGGCACGACGGTCGACATCAAGGACAAGGTGCTGTATTCGGCGATGTCGCGCGTCGAGAAATCGATGGTGCGCGGCAACGTCGCGTCGACCGATGTCGCCGTCGACAAGGCGATCAGCGCGGGCGCGGTGTACGCGCTGAACATGAAGGGCGGCCAGCTCGATCGCAGCGGCGGCGCGATCAACAGCGAGTGGGTGCCGGTGGACATGGCGCCGCCCGCGGCGCTGGTGGGCCAGGATCTCGCCGCCGCCGACGCGCTCGGCAACACCGCGAACCCGGACCGCATTGCGAACCCGGACAACCTCAAGTTCTCGGAAAAACTGCGTACGCTGTTCATCGGCGAGGACAGCGGCATGCACGTGAACAACTTCCTGTGGGCGTACAACGTCGACACGAAGACGCTCTCGCGCGTGCTGTCGTGCCCGGCGGGCGCGGAATCGACGGGCTTGCACGCGGTCGACGAAATCAACGGCTGGACCTACGTGATGAGCAACTTCCAGCACGTCGGCGACTGGGAAAGTCCGCTGCACGACAAGGTCCAGGCGACGCTCGATCCGCTGGTGCGGGCGAACTACAAGGACCGCTTCGGCGCGACCGTGGGATATCTGACGGCGGATCCGACGGGGATCAAGTTGTAAGGGCGAATGGCGCGAAACCCGCGCTGGCAGAAACGAAAGAGGTGAGGCCCCGCGTCGGGGCCTCATAACTTCGCGGTTGCGCCTGGTCGGTGTGAACCGACTCGACTTCAACCAGCACGGCTGGATCCTGCTGACCATGAGGTAAATGCACGAGGCAGATGGACGCCCTTGCAGGCCGCGAAAAATCCATCCGCCGCGACCATGCCTTCCCGGCAGATCGCGGCAACACTAGCCAACCGGCCATTCGTGCCACGTCGCGACCACCGCTCCCCTCAACTCCGCTTGCAAAAAATCGCCGTCACGAGCGGCGCGACACGATGCACGATCGCCGTGCTGCCGGTGCCGGCCACGGCGTTGCGCACCTTGGATTCGCTGCCGAACACCACGACGCCGTAGGCCGAACTGGCGACCGGTTCGCCATCGCCGACCCGGAACATCGGGTCGTCTTTTTCGTAGCCGACCACCGCGAACACATGAAAACCGAACGCGCTCAGATCGGCGCCCGACGCCGGCGTAAATGCGTTGATCGAATTGCTTTCCACGCGCCACGGCTTGGGATCGATGGCACGTTGCTCGGCAAGATCCGCGATGAACTGATGGCCGCTCTCATTGCAGGCGAGCGGCGCATCGAGGACGGTGGCATAAGCGATGAGCGGCAGCGCGGCGGCGAGTGCGAGAAGCACGGAAAAAAAACGTTTCATGAGCGTGAACGGCGACCCCTATTCGATGTAGTGTATTCACAACGGGTAGCGCATGGATGCCTGGACCCGCGGGAGCGTTGCGCATCTAGGCGATCAGCGTGGCGGGCGCAACTCGACCCGCACTTTATCCCGGTTCGGCAAATCCTGCTTCACGACGGACATGAAGCGGTAATGAACGCACCTCAAAGAAACCTACGGGAAGAAAGCAATATTTCACGATCCCGTATATATTTCCGGGTTATGAATTCGAGCCCCCTGCCTCCAACGAACGTTCCGCCGCCCAGAACATGGGACGCGCGGCTTGCCCGCCGGCTCGTCACGCCGCTCGTCAACACGCGCATCACGCCCAATCATCTGACCACGCTGCGTTTGATGATCGGTGTGGCTGGCGCGCTGTGTCTTGCGCGTGGCGGATTCGAATGGGCCAATGCGGGCGCGTTGCTGATCGTACTGTCCAATTTCGTCGACCATACCGACGGCGAACTCGCGCGCATCGGCGGCAAGTCGAGCCGTATCGGTCATTTTTACGACCTTGCCAGCGATGCGATCGTCACCATCCTGTTGTTTGTCGGCATGGGTATCGGTGTAGGCGCCACGCGGATCGGCGGCTTGCCGGTATCGTCGGGCTGGCTCGGCGCCGTGGCCGGTATTGCCGTCGCGGTGATTTTCTTCCTGCGCATGCGTATCGAGGAAATGGCCGGCAAGGCGGGCACGAAGCAGGCATCGGTCGGCGGCTTCGAAACCGAAGACGTGCTGTATCTGCTGCCCCTCGTCACGCTGACGAGCGTGGTGATGCCCTTCGTCGTGGCCGCGTCGATCGGCGCGCCGCTGTTCGCAATCTGGGTGGTGGTCGAGTACTGGCGCGTGACGCGCCGCGCCGCGCGCCCGGCCGAGGCCGCCAGCGGCTTTCCAAAACAGTCAAATGTGGGCTAAGTGAATGAGTACGCACGCCGAAGACGACGTGATCGCGCCAATTTCAGTTGAAGATTCCCCGGCCTCGTCGCCGGTTGCGCCGGCGCCCAATGCCGACCGCGCGGTCGCAAGCCGCACGCGCGCGTTCGATACGCCGCGCCTCGCAAGGCAGTTCGCCGATCAGGGCGCCTTCCTCTATCTGGAAGACTTCCTCGCGCCCGAGGTCACCGCCCAGTTGATTCAAAGCGCGCACGGCCTGCTCGATGAAGTGAACCGCAACTATCTGCCGGGCCACAAGCAGGGCGGCAGCGTGAGCCGCCATACGATCGACCGCCTCGCGCCGTTCATCGCGGAGCTGTATCGCTCGAAGGAACTGATCGGCTGGCTGGAGCAACTAAGCGGCGACAAGCTGCAACTCTCGCCCGCCGACGACCCGCACGCGTATGCGCTCTACTACTACACGCGGGCAGGCGATCACATCGGCTGGCACTACGATACTTCGTACTATGACGGCCGCCGCTATACGCTGCTGCTCGGCGTGATCGACGAATCGTCGTGCCGCCTCGACTACGAACTGCACACGCGCAATCCTGACGTGCCCGACCAACCGGGCTCGGTGCAAATCCCGCCGGGCGGCCTCGTGTTTTTCGACGGCGACAAGCTGCGCCATCGCATCACGCCGGCCGGCGCGAATGAAATGCGCGTGTCGCTCACTTTCGAATACGTCACCGACGCGAACATGCGCCCGTGGCGCCGCTTGATCTCGAACATGAAGGACGCGATCGCGTACTTCGGTTTTCGCCAGGTTTTCCGTCAAATGACTCACCGCCGCAAGGACCGCGCATGACTCGCGCGGCTCTGATTCTGTTGTCGATCGGGACGGCGCTGTTCGTCGGGCTGCTCGCGTGGCAGGGTTTCGGTTCGGTCGCCTCGACGCTGCTCGCGGCGGGCTGGGGGCTCGCGCTCGTCGCGGCGTTCCATCTCGTGCCGCTCGCGCTCGACGCTGGCGCGATCTCAGTGCTGCTGCATCGGCATCCCGAGCGCGCGCATCATCATTTGTCGCTGCGCGACGCGTTGTTCGCGCGCTGGGTCGGCGAATCGGTGAACAGTCTGTTGCCGGCCGGCCAGATCGGCGGGCCCGTGGTGATGGTGCGGCAACTCTCGCAGCGCGGCATGCCCATGCGCGACGCGGCCGCCGCGATCACCGTCAGCACGACCGCGCAAGCGCTCGCGCAAATCATCTTCGCGTTGCTCGGCTTGCTGCTGTTCGGCGCCTACACGGCGCACGGCGCGCTGCACGACCTGCAAACCGCGACGCTGATCGCCACCGGCGTGCTGGGCGCGATGATCGTCGGCTTCTACTTCGCGCAGCGGCGCGGCATGTTCGGCCGGCTGCTCGGCGTGGTCTCCAAGCTGTTCGGCAAGCGCGACTGGTCCGCGCTGATGACGCGCGCCGAAGCCGTCGACGCCGCCGTGCAGGCCATGTACCGCGAGCGCGGCCGCGTGGCGGTCAGCTTCGCGTTGAGTCTCGCGGGCTGGATCGTCGGCACGGTGGAGGTGTGGCTCGCGCTGCGCCTGCTCGGCCATCCGGTCGACTGGGTCGACGCGCTGCTGCTCGAAAGTCTCGGGCAAGCGATTCGCGGCGCGGCGTTCATGATTCCCGGCTCGCTCGGCGTCCAGGAGGGCGGCTATCTGCTGCTCGCGCCGCTGGTCGGCTTGCCGTCGGACGCGGCGCTGGCCTTGTCGCTCAGCAAGCGCGCGCGTGAAATCCTGCTAGGCTTGCCGGGTCTGCTGGTCTTGCACTTCAGCGAACGAAGCTGGCAACGGCGGCGTGCCATGCGGCGCGTGCCCGTTGCCGATTAATCCGTTTCTTTTCAAAGGACCGCGCATGCGTGCCATCATCCTCGCGGCGGGCCTCGGCCTGCGTCTCCAGCAACCGCCTGAAGCCCAGTTCCCGAAGTGCCTCTTGCAGTTCGACGGCATGAGCCTGCTCGAACGGCATCTGCACATGCTCGAAACCGCCGGCGTGACGGACGTCGTGCTGGCGCTGGGTTTTCAGCCGGAATCGGTGCAGGGTGAGTTGAAGCGCATCAACTGGCCGCACGCGGTGGAAACCGTGCTGAACACGCGTTTCGATCTGGGCAGCGTGCTGACGGTGCACACGGTGGCCGAAGCGCTGACGCGCGGCGGCGACGCGCTGCTGATGGACGCCGACGTGCTCTACGACGAGCGCATTCTGCACGCGCTGGTGGCGGGCGAAACCGTTAACCGCCTGTTGATCGACCGTGATTTCGAAGCCGGCGACGAGCCCGTCAAGCTGTGCCTGAAAGACGGCGTGCCGGTCGAATTGCGCAAGCAGCTTGCCGTCAATCTCGAGTACGACACCATCGGTGAATCGGTTGGGTTCTTCCGCTTCCGCGAGGAAACCGCGCGGCGTTTTGCGCAGATCGTGGCCGGCTATGTAGATAGTGGCCGCGCGAACCTGCCGCACGAAGAAGCGGTGCGCGACCTGCTGCTGGAACGCAGCCAGGTGTTCGACACCGCCGACGTGACCGGCGCGCCGTGGATCGAAATCGACTTCCCGAACGACGTCGCGCGTGCGAACGTCGAGATCCTGCCGCAGTTGCAACCGCTGGTCAGCACGTCGCGCTAAATCTTCCGCATGGCAGAGTGAGTCGGCTGCGTGCCGGCTCACCTCGCTTCGCTGCTCACCTCGTCTTTCAGGTTTCCTTGCGCGCTTGACTCTCGCGCGCGGCATCGACGCGCGGCATAAAACCCGTGTTCAGAAGCCGCGTTCGGCAGCATATATCGCGGATGCGATGCGATAATCGCGGCTTTACACCGACGGCCTCGCATCCCGTCGTCATGCCAATGCCTCTCGCTTTAGGCACTTTCATCGTTCCGCTGATCGTCGCGTGCGCGATGTTCATGGAAAACGTGGACGGCACGATCATCGTGACGTCGCTGCCGGTTCTGGCGCGCGACCTCGGCCAGGATCCCATCACCCTCAAGCTGGCCGTCACCGCGTATGTGATCGGCCTCGGCGTCTTCATTCCGATCTGCGGCTGGGTTGCCGACCGCTTCGGTTCACGCACGGTGTTTCGCACGGCCATCGGCATTTTCATGGCCGGCTCGCTGATGTGCGCGGCCTCCACCTCGCTCGGCATGTTCGTGGCCGCGCGCTTCGTGCAGGGCATCGGCGGCGCGATGATGGTGCCGGTGGGGCGCATCATCATTTTCCGTTCGGTGCCGAAGTCCGACTTCATCCGCGCGGTCAACTATCTGACGGTGCCGGCCTTGCTCGGGCCGGTGATGGGGCCGCCGCTCGGCGGCTTCATCACGACGTATCTGCACTGGCGTCTGATCTTCTTCATCAACATTCCGATTGGCCTGCTCGGCATCTGGCTCGCGAACCGGCACATCGCCAACGTGCGCGAAGCGCATCCCGGCCGGCTCGACTGGACCGGCTTCGTGTTATCCGCGAGCGGCGCGTCGCTGTTCATGCTGGGGCTTTCGCTGGTCGGCAGCGGTCTCGTGTCGAACAGCCTATCGGTCAGCATGTGTGTGATCGGCGTGCTGCTGTTGGCGATTTACGCGCTCTACGCGAGCCGCGTCGAATTGCCGGTGCTCGATCTGCGCCTGCTGCGCATTCCGAGTTTTCACGCGAGCGTGGCGGGCGGTTCGCTGTTTCGCATCGGCCTCGGCGCCGTGCCGTTTCTGTTGCCGCTCGCGTTGCAGGAAGGCTTGGGCATGAGCGCGTTCGTGTCGGGGTCGATCACCTGCGCGTCCGCGTTCGGGTCGATCTTCATGAAGGCGGCGGCCTCGCGCATTCTCTGGCGCTTCGGTTTTCGCACGGTGCTGATGTTCAACGCGGCTTGCGCGGGTCTCGTCATCGCGGTCTATGGATTGTTCTTCCCCGGTACGCCGCATTGGCTGATCTGGTGCGTCGTGCTGTTCGGCGGCTTCTTCCCGTCGCTGCAATTCACGTCGCTGAATTCGCTGGCGTATGCGGACATTCCGAGCCGCGACATCGGCCGCGCTACGAGCGTCGCGAGCGTGATCCAGCAGATTTCGCTGGGACTCGGCGTGACGATCGCGGGCATCGTGCTGCAGATTTCACACGACGTGCAGGGTCATTCGACCATCGTGTTTTCCGACTTCTGGCCCGCGTTTCTCGTGGTCGGCCTGTTCTCGTTCATGTCGATTCCGGTGACCGCGCGCTTGCCGCACGGCACCGGCGATGAACTCGCGCGCGGCAACCGTGGCACCGCGTGAATCGTGAGCGGCGCCTTTGTTTTTTTGTCAGCCTCGACGCCCCCGGTGGGAACCTCGATCAAACCGCTTCCTTCACCGCTCTCAGGAACTGCTGCGTGCGTTCATGCCGGGGCGCGGAGAAGAACTGCTGCGGCGGCCCCTGCTCGATGATCTTGCCTTGCGAGAAAAAGCACACACGGTCCGCGAATTCGCGCGCGAAACCCATTTGATGCGTGACCATCAGCATCGTCAGATTGTGCTCGCTGCCGAGTCGCCGGATCACGTTCAGCACCTCGCCGCACAGCTCGGGATCGAGCGCTGAGGTGACCTCGTCGAACAGCATCACTTTCGGACGCATGGCGAGCGCGCGGGCAATCGCCACCCGCTGCTGCTGACCGCCCGACAACTGCGACGGATAGTGATTGCATTTGTCCTCCAGCCCGACCAGCGACAGCAGATCGCGCGCACGCTCGGTCGCTTCCTTGCGCGAGAGCCCCAACACCTGCATCGGCGCTTCGATCGTATTGGCGAGCGCGGTCATGTGCGGGAACAGGTTGAAGCTCTGAAACACCATGCCGATCTTGCTGCGCACGCGCCGCAAATGCTTGAGCGAGGCGGGCACCAGCACGCCGTTCTTGCGCATGTGCGTGAGCGGTTCGCCGTCCACTTCGATCATGCCGTCGGTCAGCGGGTCGAGCGTCATCAGCACGCGCAGCAGCGTCGATTTGCCGGAGCCGCTCGGGCCGATGATCGCGACCTTCTCGTTGCGGCCGATTTCCAGATCGAGCGCGTCGAGCACCGTGAGCGCGCCGTAGCGCTTCGTCACGCCGGCAAAGCGCACCATCGGCTCCTCCTGGGTGCCGGCCTGCGGGACAAGTACTGAGGCGGGATCGTCTCGTTTCATCGGTTTCTCCACGGGTAGGTCCGAATGCGGCGGGGTAGGGATGTCGAGGTCGGTTTTCACGGTCATGGCAGCCTCAAGCTGTATTCGAGCCGCCGCACGAGGTGCGCGAAACTCACGCTGATGAGCAGGAAGAAAATGCCTGCAAGCGTGATCGGTTCAAGGTAGCGAAACGTTTCCGAACCGATGTTCTTCGCCTGCTGCATCAATTCGACCACGGTGATCGCGGAGAGCACCGGCGTGTCCTTGAACATCGCCACCAGATAATTGCCGAGCGCCGGAATCACGGGACGAATCGCCTGCGGCAGAATCACGCCGCTATAGGTGCGCCACGGCGACAACGACAGAGCGCACGCCGCTTCCCACTGGCCGCGCGCCACGCCGTTCAAGCCGGCGCGATACACCTCCGACGTGTAGCACGCATAGTGCAGCGCGATCCCGACCGTGCCCGCGGTCAGCGCCGACATCGTGATGCCGTACACCGGCAGCACATAGAACAGCACATACACCTGGATCAGCAGCGGCGTGCTGCGAATGAATTCGACGATGAAGCCGACCGTCCGCGCGAGCGGCTTGATCGGGCTGCGCCGCAGCACCGCCAGCACGAGCCCCAGCACCAGCGCGATTGCAAAACCGATCAGCGTGATGAAGATCGTGTACATCGACGCGCGCAGCAGCGCCGGCAGAATCTGTTCCGCGTAATGCAGGTCGAAGAAGCTGTTCATCGGACGGCCCTCTGAATGATGCCGTGACTCACGCGGCGCTCGAAATGCCGCATCAGCGCGACGAGGATTTGCGCGAGCACGAAGTAGATGACCAGCGTGAGCACGAAAATCTCCGCGGTCTTGAAGGTCGCCTCGTCGAGTTGGCGGGCGCGAAACGTCAGGTCCGACAGCGTGATCAGCGACACCAGCGAGGTGCCCTTGAGCAATTCGATCATCAGGTTGGTGGCGGGCGGCAGCGCGTTGATCATCGCTTGCGGCAGGATGATGCGGCGCATTCTGGAAAGCGGCGACATGTTGAGCGCGAGCGCCGCCTCGAACTGGCCGCCCGGCACCGAGCGCAATGCGCCGCGCAGGATTTCCGAACCGTAGGCGCCATAGTGCAAACCGAGGCCGACGATCGCCACGGTAAACGGCGTCATCTCGATGCGAAACGGCGGCAGCGGCAGCACGAAGAAAAACCAGAAAAGCTGCACGAGCAACGAGGTGCCGCGAAAGATTTCGACGTAGGCATTGCCGAGCCAGCGCAGCGGCGTCCAAGGCGCGAGCTTCGCGGCGGTCGCGACAAACGCCATGACGATGGCGAGCAAGGTGGCGCAGGCGGCGATCTCGATCGTCACGAGCGTGCCCTGGAGCAACAGGGGAAACAGTTCACGCATGGCGGTTCCTCGCTTGCATGACGGCGCGTGCGGTTGCACGCGCCTGGGGGAACTTCACGGCCGGCGCATGCCGGCGCGTGCGGACTTCGGGTGAATGCGCGCTCGGTGGGCGACCCGTTGCGCTCGGTTGAGGATTACTTGCCGCAAATCTCGGCGGCGGTGCGCGTGGTCAGATTCGTCTTGTCGAAACCGAAGGGCGCCACGGTTTGCAGATGATCCGGCGTGCCGAGCCATGCCTGCAATTGCTGATTGACCGCGTCGCGCAGATCGGCGTCCTCGGGACGGAACGCGAGCGCGCCGTAGCCGATGTGCTTCGGATCGTCCGTGAACTTGGCGACCGCCTCGACCTGGTCGGAGGCTTTCGCGGCGAGGCCCTTCATCGTCAGCGCGGTGCCGGCCGCCGCGTCGGCGCGGCGTGCGCGCACCGCCTGCAATTGCGCGGTGGTGTCGGGCACCTGCATGAGCTGCGCATCCTTCACGCCCGCATCGCGCGAATTGGCGAGTTCCACCGCGCCGGCCATGACGGCGAGCTTCACGTCGGACTGTTTGCCGATATCGGCGTAGGAATGCAGATTCTTCGGATTGCCCTTCAGCACCAGCAGCGTGTCCTGAATCTGGTATTGCGGATTGGCGAACGCGACCTGCTTGCAGCGTTCCGGCGTGATGTACATGCCGGCCGCGATCACGTCGAAGCGGCCCGCGCGCAGGCCGGGAATCAGCGAGCCCCATTCGGTCAGCACGCCGTCCACTTTCTTCACGCCCATCTTGGTGAATATCTTGCGGGCGATCTCCGGCGATTCGCCGGTCACCTTGCCGTCAGGCGTCGTGTAGGCAAACGGCGATTCGTTCGCATAGCCGATGCGCACTTCCCCGGTGCGCTGGATGCGCTGCAACGTCGTTTCCGCCGACGCATGTTGCGCCTGCGTCGCCAGAGCCGCTGCCGCGACGCAGAGGGCTCCCAGCAGTCGTGAAGTGCGCTTCGCTTTCATATCGATCCCATTGTGTGGCGTGGTGAATGCCGCGCCGCATCATGCGGTGCGGCAGCCGAAAGGGCTTGCGTTGCCCGCGATCCGCTTGCATCGCGTCGAACCCGTGAACGCAGCATACAAAGCCATTTTTTTGTTTGCGATTGCTCTAGGACAATAATTTTCCCGTATCGTTTGGCCGCACTATGGAAGTCGAAGCAGACAAGGGCGGGGGCCTGGAACCGTGGAGGCAGCGTTGATCGAGCAGTGGCGGGAGGCCGTGCGCGCGGTGCATGGCGTGGAATCGAAATATAAACGGCTGGTGAAGGCGATTGCCGGCGACATCGAGAGCGCGTCGTTGCCAGCGGGCGCGCGCCTGCCGCCGCAGCGCGACGTGGCCGCGGAACTGGCGATCAGCGTGCAGACGGTCACCAACGCTTATAAGGAACTGGAGCGCCAGGGGCTGATCCGCTGCGAAGTGGGGCGCGGCAGCTTCGTGGCGGCGCGCGTGACCGAAACCATGTCGAGCTACATGCTCGATACGGCCGAGCGCTCGGTGGTCGACTTTTCGATCGCGCGCATCGTGCATACGCCGGAGCACGACGCCATGTGGCGCAAGGTATGCGCGACGCTCTCCACGCTCGACGATCAACCGTGGATTCGCGCGTTCCGGCCGATTGCCGGCTTCGAGCACCATCGGCAGGCGGGGATGGCGTGGCTCGCGTCGCTGGGCATGCCCGCCTCGCCCGACACGCTGCTCGTGACGAACGGCGCGGCGCACGGCATCTTCCTCGCGCTGGCATCGCTCGTCGGCCCCGGCGACACGGTGCTGTGCGAAAGCCTCACCGACCACGGCGTGATCGGCTCCGCGAACGTACTGGGATTCACGCTGAAGGGTCTCGAGATCGACGAGTACGGCATTCATCCCGAACACTTCGAGGAGATGTGCGACAGCGAGCGCATCACCGCGCTCGTCTGCACGCCCACGCTGAACAATCCCACCGTCGCGCTGATGCCGGATTCGCGGCGCCGCGCGATTGCGCGCATTGCCGAGCGCTACGGCGTGTACGTGATCGAGGACGACGTCTACGGCCCTTTGCCCGCCAAGGCCGCCACGCCCATATCGAGCCTGATCCCGGAGTTGTCGTTCTATTGCACCAGCATGACGAAATCGGTGCTGACCGGTTTGCGCATCGGCTATCTGACCACGCCGCGGCGGCTCGCGCTGCGCGCCGAAAGCGTGCTGCGCGTGAGTAGCTGGATGGCGACCTCGCCGATGGCCGAAGTGGCGACACGCTGGATCGTCGACGGCACGGCCGAACGTCTCGTGCAGATACAACGCGAGCGGCTGGGACGGCGTCAGGCGCAATTGCAGCAGACGCTCGGCAGCTACGTGCTCGGCGCGCATCCGCAGGCGTTGTCGGCGTGGCTGCGCGTGCCGGATCACTGGCAGGCGGACAGGCTGGTGAGGGAGTTGCGCAACCGCGATATCGCCGTGACTTCGCCCGATCCTTTTCTCGTGCGCGGCGCGGACCGGCCGAACGCGGTGCGCGTTTGCGTGGGCGCCGAAGTGAATGAAGAGACCTATAAAGGCGCGCTGGAAATCATGCGCGACGTGTTCGAGCAGTACCCGCAGGTGCACGATTTCACGTGAGAGCGAGCGACATAAACGAAATGAACTAGGACAATAGAAATCGTTTTTTAGAACATTAGACTGGGCTGCATTGAAGACGATGCGGCCGCAATCAGCCCACTCATGCAGGCGCGGCGGCATCGGCACCGAATCCTTTCGTGCAAGGCCGAGTTCATGTCCGTACTGTCGCTAGCCGATGTCTATCGCGCGCGTCGCCGTATCGAGGGGCGCGTCGTTCGCACGCCGCTGATCGAATCGCAGACGCTGTCGGCCGCAGCCGGTACGCAGGTCTTTCTCAAGCTGGAAACGGTGCAACCCATCGGCAGTTTCAAACTGCGCGGCGCGACCAACGCGCTCGCGCGGCTCGCTGAGCAAGGCTGCCGCCAGGTCGTCACCGCATCCACGGGCAATCATGGCCGCGCTGTCGCGCATGCGGCGCGCGCGCTGGGTATCGAGGCAACGGTGTGCATGTCGGCGCTCGTGCCCGGCAACAAGGTGGAGGCAGTGCGCTCGCTCGGCGCGCAAGTGCGCATTGTCGGCAACAGCCAGGATGACGCGGAACACGAAGCGCTGCGGCTCGTCCGCGAGGAAGGCTTCGCCTACGTGCCGCCGTTCGACGATCTGCACGTGATCGCGGGCCAGGCGACGATCGGACTCGAAATCGTCGAAGCATTGCCGGACGTCGCGAATATCGTCGTGCCGCTATCGGGCGGCGGCCTCTTTGCGGGCGTTGCATTCGCCGCTAAAAATGCGAATCGCGCGATCGGTCTGACCGGCGTGACGATGGCGCGCGGCGCCGCGATGCACGCGAGCCTCACGGCCGGCCGGCCCGTCCTCGTGGACGAAGTCGAAACGCTCGCGGATTCGCTCGGCGGCGGCATCGGCCTCGAAAACCGCTATACGTATGCGCTCACGCGCGATCTGATCGACGAGACGGTATTGCTCGACGAGGCGTCGATCGCGCGCGGCATCGTTCACGCTTACCGGCACGAGCGGCTCGTCGTGGAAGGCGCGGCGGCGGTCGGAATCGCCGCGCTGCTCGACGGCGCATTGCCGGCCGAACGCATTCAACGCGGCCCGCTCGTGCTGATCGTCACGGGCGCCAACATCGATATGAAGCTGCATCACCGCATCGTCGAATCCACGCCGGTGCAATCCGACCCGCTCAATCCTCTATGACCTCGATCACGCTCCTTGGCGAAGCGCAGCTTCGCGAACTCGTGCCGCTCGATCGCGCCGCGATCGACCAGGTGGAAGCGGCCTTTCTCGCCCTCGCCACCGAGGCCGTCGCAATGCCGCCGATCCTGCGGCTCGATCTGCCCGAACACAACGGCGAAGTGGACGTGAAAACCGCGTACCTGCCGCGCTTCGACAGTTTCGCCATCAAGGTGAGCCCCGGCTTTTTCAATAACCCGGCGCTCGGTTTGCCGAGCCTCAACGGGCTGATGCTGGTGCTTTCCGCCAAGACGGGTTTGACCGAGGCGGTGCTGCTCGACAACGGCTATCTGACCGCCGTACGCACCGCGGCCGCGGGCGCGGTCGCCGCGCGCTGGCTCGCGAGGCAGCACACGCCGCAAGTCGCGGTGCTCGGCGCCGGCGAACAGGCGCGTTTGCAGTTGCAGGCGTTGACGCTCGTGCGCCGCGTCGAACACGTGCGCGTGTGGGCGCGCAATCCCGCCAATGCGCGGCGTTTCGCCGAAGAGATGAGCGCATCGCTGGGCGTGCCCTGCGAGGTCGCGCGCGACGTTCATCACGCGTTGGCCGAGGCGGACGTAGCCATCACCACCACGCCGAGCCGCACGCCGTTGATCGAAGCGGCGCATCTGCATCCGGGTTTGCACATCACGGCAATGGGCTCGGACGCCGAACACAAGAACGAGATCGCGCCCGATGCGTTGGCGGCGGCGCGCTATATCTGCGACCGCGCGCAGCAGACGCGCGTGCTCGGCGAACTGCATCACGCGCTGAATGCGGGCACGATGCACGCCGACGCCGCCGTGACCGAACTGGGCCAGGTGATCGCCGAACAGGCCGCGGGCCGCGTCGACGATTCGGACGTGACGATCTGCGACCTGACCGGCACCGGCGCGCAGGACACCGCGATCGCGGCGCTCGCGCTGCAGCGAGCGCGCAGCGCGGGCGTGGGAACGATTTTTCGCAACGACGTGAAGGGCTGAGAGGGCACGATGGCTGAGACAACACAACTGGAACGAAAGGCGGGCGTGAGCGCACAAGCGCCGGTCGTGCGTTTGCCGTTCGAGCGGGCCGAATACGCCACGCGTATCGGCAAGACGCGCAAGGCGATGCAGGCTGCGGGGATCGAATTGCTGATCGTGTCGGACCCGACCAACATGGCGTGGCTGACCGGTTACGACGGCTGGTCGTTCTATGTGCATCAATGCGTGCTGCTGGCGCTCGACGGCGAGCCGGTCTGGTTCGGCCGCGGCCAGGACGCCAATGGCGCGAAGCGCACGGTGTTCATGCAGCACGAGCAGATCATCGGTTACCCGGATCATTACGTGCAGTCCGCCGAGCGTCACCCGATGGACTATCTGGCGCGTGAGGTGATCGAGTCGCGCGGCTGGGGCGCGTTGAAGATCGGCGTGGAAATGGACAACTACTATTTCAGCGCCGCCGCCTATCGCTCGCTCGTCAATCATTTGCCGAAGGCGCAATGGCGCGATGCGACCGCGCTGGTCAACTGGCAGCGCGCGGTGAAGTCGCCGCGCGAGATCGAATACATGCGGGTCGCCGCCCGCATCGTCGAGAAGATGCACGCGCATATCGTCCAGCGTATCGAGCCCGGCATGCGCAAGAACGATCTGGTGGCCGAGATCTACTCGGCGGGGATTACGGGTGTGGACGAACATGGCGGCGACTATCCGGCCATCGTGCCCTTGCTGCCGACCGGCGCGGACGCCGCCGCCCCGCATCTGACGTGGGACGACACGCCGTTCGCGAGGAACGCCGGCACCTTCTTCGAAATCGCCGGCTGCTTCAAGCGCTACCACTGCCCGCAGTCGCGCACCGTGTATCTCGGCAAGCCGCCGAAGCATTTCATCGAAGGCGAACGCGCGGTAATCGAGGGCATCGAAGCCGGGCTTGCCGCGGCCAAACCCGGCAATACCTGCGAGGACATCGCCAACGCCTTCTTCGCGATGCTGCACAAATACGGCATCGAAAAGAACAGCCGTTGCGGCTATCCGATCGGCGCGAGCTATCCGCCGGACTGGGGCGAGCGCACGATGAGCCTGCGCCCCGGGGACAAGACCGTCCTCGAACCCGGCATGACGTTCCACTTCATGCCGGGCCTGTGGCTCGACGATTGGGGACTCGAAATCACCGAAAGCATCCTGATTACCGAGACCGGCGTCGAGACGTTTTGCAACACGCCGCGCAAGCTGTTCGTGAAGGAGTAGCGCACATGCGGGCATCACCCATTCAGCCGACGGTCGATTTCGATGCCGACGGCGAACAGCACGGTTTTCTGAAGCTGCCGTATTCGCACGATGCGTCCGCATGGGGCGCGGTAATGATCCCGATCAGCGTGATTCGCAATGGCGCGGGCCCCACGGCGCTGCTCACCGGCGGCAATCACGGCGACGAGTACGAAGGGCCGATCGCGTTGTCGAAGCTCGCCGCGACGCTGAAGGCGGCTGACGTGAAGGGCCGCGTGATCATCGTGCCGTTCATGAACTACCCGGCGTTTCGCGCGGGCAGCCGCACGTCGCCGATCGACCGCGGCAATCTGAATCGCAGTTTTCCGGGCAAGCCGGACGGCACGGTCACCGAGAAAATCGCGGACTATTTCCAGCGCTACCTGTTGCCGCTCGCGGACTACGTGCTCGATCTGCACGCGGGCGGCCGCACGCTCGA
Source organism: Paraburkholderia terricola (assembly GCF_900142195.1). GTDB lineage: Bacteria > Pseudomonadota > Gammaproteobacteria > Burkholderiales > Burkholderiaceae > Paraburkholderia > Paraburkholderia terricola. The sequence goes on from NZ_FRAB01000052.1 coordinate 31,278, forward strand.
CTTCGTGCCGTTCGCCGCGATTCACGTGCTGGCCGACGCACGCCAGCAGGCGCAGTGCGAGGCGGCGATGCGCGCGTTCGGCGCGCCGTATTCGATGCGGATGCTCGAACTCGATAGCGTGGGCCTGTTCGATACGGCGGTGGAAGAGGCGGGCAAGGTGTTCGTGTCGACCGAACTCGGCGGCGGCGGAACCGCGACGGCGCAAAGCGTGGCGGTGGCCTCGCGCGGCGTGCAAGGCTTTCTGCTGAATGCGGGCATTCTCGATCGGCGTAAGGCAGCGGACCGGCACACTCCTCGCACCACCACGCTGCTCGATATGCCCGACGGCTCGTGCTATACGACCAGCGAACATGACGGCCTGCTGGAGATGTGCAAGGACCTCGGTGACATGGTCGAAAGCGGCGAACTGATCGCGCGGATTTACGACGCGTCGCGCACGGGCGTCGCGCCCGTTGAATATCGCGCGCGCCGCAGCGGCCTGCTCGCGGCGCGGCATTTTCCCGGGCTCGTGCGGATCGGCGATACGGTGGCGGTGGTGGCGGATGTCGTCGAGCGCGGCATACCGGTGAACGTTTGATCGCGCGATGAAACTCGACCGCTACGACCTCGCGATTCTGCGCATCCTCGCGCGCGACGGACGCATCACCAAGTCGCGTCTCGCCGAGGAAATCAATCTGTCGATTTCGCCGGCGTGGGAGCGCGTCAAACGTCTTGAAGAGAGCGGCGTGATTCGCGGCTACCGCGCGGATATCGATTGGGTGCGCGCGTTCAAGGGCAGCCGCGTGGTGGTTGAAGTGACGCTCGCGCGGCATACCGCGCAGGACATGCGGCGCTTCGAGGAACGCGTGAGCGCGGCGTCCGAAGTCGTGCAATGCCATGCGACGGGCGGCGGCGTCGATTATGTGATGCACGTGATGTCGCGCGACATCGATCACTATCAGCGCTTCATCGATTCGCTGCTGACCGACGAGCTAGGCATCGAAAAGTACTTCACGTATATCGTCACCAAGGTGGTGAAGAGCATGCCGGAAGGCTTGCCGGATTGGGCGGACGAAGCCGTTGGCGAAAGCGGTTGAAGCAGCGCGGCGGCATGGCCCGAAATTCACCACACGCCACGGCGAAATCCAGAAAAAACCCGCACCTGTGGACGCCGGAACCAAAAAAACCGCCTCGCTGCGGAACGTACAGTGACAGACATACATCGCACACAGGAGGTCGTCATGTTGCTGGGTCATCCGGTTCTCTTCAAGTCGCTGTGCTACGTCGACGGACGCTGGGTGCACAGCGCCAGCGCCACCAGCGTCGCCGTGCTCAATCCCGCCGATCAGCGGATACTCGGCCACGTGCCGATGCTCGACGCGTCGCAGATCACCGAAGCCGTCGACGCCGCGCAACGCGCGTTCTCGACGTGGCGCTGGCTGCCGGTCGCAAAACGGTCCGCGCTGCTGCTGCGCTGGCATGAACTGATCCTGCGGCATCAGCATGATCTGGCCGCGATTCTGTCGCTCGAACAGGGCAAGCCGCTGGCGGAAGCACGCGGTGAAATCGCTTATGGCGCGAGTTTCGTCGAGTGGTTCGCGCATGAAGTGCGGCGTTTGAACGGCCGCACGATTCCCACGCATATCGACGGCGCGCAACTCGGCACCATGATCGAACCGGTCGGCGTGGCCGCGTTGATCACGCCGTGGAATTTCCCCTGCGCGATGATTACGCGCAAGGCGGCCGCCGCGCTGGCGGCGGGTTGCACCGTCGTCGTGAAGCCCGCGCACGAAACGCCGTTCTCGGCATTGGCGCTTGCGCAACTCGCGGAAGAAGCGGGCTTTCCGGCAGGCGTCTTCAACGTCGTGCTCGGCGAGCCGCACATGGCGATGGAAACGCTGGTGAGCGATACGCGGGTGCGTTCGGTGAGCTTCACCGGTTCGACGCGCGTCGGTTCGCTGGTCATGCAGACGGCGGCGAAAGCGGGCATCAAGAAAACAGCGCTGGAGCTGGGCGGCAACGCGCCCTTCATCGTGACCGAAGACGCCGACCTAGACCAGGCTGTGCGCGTGGCGATCGCCGCGAAGTTTCAAACCTCGGGGCAGGACTGCTGCGCGGCGAATCGCATTTTCGTCGCGCGTGCGGTGTATGAAGCATTCGTCACGCAATACAGCGACGCCGTGAAAAAACTCAACGTGGGCGCGGCATTCGAAGCCAACGTGGACGTCGGCCCGCTCATGCATCAGGCCGCTTTCGACGCCACCGCGGCGCGCGTGGCGGACGCCAGCGCGAAGGGCGCGCGCATCACCGTGGGCGGCGCCGCGCATGAACGCGGCGGCTGGTTCTTCCAGCCGACCGTGGTCGCCGACGCCGCGCCCGGCATGCGCATCTACGACGAGGAAAACTTCGCGCCGATCTCGGCCGTCTCGCCGTTCGATTCGCTCGATGAAGTGATCGAACGCGCGAACGATACCGAATACGGGCTCGCCGCCTACGTGTGCGCGAGAGACCTCAACACGGTGTTTCAACTGATTCGCCGCCTCGACTTCGCGATGGTCTCCGTGAACGGCGTGAAGTTTACCGGCGCGCCGATTCCGTTCGGCGGCATGAAGGCATCCGGCCTCGGCCGCGAGGGCGGGGCCGAGGGCTTCGAGCCGTTCGTCGAGACGCGCTATTTCTGCCTCGGCCAACTCGGCTTGCCGGTGACCGACAGCATGCCCGCTCACCGCACGAACACCGCGCCGCACGCGGCAGCGGCCTGAACCCGCACAACGCATTCAACGATTCAACGAAGGAGCTTTCCATGACCCAACTCGACCAACTCTTCGACGCCGACCGCGCGCATTTCATGCACCCTTCCACGCACGCTCACGACCATGCGAGCGGCGCGCTGCCGGGCCGCATCGTGACGGGCGCGAAAGGCGTCCGCATCGAAGACCACCAGGGCAAGTCGTATATCGACGCGTTCGCGGGCCTGTATTGCGTGAACATCGGCTACGGCCGCACCGAAGTCGCCGAAGCGATCTACGAGCAGGCGAAGAAGCTTGCCTACTATCACACCTATGTCGGCCATTCGACCGACACGATCATCGAACTGTCGTCGCGCATCATCGACTGGGCGCCGCAGGGCATGAAGAAGGTGTACTACGGCCTGTCCGGTTCGGACGCCAACGAAACGCAGATCAAGCTCGTCTGGTACTACAACAACGTCAAGGGCCGGCCGAACAAGAAGAAGGTCATCTCGCGCCAGCGCGGCTATCACGGCTCGGGCATCGTCACGGGCAGCCTGACCGGCTTGCCGAGTTTTCATCAATGTTTCGACTTGCCGATCGAGCGCGTCAAACATACGGTGTGCCCGCATTGGTATCGGCATGCGCCCGCCGGCATGAACGAGGCGCAGTTCGTCGCGTATTGCGTCGAGGAACTGGAGAAGCTGATCGCGCAGGAGGGCGCCGATACGATCGCCGCCTTCATCGCCGAACCGGTGATGGGCACGGGCGGCATCCTGCCGCCGCCGGCCGGTTACTGGGCGGCGGTCCAGCAGGTCTTGAAGAAGCACGACATTCTGCTGATCTGCGATGAAGTGGTGTGCGGTTTCGGCCGGCTCGGTTCGAAGATGGGCGCGCAGCACTACGGCATCACGCCGGATCTGATCACGGTGGCGAAGGGCTTGACCAGTGCTTATGCGCCGCTGTCGGGCGTGATCGTCAGCGAAGGGGTGTGGGACGTGATCGACAAGGCTTCGCAGGAATTCGGCGCGATGGGTCACGGCTGGACCTATTCGGGTCATCCGATTTGCGCGGCCGCGGCGCTGGCGAACCTCGATATTCTCGAACGCGAGAACCTCACGCAGAACGCGGCGCAAACGGGCGCGTATCTGCTCGAACAACTGCATGCCGCATTCGACTCGCATCCGCTCGTCGGCGAAGTGCGCGGCGCGGGCATGCTGGCCGCGCTCGAATTCATGGCCGACAAGGACGGGCGTCGGCCTTTCGCCGCGGCGTTGAAGGTGGGTCCGCGCGTCTCGGCCGCCGCGTTGGAGCGCGGCTTGATTGCGCGCGCGATGCCGCACGGCGACATCCTCGGCTTCGCGCCGCCGCTCGTCACCTCGCGCAGCGAGGTGGATGAGATCGTGAAGCTCGCGCGCGCGGCGGTGGATGAAGTCGCTGCGCAGGTGCTCACGCCGGCGGCTTCGGCTTAAGCGGCATGCCCGGTTGGCAGCCTGGCGGCGGCTAACCGAGGCGGGCCCCTGAACCCGGCTAACAGCACGCCCGTTTGTGTACCGCGCATTGCAACTACGGAATGCACGGCTTCGCAAACGGGCGCTTCGCATGTTATAAGCCCAAGACAGCTTTCGTGACCGTCCGATGAAAGAGTCTTGGGGGGATATGCAATGAAGTTGTTCGGCAACGCCAAATCGTCCGCCAGTGCATTCGCGCTGGTCGCACTCGTTTCCCTTTCCACCGGCTTTCTCGAGGCCACGCCGGCCGTCGCGAAGCCGCCCGCGAAAGCCCAGCCCGCCGTACTCACCGCGTCCGCCATTGCGGTCGCGGACAAATATAGCGCCGACGCCGCCGAGCAGATTTTCAAGGAAGGCGGCAATGCCGTGGACGCGGCGGTTGCCATCGCCTTCACGCTGGCCGTGACGTATCCCGAAGCCGGCAACATCGGCGGCGGCGGCTTCATGACGCTTTATGTCGACGGCAAGCCGTACTTCCTCGACTATCGCGAGCGCGCACCGCTGGCCGCGACCAAGAACATGTATCTCGACGACAAGGGCGAGGTCATCAAGGGCATGAGCCTGTACGGCTATCGCGCGGTGGGCGTGCCGGGCACGGTCGACGGCATGTGGCAGGCGCAGCGCCGCTTCGGCAAGCTCAAATGGAAGCAGGTGCTGGCGCCGGCCATCCACTATGCGCGCGACGGTTTCGAGGTGAGCCAGCAATTGCAGAAACGCCGCGACGACGCGGCTAAAGAGTTCGCCGGCAAGACCAACTTCGACACCTACTTCGGCAATCTGAAAGAGGGCGTCAACTTCAAGCAACCCGATCTCGCCGCCGTGCTGCAGCGCATTTCCGATCAGGGCGCGAAAGACTTCTATCAAGGCAAGACGGCGGATCTGATCGCGGAGTCCATGCGCGGCCACGGCCTGATCACGAAGGCCGATCTGCAACAGTACAAGGCCGTGTGGCGTCAACCGATCCAGGCCGACTGGAAGGGCTATCGCGTGTACACCGCGCCGCCGCCGAGCTCGGGCGGCATCGGGCTCGTGCAACTGCTGAAGATGAAGGCCGACCTCGCATCCGACTTCAAGGACGTGCCGCACAATTCCGCGCAATACATCCATCTGATCGCGGAAATCGAAAAGCGCGTGTTCGCCGACCGCGCGCAATATCTCGGCGATCCCGACTTCTACAAGGTGCCGGTCGCGCAATTGACCGACGAGGCGTATATCGCCAAACGCGCCGCCGAAGTCAATCCGAAGGAGCCGTCGGACACGAAGAGCGTGCAGCCGGGTCTGGGCACCTCGATGCCGGAGAAGGCGGAAACCACGCATTTCTCGGTGGTCGACAAGTGGGGTAATGCGGTGGCGAACACGTACACCATCAACGGCTATTTCGGCTCGGGCGTGGTGGCGGATCGCACCGGCATCGTGCTGAACGACGAAATGGACGACTTCTCCGCGAAGCCGGGCGTCGCCAACATGTTCGGCGTGGTGGGCAGCGACGCGAATTCGATCGAACCGAAGAAGCGCCCGCTTTCCTCGATGAGCCCGACGATTCTGACGAAGGACGGCAAGGTGTCGCTCGTGATCGGCACGCCGGGCGGCTCGCGCATCTTCACGTCGATCTTCCAGGTGATCAACAACGTCTACGACTTCAATATGCCGTTGAAGGAAGCGGTTGGCGCGATGCGTTTCCATCACCAGTTGCTGCCGCCGAACACGATTTTCACGGAGTCGTATAAGCCGATCGACGGCGACCTTGCCAAGGAGGTCGAAGCCAAGGGCTATACGCTGAAGCAGCAGGGTTTCAACGGCGATATTCAGGCGATCAGAATCGACGGCGACACGCCGGAAGCGGCGGCCGATCCGCGCGGCCGTGGCGTGACGCGGGTGATTCAGTAAGCGGGCTCGCGCATGGCGGGCGGCGCGTCTCGATGGACGCGCCGTATCAAGACGAAGACGTAGACGAAAAAGCCTGGCCTGGCGCCCGAACCGATCGAGCGCCGGGCTTTTTTTCGTCTACGGGAAGCCCATCGCGTCAACTCACCTGTTCGACCGGCGTCAACGTCAATTCGACCCGCTGCGCGCCGCGCAGCACCGTCACGTTGACGGGCTTGTCGATACGCGACGCGTCGAGCGCGCGTTGCAGGCTGTCCACGTCGGGCACGGCAAGCGTGTCGATCGCGACGATCGTATCGTCGGTGCGCAGGCCGCCGAGCGCGGCCGGACTGCCCTTGACGATCTCCATGACGTGTACGCCGCTTTCCAGGCTCAAGCCGAAATAGCGCTGCACGCGGCGCGACAGCGGCGTCGTGGTGCCGGCCACGCCGATATAGGCGCGCCGCACGCGGCCGTGCGCGAAGATCTGCATGATGACCCACTTGGCGGTATCGATCGCGGTGGCGAAGCAGATCGCCTGCGCGCCCGGAATGATCGCGGTATTCACGCCGATCACTTGCCCCGCCGAATTGATCAGCGGACCCCCCGAATTGCCGGGATTGAGCGCCGCGTCGGTCTGGATCACGTCATAGATCATGCGGCCCGAGTTCGAGCGCAGCGAGCGCCCGAGCGCCGAGACCACGCCGGTCGTCACCGTTTGCGCGAGGCCGAGCGGATTGCCGACGGCGATCGCTATTTGCCCCACGCGCAGCTTCGACGATTCGCCCAGTTCGACGTGCGGCAACGGTTCCGGCGAGCCGATGCGCAACACGGCCAGATCGCTGCCGGGGTCGTCGCCGACCAGATCGGCGTCGAATTTCGCGCCGTCCGCGAGCGTCACCTGAATGTGCGTCGCGCCGTGCACGACGTGGCTGTTGGTGAGCAGATAGCCGTCGGGCGTGAACAGAAAGCCCGAGCCGGTGCCGCCGCGCGCGCCGCGTCTGTCGCGCGCGGACGGCTCGCCGGGCAGCCGGCGTTCGACGGCAATGAAGGCGACCGCCTGCTGCACGCGTTCCAGCGCGCCGATCACGGTGCGGGAATAGGCGTCGAGCAGCGCGTCGTCGGATAAGGGGTTGAGTGGATTCGGCCCGGGGGCGTCGGATGCGGCGCGCGACAGGTCATCGATGAAGCGTGGACGGCTTCCCATGGCGATGCTCCGGATAAACAGGCATGCAGATGCGGGGCGGGGCCAGGGTTTTCAAGTGCGGCGCGAGGCGGCGCGTGCCGGCGTGGCTATGAGACACTTTCCCCAAGGCACACGCCGGACACCCTGCCCGCAGGTCGCAGTCACGAGCCGCGCCGCGAACCCAAGGAGACAAGCCGCCATGAACTCACCTTCGACGCCATCGAGCGCGCCGGCCGAACCACGGATCGAATCGCTCAGCGCGATCACGCTCGCCACCGCCGACATGCCGCGCGCCGTGCTGTTTTATCAGGCGCTCGGCTTTCCGATGAACTACGGTGGGCCGCAGGCGGCGTTTACATCGTTCGCGTTCGGCGGTTCGTATCTGAACCTGATTCTCGACACACGCGCGCCGGTCGCCTGGTGGGGCCGCGTGATCGTCCACGTGTCGGACGTCGACGCGCTCTACCGCAAGGCGCTCGCGGCGGGATTGAAGCCCTCGCTCGAACCCTCCGATGCGTCGTGGGGCGAGCGCTATTTCCACATCACCGATCCTGACGGCCACGAACTCAGCTTCGCGAGACCGCTGCGCTAGCGCTCGGGCACTCGCATTCCGGTGTGCGTGGGGACGAACACCTCTCGTTTGGGTCGGTGCGCATGTCATGGCGCAATTCCATGCACGCTTATCCGGGGCCGAAAGCGCGGTACCGGCGGCGAGCAGGATCACGGCGGGCACAAGCAAACCGAGGGGACGCAAATGTTCAGCCGCCGTCACCACTATCACCACTATCAGTTGTCTCGGTTCGGGCAGCGAGTTGCAAAACGGTTTTCTGGCGGGCCTGACTGTCTGGCAAGCGGAAAAGGCGCGTATCGACGGGCTGCGGTTTTGGCACGAAGTCGCACCGGTTGAAGGTTTCCCGTCGAGCGCCACTGTTTCCCACATTCATCCGCTTGGATTGGTAGGAAATTTTAAGGTGGCAGCGGAGTTGATTACGCTCGAGATGCTGAATGCCGTGGATCCGGCCGGATCAGTCGAATATCACCGGCAGATCCTGCCAACAAATACGCGAAAGGGTATGCAATCATTGGGCCATAAATCGCAGCGTGAATCCGGTAGCAGATACGGGAGATGTTGCAGCTGTGACTCAACAGATCAACGGAGGACAAAATGGACATGCCGAAAGACTCATTGCGTACAACAGAGTTGCACCGATTTTGGGGCTTCCGCAAGAAACGAATTAAACGTTTTTTGGAATGCCTTGCTTGCTGCCTTTTGCTTTCGTCCGCCTCGTTGGCTAATGCCAACGGAGACGAACGTGCTGTCTGCCCCGCTGTATCGCCATCCATGGGTGTATTTTCCGCAGAGAAAATATACAAAAACTCGGTCGTTTGGATCGAAAAGAACGATACAGATCACACGATAAACTTATCGATTTACCGACCGAATTCGAACGACTGCGAAAAGACTGTCTTCGCGAAATACTCTATAGAAGGCGGAGCGCCGAATGTCGACTCCCTGTTTTTCATGAATCTCGATGGCAAGCCAAATATTTTCACCATTGTTCATTGGGATGTAAATTCTCGCGGAATCGGTACATACGGAAAATACTACCAAATATATGCATATACCACGGACGAACAAGGCCGACTGATCGAAAATAAGAGGGTGGTCGACAACAGCGCAATGACCGGAATGGATGGCTATCAAGAGGGAGAGCAAACCTTGTTTCCCTATAAGACTGCAGGCGCCGTGAAATCCTTCTTCAAGTGCAATAAGGCAAAGTGCAAGTAATATTTCATTTCTCGAACCGAACCGTAGACCCGTGCTGAATCTGTCACTCGCCACTCGGCGCACCTAGTGTTCCGTCCCAGAAATAACTTTGCATAGCCGGGCCACTTTCCGGAGAATGGAATCGGCTGTCGCGGTCCATACGAACGGCCGCTTGTGCTGGTTGTACTGCTCGGTATAACGTTCGATGCTGGCAATGAGCTGGCGCACGTTTCTGAATGACCCGCGACGGATCGCCTGTTGCGTAATCAGGCCAAACCAGCGTTCAACCTGATTCAGCCAGCTCGAGTAGGTCGGCGTGAAATGCATGTGGTAGCGCGTATGCCTGGCGAGCCACGCCCTGACCCTCGGATGCTTGTGTG
>NZ_FRAB01000058.1 GCF_900142195.1 Paraburkholderia terricola
GCACGCTGGCCGTGCAGGGTCTTGACGTTCTCGAACCGTTCCAATAGCGCCGACAGCTCCGCCTCGATGGCCTGCTGAATCACCTGCCGCGCTCCCTGCCGCACCAGTTCGTCCAGACCCAGACCGGCCCCCGATAGACCGACGACTTCTTTTTCCGTAAACTTGCTCATGGTGGATGGTTTGTTGTTTGCTGGTTTCCGACTTCGACAATCAGATTCTCAGCTGAAACCTCCACCGCCTTCAATCTCCCGCCTTAACTCCCCCGTACACCAGTTCCGACTTTAGCTCCACGGAGAAACCTCGCAGCGATAAGAGACGAGTTTGTCATCTCTCATGCGCGGGGATCCGTGGTCGTAGGCGGTAAATGAATGCCCTCTGCTACTCTGAAAGCCGGTTGACTACGCAACAAGCAGGCAGCCGCACTTAACTTGAACTGTCGATTAATTATGGGAGGAAACCCGATGCGCAACGTGGGAACCATGGTCAGCTTTTGCCGCCCGGACGGTCAAGCCGTTGAGGGCTATCTTGCTAATCCGGCGAAGTTGGAAGGCGCACCGGCAATCGTTGTGATCCAGGAGTGGTGGGGGCTGAACGCTCAGATCCGGGGCGTGGCGGACCGTCTGTCTCACGCGGGCTACATCGCGCTGGTACCCGACCTGTATAGAGGAAAGTCTACAGTCGAGGAGGAAGAGGCTCACCACTACATGGATAGTCTCGACTTTGCTGATGCGATCTCTCAGGACGTTCGCGGCGCCGTTCAATACCTGAGTACGTACACGCGAAATATCGGTGTAACCGGGTTTTGCATGGGTGGCGCATTGACGGTTCTTGCCCTCAGCGCTGTCCCCGAATTTACGGCTGGCGTTATTTGGTACGGATTCCCGCCACTGAATCGTTTGGACGCCTCTAGCATCAAAGCGCCGATCCAGGCGCACTGGGCCACTCAGGACGCGTTCTTTCCAGCCGCGAGTGTCGATGTGCTCGAGGGGAAGTTTACCCGCAGTGGGGTCTCGGCGGAATTCCATCGCTATCTTGCACATCATGCCTTTGCCAATGAAACCGCCGTAGGCGATGGGCGCATACCAGGTACACAATACGATCCGGTCTGGGCGCAACTCGCATGGGACCGCACACTGACCTTTTTTGGCCGCACGCTTTGGAAGGAGCCAGTCGCGGTGAGACGTACGTCATGAGCAATTGCGGTACTTCACGGCGCGATGCGACGCAGCGGCGAAAGGGCGTAACGCCGAGGCCATCGCCGAATACCGGCTAGCTGTGCTGCACGCCGTGGAAGGCGTGGAGAACGCGTTCATGGTGCTGTCGCAACCACAACTGAGGGCGTCGGAACTCGAAGCACTGGCGGGGTACCTCCAGCGTGCCCGCGACCTGTCGGAAAAAGCATATGAATCGGGCGCGATCACGCTCGCCGACGTGCTCGACGCGGATCATTCCCCGCTCCATCGGAGCAATTTGTGTCGCAAAGCTAGCGACGCGTTCTCGGGCCAGCACTCGGCGCTGGCATACCAGAAGATCTGGTGACGCGCTTTGACTTGACGCGCGAAGCGCAAGACCGATGGGCCGAGCGTTCGCAACAGCGCTTTACCGCGGCGCAGGCCAATCGCCTCTTCGACAAAGAGATCGTTGCGTTGCAGATTCCTTCGCGTTCGGGTGCGGTTACGTTCGCGCGCGATGAAGCCCCGCGGCGCGCCACAACTTTGGAGGCACTGTCGGGCCTCAGACCCGCGTTTCGCCCGGACGGAACGATCACCGCGGGCAACGCGCCAGGACTCAATAGCGGTGGCGCGGCAACGATCGTGGCCTCACGGTCGTTCGCCGACGAACGCGGGTTGGATGCGCTGGTTCCTATTGCTGGCTTCGGCGTGGCGGCTGTAGCACCCGAGATGTTCGGCATCGGACCGGTACCGCCCGTCAGGCAGGCTGTCGAACGCGCGGGCTGGTCGTTGCATGAATTGGACAGGGTCGAAATCAACGAGGCCTTCGCGGCCGTGCCTCTCGCGATGATGAAAGAGCTTGGCTTGCCCGCAGATATCGTCGACGCCAATGGAGGTGCGATCGCGCACGGTCACCCTATCGGTGCAATAGGCGCCGTATTGGTTACGAGGCTCGCGCACTCGATGCGCCGCGATGAATTGCGGCGTGGTCTCGTTACGTTATGCATAGGCGGCGGTCAGGGCATTGCGCTCGCGCTTGGGGCCGTTTGACGACATGCTTCACCCGCCTCTCTGCCTGGTCACGTCGCCACCTACGCTAGGTGACCGCGCCCTCAAGAGCAGCCATTGGCCTATTCGGTTTGGCGGGCATTCTTCCAGTATGCCGAAGCTACATCCTCGCCCGACTTCAGAAACCGATCAATCGCTGACTTTTGCATGCCTCCGTTTGGGTCTTGGGTGTAGGAATGCATCAGTGTATTGAACAACTCGTTCCCCGCGCGGATGCTGTCGTTGACGCCATCAACGTATTCCGAAACGGTCAGTTGACTATCGCCTGATGAGTCAAACGCTTTGAAAAGCTTGTCGGCGGCGTCTATCGCAAGACCAGCGCGTTTCATTTGCGTTTCAAACTCGTTTTTCGAAAGCTGTCTATCACCGCTTGAGTCGCCTTGCACGAACATCTGAGGGGCCCAAGCGACAGCCAGAGGTGTCGCAGTCAAAGAATCCGGCTTTTTCGTCCCATCGCTAAGAGTGACGACAACTGATTGACGTGTGCTCTTGTCGGCAAGTTCAGCCGCACCGGGCGACTCCATCGGAGCGCGTGCGCTTCGCTTGGCCTCCGAGTTCGTCTGCAATAGGATTGTTAGTGAGCTTCCGACGGAATCGATTGACATATCTAAAGTCCTTCTAAGCGTTTATCCGAAATGGCCGAGACGTTCATCGGCCGCGCGCAATACACCATTGCTTAAAGAGCAAGTGTCGTAAAGCCTGAACAGCCGCCTCCTGAGCGCGGGCGACACCTACAATTTGGATTACGGTAAAACTCCAAAAAAAACGTTAGCCATTTCAGTCTTTCATCTGTTGTTTTTCTCGGCCATACCTTTACTTTCAAGGTTTGGCAAAAACGGCAAGGTCGCGTCTCGAAGAGAAAATCGCTAAACCGATAAAAATGAAGAATGGAGGGGAACTGATGCCACCGTTGCTGCGGCCGCCGAAACCCCCGCCGCGACAGCTATTTCAGACGCAAGCCAGCAGGCGATAGCGCTCTGCCGACTGGCATCGCGCTGCGGCGTCCCACGCCCCAGCCGCAGCCAGTTTCCTGCGGGAGCATTTCCCACCGAATACCGAACTGCAGCACGAACGACCTAAATTTTTCCTAGAGGTGCATCACCTCGTCACCAAAGCGCAAAGCATCACGCCCGCGCTGACCGCCATTTCTAGTCTGCTAGAAACCCCGGACAAAGCGAAGAATCTCCAGGTTATGCTTTTCCGTGTCGCCGGCATGTTGATCCTGCTGGCCATCTACGTCGCTCCTGCTCATGCCAATTTCATTAGGCGAAGCGCTGATTGATGAGATTCGTTGCGTAGCTGGTTGGCTGGATGTGGTTGCCATGCAAGCGGAAAGTAGCAATGACGACAGAAGCATCGTACCTACCGCGATTATTTTGCGTGTGATCATTTTTCAGGTTGTCAGGGAAATGATATCTCTGGTCGCACTGCGTGAGCCTCTTGCGCAAGAGGGCGGGCGCGGCGAGCGTCAGTCCGCCGCGCTGATGCTTTCGCGACCAGTCAGAGCACGCCAGTGGCTCGTGCCGCGTCGAGAATTACCGCGGCCACCGCGGCAGGTTGAGACATCAGTGCTACATGGCTCGCGCCAGCAATCGACGTTATCTTCGCGCCGATCTCTTTTGCCTCGGCCCGCTGGAGCGCTGCTGGAATGATCTGGTCCTGGTCGCCATAGACCCACCACGACGGTTTGGACTTCCAGGCGGCCTGAGACACCTTATCGGTAAGGCAGCGCGCATTGAGCGGTCCCTGAGCGGTGGCGAGCACACTGGATGTGTCTTTCGGAAGATCCGGTGCGAAACTGCTCAGGTAGGTGTCAGTGTTCAGCGTAAGGAATCCAGCTTCGTCGGGTACCAGACCTGCCTGCCAGGCCGGCTTCGGGAATGGGCTCGTCAGGTCGGAGATCGACTGGTTGTCTCCGGGCGCGAATGCTGACACATAAACGAGACCTGCAACCTTGTTAATGCTGCCGGCTTGCGTAATGACCGCGCCTCCGTAGGAGTGTCCGACCAGAAGGACGGGCCCCTGCTGGGCATCGATGGCACGGGTAACGGTTGCGGCATCGTCGGCTAACGACGTGCGGGGAAGCTGAACAGTGACTACTTTCAGACCACGCGCCTGCAATACGCGCGTGATCGACGACCAGCTGGAGCCGTCGGCCCACGCGCCGTGTACCAGTACGACTGTTCCGGTGGTGCTCGCTGAGGAGCTGCCGCATGCCGCAACGGATGCAAGGGTGACGAGACCGAGCGATACGACAAGAGCGGCAAAGAGCCGCAGAATGTAAGACTTCATGATAGGAACGTTAAGACGCGAAGTGAGATTTGAATATCGCGCCCGTCTAGCGACAGAAAGTATCAGGGCGAGCGCGACGCCATCGCGAACGGTAACCGGCCTCAGGGGCGCTGCCTATTGCATGTCGTCCGGTTTCAATGACATTGCGTCCGAAAGATAAGCGAGAAGATTTCCATGGCCAATACGACTGTATGCCGCAGCGTGTTGCAATGTCGGCCGACAAAGGGTGGGCGACCGGAAAGTCGGCCGATGTCTGGAAGTGACCCCCCCACAAAAGCAAGTCTCCGACAGCATGGCGAGCCATTACACGAAGCGTTGACAAACGTGCAGTTGCACATGAGAATGCGAAACATGAACCCGCTAACTGGTCCCGATCTGTGTCACTGTCTGGCTGCGCGTCGCGCTGCGAGGTATGTGTCGCGTATTTACGATAGCCATCTGTCAGACGTCGGCATTTCGATCTCGCAATTTTCGATACTTGCGCTCATCGAAGAGCATCCAGGAATCGCGGTTGCCGATCTGGCGGACCTGATGGTCATGGAGCGGACCACGTTAGTACGTGCACTCAGACCCCTGCGGGACGCAACGTGGTTGACGAGCGCTGCGGAAGGTCCAAAAGCGGCACTGACGTTCACGCTGTCCGCTGCGGGCAAGGCGAAGCTGTCGGAAGCTGAGCCGTGCTGGCGAGCAGCGCAGGCGGAGTTCGAAGCTGGCTTCGGTCGCAAACAGGCGACTGCGCTGCGAGCAGGTCTGTTGAGCGTCGTTTTTGCGACCTGAAAATTTTTTTGAGTTTATATGTGTAATTGCACATTATGGCCTACCTCATTCCGATAAATATTCTTCTTTAAAGGATCTTGCATGACAGCCTTTCCCTCCGTCCAAAATACGAGCACGGTCAGCGCCGAAGACCGCGTCAGCGCAGTCGATTTCGTCAATCGCGTCAACTGGTTCTTCGAGACATGGGACGTCGAAGCCATGATCGAGGCGTTCCTGCCCGACGCCGTCGCGTACCACTTTCACGGAACGATTAGTGGACACGCCGAAATCCGGCACTTCTTCGAGCACGACTATCCGTACCTGATACCGGGCGTGAGCCGTCACGCCACGAATCATATCGTCGATGCGGACGAAGACGGCGTTGTCGTGCGATACCAGAATCTGCTGGTTCGCCATGCAGCGCCTGAGGATGCGACGAAACTGGGTGCCGGTCAGGTGATGCACAGCGATAGCGGACTGCCCGCGATCTGGCTGTATTCGCCGATGCGTGATCGTCTGCGCAAGACGGCAAGGGGATGGAGGATTTACGAGCGCTATATTGGTGGCTCGACCACCAACCGTGCGCTGACGCCTGCCGACACGTCGGCAACTGCGGCGGCCCCGTATCTCCCGAAACTTGAAGGGGTGTGATCGTGCGATATCGTCTCTTTGGTCAACATACTGGGCTGCGGGTATCCGAGTTGGTGCTCGGTACTGCGAATTTCGGCGGCCGGTGGGGGTACGGATCAGATATCGACGCCGCGCGCGAGATCGTTGACCGTTACGCGGACGCGGGCGGTAACTTTCTGGATTGCGCCGACGTGTATCAGTTTGGGGAGTCCGAGGAGTTTCTCGGTAAGCTCCTCCCGGGCCGTCGCGATAACTTCGTGATTGCGACCAAGTACACTCAGGCAGCGGCGCCCAACATGGGTGCTTTGGCGACGGGCAATAGCCGGCTCGCGATGCGCCTGTCTGTTGAGGCGAGCCTCAAGCGTCTCAAGAGCGATCGCATCGACCTCTACTGGGTGCACTTTTCCGATGGCATCACGCCAACGGACGAGATCATGCGAGGCCTGGACGACCTCGTGCGCAGCGGCAAGGTGCTCTATATCGGATTGTCCGACTTCCCTGCGTGGCGCGTCGCGCGGGCGGCAACGATCGCCGAGTTGCGCGGCTGGGCACGAGTCGCCGGCTTGCAGTTCGAGCACAGCCTGGTCGAGCGTACAGCCGAGCACGAACTGATGCCGGCAGGCAAGGCCCTTGGACTGGGGATGGTGGCATGGTCGCCGCTCGGTGGTGGATTGCTTTCGGGCAAGTACCGTCGGGGCGAGAAAGGGCGCCTTGAAGCACTGGGCGGTGCGGTATTCCAGCAGGAAAATTCCGGCCAGCGTATGGCCATCGTCGATGCCACCCTTGCGGTTGCGACCGAGCTTGGGGTCACGCCATCCGAAGTGGCAGTAGCGTGGGTCTTGCTAAAGGGTTCACTGCCGATCATTGGACCTCGGACGAGCGAACAGTTATCAGCATACCTTGGCGCTTCAAAGCTCACGCTTGCGCAGCATCACGTCGAGCGGCTGGATCGTGCCAGCGCATTGGCTCCGATCTTTCCGCAGTCGATGATCGATGCGCCAGCGTACCGGCAAGCTGCGGCCGGAGGCCAGTACGAGCGCATCGTCATGCCCGAAACGCCGGCTCCCTGACAATGTCCGCCGACGTTACCCTGTACGGCGCGAAGACGGGTAACTGTCTTCGCGTGGCGATTGCGCTGGAGGAACTCGCGATCGCTCACCAGGTCGTGAAGCTCGATCTTCGGGCGGGGGAGCAGCGCACACCAGATTTCCTTTCACTGAATCCGGGTGGAAAAGTGCCGGTGCTGCGAGTTCGCTCGTCGGCGGCGCCTCCGCTTGTTCTCGCGCAGTCCAATGCGATTCTTCTTTACCTTGCCCGACGAGCGGGAGGCAGGTTGTTACCGCCCGAAACGGATGCATCGGCGCCCTTTGCACTCGAGCGATTCTTTTTTTTCGTGACTGACGTGATCGCGCCCAGTCATGCATCCTTCTTTCTGAAGAACGAAGGATGCGAAGAGGGGCGAAGATTGATGGAACGGCGCTGTCTTAATGTACTCCTTGCAAGCGAGATGTTTCTGGAAAACGCACCATTCATGGCGGGGCAGTCATTCACGCTCGCAGACATCGCGGCTGTCAGCATAGTGGCCGCGTTGTCGTCGTCGATCGACTGGGCGCAGTATCCGCTTCTTCAGCGATGGTTCGCTGGCGTGATGGTGCGGCCCAGCGTAGAGCGTGGCATGATCGCTTTCGACTGAAGCTCAGCGTGACGGCATGCCCTGATCCGGATCCGCACCATGACGTACGGCGCCGGGTGAATATCCGAAACGCGCCTTGAAGGCCCGTGAGAACGAGGAGTCCGACTGGTAACCGGCAACAGACGCTGCCTCGCTGATTCGCACGCCGCTGTTGCGCAGCAGATCCGCGGCAAGGCTCAGGCGCCACCGTGCGAGATACCTGAGCGGCGGCTCGCCGACAATCTCCGTGAATCGGTCCGCAAAGTGCGACCGGGACATGGTCGCAATCTTCGCGAGCGCCCCAAGTTTCCATTCACGCGCGGGATCCTCATGCATGGCCGCCAGTGCACGCCCAAGTCGTGCGTCGCCGAGGCCCCGGAGCCATCCGCTATGAGCGGGACTCTTCGCCACCCACTCGCGCAAGCTCCGTATCACCAGCAGATCGATCAGGCGCGAGATCATGAGCGCAGCGCCTGGCGACGGCTCGCTCGCTTCCAGCCGCACGAACCGCAGGATCGCGTGTTGCCATTCCGGTGTACCCGATGCGTCGGCCCGGAGGTGAATGACATCTGGGAGACCCCCAATCAATGAGCCGGCGGATGCCGATTCGAATACGAACGAGCCCGTCAGGACGCGAAAGGGCTTTTCGGCGAAGCTGCGACATTCATCGGGTCGCGAGGGTGATCCGGGCAGAGAGTCAAGCGCATGGATTGCGGAGAGAACGTGCGCACATCCTTTAGGTAGCAAAACAAGATCACCGGCGACTAACGTCGCCGTATCGATAGCGATCGCGTCGAGCCGGAAGGCGCCGTCCTGAATAAAGTGAAAGCGGGCGCGTCCAGCATCAAAGGGCTTGCGTTGCGCCTCGGCAGTCTCGTATACCTCGATTGATTCGCCTCGTAGCCGTATCAGATCCAGAACGTCGGAAAGCACATCTTGCCGGGACAGCCTGTGTGCACGCGATTGCTCATGAATGGATCGCCTCATCGCGTCGTCGCCGATCATGTCTTGCGCCTTAAAAAAAAGCGCACTTCGGGGAACGTGCGCCGCGACAAAAGAAGGACCGGTATGGAGGAGCGCTCCTTCATGCCGCAAAAAGACCAAACGCAATCACCCACGATGGCCCCGAAAGCGGTTTCACGCGCACAGTGGTTAAAAGCTTGCACAGCATAGCGGATCGAACTCCTCGCATAAATCCGTCGATGATGAATAGACATGCTGG
Organism: Paraburkholderia terricola; assembly: GCF_900142195.1. Taxonomy (GTDB): domain Bacteria; phylum Pseudomonadota; class Gammaproteobacteria; order Burkholderiales; family Burkholderiaceae; genus Paraburkholderia; species Paraburkholderia terricola. The sequence continues at coordinate 8,813 of NZ_FRAB01000058.1, forward strand.
CAAGGGCGAACAATCTGGCGAAGCGTTGCTGGTTCTGAGATGCATCGGTCCAGGGTCGGTAGAGCTATTAGTTAGCGCCCTGAAAAGGCTTGACATATTAGATTTCATATGTAATCTAACGCAAGTTAGAAGTTACCGCTAATCTAAATAGCCACGTTGTCCGGTCCGCGCAATCAGTTGGTGCGCCGATCGGTCGAGACGCCGTTTCGCGAAGAGGCGAACGACAACACTTTTCGAGGTGATTGAAGTTGGATACGAAAACAAGGCTGGAAGACGGCGGCACAGTTCATCGTGCGCGATATGGCACGGTGGGCCGGCGCGCCAGAACCTGGGCTGCCGCGGCCGCTGTGATCATGGTAAGCGGGGGCGGGTGGTTTCTCTACTCGCATGGTCGTGGTGATAGCGTCGCCAATGCGCGACCCCTGCCGCCCCACGAGGTAACGATCAGCCGCCCGCTGGTACGCGACCTCGACACCCGACTCGGATTTCTTGGCCAGTTCTCGGCAGTCGATCAGGTGGAACTGCGCGCACAGGTAGGCGGTACGCTCACAGGTATTCACTTCAGGGACGGCGACATCGTTCACAAGGGCGATCTGCTGTTCACCATCGATCCCGTGCCGTATGAGATTCGGCTCGCGCAGGCGACTGCCCTGCGCCGGACCGCTGAGGCGCGCCTGGTTCTGGCGAAGCAGGAGCTGGCGCGTGCGCAGGAACTGGAGCGCAATGATGCTGGCACGACGCAGAACGTCGAGCAGCGTACGTCCGAACTGAATGCTGCGCAAGCTGCACTGGACGATGCTGCGGCGCGGATCCGCGACACCCGCTTCGATCTGGATCGCTGCCGCATCACGGCGCCGTTTACCGGCCGCATTGGCAGGCATCTCGTTTCCACCGGTAACCTGATTGCAGGCAGCCGTGGCGCAACGAGCCCGACGACATTGCTCGCGACGCTCGTCTCGCTCGATCCGGTCTACCTCGACTTCGACATGAGCGAGGCGGACTTCCAGTCGTTTTCGCAGTATCGCGGCGACACCAAAGGACCGATTGCAAATCGCGTCGAACTCGCGGCGGGCGATTCGACGACCTACACACGGCAAGGCACGCTCGATTTCGTCGACAACGTGCTGGACCGTTCCAGCGGCACGATCCACGCTCGAGCGACGGTGTCCAATGCCGACCTGCGCTTTATACCTGGCGAGTTCTCGCGCGTGCGTCTCGCGGTGGCACATCCCGCACCGACGTTGCTCGTGCCGGACGCATCCGTTTTGCCAGACCAGTCCGAATACCTCGTGATGACGGTTAGCACTGACGGAACGGTTGTGGCAAAGCATGTCGAGGTCGGCGAGATACGAGGGGGGTTGCGCGTGATCCGCTCGGGCCTGTCTCGGGACGATCGCGTGATCGTCGACGGTTTGCCCTTTGCGGCGCCCGGAACGAAAGTGGCGACGCGCGATGGTGCGATCCGCTATGAGCCTAAACAGAACTAGCGGACAGTGAAGCCATGCGTATTGCCCATTTCTTTATCGACAGGCCGCGCTTCGCGACGGTGGTCAGTGCCTTTCTGACGCTAATCGGCCTGGGCGCGATGTTCGTGCTTCCCGTCGCACAGTACCCGGAGATCGTTCCACCGACTGTGCAGGTGACCACATCCTATCCGGGTGCGTCGGCCGAAACGATTGCGCGAACAGTGGCCACGCCGCTGGAGCAGCAGATCAACGGCGTCGAGAACATGCTCTACATGAGCAGCCAGTCCACGGGAGACGGCCGGTTGACGGTCACGGTTACCTTTCGTATCGGCACTGACCTGAACGTCGCGCAGATGCTCACACAGAATCGGGTTCAGGATGCGTTACCGCGCCTGCCCGAAGACGTCCAGCGCCTTGGCGTTCAGGTGAGGAAGTCGACACCTAGCATATTGCTGGCTGTTCACCTGTACTCACCTGACAGAACGCGCGACACACTTTATCTCTCGAACTACGCGACGTTGCACGTGAAGGACACGCTAGCGCGTCTGCAAGGCGTCGGCGACGTGCAGTTCCAGGGTGCCCGTGAGTACGCAATGCGTATCTGGATCGACCCCGACAAGGTCGCAGCCAACAATCTGAATGCGAGTGAAGTGCTCACAGCACTACGCGCGCAGAACCTGCAGGTATCGGCTGGTGTCCTGAACCAGCCGCCCACGGCGGGCAGCGATGCGTACCAGATAAACGTAGAGGCGCTCGGCCGGCTGTCTACGCCACAGCAATTTTCCGACGTGGTCGTCAAGTCCGACGCACAGGGCCGCGTGACGCGGATACGCGATATCGGTCGTGTCGAGGTGGGCGCCGCGGACTATGGTTCAACCGCTTTCATGGACCGTGACAACGCTTCAACATTGCTAATCTATGCGGAGCCCGGTGCGAACTCGCTTGCTGTCGAGCAGCAGGTTTTGTCCGCGATGCGCGGGCTAAAGAATGAGTTCCCCGCAGGAATGGATTACAAAATCATCTACGACCCGACCATCTTTATCGGCAAATCCGTCGACGAGGTGATTGTCACGATATTCGTCGCAATCCTGCTTGTTGTTGGCGTCGTCTTTCTTTTCCTGCAGAACTGGAGGGCCACGATTATCCCGGTCGTTGCAATTCCGGTCTCCCTGCTTGGGTCGTTCATCGTCCTCGCCACCTTCGGAATATCGCTAAACAACCTGTCTCTGTTTGGCCTCGTGCTGGCGGTCGGCATTGTCGTTGACGATGCAATCGTCGTAGTCGAGAACGTCGAGCGCAACATGCGCTCTGGCATGTCGCCGGCTGAGGCGGCTCACCGGACGATGGACGAAGTGGGCGGGGCACTGCTGTCGATTGCGCTGACGCTATGTGCCGTCTTCATCCCGTCTGCCTTCCTCAGCGGGATTTCGGGGCTGTTCTTTCGCCAGTTTGCGGTGACGATCGCAGCATCGACTGTCATATCCTGCTTTGTGTCGCTCACTCTGAGTCCCGCCCTCTGCGCGGTGCTCTTCAAGTCGCATGAGCCGCATATCGCGTTGCACGCGGGCCTCGCGCAGCGTCTGCTACATGCGGGCTTCGATCGCTTCAACAGGGGATTTGACAGATTGTCGTTCGGGTACGGAAACGTCACACGTCGTCTCGTTCGTGGACTCACCGTCGTTCTCGCAATATACGTAGTGCTGATAGGGGTTACGGGTCTTGAGTTTTCTCGTACGCCAACCGGCTTTATTCCGGAACAGGATCAGGGTTATCTGATTACCGTGGTTCAACTCCCGCCGGGCGCGTCACTTGACCGTACCGAGAAAGTGGTCCGAAATGCCATTGACATTATCCTGACGACGCGCGGGATTGAACACGTTGCCCCGTTCGTTGGGCTTGACGCGACAACGTTGACCGTGGCGTCGAACTCAGGAACGATTTTTTCGGGGTTGCCGTCGCTCTACAACCACGAGATTCCGGGCGTGACGGCGAACACTGTGCTGGCCGACCTGCGCAAACGCCTCTCCGTCATCAAGGACGCTTATGTGCTGACCATTCCGCCGCCTCCTGTACAGGGTCTTGGGAATTCGGGCGGGTTCAAGATGATGCTGGAGGACCGCGCAGGACTCGGGTCTGAGGCGCTTGTGCATGCGGCGAATGCCCTTGTTGCTGCCGCCAACAGGGATCCGAGCTTTGCTGGAGTCTTTACCCTGTTCAATGCGGGGTCGCCATCGGTTTTCGCGAATATTGATCGTGTAAGGGCTGAAAAGGTCGGGCTCACACCCACGGATGTGTTTTCCGCCCTGCAGGTCTATCTCGGTTCACAGTACGTGAACGACTTCAACTATCTCGGCAGAACTTATCAGGTCATTGTTCAGGCTGACGGGCAATTCCGGCATACCCCGCAGGACATTACGCGTCTGAAGGCGCGAAACCAGTTCGGTGAGATGGTGCCAATCGGCACGGTGGCGCAAATGGAGAACCGTACGATTCCCTATCGCGTGCCTCGCTACAACCTGTACCCTGCCGCAGAGGTTCAGGGTGTCGCAGCGCCAGGCATTGCCACCGGTACAGCACTCCATCGCATGGAAGAGCTTGCCCATCAGGTGCTGCCGCAGGGTATCAGTTTCGAATGGACGGACCTGGCTTACCAGCAGCAGCAACACGGCACCCCGACGCTCCTGGTATTCGGAGCAGCTGCGCTCTTCGTGTTTCTCGTTCTCGTCGCGCAGTATGAGAGCTGGAAGCTACCGCTTGCGATCGTCCTGATCGTACCGATGTGTATTCTCGCGTCGGTCACTGGCCTGATCGCTCGCGGCATGCCCATCGATATCCTGGCGCAGATCGGCTTCGTCGTTCTCGTCGGACTGGCTGCGAAGAATGCAATCCTGATAGTCGAATTTGCGCGTCAGAAGGAGGGCGAGGGAACCACACCGGTTGACGCCGCGGTGCACGCTGCACGCACACGCCTGCGTCCCATTCTGATGACGTCGTTTGCCTTCATCCTGGGAGTCGCGCCGCTCGCGGTCGCCACAGGAGCCGGCGCTGAAATGCGCCAGTCCCTCGGAACGGCGGTGCTGTTCGGCATGCTGGGTGTGACGTGCTTCGGACTTCTGTTCACCCCTGCCTTCTATGTTTTCATTCGCAAATTTGGCCGCAAGGAGCGCACATGATCTTCACTACTGCCTTTGCTCGCAGACTAATGTGTGTTTCAGGTTCGCAGAGTGAAGCTGGCAATCTTCGACACCAGCCGCATGACGGCGCGCGATATCTGCCCGAGATCAGCGGAGTGAAAACGGCATGCCGGCGGCAGACGGCCGAAGGCATACCTCACACGGTCGTGCGCAAACCGTCACAAAGCCTGCTCCGTGTCATTTCCGCGGGCGTTGCGATTGCAACGGGCGTTGCAGGTTGTGCGGTGGGGCCAGAATATGCGGCACCGACTACGCAGCTTGTGCCGTTCCACAACCGGGTTGCGACAAGCACTCAGCAAGCGTCCAGGCCCGCTCCGCGCCTTGACATCTGGTGGGCCGGATTTGATGACCCGATGCTCGTAACCGTCGTTCAGCGTGCTCTTGCACAGAACCTGGACCTCGCGGCAGCGTTTGCCCGCGTTCAGCAGGCGAGGGCGGTCGCAGCGGGGGCGGGCGCGCAGCTTCTGCCAACGCTTGATTTCGACGCGACGGGCACCGCTGAACACCAGAGCCTGTTAAGTCCGGTCGGTACGATCGCGAGAACGTTTCCTGGCTACAGTCGCGATCAGCGCGAGTACAACGTTGGGGCTGCCGCGAGCTGGGAAATCGATCTGGCCGGCGGACTGCGTCGCAGCGCTGCTGCGGCGCGTGACGAAGTACAGGCGGCCGAGGCCGAGCAACTCGGCACGCGCATTACGGTGGCCGCCGACGCCGCCGATGCATACCTGCAGGTCAGAGGGTTCCAGACCCGGCTTGCGGTGGCGCAGGATCAGATTGGCACGGACGGACGCCTTCTTGAGCTTGTTCGGGTACGGCGTCGCGCCGGCGCGGCAGACGAGAGGGAGATTGCCCAGGCCGAGGCGCTGCTAAAGCAGGCAAGGTCTACCGTACCTACCCTGCGCACGTCGCTTGAGGCGCAACTGAACCGCCTGGATGTGCTCATGGGTGCGCAGCCGGGAACGTACGCGCATGAACTGTCCGTCTCCTCCACCATACCTGCGATCCCGAAAATTGACGATAACGACCAGCCACTGGACGTCCTGAGGCGTAGACCTGACATCATCGCGGCAGAGCGGCGAGTCGCTGCTTCAAGTGAACGGATCGGCGCGGCAATCTCGGGCTATTACCCGAAGATCTCCCTGTCTGGCGCGCTTGGCTTTGACAGCGTGAGCACCAATCACCTCTTTACCGCGGCAGCGTTTCAGCCGGTCGGTACTGGATCGCTTCGGTGGCGTCTGTTTGACTTCGGGAAGGTGGATGCGGAGGTTAAACAGGCGCGAGGCGCGAACGCGGAGGCGCTTGCACTGTATCGCCAGGCGGTGCTCAAGGCCGCTGAGGATGTTGAGAACGCATTCACAGCGCTTTCCCAGACAGAGGCTCGACGGCAGGAGTTGCAGGGCGAAGTGACATCACTGACGCGCGCCCGCGATTTGTCCGAACGCGCCTACAGAGCAGGAGCCATAACCCTCACAGACGTGCTGGACGCGGACCGTCAACTCCTCGTCGCGCGTGACAATCTGGACAGCTCACGCGCGGACGCGGCGCGCGCTGCGGTGGGGGCATTTCGTGCTCTGGGCGGCGGCTGGGACATCTCCCCGGACGCCCGGGTGGCATCGAATAGTTCGCCAGCGGCGGTTCCGGTCAGGTGAGAGGATTGGCCGTTGCCTTGTGTCCTCCGTGACCCGGGTGGTTGTCTGATACGGCGTCGAGTCGACGAGAAAAACGGTTACTGCAACGGCCTGCGTGTGCATCGGTTCAAATAGTTCGCGGTTGCTACGTGCTTATGGCGCTTCTCGACGGCACATGGCAGGAAATGAGACGATATGGACCGGTTTCAGTCAATGCAGGTGTTCGCCAAGGTGGTCGAGCTGAACAGCTTTTCCCGTGCGGCGGACGCGCTCCGTCTTCCGCGTTCGACGGTGTCAGTTGTCGTCAGGAAGCTGGAAGCACACTTGCGGATTCGTCTGATGCAGCGGACAACCCGGCGCCTTGGCCTTACTCTGGAAGGAGCGGAGTACTACAGGCATTGCAAACGGATCCTGGCCGAGATCAGGGAGTCGGAAGAGATGCTGGCTAGCGCTCAGAACGGACCGCGAGGTCGGCTTTCCGTTCAGTTGCCGATGGCGCTTGGAAGAATTGTTGTCTTGCCAGCCATCGACGACTTTCAAAAACGGTTCCCTGATCTGGAGCTGATGATCGGACTGGATGATCAATCCATTCACCCGCGCCATGAGAACCTCGACTGTACAATCCGCATGGGGGAACCTGAAGACCCAGGCGTCATCCAGCGCCGATTGTGTGATTTGGAGATAGTGACTGCTGGCAGCCCCGACTATCTTTTCCGTTACGGCGAACCTCAACGCGTGGAGGATCTCCAGCAACATCTGGCAGTGCAATGCCTCTCACACGCTACCGGAAGAGTCGCGAACTTCATGTTTGACATCAACGGTGATGCGGTCGAGGTCGGCTTGCCGGCTGTGCTTTCAATCAGCGACGCGGAGGCCTGTGCAATATGCAGTGCTCGTGGCATGGGGTTGATTCAGGCTCCGCGGTTCATACTTGCGCCGTACCTGAACTCAGGCGCACTCGTCGAAGTGCTGTCTCAGTGGCAGCCAAGGCCGATGCGGGTTGCTGCCGTATTTCCGCACCGCCGGCAGGTTGCACTTAAAGCACGCGTCTTTGTGGAGTGGGCGGCGGAGCTATTCGAAAAAAGTCCTTTACTTCTGGATAACCTTGATCTTGGGGATTCCTCTCCAAGTGGCTATCGCGTCGACGCAGACGCGCCCTTGATCAACTGATGGCGACCGGCTAGCGGAGAACGGGGTGCCCCGCGCTGGGTGGTGGATCCGTAGGGCGCGACACTTCGTATCACTCCCTACGCAATGAGTGCGTCTCCGACTTGCACCAACGAGCTAGATGTTATATCAAATCCAAATTCACGAAAGATCATTGAGGTCATGAGAAAATCCAGACAGGAGGCGGCCGAGACCCGCCAGCGCATCATCGAGGCGGCGTCCAGCCGGTTTCGGGAAAACGGCATAGACGGGACTGCCGTCGCCGATCTTATGTCGCAGGCGGGCCTGACACACGGCGGATTCTACAAACATTTCACATCGAAGGAACACGTAGTACTGGAGTCGCTGCAACTCGCCGCCGGTTCGCTGCGCGAATCGATGGAAGCGTCGCTGTCGCGTTCGACCGACGTCCGGGGTCTGAATGTCGCAATCAACGACTATCTTTCTCTGGAGCATCGGGACGATCCTGGCAGCGGCTGTCCCTTCGTCGCACTCGCAAGCGAGTTGGCACGCTCCAGCGACGAAGTGCGCGACGCGGCCACGGAGGGCATCGTGAACCTTGTCAACCTGATCGCAAGCCGTCTCACCGAACTGCCACCCGCTGCGGCAAGGAAGAAGGCGCTCGTCATGCTATCAACCATGATGGGCGCACTTACCATGGCGCGTATGGTGAACGACGAGCAGTTGTCGTCCTCCATCCTCCGGGAGGCCAAGAAAGCGCTGCTGCCATGATTTTTGTGGCAGCAGCCATGTTTACGACAGGCGGCGGCCAACTTCATCGGCAAGGACGACTTGGATCAGCGGTAAGTTGCGGCTATATCGCGTGTTACGACTGAACCGTGGCGGATCAGGGCGATGGCACGGGCAAGATGATTTCCGAGGCGATTTTCCATTGACCATCTAAATTCAGCCATTGGATGATCATGATAAATGGACGCGGAGATGGATCCTGGCCGCCGTAGTTGACGGCGATTTTCATCGGCGCATACGTTTGTGCGACTGTCGAAGAAATGCCCACGGCTTTTAGCTTTACCCAGTCAGGGAACAGGGTGAGTGTGCCGGCAGCATATATGTCCTGAAGCTTGTGAGCCACTGATTCAGATCCCCAAAAACCCGCCCAGCTTCCCTCCGCCGGATCGACGCTTTTGGCGACCAGCAGCGCTGAAGGTGAGTCCCAGAACATCTGCGCTATGGCCGTAGCGTCGTGCCGGTTTGCCGCCGACGTCAATTGCCTGAAGCGGTTCTTCACATCTTCAAGCGACCCATCGGGCAATGGGTGCGCAGAGCTAAGATTCACAGGAGCCACATCCGTTTCCGCGCCCTGCGTTGCCCCTACACACATCAACGCACCGGCGAGCGCGGCCGCGACGAGGTATATTTTTCTCATAAATAATCCTGGGATTGCGATCTTTCAGGGAGAACGTTCAGCGAGCGGGACCATGAGCTGACCTGCGCGAACGCCTTGGAGCAGCGCCACTGATCAGTACCTCGGATCAAGGACGATGACGCCTTGGGCCTCCCGGCGTTCGAGCATGGCGTGCGCATCGGCCGCGCGGCTGAGCGGGAGCGTAGCCGCAACCCTCGGTCGGATCAGTCCTTGTCCAATGCCGTCTTTCAGGAAGCGCAGACCACGCTGGATAAGGTCTGGGCGCTGAAAAAACGAGGGCAGATAGACTCCGGTCAGCGTTTGCGCTTTTGCCATCAACCGACGCGGCGCGAGAGGTTTGCCGGGGCCGCGCGTCGAACCGATGACAACACATCGGCCGAGCATGCCAAGGCAGGCGAAGTTCTCGTCGAAGACGTCGCCTCCGATTGTTTCGAGGATCACGTCGACGCCTTTCCCGTCGGTGAGGCTCAGGACCGATTGCGGCCAGTGTGGCGAGTCATACGCAATCGCATGGTCGGCGCCACGGCTCAGTACGAAGGCTCGGCGGCTGTCTGAGCTCGCGGTCCCGATTACCGTGGCCGCACCGAGTACTTTCGCAATCTGGACGGCGAGGTTGCCGACGCCGCCGGCTGCGCCATGGACCAGCAGGCTTTCGCCCGGGCGCAGCACGGTGCAAACCTGAAGAGCGAGAAATGCAGTTACGCCCTGACACGGCACGCTCGCCATGACGAAATCATCGGCATCGTCTTCGAGTTCAACGAGCATGTCAGCGCGAGCCACTGCACGTTGCGCGTAAGCGCCCTTCGACATCAGGGCCATCACCTTGCGCCCAACCAGGTGGTCGTGCGCCTCGGTGCCGGCATTCAGCACACGGCCGACCACTTGCAGCCCGCCGACTTGAGGTAGCGTCACGCCGCCGACCTGCGTCTCCGCCCGGTTATAGACACCCAAGCGCTCCCGAATATCCGGAAAATTGACACCGATAGCAGTGGTTTCGATCAACACTTCGCCCGCTCGCGGCTCGGGGTCGGGCAATCCGACGTACTCGAGGACTTCGGGGCCCCCGAATTTTCGATACTGAATGGCTTTCATTGAGAACTTCCTGTTTGATTAGATCATGCCTCGCCTGGGCGAGAGCGGATCGGGTCCGACTTCGCCCAGAGGGCAATGCCGAGTTGCCCTGACAGGGCGATGACGACCAGTGCTGTAGATAACATCGGCAACTGCGTAAGACGGATGCCCGCGGCAAGGGCGAGCCCGCCCAGCGCAGCGCCAGCAGCGCTACCGAGATAGTGCGCGGAGCTCTGTAATGCGACGACAACGCTTGCTTTATCCGGATGCAAAGTCAGCAATCTGTGTTGTTGTGGCGCCTGCGAGGACCACGCCGCGGCGCCCCACACACCAAACAGGGCGAGAGCCGCTACGGGATAGGGCAGCGCTGGTCCCAAGGTCCCGAAAACTGCGACCATCAGAATCTGTACGACGGACATCACCCATTCGGGGCGGCCGGTAGCGTCGATCAGCGCGCCGCAGAAGTAGATGCCGAGAACCCCGCCTACACTCCAGGCCCACAGATAGGGCAACGGGTCAGTGATGCCGCCGCTCGCGCGCAGCAGCGGTGCCACGAAGGTGTAAAGCCCGATTGATGCCGCAGATGTGACGAATGAAACAGCAATAGTTGCCGCGACACGTGGATCGACCAGTACTGCAACGCGTTGGCGAAGCGAAGGTGGTGTCGAGGCGGCGATTTCGGGCATGCGCGATACGACGCCCGTGAATGCGATTCCACCTAGCGCCACTATCAGCCACATCGCGCTTCTCCAGCCGAAACCCCCAGCGACAATGAGACCGCACGGTACGCCCACGGCGGTGCCCAGCGCGAGGCCGCCCACAACGAGGCCGAGTGCGCGGCCTCGTCGTTCCTGAGAAACCATGCTTGCAGCAGCACTGAAGGCGCTGGGACCATATAGGCCGGCGCCGACTCCTGCCGCCGCGCGCGACAGGAGCAGAACGGGGAAGCTTGTTGCGAGTGCGCTAAGGGTGTTCGCGAGCGTGAAAAGGACCAGCGCTGCGCCCAGCACGCGCCGCACGGGTTTGCCTGCCGTCAGTGCGCCAAACACCGGCGCTGCAACGGCATAACACGCAGTGAAGATTGTGACTGTTTGACCTGCCACGGAGGCAGAGACCGCGAAGGTGTTGGCGATGCCGGGCAGCAAGCCCGCCATGATGTACGCGTCGATGCCAAGCGCAAACGTGCCGAGGCATAAGGGAAGAATCCTGATCAACCTGGCTCCTCGGAAATCGTTAACTTCCATCGCTATCAATGGATGCCGCGAGATGCGGCGTATGCACGCGGCGCCGGCATCGCGATAAGATGTCAAGCGTCATGAAAAATAGCACTCGTACCGGAAGTCGGGAACCCGGAAAGCATTCACATCGCTTGTGAGAATTTGCACCAATGTTCGACTGGAATGACATGAGACATTTCATTGCCCTGGCGGAGGCGGGCACTCTGTCGGGTGCGGCGCGCAAGCTGCAGGTCGATCACGCGACGGTTGCGCGGCGTATCGCAGCGCTGGAGCACGCGCTGGGAGAAACGCTGGTGGACCGTCTTGCGAGACGTTGGCGTCTGACCGATGCGGGCATCGACGTTGCGCGCGTCGCCGAGGGCATGCAGGCGCAGGCTCATGCATTGGAAAGGGCAGTACGAAGCCGTAAGACGGGAGCGCGGGCGAGAGTCACTGTCAGTGCACCGCCTGCTTTCGCGAGCGTCTTCCTCGCGCCACGTTTTGCCGAACTTGCTTCACGGCATCCAGAAATTGAACTGACGCTCCTGGGCACGCAGCCGATGATCTCGCTCAGTCGTCAGGAGGCGGATATTGCCGTCCGCCTGACTCAACCTACCGAGGCAAGTTATGTTTCCCGGAGAATCGGAAGCGTGACGTATGGGCTGTATGCAGCGCAGGGCTACATCAGCCGGCCATCCGACGAATGGCAGTTCATTGCTTATCACGCGGCACTCGATCACGTACCGGAGCAAGTATGGCTACTTGACTTCGCGGATGGCCGCCGCATCGGATTCAGGAGCAACGATCTGGTGAGCCAGCTTGCCGCGGCGCGCGGAGGTCTGGGGATTGCCGCGTTGCCTCATTTTTTTGCGGCAGACGATAAACGCGTAATCGCGCTGCCTGTGGGCGCAGAAAAACTGTCGCGTGATATCTATCTGATCGCCCACGTGGACATGCGACGGCAGGCGGCTGTGCGCCTTGTGATGGATTTCATTGCGGAGAAGTTCGTCAATGACTTTCACAATGGCGAGCAGTACAACGGATAGTTCGCTGCCGCCCGAGATGAAGACTGATTGCGAAAAGCAGCGGGTCATTCGGCCGCAAGTCAGACGGCGAGGTAGCGGCTCTTTGGGAATCGCTGATGGATAGCCGACACGGTATCTATCCGCCTCATACCGAAGCACAATGAGCAAGCGCAATGAATTGACCAGCGGCCAGGCCGGCCTATCGCGGTCAATGAGGGTAGCGAGCACTAGCGTCCGGCTGATCGAAGGCCGATGTCAAACGATGAAATCGACCACGCCACCGTCGACTCTGGGCGCAGCACCGGTCGTCGCTGATGCCTGCCTGGAGGCGACATAGACCACCATATTCGCAACCTCTTCTACCGTTGCGGGTCGCTGGATGATAGAGGTCGGTCGATAGGTCTTCACGAAGTCAATACCGACTTGCTCAAAGGACCCGTCGGCCGTGATTTGGTCCTTAAGCATTTCGCCCGCTCCCTCGGTAAAAGTCGGCCCGGGCAGGACCGAATTCACTGTCACGCCGATGCCTGCCATACGCTTCGCGAGGCCGCGAGCGAGAGCCACGTCCGCCGTTTTGCTAATGCCATAGTGAATCATCTCTACGGGGACGTTGAATGCGGATTCCGAACCCAGGAAGACGAAACGACCCCACGCCTTTTCTGCCATCCTTGGCAAATAAGCACGGGCGAGTCGCATACCCGCCATGACGTTTATCTGCCAGTGACGATCCCAGATCTCGTCATCGGTATCAAAAAAATCTTTCGGTTGAAAAATCCCGAGGTTGCTTACGACGATGTCTGGTTCGACCTCGGCTTCGATCAGGCCATGACAACCGTCGGCGGTGGCGAGATCGAAGGCATGACCCCGCGCGCGCGCCCCAAGGCGCGCAATGGCCGCATCGACCTTTTGTCTGGTGCGACCGTTTACAACAACGTCGGCCCCGGCGTTATGAAGCGCGTGGGCAATCGCAAAACCAATGCCTTCTGTTGAACCTGTGACGAGGGCGATCTTGCCCGAGAGATCTACATTCACTTCGTTTCTCCTGTGAGTAATATTTGATGCTGCGATTCTGGCGTTTTATGCGGGCCGTTGCGCCGACCGACCGTTCAGATTCCGGTACCGGCTTCGAATTGGTTGCGGTGCTTGGAAACGAACGCCTGAACGGTCATCGGTGCCTTCCCTGTGAGTCTCGCAATAACCTCATCTTCGCCGGAAAAAATGCCGTCCTTGTAATCAACGGCGATGGCGCAGAAGTGTTGGATCAGAAATTCCGGCAGGCCCGCATTCTCCAGGCGCTCGCGGTATTGTGGGATGGTCGATGGCTGATAGATAATCTCGCGACCCAAGACCCCGCTTACCGCTGCAGCGATTCCGGACTGATCAAGCTCGACTGGTCCATGGAGGTTATAGGTCTTTCCGGCATGTCCATCTGGGGCGGCGAGTATTGTCGCGATCAGGCGTGCCTGGTCCTCCGCTGCAATCGGCGCATGGCGACCCGCTCCATACGGCAGGTCGATGATCCCTTGTTCGATAATCGCTGTGCGTGAGTGCGGATACAACAGCCATTGCGAGAAGAAGGTGGGACGAAGATGTGTGGTCGGAACACCCGACCGGTCAAAGATGCGCTCGGCAATCCAGTGGTCGCGTGCTGCGTGGCTTTTTGAATCCTCTCGTGCAGAGATCTGCGACATATTGACGATGAGCTTCACGTTTGCCCGCCTGGCCGCGTCGTCAAAATAGGCCATTGCTGGAATAATCCCTGGGCGAACCGGATAGCAGAAGTACGCTGCACTGACGTCGGCGAGCGCCCGGATTGCATCGTCATGGACCAGGAGATCGCCGACAACCACCTGGGCGCCCATGATCCGCAACGCCTCTGCGCGACTATCGTCCCTATTACTACTGTGTTAACAACTACTCGGTTTTCCGGCCGCAGCACGGGCACCGTTCAAGGCAAGCAAGTAGCGCGGCAGCAAGCTCCAATCGCAACGTTGTGATTGAATCCGCCACGTGTCGCTGCTTACGCAGGGGCGCCCCGGGGCCGGAAGCCTTTGGGTAAGGAAGACACCTCGCCGAGTAACCGATGAGCTGGAGTTTTTTTGCACCACCAAACGTTCAGTGACGAGAAAACCGTAAGCCGCTATGCACAGCGTCGCGTGGTGGTGAAAGCCGCGCCAGCTGCGTCCCTCGAAATGCCCCAAGCCGAGTTCCTGCTTGAGCTCCTGGTAATCGCGCTCAATACGCCAGCGCAGTTTTGCGAGTCGCACGAGTTCCTTGATTGGCGTATCAGCCGGCAGCGTACTGAGGAAATACCTGGTCGGCTCGACTTCTGCCGTGGGCCACTCGATGAACAACCATTGCTCCGCGCTGGCCTCGCCTGGCCGGGCTGCGCGGGAGGCGCAATGCACCCGTACCGCCGCAAAACGCGACGACAAGGCGCAGTGGGTGCCTTCGCGCCACGTGACAGTGCGAAAGCGTCGCGACGGCAATTGCATGGCCAGCTCCTTTGCTTGCAGCGGCGCCAGCGCTTGCGACTGCAAGCTGACCGTCCCGGTCACCCCGACCATATAAGTGAAGCCCATCGCCGTGAGTTGCTCGCGGAACTCCGTGCTCGCCCCGTAACCGGCGTCAGCCAGAACCAGTTCGGGCAGCGATTCCACTTCGCCGAGGTTCTCAAGCAGTTGCAGCGCGAGCATCGGCTTGGTGACGAACTCAAGCGCCTCGGGCACTTTGGCATGCTTACGCCGTTGCGGGTCATCTGCCCAGCTTTGCGGCAAATACAGTTGGTAGCGCACCGGCAGACTGAAGTGTTCATTGGCAAGCGAGATGCTGACTGCGACCTGGCAGTTGTCCTGCTTACCCAATTGGCCGCAGTACTGCCGAGCGACCCCGACCGAGTGCTTACCCTTCTTCGGAAAGCCGGTATCGTCAATAATCAGCGCCTCAGGCGAACCCGCGCGCCGGCTAATTCGCTCAAGTACGTAACTGCGCACCGCATCAAGCACCAAGTCGTCCGACCACGGCGCATCGGCCACAAAGTGATGCAGACGTTGATGTTCCGAACGCACCCGGTCTGGCGACAAATGCGCCGCCATGGGTTCAACGCTCTTACGCTTAACCGGCAGCATCAACCCCGTGCAGTAGCCGCGAAACGGCTCGACACGGTCAGCGTGTCCAAGCGACTGGGCCATCTCAGAGACACGTACTCCTCGAACCGCTTCGCAGAGATTTCCATCGCTCTCCTCATAACGCAGTTGAAGACAAGCGAATAATGCCTTATTTTTTAACACAGTAGTACTAGGTGCCCAGACACGGCTTCCGTGGATCGGATTGTTCGAGCGTTCCCGCAGAGGATGCGACATCGTCATTGACGATAGCGTTTTGCCATTCTGATAGGCGCTTCGTGCTGACATCGCGATAACTGCCAACAGGATCGTATGTAGGCTGGCCGTGCCCTTTGTTCGACCCCGACAGCCGCAGTCTCTATGTCGAGAGCGCTTTCGTACCCTCGGTCGAGCGCCCGAAACACTCGATCAGCATCTCGGTGAGGACCCGAACCTTACGCGACGGGTGCTGTCCCGGGGGCCGTACGACGTAGATGCCGTGCTCTGGAATAGGATGATGCGGCATCACTTGCACCAGCGCGCCCGAGTCCAGATGCTCCTGGATCAAGTCGTTAGGGAGAGCTGCGATCCCGATCCCTGCGACCGCAGCGGCAATGAGGGCAACGCCGTTGTCGGCCTTGAACCGACCCTGCGGCCGCATCGTGATGACCTTGTCACCGACCGTAGCGAGCCATGTCTCGGTTCCCTGCATCAGCGCCTGATGGGTCACGAGCTCTTCAGGCGTTTCGGGGGATCCGCATTTCTCGATGTAAGCCGGCGACGCGACATACTTACCGATAAGCGGGCCAATTCTTCTTGCGATCAGGTTGGAATCGGGCAGCATTCCGACGCGGATCGCGCAATCATATCCCTCTGCGATCAGGTCGACGAACCGATCCGTATAGGCCGCGTGGATGTGCAACTCCGGATAGCGCCGCGCCATGTCGGCGAGGACGGGCGCGAAGTGCGTCGGTCCGAATGACAGCGGCGCTGCGACGCGCAGGCGTCCTCTCAACTCGCCCGCCGGCAGAACAGTCTCTTTGGCGAGGTCGATCTCGGCAACCACCCGCGCTGCGTATTCCCGGAACGTCGCCCCCGCTTCGGTGAGCGCGGCACCCCGCGTGGTGCGGGCGAGGAGCTGGACACTCAACTCCGCCTCGAGCCGGACGAGCCGCCGGCTGACCATCGATTTAGATATGCCGAGCCGGCGCGATGCAGGCGTCACGCCACCCGCATCCGCGACTTCAACGAACGTCCGCAAATCCTCAATTTCCATTCAGCGTTCCCCTTCGTGCGACACAGCATATCATCCGGCGATGCTACCGCACCGGAAAGGGGAATGGCAACATTCGAACCGGGGGCGTCGTCTCGTTCGATGCCTCAGCGATCCACGAAACCAATTTAGGAAGGAAGACCCGCCATGACATTTCGCAACGGCCTAGACTCGCTTCTTCGCCCCGAAGATTCAGTGCTCGTTCTGATCGACCACCAGCCCTATCAGCTCGCAAACCTGAACAGCCACGATCCGCAGGCGGTGGTCAACCTCACGACGGCGCTGGCGAAGCTGGCAAAAGCCTTCAATGTTCCGACCGTTCTCACCAGCGTGATCGCGGGTCGCGGTGGCGTCCTCTTCAAACAGATCACCGACGTCTTCCCGGGCCAAGAGGTGATCGACCGGACTTTGGTCAACACCTGGCAAGACGAGAAGGTCGTGGACGCGGTCAAGGCGACCGGTCGCAAGCAACTCATTGTCGCGGGCCTGTGGACCGAAGTCTGCGTCGCGATGCCTGTGATCCAGGCCGCCGGCGAAGGTTGGGACGTGACGGTGATCACCGACGCGTCGGGCGGCATTTCGAAGGAGTCTCACGAGGTTGCCGTCCAGCGGATGATCGCGGCTGGCGCGAACCCGATGACCGTGATGGCGCTTGCTGGCGAATGGCAGCGCGACTGGGCGCGTACCGAGCATGTCGAAGAACTGACCGAGATTCTCATCCAGCACTTCGGCGGCAGCGGCATTGCGTATCTGTGGGAGCAGCAGCTCCTCAAGACCCCTGTCGAGACCGACGCGGGCTGATCGCAATGGTTGGCGAGTATCGGCCAGGCGCGCTGTTGAGAGCCGGTGTCATGTCGATGCTCGCCATCACCATGCTACGGGTCAAACGCGCAAGACGTCTTCCCTCCCGCGATGGCGGTCAACGCAACTCTTCGCTGGCGAATGCCGGATGGCGCTTGATGTTCGTCGCGGCCGCTGCGGCGATACCGTTCGCGGCAAGTGCGCAGGTTTCGACCAACGTGGAACGCGCCCCGACACTGACAATCGAGCGCTATTCGGAAGATTGGTCATGGCTCGCCGATCCCGCGAAACGGACGGGCGACTGGGCGGAGCCGTTCAAATACATTCCGCTGAACGACGACGGCTCTATTTACCTTACAACTGGCCTCGAGGCACGTTCACGCTTCGAAGGCTACGATAATGTGAACTGGGGGGCATCGCCGAACGACAGTTACGTCTGGAATCGCCTGATGCCTTACGCCGATCTCCACGTCGGCAACGTCCGGTTTTTTGCGATGCCCATCCTTTCGGGGATTTCAGGGACGGATCGGCCGAAAGGGCCGGCGGACGCGACGGGCGTCGACATGCTGCAGGCTTTTGTCGACGTGGATTTCGCCCTGGCGGGCGATGACTCGCTCCGTCTATCGGCCGGGCGGAAGCTGGTGTCATTTGGTTCGGGACGGTTCATCGACAGGCGCTACGGAACCGGCGTTCCGCTGCCGTTCGACGGATTTGAAGCGATCTACACCGGCAAGACACGCCAAGTGACCGGCTTCTACCTTCAGCCGGTCGACACAAGGCTGGGGGACTTCAATGACCGACGCTCGCGCAACAAAGAGGTATGGGGCGTCTACGCCACACAGTGGCTCGACGCGACGCATTTGAACGGCTTCGATGTGTATTACATCGGCCTGGATGATCAAAACGCTGTCTTCGATCAGGGATCCGGCAGGCAACTGGCGCACACCTTCGGTTCAAGGATCTTCGGAGACAATGGCACCTGGTATTGGAACGTCGAGGCCGCGTACCAGCGCGGCACGTTTGCCGGCCACCGATCGGAGGCGTGGGGTGCGGGGTTCGAGACGCGGTATCGCTTCCGGGACACGTACCTGCGGCCCGAGGTCGGTCTCACGGCCGACGTCGTATCCGGCGACGGTGACCCAAACGATGCGAAGCTGGGAACACTGAATCCGCTTTTCCCCAACGGCAAGTATTTCGGAGCATTGTCGCCGATCGGTCCAAGAAACCTCATCCACGTCCGACCATCGATTACGGTTTATCCGCACGAGAATGTCGCGGTGTCGCTGACTGGGGTGGCTTATTGGCGTCAGAGCACTCACGACGGAATCTACTCGATCCCCGGATTTCTGGTGCGCAGCGGCAAGGATAGCGACGCGCGGTTCATCGGAAAGCAGATCGAACTTGGCGTAAGCTGGCAGGCGACGCCGAACTTGAACGTCACGGGATCGCTCAGTGCTTTCCAACCCGGTGACTTCATCCGTGACACAGGCTCGGCGCAGACCATCAAGATGATCGGCCTACAGACGACTTTCAGGTTTTGATGTGCCGCCGCTCGCATTCAATGCGGTGCTCGCGGGATGCGGTCTTGCATGATCCGTCCGTGCCACTCTGCTGACAGGTGACTTCAAGGCGATGCCAGTCGTCGCCGACTAACACCCGCCAATGTAAAAGGGATCATCAATGGCTGACTTCATACCGCCAGCACCCAACGGCAATTCTCCATTCGCTGACATGCGCGGTCACCACGTGGCAGTCCGCACCCCTGATCTGGAAGCCTTCAAGCGCTGGTATGTCGAGGTGCTCGATTTCCGCGTGGTGGCCGAGTGGCAGGTTGACCAGTTGACGCTCGCCTTTATCGCTCCCCCGACAGACGATGATTTCTACATCGAGATACCCGGTGGATCAGCACCCGCACCGCAGGACGCGCATCCATTCACGGACCTTGAGAGCAGCTTGGCCTATGCCGGTTATCACGACTTCTGTCTGAATGTGGCCAGCATCGAGACGACCGTGGAGGAGCTTCGTAGGCGCGACGTAAAAATCGTCGTCGAACCGATCTTGGTCGAGGCTATCAGCCGCCGAATCGCTTTCTTCGCTGACCCCTTCGGAAACCTGGCTGAGTTGGCGGAGGTGCTCGCGTGATCCCTGCGGGACCGACCATTTGCCTAGGGCGCAGTCGGTCAGCTTTGTTGGGGAGGGAAGACCGGCCATCCGGCGCGGTCGATCAATGCCCGATCGGCATAGCCAGGAAGCTGCTCGACATGAAACGGAAGGAGTATCTCCCATGGAAATAGACATCGACAGCTTTGCGGCGATCCTGCCCGATCCCACGACCGGCGCGCTTCCGTCGGCGACAGATCGTATGGCGGACCTGCTTGACGAGGTTGAGGTCGCCGACCGTGTCGGGCTCGACGTGTTCGGCATCGGGGAACGCCATCGCGTGGAATTCCTGGATTCCGCGCCGTCGATCATTCTCGCCGCGGCCGCTGCCCGCACCAGCCGTATCCGGCTGACCAGCGCTGTGACGGTGCTGAGCGCTGCGGACCCCGTGCGCGTCTTCCAGGAATTCGCGACGATCGAGCTGATCTCCAAGGGTCGCGCCGAGCTCGTCGTCGGGCGGGGGTCGTTCGGCGAGGCCTTCCCGCTGTTCGGTCTCGATACGCGTGCCTATGACGACTTGTTTGCGGAGAATCTCGAGCTCTTCCTGAAGCTCGGCGAAACGAGCCACCCGACCTGGCAAGGTCGATTCCGGCCAGCACTCAATGGTCAGGGAGTCTTCCCGCGGCCTCATCAGCCACGCCTGCCGCTTTGGGTCGGCGTTGGTGGTTCGCCGCAATCGTTCGCGCGCGCCGGCACCCTCGGCCTTCCGCTGATGGTGGCCATTATCGGTGGGACGTTCGAGCGGTTCAGGCCGGCGGTCGATTACTACCGCGAGGCAGGCGCCGAGGCGGGACATGATCCTGCCAAACTCAAGGTCGGCATTCACGCGATGGGTTTCGTCGGTGAGACCGATGCCGCAGCGCGCGACGCCTTCTTTCCCGGCTGGGCGCACCTGACCGGCAAGGTCGGCCGCGAGCGCGGTTGGTCGCCGCCGACGCGCGCGCAGTTCGACGACATGGCCGGTCCGGAAGGCGCGTTCCTGGTCGGCAGCCCGGAAACAGTCGCGGCGAAGATGCTGCGCGCCAGCGAAACGCTCGGCGGCGTCTCCCGCATCACTTTCCAGATGAGTACCGCGTCGCCCGAGACGGCTGCGATGAAAAGGTCGATCGAGCTCCTCGGCACTGAAGTCGCTCCCATCGTGCAGGAACGCCTTCGAACAGGATGAGGCTTCCCACCTTCGAGCAAAGGGCGCACGACATGCCGACGCAGATTAGGCAGACTAGAAGGCCCGGTCGATCCGTCGTGGTAACGGGTGCAGGGCGAGGGCTCGGACGCGAGATCGCGCTTGGACTCGCCGCTAAGCGCTACATCGTCTTCGGCACCGCCAATTCGTCACAGGAGGCGGAGGATCTGCGGCGTGCATCCAACGGGCGTGTCAGTCTGGCGGTGTGCGATCTGAAGAATGCGGAGCCGGTAAGTGCCTGGGCTGCAGGCGTATCCGAGGCGATCGGCGCTTCCGGGCTCGATATTCTGATCAACAACACGACGCACCTGTCCCCAGGCCCGCTTGAACTTCTCCCACTGGAGGAGATCCGGCAGGGTTTTGAAGTGAATGTGTTCGGCGGGCTGGCGGTGATCAACGCCTTCCTCCCGGCATTGCGGATGGCGCACGGACGCATCGTCCAGATCAGCTCATGGACGGCGGACACGCCTCGTCACTTTGATGGCGTATCGGGCGCGTCGCAGGCGGCCATGGAGGCCTTCTCGGCTGCCTACCGGGCAGAGCTGAAGCCCTTCGGCATCGACGTCATCGTCGCGTCGATGAGCGATCTCGAAGCGGCCGGTTCGCGCGCGACCGCGGCATTGGCGCAGATCGACCACAGCATGACGGCGGCTCAGCGGAAGCTCTATGGCAAGCGCCTGCGCGTCTGCATGGAGAAGCTCGCCGGCTCCGCAGCGCAGGGCGAACCGACCACGGTTGCGGCGCGGGTGGTCGAGCTATCGATCCAACGGCATGTGCCGCCCAGATCGTCGATCGATCGTGATGCGGAACACATGATGCGCGCTATCCGCGAACAAACCGACGCGGAACTGGATGCGCTTCAAATCCAACTGGCCGGACCCAACTGAGGGTTGACCGGGATTCGTTAATATCTGAAGCTTAAGATATTCGCGATTACCCTCAACGGGAAATTAGGCGAAGCGCCATGCAGACGACGGCGCCACCGCGATTTTGCAGGCGGGATCGCGCGAGACGAACTGGGTTGCAACGGTTCGCATAATGTCCTGCACTTTTCCTACCGGCCGTGGTGGCCGGTAAGGAGAAGATCATGGCACAGTCTGAACTGACGTGCGGCAAGCAACGTACCGAGACGCGCACACGTTCGATTACGTGCGCGGCCGAATTCCTCAGCGAGTTTGACGCGTATCTGGGCGCCGTCAAGGGCCTCGCAGAGGGCACCCGCCGGAAGTACGGCCGGTTTGTCCGAGGCTTCCTGGACGTCTGGTGCAGCGACGACCCACCGAATTGGCAAGACCTGTCAATCGAAGATTTCCGCGGATATCTGCACCGCGAACTTTCGAGCAAGAGGCGCCGACCATCGAATTCGCCAATCGTCGCGCTGCGCGCGATGCTGCGGTTTCTCACCGTGATGGGTCTTGTGCCGTCCGGTCTCGAGGAAGCACTACCTCGAATCAGGAGATGGCGTCACGCGACGCTTCCAGCCAGCCTGACGAACGATGATGTGGAACGGCTCATCAAGTGCGGGGTCGACGCTGCTACGTTTCAGCCGCTGCGGAACACAGCAATCATATTGTTGCTCGCCAGAACCGGGATGCGGGCTGCTGAAGTCATGCACCTCAGTCTGGATGACGTGGACTGGGCCGACGGCATCATTCATATCCGAGGTGCGAAGTCCCGCCGTGACCGGGACCTGCCGCTCCTCCGCGACGTCGGGCGTGCATTGCTCGCTTACATCAAACGAGAACGGCCTCCGTCGTCATACAGGACGATCTTCCTGCAAGCGCTACCGCCGGCCCGACCATTCACAGACTCGAGCGCAATTTCCAGGATCGTCCGCCGGGCGTTGAATCGTGCAGGTATTGCCTCCGCACGCGGTGCTGCACATCTCTTACGCCATGCCGCGGCAACAACCATGCTGACGCGTGGCATGAGCTTCAAGAACATCGCCGATGTGTTGGGTCATCAGTCCCTCCAGTCCACCGCCACCTATGCAAAGCTCGACATGCCTTCGCTGGCGCGCATCGCCATGCCTTGGCCGAGAGACAGATCATGAACGGTGAGGAACTTCGGGATCTGCTGATCCGTTACGTCGAACACCGCAAGCTGCTGGGTTACCGGTATACCCATGGCGGGGTCCTCACACGCTTTGTGCAAGACCATGCCATCGAGCATCCAGGTGAATCAATCAAAGCCAAGGAGGTGCTCGAATGGGTCACGCGGGTTCACCGTGCTCCGCCAACCCAGGTGGCTATTCTCAGTGCCCTGCGGGGATTTCTACGCTTCGTAAAGGCTATCGATCCGGCAACCTCAGTCCCCGACAATCATCTGCTGCCATCCCCGCGTCGCAATCCCCCGTACATTCTGAACGAGGAACAATTGCAATCGATCCTGCACGCAGCAGCGACGGCGCGACCGAAAGGAGGGTTGCGCGCCGACGCTTATGTCGCGGTACTGGGGCTGCTTGCCAGTTCCGGGCTACGCGTCGGCGAAGCATTGCACCTCAAGGAACGCGACGTGCACTTGCGGAATGAGCCGCCCCATGTTGTTCTACGCGAAACCAAATTCAAGAAGTCCCGCATCGTAGCTTTGCACCCGACAACCGCTGTTCACCTCCAGCAGTATGCCGATCGGCGGGAGCACAAATGTCACGCAAGGCGAGCACCGTTGTTCTTCGTCACAGATTTCGGACAAGCCCTCGATTACGACACCCTGTCGCGGTGGTTCTCATGTGCGACGGCGAAGCTCGGATTGCATCTACCCGATGGGCGGCGCCCGACCTTGCATTCCTTGCGGCACTCGTTCGCCGTTCGTCGCCCAACGCAACGGTACGAAGATGGGGCATCGGCCGCCGAACTCGCTCCGACGCTCTCTGTCTATCTTGGTCACGTCAGTCCCAGAGAGAGCTACTGGTACGTCTCGTCAACTCCTGAGCTACTGGGCATCGTCTCGAACCGATTCGCCGCATTCTGCGGCGTGGGAGGCCAATCATGAAGAATACCGATACCCTTGTCGGGCCACTGCTTCAGCTCCTGGAAACAGTCCCCGCTTCTGTATTTCGCCGGTCAGGTCACTTCGCTGCTGCGCTGGACGCGATCAGCCGTCATCGCGAGATGCGTATGTTCGATAACAGTGTTTGGCTGCGTTAGCGGAGTTAATGGACACGATTAGCGCTCCAACGGACACCATTAGCGGAATTTGCGAACTTCAACAGCTACACACGGCGGTGGTCGCCATTTGGATGATCAGCGCCTGCGGATGGCGGAGCAAAAAGCGCTGGACAAGCGACTGGCGGTCGCCGTCCGAGCGAATCTTCGATGTCGACTTGCATAACGTTTCGGAAAACTGAACAAGGATTTCAGGTAAATAAAGACGTCGGTGCCAGCCAAAAGGTATACAGTGGGGAGACCGGTCGCCCATGAGCGACCTCCAGCTTAGGGGCCCCACATGCGATCGCAACTCAAACCCGCTTTGGCTGCAATTGGCAGGGAGAGCGAGTACGCCGTCGAATGCAGGACGCGTGCTCATATACTCGACGCAGCGGATGCTCTGAGAGCAGAGAAAAGACGCGCCAGTTACGCCATGATCGACTCCAACGCCACTAAGTGGCGCTACTCGGCCGTGTACGAGAAAAACTGATCGCGTTGCTTCAATTTCCCAACCCCAGCCGTAGCTACGATGCCTCCCGACATTGCGTGTGTTTCTGGGGGTACGACAATTCGCGGGAAATCACCTTCATGGTCGACGACGCGATGCTCAGAAATCTGCAGCCTGGCGTTGGATCCGACGAGCGCTCGGTGCTTGGCGCCTTTGACGAGCTTCGTGAAAAGGTTCTCGAAATCGCAAACAAGCAGTATGTCGCCGGGCCACAGAACCGGTATTTGATTTCATGAGCTACAGCCCTGTCGCGAGAATGTTTCCTGATCTGTCAATTCCCGGCTTCGTGGAGCGCCCTATACACCTTTAAAGGGGGCGACGCCGCTTGGCTTGTGACGGCGATCAGGGGTGCCACCATCGCCTGTGCTGCATTTAAGAGCAAGGTAGCCTGAAACGGCCTTTCGTCCAGGCGCCAGCTCAACGGCAGCGTCCGAGGCGCAGCGGTCGTTCGTGCCACCGTTCCGGCGGGATTGCGAAGCGAGCATGGATTCGACGCCGTAGTTGGCCAACGTCCCGCCTGCAATAAGACTCGTACGGAAGATCCGCGCTGGCCCGGATGGTGCAGCGCCCGGGCATGTGCCGGCTCGCCACCGTCTCCAGATTGTTTCTGACGTGAATCTCGCGCCAGCGGCCGCCACAAGAGATGCGGGCGAGTTCGCCTGACGGCGACGGTCGAGAAAGCCTGTCTCGCACTATGCAGCTGCGAGGTTCGCGCGAAACAAGGAGCGTTGAATGAAGATGGCTCCTGCTATTTCTCTGGTCACCTAAAATATAAGCATGCGTTTGACCTCAAAGGGGGTTGCCATGAGCCAGTCAATGATCAGTTTTGTAGTGGGGATCGTGGTGCTGCTATGCGTCGCGATATTCGCAGCGGCACGATACAGGCGAGAACACAAGGACGAGCCGGTTACCCGTTGGCTAGACGCGCATCCGATCAAGGACTGGCTGCGCCATAAGCACTGAGTGATTCAACATGATTTTTGGAAACGCTGGGGCGCGCGCGTGCTATTTCTCTATCGTGCGGTCTGTCGCCTGATGTAAAGCGAGAACAGATTGAAAAGGATGATATGACGTACGCAATGTGGGGAATCGCGGTCGGGCTGGCGCTGATGTTCGGCGTGTCGCTGCAGCGGTACAGGCGCAGCCTTCTGCGCAAGCGGGAGATCCGTTGGATGGGTGAACACCATGTATTGGACAGGCTACGCAAGCAATTGGGATTGTCGCTCCAGAAATGACACGCGCTGGGCAGATTGGCAGGTTGCAAAGACTACTTTTTGGAGGAGTTGGCGAAATGACCATGAATTACGCAGGCAGGTCGCACGATGAAGCCATGGCAGCGCGGCACAGGCAGAAGCAAAAGGCACAGGAACAGGCCGGCGGCGAAATGGCGATAGAAGGAACGGAGGCCGACGCGGAGCATAGTTGCGGCGAGCTCTCCGAGCGGGGAAAGCAGGTATGGCGAATTGGAAGCGGGATCAACGGTGGGGGAAAGGAGTGATAGGGCCTCGTCGATGCGATGCAGGCGGAAATTCTCTTCGCCCGCCATCGTGAGCAGGCCCCATTCCCGCCACTCCGGCACCATTGGACCCACCCGTCTACGCGGTCTTGAGAGGCGTCACCGCAGCCTCCCGCTACCTCAGGCATGTCTGTGTGCTGCACCGTAATGAAGCGGGAAGTCGAGCGCCTGTTGCCGGATTTGAAGACCCTGTGACTGAGACGTAAACTCGTCACGGTTCATCCCGGTGACCGTCGGGCGGTGGCCTTGCCTGATATCAATGCGCGCTCGACTTCATCGAATACGTTAAGCAGTCGGGTTACGCGCCTGGTTCCGTCGGGAAGCAGACTCTGCTGCGGCGATAGCGACGAAATGCGACGCCGCCAGTACGCTAGCGCGAGGGGATTTCCGTGCACAAGTAACGGAATGATCCGTTCGAGATGCGTCAGGTCTCCTTCGAATTGGTAGCGCGCCATCGGGATCCTTGCAAAGGTGATTCGGTGTCACGGATCAACTCTGTATCGGCCTAGCAGACATGTCTGCGCGCTACCGTACGGGTGTGGGGCGACCCGAACTTGTCACACGAGCCATTGATGGCTTCACGCGCGCGGCTTCACGTCGAAATCCATGCTGCCTCGCCTGCATCGCGGTATGGCACCGTAGCCGTTCTTGTCATCCCTGCGCCAGCAGATCTGACGTCAGAGCCCCCGTTATGGTCCCCCTACCGGGACGATGCCGCGCCACCGCAAAAAAACCGACGCTTCGCCGGTTCTTCCACTTCCGCCGCTCACGGCGGAACAATATCTTCCTAATGGATAGCGTCAAGCAGGACGTCCGGCGCATTGACTCAGGTTTTTTGTTACCGAGCCAGGGTCGTTGCCTCATGTAATTTGCTACCCGTCAGAATGCTGGCGGGAGCGACTTATGGCGAGGCAGCTCAGCATGACAACACGACGGGAATTGACCGAGGCAGTCGGTGAGCGGTACCGCCGTTCGGACCGGAATGAGAAGCGCGAGATACTGGACGAGTTTGTTCAGGTAACCGGCTATCACCGCAAGCACGCTATCCGCGTTCTGTGCCGGGAGCCTCAACCTCCGAGCGCGAGGCCCGGCCCGCAACGGCGGTATGACGATGAGGTGCGGGATGCCCTGATCACGCTATGGGAAGCCGCCGACCGGATCTGCGGCAAGCGC
>NZ_FRAB01000054.1 GCF_900142195.1 Paraburkholderia terricola
CCACTGCGCCCTCCAAGCCAGGGGACCCGCTTCAAAGCTGGCGGTGTGAGCCGCTTTCTTTGCCTACTTTCTTTGCGGCGGCAAAGAAAGTAGGTGCCGCCCC
Organism: Paraburkholderia terricola; assembly: GCF_900142195.1. GTDB lineage: Bacteria > Pseudomonadota > Gammaproteobacteria > Burkholderiales > Burkholderiaceae > Paraburkholderia > Paraburkholderia terricola. The sequence goes on from NZ_FRAB01000054.1 coordinate 104, forward strand.
GCACAGGGGCAACGCCAATAGACCACTAACAAATCAAGCAAAGGCCAAGATAAGGAAAGGCCAAAACGCGCAAAACAACAGCGCCGAGCAGGCCAAACCCCACCTACATCCCACTACTTTGCCGTCGTCAACTGCACCGATCAGCGACCTTCACGAGAAAACAGAAACGACCTGCGTCGAACAGCCCCAAACCCCAGCCCAGCAAGCAAAACCCCAAATTCCAGCGCAGGTGCGCGCAACGAAATAAACCGCTAATCTCGACCCCGCGCGCATCGCCAAACGCCGCGCGCAGCGCAACGAAACGGCCCTAAAAAGCCCTACGCGCAGCGGCAAAAAGCATCCTGGAGTACCCGCTTTGCAAAACCCGGCAACACAACCGTCATCACGAGAAGACTGGATCGCCCGCAGCCTGCGCGCCATCTGGCACCCCTGCACGCAGATGAAGCACCACGAGCGTCTGCCGCTCATTCCCGTCGCGCGCGGCCAGGGCGCGTGGCTTTACGACCGCGCCGATCACCGTTATCTGGACGCGATCAGCTCCTGGTGGGTCAACCTGTTCGGCCACGCGAACCCGCGCATCAACGCGGCGCTGAAAGACCAGCTCGACACGCTCGAACACGCGATGCTCGCGGGCTGCACGCACGAGCCGGCCATCGAACTCGCGGAGCGCCTCGGCGCGCTCACCGGCAACACGCTCGGCCACGCGTTCTTCGCGTCCGATGGCGCATCCGCCGTCGAAATAGCGCTGAAGATGAGCTTCCACTCATGGCGCAATCGCGGCTTCGCCGACAAGCAGGAATTCGTCTGCCTCGCCAACAGCTACCACGGCGAGACCATCGGCGCGCTCGGCGTCACCGACGTCGCGCTCTTCAAGGACGCCTACGACCCGTTGATCCGTCACGCGCACGTCGTCGCGTCGCCCGATGCGCGTCTCGCGCAGCCTGGCGAGACCGCCGACGACGTCGCGCGCCGCGCGCTCGATCACGTGCGCTCGCTATTCGAAGCGCGCGCCGACACAATCGCCGCGCTGATCGTCGAGCCGCTCGTGCAATGCGCAGCCGGCATGGCGATGCACGACGCGTCGTATCTCGCCGGATTGCGCGCGTTGTGCGACCAGTACGGCGTGCATCTGATCGCCGATGAAATCGCCGTCGGTTGCGGCCGCACCGGCACGTTCTTCGCATGCGAGCAGGCGGGCATCTGGCCGGACTTTCTGTGTCTGTCGAAAGGCATTAGCGGCGGTTATCTGCCGCTCTCGATCGTGTTGTCGCGCGATGAAATCTTCGCGGCCTTCTATCACGACGACACCGCGCGCGGCTTCCTGCATTCGCATTCCTACACCGGCAATCCGCTCGCGTGCCGCGCGGCGCTCGCCACGCTCGACCTGTTCGCGAGCGACAACGTCCTCGCCGTCAACGCGCAGAAGTCCGCGAAACTGAAGGCCGCGCTTGCTCCGCTCGCTGGGCACGAGCAGGTGCGCAATCCGCGCCAGTGCGGCACGATCTTCGCGTTCGACGCGGTGATCGACGACGCTCAACACGCGAGGACATTCTCGCGCCGCTTCTTCGAAAACGCGTTGCAGCGCGAGCTGCTGCTGCGCCCGATTTCGACCACCGTGTATCTGATGCCGCCGTACATTCTCGACGACGAAGAACTCGCGCTGCTCGCCTCGCGCACTCATGAAACGTTCGAAGCCACGCTCGCGGAGGCGCGCTAATGCACTTGCTCGACACACTTGCACAAGGCCTGAAGGACATCGACGCACGCGGCCTGCGCCGTCACCGCCGCACCGCCGACACGCCGTGCGCCGCGCACATGACGGTGGACGGCCGCGAGATCATCGGCTTCGCCAGTAACGACTACCTCGGCCTCGCCGCGCATCCGCAACTGATCGCCGCGATCGGGGAAGGCGCGCGGCGCTATGGCGCGGGCAGCGGCGGTTCGCATCTGCTCGGCGGCCACTCGCGCGCGCATGCGCAACTCGAAGACGACCTCGCGGAATTCGTCGGCGGCTTCGTCGACAATGCGCGCGCGCTGTACTTCAGCACCGGCTACATGGCGAACCTCGCGACGCTCACCGCGCTCGCGGGCCGCGGCACGACGCTTTTCTCCGACGCGTTGAATCACGCGTCGCTGATCGACGGCGCGCGCCTGTCGCGCGCCGACGTGCAGATCTACCCGCACTGCGATACCGAAGCGTTGAGCGCGATGCTCGACGCTTCCGACGCGGAAGTGAAAGTGATCGTCTCCGATACGGTGTTCAGCATGGACGGCGATATCGCGCCGCTGCCGCGTCTGCTGGAACTCGCTGAGCAACACGGCGCGTGGCTGATTCTCGACGACGCGCATGGCTTCGGCGTGCTCGGTCCGCAAGGCCGCGGCGCGATCGCGCAGGCCGCGCTGCGCTCGCCGAACCTGATTTCGATCGGCACGCTCGGCAAGGCGGCGGGCGTCTCGGGCGCGTTCGTCGTCGCGCACGGCACCGTGATCGAATGGCTCGTGCAGCGCGCGCGTCCGTACATTTTCACCACGGCCTCGGTGCCTGCCGCCGCGTATGCGGTGTCGGCGAGTTTGCGCATCATCGGCGGCGACGAAGGCGATGCGCGGCGCGCGCATCTTCGGCAATTGATCGAACGCACGCGTGAGATGCTGAAAGCCACGCCGTGGCTTCCGGTCGATTCGCATACCGCCGTGCAGCCGCTCGTCATCGGCGCGAACGAAGCCACGCTCGACATCGCCGCCCTGCTCGACCGCGCGGGTCTGTGGGTGCCGGCGATTCGTCCGCCGACCGTGCCCACCGGCACGTCGCGCTTGCGTATTTCGCTTTCCGCCGCGCACGCGCAAGCGGATCTCGACCGGCTCGAAGCGGGCCTTCAACAAGCGGGAGCGAAAGCGGCATGAGCACGGCGCTGTCTCTCTTCGTCACCGGCACCGATACGGAAATCGGCAAGACGTTCGTTTCGTCGGCGCTGTTGCGCGGCTTCGTTCGCGAAGGCCTGCAAGCCGCCGCGATGAAGCCGATCGCCGCCGGCGCGTTCGAACTCGACGGCGTTCTGCATAACGAGGACGCGGATCAACTCGACGCCGCATCGAACGTCTTGTTGCCGCCCGACATTCGCACGCCCTATCTGCTGAAAGAACCGGCCGCGCCGCACATCGCGGCCGCGCTGGAAAACGTCACCTTCGATATCGCGCACATCGTCGCTTGCCATGCCGAAGCTGTGAAACGCGCGGACGTCGTGGTCGTGGAAGGCGTCGGCGGCTTTCGCGTGCCGTTGACGGCGACTGCGGACACCGCCGATCTCGCCGTCGCCTTGAAGCTGCCGGTCGTGCTGGTGGTCGGCCTGCGCCTCGGCTGCATCAACCATGCGCTGCTCACCGCCGAAGCGATCGCCGCGCGCGGACTGACGCTGGCCGGCTGGGTGGCGAACCGCGTCGACCCCGACATGACGTTCCCCGACGAAAACATCGCGTCGATCCGCGAGCATCTTGCGCGCGAACACGACGCGCCCTTGCTCGGCATCGTGCCGCATCTGAGTCCGGCTTCGCCCGAACTCGCGGCGGACCGGCTCGACATCGACCGACTCTTGCAGACGCTGCGCGACGCGCGGCGCTGATCAACATCACATCCATCCATGAGGATTGACGACATGACGCAACTGAACATCGCTCCGACGCCGGTCGACACGGCGGCCGCCAACAACAATGCCAATCACAACGCCAATAGCGCCGCATCGGACAGCAAACAGCTCGCGCGCTGGCGCGTCGCCGACATCGTCGCGCTGTACGAACTGCCGTTCAACGATCTGATGTTCCGCGCGCAGCAAACACATCGCGAGCATTTCGACGCGAACACCGTGCAACTGTCGACGCTGCTGTCGATCAAGACGGGCGGCTGCGAGGAAGATTGCGCGTACTGTCCGCAGTCGGTGCATCACGACACGGGCCTGCAGGCCGACAAGCTGATGCCGGTCGACGAAGTCCTCGCCGCCGCGCGCGCCGCCAAGCAAAACGGCGCAACGCGCTTTTGCATGGGCGCCGCGTGGCGCAATCCGAAAGACCGGCACCTGGAGCCGATCAAGGACATGATCCGCGGCGTGAAGGCGATGGGTCTCGAAACCTGCGTGACGCTCGGCATGCTGGAGACGCACCAGGCGCAAGCTCTGCGCGAAGCGGGCCTCGACTACTACAACCACAACCTCGATACGTCGCCGGAGTTCTACGGCCAGATCATTTCGACGCGCACGTATCAGGACCGTCTCGACACGCTCGAACGGGTGCGCGACGCGGGCATCAACGTGTGCTGCGGCGGCATCGTCGGTTTGGGCGAGTCGCGCCGCGAGCGGGCTGGCTTGATCGCGCAACTGGCGAACATGGAGCCGTATCCCGAGTCGGTGCCGATCAACAACCTGGTGCAAGTGGAAGGCACGCCGCTGACCGGCACGGAAGCGATCGACCCATTCGAGTTCGTGCGCACGATCGCAATTGCACGCATCACGATGCCGCGCGCGATGGTGCGTCTGTCGGCGGGACGCGAGCAGATGAACGAAGCGTTGCAGGCCATGTGCTTTCTCGCCGGCGCGAATTCGATTTTCTATGGCGATCAGTTGCTGACCACCAGCAATCCGCAAGCGGAGGCGGATCGCAAGCTGTTGGAGCGCCTGGGGATTCGGGCGGAAGCGGCGCAACAGATGCCGCTCGATCAGAGCGGTTGCGAGCATGGCTGCGAACACGGTCATGACTCGCACGCTGCGCCCAACTAAACGCAACAAGCGCATGCGATAGCAATTCGCGCAATAAAAAAGGCCGCCTCGGTAACGAACCGAAGGCGGCCTTTGTGCTTCACGCGAAGCTTTACTTCCTATCCACGATGATCTGATCGAACGTCCCGCCATCGGAGAAATGCGTTTGCTGCGCTTTCTGCCAGCTACCGAACATCTCTTCGACGGTGAAGGTCTTGATCGGCTTGAACTCCGCCTCATGCTTGGCGAGCACGTTCCTGTCGCGCGGACGCAGATGATGTTGCGCGATGATTTCCTGCGCGGCCGCCGACCACAGATAGTCGAGATACGCCTGCGCTTCCTTGCGCGTGCCGCGCTTGTCCACCACCTTGTCGACGATCGCCACGGGCGGCGCCGCCAGCAAGCTCACCGACGGATACACCGCTTCGAAATTGCCCGCGCCCACACCTGTGTTCATCAGCGCGACTTCGTTTTCGAACGTCACCAGCACGTCGCCGATGCCGCGCTGCGTGAACGTGGTGGTCGCGCCGCGGCCGCCCGTGTCGAGCACCGGCACGTTCCTGAAGATCGCTTTTTCGAAGTCGAGCGCCTGCGCGTCGGTGCCGCCGTGCTGCTTGCGATAACCCCACGCGGCCAGATACGTATAGCGGCCGTTACCCGAGGTCTTGGGATTGGCGATCACCACCTGCACGCCGGGCTTGGCGAGATCGTCCCAGTCCTTGATGTGCTTCGGGTTGCCCTTGCGCACGAGGAACACCATCGTCGTGGTGTACGGCGCGCTGTCGTTCGGCATGCGCGCACGCCAGTTGGTCGGCACCAGTTGGCCCTTTTCGGCGAGCAGGTCGATGTCGTTCGGCTGGTTCATCGTCACGACGTCGGCCTGCAAGCCTTGCAGCACCGACAAGGCCTGCGCGCTCGACGCGCCGTGCGACTGGCGGATCGACACGGTCTCGCCGGTCTTCTGCTTGTACGCCGCGATGAAGCCGGCGTTGATGTCCTTGTACAACTCGCGCGTCACGTCGTACGAGACGTTGAGCAACGACGCTTGCGCGTGCGCCGTCGACACGCCGCCGAGCGCGAGCGTGATTGCCGTCATGCCGGCTGCCAGCCAGCGCGATGTGCCCGTCTTGCCTGCCATCTTGTCCCCGCCTATCGATGATGAAAACCGGTGGCCGCACGAACGCGCGGCATGAAGCGGGATTCTAACGGATCGCTTACTGGCTCACTCGTGCCGGGGCCGGTGCATCGAGCGCGGCGCGAAGCCTCAAACGAATGCGTGCTGCGCGGCCTCGAAGGCATCCTCGCGAAAGCGCAATGGCGCGGCGCAATGCACCAGCGTGTCGATGAAATACTTGGCTCGCGGCCAGGGGCCGAAACCGGCCGCGGTGTTGATATGTCCCGCGTCGCCGAGATTGACGAACGCGCTGCCGAAACGCTGCGCGAGATCGCGCGAACCGGCGAGCGGCATCCACGGATCGGTTTCGCTGCCGATCAGGATCGACGGCACGCCGAGGCGCCGCGCGTCGAACGTTCCCGCGAAGCCGAATTTCTCCGGGCTCGCGGGCGCGACGAACAGCACGCCGACCACGTCGTTCGCATACGACGCCTGCTGCAACGCATGCGCGGTCGCGAGGCAACCGAAGCTATGCGCGGCCAGCACGAACGGTCCGCGCTCGCGCGCGAGCAGATCGCGCAGCGACTTCGCCCATAGTGCGAGGTCCGGCGCGTCCCAGTCGGCCTGTTCGACGCGCAGCGAGCGCGCGAACTGCCGCTCCAGCCATGTTTGCCAATGCGCGCCCTCGCTGCCGTGCAGACCGGGCACGGTCACGAGCCGCGGCGGCCATGTCGATTTGGTGCATGAAAGCATGTCTGTCCCTCGCAAAGGGAATCCGGGAAGGTATTGTCCCGCTGCGCGCCGCGCGAACGAACCAAGTTTTTGTGCTTTGTTTATCGGGCTAAATGGCGGTCGAGATGGCGGCGCCGTGACTGTCGACGTAGCAGGCGACGTGGCCGGCGACTGGCCCGAGCGACGGCCGGTGCCATGTGCCGCGTGACCGGCGAATTGCACGGCCGTCCGCAAACGCGCGCGATCGGCGTCGAAAAAGTAGAATGAAGCCTACCCATAAAAGGAGGAGGCTCCATGCCGCAAGCGTCGTCTGAAGCGCCGCGCGCGTCGCAGCCGTCACAAGGGGCCTTCCCCGCAATCCGCCCCGACAACGCAGGCGTCTTTCTGACCGTATGAAAATCCTCTTCTACATGCCGCATGCCGATGCCGCCGCCTGGCTTCACGACTTTGCCCGCGCGCTGCCCGAGGCCGATCTGCGCGAGTGGCAGCCTGGCGACACCGCGCCGGCGGACTTCGCGGTCGTGTGGCGGCCGCCGCGCGAGATGCTGGCCGGCCGCGACGACTTGCGCGCGATCTTCAATCTGGGCGCGGGCGTGGATGCGATCCTCGCGCTCGAAAGCGAACAGCCGGGCATCTTGCCGCGCAACGCCCAGTTGATCCGCCTGGAGGACACCGGCATGGCGCCGCAAATGGCCGAGTACGTCGCGCACGCGGTGCTGCGCTACCTGCGCCGTTTCGACGAATACCAGACGCTGCAAAGCGAACGCCGCTGGGAAGTGCTCGAACCGCATCCGCGCGAGACCTTCACGGTCGGCGTGCTCGGGCTTGGCGTGCTCGGCGCGCATGTCGCGCAAACGCTCGCGGGCTTCGGCATGCCGGTGCGCGGTTATAGCCGCGGCGCGCGGCACATCGAGGGCATCACGACCTTCGCCGGCGAGGCGCAGTTCGATGCCTTTCTCGACGGCGTGAAAGTGCTGGTGAATCTGCTGCCGCATACGCCGGATACAGCCGGCGTGCTGAACGCGCGCACCTTCTCGAAGCTCGCGCGCGGTGCCTATCTGATCAACGTCGCGCGCGGCGGGCATCTGGTCGAACAGGATCTGCTCGAAGCGCTCGCGAGCGGCCAACTCGCCGCCGCCACGCTCGACGTGTTCCGCGAGGAGCCGTTGCCGCCCGATCATCTGTTCTGGCGGGAGCCGCGTATCACGATCACGCCGCACATCTCCGCGCTGACGTTGCGCGAGGAAAGCGTCGCGCAGGTCGCGCGGAAAATCACGGCGCTCGCGCGCGGCGAAACGGTCAGCGGCGTGGTGAATATCGAACGCGGGTATTGAGAGCCGGGTGAGCTTCGAGCAGGCACTGAGAGACATCAATGAAGGAGCGCCGCCAAGCGCGGCAGGAGACACATCATGGCCTTACCGCAGCAAGTGAAAATCGTCGAAGTCGGTCCGCGTGACGGGCTGCAGAACGAAAAGGAATTCGTCGCCACGGCGATCAAGATCGAGTTGATCAACCGCTTATCGGCGGCGGGTTTTCGCAACGTCGAAGCGGCGTCATTCGTCTCGCCGAAATGGGTGCCGCAAATGGCCGACGGCGCCGACGTCATGGCCGGTATCGAACGGCGCCCAGGCACGATCTACTCGGTGCTGACGCCGAACATGCGCGGCTTCGAAGGCGCGCTCGCCGCGCGCGCCGACGAGATCGTGATTTTCGGCGCGGCCAGCGAAGCGTTTTCGCAGAAGAACATCAATTGCAGCATCGCGGAAAGCATCGACCGCTTCGCACCCGTGGCGCGCGCGGCGAAGGAAAACCGCCTGCGGATTCGCGGCAGCGTGTCGTGCGCGCTGGGCTGCCCGTATCAGGGCGAGGTGCCGGTGGCCTCGGTGGTCGATGTGGTCGAACGTTTCGCGGCGCTCGGCTGCGACGAAATCGACATTGCCGATACGATCGGCGTCGGCACGCCGAAGCGCACGCGCGAAGTGTTCGATGCGGTGACCAAGGTGTTTCCGCGTGAACGTCTATCGGGCCACTTCCACGACACTTACGGCCAGGCGCTCGCGAACATCTACGCCGCGTTGCAGGAAGGCATCGAGATTTATCACGCGTCGGTGGCGGGGCTCGGCGGCTGTCCGTATGCGAAGGGCGCGACGGGCAACGTCGCGACCGAGGACGTGCTGTATCTGATGAACGGCCTCGGCATCGAAACCGGTATCGACCTCGCGCAAGTCGTGGCGATCGGCGACTTCATCTCGACGTCGATCGGCCGGCCCAACGTATCGCGCGCCGGCAAGGCGCTGCTCGCCAAGGCGCGCAGCGAAGCGGGCAACTGTGTTTGACCTCAGCCAATCAATCAGGATCTAAAACAATGATGGACGACGCTTTCCTCGAATCCGACAATCTCGCCGCGCTGCCCGACTCGGCGCGCCGCGTCGCGCTGTTGCTGCGCGAGCGCGGCCACGCCGGCCGCATCGTGATGCTGCCGGAAACCGGCAAGACTTCCGCCGAAGCCGCCGCCGGGCTCGGCTGCTCGGTCGCGCAGATCGCCAAGTCGATCCTGTTTCGCCGTCGCGAGGACGACGCGCCCGTGCTGGTGGTCGCGAGCGGCGCGAATCGCGTCGACGAGAAGAAGGTGGCCGCGCAAGTCGGCGAGATCGGCCGCGCGGATGCGAAGTTCGTGCGCGAAAAAACCGGCTATGCGATCGGCGGCGTGTGTCCGATCGGCCATGCGACCGAACCGGTGACGCTGATCGATGCCGACCTGCTGACGCTCGACAGCTTGTGGGCCGCGGCGGGCCATCCGCATGCGGTGTTCAATCTCACGGCACAGGAATTGATTACGCTGACGGGTGCGCCGGTGATCGACGTGGCGCTGCGCGAAACCGCGTGAAGCCATGACCGAAAGCCTCGGCCACGACGACGACGGCGCTGCCGTGCCGTCGCCCTGCATCAACGTCTGCAAGATGGACGCGTCGACCGGCTGGTGCGAAGGGTGTCTGCGCAGCATCGACGAAATCGCCGGCTGGTCCTCGTTCGACAACGACGCGAAGCGCGCGGTGTGGGACGCGATCGAGGCGCGTCACGCGCAGCTCATGGCGACGCAAGCGAAGGTGCCGCGATGAACGCGCCGCCGCGCATCGTCACGATAGGCGAGACGTTCAGCTCGACGCTCGCGCTTTCGGCGGAGTCGGTGAAATCGTTCGCCACGCTCGTCAACGACTTGAACCCGTTGCATCACGACGACACCTATGCCGCGCAAAGCCGCTTCGGCGGGTTGATCGCTTCGGGCACGCAGCCGACCGCCTATTTCATGGCGCTGCTGGCGACGCATTTTTCGACCTACGCGCAGCCGCTCGGTCTCGAGTTCGACATCAAGCTGAAAAAGGCGGTCCATGCGAACGACACGCTCACGATCACCTGGCGCGTGCGCGACGCCTACTGGAAGCCGAGCCTGAACGGCGATCTGACGCATCTCGATGGAGCGGTGGTGAACCAGCGCGGCGACACCGTGTTGATCGGCGCCTCCACCGTTCTGGTGATGCCGAAGCCCGAAGCATCGGCGAACGCATCGTGATTGCGCTGCCGCCATCCATCAAGGTATTCGAGCGTGGCTGGCTCTCGTCGAACAACGTGCTGCTGATCGACGATGCGTGCGCCGCGCTCGTCGATACCGGCTATGCGACACATGCGCCGCAAACGCTCGCCCTGGTGCGGCAGACGCTCGGCGCGCGGCCGCTCGATCTGATCGTCAACACGCATCTGCATTCGGATCACTGCGGCGGTAACGCGCTCTTGCAGGCAACGTGGCCGTGCAGGACCGCGATTCCCGTCTCCGAAGCCGACGCCGTGCGCGCATGGGACGAAACGCGTCTGACGTTTCGCGCGACGGGGCAAGCTTGCGAGCGCTTCCGCTTCACCGAGACCATCGCGCCCGGCGTGCGGTTGCGGCTCGGCGCGCTCGATTGGCAGGTGCTCGGTGCGCCCGGCCACGATCCGCATTCGTTGATGCTGTATTGCGCGGACGAGCGCATCCTGATCAGCGCGGACGCGCTGTGGGAAAACGGCTTCGGCGTGATTTTCCCCGAGCTGGAAGGTGAAAGCGGTTTCGCCGAGGAACAAGCGGTGCTCGAAGCGATTGCGGAGCGGGACGTGCGCCTAGTGATTCCCGGCCACGGCGCGCCTTTCACGAATGTCGGGCAAGCGTTGGAGCGGGCGTTTTCGCGCGTCGCATGGTTGCGAGCCGATCCGGCGCGCAATGCCAGGAATGCGTTGAAGGTGTTGATCGTGTTCAAGCTGCTCGAAGTCCGCGAGATGGGCTTCGACGTCCTGCTGCGAATGCTCGATGAAGCTGCCGCGATGCGCGCCGCCGCGTCGATGCTCAAGCCGCGCGGCGAATGGCCGGCGCTGATGCGGGAGATCGTCGAGGAACTCGCGGCGCGAAATGGGCCGCTGGCGGTGGACGGCGCGCGCCTTGTCGCCCGTCAGGCTTGACGCTCGCGCGCTGGTGTGGGGTCCAAGCGGCGTGCGGCTAAAAACCGTCGCCACAAAAAGAAAGCCGCTCGACCAATGAGAATGGCGAGCGGCGGAAATTCTGTCGGACGTGATCAGCGTCGTTACGAATGATACGCGCGCCGGATTTGCGACCGCATCAGTGATTTCCCTACAGAAGTTTGACGCCGCGTTTTAATCCGGCATACAGGTGGTGTCGCGCGAACCCGCATGGCCGCTCGCTTTGCGCGCGATCCGTTCGCGCATTGATCCGCCCATATGAACAATCCCTCGTTCCGGAATCCGTAGCATCCACACGGAACGCGAGCAAGCGGAGGCTCGTCACGTCGACGACAAGCGCTTCTGCGGCACGATCCGCCAGCCGAGATTGACACCGGCCGCCGCGAGCAGAATCAGCACCGCGCCGAGTATCTGAATCCATGCGAGCGTCTGCCCGAACGCGATTCGATCGACGATGATCGCCACCACCGGATAAATGAACGACAGCGCGCCGGTCATCGAAGTCGGCAGCTTCTGGATCGCGCCGTAAAGCAGCACGTACATGAGGCCGGTATTGACCACGCCGAGCACGATCAATTCGAGCCACTGCACCCCGTTGGTCGGCAGCGCGTCGAAACGCACGAATGGCGCGAGCATCATCACGCCGAGCGACACCTGAATCAGCGCGATGAGATGCGGCGGCGTGCCCTTGAGCCGCTTCGTGATGATCGACGACACCGCGTACATCGCCGCCGCGCCCACTGCATAGGCGACGCCCACCAGATACTGCCCCGGCACCGCCAACACCGCCGGCTCGACTTTCACGACGAACACGAGGCCGATGAACGCGACCACCAGCCATGCCACCGTCGACGCGCTAATGCGCTCGCGAAAAATCAGCGCGCCAAGCGCGACCAGCATGAAAGGCTGCGTGTTGTAGACGGCCGTCGCCATCGAGATCGACGCGCGCGAATACGCCGCGAACAGCAGCACCCAGTTCAGCACGATCGCCGCGCCGCCGAGCAAGGCGAGGCCGAGCATCGTCCACGAAAACAGCTTGCGCCTGAAGAGACCCAATACGGCGCACACCAGCGCCAAGGTCGCGCCGCCGAAAATGCAGCGGAAGAACACCACGTTGAACGAGCTCTGCTGCGACGACACCACCAGCCAGCCGATGGTGCCCGACATCAGCATGGCCATGCTCATCTCCGCGGCCCCGCGGCGAATTTCATTTGAAGCCATGATTCGATCCTCGAATTGAATCCTGCATGACAGGCAGTGTAATTAATCCGAGGACGCCAATACATGGCTAAACTTAAGCCTTCCGGCGATTAAACCTAAGAATCGAAGGCCATCATGATTAAACGCCTCGCTCCCTCCGTGCCCGCGTCGCTCGACGAAACCGACCGGGCGCTGCTCGCCGCGCTCGCCGAGGACGCCCGTCAGCCGGTCGCCGAACTGGCGCGTGCGGTCGGCCTGTCGGCGCCGAGCACGGCGGAGCGCATCCGCAGGCTCGAAGCGCAAGGCGTGATCGAGCGCTTCACGGTGCAGATCGATCCGCGCGCGCTCGGCTTCACGTTGCAGGCGATCGTGCGCGTGAAGCCCCTGCCCGGTCAGTTGCATCTGGTGGAGGAAGTGATCCGGCGCATTCCGGAGTTCGTCGAATGCGACAAGGTGACGGGCGACGACTGCTTTATCTGCCGCCTGTATCTGCATTCGATCGAGCAGTTGGATGAGATTCTGTCGAAAGTCACCGAGCGGGCGGAAACCAGCACCGCGATCGTCAAGTCGACGCCGGTCGCGCGCCGCTTGCCGCCGCTCGGTTGAGCGGCGGGCGCGGCGGGTCATAAAGAAGCGCGCGCTCGCGCATGAATGAAGCGGCTTACTGTTCGACCGCTTCGAAGAAAGACAGCATTTCCGCGAGCAGTGGCTCAGACGCCTCTTCGGGAATGTAATGCCCGCAAGGCAGCGACCGGCCGCTCACGTCGCGCGCCACGCGGCGCCATTCCGCCAGCGCGTCGAAGCACTTTTCGATCACCCCCTTGTCGCCCCACAGCACACGCAGCGGACAGCCGATCTTGTGGCCCCGCTCGATATCGGCGCGATCGTGCTCGAGGTCGATGCTCGCCGCCGCGCGGTAGTCCTCGCACATCGCGTGAACCGCGCCGGGTTGCGCGAGCGCGGAGCGATAGGCGTCGAGCGCGTCGGGTTCGAACGCGGCCAGCCCCGCATGACGGCTGCCCATCACCGAATCGACATACGCGGCCGGGTTCGCGCCGATCAACGTCTCGGGCAGCGGCTCGGGCTGGATCAGGAAGAACCAGTGGAAGTAATGCGTGGCGAACGCGCGGTCGGTGGCTTCGTACATCGCGAGCGTCGGCGCGATGTCGAGCAGCATCAGACGCTCGACGGCGTCGGCATGGTCGAGCGCCATGCGATGCGCGACGCGCGCGCCGCGGTCGTGCGCGCACACCAGAAAACGTTCGAAGCCGAAGTGGCGCATCACGGCGACCTGGTCGGCCGCCATCGCGCGTTTCGAATAGGGCGTGTGGGCGGCGTCGCTCGGCGGTTTGTCCGACGCGCCGTAGCCGCGTAAATCAGTGGCGATGACGGTGAAGTGTTCGGCCAGTTGCGCGGCGCAACGCCGCCAGATCAGATGCGATTGCGGATGACCGTGCAGCAACAGAAGCGGCGGCCCCGCTCCGCCCTTCACTCCGAAAATGTCGACATCGCCCGTGGCGACGCGAAAAGGCGTGAAATTCTCGAAGGCCATAACGGAGTCTCGTGTCGTTTGGAAGTCTGTGCATTGTAGGAGCGCAATATGTACACCCCGAGTGGGTTAGCCCACGCAAGCATAGAACCTGAACACTCCCTCCAACCGTTCCAAACCAACACGCGGACGCAAGCGAGGCGCTTCGCCTATAATCGAACGACCGTTCTTTAATAGACGGCGGCATGGTGGACAGATGCGCGAGCGTCGAAGCGCCGTCAGCCAGGTGCCGCTAAACTCATCATCGCCGGGCGCTGCACGCCGCACCGGTCGCTCAAATCAGGAGACTCGCATCATGGCATTGCCCGCCGTCCTGCAAAAACTTGCGCTGCCCGTCGTCGCCTCGCCGATGTTCATCGTCAGCTATCCCGAACTGGTGCTGGCTCAATGCAAGGCCGGCATCGTCGGTTCGTTTCCCGCGCTGAACGCACGCCCCGCGGAATTGCTCGACGAATGGCTCACGCAGATTCAGGCGCAGCTCGCCGAGCACAAGGCCGCCCATCCCGATGCGATCATCGGGCCGATTGCGGTCAACCAGATCGTTCATCAGTCGAATACGCGGCTCGAGCACGACGTGCGTGTGTGCGTCGAACATAAGGTGCCGATCTTCATCACTAGCCTGCGCGCGCCCGCGCGTGAAATCGTCGATGCGGTGCATGGCTACGGCGGCATCGTGCTGCACGACGTGATCAATCTGCGCCATGCGCAGAAGGCGCTGGAAGCGGGCGTCGACGGGCTGATCCTGGTGGCGTCGGGCGCCGGCGGCCATGCGGGCACGACTTCGCCGTTCGCGCTGGTGGGCGAAGTGCGGCGCATCTTCGACGGCCCGATCGTGCTGTCGGGCTCGATCGCCAACGGCGGCTCGATTCTCGCCGCGCAGGCGATGGGCGCGGACCTCGCGTACATGGGCACGCGTTTCATCGCCACGAAAGAAGCGCACGCGGTGGACAGCTACAAGCAGGCCATCGTCAATTCCACGGCGTCGGACATCATCTACACGAACCTGTTCACCGGCGTGCACGGCAACTACATCCGCGAAAGCATCGTGAACGCGGGGCTCGACCCGGACGCGCTGCCGGAATCGGACAAGACCAAGATGAACTTCGGCGGCGACAAGGCGAAGGCGTGGAAAGACATCTGGGGCGCGGGCCAGGGCGTCGGTTTGATGGATGACGTGCCGAGCGTCGCGGAACTGGTGCGGCGCTTGTCGAAGGAATACGACGATGCGAAGGCGCGGCTGGGGATTGCGCGCTGAGCGCGAGGCGAGGGCTTCGCTTCAAGGCGGTTTGCCGCGGCTCGGATACGTCTACTGCCGAGCCGCGGCTCATACCCGCCTCACATATTGCGGCGATACTGCCCGCCCACTTCGAACAACGCGTGCGTGATCTGCCCCAGCGAGCAAACGCGCACGACATCCATCAACACCGCGAACACGTTTTCGTCATCGATCACCGCGCGTTTCAGGCGTTCGAGCGCCGCGGGCGCGTCCTCGCGATGCCGCGCCTGGAAGTCGCGCAGACGTTTCAACTGACTTTGCTTTTCCGCGTCGGTGGAGCGGGCCAGCACGATCGGCTGCGGCGCTTCATGCGGATGCGCGCTCAAAAATGTATTCACGCCGACGATCGGATACGAGCCGTCATGCTTGCGATGCTCGTACAGCATCGATTCGTCCTGAATGCGCCCGCGCTGATAACCGGTTTCCATCGCGCCGAGCACGCCGCCGCGCTCGGTGAGCCGATCGAATTCGGCCAACACCGCCTCTTCCACCAGATCGGTCAGCTCCTCGATCACGAAGCTGCCCTGATTCGGGTTCTGGTTCTTCGCCAAACCCCATTCACGATTGATGATCAACTGGATCGCCACCGCGCGGCGCACCGAGTCCTCGGTGGGCGTGGTGATCGCTTCGTCGAATGCGTTGGTGTGCAGCGAGTTGCAGTTGTCGTAGATCGCGATCAACGCCTGCAGCGTGGTGCGAATATCGTTGAAGTCGATTTCCTGCGCGTGCAGGCTGCGGCCCGAGGTTTGCACGTGATACTTGAGCTTCTGGCTGCGCTCGTTCGCGCCGTAGCGCTCGCGCATCGCGATGGCCCAGATGCGTCGCGCGACGCGGCCCAGCACCGTGTACTCCGGGTCCATGCCGTTTGAAAAGAAGAACGACAGGTTCGGCGCGAAATCGTCGATCGACATGCCGCGCGCCAGATAGGCCTCGACATAGGTGAAGCCGTTCGCGAGCGTGTAGGCGAGTTGCGAAATCGGATTCGCGCCGGCCTCTGCGATGTGATAGCCGGAGATCGACACCGAATAGAAATTGCGCACGCCGTGCTCGACGAAATACGCCTGAATGTCGCCCATCACTTTCAGGCTGAACTCGGTCGAGAAAATGCAGGTGTTCTGGCCTTGGTCTTCCTTCAGGATGTCGGCTTGCACGGTGCCGCGCACGTTTTCAAGCGCGGCTCGGCGCGCCGCGGCGAGTTGGTCTTGCGTGAGCGGGTGGCCGTGCTGTTGTTCCATGCGCGCGATCTGCTGATCGATCGCGACGTTGAAGAACATCGCGAGGATGGTCGGCGCGGGGCCGTTGATCGTCATCGAGACCGAGGTTTCCGGCGCGCACAGATCGAAGCCGTCGTAGAGCGCTTTCATGTCGTCGAGCGTCGCCACCGACACGCCCGAATTGCCGACCTTACCGTAGATGTCCGGCCGCTCGTCCGGCTCTTCGCCGTAGAGCGTGACGGAATCGAAGGCCGTCGAAAGACGCTTGGCCGGCATACCTTGGGAGAGCAGCTTGAAGCGGCGGTTGGTGCGGAACGGGTCGCCCTCGCCGGCGAACATGCGCGTCGGGTCTTCGTTTTCGCGGCGGAACGGGAACACGCCGGCGGTGAACGGGAAGTAGCCGGGCAGGTTGTCGAGCATCAGCCAGCGCAGGATTTCGCCGTGGTCGACGAACTTCGGCAGCGCGACCTTGCGGACTTCGGAGCCGGACAGGGTCGTGACGGTGAGCGCGGTGCGAATCTCGCGGTCGCGGATGCGGACGACGTGTTCGTCGCCGGCATAGGCGGCGACGGTGTGCGGCCAGCTTTCGAGTAGTTGGCGTTCGCGTTCGCCGAGGGCGGCGGTGCGCTGGGCGATCAAGCTGTCGAGCGGGGTTTCGGCGGTGGTGGCTTGTTCGGGCGCTTGTTCGGGCGCTGGGTCTGCGGAGGACGCTACGCTTGCCATTGACGTTGAGACCGCACTGCTATGTGCGCTCGCATTCGCACCCTCACCCGCATTTGCTTCACCGAGCATGCGGCGCGCTTCGACCAGTTGCCAACGCTCGCGCGCCACGCGCGCTTGCGCGTCGGCGCGCTCACGGTAAGCGTGAACCGTCTGCGCGACATCGGCGAGATAGCGCACACGGGCCGGCGGCACGATGGCGTTGCGGCCGCTCGAAAAGCGCACGTTATCGAGCGTGGGCAGACGGCCGCCGCCCGCGCGCAAGCCGTGCTTGCGCAGCGCGTTTGCCACTTGCTGATACAGCGCGCTCACGCCATCGTCGTTGAAACGCGAGGCGATCGTGCCGAACACCGGCATCGCGTCGGGCGGCTTCGCGAAGTCGCCGCGATTGCGCTGCACCTGCTTGGCGACGTCGCGCAACGCGTCCGGCGCGCCCTTGCGATCGAACTTGTTGATCGCGACGAAGCCGGCGAAGTCCAGCATGTCGATTTTCTCCAACTGGCTGGCCGCGCCGAACTCGGGCGTCATCACATACAGCGATTCGTCGACGAACGGCACGATTGCCGCATCGCCCTGGCCGATCCCGGACGTCTCCACGACGATCAGATCGAAGCCCGCCGCTTTGCACAGCATGAGCGCGTCGGGCAAGGAGTCGGAGATTTCGCTCGACGCTTCGCGCGTCGCCATCGAGCGCATGTACACGCGCGCGCCGCCGCCCCAGTCGCCGATCGCGTTCATGCGAATGCGGTCGCCGAGCAGCGCGCCGCCGGATTTGCGGCGCGACGGGTCGATGGCGAGTACGGCGATGGTGAGCGCGTCGCCGTAGTCGAGCCGGAAGCGGCGAACCAGTTCGTCGGTGAGCGAGGATTTGCCCGCGCCGCCGGTGCCGGTGATGCCGAGGATGGGTACCTCGGCCGCCTTCGCAAGCGCCGACAGTTTTTCGCGCTCGGCCGGCGCGACGCCGCCCGTTTCGAACGCGCTGATCAGTTGCGCGAGTCGGCGGAAGGTGGGCGATACCGAATCGCGTGCATCGAGGACGGGCGCAGTGGGCGTGACGGCGGGCGCCTTGGTTGCGGTGTCCGCTTGGGGCGTTTCGCCGGCCTGGCGAGCGTTATGGAACGGATCGGGGTCGCCGCTGCTTTGATGGTCGGTGGGCGCCTCGCCGACGGTGAGCGGGACGGGGTCCGCTTGCGCCGTTTCGCCGGCTTCGCGAGCGTTGTGGAGCGGATCGCGACCGCCGCCGCTTTGATGGTCGGCGGACGCCTTGCCGACGGTGTGCGGGACGGTGTCCGCTTGCGCCGTTTCGCCGGCTTCGCGAGCGTTGTGGAGCGGATCGCGACCGCCGCCGCTTTGATGGTCGGCGGACGCCTCCGTGCGCGCTTCCAAACGCGGCAACCTGCGCGCCGACAGATCGGCGATCCACGCACCCACCGCATTTTCCCGGCCGCCCTCGACGGCACGCGCGGCTTCCAGGCAACGCGCGATCATGTCGTCGATCATGCCTTGCAAGCCGAGCCGCTGACCGTCATGCGGCGAATAGATTTTCTCCACGCCGTAGCGTTCGAGTTCGGCGATTTCCTCGGGGACGATCACGCCTCCGCCGCCGCCGAATACCTTGATGCGCTCGCCGCCGCGCGCGCGCAAGAGTTCGACTAAATAGCGGAAGTATTCGTTATGCCCGCCTTGATAGCTGGACACGGCGACGCCGTCGGCGTCTTCGTGCAGCGCGGCGGTGGCGACTTCATCGACGGAGCGGTTGTGGCCCAGGTGAATCACCTCGACGCCGCTCGCCTGCAGGATGCGCCGCATGATGTTGATCGACGCGTCATGTCCGTCGAATAGCGCGGCGGCCGTGACGAAACGCAGACGCCGGCCCGCTGGCAGCTTGTGGCTACCGGCGCGCCGCGGCGTGGACAGATCGGTCATGTCTCCCCCAGATCGTTACGCGTATGGGTGCTGGCAACCAGTATAGCTAAACGAGGGGCGGCGTCCGGGCGGGATGGAGGCGGGGTTTGGCGTGGCTGGCGTCCTTCGCCTTTGCCACGTTTTGCGTCTTTTGCGTCTTTTGCGTCTTTTGCGTCTTTTGCGTCTTTTGCGTCTTTTGCGCGTTTGGCGCGTTTGACGCGTTTGACGCGTTTGACGCGTTTGACGCGTTTGACGCGTTTGACGCGTTTGACGCGTTTGACGCGTTTGACGCGTTTGGCGCGTTTGACGCGGCAGGCCGCTTCCCCTACCCCCCGCGTGCGGCGCGCCAGTTAGCCCGACCATCACCGATAGGCAACTTTGGCGTCGTCCGTCATCACCGATGAACGGCGGCGCACCGCCAGCGCCTAACGCGCGGCCAACGCCTTGATCTGCTCCAGCGACGGCCACAGCGATTCGTTCGCGAACCGCTCCGCCAGGAAGTCGACAAACGAACGCACCTTCGCCGACAGATGCCGGCGGCTCGCATACACCACATGAATCGGCAGTTCGCGCGGCGGCACCTCGTCTACCAGCAACGGCACGAGACGCCCCGCGGCCAGATCGTCGCCGATCACCTCGGTGCCGAGCAACGCGATACCCGCGCCTTGCAGCACGATCACGCGTTGCGCTTCCAGATGATTGACGATCAGGTTGCCCGACAGACGCATGCGCGAGGCGTCGCCCATGCCGGGCGCGATTTCGAGCGCCGACACGCCCGCATAGTGCAGATAGTTGTGGCGAGCGAGATCGGCGACGGTTTTCGGCGTGCCGTGACGGCGCAGATAGGCCGGCGACGCGCACAGCACGAGGTGAGCGGTCGCGATCTGCCGGGCGATCAGCGACGACGACTTCAGCCCGCCCGGCGAGGCCCGGATCGCGACGTCGAAGCCCTCGTCGATCAGTTCGACCACGCGGTCGGACAAGGTCATGTCGACGGTGACTTGCGGATACTGCGCGGCGTAGTCGGCCACGGCGGCCATCACGTGGCTCAAGCCGAACGCCGACAGCGACGACACCCGCAAACGCCCCTGCGGCACGACGCTCGCCGCGCCGACCGCCTGCTCGGCCTCCTCGAGTTCGGTGAGCACCTGCGAGAGGCGCTCGTAGTATTCGCGGCCCGCCTCGGTCGGCGCGACGCGCCGCGTCGTGCGGTTCAAAAGACGCGCGCCGAGTTGCTGTTCGAGATGCATCACGTGCTTGCTCGCCATCGCCGCCGACATCTCCATCCGCTCGGCCGCGCCGACAAAGCTGCCGATCTCGACCACGTGGCGGAACACTTTCATGCTGACGAGGGTGTCCATCTCAATCGCTCGCTGAGGGAATTAATCAGCGTCATTTTGCAGGGTTTATCAACCAGACGGTGAGCGGATCGGCTGCGCGCGGACGTCAGAAACGTCAAAGCCCGCCTTCGGGAGAAAGCGGGCCTTGCGGATATTGCCGCGGCAGGTTAGCCGTCATGCGGCGACTGCCGCGAAGCGGACGCCGCGCGGCACGCTCAGAACTTGGCGCGCATGCCGACGCCGTAGGTGTTGCCGCTCGACTGGCCGGTGATGTGGTCGTACAGGTAGGCCGCGTAGATGTCGGTGCGCTTGGACAGCGGATAGTCGTAGCCGACCGCGGCCGTCTGACGGGTCTGGTCGAAGCCGCCGCCGTCGCGCGAATACGCATACGACGCCATCACAGTGCCCGGGCCCACCGGCACCGAGACGCCGCCCTGCGCGGTGTTCACGTGCCAGCTCGTCGAGGTCTGATCGTTGTGCGTGTACATGTATTGACCGAAAAGCTTCACGTACTTGAGGTCGTAGGACAGGCCGAGCTGCGCCACGCCCTGCGCCTTCAGGCCAGGCACGCCCGACGAATCGAAGCTGCCCAGGTCGCCCGGCGAGTTGTTGAAGTTCACGTACTGGTACACCGCGGTCGCCGCAAACGGGCCGTGGAAGTACAGCACCTGGCCGCTCCACTTTTTCGCGCCGTTCTGCGTCGTGTTGCCGAGTGCGTACATCGCGCTCGCGGAGAGCCCGTTGAAATTCGGCGACGAGTATTGCACCGCGTTGTTCCAACCCGAGTCGCCCGTCACGCCTTGATCGGTCGAGTAGGTCGGGAACGTGCCGAGTCCGAGGTAGACGTGATAGACCATCGGCGAGAAGACATACGAGTCGATGAACGGATTGAACAGGATCGTCGATACGAACAATTGAGTGGTCAGACGGCCGGCGGTGACCGTGCCGTACGGCGATTCGATACCGACATACGCATTGCGCGAGAACATCGTGTCGCCGCTGAAGCGGCCGTACTGGCCGTTCTGCGCGCGGAAGAAGTCTTCCAACGTGAAGATCGCCTTGTAGCCGTTGCCCAGATCCTCAGCCCCCTTCAAGCCCCAGTACGACGTGGACATGCCGCCGCCGGACACCTGCACCGACGTTTTGCCGCCCGGAAACTTCTGCGCGCCGACCCATTCGTCGACCTGACCGTAAAGCTGCACGCTCGATTGCGCAAAAGCAGACGATGCACTGGCCAGCAGAGCGGCACACGCGGTTGCCTTGAGAGTGGTCTTCAGCGCACGGCTGATGCTTGTTTTCATGGATTCTCCTGTCTTTGTCAAAAGGGGGTGGCTGTGCGAAAGGGGAAGCTCGCGCGAACCATTGTTGTTGTCCGTTCGGTGATCGAGCCAATCTGGGCGGGACCATCTTTGCGGACCATTTTTATGGACAAAAATATCGTTGGTTATTGCGGGTATATCGGTCTGATTAGTTTTGTCGCTTATCGGCCTGATAAAGCGCGTGTTCCAGCCGCCCGCGCGGCAGCGCCGCAAAGCTCGCCGCGCCACGAAAAACAGCGCTGACATTGCGCCGGGCCGGGTAACACCGCTTCAGACGACATGCGGATGACGCGCCGCCGCGCAAACCACCAAATTTGACGATGGGAGACGGTTCGCTGCCGAGCGTTTTCAAAAAAGTGTGGCGTCGAAACGTCAGATTGGCGGGGGTATTCCGGACGATGCCAAGGCCGCCTGGAAAACTGGCAAGCGCCGCAGTAATGCAGCGAAGGAGAGGAAGAAGGAAGCGAACAGCGCTTGTGGTACCCGCGAGCGAGCGTTTGCCTGCCCGTGCAACAAGAACGGCGACGGGTGCGTCACCGTGCGACGGCTAGTTCCGGTACGGCGAACCTTCCTGTTGACGCGGATCGTCCGACTGGCGCGGCATGGCGCGCGTCGAGCCGCGCTCTTCGTTATAGCGGGCGACGTCGGCGCGAATCGAACCGCTGCGAACCGGCCCATTGCCCGGCGGCCGCTGCGCGGAGCGCGATTCCGCGCTCACCGGCTTAATCGCGCCCGCGTACTGGATGCCGCCGCGTCCCGCGCCCGGATAGGCGGGGCCCGACGGTCCTGCAACCCGACGCATGCGCGGATCGTAGTTGCCGAAGCCGTTCGCGTAAATGCCGCCAGCCAGGTCCGCACCGCCGCGCGGCAGGCGCATGTTCCGGTCAGCCGTGTCGTTGCGGGCCGGCCTTGCGTTGGGCGCGCCGTAGTAACGGTTGTCGTTGCGCGCATCACCACGCATCGCATGTGCCGCGCCTCCCGACGCGTACCCACCGCCACCGCCGCCGTGCAGCATGCCCGGCGCTTTTGCATAGGCGAACGAGCACAGCGCGGCGATGACTGCGCCCAACACCCAGTGCTTCGTTCTCGACAACGCGTCCACCCAGTGACTCTCATGCCCGAAGACTTGCCTGAAACCCACCGTTCGAGCTGCGATGGACTTGTTCTGGGACTGGCACGAGCGCTGCGGATATATCGCGGCGCGGGAGCATCCCGATGGCCTTTGAAGCGTAATTTATGGGTGCTGACAAAGGGTGTCGAGCCAAAAAGTGTTATGCCCCAGCCGCGGATGTAACACCTTGTTACTGCGACGTTTTTCCGCGACAGTGCGCTTGCGTTAAAGCCTTGGAACAGCTTGCTCGGGGGCATCGCCGCGGGCACCTGGCTCACGCTTGCTTACGAACAATCGCCCCCGGATTCTTCGCCCGATTGTCGAAACCATGGACCGGACAAACCGCCTCGCGAATCTTGAACGGCGACCGCCGATAACCGGCCAGCCGCTTGCTCATGTGATTGGATGCAGGTTATTCATTAATGAATTCGGCAAATGAATTTGCTTTTTCAATCGATTTTCAACAACAATAGACGTCTCCCATAGCTTGAGGCTGGCGACTTGCACGCGCGTTTGCCGTGCGCTTTTCCGCATCACCGAATCGAGATTCCGACATGGCTCGCCCGAAACTGCTTCCCGACAACTTCACCTTGTGCCTCGTCGGCACCGTGATTCTTGCCAGCTTCCTGCCGGTTCACGGGCAGGCCGCCGCCGGGTTCGACTGGGTGACGAACGTGGCGGTCGGCCTGCTGTTTTTCCTGCACGGCGCAAAACTTTCACGCGAAGCGATTATTGCGGGGGCGACGCACTGGCGTCTTCATCTGGTAGTGCTGCTCAGCACGTTCGCGCTGTTTCCGCTGCTCGGCCTCGCCCTTAAGCCGCTCCTTTCGCCACTTGTCACGCCGGCGCTCTATGCGGGGGTCCTCTTCCTCTGCACGTTGCCGTCGACGGTGCAATCGTCCATCGCGTTTACTTCCATTGCGAAGGGCAATGTGCCGGCCGCCGTGTGCAGCGCGTCGGCCTCGAGCCTGCTGGGCATCTTCATCACGCCCGCGCTCGTCAGCCTCCTCGTCACTAACCACGCCGCCGGCGGCAGTTCGCCGTGGCATACGGTGGGCAATATCGTGCTGCAACTGCTGGTGCCGTTCGTGGCCGGGCAGTTGCTGCGGCCGCTGATCGGCAAGTGGATCGAGCGCAATCGCGGCGTGCTGAAATTCGTGGACCAGGGCTCGATCCTGCTGGTGGTGTACGGCGCGTTCAGCGAAGCGGTCAACCAGGGCCTTTGGCATCAGATTCCGCTCTCCGCGCTCGGCGGCCTGCTGGTGGTCAACGTCGTGCTGCTCGCGCTCGCGCTGGCCGCGACGATGTTCGTCAGCAAGCGGCTCGGCTTCAACCGCGCCGACCAGATCACGATCATCTTCTGCGGTTCGAAGAAAAGCCTTGCCGCCGGCGTGCCGATGGCCAAGGTCATTTTCGCCTCGCATGCGGTGGGCGCCGTGGTATTGCCGCTGATGCTGTTCCATCAGATCCAGTTGATGGTGTGCGCCGCGCTCGCGCAGCGCTGGGGCGCCCGCGACACCAGCGGCGAAACCCGCGCCGCCGCGCGCGAGCGGTCCGCCGCCGCCGTGGCGCGCCGTTGAATACGCGCGCATTGCAATCAGGACATTCATAAGCGCCCTCCCTGAGCGTCATTTGAAGAAAGCCGCCGCGTGCGGCTTTTTTGTTATTTCACGCGCAAACGCCGCCGCTGTCGCCTCGGCCGGACGGCATAGGCAAAATCCTGGAGGCGCCTGGCCTCGCGCACCAATCCAGTGCGACGCTTCACTAAAACTTCACTTAATTCCACGCCAGGCGGGCCGATAAGCCGAACGTCGATCGCTACGCCTACCCGCCATGCAACCTCGCTCGCCCTCCCGATTCGCCACGCCGCGCATCGCGGAGTTGATTTCCCGGCGCGATCTGTCCGCCGTATTCCAGCCGATCATCGATTTCGAGGACGGCGCGATTCTCGGCTACGAAGGGCTGATCCGCGGCCCGGCCGGCACGCCGCTCGAAGCGCCGTTCGCGCTGTTTTCGCAGGCGCTCGCCGAAGGCTGCGCGATCGAACTCGAACGCGCCGCCGCGCACACCTGCATCGAGGCGTTCGCGAGACTCGGCGTGGACGGCAAGCTGTTCCTCAACTTCAGCGCGGGCGCGATCCGCCAACTGGCCGACGCGCGCGAGGACACGCTCGCGCTGCTGCGGCATCGCGGGCTGGACCCGCAGCGCATCGTGATCGAGTTGACCGAGCAAAGCATGATCGCGGACGTCGGCAGCTTCCTGCCGGTGATCTCGGCGCTGCGCACGGCGGGCGCGCAATTCGCGCTCGACGACTACGGCACCGCCAACGCCAGCATGAATCTATGGGTGCGGCTGCAACCGGATGTGGTGAAGATCGACCGCTTCTTCATTCACGACATCGCCTGCGATCCGCTCAAGTTCGAAGCCGTGCGCGCGATGCAGCACTTCGCCAGCGCGAGCGGCGCGCAACTGGTGGCCGAGGGTATCGAGAACGAAGCCGATCTGATCGTGGTGCGCGACATGGGCATCGCCTGCGGGCAGGGTTATTTCTTCGGCCGCCCGCATGCGCAGCCGGCGCGCCACGTAACCGACGACGCCCGCGACGCGCTGCGCGCCGGCCATATCGCCGTATTTCCGGAGCCCACGCGCATGGCTAGCGGCGCGTCGCCGTCGGGCGGCATGGCGTCGGCGAAGATGCTGGTGCATGCGCCCGCGCTGCCGCGTCACGCCACCAACAACGACGTGCTCGAACTGTTCAACCGTCTGCCCGACCTGCACGCGGTCGCGGTGGTCGAACATGACGAACCCGTCGCGCTGATCAACCGCCGCAGCTTCATGGACCGCTACGCGCTGCCGTACCACCGCGAGCTGTTCGGCAAGCGTCCGTGCTTGCTGTTCGCCAACGCATCGCCGGTGATCATCGAGAAATCGATGACCGTCGAGCAGATGGCCAGGCTGCTCGCAAGCGACGACCAGCGCTATCTCGCCGACGGTTTCGTGATCACCGAAAACGGCAAATACGCGGGGCTGGGCACCGGTGAGAACCTCGTGCGCGCGGTGACCGAGGTGCGCATCGAAGCCGCGCGCTACGCGAATCCGCTGACCTTCCTGCCGGGCAACATTCCGATCAGCTCGCATATCGCCCGCCTGCTCGGCAACGACGCAGGCTTTCACGCGTGTTACGTCGACCTGAATCACTTCAAGCCCTTCAACGATCAGTACGGCTACTGGCAAGGCGACGAAGTGCTGAAATTCGCCGCCGCCGTGCTCGCCGACGTGTGCGATCCGACGCGCGATTTTCTCGGCCATGTCGGCGGCGACGACTTCCTGATCCTGTTCCAGAGCGAGGACTGGCGCGAGCGCGTGCTGCGCGCGATCCACGTGTTCAACGAGGGCGCGCAGCGCTTCTATGCGCCCGCCGACCGGCTCGCGGGCGGCATCCACGGCGAAGACCGGCGCGGCAATCCGACCTTCTTCGGTTTCGTGACGATGGCGATCGGCTGCGTGCGCGTGGCACCGGACGGCGGCCCCGCGCTCTACAGCAGCGAGGAGATCGCCTCGGTCGCGGCGCTGGCGAAGCGTCGCGCGAAGCACGAGACAAGCGGTTTCGTCCTGATCGACGCGGAGGAAAGCCTGACGTTATTACGCGGCCAGGCCGAGGCCGTTCTTCAAGCGCCCTTCGACTGAATGCGCAACAGCAACAGCCCTTGGAGCCACGATCCACGCAATGTTTAGTGAATTTTACTAAACGACAAATTCCGGGCCAACCTCAACATCTACGGGTATTTCCGGGTGTGGATCGCCGGTTTCCAAAGGTGTTTCCGGCGGGTTTTACTATACAATCGCCCGAATTCAAACACCGTGCGGCCCTGCTCGGCCGTGTCATTCGATGGCCACAACCATCCGCGACGTCGCCCGCGCGGCGAGCGTGTCGATCGGCACCGTCTCCCGTGCGCTGAAGAACCAGCCCGGCCTCTCCGAAGCCACGCGCGTGCGCGTGGTCGAAGCGGCGCGGCAGCTCGGTTACGACGCCGCCCAATTGCGTCCGCGCATTCGCCGCCTCACCTTCCTGTTGCATCGTCAGCATAATAATTTCGCCGTCAGCCCGTTTTTTTCACACGTGCTGCACGGCGTGGAAGACGCGTGCCGCGAACGCGGCATCGTCCCATCGGTGCTGACCGCCGGCCCCACCGAGGACGTGATCCAGCAAATGCGCCTGCACGCGCCGGACGCGGTGGCGATCGCCGGTTTCGTCGAACCCGAAACGTTGAGCACGCTGGTGGCGATGCGCCGTCCGCTCGTGCTGATCGACCTGTGGGCGCCCGGCCTGCGCTCGGTGAACCTCGACAACGCCGCGGGCGCCATGCTCGCCATGCGGCATCTGTTCGGGCAGGGGCGCAAGCGCATCGCGTTCATCGGCGGCTCGCTCGCGCACTTCAGCATCGCCCAGCGCGCACTCGGTTACCGGCGCGCGTTTTTCGAAGCGGGGCTGCTGTTCGACCCGTCGCTTGAAGTGACCATCGACGCCGGCCTCGACCCCGACAGCGGCGCCGCGCGCGCGATGCATCAGTTGCTCGACGCGCCCGGCCCACGGCCCGACGCCGTGTTCGCCTACAACGACGCCGCCGCGCTCGCCGCGCTGCGCGCGTGCCTCGCGCGCGGCCTGCGCGTGCCCGAGGACATCGCCATCATCGGCTTCGACGACATTCCCGCCGCCGCCCACGCCACGCCGCCGCTGTCCACCATTTCGGTCGACAAGGAAGCGCTCGGCCGGCGCGGCGTGGAGTTGCTGCTCGAAGACGCGCCTGCCGAACTGGAAATCCGCTTGCCCGTTCATCTCATTGCCCGTGCCAGTACTTTGATGGAAAAGCCATGACGCAATCCGATCCGCATCAACCCGCAAACGGCGCGGCCGCTGCCGTGCCGCCCGTCGACAGTTTCCGCAGCCGCGATTTCCTGCTCGCGCATGTGCAGGACACGCTGCGCTTTTACGCGCCGAACGTGCTCGATCCGAGCGGCGGCTTCTTTCATTTTTTCCGCGACGACGGTTCCGTCTACGACAAAACCACGCGGCATCTGGTGAGCAGTTGCCGCTACGTCTTCAACTACGCGATGGCGTATCGCCAGTTCGGCGACCCGCGGCATCTCGAGTACGTGCGCCACGGCTTGCGCTTCCTGCGCGAAGTGCATTGGGACCCGCACCACGAGGGCTACGACTGGGAGCTCGAATGGCGGGACGACAAGAAGCGCACGCTCGACGCCACGCGCCACTGCTACGGTCTCGCATTCGTGCTGCTCGCCTATTCGCATGCGGCGATGGCGGGCGTCGAGGAAGCGAGGCCGATGATCGGCGCGACCTTCGAACTGATGGAACACCGCTTCTGGGACCCCGCCGCCGGTCTCTACGCCGACGAGGCATCGCCCGAATGGCGCGTGAGTTCGTACCGCGGGCAGAACGCGAACATGCACACCACCGAGGCGCTGCTCGCCGCGCATGAAGCGACCGGCCACCTCGTCTATCTGGATCGCGCGGAACGGGTCGCGTCGAATATCACGCTGCGCCAGGCGAAGCTCTCGCAGGGGCTCGTGTGGGAGCACTTTCACGCGGACTGGTCGGTGGACTGGCATTACAACGAGGAAGACAGCTCGAACATCTTCCGCCCGTGGGGCTTTCAGCCGGGGCATCAAACCGAATGGGCGAAGCTGCTGCTGATTCTGGAGCGCTACCGTCCGTTGCCGTGGCTGCTGCCGCGCGCGATCGAACTGTTCGACGCCGCGATGACCCACGCATGGGACGAGGACCACGGCGGCCTCTATTACGGCTTCGGCCCGGACGGCACCGTGTGCGACCACGACAAATACTTCTGGGTCCAGGCCGAGACCTTCGCCACCGCCGCGCTGCTCGGCAAGCGCACCGGCAACGAACGCTTCTGGGACTGGTACGACGAGATCTGGCGCTATAGCTGGGCGCACTTCGTCGATCACAAGCATGGCGCGTGGTATCGCATCCTCACCTGCGACAACCGCAAGTACAGCGACGAAAAGAGTCCCGCCGGCAAGACCGACTATCACACGATGGGCGCGTGCTACGAGGTGCTGGCGCACGCACTGCCCGACAGCACGGCCGCTGCGAAGGAATCCGCGGAGCAGACGAAATGACCGACCTCAGCGCGAATAGCGCACTCCCTCTCTTCGTCTCGGCCGGCGACATCCTCACCGATCTCGTGCGCACTGGCCCCTCGCAATGGCTGTCGCGTCCGGGCGGCGCCGGCTGGAACGTGGCGCGCTGCGTCGCGCGGCTCGGTTTGCCGACCGCGTGCGCCGGATCGCTCGGCGTCGACAATTTCTCGGACGAACTGTGGAACGCGAGCGTCGCCGCCGGGCTCGACATGCGCTTCATGCAGCGCGTGGAGCGCCCGCCCTTGCTGGCGATCGTTCATCAGACGCATCCGCCCGCGTACTTTTTCATGGGCGAAAACGGCGCGGACCTGGCGTTCGACCCGGCGCGCTTGCCGGCCGGCTGGATCGAGCAGGTGAAGTGGGCGCACTTCGGCTGCATCAGCCTCGTGCGGCAGCCGCTCGGCGATACGCTGGCCGGGTTGGCGGCCGAACTGCGCTCGCGCGGCGTGAAGATCAGCTTCGATCCGAATTACCGGAATCTGATGGAGCATGGGTATGCGCCCACGCTGCGCAAGATGGCCGCGCTCGCCGATCTGATCAAGGTCTCGGACGAGGATTTGCGCCTGCTCTTCAAGACCGACGACGAGGCCGCCGCGCTCGCGCAACTGCAAGCCATGAATCCGTCCGCCGCCGTGCTGGTGACGCGCGGACCGGAAACGGCCATGCTGATCGACGGCGCGATGCTGACGGAAGCACGGCCGCCGCGCGTCGAGGTGGTCGACACCGTGGGGGCGGGAGACGCGTCCATCGGCGGCTTGCTGTTCAGCTTGATGACCGCGCCGCAGCGGGCCTGGCCGGAGCACCTGGCGTTCGCGCTGGCCGCTGGCGCGGCGGCTTGCCGGCACGCCGGCGCGCACGCGCCGTCGCTGGATGAAGTCGTCGCGCTGCTGTAATTCCACTGTCTTGCGCGGCGCGCATTGTCATGACGACGGAGCGCCGCGCCGCGAAAACCGAAGCTCGATCATCGTGCTAGCATGAAAAAACCGAAACCTTTGGAAGAAGGAGCGACGCCATGGACGACATCACCTACACCAAAGGCATCTACACGGCTACCGCCTCGGTAAGAGAGTTACAGACCGACTCGTACCAGGGCCTCGTCACCCTCACGCGCGACGAAGGCGGCGGAGCCAACGATCAGGAGACGACGGTCTACGAAGTGGAAGCGACTTCGTCGACGCCGGAGGAAGCGCTCGAGGAAGCCAAGGCGCTCGCTCACCGTATTCTCGGGGAAATCGAACTCTAGGTAGTCAAACCGGCGCCGCGTTGCGTCGCGCGCTGCGCCACCCGAACAACCGGCTGGAGGCGATCATGGCTGAACAGCTCTTCCTCTACGGCGTGTACTCCATTCACGTCCGCCCACTCGAACTCAATGGCGCGCGCTGGGACGCGGAATACGAAATCCGGCATCGCGAGAAAGCGGTCAAAACGTGGACCACCGTCGGCGGCGACGACGGTTACGCCGACGAAGCCGAAGCGGTCGCCGCCGCGCATCAGCAAGCCGTCAACGATATCGAGCACGGCGCCGGCATACCCAAGCCGCGAACATTTCCGTAGCGCGAACGCGCGCAAGGCGCCGTGCTACGCTTTGCGCGTTTTCATCTCCACGAGCACGCAATGGCTAGCGAACCCTCAGACCGATTTTCCGGCACCGGCCTCGGCGACGCTGGCGTGCGTGCGCGGCGGCGCCGCGCACCCGGCGGCCGCGAGATGCGCCTCGACGATCGCGTGGTGATCGCGCACGGCATGCCCACGCCGCTCTGGCAGGACCTCTATCACCGCGCGCTCGTGGTGCGCTGGCCGATGTTCTTCGTCTCGCTCGCGGTGCTGTTCCTGGTGCTCAACACCGCGTTCGCCGCGCTCTACATGATCGGTGACGAGGCGATCGCCAATCAGTTTCCGCCGGGCTTCGGCGGCGCGTTTTTCTTTAGCGTCGAAACGCTCGCGACCGTCGGATACGGCGACATGCATCCGCGAACCACCTACGCGCACTGGATCGCCACGCTCGAAATCTTCATCGGCATGTCGAGCATCGCGTTGGCGACGGGCCTGATCTTCGCGCGCTTTTCGCGTCCGCACGCCAAGATCATGTTCGCCCGTTATGCGGTCGTGCGGCCGCTCGATGGCCGCATGACGCTGATGGTGCGCGCGGCCAACGCGCGTCAGAACGTCATCGCCGAAGCGCGCGCGAAGCTGCGCATTCTGCGCAGGGAAACCACCGCCGAGGGTTATACGCTGCGCAAGCTCCACGATCTGACGCTCGTGCGGGACCAGCATCCCGTATTCAAGCTGGGTTGGAGCCTCATGCACGTCATCGACGAAAGCAGTCCGCTGTTCGGCGAAACCGCCGAAACGCTCAAGAATCGCGACACCTCGCTGCTGCTGACGCTCGAAGGGGTCGACGAATCCACCGCGCAAACCATGCAGGCGCGCTACGTGTGGACGTTCGACGAGATCTACTGGCAGCATCGCTTCGTGGACGTCATGAGCGAGGTGGATGGCGTGAGTCACATCGACTACTCGCATTTCGACGAGATCGTGCCGCTAGACGCGGCGCCGCTCGACGTCACGGCGCGGGCCGCCGCGACCGCGCAGTCGGATACGGTTGCCGGGAACTGAATACGCCGCCCGGGGCGTCGCGAGGGACACCAGGGCATACCCGAAGCCTCCGCCCGCCTGGCAAATCCCTCTCGAAACGTCGGCAAAATGCGCGACTCTTCTCGCTCATTCGCCGTCAGCCGTTCGAACTAGAAAAAATCTACTCTAATCGGCGCTGAAAAATAGAGTCTCTTTCGCCGCGTCGCCCATGTGGTCCCCACCCACGGCGCGCGGATGCAGATAATGGAGACTCACCCATGACCGCTCGCCTGCCCATCGATGGCACGCCCGCTCTCGCCGATTACAAGCTGTCCGATAACCTCACCGCGACGCGCGGCCGCATTTTCCTGACCGGCACCCAGGCGCTGGTGCGCCTCGCGTTGATGCAGCGCGCGCTCGATCGTTCGCGCGGCATGAACACCGCCGGTTTCATCAGCGGCTATCGCGGCTCGCCGCTCGGCATGGTCGATCAGCAGTTGTGGAAAGCGAACAAACTGCTCGCGGCGAGCGATATTCGCTTCCTGCCGGCGATCAACGAGGAACTCGGCGGCACCGCCGTGCTCGGCACGCAGCGCGTGGAGGCCGACCCGGAGCGCACCGTCGAAGGCGTGTTCGCGATGTGGTACGGCAAGGGCCCCGGCGTGGATCGCGCCGGCGACGCGCTCAAGCACGGCAACGCATACGGCTCGTCGCCGCATGGCGGCGTGCTGGTGGTGGCGGGCGACGACCACGGCTGCGTGTCGTCGTCGATGCCGCATCAGAGCGACTTCGCGATGATGGCCTGGCATATGCCGATCGTGAATCCGTCCAACATCGCCGACATGCTCGAATTCGGCTTGTACGGCTGGGCGTTGTCGCGATTCTCGGGCGCGTGGGTCGGCTACAAGGCGATCTCCGAGACGGTCGAATCGGGCTCGACCGTCGACCTCGACGCGCTGCATACCGAATGGACGCCGCCGCACGATTTCCAGGCGCCAGCCGGCGGCCTGCATAACCGCTGGCCCGATCTGCCGAGCCTCACGATCGAATCGCGCATGCACGCGAAGCTCGATGCGGTGCGCCACTTCGCGCGCGCCAACAGCATCGACAAATGGATCGCGCCGAGCCCGCACGCGAACGTGGGCATCGTCACTTGCGGCAAGGCGCATCTTGACTTGATGGAGACGCTGCGCCGGCTCGATCTGACGGTCGCCGATCTGGACGCCGCCGGCGTGCGGATCTACAAGGTCGGCTTGTCGTTTCCGCTGGAGATGACGCGCATCGACGCGTTCGTTGCCGGTTTGTCCGAAGTGCTGGTGATCGAGGAGAAGGGCCCGGTCATCGAACAGCAGATCAAGGACTATCTGTACAACCGCACGCAAGGCACGCGGCCGATCGTGATCGGCAAGCATGCCGAGGACGGCACGATGCTGCTGTCGTCGCTCGGTGAATTGCGGCCTTCGCGTATCTTGCCGGTGTTCGCGAACTGGCTCGCCGAACACAAGCCCGCGCTCGACCGGCGCGAGCGCGTGGTCGATCTGGTCGCGCCGCACATTCTCTCGAACGCCGCGGACAGCGTGAAGCGCACGCCGTATTTCTGTTCGGGCTGCCCGCACAACACATCGACGAAAGTGCCGGAAGGATCGATCGCGCAAGCGGGCATCGGCTGTCACTTCATGGCTTCGTGGATGGAGCGCGACACGACGGGGCTGATCCAGATGGGCGGTGAAGGCGTCGACTGGGCGTCGCATTCGATGTTCACGAAAACGCGTCACGTGTTCCAGAATCTCGGCGACGGCACGTACTTTCATTCGGGCATTCTCGCGATCCGCCAGGCGGTGGCCGCGAAAGCCACCATCACGTACAAGATTCTCTATAACGATGCGGTTGCGATGACGGGCGGGCAGCCGGTCGACGGCAGCATCTCGGTGCCGCAGATCGCGCGCCAGGTGGAAGCCGAAGGCGTGTCGCGCTTCGTCGTGGTGAGCGACGAGCCGGAGAAATACGACGGCCATCACGATCTGTTTCCGAAGGGCACGACGTTTCACCATCGCAGCGAAATGGACGCCGTGCAGCGCCAGTTGCGCGACACCGACGGCGTCACAGTGCTGATCTACGACCAGACCTGCGCGGCGGAAAAACGGCGCAGAAGGAAGAAAGGCGAATTCCCCGATCCCGACAAGCGTCTGTTCATCAACGAGGAAGTCTGCGAAGGCTGCGGCGATTGCGGCGTGCAATCGAATTGCCTGTCGGTGGAACCCGTTGAAACGGCATTGGGACGCAAGCGGCGCATCGACCAATCGTCGTGCAACAAGGATTATTCCTGCGTGAACGGCTTCTGCCCGAGCTTCGTCACCGTGGAAGGCGGCAAGCTGAAGAAAGCCGCGGGCGTGGCGTTCGATCCGCAAGCGCTGGCGGCGCGCGTCGCTGCGTTGCGCGTTCCCGCGACGCATCTCGACGCCGCGCCCTACGACATTCTGGTGACGGGCGTCGGCGGGACCGGCGTCGTGACGGTCGGCGCGTTGATCAGCATGGCGGCGCATCTGGAAGGCAAGAGCGCGTCGGTGCTCGACTTCATGGGCTTCGCGCAAAAGGGCGGCTCGGTGCTGTCGTTCGTGCGCTTCGCCGCGCGCGACGAGTGGCTCAACCAGGTGCGGATCGACACGCAACAGGCCGACGTGCTGCTCGCCTGCGACATGGTGGTGGGCGCGAGCGCCGATGCGCTGCAAACGGTGCGTCATGGCCGCACGCGCATCGTCGTGAATACGCATGCGATTCCGAATGCGAGCTTCGTGCAGAACCCCGACGCGACGCTGCATGCGGATGCGCTGATCGACAAGATGCGTCACGCGGCGGGTGCGGAACGCATGTCCACGTGCGACGCGCAAGCGCTTGCCACGCGCTTTCTCGGCGACACCATCGGCGCCAACATTCTGATGCTCGGCTATGCGTGGCAGCTCGGTCTCGTGCCGGTATCGTTCGCCGCGATGATGCGCGCGATCGAGTTGAACAACGTCGCCGTGCAGATGAATCAGTTGGCGTTCTCGATCGGCCGGCTCGCCGCCGAAGACCCCGCCGCGCTCGAAGCATTGTGGGAAGCGCGGCATGTCGCGAAGCAAACGGTGCGCGTCGATACGCTCGATGAAGTGATCGCGCATCGCGAGGGGCGTCTGCAAACGTATGGCGGCGAGCGCTATGTGAAGCGTTATCGCGCGCTGGTGGATGCTGCACGTCGCGCCGAGACCGCGGTGGACGCACGGAGCGAGCGCCTCACGCGCGCGGTGGCGACCACGTTCTACCGTCTGCTCGCCGTGAAGGATGAATACGAAGTGGCGCGCCTGCATACGGACGCCGCATTCCGCGAGGCGCTCGAAGCGCAATTCGAAGGCGTGGCGGGCAAGGACTTCGGCATCAGGTTCAATCTCGCGCCGCCGACGCTGACGCATCCGCAGCCCGGCATCAACCCGGCCAAAAAAACCTTCGGTCAATGGATGTGGCCGGTGCTCGGCATGCTGGCGAAATGGCGCGGCCTGCGCGGCACGATGCTCGATCCGTTCGGCCGCACGCTCGAACGCAAGATGGAGCGCGAACTCGCCGACGATTACGAAACCACGCTGCAACGCGCGTTTGCAAAGCTCAACGCGAACAACCTGGAAGACGTCGCGAAGCTGGCCGACCTGCATGCCCGCGTGCGCGGTTATGGTCACGTGAAGCTGGCGAATCTGGCGGGCGTGAAGCGTGGCGAACGCGATCTCGCCGCGCGCTTGCAGATCGAAGCAGCAACGGGCGCGTGCGTGAAGAAGTCGCTGGAAGAGGTGAAAGGCGCCGGGCAGTTGCGCGGCATTCCGGTGGTGGTCGCGAAGTAAGGCTCGTGTGCGTGGGCATGTGCGTGTTGCAAATGCCGCTTCGGGGTTCGGCTCCGAAGCGGCATTTTTTATCGCGCTTTGCACGCGCTATGCCGCGCTATGCCGCGTTCAGCAGCGCTCTCACTTGCGCAACCCTGGCGGCATCGACCGGCGCGAGCCCCTTGCCGCCGACGCGCACGCCCGAGCCGAAATGCACCGCTTGCACTTGCGTCGCGCGGACGAAGCCGGCAACCGCGTCGACCGTCAAGCCCGCGCCGGCCAGCACCGTGCAATGCGAGCCGGACGCTTGCCTGACCAGGTCGCCTAGCGTTGCTTGCGCGTCGAGCACCGAGGCTTTTCCGCCCGACGTCAGCACGTTCGTCACCGCTTCGAATTCGAGCAGCACGTCGAGCGCTTCTTGCAGATCGCGCGCTTCGTCGAATGCGCGGTGGAAGGTGATCGCAAGGCCGTCGGCCGCGTCGATCGCGCGGGCGAGTGTGTCGCGGTCGATCTGCCCTGCCTGGGTCAGCATGCCGATCACCACGCCGTTGGCGCGCGCCGCTTTTGCCGCGCCCACGTCGCGCAGCATGACCGCGGAGTCGTCGGCGTCGTAGACGAACGAGCGGCTGTGCGGCCGCACGATCACATTCACAGGAATATCAACCGCGCTCACCACCGCTTCGATCAAGCCGACGCTCGGCGTCAGGCCGCCCTCGCCCATCGCGGTGACGAGTTCGAGACGGTCGGCGCCGGCTTGCGCGGCGAGGCGCGCATCGGCCACCGTGGTGGCAATGACTTCGAGCAGAACGGACATGAGGATGAAAGCGCGTCGTGGAAAACGACATCATCTCAGAACCGCTCTTCGTCCACCCAGTCGATGTCGCCGCACAGCACGCAGGTTTGCGCGCCGACGCGCGTCGCCACCGAAAGCGTCACGCACGGCAACGCCTCGTTGATCGACAGATACGGACGCGTCACATGCACGCGTTCCGGCGCATTGATCGCCGCGCGGAAATATGGACGACGCAGCCAGTTCGCCCCTTGCGCGTCGGCGAGCGGCAGAAAGCGCGTTTCATGCGCCGCGCGATCGGCGCGCAGCACGACATTGCGGCCCGCCTGCCGGCCTTTCGAATCGAGCAGGAAACAGCGCGCGGCGTGATCGAGCGCGAGAAAATTCCAGCAGACCTCCTCTAGCGGCTCGCCGGCGGCAAGCCGCTCGGCCGCGCGCTCGAAGGCGCGCAGATACGGTGCGAGGCGGCTCGCATTGTGGCGCTCGCGCGCTTCGGCCTGTTCGCGATAGCGCTCGGTGAGGTCGCTGATGCAAGTCGTCGCCTGGAGGGCGTCCGCCGCGGCGGGGCTCGGGCGGCCGAAAAAGAAACCCTGCACGAAGTCGGCGTTGCAGGCGAGCGCCATCTGCGCTTCGTGCTCGGTTTCGACGCCTTCGATCAGCACGAGCTTGCCCGCTTCGTGCAGCAGCGCGACGAGTCCCGGCAAGATCGTCGCCATGTCGGCGCGATGCGCGGCGTGCGAGAGCATGATGCGGTCGAGCTTCACGATGTCCGGGTTCAGTTGCCAGATCCGCTCGACGTTCGAATGTCCCGCGCCGAAATCGTCGAGCGCGATCAGGAAGCCGCGGTCGCGGAACTGGCGCACGGCGTCGGCGAGACGTTCGAGATCTTCCGCGCGCTGTTCGAGCACTTCGAGCACGATGCGCCGCGGCGGCAGATCGAGCCGCCGCAGATTGGCCAGCAATGCGGCGGCGTGGTACGGATCGGTGAGCGCGCCGGGATGCACGTTGAGGAACAGCCATTCGCGCTCGGCGCCGAGCACCTTGAAGTTTTCCAGATGCAGCGTCTGCGAGAGCCGGTCCAGTTGAAGGACGTCGCCGACCCGCGCGGCCTCGCCGAATACATCGAGCGGCGACACGGGACGGTCGAGCGCGTCGTGCGCGCGCAGCAGTCCCTCGTAGCCGACCGCCCGCATATGCGAGAGGCTGAAAATCGGTTGAAACACGCTGGTGAGCGTCAGCTCGCCATGCTGCACCGAAAAACGTTCGAGTCCCGACGTCACCTCGACGTCGAAACCATGCGGCGCACTGGCCGTCCTTTCCTGCTGCGCAATCGTCATGCGATCCTCTCACGCGAAAGCCGGGCCGGTCCGAACGCGGAAGCGAGCAACCTCGGCGCCGTCTCTCTCAAAATGTGCGTTGTCGATATGGGTTAAGCAAGCTCCATGCGCGCGCTAACGCACCTTGGTAAGTAATTCGCATGAAAGATTGCACCGGCAAAAGGGCCAATGCGCCGCGCGTGGGCGCGGCAGGCACTCTTTAGGTGCGCCGCCCGGTTCGCGCGCTCGCCTGCCTCGTTCGCGGCGGCTCACTCGCTCGAAGCCGCGCCGGGGTCGCATGGGCGTCGCGCGTCCTCGGGCTAAACTTCGGCCTTCCGCCCTGCGCGGCATGACGCGGCGAGGCCGTCGACATCGCGAATAAACACGTTATAGGCTCAGAACAGACCGATGGAAATTGTCTTCACCGTATTGATTCTTTTGCTTGCGGTTGCCGCGTCAGGCGTCGTCACGCGCCTCTTGCCGGTCACGTTGCCGCTGCCGCTCGTGCAGATCGCGATCGGCGCCATGCTCGCGTGGCCGCGGCTTGGACTGCACGTCACGTTCGATCCGGAAATCTTCATGATGCTGTTCATTCCGCCGCTGCTGTTCGCGGACGGATGGCGCATTCCCAAGCGCGAATTCTTCATGGCGCGCCGCGCGATCCTGATGCTCGCGCTCGGGCTGGTTTTCATGACGGTGCTCGCGGTCGGCTACTTTGTCCATGAACTGGTGCCGTCGATGCCGCTGCCGGTGGCATTCGCGCTCGCCGCGGTGCTGTCGCCGACCGATGCCGTGGCGCTCTCCGGCATTGCCGGCAAGGGCAAGATTCCCGGACGGCTCATGCATATCCTCGAAGGCGAGGCGTTGATGAACGACGCGTCGGGCCTCGTCGCGTTGAAGTTCGCGATTGCCGCGGCATTGACCGGCGTGTTCTCGCTGCGCGACGCGTCGATCAGCTTCGTGATCATCGCCGCCGGCGGACTCGCGACGGGCGCGGCCGCGAGCTGGCTGTTCAGCATTGTGTCGACACGCTTTCTGAACCTCACGGAAGAAGGCGATCCGGCGCCGATCGTCGTGATGACGCTGTTGATTCCGTTCGCCGCTTATCTGATCGCCGAGCGTTTGGAGTTATCGGGCATTCTCGCCGCGGTCGCGGCCGGCATGATGATGAATTACACGAGCATCGTGAACGCCGGCTCGGTGTCGTCGCGCATCCGTGCAAACAGCACGTGGACGATGATCGAGTTCGTCTTCAATGGCATGGTGTTCATTCTGTTGGGGCTGCAGTTTCCGCACATTTTCGGCCGGGCTCTGCTCGACGCGCACGAGACCGGCGATGCGCAGGTGTGGCTGCTGATCGGCTACATCGCCGCGGTCGGGGCCGCGCTGTATGCGATGCGCTTCGTGTGGGTGTGGCTGCTGCGCTGGTTCGCGAGCCGCGGCGCGGCGAAGCACGGCGTGGCGAACGCGGTGCCGGGCTTGCGCACGGTGGCGGTGACGACGGTGGCCGGCGTGCGCGGCGCGCTGACGCTGGCGGGCGTGCTGTCGTTGCCGGAGGTGTTGCCTGGCGGCGTGCCGTTGCCGGGCCGCGACCTCGCGATTTTCATCGCGTCGGGCGTGATTCTGCTGTCGCTGCTGGTCGCGGTGGTTGCCTTGCCGTTGTTGCTGCGCGGCTGGCGGCGCGGCAAGGATCCGCATGCGGCGGAGGAAGTTTTCGCGCGCAAGCTGGCGGCGCAGGCGGCGATTCGCGCTGTCGACGATGTGCACGACAGCGAGTGCGCGAATCTGGACGAAGCGGCGTCGGCGTATGCCGCTGATGTGACCGCGCGCGTGATGGACCTTTATCGACGGCGGCTCGCCACGCTCGGAGAGGACCAGGAGCCGCGCGAGTTGGCGCGCCGCGCCGATGCGTTGGAGTTCAGGATGAAGCTGGCGGCGATGCGGGCCGAGAGGAAGACGCTGCTCGCGCTGCGTGGTTCTCAGGCGATTAACGATGAAACTTTGAACAAGCTCATGCGGGAGGTGGATTTGTCGGAGACGGCTTTGACTGTTCGGAGGCGGTAAGGGTTTGGCCTGCTCGGCGGTTTGGGTTGTGGTTGTGGGCTTGGTTTGTTGGGCTTGGGTTGTTGGCCTTTCCTTGCTGGCTTAGTGGTCTATTAGCGTTGCCCCTGTGCGGGGCGGCACCTACTTTCTTTGCCGCCGCAAAGAAAGTAGGCAAAGAAAGCGGCTCACACCGCCAGCTTTGAAGCGGGTCTCCTGGCTTGGAGGGGATCGTGGTGCATCTGGAATCCGTGTTCTCGCCCACTCCGCGCTCGTGACACAGCAGTCATTCTTCCGGCGACGCTGCGCGCGCCGTCGCGGTACTTCATAAAGTCGCACGGCGCTTCTGCGGTCGGCAGCAGTTCTCGATGCCGCAGACAGCTTCCGCCGTCAGCCGCAGTTCTCCAAACCAATAGCGCTGCGTGCGCCCGGCGTCACTGCATCGAATGCTGGCGAGTTGCCGACAATTTGCCGGCGCATCGGCGCGCGGCCGGACGCTCAGCACGGCGACCGGCGACCCGCCTCACAACCCACAACCGGTGTCCTGTGCAACCAGCGACACGTCTGAAACAGCACCTGGCTTTTCGGCGTCTCGCCGAGGCGAAGCCGATGGCCCCCACCGCGCCCAATGAAACCGCTGGTTTCCGTGCGCGCCGCTTCCGGCGAGCGCGCAGCGCGAGGCGGGAAGTATGACTGCCTTGTCACGAACGC
>NZ_FRAB01000055.1:0-19197 GCF_900142195.1 Paraburkholderia terricola
GATCCGTTCGAGCATACGTGGCCGACCATACAGCAATGGCTTGAGAGCGAGCCCGGGATTACGGCGAAGAAGCTGCATGAACGCCTCGTCGCGATGGCTCCGGCGATGTATTCCAGTGCCCAGCTTCGGACCCTGCAGCGCCGTGTGAAGGCATGGCGATCGAACCGTGCGAGAGAACTGGTCACAAGGATACTTGGTCATGCGGATGCGGTGAAGGCTGGCGCCGCTACGCAGCGCCAGCCTTCACCACAAAACAACGGGTCCGTGACAACTACCCGGGAGTAACATCATCCCGTGAGGCAACACGACCGGACGTAGTCATTGTCGCCGCCCATCCTAATGAGTCGCCGACGTTCAAGGTCGCATAAAGCCGCTTCCAGCACCCAGCAATTTCCTTGCGTGCCTGACCCATTGCTTCGGCCCTCTATATTGAGTCCCGTCAACGACCCGCTTTTCATCTTCGGGGGCCACCGGCATGCCATCATCCGTCGCATTCGCCGCGGCCTCTCTCTGTTTCCTGCTTTCTGCCAGTTCTTCGGCATTTACCTGGTCATCAATCATGATGCACTCCTGCTATGGAAAAAACTGATTCGCCAACGGGCGGTTGGCGTCGCCCCGATAACCGGGACGACGCGACACATCGTAAGGTCGGGTTTTGAATGCTGACGCGGTCGTGGCGCGCGATGTAAGCCGTCCGCGAACACCCACCGGAAAACCGGCGTCTAGGACAATTGCCCTTCGCCCCGGTTTCCAAGTTCGTGTACAGCAGCCAGCGTAAAGAACGTAGAGCGCGTCGAGTGTCGCTCTTTTGTTGCAGCATCTACTCTCTGCAGCAGACTCTCGGGCAGACTGAATTGAACGCTCACGGCTTTCGAGGTAACCCGCGTCAGATTGATCTCGATGAACATCCAGATCCCTTGCCCATCGTCCATGTCGAGCGATTGCAATTCCGATGTACTGCAGGTGGGAGCGGGTATGAGTTGCTCGCTGCGGTCATACATCAGTTCGACAACCTCTTGCGCGTTGCGTTTCAGTTCATCGAACGAATGGCCGCGCGCAACTGCTCGGGGAAGATCGGGAAAACTGGCGCGAAAGCCGGCAACTCCATCACGGTGCACATAAAGCGGATATTGCATGACCTGCTCCCCTCAGTTGCGGGCTGACTCGCATTCGGTATGTCATAGTTCGGTCGCCTCAACCTTGCCATCGACGATGTCTTTGCCGTATTGCATCGCGAGGTCGATGGCGGCGCCCACGGTGGCGGGACTTACCGCGTCGAACAACGTTGCATAGCGCCGAGCCTTGACTTCGCTGGACGGAATGGTGTCGATCCGTACGAACGATGAGAACTGCCTTGGTCCTTTGGCATACGGATCACGATGCAGGGGGAATACCTGGTGAGAGTACGCACGTAGCTCGTACCCTCTGTATTCGAGAGTGGGGATGGTCATGATGGCGCGCTCCTTAAGCGATACTGACCGTCATGAACCGATACCTGTCCGGATGCGAAAAAGGGCGGTCAGGTACATCTGGATCTTTTCACCATGCGCTCAAGGCCGTCGAAAAGCAAACTAAATCTTGACGTGGTGAAAGGGAACGCTTGCGTCGTGCCGGCATCGCCGGGACGACCTGCTCATGCAGGGCATCGTTTCCGTGCTTGCACGCGAGCCGCGCATCGCTATTA
The DNA here is from genome assembly GCF_900142195.1 of Paraburkholderia terricola. Lineage (GTDB taxonomy): Bacteria > Pseudomonadota > Gammaproteobacteria > Burkholderiales > Burkholderiaceae > Paraburkholderia > Paraburkholderia terricola. The sequence goes on from NZ_FRAB01000055.1 coordinate 1,685, forward strand.
CCTACGCAATGTCGGGTACCGCGGTACCCGGCGTCCGAGTGCCGGCGCGAGCTTGACGGCTTCCTGCTTCATGCCCTGAGCCCGCATCACCCAGCCGATTGCAGAGCGCATCGCGTTAAAGGCAGCGTCCGCGCGAAAAAGGGGGGTTGTCGCGTTCTATTGGTTATGCAGGTCTGCGCCTGTATCTGTCACAGCCGCGTTACTGCGCGGGTCAAACGCCACGTCGCCGGATTTTGGAAGGGCCGTTAATCGACGAACCCGGAAGAACGCCGTCAGTCTGAACGGCGGTGGACGTGGTCGAACTTCGAACTTCCCGACCCGACCCGTTGCTGACGTTTAGCGGATCGACTTGAATGCCTCAACGTGAACTGCGAACGGGCGCCCAAGCGGGACATCGTCGACGTGCTGACCTGCGTCCCCGCAGTGAGTCATCGATCAGGCTGCAACGTTACCCTTTCACGAAACAGGCTTGCCCGGCATTCCAAGCGGTAGCAATTACCGACGGGGGCATCACGCAGACCGCGTTATTGCCTCTGCGGATGCTCAAGAAAGAATCGCAGCATTTCGGCACTCGCGTCCGGACCGGTGGGGTCGGTGAAGCTGCCCCGCGGATTGCCGCCTGCCCACGCGTGCGGTGCCCCGTGAATAGTCCACAGTTCGGCATCGACACCGTCCGCGGAAACCAGCCCTGAGACGGTATAGGCACGTCGGCCCTCATCGGTCCGGCGCTGTTCGCGGCCTTCACGCGGTCGTGCGTCGAAGCCCTGAACAAGCTGCGTGGCATTCCGTATGTGAACTGTGGCGTCCGCGTCGCCATGAAAGACGATGACGGGCCGTTTCGGTAATGAAGCGGTATCGTGCATGGCATACCGTGCCTGTCTGGGACGCCTGCCGCCCTTCATCGCCGCGAGCGCAGAGGGAAGATCGTGTGCGCATCCTGCCGGAATGCCAGAATGCACACCCGCCGCCGCATAGAGTTCGGGATACGAGCTGATCATAATCGCCGCCATTGCGCCACCGGCGGACAGGCCCGCAACGTACACGCGCGCGGGATCGACGTTATAGGCTGCGACAATTTCGCGTGTTATGCCTGCGATCAATGACGGCTCACCGCGTTCGCAACGCTGATCGTCTGGTTTGAACCAGTTCCAGCACTTCGACGGATTGGCCTGCTGCGACTGCTCCGGATATGCGACAAGAAATCGATGCCGCTCAGCCAGTACATTCATATTTGTGCCTGCCGCGAAATCATCGGCGTTCTGTGTGCAGCCGTGCAGCATCACGATTAATGGCAGCGGCTCGCCGTGGTCCCCTGCGGGCACATACAGTCGATATTGGCGGCGACCCGCGGCATTCGAATGCGCATGCGTGCTGAAATGTCCCCGGTCCTCGACGTCAATGCGGGCTTCTCGCGCGTCGAGCGTTTCGGCTTCCCGTATCGTCGGCGCCTCGAATAGAACGGTGGCGGCTTCCGGCGTTGCGTCCCAAGGCGCTGTTTTGTGAGCGACGCCGTTTGTCTCCCCTCGTAAACTACGTTGTATCGCTTCTGTAGCTTCGGCGGGGCCGCGGGTGCGCAACAACCTCATTGCTTCGCGCATCGAGTTCAGAAAACCTTCATCGAATTTCATCGTATTTGTCCGTTAGCAGGTTGGATATCGGGCGTCGCGCAGCTAGCGGATTCTGTCAGCGAGCGCCGCCTTGACGGCAGCCGATGCGTGAAAGGCTCCCAGCACCACGACGCTTTCGATGGTCGCGAGCGCGAGTTCCGGGGTGACGTCGCCAGCAATGCTGGCCAGTCCCAGCACCTGAATGGTGAGACGCTGATGGGCGGCAAGAACCGCCTCGAGATCCTGCCGCGAAAAATGCTGCAGCCCGAGTACAAGCGCACGGCGCGTCACCGTTTCCTGAACGACCTGTGCGTGAAGCGCAAGTTGATTGCGAATAGCGGTTCGGATCAGGTCAGTCCGGTTCGAATAGAAGCCTTCTTCCACGAGCAGATCGATTTGGCCAAGGTCGACGGGACCGAGGTTGATCGTGATCTTTTCCGATTCGCCGCCTTTCGGACGACTCGTGCTGCGTGCGGCGGTTTTTTCCATACCTCCATCCTACGACCATCCAATAGGATGGTTATAGGCCGGTTTTCGCTGCAGCGCAACATCAATTTTTGACGGCGCCAGGCTTTGCGGCAATTCGCTTACGGTCGTCAAGGTGCCGCGCTGCTACCAGTTCCACTAACGACGCAAGGGCAGTCTCACCTCGGAAAGCTGCCAGTCAAGACTGGCGTCTTCATTGACTTGCCTGGTACGGCGGCCTTGCTCATGGCCGGTGAACGAACTGAGCCGGTCGCGATGGACGTCTCGTATGATAAGAGCTGATTCTTCCGTTCGCTTAGAGACATAGAAGTTCGAGCGCGCGCTGCCCGGGGGGCGGCAACGCGAAGGTGTCGGGCACCACGACGCGTTCTAATGGTCTGCAGCATGCTGGTCGTGAAAACCGCGGTTTGCACGACCAGCCGCGAGTCAGAGCAACAACGGGATTCGGGCGGCAGCCAGCCGGAATGCATCCGGCCGTGAAAATCAATTTCTTCGTTTAAAAGAGCCCAAGTGTGCAGCCGCGCACAGAGCAGAGCCGGCCCGTGTGCGAGGTTCTATGCAGCACTACCCTGCGGCTTTCCGCAGGGAACATTATTTCGCGCTGTAGTGTTGGCCGACGGGATGCTCGAGGCTGATCGCGTGACGGGAACCCGGCCCAGCCGGATTCGGCGGCTAACACGAACAGGGAGCAAATCATGTCACAAAACGCAACCGATCTTCTCAGCCTGGTGAACGAGGTATTTCCCGGTGCAGAAGCAGAGCAGCGCCGCCTGGCGCTTCAGATCATTGCCCCGGGCGTTGCTGATGAGCGCGATGGTGGCTGAGAAACACGAACAGGCGAGAAGGGCCGCAGATCGACCCTGTCCAGACCCTGAATGAGACGCGACCTAATCGGTGGCGTTCAGGGTACACCGGTCATTTCCATAACCAGGTTGTGTTGTTTCCGCAATGATGGATGTCGAGCAACAACGCGGAGTCGCTTCCATGTAGTTGGTTCATTCGACCACGTACCAAGGAACACTAATGAGTAAAAAACCTATTGGAATCACCGCAAAAACGGGGGGGAAGTGCCCGGAAAGCGGTGTCTGGAGATCAATCGACATGCCTTCAACTAAAACCCCTATTGTCGAAGGCAATAGCATGCCTCGTCATGATGGAAAGGTAGTTACCTGGAGGCTTATTCGGTATGTCTGATGTTGCTGGCGATTCTGCCGGCGCGCCTAGGGGGAACGCGGAAGTGCCCGTTGCAGATAGACCGCCGGCCAGCGGAATCGCTCCCGGCCTGTAACGCCAATCCGGGGAAAACCCCTTACAACACCTATCGCGATGTGTTAGCGGTAACCGTCACGTATTGATCTGCAACGGGTAATCGGCGAAATGGCGCGAACGAGGCGTTGGGTGCAGAATGAATGAGCCATAAGAACGAATTCCTGGATATACATACGCGCGCCTCGTCGTAGACGAGTGCGGGCCCCTCGAATGGCGGCCTTGCGGCGCGCGCTCGTAGGTCTTCCGGGCCGCCTGAGTCGCTCGCCATCTAACTCACCGCAGTTGCAGCGCTCAACACCTAGGCCGGGAGATGTTGGCGTTAATCATCCCCGGATGGACGAAGTGGCCGGAATTTACCATGCCGGGGCTCCGGTCAGTTTTTCGAGCCGCACGTTGCTCCAAGGGCCGCTCTCTGCGCGAAACCGCCGCTGGGATGTCCAAATCAACGTGCAAGCGAACGACCGCGGATGGTCGGTGGACTAAACCGCTCGCGCGGTAGGGGTTACGATCCAACGCTGGAGGTGAAGGTCAAGCCGGTCACGCGGTTTATGTTGGCGAACGAGGCAATCCGCCTCGCTCTTCAACAGGAGCCGAATCATGACCTCCTTACCGGCAAACGTCAGCCCATTGCGTCAACGCATGATCGACGACATGCGCATGCGCCAGCTAGCCCCCAAGACGCAGGACATCTATTTGCACATCGTGCGTGAGTTCGCCCGGTTTCTCGGGCGCTCACCTGACACGGCCACCGTCGAGGACCTGCGCCGCTACCAGCTCTATCTAGTCGATCACGGCACATCGGCCGTGTCGCTGAACCACGCGATCACCGGCCTGAAGTTCTTCTTCACGGTCACGCTCGACCGGCCTGAGCTGATAGTCAGGATGCAACCGGTGCGTGTTCCCCGCATATTGCCCGTCGTGCTCAGTCCCGACGAAGTGCGGCGGCTGATCGAGGCAGCCGGCAACCTCAAGCACCAGACTGCGCTGTCGGTCGCCTACGGTGCCGGGCTGCGCGCGAGTGAAGTGGTCGCGCTGAAGGTCACCGACGTCGACAGCGAACGCATGACACTGCGTATCGAGCAGGGCAAGGGCCGCCGCGACCGCTACGCGATGCTCTCGCCGGTGCTGCTCGAGCGTCTGCGCGTATGGTGGCGCATGGCCCGTGCGCAGGGCAAGATGTTTGACGGCGGGTGGCTGTTTCCCGGGCTCGATCCGCTCGACCAGTTAAGCACGCGACAGTTGAACCGCGCCATTCATGCCGCCGCCGAAGCCGCGCACATCGAAAAGCGTGTATCCATGCATACCTTGCGCCACAGTTTTGCGACGCATCTCCTCGAACAGAAGGTGGATATCCGCGTGATCCAGGTTCTGCTCGGCCACGCCAAGCTTGAGAACACCGCACTTTATGTGCAGGTGGCCACCGACCTGCTGCATGAAGTCACCAGTCCACTGGACCGCCTGCCTCCTGGATAAGCCCATACCCCGCAGCATCTCATGCTGGAGGTTGCGGACATCTTCCGCAGCCACGGGCCGGCGTGGCGAGCCACGACACGCCTGAGCCCGGGGCAGCTGAAGGTCATGTCAGCCATCGAACGGTGCCGCACGGCGGCACTGGGCGGACATGTGTTGCGCTGTTCAGGCTGCGCAAAGGCGGAGGTGTCCTTCAACTCGTGCCGGGACCGGCATTGCCCAAAGTGCCAGGCCAGTGCCGCGCACCGCTGGCTGGAGGCACGCCAGACCGACCTGCTGCCTGTCGAGTACTTCCACGTCGTCTTTACGCTTCCCGCACCCATCAGCGCCATCGCCTGGTACAACAAACGGATCATCTACGGCCTGCTGCTCGACATCGCCGCTGACACGCTGCGCACGATCGCCGGGGATCCCAGGCATCTCGGCGCCCAGATCGGCGCCACGCTCGTACTGCACACCTGGGGCTCGGCGCTCACGCATCACCCGCATGTGCACGGCATCGTCCCCGGTGGCGGGCTGTCGCCTGACGGTGAGCGCTGGATCGCCTGCCGCCCCGGCTTCTTCCTGCCCGTGCGTGTCCTGTCACGCCTGTTCCGGCGCCGCTTCCTCGAGGCACTCCAGTCGGCTCACCACCGTGGCGACCTGCAGTTCTTCGGCGAGGATACCGGGCTCGCTGACCCCGCCATCTTTGCCCGCTGGCTTGCGCCGCTGCGCACCTGCGAATGGGTCGTCTACGCCAAGCGACCGTTCGCCGGACCGAAGGCGGTGCTCGAGTATCTATCACGCTACACACACCGCGTCGCCATCTCCAACCAGCGCCTCGTCGCCTTCGATGAGCGCGGCGTGACGTTCCGCTGGAAGGACTACCGCGCGAAGGGACACACCCGCTACAAGACCATGACCCTCGAAACCGGCGAATTCATACGCCGCTTCCTGCTCCATGTGTTACCCGCTGGCTTCCATCGGATCCGTCACTACGGACTGCTCGCCAACCCGGTGCGCCGCGCCAGACTCGCGAGGGTACGCGATCTGCTGCACATCGCACCCGCGACCAGCCCATCACCGGACCACGCCATCATCGAAACCCGGCCCGTCTTTATCTGCCGGCACTGCGGCGCACCGATGATCGTCATCGACATCCTCGCGCGCAGCGCCCCGATCCGCGCACCGCCCATGCGCCGCGATCAGACATGAACTCCACGGCTCCTCGAACTGCCTGTCTAACGTTGGCTTTGCGGCAACGCGGCCCACGAACGGACGTATGCGCGCGTCGCTTTGCGATGTGCTTCGTGCGCCCGTTTCATCATCCCGAATACACAACTGCACCGCGTCGCTATGGCGTTAGTGCCCGACCGGCTTCCCGCCAGACTGTGTCGCACCCGACATCACTGAGCATCCCGGGCTATCAATCGCCATAGCCGCGAAAGCTCCAACCGCATTGGGGCACTCCGCGGTTTCCTCCATCGGGCTTATTCGACGCCTGCCGGCACGCGCCGAGGTATCGTCACGTTCCTGTGGCCGACGGCAGGCATCGAATAACCCTTAACGGTTGCAGCCGGAACTCGTTTTGCGGCTCGATTTCGAGCAACAGACGCAGCCGCGAGACGTGGCTGTCGATCGTGCGGGTGAACTCGCGGAACTCACGGCCCCACACCATCGCGAAGATGTGATCGCGCGACATCACGCGGCCGATGTTGGAGAAGAACAGCGACGCCAGCCGGTATTGCGTGCCGGAGAGTTGCACCGGCTGGCCACGCACCATGACGACTTGACGGTGCGTGTCGAAATGTTATGGCCCCCGCGTCGCCGGATTCTGTCGCAAAAACATAGGCTTACGGGAGCTTTTCGAGGCAAGAACCGACTGTAAAAACAGACTGACACGTCCTAATAAAATCAGCCACTTACCGAGGGTTATGAACAGGGGCGCCAAGGGTCGGCAACTCTCCATCCCCGTGTAGATAAGCGCCGCAAATGTCATGCAACCAGCGTACGCGTGAAGATCGGTAATCCAGTCGCCACCCATGCGTGAATAACTTTGCAAGGGAGTCAGAATCGCAAAGCGCGGAGACATTTAGAAAACTTGGAGCGAGGGCCGCTGAAGCTTGGCCGAGCTCATACCGCGCCAACCAGGCTCCCTGTGCGCCGCTGGAGTCCGTCCACATACGGCCGGACTCGACGAGATGGTCCGTACGCAGCCATTCGCCCGTACGGGCATGCGCCACAAGTTGAGCGACGACCAGATAGCAAAGAAGCTTAACCCGCGCATCGTGATCGAGATTGGTGGGGCTAGTCACGCAGGTCTCCTAGGATCAATTCCCAGATGTTGCCAGATGGAGCCCTGAGACGGCGCTGCGATGCGGCGACGGAATTTCCTCTTAATCGCTAGCTCGTCCTTGGCGAAAAAAAACTTGCAAGCAGCGACTGTTCGCAGTCCCCCGCAGGCCCGTCCGGCGACAACCGGGCCAGAAGCGGACGGTCGACCTCAACGCCTATATCGCTGACAATTGCCATGCCGGTCCGTGATGGCTGGGCGCGGCATAAGGAAAGGTGCGTGGGGAGGAAATTGGCCGATGCGGAGCTGGCGCTATACCGAAGAATGGATAAGCTTCTACACTACCCAATCTGGAGTCGCATAAGGTACTTTGCGCTGCCTGGATCACCGGGAGCCAGGCAGCAGAGTGAGATTCCCGCTGAAGTGGGTAGTATCGCCGGACCGACGCTGAGGATTTAACCGACGCGTCTAGCGCGTAGAGATTGCTTAAGCTCCATCGCTTGCAGTTCCCGCAATCGCTTTTTCCCAAAGAACGTCGCGTACGCTGGTGAGTCCTTCGCTCGCTCAATCCAAATACGAAATAGCTGCAGAACGGCTTCAAACTCCGTGTCGTGAGGGTCCAGCTTACGGAACAGCTGTTCCGCGGAGGCGAAGAACTTTACAAAAGGATGCTCATAAGCTCTGCCTGGCTCCGTTAGCTTCAAAGCCGCGCTGAGCGCCTCCTCCCCTTCTTGAAAATACTTCATGGCTTCCGTTCGGTTTCCGTCCACCAGCTTTGTGGAATGACTCATACATATTGTTCCCAAACTGGTGAACGCGAACGGATGCCGCTCGAGAGAAATCGCCTTCTGCGAATACGAGTATGCCTTTGAGAAGTGCCCGTCAATTCTCGATTCAAGAAGCGCACGCTGATCCCAGTACCGCGAACTCCAGCCAAGAGCCGGCTCGTGCTCCGTGTAAAATTCGAGAGACCGGCGTCCAGTGCTGCGCGAAACCTGCTCTTGATCCAGAACCTCCCGAAGAATGAGGTGCGCGATGCCTTTTGCACGGATTACTCCGGGATTAACGAGCGGCGCCAATGCTTGCACTACCGAGGACATTGCCCGGTAGCGCTCCTCATCGGTAAACAAGTCATCCCAAGCATACTCGCTGAGGATACGATGTCTAAGCCGAATACCGGTGTAGTCACGAACAAGGACGCCATGAGCCGTCAGGTGCGTATCAAGAACATCTTGAAATGGTCCGAATTGGAGGCCGCTAGCCGCTAACGCAGCCCGAAGAGGTAATGAAAAACCAAAACGATGCACGCAAATAACGCGGGCGAAGAATTCCCGGTGGCTTGAATCGCTCAGTGCAGCAAGGACGATCTTCCTCACCCGCTGCCGTATAGGCTCGGAAAACTCGATATAGGCGATGCATTGCAGGAGCTCCGATTTGCAGCTGTGTGTGAGCTCCTTTATGATGTTTGCATCGGACTTGCCAATGTTTTTGCCAAGTCGAGAGGCGCGGCGTCGCCTCTGCACCAGATGAACGATATCTCCCTTTCGAAGCGGGTCCAGCCGGAATTCATGCCGAAAATCATCGCCGACATCAATCCTAAAGCCACGCAGGCGTGAGCTTCTGAGCGAAAGAAATATTCGCGCGTGCTTGCCTTTGGCCTTGGCACGCTGCAGTACCTCGCCTATTGCTTGTAAGTGGTTTGCAGCATCATCGACAAATAAGATCGCTCGATCGTCGACCGACAGATAGTCGCTAACAATCTCCGCATTGAAACCTTCCTCATGACGAAACCAGAATGGCTTGAGTCCTTTGCGAAGAGCTTCACGCGCAACCCGGAACAGCGCTGCCGATTTGCCCGACACGTGATCCCCGTGTAAGAGAACTGCGTAACGCGTAGCGCTCTGCTCAAGAATGGCAGCAGCCTTATCGGTAGCTTTGAAGGCAGAATCAAGGCTGTCCAGGATGTCCTTCCAAGTTGGCTCGTCGCCGCCATAGAAATCAGTTCCATCGATTGCTTGTACCGAGCCGTCTTTCGTATCAAGTCGCCTGAACTCCGAGAGGAAGCGCGCGTATGTGCCAGGTTTAAGCCGAGAAGACACTGCGTCCGCAGTACTGCGGTAGTCGTTCAGCTCGCGCAGGGCGATCGTGAAGAATTCTTCGAGTGGACAGACGACGGGAATGAGATTAAACCGTCGCATTCTGCCCTTCTGCCCTTCGTCTAGACCGTAAGAAACGATGAACGAAGGAAATCCGACCGCACGTGAAAAGTTCTTGGAGCGAATGGCCTCAGAGATATCAACTTCTTCAGCGAGCGTGGCGCCACATACGATGAAAGGGCCTTCAAGATAATGAGTTTGAAAGGCGGAATGCCATTGCTGGGCACTGCGGGTTGCACGTGCGTATTCCAGAATGGAAAAGACCAGACCGTCGAGCGGGCCGCCGAGGTCTGAGGCACGTCCGTGCAGGTAAACTACCTGTTGCTTGTTTGGCGTGATTTCGAGGGGGGCAATCTGTTCCTTCCAGTCGAAGGACGCCAAGTCCCCAAAGATATTTTGGTCCCTATCGAATTCAAACGCATTGGTCAGGACGTCATCAATATTGAATGTCCAGATTCGCTCCCATTGAAACCGGAAAATCTTGTTCTGCCAAGTCGAATCGCACCCAATGAAGCGCGCCCGCAACCAACGCTGGAACCCAACCTTATCGGCACTTTCTGCTTCTTCGTATGCCAAGGGCAGCTTTTTAGCCTCATCCGCGCTCAGTTTGAGCCCAAAGTCTTTTGCGATTTGTTGTGAAAGTGTAGCCCCGTCCTTAAGCTCAACCCCGTCGCCTCCCTTGCAGCCGTAACTCGCACCAGCGCCGAGTAGCAGGTTGTATTTGCCCTCATGTAGGCCCCGAAGTAGTTGCTCTCGGTCGGTCGGCGTGAGCCCAAGGTCCGTTAGCGTTCTCATTCTTACCCCCTCATTACCAAATGCTCTCAGTTATTTTGATGCCAGGTATCGCAGTCGCCCCGCGAATTTCCGGACGGTTTGCCGGCGCAACGTGGCCACGTGTAGCACTGGCGAGTGATGATATTAGCGACTTTCCGCTGCCGCCGGTGAGGTTCGCTCTCGACAAGGCGAATCCATCCGAGCGATGCGATAGGTGAAGTCAATAAGCGCCTAATCTATCGGGACGTATTGATTAGCATTCCACCGGGACGCTTTGAATGGCGGCTTTCTGCGAGCTCGGATGGCCACTCCGGGTCGGGTTATGCCTGTCGCATGAGGCGCGCTAGAGACGAGTGCCGCACCGGATCGCCGCACCGGATCGCGGGACGCAGATCGTTTAGGTTTGTTCATCTGGCCGTGAGCGGTCAGTTAATCCCTGGCCTGGAGAGCATCCGCGCTACGCCTGTAAAGGCCGTCATATGCGGGATTGTATTCTTTGAGTCTAGAGCTCTCTCGCCTTCGAATCTTTCCCGGAATGATCGATGGATTGCGAAAGAGTGATGCCAATATAGGTGATACATGCGGCAGAATCGATTAACTCGGTCCCTCCCGCCAGCGTGGCGGCAAGGCAACAGCTCCTTCGAATGATCGACGGCGCTCACTTCGGTTAACAATAGTTGACCGAATGCGAGATAGCCAACGGTCGACGGTTCTCCCGGAAATGGTAAATTCATACGAAAACCACACCTCCGAGAGAACATATGGCCCGAGCCATGATCTGCGTCGGCGACACGACGACGCACGGCGGACGCGTGCTAGAGGGCACCGGGATCGCCACCATTGACGGGAAACCCATCGCAGGCGTCGGACACAAGGTACTTTGCCCGCAATGCAAGGGGGTCTTTCCGATCCTGCCCGCCACGGTGCGGCGATACCCGCACACCTTTGATGGACGGGAAACCGCCATCGAAGGTATGAAAACCGCGTGCGGAGCGACGCTAATCGCCTCACAGTCATCCGCGACGCTCGACGACATCGGAACTGGCGAAGCGACGACTGGCGGCGCGGTTGCGGCCGTCGCCGCCACTGCAATAGCGCTTTCGCCCTCGCCGACGCTGTGTCTCGAGTGCCTGAAAGCTGCGGCCGAGAATGCCGCAACGATGATCGCGCGCGGGTAGAACATGACCGAAAATTCGATCGAAGCTTTTTTCTTCCAGCGTCAACAGCAGTTGACCATGCAGGTGCATCTGTATGCCCTTGTCGATGGCCTTCTATATGCTGACGCGGCCGACGGGTCATCACCCCAGCGATCGCAGTCGGCCGTAGCCGTGTTCGACAGCACACAGGACGCGTCGCTGGCCGATGCCGGCCCGTGGCTGGTCGACTACGAGCGAGCGCCCGACAATACCCGTCAGACTCTTTCCGCAATGGCCAGCAGCTCTACCGGCGTGTCCTGGCTGATTAGCGGATATCCGCTTGAATCGCTGGCCGACGAGCTGCGCAGTCGACTCGATGCGCGATTGCCGGATGGACGCACTGCCCTCCTTCGGTTCTACGACGCACGCATCATGGCCGATATTGCGTCGCTGATGGAATTCACGCAGCGCATGCAGTTCTTCGTCTCGACATTTGACTGGCTCGTCGAAGTGAACGGCAAATTGCAGGGAGTACACCCGCATGCTTGAGCTGACAAGCGAACAGGTCGCCGGCCTTGCCGGGATCGACGCACGCGGATATGTCGAGCGCGTCAAACAGGATCTTGTCAAAGCTGATCCGAAACTTGCCGATGACAGCACGCTGTCGACGCGTCTCTGGAACGCATACGTTGTCGCGCGTCAGCTCGGCATCCAGGCAGACGAAAACGTCGAGGCGTTTCTCCACATCGAAGCATACGCCCCGAGCTTCTACACAAAGCCGGCGACACGTGCGTGGCTCACCCGCCCCGACCGATCGCCGGACGAACGCTTTCACGACTATTTCCGTGTCATGAAATGGCGCATCGAACACCCAGAATACGACAGGAGATCACCAGATGGCGGGGTTCGCGGTACCGATAATAGAAGCAGCAGCGGCGGAGCTTGGGCCGGTATTGGCGCGAGCTGGCGTCGCCTTGTTGGGCGGGCTCGGCCTCGCGGGAACGGCGAGCCTGTCTAGCGATACGCCGAAGGACGAGAGTAAAGCCAGGACCGACGCCAAGTCCGTCCCGCGCACCGGAGAGAAATGCAAAAAATGCCCGCCGGAAGAATCCGGACAGCCTCTACGCAGAAACCATCACATGTCTGCACATGCTCGAACGTACCAAGGCCGCATCACCGGGCGGCCGTACAGCGTCGAGGAGGGGTGGAGCGAGGAATGGGTGTGGCTCGGAACTGATTTCGACGGGTTCGTGCCAGCCGAATGCTTGCTGCAAGAAGCAAAATCGCGCTACGCCAAGTTCCTCGAGCGCGACGAGAACGGAGAACTCCAGCCGCGTGAATGGTTCGACGGATATGAAGACCTTCAAAATGCCTTGATCCGACAAGCAAAAAAGGTGAACGCAAATCCTCCGGCTCGTCTCAAATGGTACTTCGAAGAGGCCGATGCGTGGGAGTTCATGCTTCCCTACCTGACCACTTACCAAGTACAGTCCGTCGTACAACCGTAACCCGAGACGATCATGGATTTCAGGCTTCAATTTAAGGACGCAACACTCGATCCCATGAACTTCGAAGAGGCGCTGTCGCGAATTCATGTTGTGACGACCGGGTTGGCCGAGATCGACCAGAAGTTTAATCGCTGGTATGCACGCGGAAAAAGCCGCGACGAAGCGTTGCTCTACCCCGCGTTCGAAGACGGGGCACCGTCAACAGCAATCCTTGCCGTACTGAAGCACAAATTTGCGGCAGATCCGACGACGACGTATGTGGCGCTTTGGGACGGCAACGAAGGCGACTCGCGCGGTGCGACACTCGCGTGTCATCTCAACGAAGCGGGCATCTATAACTCGTTTGAGTTATCGCTGGCGGATTCAGCGATCCTCAGCAATCTCGATGCGGTACTGAAAATCGTCGGCTCCCTTGTTAAGGCATTTAATCCGGCGTATGTCACGGTCTCTCCACGAAGCTATGTAGCAAAGCAAGTGTTTGATGATAAGCCCGGCGTCGGCTGGATGCTGTACCTGCCAACCGTGATAACACAGCAGCAGGTTCCGGAAGCACGTGAGATTGTTCCGGTCCCGGAGGCTGGCAAGGCGCAGACCGGCACGATCGTCGTCAGCACAACTGACGCTCCTTTCTCGATGAAGAACCCCGAGCACATCGAGACAGCAAATCGCATCGAGGTCCGGCTCGTCGATCAGGATCTCCTGCCCGCCTTTACGGACCTGTAAGTGCAATGCCGGCGCGATCCGTTGCGCCGGCACCATCGATTAGAACAGCCCCACGGGCCGCGCCGCGTCATCCCAACTGAAAATGATCAGTTCGTTGCGATCGACGCCCTTCCCGCCCCCGACCGTATACTGAATCGGCACGGTCTCGATGTGAAACCCCTCAAACGCGCGCCAGATGTCCGGGTGGTCATTCAGGCTCACGATCGCGCGCCCCTTGATCGCACGCAGCCTGGTCGCCATTTTCTCGTATTCGGCGAACGGAAACGCGACACCATAGCCTTCGGTCTCGTAATATGGCGGATCCAGATAGAACAGCGTATGCGGCCGGTCGTATTTGTCGATGCACGTCTTCCAGTCGAGCCGCTCCACAAACGTGTTCGACAGACGCAGGTGTGCCGCTGACAGTTCCTCCTCGATGCGCAACAGGTTCAGTCCCGGCGGCGTTGTCGTCGCCGTGCCGAATGTCTGCCCTTCCAGCTTCCCGCCAAAGCAACTTTTCTGCAGGTAGTAGAACCGGGCCGCGCGCTGGATATCGGTCAGGGTCTCCGGGAGCGTCTGTTTGAGCCACTCGAACACCTGCCGGCTGGTGAGCGCCCACTTAAATTGGCGCACGAACTCCTCGAGGTGATGCTGCACGACGCGGTACAGGTTCACCAGCTCACCGTTGATGTCGTTGATCACCTCGACCTTCGCCGGCGGCCGCATGAAGTACAACGCGGCGCCGCCAGCGAAGACCTCGACGTAACAGTCGTGCTTCGGGAAACGCGGGATGATGTGATCTGCCAGACGGCGCTTGCCGCCGATCCAGGGGATGATGGGATTTGCCATTGTGAAAGCCGTTTTTAAACTTGGTGTAGAATCCGGCCCGCCTACCGGTAGGTAGCAGGGCCCTGGCTAATTCACTGGCTACAGCAGTGGAAAGGTGGCCGGGAGCATGCGTCAACATGCTTCCGGTCGCCCTGTCTTTCCTGCGCACAAAGCGCGGTCAAAGTAACTTTGTGCTGTGCGCGTCGGACGCTGATTGCCCGCGATACAGGCACTGGGAATAGAACACCGGAACGGCAGGGGATGCGTTCACGCAGCCCCGTCCCGCCCGCTCGCGGCCGGATCCGTACGAGTCACCACGGTGTCCGGCGACACGGCAAACTGCGTGATCGCCGCGGCCTGCCTGTCCGCGCGCGACGACGAGCCGAAGAAGTATTCTTTCGAGCCGAGCACCATCGCGATCAGAATCCCGAACAGCGTATCGAGCGCGCGCATCACGCCGTCGTCGAGCCGGATCTGTCTGGCCGCCAGCAGGAACTCGAGACCAATCACCGCGAAGAGCGCGACCGTATACATATAGGCGAGGTTGCGCGCCGTATGGTCGTGCTCCGCCGCCGCAAAGTTGCGGGCGCTTGCGCGATCGTCGGCCGCGATTCTGTCGGCCTGCACCTGGATGCCGGCCATGTTCTCCGCGTGCGTGAAACCCGCCTGCCGCATTTTCAGCGCGAAGTCATCGTCGGCCTGCCTGAGCGCCAGTAACTGCTCAGGCGTCATCTGCTGGCCGGTCAGCGCGGACGTGACTGCGTCCACTGAACCATCGGTGAGACCGAGCTTGCCGGCGATCGCCGAGGCGGCCATTGCGGCGATGCCGGGTACGCCACCGGTCAAGGCCGTGACGAGCCACGGCGCGACTGTTTTCAGGACATCCATCATGCGCTCACCCCCAATGCACGATTGAGCTGCCAGCCGTATTCGAACGTCTCGTTCTCGACGCGCTTTTCGGCACACTCGATGTAATAGACCGACTGCTGCGCGGTCACCATGCCCAGCAGCACCCGATGACCGTCCGCGCCGCGCGCGGCGAGGAAGGCTTTCAGCGCCGCGACCGTCATGGCGCCCATGCCGCCGTCGACGGCGATATCGGCGAATGCACGCTGGTTCTGGTTCAGCACGTTCAGCGCACGTTGCAGGAAGCGCACGCCGGTCGCCGGCCCGGCGTTCACGCCGATATCGAACAGCTTCTCGGCGAGCACCGGCGAGACCGCGTCGACCAGATCAAACTTCGGCTGCTGCCAGTAGCGGCTGCGATAGATCTGCGCGGCGGTCGGTCGCGGCATGTCGCGCATCGCGCCGGTATAGCCGAACGCGCGGGCGACCGCGGCAGTCACGCCCCACATCGTCTCGCCGCCGGCATCAAGCGCATTGTTCGAGTAGCCGCCCTCGCGGCCGATCAGCGCATCGATTTTTTCGTCAAGTGTCATTGTTTCGTTCCCTGTCTGGTTTCCCGCGTCATGGTCTGTTCCAGCACCTCGAGGCGCTGCTGCTGCAACCGGTTGAGGATGTCGCCTTCGTTGATATGGGTGAACACCCACACGATCGAGCCGACGAGGAACGTCTGCACGATGCCGAGCACGATCCCGAGCACCCACATCGCGCCCCTCGCCGTGTTCTTCATCGCCGCCACCCGGTCGTCGACGCCGCCGATCTGCGCCTCGAGCGCATCGCGTTCCTTCTTCCCCTCATCCACACGCGCCCACAGCAGCTCGATATCCTTGCGCGCGTTCTGGTTGTGAATCGACATCTGCGCGAGCGCACGATCGAGCGCGGCGACCGGCTGCACCGATGTCTTGATGTCCTCGAGGCTTGCCGCGACGCTGCGCAGCTGCTCGCCGAAACGCGCGATCTGCACCGCCAGATCGTTGTTGTGCTGTTCACCCATCGGGCCCGTCCGTCCAATAAAAAAACCGCCTCGCGCGAAGTGCGGGCGGTTCGTTTTCGTGCTGGTTGCTGTCCTGCTGGTTCTTGTCTTCTGTCAATCGCGTCAGTGCGGCGGCGCCGGCACCACGAGACTGATCTTCCTGCCCTTCTTTTTCCCGTGCCCGACCTTCGCCTTGCCCCGGTTGCCGGCATTCAGCTCGACCTGCGTTTCCCAGCTTCGCCCCGCGTAGGTGTTCGTCACGGACTCGACGAGGAAATCGCCGTCCGCCTCCTTCTTGAAGCCCCTGAGCGTCACCGTCTTCTCGGCCGCAAAGTCCGCCCGGCCGGTCATCGTCATCGTGCTTTTGGCCGTGTGGTGATTCAGCTTCTGCAGACGGGCGTTCGCGGCCGCCTTCGCGGCCTCGGCGCTCGCGAACGCATGCCGCTCGGTGTGCACCGCGGATGCACCGGGCGGCGCATCGGGGTTCGGGATCGTCAGATCGATTTTCTTTCCGGTCTTAGTGTCATGCACCTTCGTGCGCACCGCGACGAAGCTCGCGCGATCGGGAAACGTGATCTCGTAGTCGAGCAGCATGTCGGGCGTGAGCGTGATCACGGGCAGCGGCTTGCCGCTCACGCTCCGGCCGGCACCACGACCGGCGACGATCAGCCTGCCTGCCTTTACCGTCGCTGTGGCACCATGCTGCCGGGCAAGACGCGTGATGAAGTGCAGATCGCTCTCGCCGAACTGGTCGGCACGCGGCACCTGGGCGTCGACACTGCATGCGGCCGTCCACCGGTTGCGGCGGGCCACGTCACCGACGATGTCCGCGAGCTCCACGTTCTCCCAGCTACCGTACCGGTGCGTTTTCGCAGTGGCGCGCATGTTCGCCGGTTTGCCGCGGATTACGACGGATGCGGGCGGCCCCTTGAGCGCAACCTCGTCGACCGCGTACTCGCCCATGAACGACAGGCCCCTGCCGCTCCAGCCGAGCGAGATTCTGAGCGTCGCGCCCTTGGGCGGAAACTGGATCCTGCCGTCGCGATCATCGAGCTCGATCTCGCACTCGTCCGACTCAAGCCCCGGTTTGTCCACCGTGCGGATGCGCAGCACGCGATCCTGGATCACGCGCGTGATGTCGTCGCCGTTCGCGACGATCTGGAATATGGCCTGCATAAGTCTTCCCTAGGTCCAGAGCTGGACCGGTTCATCACGCTGCACGTCGAGGTCGGGCAGCGTGATGAGGATTCCCGCGGCAAACGGCTGCGTGCGTGCGGCGAGCCCCGGATTTGCCTCGTACACCGCCTCGACCACGCCCGCGAGCGACCCGTAGAACGCGTAGCAGAGCTCGTCGAGCACGTCGCCGTCAGAGGTTCTTATAGTCTTCGCCATAGCGGCCGAACTCCAGGCTGAAGGTCTGTTTGCGCGG
>NZ_FRAB01000055.1:19207-42265 GCF_900142195.1 Paraburkholderia terricola
GTCACGCCCCACATCGTCTCGCCGCCGGCATCAAGCGCATTGTTCGAGTAGCCGCCCTCGCGGCCGATCAGCGCATCGATTTTTTCGTCAAGTGTCATTGTCTGGTTCCCTGTCTGGCATCTCTTGTCACGGTCTGTTCCAGCACCTCGAGGCGCTGCTGCTGCAACCGGTTGAGGATGTCGCCTTCGTTGATGTGGGTGAACACCCACACGATCGAGCCGACGAGGAAGGTCTGGACGATGCCGAGCACAATCCCGAGCACCCACATCGCGCCCCTCGCCGTGTTCTTCATCGCCGCGACCCGGTCGTCGACGCCGCCGATCTGCGCTTCGAGCGCATCGCGTTCCTTCTTTCCCTCATCCACACGCGCCCACAGCAGCTCGATGTCCTTGCGCGCGTTCTGGTTGTGGATCGACATCTGCGCGAGCGCCCGGTCGAGCGCGGCGACCGGCTGCACCGATGTCTTGATGTCCTCGAGGCTTGCCGCGACGCTGCGCAGCTGCTCGCCGAAACGCGCGATCTGCACCGCCAGATCGTTGTTGTGCTGTTCACCCATCGGGCCCGTCCGTCCAATAAAAAAACCGCCTCGCGCGAAGTGCGGGCGGTTCGTTTTCGTGCTGGTTGCTGTCCTGCTGGTTCTTGTCTTCTGTCAATCGCGTCAGTGCGGCGGCGCCGGCACCACGAGACTGATCTTCCTGCCCTTCTTTTTCCCGTGCCCGACCTTCGCCTTGCCCCGGTTGCCGGCATTCAGCTCGACCTGCGTTTCCCAGCTTCGCCCCGCGTAGGTGTTCGTCACGGACTCGACGAGGAAATCGCCGTCCGCCTCCTTCTTGAAGCCCCTGAGCGTCACCGTCTTCTCGGCCGCAAAGTCCGCCCGGCCGGTCATCGTCATCGTGCTTTTGGCCGTGTGGTGATTCAGCTTCTGCAGACGGGCGTTCGCGGCCGCCTTCGCGGCCTCGGCGCTCGCGAACGCATGCCGCTCGGTGTGCACCGCGGATGCACCGGGCGGCGCATCGGGGTTCGGGATCGTCAGATCGATTTTCTTTCCGGTCTTAGTGTCATGCACCTTCGTGCGCACCGCGACGAAGCTCGCGCGATCGGGAAACGTGATCTCGTAGTCGAGCAGCATGTCGGGCGTGAGCGTGATCACGGGCAGCGGCTTGCCGCTCACGCTCCGGCCGGCACCACGACCGGCGACGATCAGCCTGCCTGCCTTTACCGTCGCTGTGGCACCATGCTGCCGGGCAAGACGCGTGATGAAGTGCAGATCGCTCTCGCCGAACTGGTCGGCACGCGGCACCTGGGCGTCGACACTGCATGCGGCCGTCCACCGGTTGCGGCGGGCCACGTCACCGACGATGTCCGCGAGCTCCACGTTCTCCCAGCTACCGTACCGGTGCGTTTTCGCAGTGGCGCGCATGTTCGCCGGTTTGCCGCGGATTACGACGGATGCGGGCGGCCCCTTGAGCGCAACCTCGTCGACCGCGTACTCGCCCATGAACGACAGGCCCCTGCCGCTCCAGCCGAGCGAGATTCTGAGCGTCGCGCCCTTGGGCGGAAACTGGATCCTGCCGTCGCGATCATCGAGCTCGATCTCGCACTCGTCCGACTCAAGCCCCGGTTTGTCCACCGTGCGGATGCGCAGCACGCGATCCTGGATCACGCGCGTGATGTCGTCGCCGTTCGCGACGATCTGGAATATGGCCTGCATAAGTCTTCCCTAGGTCCAGAGCTGGACCGGTTCATCACGCTGCACGTCGAGGTCGGGCAGCGTGATGAGGATTCCCGCGGCAAACGGCTGCGTGCGTGCGGCGAGCCCCGGATTTGCCTCGTACACCGCCTCGACCACGCCCGCGAGCGACCCGTAGAACGCGTAGCAGAGCTCGTCGAGCACGTCGCCGTCAGAGGTTCTTATAGTCTTCGCCATAGCGGCCGAACTCCAGGCTGAAGGTCTGTTTGCGCGGGGCGCCGTCCGACATCAGCGCCTCCTGCTCCTCGTCGACACCCTCCAGATACCAGCGGCCGAGCACCTCGCCGTAGCCGGTCGTGAGCTGCACCGGCACCATCCGGTCGCCGATCGCGCGCAGGGCATCGATCTGCCTGGCTCCCGGCCCAGAGGCGGCGAACACCACGCCCGAGAGCGTGATGGTCTCGCCGCCCTGACTGACCGCCTGCAGCGCCTCCTGGCGGTTCAGACGCTCCTGCGACGCGACCCTGTACTTGGTCGTGCGCCGCAGCCTGTCGAAGGCAGCGGTCGACAGGTTGAAGTGGAACGTGTCGCCGACGTCGGACGTGAGCGTCATCAGGTGGGGCGTGGCGCCCGTTGCACCGCCGAGCAGGCCCGACAGCAGCGCCCCGGCGCCCGTCGACGTCGCAAGCGATGCAGGAGATGGAGCTTCCTTGATGCCGGCCCACGCGTTGAACTTGGTGCGCACGTCTCCGAGCGCCGTGTTCACCGAGTCAGCCGCCGATTTCACCAGCGGATGATTCGATGCCGTGGCGATTTTCAGGACACTGCTGACCGACGACTGGACGGCGTTGAAGCTGCGCACCACTGTGCCGACCTTCGGATCGAGATCGCCCGCGACCGACAGCGCACTGCCCGCGCCCGATAACAGTTCGGCTGCGCTCGTCAGGTTGCCGGTGGCGAGCTTCTGCAGCACCGCCACCGTGTTCGCGCTCGCCGCGCGGTTGCGTTCATAGACGCGGCTCATGCTGCGCACGCGTTCGGTGGCGATGCTCGCCTGCGTCGCGGCCTGCGTGATCTGTCTTGTGAAATCCATACCGCCTCCTACAGATGCGGGCTGTCGAACATCGCCGAGCGGTTGTTCTTCGCCAGTTCGTCTTTCATCAGGCGCTGCAGTTGCGGCGACACCTTCGCGAGGAAGCGGTCCGCCGCGTCGCTGCCCGGCTCGCCCTGGAACGTCACGTGAAATACCGGCGCAAAGGTGTTCTGCTGGTCGATCTTCGCGACAGGCTTGTCAGCGCCAGACGGCCTTTCGAGGGCCTTTGCTTTCGCGAGTGCTTCAGCCACCGCCGGCGGCTGACCGTCGTTGTGCGAGAACGCGAGTTTCGCGACCGCGCCGAGCGCCTTCTCGCCCGCGAACGTCCCGAGTGCTCCGCCAGCGAGACCGCCGACCGCCGCACCGACCGGTCCGCCGAACGCACCGATCATCGCGCCGACCTTCGCACCCAGCACGCCTCCGGCGAGACTGCCGGCGATACCCGCGAAGCCCTGCGCCTTTGCCGCCCGCGTGTCGTCGCCGGTCGCGACCGCATACGCATTGTTTGCCGCAAGCCCGAGCTTCAGCACCGTGCCCGCCATCGCCAGCTTCCCCGCATACGGCATGACGCGACCGAGGACGCCACGCGCAGCGCCGAATACACGGGCAAAGCGCCCGCTTTTGCCACCCGCGTTTCCGATCGCGCTGCCTTTGCCCGCTGCAGCCAGTTCATCGGCAACGGCACCGGCAGCGCCACCCAGGCCACCGCCGGGCATGTTGACGACAAAGACACGCTGCACGCCGGCCGACGCCGCGGCGCCACCGAGCGCCTCGATCGCACGCCCAACGGGACCGGCTGCGCCGCCCCCTCCACCACGTGCGCCGCCTCGTGCAACGAGAATCGACCCGCGCGCAAGGTCGAGCGCACCGCGACCGATCTGGAAAAGTGACTTTGCGCCGCGATAGGCGATCAGGCCGGCCGCCACGCCCGCGACCGCCATCGTGGTTTTGGGCGCCGCATCAGTGATCTTCGTGAGCCCCTCACCCGCTGTCTTTGCCGCGTGCCCGACCGCATCGGTCACCGGCCGCAACGCGTCGCCGATGCTGCGCATCGCATCGTTCCACTGCTGCCCGACCTCGCTCCAGACCTGCTTCGACGCATCGCGCCGGTCGGCGAGATCTTTCGCGATCTCGCCGCTCGCCTGCGCCGACTCGCGCTTGAGCTTCTGGTACAGGTCTGCGTTCTGCAGGTACGCGGTCAGCGCCGCCTTCACCTGCATGTCGTTGAAGAGGTCGCCCGTCTTCATCGTGTCTTCGAACGCGGCGATCTGCGCGCGGCGTTTGTCCGGATCGGACTCGCCGTTTATGCGCGTTGCGGCGTCGGCCAGCTGTTTCGCCTTCGCCGGATCGGTACGCTCGATATACGCGCGCGCGAGAACGAAGGAAGCCTCGAGCGTCGACCAGCCCTTGCCGATCGCCTCACGCATTTTGGCTTCGTAGTCGACGCCGGCTTTTTTGTAGTTGTTCGCGGTTTCATTGGATCCGATCTTCGAGAACCAGTTTTTCAGATTGTTAGCCGCTTCGTCCGCAGTGCCGGCCGTCTTCATCTGCACCTGCAGCATCGCGCCCAGCTGCGTCACCGAGTCCTGCCCGGTGATGCCGATCTTCTGCATTTCGGCGAGCAGCACCGGAAACCAGCGGGCCATGTCCGCCGATTCGAACGAGCCTTCCTTGCCGAGAAACGCGATCGCCTCGAACGCCTTTGCCATCTGCTTCGGGTCGGTAATCCTCGCGTTCTGCTGCAGCGCCTGGATCATCCGCGCGGTCTCGACCGTGGTCGCGCCCTGGCCGATTGCGAACTTCGCGGCAAGGGGCGCAAAGTCGAGCGCGCGGCCCACCTCCATGCCGCCCGCGACCATCTGGTTGACCGCGTCGGCGAGCTCGTTGCGGCCGATGCCGTTATCACGCGCGTCACGGCGGATGCGCTCGCCCATCGACGCTTCCTGCGCCGTGCGGGCAATCCCCGCCTTGATCGCGATGTCGCGGATGATCGCCTGATAGTCCGCCGAGATCGTCGCCGGCACCGCGACGGCGGCCGAGAATTTCACCGCGTCGCCGATCGCGCCACGCGCGCCATCGCGGCCGGCGGCGATCCGCTCCTGGCCGGACGCCTTCAGCTCCAGACCACGCACCGTGCGCCCGAGCCGCGTATACGCCCGGTCGAGCCGGTCGACCTCGATGCCGTTCTCGCGCAGCGTGCGCAGGTTCGATTCGATCTTGCGGCGGATGCCGTCGGCTGCGCGATCGCCCGCCGCGTGCAGGCGGCGGAATTCGTCCTGCAGTTTCACCGTCTCGCCGATCGTGCGCTGCCACAGCCGCGTTTCGTTCGCGGTCTTGCGCAGACCCACGATCCGCGAACTGGTCTCGGTGATCGCGCGGCCGAACGTCGCCGACACGGCACCACCGATCACGATCCCGAGTGCGATGTCGTTTGCCATCACCTCCCTCCATCCCGTTTGCCCATCAACGCGTTAATCCGTCAGCCACCAGATCACCTCGTCGAGCGACATGTCGTCGATCGAGGCCGGTTGCACGCCGTGCTCCTTAAGCAGCCGCTTTGCCAGCGCCTTGAGCGTTTTCTGGCTGATGCGTGCCAGCGGATGTGAGGCGAAAGTAGGCATCCTGGACGCGGTGATAGTCACCGAGATCCATGCCCTCCAGGTCGTTCGGCGACACGCCCGCGAGCGCCGCGAAAATCGCCAGTTCCTGCCCTTCCTCGTCACCCGGCGCGATCTTCTGCGCGGCGCGCATGTCGCGCACCTTCGGGCGCCGCAGCGTCAGCGTGTCGCGCACGACGCCGTCGAATGCCACCGGATAGTCCAGTTTCACGGTGACGCTGTCGATGCGATCGGTCGCGTTACTGACCACGCTACCGACCACGTTACTGACCACGTTGCCCGCCGCGTTGTTATCCACATTGCTGTCCATCTGTCCCGCCTCAAATAGAAACGGCGAGCCGCGCGGCCCGCCGTTGGTTAAAAAGTCACTTTGCCGTGCCGAGGCGCCATGCCGTTACATGCCGATCGCCTTGCGGATTTCGGCAAGCTGGTCGACGCCGTCGATGATGCGCACCATGCCGAGCACATCGATCTCGTGTAGGACTGCGCCGTCGATCTCCAGCTTGTAGTACGTCAGAGAGACTGTGAACTTGGCATCGACCTTCTCGCCGGGTTTCCAGTCGCCGCCATCGACCTCGGAGAGCATCCCGCGAAACGTCGCGGCGACGGCCTTGGTCGCGCCCTTGATGTCGCGGAATGCACCGCGAAACACGCCGTTGAATGCGGTCGCATCGGCAAGACCGAAGAACTTCAGCACGTCGCGCTCCATCGTCGACATCTGGAACGCCGCCTCGAGCGCCTCCATGCCAAGGTCGATCTTGACCGGCGCGTCCATGCCGCCGGCACGATGATCGTCGGTCTTGATCTTCAGTTTCGGCAGCGTGCACTGCGTGGCGCGGCCCGCAAAACCTTTGCCGTCGCTGTAGACGTTGAAGTTATAAAGTGTTTCCGGAGTCACGCATCACCTCCTCAGGTGGGTATCAGGGGTTGCCATCAGGGATTGGTATCGAGCACTTCGGTCAGCCACTGGTTGGTGACCTCGAAGCGGAAATTGGGGTTTTCTGCCGGCGGCACGTCGGTGAAGCGGATATTCCAGTACACCTTGCCGTCTTCGAGCTGCGTCGCGGTGTTCAGCTCCGGGTCCGCATACACCTCGAAGTTGATCAGCGCACCCCTGTTCTTCAGGTCACGCATGAACGCCTGCAGCCCTTCGGTGACGTCCTTCACGTACGTGGCCGTGATGCCGCGATCGACCGCCCACTTGTGGCCGGCGAGCACCGCATCCATCACGATGTCGAGCGTGCGCACCCGCGTGACGAACTTCCATTTGGCATCAGCCGACAGCGTCCGGTTACCCCACAGGCGATAGCCGCCGTCACGGATGATCGTCGCGATGTTCGCGTTATTGAGCAGGTTCGCGCGGCAGGTTTCATCGCCGTCGAGAAACTCGATCGGCCGCTTCGTGCCCGTGATGTCGGTGATTTCCCTGTTCGACGGCGACGCCCAGAACCCGATGTTCGCGTCGGTCTGACAGAAGAGACCTGCCGCGTACGACGAGGCCGGCGCATCGACGTCGGCGTTCGCGGTCGTGTCCCAGAACGTCGCGCCGGGATCGACCATGTACAGCCGCTTGCTGCCGAAGTTCTGCGCGTAGGCGATCGCCGCTTCGTCGTCGGTGTTGGGGCCGTCGATGATGCCGATCGCGCGCAGCTTGCCCGCGAGAGAGTCCATTGCGGTCGCGACCGCCTGCGTCGACGAGAAACCGGGGGCCAGCAGCAGACGCGGCTGCACGTTGTATTTCGACTTCGCGTCGAGCAGCGTCTGCAGGCCGGTGCGTGCGCCGCCGGCACTCACGCCTCCGATGATCGCCGAGGTGAGCGCTGCCGGTTCACCGCCAGCAGCCACGCCCGCGGCGACAATCACCGCTGTACTCTGCGCATAGATCGCGCGGGCCGCTTTGGCAATCGCACTGCCTTCGCCGAATGCGGCGACCGCCTCGCGGTAGCTCGTCAGCCGGACCGGCACATTGGGCGCGGCCCGATCCGCGCCGGGCGTGTAGGTGTTGACCATGCCGACGATCGACGAGCTCGGCACGGCGATGGTGCGCGGCCCGGTGTCGACCAGCGACACGGTCACGCCGTGGAAAAAGGATGTTGCACCCATGAAGGTCTCCAGGGATCAGGAAGATTCAGCCAGAAAAATCAGGCAAAAAATCAGGCAAATAAAAAGCCGCCTGGGCAGGCGGCTTCGGTGAGGGAACGCGGGCTCCGGCAACACGCCGGAGCGGCGCTTACGTCATGAAATCGGGCGCACCGGGTGCATCAGGCAGCTCGACGTTCGGCCAGCCGGTCGCGTCGGCGAGGTCCCGCAGCGCCTGGCGATATCGGAGCAGCGCCGTGAACTGGTCGGCCGTGAGGGTCGTGCCGTCGCCGATCAGTTTTTCGTCCTGGTGCCGTGAGACCAGCCAGTCGGTCGCCGCGAGGGCGCCATCGCGCCTCGCACGCATCATGTCGGCCTGCTGCGCACGCGTCGGTGGCAGCGGATCGAATAGCGCCGGCATGCCGTCAGCGTCGAGCGCGATGCGCCTGCCCTGACCCTGTCCGTTGATCAGCTCCTGCCACAGCTCCGCCGTGATCCCGACCGCCGTGACGGCGTCCGGGACCGGACTGTCGACGCTGTCGTAAAAGCCGGTGATGGCGCCCTGCGCGTCGTATGCTGCGAATTTCTGTCCCATGATGTCCCTCAGTACCCGATGCTGATCCACGAAATACCCGTTGAACCGGACGACGCCGTGCCCGCGATCACGTTAAAACTGGTCTTCGTCCCGTTCCCCTGGAAACCCAGCGAGACGGACGCCGCATTCGGCGAGATCACGGTACCGGTGTTGCCCGCAGCCAGAATGAAGGCGTTGGGGTAGGCAACCGGCAGCGTGACTGTCTGCATCGATTGCGTTGCAATCGTGCTGGTGCCCCACTGGACGATCAGTCCGCTGGGCAGCTTCGCATAGCCGTTATTGGCAAGTGACTGCGAGAACGCATTGCGGCGGAACAGGAACGATCCGCTGATGACCCAGGCGCCGGACAGGACGGTAAACACGCAGTCTTCGCCAGGGTTGAGAGACACGCTCGTGACCAGCCCTGTCCCACTATCGATCTGGTCCGCGCCCGCCGCGGAAATCGTGACGATCCCGCTCGACGATGTACTGACCTTGCTGCAATGGACGCTTGCCCCGTTAGGCAATCCAGCGATCGGCGGGAGCGTCGCGGCCTGATTGGCCGTGTTGTTAAAAACCACTCGCGAACCGATGTAACTGTTGTCCATCGTTGTCGATGCGACGGTGGCCTGGCCCGAATGAAGTGGCGAGTATTGGAGCCCGGACTGACTGAGAAACGCCGTAGTCACAAGCTTCGTGCTGTTGTCGAACTGCGCCGGCGTCGGCCCCCTCGGCGTACCCGTGAAAAGCGGCGAGTCGAGTGCGGCCTTCAGCGCGAGCAGGTTGGTCACCGTCGTCGCGAAATCCGGATCGTCGCCGAGCGCATCGGCCAGCTCCTTCAGCGTATCGAGCGTGGCCGGCGAGGCATTCACCAGCGCCGCGAGCGCGGCCTGCATGGCGACAAGCGTCGCGTATTGCGGGTGCGGGTTCTCTGCGCCCGCGTGCGCTTCCTGCTGCGCCCTCAGATAGCGCGTGCGGTTCGCAAGCTGCTTTGCCTGCCGGTTGTCGACTCCGTCCGGGCCACCCATGACGGGGTCCGACGTTTCCAGCTGATAGACGCCCTCTTCCCACTGGGCGATTTCCACAAGGTCTGCCATCAGGCGACACTCCCTCTGTTGTATTGTCCATTGCGCATGGCGACGCCGTTATGGCGGATCGGCACAGCCGTGTAGTCGAGTACCGCGAGCAGACTGCGCGCGGGTGCGTAGCGCCCGAGCACGGCCTTCAGGCTGTCCGCCTGATCGCGCGTGACCGGCTGCTGAAGCTTCACGATGTATTCGGCCCACGCGTTCGCGCGTCCGTGGACGTGGTCGCCATTGCGCGTGATTGAACCGTCGCGACGTCGCGCGAGCCGTCCTTCGACCAGCTCGACCTCGCCGAAGCCGAGCCGGCGGATCACCTCGCGCACCGCCCACGGCGTGCCCTTCTTTCGGTGCAGTGCGAGCGAGCCCTTGATCAGCGCCCGCTTTGCGTCCTCCGATTCGGCCAGCTCCCAGCCGTCGACCGCCAGCGCCCACGCGAGCCACGGCAACCATCGCAGCGGACACCGGTCGGCATCCCACAGCGTGCGCAGGATTTCCGGATCGACACCCGGCGCCATGACGATCGCCAGCGCCGTTTCGAGCGGGGTCTGGTTGGCCGGCAAAAGTGCGTCACGCATCGTCCACCTTCATGTTGAGCACGATCGACGTGCAGTTGGCGAACTGCCGCGGCGTACAGATAACGTGCGCCGCCGGCGATCGCAGCTCGACATCGATCACGCCGGAGTCAGGCGGATGCAGCGCACCGTAGATCGCGGACAGCGACATGCCGGCACCGAGCCGGCGGGCACTGGCGATCGCCTTCCCGAGTGCTGCGCGGCGTGCCTCGAAGACCGCTTCACCGCCCGGACCGCTACCGACATGGACGTCCGCCTCGACGGCGAAATTGATGGGCTCGCCGGCTGTCACCAGCACTTCGTCGTTCAGCGGCCGGACATCCTCGGGCGAGACCGCCGCCGTCACGGTGTCAATCAATGCCTGGTCAGGCACGCCATCGCCCACCGCCGACAGCAGCGTCAGGCGGACGACGCCCGCCTCCGGACGATCCACCTTCACATCCAGCACGTCGGCGGAGGCATTCATTGCCAGCGCGACATAACTGCCGGATGGACCGGCGACCGTCGAGCGCTCAATCGACATCTGCGTGCGCAGCTTCAGCCGGTCGTCGCCTTCGAGCGTCGGCCCGACTGGCGGATTTGCGTCCGAGTCGCCTGGATCGATGGTTGCCCGTCCGATGTCGAGCAGCGCCGCCAGGTGTTCAAGATCGGCACCGGTCGAGAAAGCCAGCATCACCGCGCGTGCGGCGTCATTGACCCGCGCGCGGAACCGCACCTCACGGTAGGCCGCAAGCTCGATCAGTTTCACCACGGGATCCGATTCGAGCGCCGCACTCCAGCCGGGGTAAATGCTTCTGAAATGCACGAGCTTCTCCTGATAGATATCCTCGAAGTCGAGCGTGTCGACCAGATCCGGCGGATCGATCGCACTCAGATCAATGGTGGTCACGTGGTCACCTCGAAAACTGCGTCGTCGCCTTCGTAGACGCCCTGGATGCGGAACGTCACCCGGCCATCAACGATCGATGCGATCGTGACGCGGGAGACCCTGATGCGCGGCTCCCACCGTCCGATCGCGCGGGCCGCTTCCGCCTGCGCAGATGAAATCCAGCCGCGCGACACCGGCAGATCGACCATGCGGGGAATGTCCGAGCCGTATTCGGGCCGCTCGCGTCGTGTGCCCTTGCGCGTCGACAGGATGTCGCCGATGCTCTGCTTCAGATGCGCGATGCCGGCAATCGGCCTGCCTGTCTGCCGGTCCATGCCGACCAGCGCCGTACCCGCGCCCATCGTCAGGATCCGTCCGCAACGCGTTCGAAATCGGGATGGCGTTCGAGCAGCGCGAGCTGTTCCTCGTCGGTAGCGGTCACCGTGCTCTTTTCGACGGCGAGCGTCCGGCCGTCGGCCAGCACCAGCGTGCGCGACTTGAATGCCTCGTCGCGAAACCTGACCGGCGCCACGACGGCGGGTGACTGCACGGACAACACCGCGGATAGCGGCGCCACTGAAGCGTCCTTGTTTAGTGGCATATCGAAGCTCCAATGAAAAGGCCCCGCGATAGCGAGGCCAAATATATTGCTCGACGGCAACGCCCTCACCCGCGGGCTGACATCGAACGCGTTGATATTCTCAGGACAGACAGGATCGATTCCGTCTATCCAGGCAGGCGATCAACCCCGGTCCACAAGTTAGTCGGCGGAGCTTCCAGATGCTTGTTCGCGTTGAAATGCCACTGCATAAGGCCCGGAAGCCAGGCAACGGGGACAAGGTAATAGACAGCCGGTCTCCCTTGAGAATCGATAGACGATGTCGTATCCCGCACAGCATTCTGAATCCGGTCCGATGCCTTCAGGAAGATCCTGGCCGTTTCTTGCTGCACCGTTTTCACGTATGTTGCTGCCGGGCCCGCATCCTGATAGTAAAGGCATTGATTGTTGTCCAGACCCAACGTAACCCCTTGCGGAATGCGGTCGATCATTGAGCGTACAACGGTATCTTCCAAAGTCATTTTTTCTCTCCTGTTAAACGGGATTCAAGGCTCCGCCATCAACGTGTGTCGGACAGCCGCCGTGCCCAGGCCGTGGCAGGATCCGCAAACGCCTGTCAGCGGCGAACCACAAAAGACTGCGTCCGATCAGGCACGTGATCAGACTTTGCCCTTCGACGCGCGACCTTGAAATAGTCCTTCCGTCATGGGTTGCACAGCACATGTATGGACCTCAAAAAACAGGAGCAAAGTAGCTTTGCAGTAGTCAGTCAGGCGGATCAGTCAGCGCCCCCGCACCGTTACTCATATGCGTGTGATCCGGCAGCGACACGCCCTTCGATTTCACCGTGCCGGTGAAGTTGGCGTCGCCGTCGATCTCGGATGCAGGACCGCCCGCCGAATTGCTGCCGGTCATGCCGCCCTGAAACGTCAGCCGCTTCTGCGTCGTGCTGTTGCCAGTGAAGGTTGAGTCCGGCGCATCGACCAGCAGCTTCGGCGCGCTCTGTGTGATGCCGTCCGCCGTCAGTTCCATCTGCGTGTCACCGATGCGGAAGACGATCCGGCCACCCGACGGCACCGACAGGACATATTCGTGCGCATCGTGGTCGTAATGCTCGTGCGCGCCGTCCGGCCAGTCGGTCGCCGTCAGGTTCGCGGCATTGCCGTTGGCCCCGCCGTGCGTGTCGCTATAGAAGCCGGCCAGCACGAACGCACCGGCCAGCGTGCCCGACGGCGCGAGCACGACGGCCTGCTCACCGACCGAGGGCGGACACCACGTCCTGACCCGCCCGGCCGCAAACGTCTTCCACGGCAACAGCGCACTGACCCACTCGCCGTTGCGCACCCGGCAGCGCGGCGGGTCGTACTGCACGTCGTCGATATAGCCGGCCTGCACGATGCTCGCGATCAGGCGATCGATCTCGCCGATCTCGTAGTCGCTCATGTGGCTATCCTCCGGACGGATCGTGTGCCGGATCCAGATACTCTGCGCCCGGCGCGGTGCCCGTATCCGGATCGATGCCCCACAGCACAGCGGAGCCGGCGGACGGAAACGGCGCGGCCACATCGCCGAGATCGAATTCGTGCGTCCACTCGACCAGCCAGACGAGATACGCGTCGAGCTCCGGCTTGAATGGATCGTCACCGATCTGCACCAGCTTCGCCGGTGTCACCGGCACACCCCACGTCTGCGCATGCACGGCACACGCGATGCGCGCGGCCAGCTCGCGCACCGCGAGATCCGCGTGTGGCGCCAGTGGGTCGCAGATCGCCCGCGCCTGGAAGCGTCCGATCAGCGACGTCTGACCGGTGCCGGGATCATGTCCCGGTTCCATTTCCGACATTTCTACTGCAATGCTGGGCGTTGGAATCTTCCGGCCGATGCGCGGATACGCATCGATCGGTGAGATGTCGGGGAGCGCCGCCCGCAGGCCGGCGATCATCGCGTCGTGCAGCGTTTTCAGGTTATCAAGCACGCCGGAGTTCTCCTGTCGCCTTCTGGATTTCGTAGTTCACTTCCTGCCGCAGGATCGTCATCAGCCGCGCCTCGCACATCTGCGCCGCGCGACGGAACGCGGGGTCGCCCGTCTTCGACCAGTTCACCGTCACGACCTCGAACGGCGTGCGGGCCTTGCCGGTGCGCTGGTAGATCGGCCCGTCCGGTTTCGCCCTCGTCTGCCGCCATGCGCCGTCGAACGCGAATCGTCCGGCACGCATGCCCTTTTTCGTTTCGCGCACGGATCCCAGCCGGTGGGCTTCGACCGGATTCAGCCCGAGCCAGACCTTACCGGTATCGGCCGAACGCATGAAGAAGTACAGCCGGCTGCGGATCACCTTCTGCGGGATCTGCGTGCCGCGGGAGACTTCCTTGCCGGTCTGGCTTTTGATCCACGCCGCGGTCTTGCGCAGCGTGCGGCGCCACGCAGCCTGCATGGCGGACGGTGACAGTCCCTGCAGCGCGGCGGTCACTTCCTGGATGTCGATCTCAACCTTCAGTGCATCCATCAGCAGGGCCTCATCAACGGGGTCTTAGCAGCATTCATCAGCGGGGTCTTAACAGCAGCACGGTCCACCCCGTGCCGTCGGGTTGCAGTTCGAACACGACGTACTCATCGGCGCCGACGGTCACGACGCTGCCCTCGCGGATCGCGACGGCGTCGGCATCGCGCACGCTCACCTGCGGATGCTCGAGCTGCGTGCGCTGCCGCCCGAGATCCGGACCGAGCCAGGGCGCGGCGAACATGCCGCGCAGCGGCTCACCGTCGACCGTGATGTCGTCGTCGGCCAGATCGCGGATCACGGCATCGTCGAGATCCGCGACCAGATCACGGAACGCCATACGTGTCTCCTCAGGCCGTCAACCTGATGACGGCCTTCGGACGCGTGCACAGGTGAATCGGGTTCGACTGCGCCTCGATCTCGACGCCCTTGCCGAAGTCCATCAGCTCCTGCTTCGCGTAATACGGCAGACCGGTCGTGTTGACCGCCTCCACATAGTCGGCTGGGGCAAAACGCGTAATGAACAGATCCGGCACGCCCTCCGGCACCGCATGCGCCTCATCGTCAGCCACATAACCCACATCACCGACGCGACCGCGATAGCGCTCGAAGGTACAGCCGCCGATATCGAATGCGTCGCGCGTGTCGCCGCGCAGCGACGCTGCCATCGCTGTAGCAAGGTACGTTTCCTTGACCGTCTTCAGTACGATGAGCGCGTTCCAGAATTTCCGGCCGCAGAGCACGCGCGCGCCGGTAAACGGGATATTGCCGAGTGCGTCTTCGATCGCGTCGAGCACCAGCTGGCACTTCGTGCGGATCTCGGTGTCAGCCACCTTATCGAGCTCGAAGTCGATCACGGTCTGCTCGATGTCGAATGCCTTGAGCAGATCCACGACGACCGATTTGCCGTCCGCATCCAGAATCTGTCCCTTGATCGCACCGATCCGGTGGAACTCGTGCGTCGCGTCGAGCTGCCGACGCATTTTGCCAAGGCGCCGGTTGACCACCGTCGTCAGCGCTTCGAGTTCGGTTTCCGAGCCGAACGCGCGCAGGTTCTGGATTTCGTCGGCGCCGATGGTTGCGCGTTGCGGCAGGTGCACCGTATTGAACGGCAGCATCTGACGCTTGCTGCCGACGACAACGCTGGCCGACGAGCCACGAATGCCAGCCGGAACCAGCGCGAGGGTGTCGCCGTCCTTCTCGATCTGGACCACCGTCGTCGTGATGCCCTGCTCTTCGAACAGGCCCAATGCTGCAAGCCGGCTCGGCACGAACGGCTGCTCGTTGATCGCAGCGCTGAGCGACGACAGCGAGAATGCGTCGTCGTTGAAAAGGGCGATATCCGCCATAAAGACTCTCCTGAATAGCTGTGACGCCGCCGTCGCGATCTGGACTGACGAGCGACGGCCACATGGTTGAAACGATGGCGCGGCTTAGCGCACGATCACGTAGTGGGCAGCGAGGTCACTGCGGGCCGCGGCATCGAGGCCCGTGAGGCGCGCTTCCGCAACCTCTGCGAGGCGAACAATGCCGACCGTGGGGCGCGGGTCCCCGGATGCGGGCAGCGGCGCATACAGGATCGCCGTGACGATTTCGGAACCGTCTGCCGCGGTGTTGTTGTACGGCGCGTATTCGCCGGTGCCGAGCGTGCCGAGCAGTTGCCCGGCGGGTAGCGCATCGCCCTTCGCAACAACGATGCGCTCACGCGAGATCTGGCCTTCGCCTTCGGAGAGAAGAAACTCGCCGGTCAGCGTGCCCTGTGTCCTGATGGTCATACAGCAGCTCCTTTCTGCGCCTCAATAGCGCCGTTATCAAAGTGACTTTGCGACGCCCTGACGGGCGGCGTAGATGGACGATGCTTTCGGACCCACGGAGGAGGATCGGCCAGCGTCTTTCGGGGCCGGCTGCGGCCGGTTATTCACACGCGGCTGGGACTGCTTGACACAGTCGAACAGTCGCGCGCGCACCTGGTCGGGGTTCAGGCCATCGCCCACAAACTGCGCGGTCAGTTCCGGCAACTTCGCCGCAAGGCACAGCCCCGCGATGTCGGTTGCGTCCCGGATCGCCGCATCGATCGTTGCGCGATCCTTCAGTGCGGTGAGCGTCACGATGCTTTCCGCGCACATGGACAGGTTGGCTGCGCGGCAGGCGTTGAACACGTGAGCGGCCAGCACACCCGGTTCTTCACGCACGACAACCGGGTCCGGATCCTGTGGCGCGGGCGCAGGCGGGTTTTCTGCAGGCGGAGCGGGTTCGGGGGAAATCGGCGCCGGCGGATCATTGACCGGTGGGTCATTGGACGGCGGGTCAGCGGGCGGCGACGACGGCGCATCACCCTCTGCCTCGACCAGCGCCTGCACCGGCTCCGGCGAGTTTTTGAAACGGGCAAGCAGGCCCGCCGCGTTGGTCGACGCGGCGAGCCGCACTGGCTCCTCGATCACGTCGCAAAAGCCAAGCGACTGCGCTTCGAGCGCCGTGAGCCACGTCTCCGCATCCATCATCGCGGTCAACTGCTCATCCGTCTGGCCGCTCTTGCGCCGGTACGCCGCGAGAATGCCTTCGCGCGCCTTGTCCATCATGTCGGCCGTGCTGCGCAGATCCGCCGCCGAACCGAGCGCAATCGTCCACGGGTTGTGGATCATCAGCATCGCGTTTTCAGGCATCACGACCTGATCGCCCGCCATCACCACCAGTCCGGCTGCAGACGCGGCCACGCCATCGACCCGCGCGGTCACCTTGCCGGCGTACCTTCGCAACGCGTTGTAGATCGCGAAGGCGTCGAACACGTCGCCGCCAGGTGAATTCACGGCGACGATCACCTCCGTCGCACTGGCCGCCGCGGTGTCGAGCTGCGCGATGAACGTCTTGGCGTCGGTGCCCCAGAATCCGATCTCGTCGTAAATCCGGATCTCGGCGACGGCCGCGCCCTGCGCGTTCGTCATCGCCCGGATGTCCCACCACTTACGGTTTTTCATCTACGGCTCCTGCTTCTGAATGTGCGTATCGGGCACCCCATCACCCGCGATGTCGCGCGAGCGGGGATCGGTGTCGTAACGCAGGCCAAGCGCATCGGCCCGCGCGTTGTCGGCAGCGTTTTCGCCGTCGACCTGTTCGGGGTCTTCGCCCTGCTTGAGGATCGACGCCGAGCGGCTCGTCAGCCCCGAGCGGATCGCCAGCTTCTGCGCATTCACGTCCTGCACCGGATGGATGTACGGCCAGCCCTGCGGCACCCAGCGCACGCGCAGGTATTCACGCCGTGTGCGATGGAAGTCCGGCATCGGCATCGCGCCCGATAACGCGCACGCGTCAACCCACCACGCCCACGCGCGGCGGCAATACTGGTGAATGAAGATGTTCCACTGCAGCTGCTCGATCGAGCGCCGGAACTCGTTCAGCAGCACCCGCAGCACGCGGTCGCCGACCTCGCGCAGGTCGCCGGTGAGAATCTCGTACGGCATGCCCACCGATGCGGCGGCGGCCATCAGCTGCTGACGCATGAACGGGCCGTAATCGGCTCCGGCGCCGGGCGGCGTCGCAAAGCGCATGTCCTCGCCCGGCGCCAGTTCCTGCACGGTGCCGGGTTCGAGTGACACAACCGGCGAGAAGCCGTCCGAGTCCAGAACCAGCCCCTCGCCCGTCACCGGATCGCCCAGGAGACCCGGCTCCGCGTTCGGCTTGACGAGAAAGCCGGCGAACAGGTTGCTGATTTCCTGCCGGAACAGCACCGCGTCGTCGAAGTTATCGAGCGAGTGCAAACGCAGCAGCACGGTCGACAGCTCCGGCACGCCGCGGACCTGCCCCGCGCGCAACGGCTGGAACACGTGCGCCACGTCGTCAGCCGGAACCGGCACGGTCACGAGACCCCCACCCGTCATCCGGTTGTACTCGCCAGGGTGACGGCGCAGCAGGTGATAGGCAACCCGGCGATCGTCTGCGTCGTACTCGACGCCGTTGATGATTTCGCCACCATCCGGCCGCAGTTCATTCTTTTCGACCGGCAGGAGATCGCCCTCCATCACCTGAAGCTGCAGCGGCACCGGCAGCCCGTCATCGGGGTGACGCATGCGCCGGCGCACCAGCACCTCGCCGTCGCCAAAGAACGCCCGCGCCGCGAGCGTCTGCTGCCCGTAGAAATCGAGCAGGCCGTCCGCGTCGGACTCGCCGACCCAGTCGTCCCACAGCTGCTTCTGCTGCCGCCGGACAGCGGGATCCGGATGCTGCGGATGCGGCTGGATGCCGGTGCCGATCGTGTTCGACACCAGCCGCGCGATCGCCGTCTTCGCCCACGGATCGTTGCGGATCGCGTCGCGCGCGCGGCTGCGGATCAGCGGCAGGTTCTGCACCGCTGCGGCGTTCGGCCCGGCGCCCGAGGTCTGCCACGATCGGGCGCGTGCGCCAGCGGAGCTTGCGGCTTCATAGGCCGCCGCTTTCAGGCGGGTCGGCATGACGAAACCGCGCCTCGCGAGTGACGGATAGGTGCGGTTACCTGCATCGTTCATCGCACCCCCTTGCCGCCGTGCCGAAGGCGAAACACGCGCGATCGCGGATTCGCCCGATCGAGCGCGCGCACAATTTCCGTCTGCGCCTCACGCAGTTCAGCGATCGTGCGGTAACGGACCTTGCGGTCCGCGTACTGCACTTCGAGTTCGCCCTTGGCAATCGCGGACTGGATGCGGGCGAGATCCGCCGCTGTGTAAGCCATACCGTGCTCCTGTGATGTGCTGCTATCGGCGCTTCAGATACGTTGACCGCGCGGTTCGCCGGCCCTGAATGCGCGAAACCCCGCTGGCGGGCGGGGTTTCGGGTGTGTTGCTGGGCGCGGTCGTCGTCACCGGTGGATCCGGCGGCGGCTCGATATCCGCGACGCCAGGCAGGCCGGTAGCGACCGGCACCGCGTCGAAGAGCGAGACCTGCGAGAGGCGCTGCTGCTCGAGCATCCAGTGCGCCTCGGTCATGAGGTGCGTCTTGATGCTGCGCGCCGCGTGCAACGCGTACACCTCGCAATCGAGCGCCTCGTTACGCGCGCCCGCCTTCTTCTGCCAGATGCGTTTGCTGCCGATGCGACCCGGCACCTTCACTTCCGCGGTGAGCTGCTGCAGATAGTCGGCGCGCACGCCCCTGTACCAGTGCATGCGGCCGGCGCCGTCATCTTCGAGTTTGAGACGGTTATCGAGGACCAGATCCTTGGCCTTGCTCACACCGACCATGTACGGCCGCAGACCGTACTTCGCGGCCTTGCTGTTGTTACGCACCGAGTCGACCGACGCCTTCGGCACGCTGAATATTTCCGCATCGATCTGCTTCGCGCCCTTGATCGCCATGATGTTGATGCCGCGCTTCTGCGCGACGCGCACATAGCGATAGACCGCATCCGACGTCGAGCCGTCCGACGAGTCGATCGACGCCGCCTTCACGCGCAGCACCCAGCCGTTCGCATGCCGGTAGCCCTGCGTGACCAGATCAGTCAGTGCGCCCCATACGCCGCCGACCATCGGATCGGTGCCCTGCTCGAGCACGTTGCCGTAGATTTCATCCCACAGCACCAGCCAGCTTTCTTCACCACGGCCCCACGCGCGCAGCACGATCGCAATCCGGTCATGCTGCACGTCAATGCCGGCGGTGAGCACCAGTGCGCCGGCCGGCACGGTGAAGACGTCATAGTCGAGCGCACGTTCGGCGAGCAGATCGATCTCCGGAATATCGCTCTCGTATCGGTACGGGCGCCCTTCGGTGTTGTTCACGAACGAGCGCATCTTCGTGTCGTCGCCCGCGCGCAGCGCTTTTTCCGCGACGAGCCGCTTCTTGACGAGCTCCGCGAGGCGCGAGCCGGGAAACGGCGACACGAGCTCGTTCAGACGGAAGCCGGCGACGCCGTGAAACGCGGCGGTCGCAACCCACCGGCCTCGGCGCACCGCCCGAAAGCGCGCGGTGTCGTCCCACAGACTGCCGCAGAACGGGCACGCGTAACGCGCGGACTCAGGCGTTGCCAGCCCGAACACCTCGTGCGGCTTCTCCGCATTCTCGGACCACGTGACGTTGTCCCAGGCTAGTTCGTGCTCTTCGCCGCAATCGGGACACGGCACCAGATACCGGCGCTGGTCCGACGACTCATAAGCCTGCGCGATGCGCGAGAAGCCGTCGATCGTCGGCGTGCCGCCGAAGATCACCTTGCGGCGGCTGTCGGAGTAGCTCTTGTTGCGCTCCTCGAGCAGCGTGATCGAATCGCCCTGCTCGCGAACGTTCTGGTTCGCGTCGTCAGGCTCTTCCACCGCGACCACGGGCGCCGGCGTCGACTTCACATCGTCTGGCGCATTCGACGTGATGAACTTGAGAAAGCCTCGGGCGAACGTCTTGTGATCCCACAGGTTGTTCTTGTCGCGGCCCGCATGCACCGGCAGTTTCGCGGACAGGCGCGGCGTCACCTCGACCATCGGCTCAAACTTCTCGAGGTTGAACTTCTTCGCCGACTTCTCCTTCGCGAACATGATGATCATCGGGCACGGATCGATGTCGATACGTCGCCCGACGTAGTTCAGCAGAACGCCATCGGTCCAGGCTACCTGCGCCGACTTCATGCATACGACCTTCTGCACGCGCGGATCGTCGAGCGCGGCGTGCATGCCGTGCACCCACGGCGTGATGTCCGGGTTGTATTTACCCGGGCTCGCCGCTGCCTTCGCACTCAGACGGCGATAACGCCTCGCCCAGTCCGTCGTCCCGATCTTCTCGGCCGGCGTCAGCAGCTTCGCCAGGCGCCGGATCACTGCGCGCACGGTCTGGGTCGTATCCAGCCAGCTGCTCGAGACATCCATTGATGTGTTCATTCAACAACTCGACATCGACGTCGACCCCATAGAGCGTGCGCATCTCCTGCGCGATCCTGTCCGGCAGCGACAGCAGGTCCGACTGGAAGGCGCCGACCATCTGGCCATAGGCGCGCTCCAGTTGCTCCGCGTTGACAAGCTGCCCCTTCTTCTCCGCGAGCGTGAGAATCTTGATCTCCCGCTCGACACGCTCGGTCATCGCGCGCTCGGTGGCAAGGTCGTATCCGCCGTCGCCAACACGGCCGGCCGCGATCCCTCGAAGGTGCCGGATGTACTCGATGCGGATGTCGTCAATCGACGCCTGCCGGTAGTCGATACCGAGCTTGTTGACGAGACGCGACACTGCCGATTGGTCGAGGTCCAGGTGGTCGGCGATCTGCTGTTGGGTTGGCATGAATATGACCCCCTCTGGGGAATCGCCAGTAGAGAAAAAACGCGGGTGCGAGCCCCCGTGTCCAGAACGGCTATAGGGTCCCCGGCTGCGTCGTGGCCTTGCCGCATCTCGCTCAAAGCCTTGCTGGGCGGGCTATCCGGGCCGATGACTGCGCCTTTTGGAAGGTCCAATGCAAAAGCCCCGAGGCTTGCGCACTCAGGGCTTTGGGTATTCGTTTCGTTTTGTTCAGGCGAGCGGACCCGCCGTACCTAACGAGCTCCACTTATTGTTGTTGTGTCTCGAAAGGGCTGCACGACTAACGCGCGGTGCCAGCGAACTTCATTGGAAACGGAGTCTATGCGAATCATTTTGGATTCGCAAGTGGTTTTGCGCGCAGCTCACGACGCAGTTGCAGATCCGTCCACTCGTCGAGCGCGGCCAGCATGCGCAACGACGACTCGAACCGCTCATGCCAGTGGGCCTGATACTGGCCGAGCGACACCTGCATTGCGTGCGCGCGCTGCGCCGGAATCTGCCAGCGCTTGCCCGTGCCACTGCACACGCGGCAGACCTGACGCGACACCGACCTCGCCCGGGTTACGATCCGGCCAATGCCGGCGCACGCCGGACATCCATCAAACTCTGTCCGCGTCATCATTTCGCAAACGGGCAAACCAGTCGTCGGCGCTTCATAACGCTGGCCTCGCTTCACCGGTTCGTCGCGCGCGACTCCATACGGCCATGAGCAGAATGGCGTGACATGGCTACCGACTGCAACCTTGCCTGTCGCGCCACAAGTGCCGCAGGCAGCGGTGCCCGACTCAACATCTTCCTTGCCACCGACGTTGCCGCGCCCGCTGCACGCGCCGCACATGTCATCGAGCCACGCTTCGAGCACAGCCGCGGAGAATCGCTCGATCACATCGGCCATCGGAGATTGCGGCGTCGCGTGCGGGGCCTCTCGAATCTCGCGCTTGAACGCGATGTATTTTCCGCGCCGGAACCGCACGCTCGAACGCTCGCGCTTCGCGAGAAGTAGCACCGCGCGATGCAACCCCGACCGGCGTTTGTCGTCACCGTATTTCATACGCAGCAGCAATGCGCCGAGTTCGTCGACCCTGGCGAGCGCGCCGATCTTCAACGCGACGTCGCCGACCGAGTCGGCCGTCTGCGAGCGCGGATTGATGGCGACACCGACCTGCTCTTTCAATTCGATTTCGTACATGGTTCCCCCGGTCCTCAGTCTTCGTACTGGCCGATGTGCTGTCGGCAATAGCCGCGCCGCGTCGAACCGGCGCCGATGATGGTCGTGGCGGCATGCGTGCATCGGCAACCGTTTTCGACGTGAGCACAGACCCGATCGTCAGCCGCACTCACGGTTTGCGATGCCGCATTTGCGGGCCTGACAGTCAGCGCGTCGTTGCGACGACGGCGCAACTCCTCCCAGTTCTTTCGCAAACGCGCTGGCGACGTGATGATCTTCGCCCAGAACCTGTCCCGGTTTGCCCACCCAAACAGCCGCGCGATGTCCTCCCGGCTACGACCATCGACGCGCTGCATGTCGTCGACGTCACGCGCCCACTGACTCATGTCCGGCTTGGGGAAATCGTGCAGGCGAGTCCGAATCCGCTCGAACATCCAACGCTCAAGCGATAAATCCGCTTCGTCCTGTTTTTCTCTCTGAACGTCCTTAGCTTCGTTAACCGCTAAGGGTTGAGATAGAGAGGGTTTACTTGTATTTCTGTTTACTGGTTTATTAGTAGGAACGTGGTTCCGGTAACTTTCCGGATTCACCGCCGGCAAGGGCTCCGCGCCCGGCACTTCGGAACCACGTTCAGCCAGTTCCGCAGGGTTACCGGAATATCGTTCCGGATTGCCCGATTCCTGTGCAACTTCGGAACCACGTTCATCCAACTCCACAGGGTTACCTGAACGTGATTCCGGATTGCCCAACATCACAGCATCGTCCGCGAGATCGAAATCAATGGCATCACGCTGACGGCGCGCGACGTCCGCCGGGATCGACAGCCTATAGTGCGCATGTGCCCAGCGACGCGCCGGCCTGCGCGACTTCCAGCGCGTCAGCCATCCATTGCGCTCCGCTACGTCGAGGTGATTGCTGACGCAACGCTCCGAGAGGCTCGCCTTCTCGGCGATCGTTTCGACAGACGGCCAGCAGGTGTCGTCCATCGCATTGGTGTACTCGGCGATCACGAACAGCACCA
>NZ_FRAB01000077.1 GCF_900142195.1 Paraburkholderia terricola
TGCATGTTGAATACATCAGTCAGGATTTCATCGGCCGGTTTGTTCTGCCAGATCCGCGCATCCTTGCGAAAGCGCAGAAAGTGCATCCACGATGCAAAGCCGATCTGATAGCTCGTGAGGCCGGTATCCGACCCGAGACGGCGGGCCGTGTGAACATAGCCGTGCCGAGGCAGATAGGATCTGTCAGTCTGCTGGACCCAGAGCGTGACAGGCTGGGCGATCAGCGTTTTGAGTTCAACAGTGTCTGATGTGGAAACAACGTCAACGGTGAATTCGAAATGGCGGCCGATTCGCGAATGACCGACAACCCGCTGGGGCACGAGGACATTATTTCCCAACGCAGTATCCAACTTCAGCAGGCGATCACTCTGGATGAGTCCGCCAGTGATTGCCCCGATTATGTCCTGCGCACCCATACTGCCTCTTCTTTCTTGTTGGCTGACTGAGCGACCGCGCTCTGCGCGATTTTACGAAAGTTCAGATGAATCGGCCAGCGGTTCAATGTCAGTAAGTGTGAGGCGACATGACTTAACCTGAATAAGCGAGCGGCATATTCTCCGGATTTTGTCGAATAACTTCCCCGGATATTCTTTCAGTTTGGTAAATGGATTACGATGCCTGGCTCTAGAACGGCGGCAACCGGATTGCCAATCCAGGCACAAAATCGCAAGAGGCGATCCACAGGGAGTCAGTCGGGCAGAAAGCGGCTCGGCAAGGGCATGCTATTGCCGCACACGGCTACTTTTGTGCGTGAACAGTCGCTGTACTGGCACCTTGCCCTGGCAGCATTTCGGGTTGGCAAGGCCAACGGCGATCTGCCGGCAGAAGTGGCAAAGGCGCTTTATCTCGCCCAGTATCTTGAGGAGGCCGGTTTCGGCGCACTCGAAGATGCACTCTATCTTGAGGCGGAACGGATACTGGATTTCGCAGCCGCGGAACGCGGGCAAAGGCATCTGGCTCCCGGTATCTAGCCCTCTTAGCGCCACAGGGGCGCTGATACGTTAGCGGGAAAAAAGGCCGTTGGCGCCGTCGACCTTTGTTCAAAATCGTGAAGCGCGACTGCCGTCACCTTTTCCCTGGCTTCCTCGGCGCGAGCAAGACTACGCTGCTCAATCGGTGGCCGGATCGACGGCACGCATCCACTTGCTCATGATTTGACGACCGTCCAGGCGATATGCCGGCCGCGTCGAGAAGAGTCATTCTCTGACTGACGGATGGCCGCTGGACCTCCAAGGCGGCCATTGACTTCGCGTCGGTCTCAATGGCGGCTCCGGCTCGTCATGAGACGATCGCCGTCGGGCGCAAACCGGCCAGTTTCTGACACTCACCGGCGTATGCATGCGGACACTCGAACGGCTGATCCATCCAGCAAGACGTCATTGAGGGGATTGGTGTGAACGTCTGCTTCGGGTCCGATCAGCGACAGCCACAGACAGCCAAGCCGTCGTTGCAAATCGTCAGCCGCCTGGATCATTTCGCTAACCGTGTCCGTGTCAGCAGTTTTCCACTCACCTGCCGCAGATGCCACCTTGCGTGGCATCGCCCACCAAAGCAGCCGCCCCTGGGCGGGGCGGCGGTCGTTCACGCTTCGGGAGTACCCGGCGGTATGCTCACCGGCGAAGTAGCAGACGCGACGTCGGCTTCATCGCTGGCCGATGCGTCCGTCGAACCGGCTTGCGGCTTGCCATCCGCATCATGCTGCGAGCCGGCCTGCGAAGCCACCTCGGCATCCGCGGGCGAAGCCGCTGCGTCGGCAGCCGCATTCACCGCGCCGCCAACCGCTTTCGACGCGCCGCGCGCCGCGCGATGCGCCTGCAAACGCTGCGCACCCGCGGCTTCCTGCGCCGTGACCTTGCCCGCCTCGGCGCCCGTCAGATCGACACGCGCCGCACCTTCGACCAGACACTTCCAGTAGCGGCTGCCACGGCACCACGTCTTGATCGCGTCGCGCAACTCCGCTTCGTTCAGCGACAGTTCCTTCGCGTGCGCGACGAGGTCCTCGAAGATGCCGACCTTCAGCGGCAGCTTGGGCGCCGGATTCTTCGGGAAGGCATTCGGAAAATGTTTTTGCAGTCTGCCAATCGACTTCACCACCGGGTCCACCGGCTTCGCGTCCGCGGGCCTCGGCTGCGCTGCGGGATGGGCGGCGGCTTCGGGCGCGCCACGGCGCGCATGCGCCGGCTTGCGCGCAGGCCTCGCGTCCGGCCGCGCATCGGGCTTCGCGCCGGATTTGGCAGCGGGCTTGGAACCGGGCCGGGCACCCGACCTGGCGCCCTCGGACTTGGCACCCGGCTTCGCGGCGGGTGCCGCTTCCGCGCGGGCCGCGGCCAGTTGCTTCTTCAGTTCAGCGAGTTGTTCGAAACCCATGGCGCACAATCAATCGGAGGAAACCGAGATTGTAGCAGCGTGTGGCGACACGCTCATGACGCCGCTTGCGCGGCGCGGGCCTGCGGGAGCGGCGCGATCCTCCCGCGCGGCGTCTGAAACCGATTTTTTGGCGTATTCCTGTAGCGCCGCGCGCGTTTCAGCGGATCGGCGACACAGGGGACGCCATGCCCTCCGTTGGCAACGGCGCGCCCTCATACGTTTTCAGTCCAGAGACGCAAACGCACAAGCCTGGTCGACCCTCGTTATTGCGCAGCGAAAGCCCGAGCCGATGCCGCTCGGCGATCCGCGACACGATCGCAAGACCTAGCCCGCTGCCCTCCCCCTGCGCCTCCTCGCCTCGATAGAAACGGTCGAAAACACGTTCGAGCTCCGCCTCGGGTATGCCTGAGCCGCTATCCACCACATCGAATCCCACGCGCTCCGCCGAGCGCCTCAGGATCACGTCGACTCGACCGCCGCGCGGCGTATGGCGGATCGCGTTGTTGATCAGATTGCCCAACAGCACGCTCATTCCGTGCGGATCGGCGAGCACGGTATAAGCATCGTCGGCCGTGCGGGCGTGCTCGCATTCGAGCCCGAGGTCGATCTCCTTGGCCTCGGCCAGCAACGAACAGTCGCCCACCACCTGCTCACCGATCCGGCGCAAGCTCACGGGCGTCATCGAGGTGACCGGATGCGCGTCCTCACGCGCCAGCGTCAACAATTGCTGGACCAGGTGAATCATCCGGTTCACGCGCCCCTCGACGCGTTCCAGCGTCTGCCCCTCGCCCTTCAACGAGCCGTCGCGCGAGGCCGCCTGCAATTGCAGCTTCAAGGCGGCGAGCGGCGAGCGCAACTCATGCGCGGCATCGGCGATGAAGGTGCGCTGCGCCTGCGATGCGGCGTTCAGGCGCTGCAGGAGATCGTTGAGCGCGACCACCAGCGGC
Source organism: Paraburkholderia terricola (assembly GCF_900142195.1). Taxonomy (GTDB): domain Bacteria; phylum Pseudomonadota; class Gammaproteobacteria; order Burkholderiales; family Burkholderiaceae; genus Paraburkholderia; species Paraburkholderia terricola. The sequence continues at coordinate 3,315 of NZ_FRAB01000077.1, forward strand.
TTGATTTCGACCGGCACGGTGCCGTCGAGACGCAGCGGTTCGAGCGAATCGATCGAACGCGTCGACAGCGCGCGCGACAGTCCGCCGATCGGCGCGAGCCCGCGCGCCACCACCAACAGCACCAGCGCGACCGTCACCGGCACCAGCACGCCGAGCGGCCACAGCGTATGCAGCGCCAGTTGCATCGCCAGGTCGTCGCGCACGGACACCGGCTGCGCCACCTGAACGTAGCGGTCGGCCTGCTGCAATCCGAACGCGCGCCAGTGGTACTCGCCGGTCTCCACGGTATTGAAGCCCACGGGCAGACGCGCGAACACCGGCTCCTGCATCGAGTGATAGACGAGCTTGCCGGTACGGTCCCAGATTTCGATGACGAGCCGGTCGTCGGCCAGGTCGCCCAGGTCGGGCTGGCGATCGCCCTCGCCCGCGCCGGCCAGATTCGCGGGCAGCGACAGCGCCACCGTGCGCAGTTCATAGTCGAACAGTTCGCCGGCCTCGACGCGCGCCGTGTGAAAGATGCCGTAGGCGGCCACGCCCGACGCCGCAGCGAGGCCGAAGATGAGCCAGCCGAGCAGCCAGCGGCGGATCGATCTCACCCGCATCGCTTCAGACGGTAGCCCACGCCGCGCACGGTCACCACCTGGTCCGCGCCGATCTTGCGCCGCAGGCTGTGCACGTGCACCTCGATCGTATTGCTGCCGACTTCCTCGCCCCAGCCGTACAGCTTCTCTTCCAGTTCGGTCTTGGTGAACACGCGCGTGGGCTCCTCGATCAGCGCTTGCAGGAGCGCGAATTCGCGCGGCACGAGCGGCAACGGTTCGCCGGCCTTGGTGACTTCGTGCGCCGCCGGGTCCAGCGTGAGTTCGCCGTGCGTATAGACGGGCTGCTTATGGCCGGTGCGCCGCCGCAATAGCGCACGCACGCGCGCGCCGAGTTCGTCGAGGTCGAAGGGTTTGATCAGGTAATCGTCGGCGCCCGCATCGAGGCCGCGGATGCGTTCTTCCACCGCGTCGCGCGCGGTCAGGATGATCACCGGCGCGGCGCCGCCGTTCTTGCGGTAGGCGCCGAGCAGGTCGATGCCGTCCTTCTTCGGCAAGCCGAGATCGAGCAGCACGAGGTCGTACACGCCGTTGCCCAGCGACAGTTCCGCCGCGCGGCCGTCATTGGCCCAATCGATCGCGTAACCGGCGCGGCGCATCGCGCCCAGCACCGTCTCCGCGATCATGTCGTCGTCCTCGACCAATAGCAGACGCATCGCCTCTCTTCCCCCGTTTTGCCCGCACTGCAGGTCCGCTAGCTTAACGCGTCCTGGTGCTTGCAGAGGGGCGATTCAGCGCCCGGTGCGCCTTCATGTTCTTCGTCAGCGTTCTTCTTCATCGCTCCGGTTCATGGAGCGATATACCGACATACGCGGGCGCGGCCGCATCGCGCGACGCGCTTGCCCGCGCCCGGCTCGGCTGGGAGCGCGAGCCGGCCCTCACCCTCACACCGGCTTGATGTCCGCCGCCTGCTTGCCTTTCGGCCCTTGCTTGATTTCGAAGCTGACCTTCTGGTTTTCCTGCAACGATTTGAAGCCCTCGCTGCGGATTTCGGAGAAATGCGCGAACAGGTCTTCGCCACCGTCATCGGGTGTGATGAAGCCAAAGCCCTTCGCGTCGTTGAACCACTTCACTGTACCGGTTGGCATGTCGATTCCTATGTGTATCCAGGTTGATGGGGCTGCATGTCGCCGTCTTTCGTCCGCTGATTCGACCAGAGCCAGCGCCCCGGGCACTACCGCCGCAGCGCTTCGTGCGCGGTCGATGACGCGGACATTCGCCGGCTCATGCCACTGCGGCTCGACTCTACGCCTCTTTACATGACGTTGCCGTGATGGCTGCCGTGATGGCCGCCGTGACCGCCGCCGTGGCTGCTGCTGTGACTACCTTCGTGAGATTTTCGCCGTGACCTCCGCATGACTTTCGCTATCGCGTCTACTCGCGTCGCAAGACGCGTGCCTCGCGCGAGCCGTGGCAGGCGCCGATGCGATTTCGCGCAATCAGATAAGATAATCGGAATCGGCAATCCACTCTGGTCGCGCAGGTTCATCCGACCGCCACACGGTCGCGCGGCTATCGTTTTCGCCTATCCAGGCTTTCCCACATACAGGAACTCAGCATGGCCATTTCGAGCTATACCGATACCCGACTTCTGATCAACGGCGAGTGGTGCGATGCCGCAAGCGGCAAGACGCTCGACGTCATCAACCCGGCCACGGGCCAGCCCATCGGCAAGGTGGCGCACGCCGGCATCGCCGATCTGGACCGCGCGCTCGCCGCCGCGCAACGCGGCTTCGAAGCCTGGCGCAAGGTTCCGGCCAACGAACGCGCGACCACCATGCGCAAGGCCGCGGGCTTCGTGCGCGAGCGCGCCGCCGACATCGCCCGCCTGATGACGCAGGAACAGGGCAAGCCGTTCGCCGAAGCGCGCGTCGAAGTGCTCGCCGCGGCGGACATCATCGAATGGTTTGCCGACGAAGGGCGCCGTGTGTACGGCCGCATCGTGCCGTCGCGCAATCTGTCCGCGCAGCAACTGGTGCTCAAGGAGCCGATCGGTCCGGTGGCCGCGTTCACGCCGTGGAATTTCCCGGTCAACCAGATCGTGCGCAAGCTGAGCGCGGCGCTCGCAAGCGGCTGTTCGTTCCTCGTCAAGGCGCCGGAGGAAACCCCGGCGTCGCCGGCGGGTCTGTTGCAGGCGTTCGTCGACGCCGGCGTGCCGCCGGGCACGGTCGGCCTCGTGTTCGGCGATCCGGCCGAGATTTCGAGCTACCTGATTCCGCATCCGGTCATCCGCAAGGTGACGTTCACCGGCTCCACGCCGGTCGGCAAGCAATTGGCCGCACTCGCCGGCGCGCACATGAAGCGCGCCACGATGGAACTGGGCGGTCATGCGCCGGTGATCGTCGCCGAAGATGCCGACGTGGCGCTCGCGGTGAAAGCGGCTGGCGGCGCGAAATTCCGCAATGCGGGCCAGGTCTGCATCTCGCCCACCCGCTTCCTGGTGCACAACAGCATCCGCGAGGAGTTCGCCGCGGCGCTCGTCAAGCACGCTGAAGGTCTCAAGCTCGGCGACGGTCTCGCGGAAGGCACGACGCTCGGGCCGCTCGCCAACGCGCGCCGTCTGAGGGCGATGAGCAAGGTGCTCGATGACGCGCGCAAGACCGGCGCCACGGTCGCGACCGGTGGCGAACGCGTGGGCTCGGAAGGCAACTTCTTCGCGCCGACCGTGCTCACCAACGTGTCGCTCGAAGCCGACGTGTTCAACAACGAGCCGTTCGGCCCGATCGCGGCGATCCGCGGCTTCGACAAGCTCGAAGAGGCGATCGCCGAAGCGAACCGGCTGCCGTTCGGCCTCGCCGGCTATGCGTTCACGAAGTCGTTCAGCAACGTGCATCTGCTGTCGCAGCAACTGGAAGTCGGCATGCTGTGGATCAACCAGCCGGCCACGCCTTCGCCGGAAATGCCGTTCGGCGGCGTGAAGGATTCGGGCTACGGTTCGGAAGGCGGCCCGGAAGCGATGGAAGCGTACCTGGTCACCAAGGCCGTTTCGGTGATGGCGGCTTAAGCGGCTTAAGCGGCCTAAAAGGCTGGTTTTTCAGGCCTCTTCGCTTGCCATGAGGGTCCGCGGGCGTTTGCCCGCGGACCTTTTTTCTTGTGCTCGACCACCAATACGCCTGAACTCATGCAACCCACGCTGACTGGAACCATCGTCGAACTCAGGCCGCTTCGGCGGGAACATGCAAGCGCGCTGCTCGACGCCGCCGCGGACGGTGACCTCTGGAACATGACGCTGACCGTGGTGCCGGGACCGGACACCATCGCCGGCTATCTGGCAACCGCACTCGAAGGATGCGCGGCCGGCACTGTGATGCCGTTCGTGATCGTGAAGCGCGATACGGGCGCGATTGTCGGCAGCACGCGGTTCTGGAAAATCGATCGCGTGAATCGCAAGCTCGAAATCGGCCACACGTGGTTGAGCGCGTCGGTGCAGCGCTCGGCGGTGAACACCGAGGCGAAATATCTGTTGCTGTGTCACGCGTTCGAAGCGATGCAATGCGTGCGCGTGCAGTTCACCACCGACGAACTCAACGAGAAATCACGCGCGGCGATTCTGCGCATCGGCGCGAAGCAGGAAGGTGTGGTCCGGCATGAGCGCATCATGCCGGACGGACGCAAGCGCAACTCGGTGCGCTTCAGCATCATCGATGACGAGTGGCCTGAGGTGAAGGCCGTGCTCGAGGGGAAGCTGGGGCGGTGATACGGCCCAGCCACTCCCCGCCAGCACAAAGCTTCACGTTCAAACGTGCGCGTCGCGCTCGCTGAGCGGCTGCGCTTTCGCCACCGGGAACTCCTCGCGCAACGCGTCGCGCGCGTGATGCCGGCGCACCCATAGCGCGGTGAGGATCGGCACGAGAATCGCCGTGACGAGGCAGGCCGTCGCGACCATCGCGGTCGCCGCCGGCACGAGCGGCTTGAAGCTCGGAATCATCTCGCCGATGATCGCGGGGTTCGCCACCGCGGCGCCCGCCGTCGACGAGGCCGCGAGGCCCGCCGCGCCATTGCCGCCCGCGATCCAGCGGTCGGCGAGAATCAGCGGAATGCCGGTCACGACGATCACCGCGAGACCGAGCAGGACGCCCGGCAGACCGCTCTTCGCGATCACGTTCAGGTCGATGCCGTTGCCGAGCGCGAAGCCGAAGAACGGAATCAGCGGATGCACGCAGCGGCCGAAGAACTCGCGCAGCTCGCTATCGAGGTTGCCCAGCACGAACCCCACGAGAAACGGCAGCACGGCGCCGACGAAAAGCCGCGGCTCGAAGAACGCGACGCCGGCCGCGCCGAGAATGATCATGCTGACGAGCGGCCCCGATTCGACCGACATCAGCACGAACGCGCCCGCCTCTTCCTTGGTGCCGTATTGCTGCATCACCGCGGCATAGAGGCCGCCGTTGGTCATGTCCATCGACGTGGTGATCGCCAGCACCGACAGGCCGGCGAAGAGGCCCGCCTTGATGCCGTCGACGGGAATGAAATGCGAGGCGACGAGCGTCGCGATCCACGCCACCACCATCTTGGTGACGAGCAGCGTGCCCGATTTGCGCAGCACCGTGCCGGTCGCCCGCAGGTCGATCGTCGCGCCCATGCAGAAGAACCACACCGCCAGAATCGGCACGGTGCCGCTGATCAATCCATTGGTAAACGAGCCGAAGTATTTCCCCGCGCCCGGCGCAAATGTATGGACACAAGCGCCGAGCAGCAACGGCACCAGCATCAGACCGCCTGGAATGCGGTCGATGGCCTTCTTGATCTTCATGCCTCCTCCGTGGACTTCGCGTCCAGTTATCGGGTGGGTTACCCGGGGTAATGTCCCGGTCTTGCGCCGGGCTGCTCCCTTTCGGCGCAATATAACATCGTGAAAGGAACACTGTTCCGATTCTCTTTGAATTTCGGATCATCGTTTACCCGAGCGATCCTGAAACACCGCGCCATTACTCGACAGACCCCGCAATATTTTTTGGACCATCGTTCCGAAATGCGAATTCTGCGTTAAAGTCGAGCCCACACACGCGCCTCGATGCGGCATGGCAAGGCGCCCAATCAGACCGGAGACAGAACAATGGAAGTGAGACAGGCCATCAACAGCGAGTACGCAAAGACACTCGATACCGCGGGGCTGCGCAAGGAATTTCTCGTCGACCAGGTATTCGAGCGCGACGCGCTGCGGCTCACGTATAGCCACATCGACCGCATCATCGTCGGCGGCGTGTGGCCGGCCACGCGCGCGGTCGAAGTGCCCGCCTCGCTCGGCAAGGCGATCGGCGTCGGCTATCTGCTGGAGCGCCGCGAACTCGGCGCGATCAACATCGGCGGCGACGGCTGGGTCGACGTGGACGGCACGCGTCATATCGTGCGCAACGAAGAGGCGATCTACATCGGCAAGGGCGCGCAAGCCGTCGCGTTCGGCAGCGACGACGTCGCCCATCCCGCGAAGTTTTATCTGAACTGCGCGCCCGCGCACGAGACGCATCCGACCCGCACGATCTCGCTCGCGCAAGCTTCGCCGCAAACGCTCGGCGACCCGGCCACGAGCAACCGCCGCACGATCTACAAGTTCATCGTCCCTGAAGTGCTGCCCACCTGCCAGCTTTCGATGGGCATGACCAAGCTCGAACCCGGCAGTCTCTGGAACACGATGCCTTGCCACACGCACGAGCGTCGCATGGAGGTGTATTTCTATTTCAACGTCGCCGACGACGCCGCCGTCTTCCACATGATGGGCGAGCCGAACGAGACGCGCCATATCGTCGTGCACAACGAGCAGGCCGTAATCTCGCCGAGCTGGTCGATTCACTCGGGCGTCGGCACGCGCGCGTACACGTTCATCTGGGGCATGGTCGGCGAAAACCAGGTGTTCGGCGATATGGACCACATCGCCGTGCGCGATCTGCGGTGATCGACATGACGCTCTCCCTTCACGACAATCCGCGCACGATATGAGCCAGAAAACAGTGAACCCCTTCGACCTGACCGGCAAGGTCGCCATCGTCACCGGCAGCAATACGGGCCTTGGCGCGGGCATGGCGGTGGCGCTCGCGTCGGCCGGCTGCGACATCGTCGGCGTGAGCCGCGGCGACGCCGGCGACACACCCGCGCGCGTGCAGGCGGCAGGCCGCCGTTTCGCGGACGTGCGCGCCGATCTGGCCTCGATCGCGCCTATCGAGGACATCGTGCGCGCGGCGGTCGAGGCATTCGGCCGCGTCGACGTGCTCGTGAACAACGCGGGCATCATCCGCCGCGAGGACGCGCTCGCGTTCGGCGAGGACGACTGGGACGCGGTCATGGACGTCAATCTGAAGAGCGTCTTCTTTCTTTCGCAAGCCGTCGCTCGGCAGTTCGTCAGGCAGCAAGGCGGCGGCAAGATCGTCAACATCGCGTCGATGCTGTCGTTCCAGGGCGGCATACGGGTCGCGTCCTACACGGCGTCGAAAAGCGGCGTGCTCGGTCTCACGCGCCTGCTCGCGAACGAGTGGGCCGCGCGCGGCGTCAACGTGAACGCGATCGCGCCGGGCTACATGGCGACCGCGAACACCGCGGCTCTGCGCGACGACGCCCAGCGCAACGACGAGATTCTCGGCCGCATTCCGGCCGGCCGCTGGGGCACGCCCGACGACCTCGCGGGACCGGTCGTGTTTCTCGCGTCGTCGGCCTCGGACTACGTGCATGGCCATACGCTCGCGGTGGACGGCGGCTGGCTCGCGCGCTAGCTCGGCAGACGGCATCGGAAGCGGTATGCTTCTGATGCGGCGCGCGCGTTGACACATTGACACGCCGACGCGGCTGACGTGGGCAGGCATCGACAGGGAATGACGGAAATGGCAGCAATGGGCAAGCAGCGCAAGGACGCCGCCACGCACGACGCGGAAAGCGCGGATTGTGTCGGCATGAGCGGTGAATCGGCTTCATCGGTCGGCCGGGTGTTCGCGATTCTCGGCGCGATCGGCGACAGCGGAGAAATCGGCATCAGCGAACTGTCGCAACGGCTCGGCATGTCGAAAACCACGGTGCACCGCGTGATCCAGACGCTGAAGGCGCTCGGCTACGTGACGCAGGAAATCGAAACCGAGCGCTACCGGCTCACCATTCGTCTGTTCGAACTCGGCGCGAAGGCGCTGGAGAGCGTCGATCTCGTGCGCGAGGCCGACGTCGAGATGCGCCGCATCGGTCAGATCACGCGCGAGGCGGTCCACCTCGGTGCATTCGACGAAGACGCGATCATCTACATTCACAAGATCGACGCCGACTACGGGCTGCGCATGCAGTCGCGCATCGGCCGCCGCAATCCGCTGCACAGCACGGCGATCGGCAAGGTGCTGCTCGCGTGGATGGACCCGGCCGAGGCGCGCGAAGTGCTCTCGCACGTGGAATTTCGCAAGTCGACGCAAAAGACGCTCGCTTCCGCCGAAGCCGTGCTGAGCATTCTGCCGCACGTGCGCGAGCAAGGTTACGGCGAGGACAACGAGGAACAGGAGGAAGGGCTTCGGTGTCTCGCGGTGCCGGTATTCGACCGCTTCGGCCGCGTGATCGCCGGCCTGTCGATTTCGTTTCCGACGATGCGCTGCGGCGCCGACACCAAATCGCACTACGTCGCGCTGCTCAAGCAGTCGGGTCTTGCGATCTCCACACGGCTCGGCTATCGCGAAGCGACCGCCGCCGCCGAGCATGCGGCCGCCGAGCCGGGCTGAGCGGCCAGGCTCAACGCGCGGCAGGCATCGAGCGGCGCGAGAGTCGACGCGCCCGCCGCGCGAACATTCAAGGCAGCATCCGCTGCATAACCCGATCCTTCAGCACGAAGCGATGAAAGAGCGCCCCGCCGACGTGCAAGACAATCAGTGCGAACAGCACCCAGGCCAGCACGCCATGAATGTCGCCCATTTCATGAGCGACAGGCGAGCCGACTGGTGCGATCGCCGGATAAGGCAGCACGCCGAATAGCCTGATCAACCAGTCGCGCGAGGATGCATTGGCCCAGCCCAGCACCGGCACGATCACCAGCGCGAGATACAGCAACCCATGCGTGACGTTCGACACGATCCGCAGAGAAGGTGAAACGTCCGCGGGCGCGGGCGAATGCGTGAGACGCCAGACGATTCGCAACGCCACCGCTGCAATCAGCGTGGCGCCCACGCCGAGGTGCCATGCGATCAGGCCGTCCGGCCGCGTGTCCTTGTGAATCTCCGGCATGGTCCAGCCGATCACGAACTGGGCCGAGATCAGCAGGACCACCAGCCAGTGCAAGAACTTCGCTACGCCGTCGTAACCCGCCGTATAAGGGCGAAAAAGATCGGCTTGGTCGGATTGCATTTTCATGAGCGTTTGTCGCCGTCGTTTAGCGGTTGGTTGGGGATGCAGGTCCACGCCGGCATAAAGAATCGCGGGCGCATGCGCCGGGTATGCTACACGCGCAACCTTAAGAATTGCTGATGCGCCATCTGTCGGCGCGCTGCACGCGTGAGGCCGCCTGGTCCATTGATAATCCGCTACAGGCGATCTTGCGTCGTTGCGCGAGCGCAAGATCATCCACGCAGTCTGCAACCGAATGTATCCGCTGAGCAAAGTCGCCGGCCCCTGAACGCGCCCGGTGGCGCCGGATGCCGCAGCCGTCCTCTTTTCCATAACGCGCTCAACGGGTTGCCGGCAACTGCTTGCTGGCGCATCGCTCCGCCGCGCGCCTTTCCAACGCCCTCCTGCCCACGTCCGCGCTCCGGCGACAGCGGATCGAATCGACACGTCCTGTTACACACGAACACATCGGTAATGCGACGGCTCAGTAGAGTTCGGGTCAACAAGGAAAGGGAGCAAGGTCATGAAACGAATTCTCGCGCTGGTCATATTGGCGGTAACGCTCGGCAGCGCCTTGAGCGCTTGCATCGTGGTGCCGGCAGGCGGCGGCTATCACGACCATTACCGCTATCGCGACCGTTACTAAGCCCGCTACTAAGCCCGCTACTAAGCCGGTTACTAAGCCGGTTACTAAGCCGGTTACTAAGCCGGTTACTAAGCCGGTTACTAAGCCGGTTACCAAGCCCGTTACCAAGCTCGATCCGCGCAGTCCCGCATCCCGCGGTGCAAACTCAATCGTAAAACCCGAGAATAAAACATGAGCCATTCACGAAACCGCTGGCTGTCCGTGGCGATCGTTGCAGGTGTGGGGATCGGCGCATCGTCGGTCGCGCTCGCGCACGTCGATGTGGGTGTCGGTGTGAACATCGGCGTTCCGGGCGTCGCTTACGCGCCCGAGCCGGTCTATGCGCCACCCCCGCCGGTGTATGCGCCGCCTCCTCCCGTGGTGGTCATCAGCCCCGGCTGGTACGGCGAGCGCTATTACGACGGTCATCGCTATTGGGAGCGGCGCGACTGGGAAGCGCGTCACCGTGGCGGGCGCGAATGGCGCGAAGCCCGCGGGCCGCGCGGCGACTGGCACGACGGCGGGCGCGACTACGGCTACGGGCGCGGCTACGGCGGCCCGCGCGGCGATTGGCGCGGCGATGGTCATGGTCACGGCGAGGGCCGCGGTCACGGCGACCATTGATACGCGGCACCCGGCGGCATCATCGGCCACGCCGGGCCGCACACGCATGAGCGTCACCCACTTTGAGGAGCGACGATTTGCTAAGCAGCGATCCCCGGCGTGTCACCGCGCAAGTCGACGGCGTGCTCATGTGCGCCGAATACAGTGAATTGACCGGCCAATTGTGCTTGCGTCAGGATGGCGCGTTGCTGCGCGAATGGTTTCCGCCTCATTCGTGGATCGCGATTGCATCCGCGGCGGGGGCGCGGCATTGGGGCACGCGGCCGACCGATGAAGATCTGCTCGCGCTGTTGCGCAATGAAGTGACGTTGTTGCGTGGAGCTTAGGTTAAAACTTAGATGCGAGACGGACGAAGCACGCGGCGAGGCGCTCGCCGCGTGCTTCGTTGGATGCTTCGTTGACTGCTTCAACGCGCGTTATAAATCGGCGGCGAATACGAACTGACCGTGGTATCGCGGCCATGTCCGGCTTGCCACGTGCCGTGGCTACCCGAACCATATCCGCTGGTGTCGGCTTGAGCCGCGTTTTGCGGGTCGGAGGTCCGCGCTTGCGTGGCTTGAACGTCTTGCGAAGCCGGCTGAGCGGACGACTGCGCAAACGAAGCAAGCGGCGCGGCAAGAACGACAGCGATAGCAACAGCTTGAATGAGCGATTTCATGTAACCACCTCCAGAGATTGTCTTTGTACGCGCTGCCGATGCGGCTTGTGTTGCAGCGATGAAGGCAGTGTAGGTGGCCGGCCTTACGGGATAAATCCGCTAATCATGAATTCACTGTTGCTTCGCGCACGACAATGAAAAACGTCCTGATCGGGCGTTCCTTCGCACGCACTCGGCGCCGGACACATTCAATCGCCGACGCCCTCCCCATTCGCTCTAAACGGCGGCGACCCCCACGTAGTTTTCCGCCATGACCGTGGCCGCCGCGCGCGACGTGGTCACGTATTCGAGTTCGGCCACCTGAAGCTGCTGCTCGAACGGCGACGCGCCTTCGATACGATGCATCATGCTCGTCATCCAGTAAGAGAAGTGCTCGGCGCGCCAGATGCGCTTGAGCGCGGTTTCGCTATAGCTGTCGAGCAGATCGGTGCGATTTTCCACGTAGAACGCCTTCAACGCGCGGGTGAGCACGCGCACATCGGCGACGGCGAGATTCATCCCTTTCGCGCCGGTGGGCGGCACGATATGCGCGGCGTCCCCGGCAAGAAAGAGCCGGCCATGCTGCATCGTGGCCGACACGAAACTACGCATGCCGACAATGTTCTTCTGAAAGATCTTGCCGTCGACAAGCTTCTGGCCGTCGTGCGAATCGACGCGCGCGTGCAGTTCCGCCCAGATTCTGTCGTCGGACCAATGGTCGACGGAGTCTTTCGGATCGCACTGGAAATACATGCGCTGCACGTTGCGCGAGCGCGTGCTGATCAGCGCAAAACCGCGTTCGTGCCGCGCATAGATCAATTCTTCCGAAGAAGGCGGCCCTTCGCACAAGATCCCGAACCAGCCGAATGGATAAACGCGTTCGAAGTCCTTGCGCAGCGCCTGCGGAATCGACGCGCGCGAGACGCCTTGCGAACCGTCGCAGCCGATCACGAAGTCGCATTGCAGTTCGCATGCTTCACCTTCGTGGCGATAGCGGATCGAAGGCGAGTCGGTCTCGATGTCGTGCAGCGAGGTCTCCGACACGCCGAAACGCAGCGCCCCGCCCGCGGCGATACGCGCCGCGACCAGATCCTTGATGACTTCGTGCTGCGCGTAAACGGTGATCGAATGGCCGGTGAGTCCGGTCAGATCGATGCGCCGCCGCTTGCCCTCGAAAGCGAGTTCGAAACCGTGATGCAGCGCGCCCTCCGCTTTCATGCGCGCGCCGACGCCGGCTTCGGTCAGCAGGTCCATCGTGCCCTGTTCGAGCACGCCGGCGCGAATGGTGGATTCGATCTGTTCGCGCGTGCGCGATTCGAGCACGACGGAGTCGATACCGCGCAAATGAAGAAGATGGGAAAGCAGCAGGCCCGCGGGCCCGGCACCGATGATGCCAATCTGGGTGCGCATGAGTTGTCTCCTGAATGCGGCGATTGATTTGCGCCCAGTTTGACGATCATGCGCGGTATCGCGCAACGCGATATGGCGGATATGCCGTATGCCGATTCAAGATAGCAAGTCGACGTGCGAGCGTGGCGCCGAGGTGCACGTATGCACTCGAACGCCCTGCCGACAGAGCTTGCGGTCTCCTGCAACGATCACTGCTGTTCCACATCGCTTTAGCCGATCTCAAGGTAAACCCCGAACGGCAACCGGCTCCACCATTACGCAAGAAACAGGCGATACACGGGGTTTTGCGTCTCTTCCCAGTACGGATACCCCAGCGTCGCGAGAAAGCGTCCGAACTCGCTGTTCTCGCTGTCGGGCACCTGAATGCCGACGAGAATCGAGCTGTAGTCCGCGCCCTGGTTGCGATAGTGAAAGAGGCTGATATTCCAGTTCGGCGCCATCGACGACAGGAACTTCATCAGCGCGCCCGGCCGCTCGGGAAACTCGAAGCGGAACAGCCGCTCGTCATGCGCGAGCGGCGAGCGGCCGCCGACCATGTAGCGGATGTGCTGCTTCGAGAGTTCATCGAAGGTCAGGTCGACAGTCGCGAAGCCGTGCGCTTCAAACGCGCCCGCGATCTGCGCGGACTCGCTGCGGTTCCGGATCTGCACGCCGACGAAGATATGCGCCGAGCTCGCGTCCGCGATCCGGTAGTTGAACTCGGTGACGCTGCGCGTGCCGACCAGTTCGCAGAAGCGCCGGAAGCTGCCGCGCTCCTCGGGAATCGTCACGGCGAACACCGCCTCGCGCGCTTCCCCCACTTCGGCGCGTTCGGCCACGAAGCGCATGCGGTCGAAATTCATGTTCGCGCCCGA
>NZ_FRAB01000012.1 GCF_900142195.1 Paraburkholderia terricola
TGGCGGCATTCCGGCGTGTAGAGCGGAATCACGTGATCGCCCTTCTTCAGCGTGCCGACGCCGGGACCGACATCGACGATCACGCCCGCGCCTTCATGGCCGAGAATCGCCGGGAAAATGCCTTCGGGATCGGCGCCGGAGAGCGTGTAGTAGTCGGTGTGGCAGATGCCCGTCGCCTTCACTTCGATCAGCACTTCACCGGCGCGCGGCCCTTCGAGATCGACTTCCTCGATGGTCAACGGGGCGCCGGCTTTCCATGCGATTGCTGCTTTGGTCTTCATCGTGAATGCTCCTGTGAGTCTGTGAATGCGAGTCGCGTCGCGGCGGGGAAATCTCGCGACGCGCTGTTGTCCGGTTCGGAAGCTGCGGCCGTGCGTGTGTCGCTTCACGGACTCGCGCTGGCGCAGTCGCCCTGCACGGCTTGCCGAGCCATAGCTTAACGTGCGGGAAGCGTCATGGTATTGCAAAGTGCGCCGCAGCATTGTCGGTACCTGACATCGCCGCGGTTACCGGCGCGCGGTGTCGTCGAACCATGTCTCCACGCGGCCGTACAGATCGAGAAAGCGCGCGTAGCGTTCGGCGAGCGCCGCATCGCCTTGCGGACCCGCGACACGCGTGGCGCCCGGCGCGAGCGCGGCGAGATCGCCGGCATGCCAATGCCCGCTCGCGAGGCCGCCGAGAATCGCCGCGCCGCGCGGCGCCGCGTTCGGGCAATCGACCGCGTGCAGCTCGACGTTCAACGCATCGGCGAGCAATTGACGCCAGCGCGCGTCGACGGAACCGCCGCCCGCGAGCTTCAGCGTCGTCACGCTGGCGCCGCTCGCGCGGATCGCGTCGAGACCGGCGCGCAGCGAGAAAGCGACGCCTTCGAAAGCGGCGCGCATCATCGTGCCGCGCGTGTGGTCGAGCGCGAGGCCGAGCCAGCCGCCGCGCGCCGCGGGGTTGAGCCAGGGCGTGCGCTCGCCGGTGAGGTAGGGGAGAAAGCTTAGGCCCGTAGGCGCATTGACGGCTGCGCCGGTTGCATCGCCAAACGCATCGCGATAAGCGTCCGCCCATTCGTACGACAACCATCCGCGCACGCGCTCGAGCGCGATACCGACGTTTTGCATCGCCGCCATCCGATACCAGTGATCGCTCGCCGCCCGATAGCGATGCAGTCCCTTCACCGCCACAGGCTCCCGCTCGGCGAGCACGACGATTTGTCCGCCGGTGCCGGTGGTGAGCAACGCGTCGCCGTCGCGCGCGAGTCCGCTGCCTAACGCCGCGCAGGGTGTATCCGCCGCGCCGGTCGCGAGCACGATGCCAGCACGCAGCCCCAGCGCCTGCGCCGCCTTCGCCGACAACGCGCCGCCCGCGGCATAAGACGGCGACAAAGGCGCGAACCACTCACGTGGAATACCGAGCCGCTGAAGCAGCGCGTCGTCCCATGCGCCGGCCGGGTCGGCGAGCGCGGTCGCGCAAGCGTCCGAGGGATCGGTGAGCACCGCGCCGCCCAGCGCCACGCGCAACCAGTCTTTCGGTTGCAACGCCCAGCGCGTCTTGCGCGCGGCTTGCGGTTCGTGCCGCACGATCCAGCACAACAAGGGACCCGCCATGCCGGGCGCCACCGGATTCGGCTGCGGCTCGCGCCACTGATCGAGCAAGGCCAAGGCGCGCGTGTCGGGCCACAGCATCGCGGGGCGCACCGCTTCGCCCTCGGCGTCGATCAGCACGACGCCGTGCATCTGCCCGGAGAAGCCGATGGCCTGCACGTCGAGCCGCGCGTCGGCAGGCAAGCGCGCCATCGCTTCGCACAGCGCGCGCCACCAGGTCTGCACGGAAGTTTCCGCCCAACCCGCATGGGGTGTTTCGAGTGCATAAGCGACGCTCGCCACCGCCTGCTCGCGGCCGTTTTCGTCGACGATCGCTGCCTTGAGGGAACCGGTGCCGAGATCGATGCCGAGAAAGCTCATGGGAGATAGAACGTCAAGTTGGAATGAAGAACAGCGTGCAAAAGCTGCCGGGGAAGGCGTCGTTTTTCTCAGAACCGTGCGGTTCCGCGAGCGCGCCAGGAAAGAAGCCGACGAGACGAATCGCGGGTTAACCCCGGCGCGCCACGCGCCATACGAAAACCGCACTATGCGGTCAGCCGGATACAGCGCATCGATTCTCACATATATCCGCTCGACTCGGGCGCACCTGGCAGGCCGCTTCGCAGCGCCTGCGCGAAGGGGCCCGGACGCGCCTCGACGCGCCGCGCGCCGCGAATCCGGCTTTGAAAAGCGCCTCGCGCATATCGTGAGCGGGAATGCCGGAATAGGCCCCAGCGGTCTTGTTGTGCTTTTTCGTCGCCGATACCTTGGAGCCATCCCAAAACGAGACGGTGGAGACAGACGATATGCAAGCCAACACGGTTCATCCGTGCGACGAGCGGCTGCCCGCGGGCCAGTTGCTCACCCTCGGCATTCAGCACGTTCTGGTGATGTACGCCGGCGCGGTCGCGGTGCCGCTCATCGTCGGCGCGGCGCTCAAGCTGCCGAAGGACCAGATCGCGTTCCTGATCAGCGCCGATCTGTTTTCCTGCGGCATCGCCACGCTGATACAGACGCTCGGCCTATGGATCTTCGGCATCCGCCTGCCCGTCATCATGGGCTGCACGTTCGCGGCCGTCGGTCCGATGGTCGCGATCGGCACCAATCCTTCGCTCGGCATACTCGACATCTTCGGCTCGACGATCGCGGCCGGCGTGGTCGGCATTCTGCTCGCGCCGGCGGTCGGCAAGCTGCTGCGCTTCTTCCCGCCGGTGGTGATCGGCGTGGTGATCTCGGTGATCGGGCTGTCGCTGATGGAAGTCGGCATCAACTGGGCGGCCGGCGGCGTGGGCAATCCCGAGTACGGCAATCCGGTTTATCTCGGCCTTTCGCTCGTCGTGCTGATGCTGATTCTGCTCATCAACAAGTTCGGCAAAGGCTTCGTCGCCAATATCTCGGTGCTGCTCGGCATCGTCGCGGGCTTCGTGATCGCGCTCGCGCTCGGCCGCGTCGACATGGACGGCGTCACGCACGCGCCGTGGGTCGGCTTCGTGATGCCGTTCCACTTCGGCTTGCCGCACTTCGATCCGCTTTCGATCGCGACGATGGTCACCGTGATGTTCGTCACCTTCATCGAATCGACCGGCATGTTCCTCGCGGTCGGCGACATGGTCGATCGTCCGGTCGATCAGAAGACGCTCGTGCGCGGCTTGCGCGTGGACGGCCTCGGCACGCTGATCGGCGGCATCTTCAACTCGTTTCCGCACACCTCGTTCTCGCAGAACGTCGGCCTGATCGGCGTGACCGGCGTGAAGAGCCGCTTTGTCTGCGCGATGGGCGGCGTGATCCTGGTGCTGCTGGGCCTCTTTCCGAAGATGGCGCAAGTGGTCGCGTCCGTGCCGGCCTTCGTGCTCGGCGGCGCGGGCATCGTGATGTTCGGCATGGTGGCGGCGAACGGCATCAAGGTGCTGTCGAAGGTCGACTTCGTGAAGAACCACCACAACCTCTTCATCGTCGCGGTGAGTATCGGGCTGGGCCTGGTGCCGGTGGTCTCGCCGCACTTCTTCTCGAAGCTGCCGCCCGCGCTGTCGCCGCTTCTGCATAGCGGGATTTTGCTGGCGTCGGTGTCGGCGGTCGTGCTGAACCTGATCTTCAACGGCGTGAAGAGCGAGAGGAACGCGCAGTGCGAAATTCGCCAGGCGGGCCGTGATCTGGACGGACGCGGCGGCAATGAAGCGCCGGGCGACGAGATGCTGCGGGCCGCGGATCTGCACTGAGCGTGGAGAGCGGCGCTGCGCTGCGCCGTGCGATGGGATCTTCCGTCGCTCACAGGTTGCGGACGGACGAAAACGCCACGGCATGCCGTGGCGTTTTCGCGTGTTTTCGCGCGTTTTCGATTACCGGCTGAACAGGACGGCTTCCCTCGAAACACAAAGCCGCCCCGCAAGCCTGTTGTTGCTACAAGACCTAACCCGCCGTGGCCGCCGACGCCGCCACCGGTGCGCTCGCCGCACCGTAGTCGACCGGTGCGTCAGCCGGACGCGGCGGCTCGCCGTTCCGCTCGATCCAGCCACCGCCAAGCGCCTGGTAAAGCGTGACCAGGTTTTGCAGACGTTCCATTCGCGCGGTAACCAGCAACTGCTGCGCCGAATACAGACTGGTCTGCGCGGTCAACACCGACAGATAGCTGTCGACACCATTCGTATACCGCAGATTCGACAAATCCAGCCGGCGCTGTTCGGCGAACGTATTGCGCTCCAACGCCTGAATCTGCTGATCGTAGGTGCCGCGTGCCGCCAGCCCGTCCGCCACTTCACGGAAGGCCGTCTGGATCGCCTTTTCATACGTCGCGATCTGGATGTTCTTCTGCACGTGGGCGAGATCGAGGTTGGCCTTGTTCTCGCCGCCCTCGAAGATCGGCACGGTAATCGACGGCGCGAAGCTCCATGCCGCCGAACCGGGCTTGAACAGACCGCCCAGCGTCGGGCTCAGCGTACCGAAACTGCCGGTGAGCGAGACCTTCGGGAAGAACGCCGCGCGCGCCGCGCCGATGTTCGCGTTGGCTGCGAGCAGATTCTGCTCGGCCTCCATGATGTCCGGGCGACGTGTCAGCAGATCGGACGGCAGACCCGCCGGAATATCCGTGAGGAGATTCTGGTTGTCGAGCGGCATGCCCGGCGGAAGGTCGGCCGGCAGCGGTTCGCCGAGCAGCAACGTGAGCGAGTTCTCCGCCTGCGCCCGCAAACGCGCCTGCGACTGCAGGTTGGCCAGAGCCTGCTCGACCACGGTCTGCGATTGCCGCAAATCGAGTTCCGAACCGGTGCCGTTATCGAATTGCAGCTTGGTGATCCGATACGACTCCTGCGCGGATTTGAGCGTGTCCTGCGTGACCTTGAGCAGATCGTCGAGTTCGAGCACCGTGAGGTACTGATTCGCGACCTGCGACACCAGCGAAATTTCCGCCGCCTTGCGCGCTTGCGCGGTGGACAGATACTGCGCCAACGCCTGGTCTTTCAGGCTCTGAATCCGGCCGAAAAAGTCGATCTCCCACGACGCGTTCAGACCCACCGAATACGTGTTCGAGATCGTCTGGCCGCCCACCGACAGATTCCTCGGCGTGCGCTGCTTGCTTTGCGACGCCGCCGCGTCCAACGTCGGGAACAGCGCCGCGCGCGTAATCCGGTACTGCGCCTGCGATGCCTGGATATTCAGCACCGACACGCGCAGATCGCGGTTGTTCTTCAGCGCGATGTCGATCAGCCGCTGCAGGCGCGGATCGACGAAGAAGTCGCGCCAGCCGATGTCGGCGGCAGCCTGGCCGTTCGCGCTGCGCGCCGCGCCGGACGCGCCGGGCTGGCCGGTCTGGGCCGGCTGGGTCGCGCCCGGCTGCGTGTCGTACACGCCGCCGGTCGGGAAGGCGCCCGACACGGGCGCGGCCGGGCGCTCGTACTTCGGCGCCATCGTGCAACCCGCGGCGAGGAACGCGACCGCTACTGCAATCAAAGAGTGTTTTTGCATCTCAATGTCCGTCCTTGCCCGAGCCTTGATCCGTCGACCCGCCACCTTGCGGATGGTGCTGGTTGTAGTGTGCGAGCGCCTCATCCGGGTCTTCCTTCTCGCCGCCGAACTTCGCGCGGATCACGACGAAGAACATCGGGATCATGAAAATCGCGAGGAAGGTCGCCGTCAACATGCCGCCGATCACGCCGGTGCCGATGGCGTGCTGGCTCGCCGAACCCGCGCCGTTGCTGATCGCGAGCGGCATCACGCCGAGAATGAAGGCGAGCGAGGTCATCAGGATCGGACGCAGCCGCAGACGCGCTGCTTCCAGCGCGGCTTCGATCGGCCCCATGCCTTGCCCCTGCTGCAGCTCGCGGGCGAACTCCACGATCAGAATCGCGTTCTTCGCCGACAAGCCCACCGTGGTCAACAAGCCCACCTGGAAGAACACGTCGTTCTCCAGCCCGCGCAGCGTGGCGGCCAGCAGTGCGCCGATCACGCCGAGCGGCACCACCATGATCACCGAGAACGGGATCGACCAGCTTTCATACAGCGCCGCGAGACACAGGAACACCACGAGGATCGAGATGCCGTACAGGATCGGCGCCTGCGAACCGGACTGGCGCTCCTGCAACGACAGGCCCGTCCATTCGTAGCCGATACCCGCGGGCAGCTTCGCCACGAGAGCTTCCATCGCCGTCATCGCCTGACCGGTCGACTTGCCCGGTGCCGCCGCGCCCTGGATTTCCACCGCGGAAATACCGTTGTAGCGTTCGAGCTTCGGCGAACCGTAGCCCCACGAGCCGCCCGCGAACGACGAGAACGGCACCATGCCACCCGCGGTATTGCGCACGTACCAGGCGTTCAGGTCTTCCGGCTTCATGCGGAACGGTGCGTCGCCCTGCAGATACACCTTCTTGATCCGGCCGTCGATATCGAGGAAGTTGTTCACGTACTGCGAGGCCCACGCGATCGAGAACGTCTGGTCGATCGCGGACAGCGACACGCCGAGCGCGGCAGCCTTCTCGTGGTCGATGCTCACCTTGAACTGCGGCGTATCGTTCAGGCCGTTCGGGCGCACCTGAGCCAGCGTCGGATCTTTCGCCGCCATGCCGAGCAGCATGTCGCGCGCTTCCATCAGCTTCTCGTGACCGACGCCCGCGCGATCCTGCAATTCGAAGTCGAAGCCCGCGGCGGTGCCGAGTTCCGGAATCGACGGCGGATTCACCGGATACACCAGCGCGTTCTTGTAGCCGCCGAAGTGCATGAACAGACGTCCCACCAGCGCCTGGACCTTTTCGTCCGCATGCTGGCGCTGCGAGTAGTCCTTCATCCGCACGAACACGAGACCCGCGTTCTGGCCGCGGCCGGCGAAGCTGAAGCCGTTCACCGTGAAGGTCGATTCGACGATGGCCTTCTCGCTGTCGAGCAGGTAGTCGGACACGTCCTTCAGCGCGCGCGCCGTGGTTTCCTGGGTCGAGCCCGACGGCGTTTGCACGAGCACGAACATCGTGCCCTGGTCTTCGTCGGGCAGGAACGACTTCGGCAACTTCACGAACAGCAGGCCGACCGCGAAGATCACCACCATATAGATGATGAGCCAGCGGCCCGAGCGCTTGATCACGTGGTGCACGCCCGAGTGATACTTGTCGCGGCTCTTGTCGAAGGTGCGGTTGAACCAGCCGAAGAAGCCCTTCTTCTCCTCGTGATGCCCTTGCGGAATCGGCTTGAGAATCGTCGCGCACAAGGCCGGCGTGAGAATCAACGCGACCAGCACGGAGAGCACCATCGCCGCCACGATCGTCAGCGAGAACTGCCGGTAAATCGCGCCGACCGAGCCGCCCGAGAACGCCACCGGCACGAACACCGCCGACAGCACGAGCGCCACGCCGACCAGCGCGCCGGTAATCTGGTCCATCGCCTTGCGGGTGGCCTCGCGAGGCGACAAGCCCTCCTCGGCCATGACCCGCTCGACGTTTTCCACCACCACGATCGCGTCGTCCACCAGCAAGCCGATCGCCAGCACGAGCCCGAACATGGACAGCGTGTTGATCGAGAAGCCCACCAGCCCCATGACCGCGAAGGTGCCGAGCAGCACCACCGGCACGGCGATCGTCGGGATCAGCGTGGCCCGCAGGTTCTGCAGGAACAGGTACATGACCAGGAACACCAGCACGATACCTTCGAGCAGCGTCTTGACCACTTCCTCGATCGACAGGCGCACGAACGGCGTGGTGTCGTACGGGTACTTCACGACGAGGCCGTGCGGGAAGTACTTCGACAGTTCGTCGACCTTCGCGCGCACCGCCTTGGCAGTGGCCAGCGCGTTCGCGCCGGTGGCGAGCTGAATACCGAAGCCCGCCGTCGGCTGGCCGTTGTACTTGGTGTCGAAGTTGTAGTTCTCGCCGCCGAGTTCGATGCGCGCCACGTCCTTGATACGGACTTGCGAGCCGTCAGGATTGACCTTCAGCAGCACGTTGCCGAACTGTTCGGGCGTATTGAGCAGCGTGGCTTCCGTGATGGTGGCCTGCAGCACCTGGCCCGGCACCGACGGCGTGCCGCCGAGCGAGCCGCCCGCGACCTGCACGTTCTGCGCTTGCAAGGCCGATTGCACGTCCACCGGCGTCAAGCCGAAGTTGGTCAGCTTGTTCGCGTCGAGCCAAATCCGAATTGCGTACTGCGAGCCGAACAGCGTCACCGTGCCCACGCCGTCGATACGGCTGATCGGATCCTGAATGTTCGACGCGACGTAGTTCGCCAGGTCGTACCTGTTCATGCTGCCGTCTTCGGACACGAACGCGAGCACCAGCAGGAAGCTGCTGCTCGATTTGGTGACCTTGGTGCCCAACTGCTGCACGGCCTGCGGCAACAGCGGCGTGGCGAGCTGCAGCTTGTTCTGCACCTGCACCTGCGCGATGTCGGGATTGGTGCCGGCCGCGAACGTCAGCGTGATGGTGGCCGTACCCGAGTCGTCCGACGTGGACGACAGATACAGCAAGTGGTCGAGACCACTCATCTGCTGCTCGATCACCTGCGTGACGGTGTTTTCCACCGTTTTCGCCGATGCGCCCGGGTACGATGCGCTGATCTGCACGGCCGGCGGCGCGATGGTCGGGTATTGCGCGATCGGCAGTGTGAACACCGACGCGATACCCGCGAGCATCAGAATGATGGCGATCACCCATGCAAAAATCGGGCGATCGATAAAGAACTTTGCCATGAGGCGGGCTCCCTGTTATTACGCGCCCGATGCAGCAGAGGCAGGTTGAGCCGTCTGGGCAGCACCGCTGGCGGCCGGCGCGCTCTGAGCTGCGGCGCCGGAAGCGGGGGTGGCGGGAAGTTGCGCGGCGATGGCCTTGACCGGCGCGCCGGGGCGCACCTTCTCGGTACCCTGGACGATCACGCGGTCACCCGGATTCAGGCCGCTTTCGACCACCCAGTTCGAACCGTACGTACCGGTGGTGACGAGCTGACGCAGGCTGACCTTGTTGTCCTGGCCGACCACCAGCGCGGTGGGCTGGCCCTTCTGGTCATGCGTCACGCCGATCTGCGGCACGAGGAGCGCGTTTTCGTTGACGCCTTCCTCGATCTTCGCGCGCACGAACATGCCCGGCAGCAGCACCTTGTCCGCGTTCTTGAAGATCGCGCGCACGGTGACCGAACCGGTGCCCTGATCGACCGTGACGTCGGTGAACTGCAGCTTGCCCTTTTCCGAATAGGTGCGGCCGTCTTCGAGAATGAGCGAGACCTTGGCGGCCTCCGGGCCGCTCGTCTTCAGGCGCCCTTCCTGCATTTCGCGGCGCAGCTTCAGTCCGTCGAGGCTCGACTGCGTCAAGTCAACGTAGACCGGATCGAGTTGCTGAACGGTTGCCATCAGCGTGGCGGCGCTCGCCTGCACATAGGCGCCCGGCGTGACTTGCGACACGCCGATCTGGCCGGTCACGGGCGAGGTCACGTCGGTATAGCCGAGGTTGATCTGCGCCGTGTCGACCGCCGCCTTGCCCGCGGCGACGTCCGCCGCGGCCTGGCCTTGCGCGGCCACCGCGTTGTCGTAGTCCTGCTTGCTGACCGCATTGGCGGCGACCAGCACCTTGTAGCGGTTGGCCTGCGCGGTGGTGGATGCGAGGTTGGCCTGCGCCTTCGCAAGCGCCGCCTTCGCGTTGTTCAAGGTCGCGATGTACGGCGCCGGATCGATCTTGTACAGACGCTGACCCGCCTTGACCTGGCTGCCTTCCGTGAACTCGCGGCGCAGCACGATGCCGTCGACCCGCGCGCGCACTTGCGCGACGAGGAAGGCACTGGTGCGGCCGGGCAGTTCGGTGACGACGGGCACGGCCGTCGGCTGGACGGTGACGACCCCGACTTCGGGCGTTTGTGGCGGCGGGGCAGATTGTTTTGGTCCGCACGCTGCCAGCAATACGGCAGCCGTCGCGGCACTGATTAGGCGGAATGGAATCCGTTCGACGCGCATGGAGCGACCTCTGTCAAAGACTGAGAATGAAAAAGTGCGCGCATCCCTACCCCGGGGACGGCAGCGCACACAGGCGTCTCGCGACGCTAGACCGGAAGCCCGGGGGTGCAAGCCGAACCTGCGGGACACCTTGGGCGAAATGCGCCATACCTGGGAATTGCCGCACGAAGCCGCCCGGAGAAGCGCGGCGCAAAAGTGTTTTGAAAGGCAACAGTGACGGATATTAACTGCTCGTCACGGCTTGGGCTATCCGATCGTGGGGTGCTATTATATATACATTCACGAATGCATGTAAAAGTACGTTTCCCTTCTCGCAGGGCGGGGACCTGCAAGATCGGTTCAAAATTTGCTTGTCAGCAGACGGATTGTCACCGGGCGCACTTCAAAACGCTCGGGAAAACCCCATGATTACGGCAGGTTATACCGTATGGCCAGAAGAACCAAGGAAGAGGCGCTGGAGACGCGCAGCAGCATCCTCGACGCGGCCGAACAGGTCTTCTTCGAGAAGGGCGTGTCGCGCACTTCGCTCGCCGACATCGCGCAGGCGGCCGGCGTCACGCGCGGCGCGATCTACTGGCACTTCGCGCACAAAAGCGATCTGTTTACCGAGATGTTCGACCGCGTGCTGCTGCCGCTCGACGAACTCAAGGCCGCCTCGCAAAACCCCAATGAACCCGATCCGCTAGGGCGCCTGATGGAAATCTGCACGGTGTGTCTGCGCGACACCGCCAACGATCCGCGGCGCAGGCGCGTGTTCGACATCCTGTTTCTCAAGTGCGAACTGGTGGAGGAAATGGGCCCGGTGATGATCCGCTATCAGGCCACCATGCGCGAGGGGCTCAACAGCATCGAGGGCGGCCTGCGCAACGCCATCTCCAAAGGGCAAATGCCGGCCGACCTCGATGTCACCACGGCGGCGTCGATGGTGCACGCGTTCGTCGGCGGCTCGCTGCGCGACATGCTGCTGTTGCCGGACGCCACCGATTTCGGCAAGCACGCGCAACAGATGGTCGAGGGTATGTTCGACACGCTGCGGCTGAGCCCCGCGTTGCGCAAGGGCTATGCGCAGCGGCCGGCCGGCAGGCCGGCCGTCTAGCGCTGTCGTCGTTCTACGCGGCAGCCCGGCTGGCCCGCGCCTTCTGATTCGAAGCATGGATATTGCCGCGCTCGAGGGGTATCCCGTTCGTCACCGCGGCGATCCACTCGTCCGTGCTGGCCACCGCCGCGAAGCGCGAGTGCAGCACCACGCTGAATACACGGTGAATGTCCTCTGCGCTGGCAAAACCCGCGCTGTTCTCATACGGCACGGAACCCGTCGCGTCGTGCAGGAATTCGACCGCCAGCCCCGCGTGAACCGCATGATTGATGGTCGACGCGTCGCAGTTATGGGTCATGTAGCCGGCCACGGTCAGCGTGTCGATCCGCTGATCGGCAAGCCAGTCGGCCAGATCCGTTCCGGTGAACGCGCTCGGCAACGACTTCTCCAGATAGTGATCGTGAGCGCGCGAACTCACTACCGGATGCAGGTCCGCGCCCTCGGTGCCGCGCGCGAACAGCGGCGAGCTGGCGGGCGCAAGGTTTTGCACCACCACCACCGGCACGCCGGCGGCGCGTGCCGCATCCATCGCGCGTCCGATGTTGGCGAGCGAGCTTTGCACGTCCGGGTATTCGATCGGCAGATTGCCGCTTACGTATTCGTTCTGTACGTCGATGACGATCAGCGCGCGGCGCGGTGTGGTCATGGCAAGACTCCTTCCTGTTCGATAAGTGGGGGGTGGCTCGCTTCTGCCCCGGCCGGTCGTCGGCCTTGCTCGATTTCCGATCCAGCCTTCGGGCAGCGGGCGATGACTGCATTGTTCGCCCGCCGCCGTTTTCCCGACAGCGGCCCGCACGACAATAGTCGCTAGAATCGGGCCATCGTTGAATTCACGAGGTGACGGATGGCTACACCGGCTCTGCCTGCCGCAATGGACGACGGCGCGTCCCCACATGTCATCGCGGTGACCGCGTTCGACCGCATCAGTCCTTTCCATCTTTCGGTGCCCTGCGTCGTATTCGGCGAAGAGCGCAGCGGCGGCGATCTTCCCGATTTCGACTTTCGCGTCTGCGCCGCCGAAAGCGGCACGCTGACCACCACGGCCGGCTTCACGATCGCCGTCACGCACGGACTGGCGGCGCTCGCCGACGCCCACACGATCATCGTGCCGAGCTGGCGCGATCCGGACGAGCCGCCGCCCGCCGCGCTGCTCGACGCACTGCGCGCCGCCCATGCGCGCGGCGCGCAACTGGTCGGGCTCTGTCTGGGCGCATTCGTGCTGGCCGCCGCCGGCATCCTCGACGAACGGCCGGCCTCCACTCACTGGGCGTGGGCCGACGACTTCGCGCGCCGCTATCCGCGGGTGCGGCTCGACCCGGACGTGCTTTATGTCGACGACGGCAACGTGCTGACCTCGGCCGGCACGGCGGCGGGTCTCGACTGCTGTTTGCACGTGCTGCGCAAGATGTGCGGCGCGCGGGCGGCGAACTACGTGGCGCGTCGGCTGGTGGTGCCGCCGCATCGGCAAGGCGGCCAGGCGCAATACGTTCAGCAGCCCATGCCGCCGAACCTGCGCGGCGACCGCCTAGCGGGCCTGCTCGATTGGGTCAGCGGAAATCTGGATGCGCCGCATACGCTCGACACGCTCGCCGAACGCGCATTGATGAGCCGCCGCACTTTCACGCGACGCTTCCGGCTCGCCACCGGCACGACCGTCGGCGCATGGTTGCTGGCGCAGCGGCTTGCGCGCGCGCAGCAGTTGCTCGAGAGCACCGACGAGTCGGTGGAACGGATCGCGGCCATTGCGGGGTTCGGCTCGACGGCTTCGCTGCGGCAGCATTTCGCGCAGGCGTTTCGCACTTCGCCGTCCGCATGGCGGCGGGAGTTTCGTGGGGTTTGAGCGTGTGAATGTTGAACGCGGGCACGAGCGTTCGACCGCTCGTAAAAGGACGCTGACCAGCGGCGCGGACCAAAGACGTACGCCAGTAGACATGCCGAGCGCACGCGGACGCACGCGGGGCCGCGCACCCCGAGCAACGGCGGAAGCGATCGAAAGCGCTCAACGGCGACGCTCATGCGAGCGCCAACGCCGTTTCGTAGTGGCTCACCGGGATTTCGTAGTCGCGCCGGCGCGACAGCGGCGACACGCGCGGCGGACGTAAGTCAACGAAGCAAGGCCACGCCAACCGATCAATGCTCGCTGATCCAGCGCGCGACATACAACAACAGCGCCACCAGAAAAATCATCACGGCCCAGGCCCAGTTCGGCACCGCATGCGGACTGGGCTCGGGATGCGAGACCCCAGGCGACACACCGTGCGACGCCCCATGCGCCGCGCCCGCCGCCCGCCCGGGCAACGCGTTGCCATGATCGGCGCGCGTGCGCCGCGCCACGCTGCCGAGCGTGATCGGCCGCAGGAACACATGCTGACGGCGCACCGCCGAACCGCGCGCGCGGTTCGGCCCTTGTCCATGCTTGGCTCGCACGACCGCGGCGAATTCTTCGAAAAAATCATCGGCAAGCTGATGCAGCGCGTTTTCCAACTGACGCGTGGGCAGTTCGGCAAGCGGTCCCGAGGAGGTTGCCCAGATCGTGTAGTCGATCCGCGTACCCCGCTCGCCGCTTGCGCCGTGCGCGCTGTCTTCGCCGCGCAAGCGCACTTCGATCTGTCCGCGCAACGCGCCGACACCTTCGGCTCGCGCCTTGAAGTTGATGGTGCGGTGCTCGGCATCCGCCGGCCCGGAATCCTGGCCGGCCACGTGGGCGCGCGCTTCGTAACGCGCGCGCAGCGGGCCGAGCGGTACGGTCAGGGTGAGCGCGTATTCGCCGTGGGCGAAGCGCGTGAACGACTCGCAGTTGTCGAGGCTGGCGCGCAGCAAGGCGAGGTCCTGCAACGCGTCCCAGACATCGGACGGCGCAAGCGGAATCCGTAACGCGTCGTTCACTTCCATGGCAGCCTCGGCGATGAACGCGCGACAGCGGGATCAGGACGTCTGATCGATGCGGTCGACGCGCGATGCGTAAAACGCGAGATACCCCTTGATCCGCATGACGGACTCGAACGGCGTCTCATAGCTCCACACCGCGTTTTCGATCAGGCCGTCTTCGGTGCGCAGATGGAAGTACGACGCCTCGCCCTTGAACGGGCAGTGCGTGGTGTGCGCCGAACGTTCGAGCCGCGCCATGTTCACGTCTTCGCGCGGAAAATAGAACACGTCCGGCAGACCGGTTTCCGCGAGCGTCAGCCCCGCGTGCGTGTCGGCCATGGTCACGCCGCCGTGTATCACCCGCACGCGGTGATGGTTACCGGTGATCGCGATGGTGTGCTCGCCCTGGCTGGCGGCAGGCCTTCCGTGAGGTGTCAAGGCATCGCTCATGTCTCGGCTCCGTGAGGTGTGCGGTCCTATGCGTCGTATGCGCTCGCGCAAAACAGTAAAGCCACGGGGGTGACCCGTGGCTTCATTATCGGCCAAACTCTGGCCGATTGCGCAGTGTTCCTCGCCGCGTTTGCGCCGCTACTCCGGCAATGTTCCCGCATGGCGTCCGACGTTGCCGCGGCGCCGCCAGGCAAAGCCCAGGCGCTTACTGGGTATTCCAGTAGAAGGCGGCCTTGGCGCTGCCCTTGGCGGGTACGGTCACCGCCTTGGACTGGTCCCGGTCCTTGTATTGCGCATGCACGGTGTAGCGGCCCGGGCGCAGCTTGATCAGCATGTACGGCCCGCGCGAGGTGGCGTTCAACACCTCGCCGTTGTGCGCGTCGACCACCCGCACGTGGACGTCCGCAAGAAACTCCGCGGTGGGACCGGTAAAGCGCAGCGACAGCGGCCACTGGCTTTGCGCCGCCTGCAACGCCTTCGATTCGTCGAGACCGACGCCGCCCGACACGAACGAGACGTCGCCCTGCTGCTGAACTTGCGGCAGACCGCCACCGTTCGCGTTGCCCGCGCTGGTGTCGTCGGCGGTGGTGCCGCCCGTGACCTCGCTCGCCTGCTGTGCATGGGCGCCGCCCGCCAGCCCGAGCGTGAGCGCCGCGCACACCGCGGCGGCTACGATCCTTCGCTGATTGCGTTGGGTTTTCATCGGTTCGCTCCTCGTTAAGGTCCTTATGGCCCGGTGTGCCTCGAACGGCCCCGGATAAAGTGAGATGCAACCCGCGTGCCACGCTGCGGATCGTGCCCGCTGGAAGCCGCTGCCACGCCTTACGAGGTGGCGCGCGGCGTCTTCCGCACCGCTGCTGAACACGCGAAAAAAAGCCGGTCCGCGAGCAGGATGTGCAAGGACCGGCAAGCGTTACTTCTTCAGATTCCCGAGCAGACCGGCTCGAACGCCGGTCGTGCCGCGAATCGGCAATCCACTCGCCGATCCGCCCACGGCACGGTTATCAGCCGAGATCGACCGGCACGAAAATCTGCGCATTGTCGCGCTGGATCAGCAACGCGATGCTGTTGCCGGCGCCGGCGATCATCTGCTTGAGTTGATCGACGCTCGCCACCGGCCGGCCGTTGACCGCCAGAATCACGTCGCCCGGCTGAATGCCGGCACTTTCGGCCGCGCCGCCCGATTGCTGCACCAGCAGACCATGCGACACCGACGCGCCGCTCTTCTCCTGCGGCGTCAACGGCCGCACGGCCACACCGAGCCGGCTTTGCAACTGGGGCGGCTGATCGGCCTTGTCCGAGGCGACCTTGGTATCCGACAACGAGCCGATCGTCACCTTCAGATCCTTGGTGCTCTTGTCGCGCCACACCTGCACGGTAGCCGGGCTGCCCGGCGCGAGACCCGCGACCTGCGACGGCAGGTCCGCCGAGTCGTCGACCGGTTGGCCGTTCACGGACAGGATCACGTCGCCCGGCTGTAAACCGGCCTTGGCCGCCGGGCCGCCCGGATCGACCGAGCTGACGAGCGCGCCTCGCGGTTTCTGCATGCCAAACGAGTCGGCGAGCGTCTGGTTCACGCCCTGCACCGCGACGCCGAGACGCCCGCGGCTCACGTGACCGGTCTTGACGATGTCGTCCTTGACCTTGATCGCTTCATTGATCGGGATCGCGAACGAAAGGCCCTGGAAGCCGCCGGTCTGCGAGTAGATCATCGAGTTGATGCCGATCACTTCGCCTTGCAGGTTGAAAAGCGGTCCGCCCGAATTGCCGGGATTCACCGGCACATCCGTCTGGATGAACGGCGTGTAATTCTCGTTCGGCAGCGAACGCGATTTCGCGCTGATGATGCCCGAGGTCACCGTGTTGTCGAAACCGTAAGGCGAGCCGATCGCGACCACCCACTGCCCGACCTTGCTCTGGCGTGGATCGCCGATCTTCACGGTGGGCAGATTGCTCGCGTCGATCTTCAGCACGGCGACGTCGGATTGCTTGTCGGCGCCGATCACCTTGGCGCGGAATTCGCGCTTGTCGGTGAGCTTCACCGTGACGACATTGGCGCCGTCCACCACATGCGCGTTGGTCAGGATATAGCCGTCATTGCTGACGATGAATCCCGAGCCCAGGCTCGCGCTCGGCTGATCGGGCGCATCGCCGCCGTCAGGGCCTTGCATGCCCGGCATGCCGCCGAAGAAGTGCTTGTAGAACTGATAGAAGGGATCGCTCGGATCGATCGGCAACTGGTTGCCGCCGCCGTTGCCGCGCAATGCCGCCTGCTTCACGACATGCTTGGCGCTGATGTTGACGACGGCCGGACCGTAGGTTTCGACGAGGCCCGAGAAGTCGGGAATGCCGGTCTTGGCGGCGGCTTCGGCGGGCATCATCGCGGCTTGTGCGGGCGTGATGACCTGCGGCGCGGGCACGTCGCGATGGCCCGCCACGTAGCCGACGGAGAGCGCCGCGGCGACAGCGACTGCAACGGCGCCGCGGGACAAGGTTTTCGCGTTCATCGTGTACTCCTGGAGGGGAGAAGAGGCTTGGGGATGTCACGAAGCGTACGTGCTATCGCTTAAAAGAGTCTTAAGCAGCGACAGATCGCTTGATTCCCGCTGATAAGGCCGCGTTAAGCCTCGTTTAAGCCTCTTTACGAACAGAAAGCCCCATCTTCAGAAACGCACGGTGACCTGCAAACCGCCCGCCGGCGATTCGTCGAGCGACACGGCCGCGTGATGCTGGGTGGCGATGCGGCGCACGATCGCGAGCCCCAAACCGCTGCCCGCCACGTCGGTGCGCGCGCGGTCCGCGCCGGCGCCGACACGGTAAAACCGGTCGAACACACGATCGCGCTCGGCCGGTTCGATGCCCGGTCCGCTATCGGCGATCCGCACCACCGGACGCCCGTCTTCGACATGCAGCGAAACATCGACATGCCCGCCCGGCGGCGTGTACTTGGTCGCGTTGTCGACGAGGTTGTTGAACATCACGCCCAGCGCCTCCGCGTCGCCGATCACCGTGGCGGACTCGCTCGCCTCGATGCCGAGATCGACGCCGCGATTCTGCGCGAGCGGCGCGTAAGCCGCCACGCAGTTTCGCAGCAGCGCGCGCAAGTCGATCGTGCTGGTGGCGCCGAGGCCGTCCGGCTCGGAACGCGCGAGCGCCAGCAGTTGCTCCGCGAGGCGCGTGGCGCGCGTGACGCCTGTTTGCAGATCGGCAAGCGCTTCACCGCGGGCGGCATCGTCTTTCGCGCGCGCCACCAGTTGCGCCTGAATCTGCACGGCGGCGAGCGGCGTGCGCAGTTCATGTGCGGCGTCGGCGACGAACGCTTTCTGAATGTCGAGCGCGGTGGCGAGCCGTTCGAGCAGGCCGTTCAACGCGCGCACGAGCGGCTGCACTTCGAGCGGCAAGCGCTGGTCGGGCAAAGCTTCGAGCGCTTCCGGACGGCGCGTGTCGAGCGCGCTCGTCACGCGCCGCAAGGGCCGCAGTCCGCGCCCGACGATCACCCACACCGCCACGCCCAGCAGCGGCAGCAGCACGATCAACGGCCACAGCGTGCGCAGCGCGACGTCGGCCGCGAGCCGGTTGCGCACGGAAAGCGGCTGCGCCAGTTGCACGACGTTATCGCCGACGATCGCGCCGTACACCCGCCACTCGCCGCGTTCCGTACGTTCGGTCGAAAAGCCGAGTTCGGCGCGCGGCGCGAGCGGCGCACGCGGACGCGAGTAATACATCAATACGCCGTTGCGATTCCAGATTTGCAGCACGATGCCTTCGTCGCCGGTATCGCGAGAGCCGAGCACCTGCGAGAACGGTTCCGACGGCAGCGCCGCGGCGATCTGCTCCAACTGGTAATCGAACAGTTCGTTGGCTTCGGCAAGCGCCTGCCGGTAGATCAGCCAACCCGCGATGCCGATGCCGAGCAGCATCAGCGCAAGGAGCCACACCAGCAGTTGATGGCGAATCGACCTCATCGGCTCAGGCGTCCTTCGCGATCATGTAGCCGAGGCCGCGCACGTTGCGGATCAGCTCCGCGCCGAGCTTCTTGCGCAGCGCGTGAATATAGACCTCGACGGTATTGCTGCCGATCTCCTCGCCCCAGCCGTACATCTTCTCCTCGAGCTGGCTCTTGGAGAGCACCGCGCCCGGCCGCGCGAGCAGCGCCTCGAGCAGAGCGAACTCGCGCGCCGACAGCGCGACCGGCGCGCCGTCGAGCGTCACCAGATGCGACGCGGGATCGAGCGTCACGTTGCCGTGACGGATGGTCGAATCGCTGCGGCCCGATTGACGCCGGATCAGCGCGCGCATGCGGGCGCCGAGTTCGTCGAGGTCGAAAGGTTTGACGAGGTAATCGTCCGCGCCGGCGTCGAGCCCTTTGACGCGATCGGCGATCGCGTCGCGCGCGGTGACGATCAGCACCGGAATCGCATGGCCGCGGGCGCGCAGCGTGCGCAGCACGTCCAGTCCGTCGCGCTTGGGCAGGCCGAGGTCGAGCAGCACCAGATCGTAAGGCTGGGCGGCCGCCGCGCTGAGCGCCGCTTCGCCGTCCTCCACCCAATCCACCGCGAAGCCTTCGCCGCGCAGCGCCTTGCGCACGCCCTCGGCGATCATCCGGTCGTCTTCGACTAGCAATATGCGCATGGCCCCAAGGCTCCAAACATTTGATGATGCCGCATTCTAGCCTTCGCTAGCGGCGCGCGCCGCGTGGCGCTTTTTCCACCGCAGCGCGGCGGCATGTCTCTACAATGTGCGCTTTGCGTCGCGCGGCCCGGTTCGCCTACGCGTGCGTTGCGTATGCGGCATGCGTCGAGCCGCCGCCTTTGCATCATCGGGTCGATGCGGCGCTCGCGAACGCGCCACGCAATCGCTGCACGAACGAATCGCGCGCTGCGTCGGCATTCACACGCTCGCTTGTTTGCCCCACGTGCCACACGTGCCCCACGCCCTGAAATCTTGCCTGCCCGCCCGTCCATGACGCTCGCTTCGTTGTCTTTTCTTGTCCGCGACGTGCTGCCGCGGTTATTCGCTTCGTCTGCTTTCGTGAACGCCAAGCCCCGCCGGTTCGCGCCGCGCACCGCGGCCCTGCTGCTTGTCTGCGCCGCGCTCGGCTGCGGCGGCGCGGCGCTGCCGCTTGCCGCCGAGGCTCGCGTCAAGGCCGCGCATCCGCGCGTCAACGTCACCACGGTGTTGCCGCCGCAGGTCATGGCCGGCTTGCAGCGCGCCCACGTGCCCTTGTCGTCGATCAGCGTGGTGGTGGAAAAAATCGGCGACCGCACGCCGATCGTCGCGCTCAACGCAGGCAAGCCGATGATGCCCGCCTCGACGATGAAGCTCGTCACCACTTACGCCGGCCTGTCGATTCTCGGCGCGGACTATCGCTGGCGCACGAACGCCTACGCGGACGGCAGCGTCGACGCCAACGGCGTGCTGCACGGCAATCTCTACATCCAGGGCACGGGCGACCCGAAGCTAGTGCCGGAAGAACTGATCGACCTCGTGCAGAAGATCCGCAAGGCGGGCATCACCGGCATCGACGGCGCGCTGGTGCTCGACAAGCGCTACTTCGATCCGTCCACGCGCGACCTGCCGCCCTTCGACGACGACGCCAGCGCGCCGTACAACGTCGGCCCCGATCCGCTGCTCTACGCGTTCAAGTCGCTGTCGTTCACGCTGACGCCTTCGTCCGACGGCAGCGTCGCGATCGACGTGCTGCCGGCGCTCGCGCAGTTGCAGATCGACAATCAGATGCGCGCGGTCAACGGCCCATGCCGCGGCGACGCGGCTTCGGTGTCGCCGTCCGTCGCGCCGCAAGCCAACGGCACGGTCATCGCGTCGTTCACCGGCGACTATTCGGTGCGCTGCGGCCCGCGCACCCTCAACGTCGCGGTGCTCGATCACTCCGCGTTTTTCGCGGGCGGCTTCCTCGCGCTCTGGCAGCAAAGCGGCGGCACCTTCAGCGGCGCGACCCGCGAGGGCGCGGTGCCGCTCGGCGCGCGCCTCGTCGCCATGCATCAGGGGCCGGTGCTCTCCGATATCGTTCGCGACATCAACAAGTTCAGCAACAACACGATGGCGCGCAACCTGTTCCTGACCATCGGCGCGGCCGAGGAAAAGCCGCCCGCCACGCCCGCCAAATCGGCGCGCGCGATCGAGGCGTTTCTACGCCGCGACAGCGTCGACATGGAATACCTGACGCTCGACAACGGCTCGGGCCTCTCGCGCGACGAGCACATCACCGCGCTCGCGCTCGCCGATCTGCTGCAGCGGGCCAACGCGAGCCCGGTCGCCCAGGTGTTCGTGGAGTCGCTGCCGATCGCGGGCGTCGACGGCACGATGCGCAACCGCTTGACCAACCGGGGCG
The DNA here is from genome assembly GCF_900142195.1 of Paraburkholderia terricola. Lineage (GTDB taxonomy): Bacteria > Pseudomonadota > Gammaproteobacteria > Burkholderiales > Burkholderiaceae > Paraburkholderia > Paraburkholderia terricola. Next base: position 20,748 of record NZ_FRAB01000012.1, read on the forward strand.
CGGGCGGCAACGCGCACATCAAGACCGGCACCTTGCGCGACGTGCGGGCGATCGCGGGCTATGTGGCCTCGGCGGACGGCAACAGCTACGTGGTGGTCAGCCTCATCAACGATCCGCATTCGGAAGCGGCGCGCGCCGCGCACGACGCGTTGCTCGAGTGGGTGTACCAGGGACCGGAACAGGGCACGAGGCAAGTCGCGGCGCCCGTCACCGAACCGCGCGCTAAATCGGCCAGCGCGGCGGACGGCAAACCCAGGAAAAACCCGCGCAAACGCGGCGCCCATTGAGGATTCCTTCTAGCGAAGCCGCGCGCGCCCATGCCCTAAGCGTGTACGCTGTCGGGCAGTGTTCGAGGGGCGCGTAAAACACCCAACGCGGCGCGCGAGCCGCGCAGCCGCCACGGTAGCGAGGGCTCCTCAAACGATAACGACACCAACCGCCGCGGCACACGCGGCGCTCAGGGACCACGGAGGAAGACACGATGCAATTCGATGCCGAATTGCTGCTGCTCGCCATGGCGCCGGTCTTTCTCGCATGCATCGGCTGGGAGGCGTGGCATCTGCGGCGCACGCGCCCCGGCGCGCGGCTCTATAGCTGGCCCGACACGCTCTGCAACGTCGCGCTCGCGCTGATGCAGCAAGCCGCCGACAAACTCGCATGGCTCGCCATCATTCCCGTCTACGCGTTTGTCCACGACCATTACCGCGTCCACACCTGGCAGGCGAGCTGGGTGTCGTTCGCCGTGCTGTTCGTCGCGCAAGACCTGCTCTACTACGTGTTCCATCGTTGCAGTCATCGCGTGCGCTGGCTGTGGGCCGCGCACGTCGTGCATCACTCGTCGGAGCGGATGAATTTTTCCACCGCGTTCCGTCAGAGCCTGATGTATCCGGTCGCCGGCATGTGGCTGTTCTGGATTCCGCTCGCCGTGCTCGGCTTTGCGCCGACGCAGATCGTCGCCATCGTGTTGATCAATCTCGGCTTCCAGTTTTTCGTGCATACGCAGGCGATCGGCAAATTCGGCGGCAAGCTCCGCTGGCTCGAGTACGTGTTCAACACGCCGTCGATTCATCGCGTGCATCACGCGCGCAACGACCGTTATATCGACCGCAATTACGCCGGCGTGCTGGTGATCTGGGACCGGCTATTCGGCAGCTATGTCGAGGAAGATTCGCACGAGGCGCCGGTGTACGGCATCGTCGAACCGCTTCACACGTATAACCCGCTCAAGGCGACGTTTCACGAATGGACGTCGATGGCCGCGGACTTCGCGAGCGTGCGCGGCTGGCGCAACAAGCTGCGCGCGCTGTTCGCGCCGCCCGCGTGGGCCGCGGATTATCACGCGCGCCGCGCCGCGGGCCCGGCGTCAATCACCCTGGATACGACGATGAACGAACGCAATACGGCCGCGTTTCAAACGACGCGCAGACCGTAGAAGATTCTGTAAGCTGTCGTCACGCCGCCGACGCGGCGGGCGCTGCCTGCAACACATGGCATAGGGCCAGACATACGAGGAGATGAAGTCAAAATGAATCAAACAGCATCGAGGAAACAGCGGTGGTCGCGCGTCACGAAAGTCACGCTGGCCAGCACGGCGTTCGCGCTGCTTGCGGCGTGCGGCGGCGGCGATGACAACAACAATTCAAGCAGCACGCCTGCGGGCGGCGTGAAGTTGCAGATCGTGTCGTTCGGCGACAGCTTGTCGGACGTCGGCACCTATGCGCCGGTGATCCAGGGCAGCTTCGGCGGCGGCCGCTTCACGACCAATCCCGGTGAGGTGTGGACGCAGAAGGTTGCCGAATACTATGGCGACACGTTGTCCGCTGCGGCGCTCGGCGGCTTTGGTCAACCGCTCGTGAACACCTCCGGCTACGGCTACGCGCAAGGCGGCGCGCGCGTGGTGGACCCGAACGGTCCGGGGCACGCGGCGGCCGGACAACCGAGCTATGCGCAAGCCACCACCGTGCCGGTCGTCACGCAGGTGCAAAACTATCTGTCCGCTCACGGCAGCTTCAATTCGAATCAACTGGTGCTCGTGAACGGCGGCGCCAACGATATTTTCGTGCAACTCTCCGCGCTCACGGCCGCGATCCAGACCGACATCGCCGGCGGCATGGACGCGCAAACTGCGGTACTGAAGGAAACGCAAAACACGCTGGTGCCGGTGGCTGTCGCGCTAGCGCAGCAGGTCGGCGTGATTCTGCAGAACGGCGCAACGCACGTGGTGGTGGCGAACGTTCCGGACATCGGCAGCACGCCGCTCGCGCAGTCGTTGATCCCGACGTCGGGGCCGCTCGCGCCGACGTTGTTGTCCGGGATCACGAAGGTGTATAACGCCGCGTTCTTCGGTGCGTTACAGCAGGCCGGCATCTACAGCAAGGTCATTCCTATCGACGCTTACACATGGCAGGACACGCTGATGGCCAACGCATCGGCCAGCGGTTTTACCGTGACGAACACGGGCACGGCGTGTAATTTGACCGCGATGGCGGCGGCCGCCGCGCAGTACGGCGTACCCAATCCGTCGGCGTATGCGTCGTCGCTGTTCTGCTCGCCGCAAACCTACACGGTCGCGGGCGCGGATCAGACTTACATGTTTGCCGATACGGTGCATCCGACGACGCACGTGCATGCGCTGTTCGCACAGTACGTGCAGCAGCAGATCGCGGCTAGTGGGCTTGGCAAGTGAGGTGATTCAGGGCGCCGTGTGACGGCGTTGGTTTTTTATTCCGCGAACGCCTGGCTGGTTTCAAGCCAGGCGTTTTTCATGGTGTGCGCGAACCCGAAGCCGAATCTTAGCCCTGCGCTTCAAACGCAGCCGCGGCGCGGCCAAGCCGGTCATTGACGGCGATCCACTCGATCGTGTCCGGCAGTTTCTCGATGAGAATCCGCGCTACGTTCGCCCGATCCAACGCTCGCAGCAAACCGTACAACTCGCGCGCGTAAACGTGCGGATCCTCAGGCGCGGCAACGAAATGCACGCCTTCGGCGTCAGCCCAGCGTCCGGCACGCGAAGCGCGCGCCACCAACGCGACACGTTCGTCGGCTCGATCCGCATGACGCGCGGCAAGCAACGGCTCGATCGCCTCGAAAGGCAGCAGCGCCAACGGCGTGCGCGGCGCATAGTGCGCTTTCAGCGTACCCGAGGCGCGCGGCGCGGTCGCGTCGGAGCCATCCGGCAAGCGCGGCGCCTCGCCGAGCACGTCGGCGATATCTTGCGGCGTCACCCGCCCCGGTCGCAACAACGCGGGAAAGCCGCGCGACAGGTCCACGATCGTCGACTCGATGCCGACATCCGACGCGCCGCCATCCAGCACATGAATCGTGCCGCCGAACTCGTCGCGCACATGTTGCGCGGTGGTCGGGCTCACATGCCCGAACCGGTTCGCCGATGGCGCCGCCACCCCGCCATGTCCGTCGCGCAACGCGCTGAACGCCTCCAGCAAGGCCTGCGCCACGGGATGCGACGGACAGCGCAGCCCCACCGAATCCTGCCCGCCGCTCACCGCCGGATTGATCCGCGCGGCACGCTTCAGAATCAACGTCAGCGGACCCGGCCAGAACGCGTCGATCAAACGCTGCGCCTCGGCCGGCAAATACTCGACCCAATAATTCGGATCGCCTTGCGGCGCGAGATGCACGATCACCGGATGATTCGCCGGCCGGCCCTTCGCCGCGTAAATACGCGCGACCGCGTCCGGGTTCTCGGCGTCGCCGCCGAGTCCGTACACGGTCTCCGTGGGGAAGGCGACGAGACCGCCCGCGTCGAGCAGCGCCGCGGCCTGCTCGATCTGCGCGGCGGTGACGGGCAACGCGTTCGCCGCGCCCTCGGCCGGTTTCTGTTGATCGGGCATGGCGCGCGTCAGCTCGTTGCGATATGCAGAAGCCGCGCGCAATCGCGCGCCGCCGTGCGGGCTTCTTCGAGCGTCGCCGCCGTGAAGTTCACGTGACCCATCTTGCGGCCGCAACGCGCCTCTTCCTTGCCGTACAGATGCAGACGCGCCGCCGGCATCGCGGCGACTTCGTGCCATGGCGGCGTGGCCGCCGCGCGCTTCGGGCCGTCCGGAAACCACACGTCGCCGAGAATGTTCAGCATCACCGCCGGCGAATGCTGACGCGTGTCGCCGAGCGGCATGCCGGTCATCGCGCGCACCTGCTGCTCGAACTGGCTGGTCGCGCAGGCGTCGACGGTGTAATGGCCGGAGTTGTGCGGACGCGGCGCCATTTCGTTGGCGACGAGCGAGCCGTCTTCGAGAATGAAGAACTCGACGCACAGCACGCCCACATAGCCGAGCTTGTCGGCGATTTGCAGCGCGGCTTGCTGCGCTTGCGCGACGAGCGTCGCGCTGGCATCCGGCGCGGGCACGATGGTGTGCGACAGCACGCCGTCGCGATGCGTGTTCTGCGCGAGCGGATAGACCGCCGACGCGCCGCTCGACGCGCGCACGATCAGCGCGGACACCTCGAACTTCAGCGGCAAGCGCTTTTCCAGCACGCACGGGACGCCGCCGAGCGACGCATGCGCCTCGCGCACTTCGTCGGCATTGCGCACGCGAATCTGGCCCTTGCCGTCGTAGCCCATGCGAGCCGTCTTGAGGATGCCCGGCAGCACGGCTTCAAGCTTGGCGTCGTCGAGCGCGGCCAGCGCGTCCGACGATTCGATCACCACATGCGGCGCCACCGTCACGCCCGACGACGCGATAAAGCGCTTCTCGGCGATGCGGTCCTGCGCCACCGCCACGCAGCGGCCGGCCGGGCTGACGAACGTGGTTCGCGCGAGGAAATCGAGGCTCGCGGCCGGCACGTTCTCGAATTCGGTCGACACCGCGGCGCACAGCCGCGCGAGTTCGGTCAGCGACGCTTCATCGTCGTAAGCCGCGCGCAAGTGGCGGTCGGCGACCGCGCCCGCCGGGCTGTTTTCGTCGGGGTCCAGCACGGCGACGCGATAGCCCATCGCCTGGGCGGCAAAGCAGAACATGCGGCCGAGCTGGCCGCCACCGACCATGCCAAGCCATGCGCCGGGCAGAATCGGTGAAACCGGTGTGTTGTCTGGGTTCATCTTAGTGGTCGGTCGCGGCTGGCGCTTCAGCAGTCAAACTGCACGCCGGCCGGGGGTCAAACGGGGGACGTCTAAAACAATCGCCTTCGCGCTTACAGCGCAGGCAGCACCATGGCGTGAGCCGCCTCGTTCTGGCGCACACGGAACGCCGCCAGTTTCTCCGCATACTCCGCGCTCGTGCCGCTCAGGATCGACACCGCGAACAGCGCCGCATTCGCCGCGCCCGCTTCACCGATCGCAAACGTGGCGACCGGCACCCCCTTGGGCATCTGCACGATCGAATGCAGCGAATCGACGCCCTTCAGATACTTGCTCGCCACCGGCACGCCGAGCACCGGCACCGTGGTCTTGGCCGCCAGCATGCCCGGTAGATGCGCCGCGCCGCCCGCGCCCGCGATGATCGCGCGGATGCCGCGCTCGCGCGCGCTCTCGGCGTAGGCGAACATCTCGTCGGGCATGCGGTGCGCGGAGACGACCTTCGCTTCGTACGGCACGCCGAATTGCTGGAGAATCGCCACGGCGTTTCTCATCACTTCCCAGTCGGAACTGGACCCCATCAGCACGCCGACGACTGGCGCGGCATGCGTGTGGGCAGTCTGGACTTCACTCATGTTGCGGCTTCCTTGTTTCTTGAGAGCGCCCCGGACCTGTCGCTGCGCGCCTGGCCTTCAGGGGACTTCCTGCCGGAGCGAAAACCTGGGGCGGCCCGGCGTTTTCCCGCGCGGCGCGAGTCCACCCAGGCGCGCGTAATCAGGCCAGCTTGTGACCGGTCAGGCGTTCGAGCGCTTCCTGATACTTCTCGCCCGTCTTCGTCACCACGTCGTCGGGCAGCTTCGGCGCCGGCGGTTCCTTTTTCCACGACTGCGTTTCGAGCCAGTCGCGTACGAACTGCTTGTCGAACGAAGGCGGATTGGTGCCGACCTGATACTGGTCAGCCGGCCAGAAACGCGACGAATCGGCGGTGAGCGCCTCGTCCATCAGGTATAGCTTGCCGTGATTGTCGAGACCGAATTCGAACTTCGTGTCCGCGATGATGATGCCGCGCGTGGCCGCGTAATCAGCGGCTTCCTTGTACAGCTTGATCGAGATGTCGCGGATCGTGGCCGACAGTTCCGTGCCGATGCGGCGCTCCATCTCGTTGTAGGTGATGTTTTCGTCGTGGTGGCCCATTTCGGCCTTGGCCGCCGGCGTGAAGATCGGCTCGGGCAGCTTCTGCGCGTTCTGCAGGCCGGGCGGCAATTCCACGCCGCACACCGAGCCGGTGGCCTGGTAGTCTTTCCAGCCGCTGCCGGCCAGATAGCCGCGCACGACTGCCTCGACGAGAATCGGCTCGAGGCGCTTCACGACGACCGCCCGGCCCTTGACCTGCTCGACTTCGTCCGCGGCCACGACGGATTCGGGCGCCACACCCGTCAGATGATTCGGCACCACGTGCTTCAGCTTCTCGAACCAGAAGTTCGCCATTTCGTTGAGCACGCGGCCCTTGTTCGGAATCGGCTCGCCCATGATGACGTCGAACGCCGACAGACGGTCGGTCGTGACGATCAGCAACTGGTCGTTGCCCACCGCATAGTTGTCGCGGACTTTACCGCGGCCGAGCAGCGGCAGCGAGTGGAGCGTGGATTCGTAAAGGGTAGACATCGTCGTGGTTCGCTAAAAGTGAGGCAAAAAAGTGTGAGCGGAACAAAAGGGAAACGCCGTTCCCCGGATGATGCGGGAACGGCGATCTAACGACAACCTGGCCAAACGGCCAGGCGCAGAGCCAAAGCTTGACCCCGATGCAGCTTAACGGACGACTTGCGCGAGCTCGCCCGACTTGTACTTCTCCGCGATTTTATCAAGCGAAACCGGCTTGATCTTGCCGGCCTGGCCTTCGCAGCCGAATTGCGTGTAGCGCTCGATACAGATCTTCATCGCGGCTTCGCGCGCCGGCTTCAGGTAATCGCGCGGATCGAACTTGCCCGGATTGGTCGCCATGTAGCGGCGGATCGCGCCGGTGATCGCGAGGCGCAAGTCGGTGTCGATGTTGACCTTGCGCACGCCGTTCTTGATGCCTTCCTGGATTTCCTCGACCGGCACGCCGTAGGTTTCCTTCATGTCGCCGCCGAACTCGCGGATTTCCGCGAGCAGTTCCTGCGGCACCGACGACGAACCGTGCATCACCAGATGGGTGTTCGGAATGCGCTGGTGAATTTCCTTGATGCGCTGGATCGACAGGATGTCGCCCGTGGGCTTCTTGCTGAACTTGTACGCGCCGTGCGAGGTGCCGATCGCGATCGCGAGCGCGTCGCATTGCGTCAGCTTGACGAAGTCGGCGGCCTGTTCGGGATCGGTCAGCAGTTGCTCGCGGGTCATCGTGCCTTCCGCGCCGTGGCCGTCTTCCTTGTCGCCCTTCATGGTTTCCAGCGAGCCCAGCACGCCCAGCTCCGCTTCCACGGTGATGCCGATCGAATGCGCCGCTTCCACCACCTTGCGCGACACCTCGACGTTGTATTCGTAGGAAGCGACCGTCTTGCCGTCGGCTTCGAGCGAACCGTCCATCATCACGCTGGTGAAACCGCTGCGGATCGCCGCCATGCAGACCGCCGGCGACTGCCCGTGGTCCTGGTGCATCACGACGGGGATGTGCGGATAGGACTCGACCGCCGCTTCGATCAGGTGGCGCAGGAACGCCTCGCCCGCGTACTTACGCGCACCGGCGGAAGCCTGCATGATGACCGGTGCGTTGACCTTGTCGGCCGCCGCCATGATCGCCTGCACCTGCTCCAGGTTGTTCACGTTGAATGCCGGAAGGCCGTAGCCGTTTTCAGCGGCATGGTCCAGCAGTTGACGCATTGATACGAGAGGCATGCTGTAACTCCTTAGATTGAAACGAATTCTTATGCCGTCGGCATCTTTTGGGCGATTCGATCGCGAAGCAAGCTGCGCACCCTTTCGCTCGGTCGGCGCAGTTCGCGCAGCCTGGAAAGCGCGCGGCGCATCTACCTTCGCCCAAGCGCGCTGTTCGAGTCTGTGCGCCGCCTCTCGCGGGGCATGACAGCCTGCTTCGCTCGATCAAGCCTGTGCCGATCGAGCAGTCTGCTACTCGTCGCAGCGAATCAATACGGTTCGCCGACCCGCACGATCTTCAGCGTATTCGTGCCGCCGGCCTGGCCCATCGGCTCGCCGACGGTCAGCACCACCATGTCGCCGCGCGACGCGTAGCCCTTGCTCACCACGGTTTCCAGCGCCTGTTGCAACGCGGTGTCGCGGTCGGTGTTGGTGTCCAGATGCAGCGAGGTCACGTTGCGGTACAGCGCCATCGCGCGTTCGCTGCCGACGCGCGGCGTGAGCGCGAAAATCGGCACGTGCGTCCAGTGACGCGACATCCACAGCGCGGTCGAACCGGATTCAGTCAGCGCCACGATCGCCTTCGCGCCCAGGTGATACGCGGTGAACAGCGCGCCCATCGCGATGGACTGGTCGATGCGCGTGAACGTTCGATTGAGGAAGTCCTTGTCCAGCTCCGACTGTTCCGACTTTTCGGCTTCGATACAGATCGCCGCCATCGTCTCGATGGTTTGCACCGGGTACTTGCCCGCCGCCGATTCCGCCGACAGCATCACCGCGTCGGTGCCGTCGAGCACGGCGTTGGCCACGTCCGACACTTCGGCGCGGGTCGGCACCGGCGCGTTGACCATCGACTCCATCATCTGCGTGGCGGTGATCACGAACTTGTTCGATTCGCGCGCCATCCGGATCATGCGCTTTTGCAGCGCGGGAACCGCGGCATTGCCCACTTCCACGGCCAGATCACCGCGCGCGACCATGATGCCGTCCGACGCGTCGAGGATGCCTTGCAGCGCCGGAATCGCTTCCGCGCGCTCGATCTTGGCGATCATCTTCGGCTTGATGCCGTAGGGCGCGCCGGCGATGTTCGCCAGTTGGCGGGCCATTTCCATGTCCGTGGCGTTCTTCGGGAACGATACCGCGACAAAATCCACGCCGAGCGACATCGCCGTGCGGATGTCCTCCATGTCTTTCGCGGTCAGCGCGGGCGCCGTCAGACCGCCGCCCTGGCGGTTGATGCCCTTGTTGTTCGACAGATCGCCGCCGATCTTGACGGTGGTGTGAATCTCGTTGCCGAGCACGCGGACCACGTTCAGCACGATCAGGCCGTCGTTGAGCAACAGCACGTCGCCCGGCTTCAGGTCGCGCGGCAGGTCCTTGTAGTCGAGACCGGCGCGTTCCTGGTTGCCGAGTTCACAGTCGGCGTCGAGAATGAACGGCTCGCCGGCGACCAGCGCGACCTTGCCGTTTTCGAATTTGCCCACGCGGATCTTCGGGCCTTGCAGGTCCGCCATGATGGCGACTTCGCGGCCGGCCTGACGGGCCGCCTCGCGCACGAATTCGGCGCGCTGGCGGTGGTCGTCGGCGGTGCCGTGCGAGAAATTGAGCCGCACCACGTCGGCCCCTGCCTGAATCATTTGCAGGAGGATTTCCGGCGTGCTGGAAGCCGGTCCGATGGTGGCGACAATCTTGGTGGCGCGATGCATGAGTCTCCTCGTCTGGGTGAGATCGCTGGAAAGAGCGCTGCGAGTCGGATGCGGAGGCTGCGCACCGAAGGATGCTGCCAGGGGCTGCGCGCCGGTTGAAACCAGCGTCGCTTTATTGGATGAAGCGGTGTTCGATACGGGCACGCGGGGCGCCGGCGGGGGAGCGAGCACGGCCGTTTCGCCGAGAGTCCGCGCCGCTATCGGGGCGGCGGCGGAGCGCGCCGGGCGCTCCCCTGCCGATGCTGCCGCGGTGTTGCGCGGCGACTTGCCGCCGCGCGCCTTGGCGGACTTGACCGTGGGGGAGCGCGTCGCCACGTCAGGCCCGCGATTCGAGGATTTCGACCGCCGGCAGCTTCTTGCCCTCGAGGAATTCGAGGAAGGCGCCGCCGCCCGTCGAAATGTAGCTGACCTTGTCGTGAATGCCGTACTTGGCGATCGCCGCGAGCGTGTCGCCGCCGCCTGCGATCGAGAACGCCGGCGATTTGGCGATCGCCTCGGCCAGCGTCTTCGTGCCGTTGCCGAACTGGTCGAATTCGAACACGCCGACCGGGCCGTTCCACACGATCGTGCCGGCTTTTTCCAGTTGAGCGGCCAGCGCCTTGGCGGTTTCCGGTCCGATGTCGAGGATCAGGTCGTCGTCCTGTACGTCGGCGACGGCCTTGACTTCGGCCTTGGCGGTGGGCGCGAACTCCTTGGCCGTGACCACGTCGGTCGGGATCGGCACCGAGGCGCCGCGGGCTTTCGCGGCCTCGATGATGGCCTTGGCTTCGTTCACCAGATCGGCTTCGGCGAGCGACTTGCCGATCTTCAGACCCGCGGCCAGCATGAACGTATTGGCGATGCCGCCGCCGACGATCAACTGGTCGACCTTGTCGGCGAGCGACTTCAGAATGGTCAGCTTGGTGGACACCTTCGAGCCGGCGACGATCGCCACCAGCGGGCGCTTCGGCGCGCCCAGCGCCTTGCCGAGCGCTTCGAGCTCGGCGGCCAGCAGCGGCCCGGCGCACGCGACGGGCGCGTACTTCGCGATGCCGTGCGTGGTGGCCTCGGCGCGGTGCGCGGTGCCGAATGCGTCGTTCACGTAGACGTCGCAGAGCTTCGCCATTTTCTGCGCGAGTTCGTCGGAATCCTTCTTTTCGCCCTTGTTGACGCGGCAGTTTTCCAGCAGCACGACCGAGCCCGGCGCTACGTTCACGCCGTTCTCGACCCAGTTGGAGACCAGCGGCACGTCCCGGCCGAGCAAATCGGCGAGGCGTTTGGCGACCGGCGCAAGGGAATCTTCCGGCTTGAAGTCGCCTTCGGTCGGACGGCCCAGGTGCGACGTGACCATCACGGCCGCGCCGGCGTCGAGCGCGGCCTTGATCGCCGGCACGGAGGCGCGGATGCGGGTGTCTTCGGTGATGTTGCCTTGATCGTCCTGCGGCACGTTCAAATCGGCGCGGATGAACACGCGCTTGCCGGATAGCTTGCCTTCGGCGATCAGATCGGAGAGACGCAATACCTTGTTCATGGGCGTTTGTGTGCGAGTTGATGAGAAGGCGGTGGCGGACGACGCGCGGCGGGCGAGGCGCGACAAGCTTCAGCGCTTCGGCACGGCGGCGGCTCCACTGAATCGGGTGCCGGCGGCGGGGCCGCGGCTCGCGCGATGCAGCGGCGCGGTTATCCCGGAAACGGCCATTTTAACTGATCCTTACGGCCTTCTGACCCGCGGCGGGGCGTATGCCCCGTATTTGCCAGCCGCCCGGCCCGTGTCGCGACGCAGCATTTGCCGCCCGATCCACGCCCCTCAACTCACACGACGAGGCGCAGGACGGTGAACACGAGCATCCCGACGACGATCGTGCCAAGCATGGTGCGCCGCCACAAAAACCACCCGAGACCGGCTAGCGTCGCATAAAACTCGTGGTTGGACGGCGCGAACGAAAGACCTTCGGGCGTCGCCAGCACGTCGGGGAGCACGACGGCGGCCAATGCGGCCGCCGGCGCATAACGCAGCATCCGCTGCACGCGCTCCGGCAACACCGTGCGCTCACCACCGATTAGAAACATCGCGCGTGTCACGGCGGTGACCAGCGTCATGCCGAAAATGGCCAGCCAGATTTGCGTGGATGTCATCGGGAATCTCCGGCGCTATTGCTACGGATACGGCGCAGATCGGCGCGCTCGACCATCAGATCGGCGGCGCTGCCGGCCATGATCGCGGCGATCACCGCGAGCGGCAGCCCGAGCCGGTACGGCAGATCGAAGGCGAGCAGCGATACCACGCCCGCGACGCTGACCGCGACCAGCGTGGAGCGCGTCGCGATCGCCGCCACCATGATGGGCAGCAGCGCCAGCGTGCCGGCGAGGCCGAGGCCCCAGTTGTCGGGAATCATGCTCGCCAGCAAGATGCCGGCGACCGACGACACTTGCCACGACAGCCAACTGCACAGCGCCATGCCCCAGAAGTACGCCTCCTTGCCCGGCACGTAGCCGGTCGGGAAGCTCTTCTTCTGGAACAGCAGATAGATCACGTCGCCATTGAAGTAGCCGAGCACGATGCGCCGCCACATCGACAGATAGGAGAAGTGCGGCGCGAGGCCGACGCTGAAGATCACAAAACGCGTATTGACCATCGCGGCCGTGAGCAGCACGGTCCAGATCGGCAGCTTGGCGGCGAGCAGCGGCAGCACCGCCAGTTGCGACGAACCGGCGTAGCACAGCAGCGACATGGCGAGCGCCTGCGGCACCGTGAGCACCGACTTGCTCATCGCGATACCGGTGACGAGGCCCCACGAGAAAATCGCCATGAGCGTGGGCGAATACGCGCGCGCGCCCTCGATAAAGGCGCGGCGATCGGTATCGGACAAACGAGCGAGCATGAGGCGAAACGCGGACGCGAGGCGGCGCCGCAACGAAGGGGAAGTCGGCGCCAGGTCGTCAAGCACCCGCTGGCGCATCCGGATGTGAATTATGCGTGCGCCGAATTATAGCGCCCGAAGTGCGGCCAAATGCCCGTTTGGTGTGCAAAAGACGCTAAAATAACGCTCCTCGCATGACCCCACGAGAAAACGCCGGGCAGCCCCAGGTTTTCTTGTCCCCGCGCTTGTACCCGCGCTTGTCCCCCGCGGCCTCGCGCAAGGCGCCGGGTTCGAGGGCACTCACAAACGCACAACCGCACCTGCTGGAGAATCGTATGTCAATGGCCGACCGCGACGGCAAGATCTGGATGGATGGCAAGCTCATCGAGTGGCGCGATGCCAAGATCCACGTGCTCACCCACACGCTGCATTACGGCATGGGCGTTTTCGAGGGCGTGCGCGCCTACAAGACGGCCGACGGCGGCACCGCGATTTTCCGTCTGCAGGAACACACCAAGCGGCTACTCAACTCGGCCAAGATCTTCCAGATGGACGTGCCCTTCGACCACGAAACGCTCGCCGCGGCGCAGCGCGAAGTGGTCCGCGAAAACAAGCTGGAGTCCTGCTATCTGCGCCCCATCATCTGGGTCGGCTCGGAAAAGCTCGGGGTGTCGGCCAAGGGCAACACGATCCACGTGGCGATCGCCGCCTGGCCGTGGGGCGCTTACCTCGGTGAAGACGGCATCGCCAAGGGCATCCGCGTCAAGACCTCGTCGTTCACGCGCCATCACGTGAACGTGTCGATGGTGCGCGCGAAGGCGTCGGGCTGGTACGTGAACTCGATCCTCGCCAACCAGGAAGCGATCGCCGACGGCTACGACGAAGCGCTGCTGCTCGACGTCGACGGCTACGTGTCGGAAGGCTCGGGCGAGAACTTCTTCCTCGTCAACAACGGCAAGCTGTACACGCCCGATCTGTCGTCGTGCCTCGACGGCATCACGCGCGACACGGTCATCACGCTGGCGCGCGACATGGGCATTCCGGTGATCGAAAAGCGCATCACGCGCGACGAGGTCTATACCTGCGACGAAGCGTTCTTCACCGGCACCGCCGCCGAAGTCACGCCGATCCGCGAGCTCGACAACCGCACGATCGGCGCGGGCGCACGCGGCCCGATCACCGAGAAGCTGCAGTCGGGCTTCTTCGACATCGTGAACGGCAGGAGCGAGAACTACGCGCACTGGCTCACCAAGATTTAACGCGCGTTGCCCTGGCTTCGGCTGTTTAACGGCACAACGCCCGCACCCTGCATACAACGAGAAAGTCTCATGAGCGAAATCAAGGAAATGCCGCTGGTCGAACTGTCGGCGAAAGATTTGCCGGCGTACTGCCCGAACCCGGCCATGCCGCGCTGGAGCGCGCATCCGCGCGTTTTCATCGACGTCACGCACGGCGAGGCGCGCTGCCCGTACTGCAGCACGCGTTACAAGCTGCGCGACGGCGAAGTGGTCAAAGGTCATTAAGACCGAACGCCACCCACTGAGCAGCGGGCGCTGGCGGCGCGGCGCGCCCGGCTGGTCCCTCGCGGGATGGCAGCCGGGCTTTCCGCTTGCTGAGTTGCTGTCTGCTGAGTTGCTGTCTGCTGAGTTGCTGTCTGCTGAGTTGCTGTCGGCTGATTCACCGCCCGATCTACCGCCTGATCCATTGCGGATTCCACTGCCCGGTTCGCCGTTCGGCGAGCCGCGCGTGGCCTTTCAGCGGGCAACGGCGAACGTTAGGCGGCAGCCAGGGCAGAGGCAAACGCGGCTACGAGCGCCACACCGGGCGCGCGGGACGCAAGCCGCCGCCACTGCGCATCCGGCTTTGCGGAATGAGCGCCAGGCAGCTCACGGCAATTTCCCTTTTACCTATCCGAACGCCGCGCGCATGGCTCGCGCGGCGCTTCGACTGAACACCGGACACTCACTCTGATGCGTCGCGCGTTGGTTATCGCACCGAACTGGATCGGTGACGCATTGATGGCGCAGCCGCTGTTTGCGCGCCTCGCGAAATTGCACCCGCGCATGGTCATCGACGCGGTCGCGCCCTCCTGGGTCGCGCCCGTGCTCGAACGCATGCCGGAAATCCGCGACGTCTACGCCACCGACCTCGCGCACGGCAAGCTGCAAATGCTGCGCCGCTGGCAACTGGCGAGCGACTTGCGCGACGTCGGCTACGACGCCGCCTACGTGCTGCCGAACTCGCTCAAGTCGGCGCTGATTCCGTGGATGGCGGGCATCCGCTTGCGCATCGGCTATACCGGCGAAAGCCGCTACGGCCTGTTGAACGTGCGCCACGCCAATCCGCGCAAGGACGAGCGCCCGCCGATGGTCGACCAATACGCCGCCCTCGCCTACGCGCCCGGCGCGAAGGTCCCCGGCGATCTGCCGATGCCGCGGCTCGACGCCGATCCGAACGAAGCGGCGCGCGTCTCCGCGCGCTTCAATCTCGATACCCGCGTGCCGCTGCTGGTGTTCTGCCCCGGCGCCGAGTACGGTCCCGCCAAGCGCTGGCCGCCCGAGCATTTCGCGGCGCTCGCGCAAATGGTCGGCCAGTCGTTCCCGTACACGCAGATCGTCGCGCTCGGTTCGCCGAAAGATGCGCCGTTGGCCCAAGCGATCGCCGAGAAGGCGCCGAACGTGCGCAACCTGTGCGGCCAGACCGCGCTGGGCGAAGCGTGCGCGTTGATCTCGCGGGCCGGCGCGGTCGTCACCAACGATTCCGGTCTGATGCACGTGGCGGCCGCCCTGCGCCGGCCGCTGGTGGCGGTGTACGGTTCCACCGATCCGCGCCACACGCCGCCCTTGTCGGAGCTTGCGAAGGTACAATGGCTTCATCTCGAATGCAGCCCCTGTTTTCAGCGCGAGTGTCCGCTCGGCCATCTGAACTGCCTGAAGCAGTTGAGCGCCGAGCAGGTCTTCGGCGATTTGCGCGGCATGCTGCTCGCGCAACGCTGAGCCCGCTGACACTCGCACGCAACACCGCACGCCCTGAGCGCGTCGCGTCATGTTCGCGCCTTGCGGCGCGGGCATTCTGGCGCTCGGGTGCGATCGTCCGGTGCGCCGGACTGTCCCGCTGACCGCTGCCCCGCAACCGCGCGCCGCGCACAAGAGACTGACGAGCCATGCCACGTTTTGCCCATATCTTCGAAGCCGCCGCCGATACGCTGAACGCCTACTATCAGGCCGTCGCCGAGGTCAATATCGACAGCTTGATGGGCCTGTGGATCGATGAGGAGTTCGTCAGTTGCATCTGCGCCGACGGCTCGCATCTGCACGGTCTCGACAGCATTCGCGCCGGCTTGCAGATTCAGCTCGAAGCCGCGCCTGTTTCGATCGAACCGCTCGATATCCGCGTCTACGACAGCCTCGGCACCGTCGTCTACGCGATCGCCGAAGCGCATCGCCCGGCCGATCCCACCGCCACGCCCGCCATGGTGTTCACCACTTACGTGATGGTCCACGAGCGCGGCGAATGGCGCATCGCGCACATTCACGCAAGCCCGATGCCGAACGAGGCCGCCAGCCAGTTCGCCACGAAAATGCGGCATGGCCAGGGCTCGCTGCACTGACGCGCGCCTTGTTCCGTTTCATCTCCTGTTCGACGCCGGAATGAGCACGCCCCGCACGAAGTCCCCCGCCCCGAAGGAAGTGCTGCTGGGGCACGCCCCGAAGGCAGCCCCCTTGGGGAGTTGGGCGGCGACGCACGATCAATCCGCCGCTTCCGTCGCCGCCCGCGCCGCGGTCGCTGTCGACGCTGCTGTCGAACTGCTCTATCGCGCACCGCTCTGGCTGCCGAACCGCCATGCGCAGACCATCGTTCCGTCGCTGTTCGCGCGCCGCCCGGCGGTGACGTTCCGCCGCGAGCGCTGGGACACGCCCGACGGCGACTTCATCGACCTCGATTGGGTCGTGCACGATCCTGCCGGCAACACCGCTTCCGCCCCTCGGGCGCCTGCCGCCGACGCCCCGCTCTTCGTGCTGTTTCACGGCCTGGAAGGCAGCTCGGCGTCGCACTACGCGGCCACGCTGATGTCGGCCGCGCGCGAATACGGCTGGCATGGCGTCGTGCCGCACTTTCGCAGTTGCAGCGGGGCGTTAAATCTGTTGCCGCGCTTCTATCATCTCGCCGACAGCAACGAAGTCGATTGGATTCTGCGGCGCTTGCGGGCCGCGCATCGCGGGCCGATCGTCGTGGCGGGCGTGTCGCTCGGCGGCAATGTGTTGCTGCGCTGGCTCGGCGAGCGGCGCGACGATGCGGCGTCGGTTGTCTCGGCCGCGGCGGCCATTTCCACGCCGATCGACGTGCACGCCGGCGGACGCGCGCTGTCGCAGGGCTTCGGCATGGTCTACACACGCAGTTTCCTGAAGACGTTGAAGCAGAAGGCCGAGCAGAAGCTGGTCCAGTTTCCGGGCCTGTTCGACCGTGACGCGATGCTCGCGAGCCGCACGATGTACGAGTTCGACAACGTCGTGACCGCGCCGCTGCACGGCTTTCGCGATACCGACCACTACTGGAGCAGCGCGACCACGCGGCCTTTGCTGCCGCACATTCAGGTGCCGACGCTGGTGCTGAACGCGCGCAACGATCCGTTCCTGCCGGCTGCGGCGTTGCCGTCGCGGCACGACGTGTCGGCCGCGGTCGAACTCGATCAACCGAGGCACGGCGGCCACGCCGGCTTCATGACGGGGCCGTTCCCCGGCCGCATCGACTGGCTGTCGCGACGCGTGTTCGGCTACCTGGAGCGGCACGTCGATCATGGATGACATCGTCAGGCAGGCCCTCGCCAAGTGGCCCAATGTGCCGGGTTGCACAGGGTGGCTGATGCTGGACCGGCGCGGCAACTGGCGCATGCGGGACGAGGCGGCGCAGGCGAGCGGCTTGCCCGGTGAGCCGATCCGGCACGAGGCGCTGCTCGGATTCATCAATCGGAACTACGACGCCGACGAACACGGACAGTGGTTCTTTCAGAACGGCCCGCAGCGGGTTTATGTCGAGCTGGGCTATACGCCGTGGGTGGTGAGGTTGTCGCTCGATGCCGCCGGCGCGCTTTCGCTGACGGACCAGGCCGGCGGCGCGTTCGAGCCCTCGGCGGTATTCGTCGACGATGAAGGCGGGATCGTGTTTGTCGATGGCTCCGCGCCGCCGAAGGTCGCGGTTTTGCATGATCACGATCTGGAAATTTTCGCCGATCACGCCACGCTGACAGAGGATTCGACGGGCGGCGAGTTGCGCTGGAACAATGGGCTGGTCTTGCCCTTGCAACCGGTGCGGCGAGGCGAAGTCGCCGCGCGGTTCGGCTTTGTTGCCAGTCCGGCGGCGCGAGTCTAGGGTCTCGGCTCCGGCTGTTTGCTCCGCGCGAACTGTATCGCGGCTCCGCCGTTGAGCGGCAACGATGCCAACACGCCCCTAGCTCTTCTCGTCGAGCGGCAACGATGCCAACACGCCCCTAGCTCTTCTCGTCGAGCCGCTCCTCCTTATAGCGGCTCTCCATCTCATGCAGCCTCGCATCGACGGTTGCGAGGTCGTAGTAGCCAATCGCCTTCAAATCGCGCGCGTCCTTCAGTTGACGGATGGCCGATGGCCACGCCCCCTCGAGCGCGAACTTTTCCGCCATTGCGCGATGCTGTGTCAACGCATCGCCGCTGCCGGCGCTGGCCTGCGCGAGATACATCCACCAGGCCGGCTGGTCCGGTTGAGCACGCGTCTCCTGGCGGGCGAGGGCCTGCGCATCGGTAAAACGCCGCAACGTCAGCAGTGTGCGGATATGCATGTCGATGGCGGCATTCGACTGCGGCCAGCGCTTCTGCGCGAACTCGGCGAGACGAGCGGCTTCGTCGTTGCGACCGGCGCGCCGCGCGATATCGGCGGCCAGCACCTCGAGGCTCGGCGAACTGCGCGCGGGCTCCCCTGCTCCTTGCTCGCTCACGGCAAACGCCGCGCGCGAGGCAGCCAGCGACGCCGCCGCGTCGTCGTAACGGTCCAGCAGCATCTGTCCATAGGCGATGCCGTACCAGTTCGCGGCGACATTCACCGCTGTCCGGTCCTCGATCTCCGAGCGCAAGCGCGAAATTTCGTCCGCGTATTCGCCGCGCGAGCGATCCTGCAGCAAGCGCGCCCGCGCTCGCACGAAACCATATTCGGACGCTTGATGCGGCTGCCGGTACGGCGCGCGGCGCGCGCGGTCTTCCATGTCGGCGATCCGTTCGCCGGTCAGCGGGTGCGTGCGCGCATAGGCCGGGATGCCCGTGTCGCTCATCGACGCGCGATCGAGGCGGCCGAAGAAGCTCGTCATCGCATACGGGTCGTAACCGGCGCCGGCGAGCAGCAGAAAGCCGACGCGGTCCGCCTCGTGCTCGGCGGAACGCGAGAAACGCAACTGGTTGTCGATGGCATACGCCTGGCCGCCGATCGCGATCGCGCTGCCCAGGTCGCCGCTGTGCGCGAGCACGCCCGCCAGGACGCCGAACAGCATGCCGGCGAGCGCGGCGTAGGTGCTGCGCTCGCCGGCCGTGAGCATCCGCGAAATGTGCCGCTGCAAGACGTGGCCCATCTCGTGGCCGACGACGGACGCAAGCTCGGACTCGGTTTGCGTCGCCACGATCAAGCCGGTGTTGACGCCGATAAAACCGCCCGGCAACGAGAACGCGTTGATCTGCGCATCGCGCACCGCGAACAGATCGAAGTCCGGACGATAGCCGCCGATGTAGAGCGTGCTCGCCGCCGCGGCGAGTTTCGCGGCGACCGAGTTGAGGTAGTCGCGCACCAGCCAGTCGTCGAGATAGTCGGGATCGCGGCGCACTTCGCGCATCACGCGTTCGCCGAGTTTGCGCTCGGCCTGCGGCGTCAGCGAGTCTGAACCGCCGCTGCCGAGGTCGGGCAATTGCTGCGCGACGATCGGCGCGCGCCAGCCGGTGTTTGAACCGCCGCCCCGAAGGAAGTCCCGTTGGGAAAAGCGGCTCCGCGCGCCGCCATATACGCCGAACACGCCTTGCGCGATGCCGGGCGGCACGATCGGGTCCGGATAAGAATCGGCCGGGCCGCTCACCAACGGCGATTCCGCGGACTCCATGGTGCCGGGCGTGACATGGGACGCGGCATGCGATTGCGCGAACGCGCCCGGCGGCGCGGCGAGCGCAACGGACAACAACGTGGCAAGAAAGCGTTTGAGACGCATCGCGAGATCGGTATGACGAAGTCGAAAAGCGACGCCCGCCGCTCGGACTAAGATAGCGGGCATGGGGTCATTGTAGTCAGTCGCCGCAGTGCTTCGGACAGTTTGGCTGATCCAGGCCGCAGACACCTCGCTACGAATCCCCGCCCCGGCGCGCTGCTATGATAGGCGCCCTCTGAAGGAGCCCAACCATGCCTGAACTCACTCATTTCGACGCTGCCGGCCAGGCGCATATGGTGGACGTCGGCGGCAAGCAGGAGACCAAGCGCATCGCCATCGCGCGCGGCTCGATCCGCATGTTGCCGGAGACGTTCGCGGTGATCCGCGACGGCAACGCGAAAAAAGGCGACGTCATCGGCATCGCGCGCATCGCTGCGATTCAAGGCTCGAAGCGCACCGCCGATCTCATCCCGCTCTGTCATCCGCTTGCGCTGACGCGCGTCAAGGTGGACTTCGAACTCGACGGCACGCTACCCGGCGTGCATTGCACGGTTCAGGTGGAAACACTCGGACGAACCGGTGTGGAGATGGAAGCGCTGACCGCCGTTCAGGTTGGGCTGCTGACGGTGTACGACATGTGCAAGGCGGTGGATCGCGGGATGACGATCACCGATGTGAAGGTGCTGGAGAAGCACGGCGGGAAGTCGGGGGATTGGGTGGCGAGGGGGTGACGACGCCCCGCTCACCTCTGCGGCGTATGAACGACAGCGCGGCTCAATCTTCCTCGCTCTCGTCGTCCTGATTGACGTCGTGCGGCGGCATGCCATAGCGCTTCATCAATTCCGCCTTGAAACCGGTCAGCGTCTTCTGCTCGTCGCACAGTTCGTACAGATAGCTCAATTGCGACGGCCAGTCTTTCAATTCCTCGGCGAAGATTTTCAGGCGTTCGACGGTGTCGAATGCCGCCGCCGCATCGCCGCTCAGCGCCTGCAATACCGCATAGCGGCGCAGCACCGTTTCGCCCGGCAAGAGCGCCATCGCCTGCCTGTGCATGGCGAGCTTGTGCTGCAGGTCCATCGAATTCATCGGCAGCAACGTCGCGAGACCGTAATCGCCCCACGCCCGAAAGAGGAACGACGGGTCCGCGCGATACTGCTCGGCGGGACGCGCGCCGTAATACAGCACCTCGGCGCGCGCGTAGTCGCGATACACCGGATAGAGCGCCGCGAGGCCGCCGAACACCACCACCACAAACGCGCCGAACGACAGACGCCCGGGCACGAGCCGCAACGGCCGCGTCTCCAGCAAGCCGAACACGAACATCGCCGGCAGCAGAAAGAACATGTACTGCTGCGGATATTCGACTAGCGCATGCATCACCAGCACGCCGATCAGCGCGATGCCGAACACGCGCGCGGCAGTTTGCGGCGCACGCACTACGCGCACGAGCCACGTGACGAGGCCGAACAGCACGATCGCGAGGCCGATCAAGCCGGTCTTGGCGAGCAGGTCGATGAAAATGTCATGCGAGTTGTTGGCGATCTCGACGCCGCCCAGCGTCTTCGCGAACTCGTATTGATAGCTCGGGAATTCGCCCCAGCCCACGCCTAGCAGCGGATGCGTCTTGAACATCGTCCAGCCGTACTTCCACAACGCGAGGCGCGGCGCGATCTGGCCGGCGTCCTTGAAGCGGTCGGCCGCGGATTGCCCGAGCTCCAGGTGATAGCGCACATTGGCCCAGCGGATCAAAGCATTGATCGCGAAGAACAGCACCGCCAGCACGATCGGGATGATCCATTCGCGGTTGCCGCGGCGTAACTGAGCGTGATCGCGCGTCTGTGCGAACGCCATCCAGAAACCCGCCACCACGAGCACGCCCATCTGCAGCCACGGACCGCGCGAGACGGTCAACGCGAGTCCAACCGCGAAAATCGTCGACACCAGCAGCCAGATGCCGACGGCGATGCGCCGCGTCTGCACGAGATACAGCGCCCCCGCCATCGCGAACGCGATGTAGGTGGCGAGGTGGTTCGCCTGCGCCATATTGCCGAACGGCCGGCGCTCGGTGGTCACGTTATAGGCGACGACGAACGGCGACACGCGCACCTCGAGATGAAACAACTGGATCAGCTGACAGAACACCGCGAACAGACCGCCCACGATCAATGCCCCGGCCGCCCAGCGCAGCGCCGTCTCATTGAGCTTCGCGCGCGTGAAACCGTAGCCCGCATGCGTCGCCATGAATGCGGCGAGCAGAAAGCCGCCGCCGAGCCAGTTCATCGACGGCTGCGCGACCGGCAGCAACACCGATTGCGCCACCAGCAGCAGCCCGAACAGCAACGGTACGAGCGCGACGACGGGCGATGCGAATGAAATGCGCGGTGTCGCGCTGACGAACAGCAGCACGACACCCGCGCCGGTCAGCAGATACAGCGCGAGCGCGGTGAATTCAGCGTAGAACGTCGGGATCGGATACGTGTGGTTGACAACTGCATACGGCAGCACCAACGCGAGAGCCAACAGAACGAGAGAGAGGTAGCGCGCGAATGGGGTGGGCATCGAGTAACCGGTGGGCGTCAGCAACCGGCGCACTATACAAAAAAATCCTCCCGCTGTGCGCCGGCCGAGCTGAAATATGCCAAAAATCAGCGTTTTACGTCGATGTGCTCACTCATCCATCCGATTCGCGTCGTCGGTCACGAGCGGCATTCCGGCGGGGCGAGATTCGACGGCAAGGTGGGCGCTTCAGCGGGTGCGGGACCGGCGCCCGGCGCCGGCAGCGACGACGCGGCTTTACCTCCGGTGAAGCACTCCCACGTCAGCGAGCCCGCCTGCATGGCGCCCTTGCTCAACGCGACGCGCGCGGTCGGCGCATCCGCGTTGTCTGGAACCGATGGTACGAGCGCGAGCGTGTTCGAGCCGGCCGGCGCAACGCGCGTCGTGAAGGCGACGGTGATCTGGCCGGTATCTTCGTCGACGCGAACGGACTCCACGTTGCGCGTGGCCGGCGGCGACGCATAACCGCCGCCGAACGCATTGCCGCTCGCGGCATTTTCGGCCACCGCGAGCCGCGCCGATGCGGCGAGCGACAGCCCCTCGCCCACGCGGCTGCGAGCCAGATAGTCCTGGTACGCGGGAATCGCGTAGGCGGCAATCACACCGACAATCGCCAGCACGATCATCAGTTCGATCAGCGTGAAACCGAAGCCGACGCGGCGGAATGCGCGCGTGAGCCGCGCGGACCAGCGCGCTCGCATAAACGTGGAACGCGAGCGCGGCACGGCGTGGGAATAAGGGGAATACGGCAAGGTAACGATCATCTGCAAGCTCCTGAAACGAAAAAAACGCCTGCCCCGCGAATCGGGAACAGGCGTTTCAATCGTAGCCAGCAGCGCTTCTTTCACCCAGTCGGCCGAATGGCTAACGTTGGGCCGGCGCGGCGGCGCGGGCCGCGCTCACCACAAGACGCCGCGCGTTTCACTCCGCTCGAGATCGAACCTCAAGCCGCCGCGCGATGGGCATTGCGGCGCTTGAACAGATAACCGACGATCACGACGAACAAAGCGCCCGCGATGCACATGCCGTACTCGGCTGCGGGCGTATCGAGGATCGGCCAACGGTCGCCCGCCGGGTCGTTGATGATGAGGCCGCCCGCGATCCAGCCAAGCAACGCGGCGCCGAGCGTGATGACGATCGGAAAGCGGTCGAGCAGTTTGAGCACCACCTGGCTGCCCCACACGATCAGCGGAATGCTCACCACGAGACCGAAAATCACCAGCGCGAGACGGTGCTCCGGATCGGCCGCCTCAGCCGCGCCCGCAATCGCGATCACGTTGTCGAGGCTCATCACCGCGTCCGCGACGATGATCGTCTTGATCGCCGACATCAGCTTGTCGGCCGGCTTGACGTTCTCGTGGGGGTCATGCGCGGGCGCCATCAGGCGCACGCCGATCCACAGCAACAGGAGGCCGCCGGTAAACTTCAGCAACGGCACGTCGAGCAGCGCCACTGCGAACGCGATCAGCGCCACGCGCAACAGAATGGCGCCGACCGTGCCCCACAACACGCCCTTCGTGCGCTGTGCCGGCGGCAAGTTGCGGCAAGCCAGCGCGATCACGACGGCATTGTCGCCGCCGAGCAGAATGTCGATGACGATGATCTGTATGACTGCGCCCCAATGGAGCGTGGCGAAAAACTCGAGCATGAGTAAAAGAATAAGAAGAAATCGGACACGGGGCCAATAAAAAAGCGGAGGAGTCTAAAAACTCCCCCGCTTCTTAGAACCGCACGCTGACGAAAGGACTCCGTAAGCGTATCAAAAACACGCCGGCATTGCAGGCGAATTTCGACTTACAGCATCGCCTTCAGAAGACGCGCCATTTCCGACGGGTTCTTCGTGACCTTGATGCCGCAAGCGTCCATGATTTCGAGCTTCGCTTCGGCCGTATCGGCACCGCCCGAGATCAGCGCGCCGGCGTGGCCCATGCGCTTGCCCGGAGGCGCCGTGACACCGGCGATGAAGCCGACCACCGGCTTCTTCATGTTGTCCTTGATCCAGTACGCCGCGTTCGCTTCGTCCGGACCGCCGATCTCGCCGATCATGATCACGGCGTCCGTATCCGGATCGTCGTTGAACATCTTCATCACGTCGATGTGCTTCAGACCGTTGATCGGGTCGCCGCCGATACCGACCGCCGACGACTGGCCGAGGCCGATCGCCGTCAGTTGGCCGACTGCTTCATACGTGAGCGTGCCCGAACGCGACACGACGCCGATGCGGCCCTTGCGGTGGATGTGACCCGGCATGATGCCGATCTTCAGTTCGTCCGGCGTTATCGTGCCGGGGCAGTTCGGTCCGAGCAGCAGCGTCTTGCGATTTTCGCGACGCATGCGGTCCTTGATCTCGATCATGTCACGCACGGGAATGCCTTCCGTGATGCAGATCGCCAGATCCAGATCGGCCTCGACCGCTTCCCAGATCGCAGCCGCGGCGCCTGCCGGCGGCACGTAAATCACCGACACGGTCGCGCCCGTTTCAGCCTTGGCTTCAGCGACGCTCGCGTAGATGGGAATGCCTTCGAAATCTTCGCCGGCCTTCTTCGGGTTCACGCCCGCAACGAACGCTTCGCGGCCGTTTGCGTATTCACGGCAAGCACGCGTATGGAACTGACCGGTCTTGCCGGTGATGCCCTGCGTGATGACCTTGGTGTCTTTGTTAATCAGAATCGACATGTATTGACCTCTGTTCGTTTGGCGCCGCGCGGTGGCGCCACGAGGCGGGATGTTCTCCGCCCGCGTCGCTTACGCGCCGCCATTCGTAATCCTGGTTAATCCTGGCAAAAAACCGTGGACTAAGGCTTACGCCTTGCCCGAAGCGGCCGCGACGACCTTCTGAGCCGCTTCTTCCATGCTGTCCGCCGCGATGATCGGCAGACCGGATTCAGCGAGCATCTTCTTGCCGAGGTCCTCGTTCGTGCCCTTCATGCGGACGACGAGCGGCACCTTCAGCGACACGGCCTTCGACGCCGCGATCACGCCTTCCGCGATCACGTCGCAACGCATGATGCCGCCGAAAATGTTGACCAGAATCGCCGTCAGGTTCGGGTTTTTCAGCATGATCTTGAACGCTTCCGTGACCTTCTCGGTCGTGGCGCCACCGCCCACGTCGAGGAAGTTCGCCGGTTCGCCGCCGAACAGCTTGATGGTGTCCATCGTTGCCATGGCGAGGCCCGCGCCGTTCACGAGGCAGCCGATGTTGCCGTCGAGCGAGATGTACGCGAGGTCGAACTTCGACGCTTCGACTTCAGCCGGATCTTCTTCGTCCAGATCGCGATACGCGACGATTTCCGGATGACGGAACAGTGCGTTCGAATCGAAGTTGAATTTCGCGTCCAGCGCGATGACCTTGCCGTCGCCGGTCAGGATCAGCGGGTTGATTTCGGCGAGCGATGCGTCGGTTTCCCAGAATGCCTTGTACAGACCTTGCAGGATCGCGCGCGCTTGCGGGATCGATGCGTCGGGCACGCCGATTTTCTTCGCGAGGTCGTCGGCTTCGGCGTCTTTCAGGCCGGTCGACGGGTCGACCGCAACCTTGTGGATCAGCTCGGGCGTCTTTTCCGCGACTTCCTCGACGTCCATGCCGCCTTCGCTCGATGCCATCACGACGATCTTCTGCGAAACGCGATCGATCACGAGGCCGACATACAGTTCCTTCTTGATGTCAGCGCCTTCTTCGATCAGCAGGCGATTCACCTTCTGGCCTTCCGCGCCGGTCTGGTGCGTGACGAGCTGCATGCCGAGGATCTGGTTCGAGTACTCGCGAACCTGTTCCAGCGTCTTGGCAACCTTCACGCCGCCGCCCTTGCCACGGCCGCCCGCATGGATCTGAGCCTTCACGACCCACACCGGGCCGCCGAGCTCTTCCGCGGCCTTGACCGCATCATCCACCGAGAAGACCGGCTTGCCGCGCGGTACCGCGACGCCGAATTTCCGCAGGATTTCCTTACCCTGGTACTCGTGAATCTTCATGCGTGATTCCCTTCAGTCTGAGAGTTGGATTGAACTTCGTTTCCGTCGCCGCCGTTCATGCCGGACGCGTTGCCGCCCTCGCCCTCGTGGCGGGCCGCTCCATCTGACGATGCGCCGCGATCCGCTGTATACGGAGCGCGGACATACCAGCGCGGATAAAACTGCTGCACCGCCTCGCCGTCGAAACGCAGCGCGTGGCAGCGTCCCAACTGGAATGGCGGTTTGTCGTTGGAATGCTCGCCCGCGCCGCTGGACGATGCGCGTTCTGAACTGGCGCTAGCGCCCGGCGCACCCTCGTTGATGTTCCACACGTCCCCGGCGAACGCCTGGATCGCGACGGTCGGCAGGAGCGCGCACAACTCGGTGAGATGCGTGCAGCCGGCCGTGCCGGCCAGCAAACGGGCGGCATCACGACGGAAGTTGCGGAACAGATTGAGCCCGATGAGGGCACGGTAGGCGGGATTGCTGGCTTGGCACAGACCGGGATAGGGCACCCAGTCGGACGACGCCTCGGCGTCGACGACATTGAGCTTGCGATCGATGGTGATGCGAAGCCAGAGTTCATGAATCGGCTGACCATGAGGCCGGACGCCCGACGCAAGCACCACGTCGCGCGGTTTTTCGTCGGTCAAGCACGCTTCCACATCCCACAGGCCATCGGCTCGCTCGTAGGCTTCCGCTCTGATTGCGCGACGGTGGCGCAACTGACGGGACACTGGCGGGGAGAGCGGCATGCGGAAAGGAAAGGCCGGATTGGAAAACCGGTGAATTTTAGCATACTGGGTATTTGAGACAGGTCGGAATGCGCGGCGACGCCCAGCGGGCCGGGGCGAGCGAGCAGCGCCCGCTGGCTACTCGCCGCTCCACTCCTCGTCGATACCTTTGAGGATCTTGCCGATCGTCGCGCTCGAAAAACCGCGCGACGCCAGAAAACGCGCCTGCTTCGCGCGTTCGGCGGGCGTTTCGGGAAGCTGGCCGAATTTCTTTTGCCAAACGGCTCGAGCTCGCGCGAGTTCGGTTTCGCGCAATTGCGCGCCGGCTTCCTCGACTAGCGCCGGGTCGACCGCGTGTTGCTTCAATTCGCCGACGATCCGGCTCGCGCCCAACCGCGACGAGCGCCGATGAACCAGACTTTCGGCGAAGCGTGAATCGGACAGCCAGTTTTCCGTTTCCAGTGAATCGAGCAAGGTGTCGAGCGAATCGGTTTCCTCGACGAACGGTTTCAGCTTGCGCGCGAGCTCGGCGCGGCTGTATTCACGGCGAGACAAATAGCCGAGCGCGCGCCCTTTTAGCGAACGGGCCGGGCGTTGGGATTTCTTCGCTTCGGCTTGATCCGGCTTCGCTTCGCCAGGCGCGCGACGCGAGCGGGTGTAGGTGGTTTCGGTGACTGAAGCGGCTTCAGAAGAACCCGAGGGGCTTCCGGAAGGATCAGAAGTAACACGTGGGGAGGAGTCAAACTGCGCGCGCCGCGAGCGACGGCCCGCGGCGCGATCATGTGCGTCGAACGATTCGGACGGGTCGAACGGATCGTTCGAATCGCCGTTACCGTCACGCGGGCCGCCCGCGTTGCATCCAGCATCGGACAACGGCCGGCCCTTGCGTATCACGTGATGGTTACTCTTCTTCGCCCGCGACTTCGGCGCCCGCCCCGGTCACTGCTTCGGCCATGGCGTTCACACCCAGCGATTCGCGGATACGATTTTCAATTTCACGAGCGATATCAGGATTCTCGCGCAGGAATTCGCGCGCATTGTCCTTGCCCTGACCGATACGTTCGCCGCTGTAGCTATACCAGGCACC
Source organism: Paraburkholderia terricola (assembly GCF_900142195.1). Lineage (GTDB taxonomy): Bacteria > Pseudomonadota > Gammaproteobacteria > Burkholderiales > Burkholderiaceae > Paraburkholderia > Paraburkholderia terricola. The sequence goes on from NZ_FRAB01000012.1 coordinate 48,660, forward strand.
CGCCTTGTCGACGATCTTGGCCTGCACGCCGAGGTCGATGATCTCGCCCTGGCGCGAGATACCCTCGCCATACAGAATGTCGAAAATCGCTTCGCGGAACGGCGGCGCCACCTTGTTCTTGACGACCTTCACGCGCGTTTCATTGCCGATCACTTCGTCGTTCTTCTTGATCGAACCGATGCGGCGAATGTCCAGGCGCACCGACGCGTAGAACTTCAGCGCGTTGCCGCCCGTGGTGGTTTCCGGATTGCCGAACATCACGCCGATCTTCATGCGGATCTGGTTGATGAAGATCACGAGGCAGTTCGTGCGCTTGATCGTGCCGGTGAGCTTGCGCAGCGCTTGCGACATCAGACGCGCTTGCAGACCTGGCAGCGAGTCGCCCATTTCGCCTTCGATTTCGGCCTTCGGCACGAGGGCCGCGACCGAGTCGATCACGATCATGTCGATCGAGCCCGAGCGCACCAGCGCGTCGGCGATTTCGAGCGCCTGCTCGCCGGTGTCCGGCTGCGAGACCAGCAGGTCGTTCACATTTACGCCGAGCTTGCCCGCGTACTGAATATCCAGCGCGTGTTCCGCGTCGATAAACGCCGCCGTGCCGCCGATCTTCTGCATTTCGGCGATGACCTGCAGCGTCAGCGTGGTTTTACCGGATGACTCCGGGCCATAGATTTCGACCACACGGCCACGCGGCAAACCGCCGACGCCCAGTGCGATGTCGAGACCGAGCGATCCGGTTGAGACCACCTGGATGTCTTCGACTGCCTCACCTGCGCCGAGCCGCATGACCGACCCCTTGCCGAACTGCTTTTCGATCTGCGCGAGTGCGGCAGCGAGTGCCTTGCTCTTTTCAGCAGTCAGTCCAGCCGAGCCTTTCTTGCTTTCTTCCATGAATCGTCCTTTGCTATGATGAACGGCGTCTGAGGCAGGTGCGCAGCGCGTTTTCAACGAACGGCGCACGAAACTCAGACACTGTATAAAAAAACAGTGGTTTTGGCAAGCACGATTCCATGCGAACGCGCATATTTACTCTCGCGCTACCCCACCACCCACAATAATTTTCGGAGACCGCTGTGCGCCGCGGGGACACCCAAGGTGCCGGCAAGGCCAAAGCTGGCGCACCATGCGAATTCTGATTGCCGAAGACGACAGCATACTCGCGGACGGTCTGGTTCGATCACTCCGCCAATCGGCCTATGCCGTCGATCACGTGAAGAGCGGCGTAGAGGCCGACACCGCCCTGTCGATGCAAACCTTCGACCTGCTGATCCTCGATCTCGGCCTGCCGCGCATGTCCGGACTCGAGGTGCTGCGCCGCCTGCGCGCGCGCAATTCGAACCTGCCGGTGTTGATCCTGACCGCCGCGGACAGCGTCGACGAACGCGTCAAGGGCCTTGACCTCGGCGCCGACGACTACATGGCCAAACCCTTCGCGCTGAACGAACTCGAGGCGCGCGTGCGGGCGCTGACCCGGCGCGGCGCGGGCGGCGGCCCGACCGTCGTGCGGCACGGCTCGCTGTCGTTCGACCAGGTTGGCCGCATCGCCTATGTCAACGAACAGGTGATCGACCTGTCGGCGCGCGAGCTGGGCTTGCTCGAAGTGCTGCTGCAGCGCATCGGCCGCCTGGTCTCGAAAGAACAACTCGTCGACCATCTGTGCGAATGGGGCGAGGAGGTCAGCAACAACGCGATCGAAGTCTACGTGCACCGGCTGCGCAAGAAGATCGAGCCGAGCGGCGTGCGCATCATCACTGTGCGGGGCCTGGGATATTGCCTCGAGAAGGCGGCGTCGCCCGCGAACGTGAACGCCCACGCCGGCGAGAGCGAGGGCGCGCCGCCGCCCCCCGCCGGGCCCGAACCCGAGCCGCCGTCGGGCCCGATGCCGGCGAGCCACCATTTCAAATAGGGAACACCCCATGGCCGCTCGCGCAGATCGCCCCACGGCGCACGCGGCGGACCTCGACGAAGCGCGCGACGAGCGCTACGCCAATCCGTTCGCCCCGCCCGACGAGACCGAAGCCGCCGCCGCGGCGCGTCCGCGCTCGCTGTTCGGCGAGATTCTCGACTGGATGCTGGCGCCGCTCCTGCTGCTGTGGCCGATGAGCCTCGCCGTCACCTATCTGGTCGCCAAGTCGATCGCCAACGGGCCGTTCGACCGCGCGCTCGAAACCGACGCCTATGTGCTCGCGCGCCAGATTCATCCGGTGAATGGCGTGGCGGAGCTGTCGCTGCCCGATTCCACGCGCGATTTTCTACGCACCGACAATGTCGACAGCCTGTTCTATCAGGTGCTCGGCACGCGCGGCGAACTGGTCGGCGGCGAGCGCGACATGCCGTTGCCGCACGAGGACGACCGCCCGCCGCCCGGCCTCGTCGAATTCCGCGACGACGTGCTGCACGGCAACGACATCCGCGTCGCCTATACGACCGTCGAGTTTCCGCAGACGCCCGGCGCGCAGCCGGTGCTGGTGCAGGTCGCCGAAACGCTCGACAAACGCAGCCAGCTCGCCAACGACATCATCAAGGGCGTGATCCTGCCGCAGTTCGTGATCCTGCCGCTCGCGATCCTGCTGGTGTGGTTCGGCCTGTCGCGCGGACTCGCGCCGCTGCATGCGCTGCAGGACCACATCCGCGCGCGCCGCCCCGACGATCTGTCGCCGCTGGAAGCACGCCGCGCGCCGCCCGAGATCGAGCCGCTGGTCACGTCGTTCAACGATCTGCTCACGCGCCTCGAACAGAACATGGAATTGCAGAAGCGCTTCATCGCCGATGCCGCGCATCAGATGAAAACGCCGCTGGCCGGCCTGCGCACCCAGGCGGAACTGGCGTTGCGCCAGGACGTCTCGGCGGAAGTTCATCGCTCGCTCGAACAGATCGCCACCAGTTCCGAGCACGCGGCGCGGCTCGTCACGCAGTTGCTGGCGCTGGCGCGCGCCGAGAACCGCATGTCGGGGCAGATTTTCACCACCGTCGAGGTCACCGAGGTCGCGCGCCATGCCGTGCGCGACTGGGTTCAAGCCGCGCTCGCCAAGCAGATGGACCTCGGTTACGAAGCGCCCGAGGAACCGGTCGAAGTGGACGGCAATCCGGTGATGCTGCGCGAAATGCTGTCGAATCTGATCGACAACGCGATCCGCTACACCCCGGCGGGCGGACGCATTACCGTCAGGGTGCGGCATGAGGCGGCAGCGCGGCGCGTCCATCTCGAAGTCGAGGACACCGGCATGGGCATTCCGGCGGCCGAGCGCTCGCGGGTGATCGAGCGCTTCTACCGGATTCTCGGCCGCGAAGGCGACGGCAGCGGCCTTGGGCTTGCGATCGTCCGGGAGATCGCCACCATGCACGGCGGCGAACTGACGATCGAGGACAACGTCTATCAAACCTCGCCGCGGCTTGCCGGAACGCTGGTGCGTGTCAGCTTGCAAGCGCACGAACCGGCACGGGACTTACCCTAACGCTGCCTGAACGCTGAACCGGACGGCGGCAATTATTGAGACGCGTTAGCCGCGCGTTTGCGTGTTTTAGACCAATATTGGACGGCGTTAGCCAAAATTCACCGCATGAACGACGCAACCCTGTTCACCCCGCCACGTCAGTAGCCCGTAAGTTTCCATTCCAATAATCGGTTCCACGGGGACGCCTTGCCGGCGAACCGCGTGCATATCAATATTGGAGACGACACATGGCTACCGTTGGCGGGCAACTCTCGCATACGCCGATGACGCGAGAAGAGAAGCGGGTGATCTTCGCATCGTCGCTGGGTACGATTTTCGAGTGGTACGACTTCTATCTGGCCGGTTCGCTCGCGGCTTTCATCAGCAAGAGCTTTTTCTCCGGCGTCAATCCGACCGCCGCCTTCATTTTCACGCTTCTCAGCTTTGCCGCTGGTTTCGCGGTGCGGCCGTTCGGCGCGATCGTGTTCGGGCGCCTCGGCGATATGGTCGGGCGCAAGTACACGTTCCTCGTCACGATCGTGATCATGGGTCTGTCGACGTTCCTCGTCGGCTTCCTGCCCGGCTACGCGGCGATCGGCATGGCTTCGCCAGTGATCTTCATCGCGATGCGCATGCTCCAGGGTCTCGCGCTCGGCGGCGAATACGGCGGTGCCGCCACTTACGTCGCAGAACATGCGCCGGCGGGACGCCGCGGCTTCTACACCGCATGGATCCAGACCACCGCCACGCTCGGCCTGTTCCTGTCGCTGCTGGTGATTCTCGGCGTGCGCACGGCGATGGGCGAGGACGCGTTCGGCGTATGGGGCTGGCGCATTCCGTTTATCGCGTCGATCGCGCTGCTGGCCGTGTCGGTGTGGATTCGCTTGCAACTGCATGAGTCGCCGGTGTTCGAGCGCATCAAGGCCGAAGGCAAGACCTCCAAGGCACCGCTGTCGGAAGCATTCGGCCAGTGGAAGAACCTGAAGGTCGTGATCCTCGCGCTGATCGGCCTGACAGCCGGCCAGGCCGTGGTCTGGTACACGGGTCAGTTCTACACCCTGTTCTTCCTGACGCAGACGCTGAAGGTCGACGGCGCGAGCGCCAACATCCTGATCGCGATCGCTCTCCTCATCGGCACGCCGTTCTTTCTGTTTTTCGGTTCGCTGTCGGATCGCATCGGCCGCAAGCCGATCATCATGGCGGGGTTGCTGATCGCCGCGTGCACGTACTTCCCGTTGTTCAAGGCGCTCACGCATTATGCGAATCCGGCGCTGGAAACCGCCACGCTGAAATCGCCGATCGTCGTGATCGCGAATCCGGACGAATGCTCGTTCCAGTTCAACCCGGTCGGCACGGCGAAGTTCACGAGTTCGTGCGACATCGCCAAGAGCGCGCTCTCGAAGTCGGGCTTGAACTACGAGAACGTCGCGGCGCCGGCGGGCGCGCTCGCGCAGATCAAGGTCGGCGACACGGTGATCAACACGTATGACGGCAAGGCCGCCGACGCCAAGGAGCAAGGCAAGACGTTCGACAAGACGCTCGCGACGACGCTGAAGACGGCCGGCTATCCGCCGAAGGCCGATCCTTCGCAGATCAACTGGCCGATGACCGTGGCGATCCTGACGATCCTCGTGATCTACGTGACGATGGTGTACGGGCCGATTGCGGCAATGCTGGTCGAGATGTTCCCGACGCGCATCCGCTATACGTCGATGTCGCTGCCGTATCACATCGGCAATGGCTGGTTCGGGGGCTTCCTACCGGCGACCGCGTTCGCGATCGTCGCGGCGAAGGGCAACATCTACTCGGGGTTGTGGTATCCGATCGTGATCGCGCTCATTACGTTCGTGATCGGCATTCTGTTCGTCAAGGAGACCAAGGACTCGGACATCTACGCGAGAGACTGAACACGGGGTGTCCGGGGCTGCTTTGAAAAAGTAGCGCGCCGGGGGTTGACAGCCTCCGGCGCTATCCCCATAATCTCGCTTCTTTCGGCGAATTAGCTCAGTTGGTTAGAGCGACGGAATCATAATCCGCAGGTCCGGGGTTCGAGTCCCTGATTCGCCACCAGTTGCAAGAAAAAGCCCGCTTCGGCGGGCTTTTTTTCGTCCTTGATTTTTATACGGTTTCTGGCAATTCGAGGACGCGGCGCGTTTGGCCGATAAGCTCGCCGGTACAACCTGCTGGTACAAACCGGGCTCGCAGGGAGGTCCACATCCGGATGGACGACGAATTGGCAAAAACTGTACGTGTGCCGTCCGCGCGGTACTTCGGTGCCTCGATTTCGCGCTGTCATCCTGGACAGTTTGCGCCCCTACGCTGACGGCCAAAAATATTCAAGCGGACACTGGGCAAAGACCCGTCGCGACAGCGCGAGCGGCGGCGACTATTTCGGTTTGGACTGACTGACGGCGTTGCACGCCCGTCGACGACCACCTCGCCGCCGGTACCGCGCCGATTCTCGACTTGCAGGGGAGAACGGACGCAGTGGCGCCCCGTCGGTTCTCATAGCTTCTCAAGTCCATGCTCGGCGACCGCGTGACGGTAGTCGTATTGCCGAATGCGGGACACGCGATGGCGCCCGCGCAGCCCAAAGCGATGGCTGATGCGATCTCAACGTTTGCAAAGCGAGTCAACCAATAACGCGACGCTTGACGCTGGGGCAGCGAAGCGGCCCTGGCGTCTTGCGAAAGAACGAGGGAACAGCAATCACGTGCTAACCAGCGTGGCAGACGCAGACTGCTAGCGATGTCTGTTCTAATCGGCAGCAAAGACCACGGCTGCGGTATCGCCGACTTCCGTAAAGCTTCGGACAAAGCGATAGGCTTGGCTATCGATATGAATCTGGTTCCCGCCCGAGGCGGTTAGCTCGAGCATGTCGTTTGCAAGCGAAGTTGCGATCGTGCCAATCTGCTTCAGGTCTTCGGGCAAACCTGCTGGGTCGCCCAAATAGACGGTACACGCATCGACCGTGTGTCGCATCATCACGATGCTTGTCGCGCTATCGAGTGCGCGCTCAAGATACCCGGCGAGAATTCGCAGCGATTCCGGTACCTCTGCGCCATAAGCGTTCGCTAAGCCAATATCGTCTGTCACTTTGAACTCCTTCGGCCGTTCGGGCCATGTGAGCGGCTCGTGTCTTTTTTCCACTGACAGGCGGGTGGGCCGCTTCCGTCCTAACCGACGGTGATGCAGCACACGGCTCGGCTGCCAGTCAGGCTTACATCTCACCGGGACCGTGCATCATCCGATGATGACTGCGGCGGCGTCGTGTTCATGCGAGCATACGTGATCCGCGTCCCCGCTCGGAATCACGCAGCGGCGGTACGGACCCGCGCTATTCGCGTTGGTGAGATTCGCCATGCGAGAACATCCGCCGCTTTGCGGTTGGAGACTTCGAGCCAAGTCACGACCCGCCTTTGTACGTCTCAACGAAGCTCGCGAGGTCTGCCCAGTTCGGTGACGATAGCAGCTCCGGATGGTCCTGTTGCACCTTTAGCGCGACGCGACGAAAGGCCTGTGCACATGCAGAGAAGCCGGTCGATCGTGAGACAGAAGACGCACCAACGTGCGCCGTTCGTGGTCAGCCAATCGTCAACCCGCGACTGCTCTGGAAGAAAATCAGACACGTTGTCGCTAATCGCACGCTCGCCTGCCATTGCCATCAAGCGATTGGCCTGGGTGCCCGTCGGGAGCGGCGCAAACCAGCTATCGCAAACGGTGAAATTCCTTGCGAAAAATCATAAACAGGCAGCGCGTCGGCGGTGTAATAGCCCATCACCATCGATAGGTCGGCCGGTGGTGGGTTCGTGTCGCGTAGACGTATCCGTCGTATTGCGAATGCTACTTGCGGATGTGGATCTGACGAAGAACGTCCGAGAACATGTCGCTCGCCGCTGACCGTGAGAGATTTACGCCTTGCGCTCGAATTCCCATAGTGCCGGCTGTTGACGGAGAGTCCCATTCCGGTCCGGGGCGAAAACATCTGGCATACGCTCTCCCTGGCGCACTAGCACGCCGGGGACATTGTGGCCTTGTGCCTTCCAGATACCGGTTTCGGGGCAAATCTGACCGGTACGTACTGTCACAGGCCCAGTGTCCAGCGAGGTCGGCTGAGACTGTTGGCGTGCATCGAAATCCCGTGCGAAGTCAACGAGGTCCTTCGGGTAGGCGACGTGGTCGCGAAAAGGCGTGTCGTCGAGTTCGAGAAGAAAAGTAGCGGCAGCCGCCTCCACGGCCCAATAGCCAACGTAGGCGCCGCCCTCCTGCTCGTTAGCCTTCAGGTGGCTATCGTGCCAAGGCGCGTCATTCATGGCTGCGTACCAGGCCTCAAGATACGCAGCGATATCTCGAATGCTTTCCTCTTCGGAATCGCGGTAGAAACTGTTAATGAGTAACCGATAGGGTCGGTCATGAAACCATTTGTCAACATCGTACCGGCCATCCATGCCATATGACAGGAGGTCTTCATAAAGTGTGTCCTGCGCACGGTAGAACGGGTCCAGCATGTTCGAAAGACGCGGGAGCAATTCGGTGCGATGCAGGAGAAGGCAAAGGCTGATGAGCTGCATTGCCTTGTCGTACTCGCCAATCTCCCCAAACATCAGGGGTGGGACACTATCGTCCTTTATTGCATCGCGGTTCAGCGTCGTGTACGACTCAAGCGTATCGACCAGCAGTGGCAATTCATCTCGCAAGGCGATCAGACTTTTTCCGCCAGTGAACTCCAGTAGAAATCGACGATGAGCATAGGACGCCCGGTACCTTGCCGCGAGCGCTTTGCGCTCTGTTTCCGTCGAGCCACTGGGCGCTTCATGTCGGGCCCAATACTCGATCTGTTCGGTGAGTTGCGGCAGCAACCAGTCGTAATACCGCTTGCTCAGGAATCTTTGACGCCTTCCTGCTTCAAAATCGTCCATGAATCGGGTCTCTTAAACTGATTGCCGTAGTAGTTTGCGTTGCTTTTTTTCGACTGCAGCTTGCACTTCCGCATCGCGGTAATGATGCGTCGAAGGTACCCCGTGGTCCGAATGGCTATGTTCGTCTCCCTTCAGCAGAGCAGCTTCATGCTCGACTGCCGCCGGTAAATAGAACGGCACATACAGGATGTGTCGAGAATAACCTTCAATCAAAATCTTGGCCGCAACTGTCTCAAGAACCGCTTTGCTTAGGTTCGTTTCTATCCATTGATGGCTCATCTGAACCATTTTTCCCGTACTTTTCTTCGGCTCCGCCTTGCCCTCGAGAACATCCGGCGGTGGAGCTTGAGTCCGGGGCCGATTACGCCCGCCGCCCGGCTTGCCGCCGGCGGGCGGCGACACAGCAGCGGTCTGCTGGTCATCCGCAGGCGGTTCAAGGAGTTCATCAGCAGACGGGCGCACTGCATCCTTGATGCGTGACGCCAGGCCAAGCTTCGGCGACATATTCCGCTTTCCTTCCGGGTCCTTCATCGGCTTGTCGACCTTCGACGACTTCGCCTCCACGATAGCAAACGGCTTTCCTTCGTTCGTTCCGGGGTTCGCGCGCCATACACCGTCAATACCGTGACCTCGTGGCCGCAAATCGAACAGCTTGTTCAGCTTGCCGTGGTCATTCAGTTTCCCCGGCACATCGGCGCCCGGCTCATGCGACCATTTGCCAAGCAGCCCCTGGTCATGCGCTTCCCATCCCTTTCCCCATCCCAGAGTCTCATAGCAATAATAGTCAGCAATATGCTCGCCGAGGACGCCGGTGACTCCGTTTGTGATGTCGGCCACCGCGAGCTTTGCGTTCACCACACCCGGACTCGACGATGCCGATGGCCGGTTATGCCCCTCTTCAGCCTCGACCCCCACTTTCCCCGGCTTGTCAGTTTCCTTGCGACGCTCGAGCGTCGTCTGCGCCGACGAGTTCGGCTGCTTCTTCTTCCAATGAAGGAGCTTGCGCTCGAGGAACTGCGTCAGCCAGTACGGCAGGTTGGTTTCCACCCATACGAGCGCCTGCCTGAACGTAGCCTGCGCCGCGACCGGCATCTCCCTGAACAACCAGGATTTCTCGATGTGCTCACGCGCACCGGTCAGCACGGTCTTCAGGCCCGACGCGTCGAACAGCTTGTCGACCAGTTCTTCCGGGCTCGTGTGAACGCCCGCGCGCTGCAGCACCAGCCGGAGGATATCGAAGAGCAGCGGTCCGTAGATGTCGGACTTGTGATTGACGAGGCGGAACGTGCGCTTCACGCCGGCGCCGACCACCGGCACCCATCCGACCACGGCAAACACGAGGTCGATGCCCGCCTCGACCTTGACCATCTCGTCGGTGCTGTCGCGACTGTTCCACACTGTCCAGACACTCTCGCTCGTGTCGTACACGTTCTGTGCGACGTAGAAGAGCGGAAACGCATTCGAAGCCATCGACAGGCCAATCTGCTCGACCGCGTCCTCGATCGCCTGTTGGTCGTTATCGCTCATTGCACGTCCGGCCGGCCAGAGAAACGGTTAAAAAGACTTGCGAGATTCTCGTGAGTGATTCCGTCATGGCCCGCTGCGTGGAGTTCCTTCAGAACGTCGTCCGGCGCAAGCTCCGTTGCCGCCGGAAGCGGTGCCCGGGTGAAGGGACGCGCATCCTCACCGAAGAATGCCTTCACGGGGCCCGGCGGTACATCGTGCAGCACTGCATAGCCATTCGCATCGAGCTTGCCGGACATCACCCCACCGTTTTCGAACATCACCTTGTACGGCGCATTCGGTACGGGTTTCAGCGAATCGTCGGCGAGATTCAGTTCAAGCCTGTTGTGCAAGTCCCCCTTCGGCAGCACAGGCATGTCGTAATTGCCCTGCGTCGGACCATTGAACGAATGCTGGCTACCCTTGATGTCAATCTTTCCGGGGGCGTGAATTTCGATGTTTCCGCCCGAGATGCGGATGTAAGCGCCGCCCGAAGTCAGCAGGATGTCCTGCTTCGCCGCCATTTCGATTTTTTCGGTCGCGGACAACAGCTTGACCGTCTTCTGCGCGGTCAACTCGACATTGTCGGTATGGGCCCGAATCTCGACCTTGCCCTTCGCGGCAAAGAGCTTCATCCCAGCATGCTGTGCAAAAAGACTGATGCGCTCGGCAACGCTCGCGATAAGCGACTTGCCGGTCGCAATATGAGCGCTCTGGCCGCTCACGATATTCAGTTGTTCGTCGGCGGCGATGTGGGCGGTTTGCTGCGTCGACAGGGCGATGCCGGCCGGGCTGGCGAACAGCATGACAGGTTGCCTGAACGCATTCGCATTGCCGGTGCCGCCGCCTGCCGTCCGGCCGCCCGATGTCGCGCCCGACACGCTGTCCTGCGTGGCTTCGGTAAATGCCTTCAGCGCGTCGCGCCCATCCTTCAGGCTCGCGGCCTGATGGGTGGTGCTTGCATCCGACAATGCTTCGAGCACGCTTTCCGCGTTAACCAACTGCTGTTGCGCCTGCCGCGCTTCAAGCTGCTGAACCGCGCTCCCCGTGCCGGGGTGCGTCGAGACATACAGCCCTTTTGCTGCCCGAATGGCGCCGTAGGCGTCGGACTTCAGGTCGAAGCCGCTGCCGAGATAGCCGCCCCGCGTATTGCCGGTCTGCTCGATGAGATAGCCCAGATGCAGGTGTGCGTTGGTGCTCGACGAATATAGGCGGACGCGATTCTGGCCGGTCGCGTCATCCATGACCATCTCGTTGTAACCGCTACCCTGGTATTCTTTCGACCGGTAGCCTGAGAGCAGTCCGTTCGAGTGCCATTGCGGCCTGGTCGCACCGTTGTACACGCGTCCTGTCACAATCGGGCGGTCGCAGTCGCCCCCGACCCAGTCGATCACGACCTCCTCGCCAATGCGCGGAATGTGGACGGCACCATATCCGCCACCGGTGTCCGAATAGGCCGCCCGCACCCAGCAAGATGCTTTCTCATCGCCATCGTTCAGGCGGTCCCAGTGCATTCGCACCTTGATACGATTCAACGAGTCGGTATAAACCTCCTCGTTCGCTGGCCCGACCACGGTTGCCGTCTGCAGATACATAGCCGGCTTACGGTGTTCGAGGGGACTGTGAAACGGCACGGCGCGGCGTTGGGCTTCGATTTCGACCAGGAAGAATCCCTCGCTGCCGTCCGCATGAGGCACGAGACGCGAATCCGTCGTCGCGGCCTTGACGGCCCGCTTCGTCTCAAGCTCCCGCTTCAGGCTATGCGGGGAATCCGGCGTTTGGCTGGACACCGGCAAGTTGTTCTCGATGAACCACGCGGTCTCGATAACGACGAACTGCCGGTCCTGCTCGCTATCCCGGTCGTGTTCCGGATGGTCGGTCAGTTCGAACCAGCGGCCGGCATCCGCCCGCCGCAACCCACCGACGCCGTAAAAACGCTTTGCCCGCGATTCCCATTCCTCCATGCGGATTTTGGAGAGCTGGTCGCCACGCTGCTGCTCACCGTAGGTATACGCGCCCGTGTATTCGTATACTTCGGCCTGCTGCGGCAGGTTGCCCTGATTGTCCAGCGTGGGAACACTCGTACCTTTCGGGTTCCCGGAGGTCGGCGGTGACCTGTAATCGAACGTACGAGTCGTCAGCGTCGTACTCTGCAGAGCGCGCGTGCCGCTCCACTGCACCAACGCGTCCGCCTCGCCGCCTGTGCCGGCCCGATAAAACGGCACGCTCTGCGGTGATAACGCCGGCAACGAAAACACTCGATCGGTGATAACAAGCATGTGCGACTTGCCGTCCGCCGCCTGCTCGAAATATCCGTACAGGCCCTCGGACTCCATCAGGCGATGAACGAAGTTCCAGTCGTCTTCATACTGGACACAGAACGAGCGCGAAGGAAGCTGCGTTTGCAGGTCGAAGCGGAATGCGCCTTGTGCCTGCGGATGGCCGTTGAATACTTCGATCAGAATGTCTTCAGCGGTCTTTTCCTGAAATATGCGTGCGTCCTTCCGGAATCGCAGCAAATGCAACCACGAAGAGAAAACCAGTTGGTAGCCGACAAGGCCGCCGTCAGACCCAAGCCGCCGTGCGGTATGCACATAACCGTGGTGAGGCAGATAAGTCTTGTCGGTCTGTTGAATCCAGAGCGTGACAGACTGGGCAATGAGCGTTTTCAGTTCAAGCGAATCGCGCAATGAGACCACATCGACCATAAATTCAAAGTTTCGGCCGATACGCGACTTGCCAATAACCCGTTGAGGCACCAGAACGTCGGCGCCAAGGGGCGTGTCCAGCCTCAGCAGCCTTTCGGTTTGATTGATGCCCGCGTTGATTGCCGCAGCAAGGTCCTGCGCACCCATCTTTCTGGTCTCCGGAAAGTTCAAATCTCGAAGCGTCCGAAATCATATGATGAACGCGAATATCGCACAATACTGCGTGCGCGCCGCGCTTCGAATGGCACGTGAATTACATATTCCAACCAATATTCATTGCTCTATCGGTAGCTTCCAGAAATACCGTTTCACGAACGTGACGCCCACTAAATTACATATGTATTCATGCAATCAGCACCTTCAGATTGTTAAATATTGCAATTCAAGGCTCCGCTTCTCGTTATCGCTTCATACTGCCTTCGTTTCCGGTTTGGCATTAGCCAAAGGCTGCACAAATTGAAAACGGAAACAGCGGACACGGATTTCAAGGACCAGCACGGGAATCAATCGAATTTTGCCGTTTATACAAAATGAATAGAAAGAGAAAGGGAATTCGTTGCGCGTCCAATAGGACATCCGCAAAGGCCACGCTTTTACCCGCGACGCTGGAGTCCGTCCGTTCGGTTTCGCTACGCAATCACCTGGCGCTCGCGGCATTGCGTGCAGGCGACGGAAACGGACACCTGCTCAGCGACCTGATACACGTGCTGTACATGGCCTGGTACCTACGGGAGGCCGGCTTCGGAACCGCCGACCACGCACTGTTTCACGAAGCTGCCGAGGCGCTTGAGCGCAGCGCGGCACGAGCGACAGCAGCCGATGTCTGGCAGGTTAGCCCGGACGATGCGGCAAGTCTGGAACGGCTGCTGGCGCTCCATGACCAGCAGTTGGCGAGTACGCCTGTCGGCGTCATGCTCGGGGCACAAAGGCGGCTATTGCGATTCGCAACGAGTGACCGGAAAACGCCTTGGCACGACGCGGGGCCGTGACCAGCGAGGACGATCCCGTAGCGCTCACGCGCGGCTGTGGACAAACGCTGCGGACACCGCGCGCGAAGTCCGACGAACTGACATCACTACAGCCGACGAAGACACCTAATCAAATCGAGGCGGCGCTAGAGCCGTCCCTGAAACCGATTGTAAAACCAGGCGCAACGGCTACCCGAAGCTGCTATCTTGAGAACGATGGTAGCCGCGAAGCCAAGCCGGACAAGGGTCACCGGCCATCTGCCGCGAGTCCCTGATTCGCCACCAGTTGCAAGAAAAAGCCGCTGATCCGCAAGGTTCAGCGGCTTTCCTGTTTTGGCCTTCCAAACAGCAACTTCAAGGAGGTTTCTTGATGACGTTCCGCACTGCCGCGCTTGCCGCGGCCACCGCTTCCATCGCGCTCGCAGGCAGTGCTTGCGCGCTTACGGCTCACGCGCAGACGCCGTCCGACAGCCAATGGCGTCCGAGTTCGATGACACTCCCCACCTTGCTGCAGAACGGCTACCGCATCGTTGCGGTCGTCAACGGCGCGCAAGGCGCTGCCGGTCCGGCCGATACGATCTTCGTTCAGCGCGACCAGAGCGCCTTCAAATGTATCGACTCACAGCAGCCGGACGCCAAGGCGAAACCGTCGACACCGCCGCCAGGGTGCTTCGAACTGGTGCCGCCGTCGGGAGCGGCCGCTGCTTCCGAAGCAAAGTAAGCGCGTCAGCGTGAGCGGCGCAAGAGCGGTTGCGCGCTCAACCCACGCTCGCGCTCCGCTCAACCTTCCGCAAGCCGAGACTCACGCCTCGATCCGCCCGCGCGTCACGCCGAGCAAACCCGCCATCGCCTCGCGCGCCGCGGCGGCGTCGCGATCGCGAATGGCCTCGAACACCGCCGTATGTTCACTCAGCGACGCATTGAACACCTCCGCGCGCTTGGCATTAAGGCGTAACTGCGCTTCGAGCGTGCGCTCGATCAGCGTGCCGAGCGGGATCAGCAATTCGTTGCTGCACGCGATCAGCACGCTCAAATGAAATTGCAGATCGGCACGCACCCATTCGTCGACGTTGCGCGCCGCCACCATCGCCGCATGAGCCGCCGCGAGCGCATTGAAAGCCTCGTCAGTGCGCGACGCCGCCGCGAGAGCCGCCGCATACGGCTCGATCATCTCGCGCATCTCCTGCAATTTGAGCGCGAACGCAACGGGCTCGGCGACTCGCGAGTACCAGTCGAGCACATCGACGTCGAGCAGATTCCACGCGTGCTTCGGCCGCACGCGCGTGCCGACCCGCGGACGCGATTCGATCAGTCCTTTCGAGGTCAGCGTGCGCAGCGCCTCGCGCAACACCGTGCGGCTCACGCCGAAGGTGTCCATCAATTCCGCTTCGCGCGGCAGGATCGAATCGGGCGCGTAGTCGCCGCGCAAAATCGCGGTCGCCAGCATATGGGCAACGCGCCCATGCAGATCGTGCTGAATAGGTTTCTCCAAACGGCCTTGCGGCTCTATCGACATCGGCAGGCGGAGCGTTCGAGATCAGCCGGCACTTCGAGGCTCACCAGCACTGCTTCGGCCCGGTGCCCGCAACGACCAGCGCTTCGCCACTATGTGGCAAATAGTACTATTAATAGTACTGAAGCGCGCTTTTGTTGTAGCATGTGGATCCCCCGAATCGTCAGCAGACGCGCAAGCCGCAAGGAGACGCACACCATGAAAATCACCAAGCTCGAAACCTTCATCGTTCCGCCGCGCTGGTGCTTCCTGAAGATCGAGACCGACGAAGGCATCGTCGGCTGGGGCGAGCCGGTGGTCGAAGGCCGCGCGCATACGGTCGCGGCAGCCGTCGAGGAACTGTCCGACTATCTGATCGGCAAGGATCCGCTGCTGATCGAAGACCACTGGCAGATCATGTATCGCGCGGGCTTCTACCGCGGCGGCCCGATCACGATGAGCGCGATTGCCGGCGTCGACCAGGCGCTGTGGGACATCAAGGGCAAGCATCACGGCGTGCCGGTTCATGCGCTGCTCGGCGGCCAGGTGCGCGACAGGATCAAGGTGTATTCGTGGATCGGCGGCGACCGTCCGAGCGACGTCGCGAACAACGCGCGCGCCGTGGTCGAACGCGGCTTCAAGGCGGTGAAGATGAACGGCTCGGAAGAGCTGCAGATCATCGACACCTTCGACAAGGTGCAAGGCGTGATCAACAACGTCGCGGCGGTGCGCGAGGCGGTGGGGCCGAACATCGGCATCGGCGTGGACTTCCATGGCCGCGTGCATAAGCCGATGGCCAAGGTGCTGGCGAAGGAACTCGATCCGTACAAGCTGCTCTTTATCGAAGAGCCGGTGCTCTCGGAAAACGCGGAAGCGTTGCGCGACATCGTCAATCAGACCAACACGCCGATCGCGCTGGGTGAACGCCTGTATTCCCGCTGGGACTTCAAGCACATTCTGGCGGGCGGCTACGTCGACATCATCCAGCCGGACGCGTCGCACGCGGGCGGCATTACCGAGTGCCGCAAGATCGCGTCGATGGCCGAAGCCTACGACGTCGCGCTCGCGCTGCATTGCCCGCTCGGCCCGATTGCCTTGGCCACCTGTCTGCAGATCGACGCGGTGAGCTACAACGCGTTCATCCAGGAGCAGAGCCTCGGCATCCACTACAACCAGGGCAACGATCTGCTCGACTACATCAAGAATCCGGAAGTCTTCAAATACGAAGACGGTTTCGTGTCGATTCCGCAAGGCCCCGGTCTCGGCATCGAAGTGAACGAAGAGAAGGTGCGCGAGATGGCGAAGGTCGGGCACCGCTGGCGCAACCCGGTGTGGCGCCACGAAGATGGCAGCGTCGCCGAATGGTGATTGTGTGAAGCAACGCCGCCCGCGGGCGGCGTTGTCGTATTAGCGGGCACGTTACGGTGACGGGACGCACGCGCGGCGACCGTCACGCGACACGCCGCAACACGGGTCGGAACACGTGTTTTCCGGCCGTTACGCCGCGCGGCCCCTGCTCCGCAGAGCCTTACACAACAAAGGCCCTTACGTCGCGATCGGCCCGGCCTCAACCCAGCGCGGCAAACGCCGGCACGCTATGCGACAACGCCGCCGCCGCGACGAACACGCCGATGATCGCCAGCGCTTCCAGATACAGGATGTTTGCGAAGGTATGCGCGTCGATTGTCGCGGCCGTGCGACGCAGGCGCGGCAGCGCCACGAAGCGGTTGAGCCCGCCGAGCACGAGCGCCAGCGCGACAAGCGCAAGCTTGAGCATCAGCACGTGACCCCATGCGCTAAATTCGAGCGCTTCGAACGAGCCGCCCGACCCGCGCACCGCATTGAATACGCCTGAAAACAGCACGAGCACGACCGCCACCACCGAGACGTTCGACATCTGCGTCGCCGTGCGGATCAGCATTCCGCGCGCGGTCGACGTGCCGAGCGCGGGCATCACCGAAAGCCCGCCCGCCATCGCGAGCCCGCCCCACACGCTCGTCACGAGCACGTGCAGTGTTTGCATGGCGATTGCCGCCGATGCGAGCCCGGCGTCGGCCGCATGACCGAGCGATGCCTTGCCCGCCGCGATCGCGACCACCGCGAGCCACAGCAGCGCATTGCGCAGCATGCCCGTATGACTCGCCATCGCCGTGCCGAGCAATACGAGGGCACCCGCGAACGCAACACTCCAGCCATATCCGACATGCGTTTGCGTGAGCACCGTCGGCACCACGCCGATCGCGGCAGCCAGCCCCACACCGCTCATCGAGGCCGCCTGATACAGCAGCCAGCCCAGATCCGCGAGCACCAGCACGACGGTGGCCGTCAACATCGCCCGTTGGGCGCGCAACCAGCCTGGCCGCGCGGGTGCGATCTTGGCTTGGGCATCTTTCGCGAGCCACGCGCCGAACAACGCCGACCCGACGGCAAACGCAAACGCGACGTTCATGAGCGCGGCCATGGCGACCTGCCCGATCCAGAGTCCGTCCATGCTCATTTGACGGTAAACGCAAAGTCGCCCTGGGTACGGTGGCCGTCCGTGGCGACCGCCGTCCAATGCACCGCGTAGCGGCCCGCGCTCAACTGCGGCAGCGGCAGGTGCAAAACCTTCGCATCCTGGCTGTCGACCTGGGACGCAGCCGGTGCGGCCGACTTGCCGCTCGCGTCGGCGAGCGCAATCTTGCTGAAAGCCGGTTCGAGCGGCTCGGTGAAGCGGATCGTCACTTGTGTGGGCGCGGCCACTTCGGCGTTCGCCGCGGGCTCGCTCGACACCAGATGCGCATGCGCGAAAGCCGTGGACGTCGCAAGCAGCGCCGTGGCGCCGAGCGTCAACACAAGCAGCCTCGGGCGGGAGAAATTGGATAGCTTCATGTAAGGCCGATAGCGGATAAACAGGAAAACGATGGAGGCGGAACCAGCGCGGTCTGAGCCACGGGGACACTGCGAGCCCGCAAGTGTACGCTTCGATGCCGCCCTCGCGGCTCGGTTCAACCTGCTTTATCACGCGAGACGCCGGGTACAACGCCGGCGTCCGCGATCGCGCGGATTGGTCCGCGACAACGTCAAATTCGTCCTGATCCGACACTGCGCGTCAAACTGTCGCACGACTGTGAGGACTGGAACCTTCTCTAATGTGGCAAATAGTCACCATGAGCCTTCGATGATAGAATGCTGCGTCGCCGCAGCGCCGGCTGCCCTTCACACCGAGCCGCTCGAAGTTCGGTCAGGTCCCCGATTTTGATGGAGTTACGCGTGTCTTCAAGACGCATTTTCCGCCCGTTGCTTGCCCTTCTGCTGATCGGCTCCGCGGGTGTCTATAGCGCTGCGAAAGCGCAGACTCAACCGAAGGCCCCCGATACGATGGAAGCGCGCGTGCAAGGTTGCACGGCCTGCCACGGCACGCATGGTCAAGGTACTGATAACGACTATTTCCCGCGTCTCGCCGGCAAGCCGGCCGACTACCTGTACAACCAGTTGCAGAATTTCCGCGAAGGTCGCCGCAAGTACCCGCCGATGAACTACCTCGTCACGTATCTCTCGGACGACTACCTCCATCAGATCGCCACGTACTTCTCGCAGCAACGCCCGCCGTATCCGCAACCGGCCAAGCCGACGGTGTCGGCGGCCACGCTTGCGCGCGGTCAGCAGATCGTGCTGAAGGGCGACGCATCGAAACAGATTCCGGCTTGCGCGGCTTGCCACGGCAAGGGCTTGACCGGCATGGAACCCGCTATTCCGGGTCTGGTCGGCCTGCACTCCGATTACATCAGCGCCCAGCTCGGCGCCTGGCGCTCGGGTTCGCGCCACGCCATCGCGCCTGATTGCATGCAGACCATCGCAACGCGCCTGACCGATGAAGACGTGAACGCCGTCGCTGCATGGCTTTCCACGCAACAGGCCCCACAAAACCCCGTGCCGGCTCCGGCCCGCTCGATGAAGACTCCGCTTGCCTGCGGCAGCGAACCGCAATAAGGCACCAGGAGAGACACTCACATGAAACGCAAGTCTTTGTTCGCCCTCTCGGCAGTCGTCGTCGTTGCGGCTGCCGCACTCGTTCCCGTCCTGTGGTCGGGCGGCGACAACCTGCATAACGGCACGGCCGTCGCGGCAACGCCCGCCGACCAGGCAGCGCTGATCAAGAAGGGCGAGTATCTCGCCCGCGCCGGCGACTGTATCGCCTGCCATACGGTGCGCGGCGGCAAACCGTTCGCCGGCGGCCTGCCCATGGCCACGCCGTTCGGCACGATGTTCACGCCGAACATCACGCCTGACGACCAGTACGGCATCGGCAAGTGGACCCAGGACGACTTCTATCGCGCGATGCATACGGGCCGCTCGAAAGACGGCAGCCTGCTGTATCCGGGCTTCCCGTTCACGAGCTACACGAAGGTCACGCGCGCCGACTCGGATGCGATCTACGCGTACCTGCGCTCGGTCGCGCCGGTCAACGTGGCGAGCCGTCCGCACGAATTGAAGTTCCCGTTCAATCAGCGCAACATGCTGATCGGCTGGCGTACGCTGTTCTTCCGCGAAGGCGAGTACAAGCCTGATCCGACCAAGTCGGTCGAATGGAATCGCGGCGCGTATCTGATCGAAGGCCTCGGCCACTGCGGCATGTGCCATACCTCGATCAACGCGATGGGCGGTCCGGTCAGTTCGGCTGCGTTCGCCGGCGGCCTGATCCCGCTGCAGAACTGGTACGCACCGTCGCTGACGTCGAACAAGGAAGCCGGCCTCGGCGACTGGGAAACCAAAGACATCGCCGATCTGCTGAAAACCGGTGTGTCGAACCGCGGCGCGGTATTCGGTCCGATGGCTGAGGTGGTTCACAACAGCCTGCAGTACATGACGGACGCGGACATCAACGCAATGTCCACGTACCTGAAGACGATCCCGCAGAAGAGCGAAGCGCCGGAACCGCTGCAGTTCGAAACGTCGGAAAAGTTCGGTGGCGAACTGTTGAAGCAAGGTCAGAAGATCTACGCTGACAACTGCGCGAAGTGTCACGCGGAGAACGGCCTCGGCATGCCGCCGGCCTTCCCGCCGCTCGCGAACAACCAGTCGATTCAGATGTCGTCGGCGGTGAACCCGATCCGCATGGTGCTGAACGGCGGTTATCCGCCGAGCACGGAAGGCAACCCGCATCCGTACGGCATGCCGCCGTTCGCGCAGTCGCTGTCGAATCAGGAAGTGGCCGCCGTCGTGACGTACATCCGTATGTCGTGGGGCAACCACGGCACGGCTGTCTCGCCGCAGCAAGTGGCTGAACTGCGTTCGGCGCCGCTCGACTAAGCAGCGTGAGATGCACCCTGGGCGCGGCCGGCGAAACTCGCGGCCGCGCCCTTCGTTTTTTTCAGCACCGGTATCATGTGGGCCACATTGGCCTCGATGACGCCGCGCAGGAGGAAAGAGCCGTGCATGTCGGTGAGCGTTTCAACAGCATTACCCACCTCGTCGGCGCCGTGCTGTCGGTGGCGGGGCTGGCTACGCTCGTGACGATGGGCGCGCTCGCGGGCGACGCGTACAAGGTGGTGAGCTTCAGCGTGTACGGTGCGATGCTGTTCGTGCTGTATGCTATCTCGACGCTGTACCACAGCGTGCGCAACCCGCGCGTGAAAGCTGTCTTGCAGAAATGCGACCACTCGGCGATCTATTTGCTGATCGCCGGCAGTTACACTCCGTTCACGCTTGTCACGTTGCGTGGGCCGTGGGGCTGGTCGCTGTTCGGCGTAAGCTGGGGGCTTGCCGCCCTCGGCATCGTGCAGGAACTGACGCTCGGGCGTCGCACCCGCAGCGTTTCGATGGTGCTGTATGTATTGATGGGATGGCTCGCGCTCGTTGCCATCCGTCCGCTGGTCACGGCTTTACCGACCGCGGGTACCGCCTGGCTCGTGGCCGGCGGAGTCATTTACAGCGCCGGCATCTACTTCTTCATCAACGACGAGCGCATCCGGCACGGACATGGTATCTGGCACCTGTTCGTACTGGCGGGCAGTCTGTGTCAATTCGTCAGTGTCGCGCGCTACGTCGCGTGACACGCCACGGCGGCGAAATGCAACTTAAGGCCAGTCAACGTGTCTGCATAGCGCGTTGAAGCATTCGGCACGCGTTCCCGCGTGCCGCCGATTTCTCCGCGACCGGAACTGGGCTCTGGCCTCGAATACGCCACGAAGGCGTATTCATGCCGCGTTTTGCCCACTTGGGCCCCGTTGTGCCGTTCGCGACACTGCATTGCAAAGAGTTTTTATGTCTTTTGATTCCCTCGGCTTGTCCGAACCCTTGGTCCGCGCTGTACACGAACTCGGCTACACCACGCCGACTCCGATCCAGACACAAGCGATTCCCGCCGTACTCAACGGCGGCGATCTGCTGGCCGGCGCGCAGACCGGCACCGGCAAGACCGCCGGCTTCACGCTGCCGATCCTGCAGCGCCTGAACACCATGCCGGGAGTCGCCACGGCTTCGGGCAAGCGCGCGGTGCGCGCGCTGATCCTCACGCCCACGCGCGAGCTTGCGGCCCAGGTCGAAGAAAGCGTGCGCGCTTACGGCAAGTACCTGAAGCTGAAGTCGACCGTGATGTTCGGCGGCGTCGGCATCAATCCGCAGATCGGCGCGTTGAGGAGCGGCGTCGATATCGTCGTGGCCACGCCGGGCCGTCTGCTCGACCACATGCAGCAGAAAACCATCGACCTGTCGCATCTCGAGATTCTCGTGCTCGACGAGGCCGACCGCATGCTCGATATGGGCTTCATCCACGATATCAAGCGCGTGCTCGCGAAGTTGCCGCCCAAGCGTCAGAACCTGCTGTTCTCGGCCACGTTCTCCGACGAGATCAAAACGCTCGCCGACAACCTGCTCGACTCGCCGGCGCTGATCGAAGTCGCACGCCGCAATACGACCGCCGAGACGGTCGCACAAAAGATTCACCCGGTGGATCGCGACAAGAAGCGCGAACTGCTCACGCACCTGATCAAGCAACACAACTGGTTCCAGGTGCTGGTGTTCACGCGCACCAAGCACGGCGCGAACCGCCTCGCCGAGCAGCTCACGAAAGACGGCATCAGTGCGCTGGCGATTCACGGCAACAAGAGCCAGTCGGCTCGTACGCGCGCGCTCGCCGAGTTCAAGGACGGCACGCTGCAGGTGCTGGTCGCCACCGACATCGCCGCACGCGGCATCGATATCGACCAGTTGCCGCACGTGGTCAACTACGATTTGCCGAACGTGCCGGAAGACTACGTGCACCGCATCGGCCGCACGGGTCGCGCCGGCGCGACGGGCGAAGCGATTTCGCTGGTGTGCGTCGACGAACTGCAATTGCTGAAGGACATCGAGAAGCTGATCAAGCGCGCGGTGCCCCAGGAAGTGATCGCCGGTTTCGAACCGGATCCGACTGCGAAGCCGGAGCCGATCCTGCGCCGCGGTCAAGGCGGTGGCGGTGGCGGCGGACGTTCGCCGCGCCAGGGCCAAGGTGCGCCGAAGCGCGATGGCGCTTCGTCCGCGAAACCGGCGCAGCGCTCGGGTCAGCGCCCGGCGAACGGTCAGCAGCAACCGAGGCCGCAAGGCGCAAAGCCGGCCGGCAACGGCGGCCAGCCGCGCCGCGACGGTCAGCGTCAAGACGACCGGCCGCGCGCTGTCGCGCATGAAGGCAACGGCGCGCAGCATGCGCCGCGCAAGCCGCAGGCCAATAAACCGCAAGGCGGCAACCCCGGCGCTTTGCTCGGCGGCACCAAGCAGCGCAACGACGCGCCGCGCGGCGGCCAGCCGACACGCAGCGGCCAGCGCGGCCGGTAAACTTCAAGGCTCGCCAGCCGTCGTCCTGATTTAGCGCAACAAGGGACTAACGGCTGGCCGCCGTTCGCTTCAGGTGCTCGATCTGCCGTTTCCATCGGTCGAGCACCGCCTCTTTCCCCTCTTCTTCCAGTTCGAACGTGATGCCGCTCGTCAGGCGCGCATAACGCACGCTTTGCGTCTCCGCCGAGTCGATCGAGCAGATCAGATAGACCAGTCCGCTGTCGTCGCCTTCAACGCAAGGCAGCGGCGCGACCCGCAACTGCACCTGATAAAACGCCTCATCGCAAACAAAGGTCAATGCGGCCCGGCCGTTGCGCTCGATCGCGCGCGTGGCCCTCGCTTGCGGCCACAACGCGATGCACAGCGTGCGCGAATCCGGCGCATACAGTTCGCCGACGCCGAGCAGCGACGTACGCACATGACCATTCGTATCGACGCTCAGCAGCGAGGCGGTGAACCCCGTCTTGCTCGCCAGCGACGAACCGTCGAACAGCGCGCGCACGGCATCGGGCCATTCGTCGAACACGTTCTGTTCGAGCGGACGGGGGGGCGCGGGAGAGTCGCTCATCGTGTCGATCCGTCGAGTAAGTCGGTCAGGCTCAAAAATGCCTCGAAGAGCGAATGGCCCGCACGAGCGGGCCATTGGTGTTCATGCGGCAAGCCAACTGAAAACTCAGCGGAAGAAGACGTGCTGCGTGATCTTGGCGAGCGGATAATGCACGCCCGGCTGAATCCTCGCGGGCAGATCGAGCGGCTTGAGCAGCATCTTCACGCACATATCGGCCGACAGATTGCGCCGCACCAGCGCATTGATGCGCGCCGCGCGCTCGCGGTTGTAGAGCGAATCGTGCACACGCTCCGGATAGCGAATTGCGAACACGTGGCGCAGCGCGATCTCCGAGTCTTCGTTCTTGATCTCCATTACCCGGCGCATCAACGCGCCGAGCACGGCGAGACGGCCGTTGCCTTCGATCTTGTTGTACTTCTTGAAGTATTTGAAAAAGTGCTTGTAGTGACGGACTTCGTCGATGCGGATGTTGTCGGTAATCTGCTTGAGCACGGGTTCGTCCGAGCATTCGCCGATCGCGCGATACAGCGTTGCCGTGCCGGTTTCGACCACGCAGCGCGCGACCATTTCGAGCGCACGCGTCTTTTCGAAATCTTCCACCGAACACGTGAGCGAATACTCGTCCATGAAATTGCGGAACGCGGTGTCCCAATCGAACTCGGGCCAGACGTAAGCGATATACGTCTTGAGCGCCCGGCCGTGCTGCATTTCCTCCGGCTCCCACTCGTTGTTGAGCCAGGCGGAGACCTCGGGATCGCCGTCGAAGAACGTGCTCAGATTACTCGTGTAAAGATCGGTGCCGCTTTCGATAAACGAAGCGGCGCACAGCAGCAACAGCAAATCTTCGTTGGCGACAGCCTTCTGGCGATCTATGCGGGTGAGGTCGATATCCTCGATCCGCCAGGGCATGGCGTGGTTCGGCTCTGTGTGCATCGTGTCTTGCTCCGAAAGCTGTATCGACTCGTGGAGCATGCTCGCAACCGCCCGCTCTCGCCAGGTGGTCCGCCGTGTCTGATACAGCGTCGTGAATTAGAGTTAACCCCTTGTATCTTGCATCTTAGCCGGTGTTTCGCAACTCTGCAGATAACCCAGCACAGACCATGCCGGAACGTCGCAGTTCAATCCCAGGGTAGTCGATGACACCGTCGAACGGGAGCGCCGTGCGTGAGGCGTAAAAAAGCCAGCTCGGCGAGCTGGCTTGAGCCTGCATGAAGCGCCCCGCGGATTGCGCATGCGAAGCGCCCCTTTGAACGGCGCCGCGCTTCGCGGATGGAACCGCTCAGAACCCGGCGGCCAGTCCGTCACGACGGCTGTCGCTCGCCGCCACATAGCCGCGCTCGGGATCGTTGCGATCGAGCTTCCAGATGTACTGGCCGGAGCCGAAGTCCATGTACGGATCGTCAACCGACTTGATCGTGTGGCCGAGCTTCTGCAAGGCTGCGGCGGTGTTCGAATCGAGCGTCGCTTCGACGTCGAGCGTGAAGTCGCGGTTGACCTTCCAGCGCGGCGCATCGCAAGCGGCCTGCGGCTGCTGACCGTAGTCGAGCATCCTGACGATCGATTGCAGATGACCTTGCGGCTGCATGTCGCCGCCCATCACGCCGAAGCTCATCACCGCTTCCTGCTTGCCGTCCACCTGCTGCGTGAGGAACGACGGAATGATCGTGTGGAACGGCCGCTTGCCGCCTTCCACGACGTTCGGCGACTTCGGGTCCATCGAGAAACCGCAGCCGCGATTCTGCATGGAGATGCCGGTGTCCGGCACCACGATGCCCGAACCGAAACCCATGTAGTTCGACTGGATGAAGCTGACCATCATGCCGCGCTCGTCGGCCACCGACATATAGATCGTGCCGCCCGCTTTCGGCATGCCGAAGTCGAACGGCGTCGCGCGCTTGTGGTCGATCAGCTTCGCGCGCGAAGTGAGGTAGGCGTCGTCGAGCATCTGCTCGGGCGTGACTTCCATCGAACGCGGATCGGCCACGTAGCGGTAGACGTCGGCGAACGCGAGCTTCATCGCTTCGATCTGCAAATGCTGCGATTCGACGTTGTCGACGGCGAGCGCCTTCACATCGAATTTTTCGAGGATGCCCAGCGCGATCAGCGCCGCGATGCCCTGCCCGTTCGGCGGAATCTCATGCACGGTGTAGCCGCGATACGCCTTGCCGATCGGCTCGACCCAATCCGCGCGATAGTTGCGCAGGTCGTCGATGGTCAGCGCGCCGCCGCCCTCGCGCGAAAATGCGGCGATCCGCTCGGCGATCTCGCCTTCGTAGTAAGCGCGCGGACCTTGCTCGGCGAGCTTGCGCAGCGTCTTCGCGTGGCCCGGAAAGCGCACCAGTTCGCTCACTTCGGGCGCGCGGCCACGCGGCATGAAGGTTTGCGCGAAGCCCGGCTGGTCTTTCAGGTCGGGCACGGCCGCCGCCCACTTATGGGCGACGATGCTCGCCACCGCGTGACCGCGCTCGGCGATTTCGATCGCCGGCTCCATCAGATCGGCGAACGGCAGCGAGCCGAATTTTTGATGCAGCGCTTCCCAGCCCGCGATCACGCCGGGCACCGTCACGGCATCCCAGCCGCGCACGGGCTGCTTCGCGAGGCCGTTTTGCTCGCCGTACTTGCGCTTGAAATAGTCGACGTTCCACGCCGAGGGCGACACGCCCGACGCGTTCAAGCCGTGCAGCTTCGCGCCGTCCCACACCAACGCGAACGCGTCGCCGCCCAAGCCGCACGACACCGGCTCGACCACCGTGATGGCGGCCGCCGCCGCGATCGCCGCGTCGACGGCATTGCCGCCTTTCCACAGCATGCGCAGCCCCGCCTGCGCGGCAAGCGGATGCGACGTCGACACGATGTTGCGCGCGAATACGGGCAGACGCGGCGTTGGATAAGGGTTTTGCCAGTTGAAGCCAGTCATGGTCGAACACTCTCGAAAGCGCGGCCCGGCGCGTGAACATCGCCGCAGCCACAGGAACGGGTAAAAAAAACGGAACCCCGGATTGCAGCGCGATCCGGCACAAAAAACAAATTCATTTGCGAAATGAATCAATGCATGGCGAGGCTGAATGCCGTCACGCATCGTCGCCGATCGCACGCATGTTGCGCGAGATGACGGACACGGCTCGCGATGGTCTTACAATACGCTCACCCCGTTCACGCATCGCTCGTTTCCGGCCCGGCTGAGCCCGCCGGCGGCGGGCAGCGCCGATAAAAACCCACGACCCGAGACACATGACCCGAGACCCCCGCCTGACTCTCAATGCCCGGCAACAGGAACTGCTGGAGTGGGTGCAACGCGACGGCTTCGTGACCGTGGACGACCTCGCGGCTCACTTCGACGTGACGCCGCAGACCATTCGCCGCGACGTCAACTGGCTCGCCGACATGAACCTGCTGCGCCGCTATCACGGTGGCGCCAGTTTGCCGACCAGTTCCGAGAACGTGTCCTACACGGCGCGTCAGCGGATGTTCCATGACGAGAAACGGCGCATCGCGGCGCTGGTCGCCACGCACATTCCCGACCAGGCCTCGCTGTTCATCAACCTCGGCACCACCACCGAGGAAGTCGCCCGCGCGCTCAACCGGCATCGCGGCCTGCGCGTGATCACCAACAATCTGAATGTCGCCAGCATGATGAGCGGTTATCCGGATTGCGAGGTGCTGGTGACGGGCGGCATCGTGCGGCCGTGGGACAAAGGGATCGTCGGCGAACTGGCGATCGATTTCATCCGCCAGTTCAAGGTGGACTTCGCGATCATCGGCACGTCGAGCATCGAAACGGACGGCACGCTGCGCGATTTCGACACCCGCGAAGTGCGCGTGGCCGAGGCGATCATCCAGCATGCGCGCACCGTCTTTCTCGCTGCCGACAACTCGAAGTTCGGCCGGCCCGCGCTAGTTCGCCAAGGTCATCTCGACCAGATCGACGCCCTTTTCACCGACACCGCGCCGCCCGCCGAAATGATGGAAACGCTCACCGCCGCCAATTGCCAGGTGTACGTCGCCGGGTAAAGCCAGGCGTTCTCCGCCATGTTGCAGCGCACGCGAAACTTCGAGTGAATTCAAGGATTTGCCCGCTGCCTTGAACCGCCTCGACGGCGCTGGATTGTCAAAGGGAAAATTTACTGGGGCTCCTTTGGTGTTTAACGTGCGGTTGACTACACTCCAGTTCCCCGACGTTCGTTTCGCATTCCGCGTAGCGCCGGTTGCGTGAACCCGTCGCGTAAGCCGTACTTCCCGCCTGATCCTGTAGCGGACCTCACTGGCCTCTGGCCAGTTGCCGGCAAGGCCGTCCGCGTTTGCTTGACATGGAGAGAACGATGCTGAGTCCGCATGAATTCGCCACGCTGTTGCTCGTCAAGGACGCTCCCAATCAGGTCGACATGGAGCGGGAAGAACTCGATGCACTACTGGAACGCCAGTTGGTGCAACTCGAACGGCTCGCATCGGGCAATGAACAATGGCGCGTCACTGAAAGCGGCGATAGCGCACTGAGGGCCATCAAACGTTTTTCCTAGCTACGTTCTGGGTTATGGCTGCAGCCACCGGAGTCGCCAGCCGACATCCGGAGGCGTGAGCATGGGTTGCGCCGCAGACGTGGCGCGCCCGCGTCGCCTTGACGATGCATCTATTTTCTTCAAGTGATTCGGCCGCCGCCGTGGGGCGCGGCCGCTTCGTCGCGCCCCGAGCCAGGCGCGCGCCGTCACGCCGCAATGCCGCGTGGATTTTATCGAGCTCTATCGAGCGAAAGCCCCGCGGCCCCGGCCGAAGCCGAGCCTCAACCGCTGCGCAAGGTCGGATCGACCGCGGCGCGCCAGCTCAGCGCCCTGGCCCGCTGATCGGTGAAGAACGCGACCCACTGGTTGCGCACCTGCGGATCCGCGCTCATGCCTTGACTTGCATAGCGCTGCGCGATCGTGGCCTGAAACGCGCAGTACTGGTCTTTCGATAGCTTGCCGCGCCGGTTCGCCACATAAGCATCGAATAACGTCGCATACACGCCTTGGGCGTCGTTGCCGTAATCGACCGGCTCGGCGCTGCACATCTGCTGCAACGACGCGAACGACGGCGCGCCCATCGTCCCGTTCAGGCTTGGCGTGCCGACGCACCCCGTGAGAAGCGCAGCGGCGCCGATCATCAAAAGTCCACGCATGAATTCCCCTCCAAATGGCTACTGCGCAGAGTATCGTCCGTGGCCGCGCGTTGCGCCACCACTCCACCCGCGAGACAAAGAGGTGACCCGGCAAACCGAACTTTACTTTTTCGAATATGTTCATTAAAGTTCGAAAACGAACACCAGCGGTTCGATAGATTTTCCATACGACTTCCGACAACACCTAGGGGACACAGCAGGTGACGCAAGGCTCGAGATACGATTTGCTCGTCGTGGGCGGCGGGATCAACGGCGCGGGAATTGCTCGCGACGCGGCGGGCCGCGGCCTGTCGGTGCTGCTGTGCGAACAGGACGACCTCGCGGCGCACACGTCGTCGGCGAGCACCAAACTGATTCACGGCGGCCTGCGCTATCTCGAGTACCGCGAGTTCGGTCTCGTGCGCAAGGCGCTGCAGGAGCGCGAAACGCTGCTGCGCGCAGCGCCCCACATCATGTGGCCGTTGCGCTTCGTGATGCCGCACATGCCCGATCTGCGGCCGGCCTGGCTGATTCGCGCCGGCCTGTTCCTCTACGATCACCTCGCCAGGCGTGAACTGCTGCCCGGTTCGCGCGGCATCGTGATGCGCAATCATCCGGCGGGCGCACCGCTCGTCGATTCGATCAAGCGCGGCTTCGTGTATTCGGACGGCTGGGTCAACGACGCGCGACTCGTCGTCCTGAACGCGCTGGATGCCCAGGAGCGCGGCGCGAAAATCCTCACGCGCACGAAGCTCGTCAGCGCGGTGCGCGCGGGCGGCGAATGGCGCGCGCAACTCAAGCGCGCGGATGGCACGCTGCTCGACGTTCGCGCAGCCTCGATCGCCAACGCCGCGGGCCCGTGGGTCGGCGAACTGCTGCAAGGCGCGCTCGGCCGCAAGGCGTCGCATAGCGTGCGCCTCGTGAAAGGCAGCCATATCGTCACGCGGCGCCTGTTCGAACACGATCACGCGTACATCTTCCAGAATCCCGACAAGCGGATCATCTTCGCGATTCCGTACGAGCACGATTACACGCTGATCGGCACGACGGATATCGAATATCGCGGCGACCCCTCGCAGGTGGCGATCAACGCGGAGGAAATCCAGTACCTGTGCGATTCGATCAACCGCTACTTCAAGGAAAAGATTTCGCCGGCCGACGTGCGCTGGACCTATTCGGGCGTGCGGCCGCTGCTCGAGGAAGAAGGCGCGGACAATCCGTCGGCGGTCACGCGCGATTACTCGCTCGAACTCGACGCGCCCGCGGACGAAGCGCCGCTGCTCTCGGTGTTCGGCGGCAAGATCACCACCTTTCGCAAGCTCGCTGAAGAAGCCGTCGACAAACTCGCGCAAGCGCTGGGCGGCAACGCGAACGCCGCACCCTCGTGGACAGCCGGCGCGCCCTTGCCCGGCGGCGACATCGCGCACGCGAACTTCGAGCGCTTCGTCACCGAATTCAAGCAGCAGCATGCGTGGCTGCCGGCCGACCTGGCTTACCGCCTCGCCCGCGCATACGGCACGCGCGTCGAGCGCGTGATCGGCAACGCGCGCTCGGTGGCCGATCTCGGCCGTGCATTCGCGCCGGGTCTGTACGAGGCCGAGCTGGTTTATCTGCGCGACACCGAATGGGCGCGCAGCGCTCAGGACGTGCTGTGGCGCCGGTCGAAACTCGGGCTGCATGTCGAGCCGGGCACGCTCGATTCGATCACGCACGACATCGACGCGTGGTTCGCACGCGAACCGGTGCGACAGAGCGCATAGTTAGACTCTCGGCGCAGCCGTCGCAGCCCACCGCGCTCGTGGCTCGCGTGAACCCGACCGATTCACCCCTCGGCTAGACGAAGCCGGCACGCACGAAACCATTGCGGCCCGCTCAAAACAACAAGCCGTTCCCGTCGCCGGTCCGCAGTCCGGCGATCCATAAAACGCATGGAGAAGAGACAATGCAGGATCAGTACATCCTCGCGCTCGACCAAGGCACCACCAGTTCGCGTGCGATGCTATTCGACCGGCTCGGCAATATCGTGTCGACCGCTCAGAAGGAATTCCAGCAAATCTATCCGCATCCGGGCTGGGTCGAGCACGATGCGCAGGAAATCTGGTCGACGCAAGCCGGCGTCGCCGCCGAAGCCGTGACGCGCGCCGGCATGAACGGCACCTCCATCGCCGCGATCGGCATCACCAATCAACGCGAAACCACCGTCGTGTGGGACCGCGAAACCGGCCATCCCGTCTATAACGCGATCGTCTGGCAAGACCGCCGCACCGCCGACTTCTGCGACCAGCTCAAGGAGCGAGGTCTGGAGGAAAAGGTCCGCGCGAAAACCGGCCTGCCGATCGACTCGTACTTCTCGGCCACCAAGATTCGCTGGATTCTCGACAACGTCGAAGGCGCGCGCGAAAAGGCGAGGCAAGGCCGCCTCGCATTCGGCACGGTCGATAGCTGGCTGGTGTGGAATTTCACCAAGGGCGGCCTGCATGTCACCGACGTGACCAACGCATCGCGCACGATGCTCTTCAACATCCATACGCTGAAGTGGGACGACGAACTGCTCGACGCGCTCGACATTCCACGCAGCATGTTGCCGGAAGTGCGGGCGTCGTCGGAAGTCTATGGGCCGACCAGGACCACCGTGTTCGCCTCCAAGATTCCGCTCGCGGGCATCGCCGGCGATCAGCACGCCGCGCTGTTCGGGCAGATGTGCACGCAGTCGGGCATGGTGAAGAACACCTACGGCACGGGCTGCTTCCTCGTGATGAATACCGGCGATAAGCCGATCGAGTCGAAGAACAATCTCGTCACCACGATCGCCTGGCAAATCGGCGACCAGATCAACTACGCGCTCGAAGGCAGCATCTTCATTGCCGGCGCGGTGGTGCAATGGTTGCGCGACGGCCTCGGCATCATCAAGAGCGCGGCGGAAATCGAAACGCTGGCGCGCAGCGTGCCACATTGCGACGGCGTGTATCTGGTGCCGGCCTTCGCCGGGCTCGGCGCGCCGCATTGGAATGCACGCGCGCGCGGCACGCTGTTCGGCGTGACGCGCGGCACGACCTCCGCGCATATCGCACGCGCCGCGCTCGATTCGATCGCCTATCAATCGCTCGACGTGCTGAAGGCCATGGAAGCCGATTCCGGCATTCGCATCGGCGAATTGCGCGTGGACGGCGGCGCTTGCGCGAATAATCTGCTGATGCAATTCCAGGCCGACATTCTCGGCGTCGACGCGGTACGTCCGAAGGTTGCCGAAACGACCGCGCTGGGCGCGGCCTATCTGGCCGGCCTCGCGGTCGGCTACTGGAAGGACGTGGACGAACTCCAGAAGCAGTGGAAGCTGGAGCGCCGCTTCACACCCGCGCTGCCGCACGCCGACGTCAAGCAATGCCTCGACGGCTGGCAACGCGCGATCCGCGCCGCCAAGGCCTGGGCCGACGCGTCCTGAGCGTCCTGACCGACCCGCGCGGCCCAAACCCGCTTGACCCCAACCTCTCGATGCAACGAAGCCGCTTATCCGGCGGCTTCCTGACAACCCTGTTTCGGATCAACCTTCGATGTCTCCTTACATTGCGGAATTCATCGGCACGGCGCTGGTGGTGCTGCTCGGCGACGGCGCCGTCGCCAATGTGCTGCTCGCGCGCACCAAAGGCAAAGGCGCGGACCTGATCGTCATCGTGATGGGCTGGGCGATGGCCGTGTTCATCGCCGTCTACGTCACCGCGTCGTTTAGCGGGGCGCACCTGAATCCTGTCGTGACGGTGAGTCTCGCACTGGCCGGCAAGTTCGCCTGGGCCAAGGTGCCCGGCTACATCGCGGCGCAGATGCTCGGCGGCATGGCGGGCGCGCTGCTCGTGTGGGTCGCGTATCGCCAGCATTTCGCGAAAGAAGGCGATGCCGATGTGAAGCTCGGCGTGTTCTGCACGTCGCCGGCGATTCGCAGCGTGCCGCACAACCTGTTGACTGAAATGATCGCGACCTTCGTGCTGATTCTCGGCGTGCTGTATCTGGCTGCGCCCGAAGTGGGTCTCGGCGCGCTCGACGCGTTGCCGGTCGGCCTGCTGGTGCTCGGCATCGGCATCTCGCTCGGCGGCCCGACCGGCTATGCAATGAGCCCGGCGCGCGACTTGTCGCCGCGTCTGATGCACACGCTGCTGCCGATTCCCGGCAAGCGCGACAGCGACTGGCGTTATGCGTGGATTCCGGTGTTCGGTCCGCTGGTGGGCGGCGCGGTGGCAGCGGGGCTGTATTTGTACCTGCACACGCACTGACCTTGCGGCCAGGCAATGCGGTTAAGAAGCGGTAGTTAAAGAGCGGGCACGAAGCCGCGGTCAAGAAGCGCGCGAACGCAAAGCAGCGGCGTCGCGCAGCCCGCGCCAAAGCACGTATCATGGCGCTTTTCAATCCGCGCCCGAGCTTGCTTTCGCCTGGCTCACGCGCTTTCCGCTTTCCGTTTCAAGGCATGATCGACCACCTCATCTGTGACTGCGACGGCGTGCTCGTCGACAGCGAAATCATCGCCGACCGCGTGATGGTCGAAACGCTGACCGCCGCCTTCCCCGGTCTCGACTTCGAAGCGGTCGTCAAGACGGCCTTTGGCCAGCAAACCTCGCGCTTTCTCGAAGGCATCGAGAAGTCGTTCGATATCGTGCTGCCCGCGGACTTTCTCGCGACCGTCGAACATCAGGTCGAACTCGCGCTCGCCGCATCGCTCAGCCCGATCAACGGCGTGCGTGACGCATTGCAACGCGTCACGCTGCCGGCCGCGGTCGTGTCGAATAGCCGGATGGCGCGCGTGCATGCCTCGGTGCGGCGCGCGGGCTTGCAGCAGATTTTCGGCGAGCGGATCTTCAGCGCCGAACAGGTGGCGCGGCCCAAGCCTTATCCCGATGTCTATCGCTTCGCCGCGCAGACGCTGGGCGTGGATCCGTCGCGATGCATCGTCGTGGAAGACAGCGTGGCCGGTTTGAACGCGGCGCGCGCGGCGGGCATGAAGACGATCGCGTTCGTCGGCGCGAGCCATATTCCCGACGGGTACGCGGACGCGCTGCGCAACATGGGCATGACGCGCATCATGAAGCACATGGATCAACTGCCCGCGCTGATCGAGGCGGGCGTGCGCGGCGAGTTCAAAGACGTGCAGTCGTAGCCGTTTCGCTTCGCGGCACGAGCCACAAAAAAGGCCGACTGCGCAACAGTCGGCCTTGTCGTTTGAGCGGCGTGCCGGATCATCCGGCGCCGCACATGCCGCGCTTCAGGCTTCGGCCACGCATTCCCGCGCCGCCGCCAGCGCCTCGCGAAACGCCACCAGTTCGGCGATCGTCAGCATCGGCAGATCGTGTTGCCGTGCGAAGCGCTCGACGTCCGCGCCGCGCGTCATCGTGCCGTCCGCGTTCATCAGTTCGCACAGCACGCCGGCCGGCTTCCGACCCGCGAGAATCGCCAGGTCGACCGTCCCCTCGGTGTGGCCGCGACGCGCGAGCACGCCGCCGGGCATCGCCCGCAACGGGAACACGTGGCCCGGCCGCACGATGTCGGCGGGCTTCGCCGTATCGGCGATCGCGGCGCGAATCGTCGTCACGCGATCAAGCGCGGATACGCCGGTGGTCACGCCGTCGCGCGCCTCGATCGACACGGTGAACGCGGTGCCGTGACGGCTTTCGTTGTTGACGGCCATCGGCGGCAGTTCGAGCGCGCGGATCTTCTCGTCGGGCAGGCACAGGCAGACGATGCCGCTGCATTCGCGGATCAGCAGCGCCATGGTTTCGACGGAAAGACGCTCGGCGGACACGATCAGATCGGCTTCGTTCTCGCGGTCGTGGTCGTCCTGCAGGACGACGGCGCGGCCATCGCGCATGGCTTGCAAGGCGGCGGCGATGCGCGGCGGAACGGCTTCGGTGGCGAGCAGCGGGAGATCGAGGAATGCATCGGGTGCAATCGTCGACGGTGCGGGAAAAGCAGCAAAAGACATGGTTGAAACGCTCATCGCAAAAGTTGGGCGAGAAACGTTTCAGGGCATTGCAAACAGACAAGGACGCGCCGTTGAACGCCGCCCGAAGCGCCGTTCACGCACCGCTCGAATGACTCGCGGCGCCACGGAAAACGTAGATGACTATCTGCACATCTTCTTCCATCCGGACTCTGACCGTCGGCTCTGGCTTCGCACCAGATCTGCTGACCCCGCTACGGCTTTCGATACGCTGAGAACCTGAACGACGCGGGCGCTCGCGGGCTCGCCGGCTCACGCTTTCGCGCTGCCGGCATACCGCCGGTGGGGAATTTCGCCCCGCCCTGAAGACGCACTGATTGCCGGAATCGACCGGCTGGCAAAGCATACAGCAGTCGCGCCCGGCTCGCAGCGCAACCCTACTGGACAGACGGGCATCGCCAGGGCAGCGCCGCGGCGCCCGCGTCCGCCCACACCATTCCATCAAACCGGCGCGGCCTCGCGCGTCGTCTCGTGCGGCGCGGGCACGTCCCAACGCGGCGGCGTCTCCGCCTTCAGCGTGACGCGAAACGCGCGCGCTTCCGTGTCGCCGGGATTGCGCAGGCTATGCGGCTGATCGGCGTCGAACACGATCGCGTCACCCGTGGCGAGCAACTGGCGTTGATCGTGCACGCTGACTTCCAGCGTGCCTTCGCTCACCACCAGATTCACCGTCGTGCCCGGCGCGCGGCGCGTGCCGGCTTCGGTGTGCAACGGCGCGATGCGCAACTCGTGAAACTCGGCGGCGGTCGGTTCGGCGTCGGGATAGAGCGGCCGCGCCGAATAGCGCCCGTTCGAGCTGACCACGCGCGACGAGCGCTCCGCCGGCAGATGCTCGAAGCCGTTCGTCGCATGCCGCCGCAAGAACGCCGCCACCGACACCTTCAGCGCCGCCGCCACCTTGCACAGCACCTTGATGGACGGCACGCTGCGCGCCGATTCGATCTGCGCGAGCATCGCGCGCGACACGCCGGAAGCGCGAGCCAATGCGTCGAGCGAGAGTTGCCGCTCGGCGCGCAAACGCGCGAGATTCACGCCGACCAGATGCTCCAGTGCATCGAAGGGTTCGGATGCACGCGGCGACGTGCCGGGGTCGGCGGCGGGATCGCGAACCAGCGCAAGCGGGGAATGCATGATTGCCTCCTGTAGCGCCGCCGGACGGCGGGCAAGCGGTTAGTGGAAGCAAGATAGCATCGGGTCCCGCCGCGCCCAACGAAGTTATCTTCACACTGTTATCAGCATTGCGGAGGACGCTTCCCGCAAAGCTTGTGCGAATTCTTTATATGGGCCGAGCGCCGCGACTGAGCGGCGCACGCGCGGTCAAGCCCGCTGCGTCACCACCGCTTCCGGCGAATCCATGCGCGCGGCGAACCACGTCAGCAGCAACGCGGCGACGCTCACCGCCGCCGCGACCCACGGCAACGTATCGAGCGAATGGCCGTGATCGATCACCAAACCGCCTAGCCACGCGCCGCCCGCATTGCCCACATTGAACGCGCCGATGTTCAGCGTCGAGGCCAGATTCGGCGCGGCAGCCGCTTTTTCGACCACGCGCATCTGCAGCGGCGGCACCGTCGCGAATGCCGCGATGCCCCACACGAAGATCGTGATCGCCGCGGCCACCTGCGAATGGCTGGTGCGCGCAAAGATCGCCATCACCACCGCGAGCGCGACCAGAATGCCCATCAGCGAAGGCATCAGCGCGCGGTCCGCGAGCTTGCCGCCCACCGTATTGCCGATCGTGAGGCCCACGCCGAACAGCACCAGAATCAACGTGACGCCGCGCGGCGAGAAGCCGCTCACCTGTTCGAGAATCGGCGCGATATAGGTGAACACCACGAACACGCCGCCGAAGCCGAGCACCGTCATCGCGAGCGCGGTCCAGACTTGCGGGTCTTTCAGCACGCGCACTTCATGACCGAGACCGAGCGGCCCGGCATCGTGACGATTCGGCACCAGCGCCGTGACGCCCGCGAGCGACAGCACGCCCAATGCGCTGACGATCCAGAACGCCGCGCGCCAGCCGAATTGCTGGCCGATGAACGTGCCGAACGGCACGCCCAGCACATTCGCCAGCGTCAGGCCGGTGAACATCAGCGCAATCGCGCTCGCGCGCTTCTCGGCGGGCACGAGCGAAGCCGCGACCACCGCGCCGATGCCGAAGAACGAGCCGTGCGCGAACGACGTCACCACGCGCGCGATCATCAGCACCGAATAGCTGGACGCGATCGCGCACAGCGTATTGCCGACGATGAACACGCCCATCAGCAACTGCAACGCCAGCTTGCGCGGCATCTTGCTGGTGAGCACCGCGAGCAGCGGCGCGCCGACCGCGACGCCCAGCGCGTAGCCGCTCACGAGCAAGCCGGCCGATGGAATCGACACGGCCAGGTCGTGCGCGACCTCGGGCAACAACCCCATGATCACGAATTCGGTCGTACCGATCGCGAATGCGCTGATGGCCAGCGCGAGCAATGGAATGGGCATGCTTCTACTCCAGGTTCTCAAGTTGAGCGTGATCGCCGTGGCGCAGCGCGGTCACGAATTCGATGACGACGCCCGGCGCGAGCGCGACGAACAGTTGCAGTTCGGCGGGTTGCGCGCGCATCCGAGGCACTCGCGCGAGCCGATAGTCCACGCCGGCCGCATGCAAACGGTCGAGCAGCGCCTGCCATTCGGCGGCGCCCTCCAGCCGGAATGCGATGTGGTCGATGCGCGGCGTCGAACGTCCCGCTTGCCCGGGCGCCGTCGCCTCGATCAGATGGATGACCGGGCGACCATTCGCGTACAGCCAATGGCCATCGATCGAAAACGGCGGACGCGCGCCGTCCGCCAGCCCGACGACGCCGACGAAAAAACGTCGGACGGCGTCGGGTTCGGCGGTGACG
The DNA here is from genome assembly GCF_900142195.1 of Paraburkholderia terricola. Classification (GTDB taxonomy): domain Bacteria; phylum Pseudomonadota; class Gammaproteobacteria; order Burkholderiales; family Burkholderiaceae; genus Paraburkholderia; species Paraburkholderia terricola. The sequence goes on from NZ_FRAB01000012.1 coordinate 86,045, forward strand.
ATCGTCGCGTGATCGAGTTGCATGGCGTGAGCGGCTGGCCGCACCAGGGTTTTCGAGGACTGGATTGTCGCCGCCACGCGTGGTTTTGATAATTGGCGTAGCATTTGAAGCATTATCAAATCCAAATTGAAAGTCGGATGACGATGGATAACCTCGGTGATATCCGCCTCTTCGTGGAAGCCGCGCAGCAGGGCAGCCTGTCGGCGGCGGGCCGCAAGCTGGGTTTGACGCCCGCCGCGGCGAGCGCACGCCTCGCCAAGCTGGAAGCCGGCCTGAAAGCCCGGCTCTTCGAGCGCACCACCCGGCAACTCAGGCTCACCGACGAAGGCCGCCTGTACCTGAACTGCTGCCGCCAGGCGCTGCAATCGCTCGACGACGCCGAAGCCGCGCTGCAAGCGGGCCAGGGCGTGGTGCGCGGCAAGGTGCGCATCTCCGCGACGTCCGACTTCGGCCGCAATCTGCTGATGCATTGGCTGGACGAGTTCAACGCGCTCTACCCGGAAGTGACCTTCGCGCTCACGCTGTCGGACTCGCTGTCGAATCTGGTGCAGGAGGACATCGACCTGGCGATCCGCTTCGGCGTGCCGCAGGACAGTTCGCTCGTCGCGCGCAAGCTGGCGCCGAACCGGCGCGTGCTGTGCGCATCGCCCGACTACATCGCGCGCAAGGGCGAACCCAGGGATCCGCACGACCTCGCGAATTTCGACTGCATCGTGCTCGGCACCGCGTCCGGCCCGGTCAACGAATGGCGCTTCACCCGCGGCGATGAAGTACAGAGCTACACGGTGCCGCTCGAAACGGCCCGCGAGACGAACGACGGCGCGGTCGCCCGCGAATGGGCGCTGCGCGGCTACGGCATCGCGATCAAGTCGATGTGGGACGTGGAAGCGGATCTGCGCACCGACGGCCTGAAAACCCTGCTGCCGGAGTGGCGCTATCCCGATGCGCCGCTGCACGCGCTCTACCATCGCAACCGCTTCATGGCGCCGCGCGTGCGCGCGCTGCTGGATTTCTTGAGCGAGCGCTTCGCGCAGGTGTCGGACGAACTGGAAGGCTTGCTGGGCCTGCCGCCGGAGCGGCCGCGCGCGAACGGAGCGCCCGAAACCCCATCCGATGAAGGGCTATAATATTGAGCTACGCGGCAAACCTGCATTGAAAAGGCGGCAGCGCCGCTCCGCGGCCCGCCCGCATGTTTCGCCCCTCTTCACCTTTTAATTGACGCCCCCAGGTTAACCACTGCGACCGGCGAAATTCGATGACCAAGAAAGTTTATGTAAAGACCTTTGGCTGCCAGATGAACGAGTACGACTCCGACAAGATGGTCGACGTACTCGGCGCGGCTGAAGGGCTCGTCAAGACCGACACGCCGGAAGACGCGGACGTCATTCTGTTCAACACCTGCTCGGTGCGCGAAAAAGCCCAGGAAAAAGTGTTCTCCGACCTGGGCCGCGTGCGCGAACTGAAAGAAGCGAATCCCAACCTGATCATCGGCGTGGGCGGCTGCGTGGCGAGCCAGGAAGGCGCGTCGATCGTGTCGCGCGCGCCGTATGTCGATCTGGTGTTCGGTCCGCAAACGCTGCACCGTCTGCCGCAAATGATCGACAAGCGCCGCGAAACCGGCCGCGCGCAAGTCGACATCTCGTTCCCCGAAATCGAAAAGTTCGACCATCTGCCGCCCGCGCGCGTGGAAGGTCCGAGCGCATTCGTGTCGATCATGGAAGGCTGCAGCAAGTATTGCAGCTACTGCGTCGTGCCGTACACGCGCGGCGAGGAAGTGTCGCGCCCGCTCGACGACGTGCTGACCGAGATCGCCGGTCTCGCCGATCAGGGCGTGCGCGAAGTCACGCTGCTCGGCCAGAACGTGAACGCTTATCGCGGCGCGCTCACGTTGGGCGCCGCCGAAATCGCCGACTTCGCGACGCTGATCGAATACGTCGCAGAGATTCCGGGCATCGAACGGATTCGCTACACCACGTCGCATCCGAAGGAATTCACGCAGCGCCTGATCGACGCCTACGCAAAGGTGCCGAAGCTCGTCAGCCACCTGCATCTGCCGGTGCAGCACGGCTCCGATCGCATTCTGATGGCGATGAAGCGCGGCTACACGGTGCTCGAATACAAGTCGGTGATCCGCAAGCTGCGCGCGATCCGCCCCGACCTGTCGCTGTCCACGGACATGATCGTCGGCTTTCCCGGCGAGACGGAAGAAGACTTCGACAAGATGATGGCGCTGGTGCACGAGATGAAGTACGACACCAGTTTCTCGTTCATCTATAGCCCGCGACCGGGCACACCCGCCGCGAATCTGCACGACGACACGCCGCGCGAGGTGAAGCTCAAGCGCCTGCAACATTTGCAGGCTACGATCGAACAGAACGTGCAGCGCATCAGCGATTCGATGGTCGGCAAGATCGAGCGCATTCTGGTCGAGCGCCCGGCGCGCAAGGACCCGAACGAACTCGCTGGCCGCACGGAGAACAACCGTGTGGTGAACTTCCCCGCGCCGCTGGCTTCGCACGCGCGGCTGATCGGCCAGATGGTCGACGTGAAGATCGTCCACGCGTACCCGCATTCGCTGCGCGGCGAACTCGTGCTGGTGCACGACGACGTTCGTCCCGAAGCAAGCGCCCTTGCGGCAGCGGCCACCACTCACTGAGCGACGCGCGCCAGCGTCACGAACCGACAGGATCGATCCTCCGCCTTGAAGACCACTCAGCAGCATCTGGAATTCACCGCACCGCGCGACGACAACGCGCGGCTCGCCAACCTCTGCGGCCCGCTCGACGAAAATCTGCGGCAGATCGAGCAGGCGCTCGACGTGACGCTGCAACGCCGTGGCCACCGCATCACGATCCGCGGGCGCGGCGCGAAACTCGCGCTCACCGCGCTCGAAAACTTCTACAACAACGCGCGCGAGCCGCTGTCGGTCGACGACATCCAGCTCGCGCTCGTCGAAGTGCGCCACCCGGCGCGGCATCGCACGAACGGCAACGGCAACGGCCATGGCGATGCGGCGGTCGATCCGCGCTTTCCCGGCAATCCCGATCATCCGTTCGACGAACCCGCCGACAACGGCGAGGACGACCTCGAAGAGTTGGGCCCGAAGCTGTACACGCGGCGCGCCGATCTGCGCGGCCGCACGCCGGCGCAACGCGACTATCTGAAGCAGATCATCTCGCACGACGTGACCTTCGGCGTCGGTCCGGCGGGCACGGGCAAGACCTATCTGGCGGTGGCTTGCGCAGTGGACGCGCTGGAGCGCGATCAGGTCAAGCGCATCGTGCTGACGCGGCCGGCTGTCGAAGCCGGCGAGCGTCTCGGCTTCCTGCCGGGCGATCTGGCGCAGAAGGTCGATCCGTATCTGCGCCCGCTCTACGACGCGCTGTACGACCTGCTCGGCTTCGACAAGACCGCGAAGATGTTCGAGCGGCAGATGATCGAAATCGCGCCGCTCGCATACATGCGCGGGCGCACGCTGAATCATGCGTTCATCATTCTCGACGAGGCGCAGAACACCACGCCCGAACAGATGAAGATGTTCCTCACGCGCATCGGCTTCGGCTCGAAGGCGGTGGTCACGGGCGACACGACCCAGGTCGACTTGCCGCGCGGCGCGAAGAGCGGGCTGATCGAAGCGCAGCAGGTGCTGTCGGATGTGCGCGGCATTGCGCTCACGCGCTTCACCAGTGCGGACGTGGTGCGGCATCCGCTGGTCGCGCGAATTGTGGAGGCGTACGATGCGCATTCGCAGAAAACGGCCAATCCGGCGGATTCGCGCTGAGCCGCGCCCATTTGCGTCGAGCCGCGCCGAATGCCACGGCATAGGCCGCGGAAAACAAAGCAACAAGAGCAACAAAATCCATCACGCATGAGCCGCGCCCCGAAACTGACGTTGAATCTGCAATTCCCCGCCGCCAAAGCCTGGCCGGAACACAAGGCGCTGCTGCCGCGCGCCGCCGTGGCCGGCTGGATCAAGGCGGCGCTTTTCGCGGACGGCGAGCTGACCGTGCGTTTCGTCGATGCCGAAGAAGGCCGCACGCTGAATCGCACCTATCGCGGCAAGGACTATCCGACCAACGTGCTGACCTTCGCCTACGCCGAATCGGAAGACGATCCGGTGACGGGCGACCTGATCCTGTGCTGCCCGGTGGTCGAACAGGAAGCCGCCGAGCAGAACAAGCCGCTGATCGCGCACTACGCGCATCTGCTGGTGCACGGCACGCTCCATGCCCAGGGCTACGACCACGAAGTCGAGGAAGAAGCCGAGGAAATGGAAGCGCTCGAAACGGAAATCCTCGGCAAGCTGGGTTTTCCCGATCCGTACCAATAGCCGCCGCCAACCCCGTTCAAACCGACCGTGAGCACCTCTTCCCCCGAAGCCGACACGCGAACGCCCTGCCCCGACTATCCGCCGGCGCTCGGCGAATCGCGGCTCCTGACGGACGAGGAACTGCGCGCGTCGCTCGAATGCACGTTGCGCGATTGGGACCGCGCAAGCGATCTGTGGCTGTTCGGCTATGGCTCGCTGATCTGGAACCCCGGCCTGCCGACGCTCGAAGCCACCCGCTCCAAGGTGCACGGCTATCACCGCGGGCTGTATTTGTGGTCGCGCGTGAATCGCGGCACGCCCGAGCAGCCTGGCCTCGTGCTCGCGCTCGATCGCGGCGGCTCGTGCACCGGCATCGCGTTCCGCCTCGCCGCGGAGGGCGCGATGCCGCATCTGGAAGCGCTTTGGCGCCGCGAAATGGCGATGGGTTCGTACCGCCCGGCATGGCTGCCGTGCGTGCTCGCCGACGGCCGGCGCGTCGACGCGCTCGCCTTCGTGATGCGCCGCGACGTGCCGAGTTACACCGGCAAGCTGCAAGACGAGGTCGTCAAAACGGTATTCGGCTGCGCGTGCGGACGCTACGGCACGACGCTCGACTATGTCAGCCGCACGGTCCACGCGCTGCGCGAAAGCGGCATGCCCGACCGTGCGCTCGAAGCGCTGCTCGAACGGTGTCAGGCGGCCGGGCAAGCGGACGGCCGCCGCTCGAACCAGTGAGTTGTTTGCGCGCTCATCGGCGCGCCGCCGGTGAGGCCTGTGTGAAACCCCTGCGCGGTCGCCGAACGCGGTAACCGCCGATGCGCCGCCCGCCTGCCGAACGGAACGCGCCCGCCGCAAGCATGCTCATCGCGTAACCAGCCGCGCTTTTTTGCTTCGGAACGCTTTTCCCCGCGTAATCAGTTAGGATTGACCTACGCTTCGCCTGCGCGACGGGGCGGTTTCACCGTTGCTTCACTCATCGCCAGCCAGGCGGGACACGGTCCTGCCATGTGCGTGGTGTATCCTTAATGCTCTGCAACAGCGCGCCCAGTCTTGCCGGGCGCACTACCATGAACGACACGTATCCCAGTCGACGCCAACTCGACAAACCGCACGAAAAACGCTCACTTCTCGAGCGTCTGACCGACTTCATTTCGCCCGAGCCCGACTCGCGCGCCGAACTTCTGGAAATCCTGCAGGACGCGCACGAGCGCAACCTGATCGACGCCGACTCGCTGTCGATGATCGAAGGCGTATTCCAGGTCTCCGAACTCAGCGCGCGCGACATCATGGTGCCGCGCGCGCAAATGGACGCGATCAACATCGCGGAAAGCCCTGCGGAATTCATTCCCTACGTGCTGGAAAAAGCGCACTCGCGCTATCCGGTCTACGAAGGCAATCGCGACAACATCATCGGCGTGCTGCTCGCCAAGGACCTGCTGCGCTATTACGCCGAAGAGGAATTCGACGTGCGCGGCATGCTGCGCCCCGCCGTCTTCATTCCTGAATCGAAGCGCCTGAACGTGCTGCTGCACGATTTCCGCGTGAATCGCAATCACCTCGCGGTGGTGGTCGACGAATACGGCGGCGTGGCCGGCCTGATCACGATCGAGGACGTGCTGGAGCAGATCGTCGGCGACATCGAGGACGAATACGATTTCGACGAGGAAAGCGGCAACATCATCGCGTCGCCGGACGGGCGTTTCCGCGTTCGCGCGCTCACCGAGATCGAGCAGTTCAACGAGGCCTTCGGCACCCATTACTCGGACGAGGAAGTCGATACGATCGGCGGCCTCGTCACGCATCACTTCGGGCGAGTGCCGCATCGCGGCGAAAAGGTCCGCCTCGACGACCTGATCTTCGAAATTCTGCGCGGTGACGCCCGCCAGATTCACATGCTGCTGGTGCGCCGCGATCCGCTCGCCGGCCAGCGCGAGCGCGAAGCCCAGCACGTTCAGACCTGACCGGCTTCGTTTCTTCGCTTCCCAACTCCTCACGCCGACCGCGCAATAATGGCCGACCCGATTACCACCCGTTCGCGCAGCGGCGTGAGCGCCGCTGCCGCCGACACCCGCGGCCGCGCACTCCCCCGCTGGCATTACCTCGTCGCACTGGCCGCCGGTGCGGCGAACACGCTGTCGTTCGCGCCCACGCCGCATGGCGGCTGGCTCGAACTCGTCATCTTCACGTTCTTTTTCGCGTGGCTCACGCGCAGCACCGGCTGGAAAAGCGCCGCGCTGACGGGCGGCGCCTTCGGCTTCGGCAACTTCGTCTCGGGCGTCTGGTGGCTGTACGTCAGCATGCACGACTACGGCGGCATGGCCGCGCCGCTCGCGGGCGCGGCGGTGGTGCTGTTCTCCTTGTATCTGGCGCTCTATCCCGCGCTGGCTGCGGGCGTATGGTCGTTTTGCGCCGGCCACGCGCGCAACGGCGCGTCGGCCTCCGACAAACCGTTTTCGCCGACGTGGCACGGCGCGCTCGCCTTCGCGAGCGCCTGGGCGATTAGCGAATGGCTGCGCGGCCTGATATTCACCGGTTTTCCGTGGCTCGCGAGCGGTTATGCGCAAGTGGATGGACCGTTCGCCGGTTTCGCGCCGGTGGCGGGCGTGTATGGCGTCGGCTGGATATTGGCGCTGACGGCGGCGCTGATCGTGCAGGCGCTGCTGCCGCTGCTGCCCGCGCGCGTGTTGGCCGACAGCGGCGGCAGTCAGCCCACCGGCTCTGAACGCAGCATTGCGCGCATCGCGGTTCCCGGCGGCATGGCCTTGGCGCTGATCGCGGCCGGCCTGCTGCTGCCGCTCGTGCAATGGACGGTGCCCGCCAACGCGCCACTGACGGTGCGCCTCCTGCAAGGCGACGTCAAACAGGAAATGAAGTTCGAGGAATCCGGCATGCGCGCCGCGATCGAGCAGTATCAGCAGATGATTACGTCGAAGCCCGCCGACCTCATCATCACGCCGGAAACCGCCATTCCCGTGCTCGCGCAGCAGTTGCCGCCGCGGTTCGCGTCGGCGGTGCGCGATTTCTCGGATTCGACCGGCAGCGCGATCCTGTTCGGCGCGATCGGCGGCACCATCACGCCGGAAGGCCGGGTGGTCGACTATACGAACAGTCTGTTCGGCGTCACGCCCGGCACCCGCGACGTGTATCGCTACGACAAACATCACCTCGTGCCGTTCGGCGAATTCGTGCCGTGGGGCTTTCGCTGGTTCGTCAATCTGATGAGCATCCCGCTTGGCGATTTCGCGCGCGGCGCGCCGGTGCAGAAGCCGTTCATCGTGCATAACCAGCCGGTCGCGGTCGACATCTGCTACGAGGACATTTTCGGCGAGGAGATCGCGCGCACCATCCGCGAGAGCGACACGCCGGCCGGCGTGCTGATCAACTCCACCAACCTCGCCTGGTTCGGCGACACCATCGCGCTCGACCAGCATCTGCAGATCGCGCGCATGCGTTCGCTGGAGACGGGCCGGCCCATGCTGCGTGCCACCAACACCGGTATGACCGCCGCGATCGACGCCAACGGCAAGGTGCTCGGACGGCTGACGCCGTACACGATCGGCTCGCTCGATCTGACGGTGCAAGGCACTTCGGGCAGCACGCCCTATGTGACGAGCGGCAACAATACGGTGCTGGCCGTTTCGTTGCTGCTGCTGGCGTTCGGGTTTGCATTCGGGCCGGGGATAACGCGGCGCCGGAATGGAAACAATAAGCCGCAGTAAATCCTGCGTCACCGCGCCGTCCGTTTATACGTGAAAGCGGCGCGGTGAATTCATCGCCGAACATCAACCGTCAATAGAAAAACGCGCGCTGACGGGATTCCGCCAGCGCGCGTTTTCCATAAATCAGGCGTTACTGATTCGAAGCGATCCGCTGCTGAATATGCTGCGCACGCGCCGGTGAAGCGGGATGCGAACTCAATATGCTCGATTTGCCGCCGTCCGCCTGCGCGAGTTTGTTAAATGCCGTCACCAATCCCGACGGATCGAGCTTCTTCTTTTTCTGCAAATCGAACGAATAATCGTCGGCCGCGCTTTCCTGCGCTTGCGAGAATTGCGCGTTAATCAGCTTCTCGGAAAACTCGCCGAGCTGCGAACCGGACAGCGCCGCCGCCACGCCGCCCGTTGAAGACGCCACCGAGCGCACCGCCGAGGTCGCGTATGCGACCTGCATCGCCTTCTTCGTATGGCCCAATGCCACGTGGCCCATTTCGTGGCCGACCACGCCGCGCACTTCGCTGTCGTTCATCATGTCCATCAGGCCGCTATAGACGCGCACACAGCCGTTGGCCATTGCCCAGGCGTTGACGTCCTTCGTGAGATACACCTTGTAGTTCACCGGCGTGCCGTTGATGTTGTCGCCCAGTTGCGCGGCGATCTTGTCGAGGCGCTTCTGGTACTTGCTGTTCGGCGCGGCGATCTTGTTTTCGCTGTCCAGTTGCGCGCAGGACTTGTCGCTCAGCGCGCGCACGTCGGTGTCGCTCAAGGTGGCGGCCTGGGTGGCCAACTGGCCGGACTGGATCAAGGCGGACGGATCGACATTGCCGACACTGGAGCATGCGGCAAGCAACGCGAACGCCGAAGCGGCGATGACGAGGCGATACTGTTTCATCGTGGAAGTCTCTTTGCGATGTTATTGATTTCGGCGACGCGCTTTTAATGCGCCGCCCCATTCGCAATGGCCGCCTACTGCCGACAAATAAAATCAGTGTATGTCGATTGCATCAGCCATTGCGCCACGCGCGCAGACAAAAAAAACGCCTGACGAGCAGGCGTTTTTTACCACGATGCAAGGTTTTATTCATGCTTTTGCAAGCTTGAGTGACCTCAATTTTCAAAGTTGCCGCGAATTCGGGCAAGCATTCGTTCACGACGGCCGCATCGCTGGCGCGGTGCTTACTCGCTGCTTATGCGGTTCTGATTCGCTTCTTATTCCCCGTGTACGCCGATAACCGCCCGTTCAATTCGCCGGCACGGTGTCGATAAACGACTGGCGCAGCGAAAGCTTCTGAAAATGCTTGTCCAGATTCGGATACGGTTCACGCCAGTTCAACTCGGGCATGCGGAAGTCGAGGTAGCCCAGCGCGCAGCCCACCGCGATGTCCGCGAGCGTGTAGTGATTGCCCGCGCACCACGGCTTGCTGCCCAAACCCTGCGACATCGCGATCAGGCTTTCGTCGATCTTGCGCTGCTGCCGCGCGACCCAGGCTTCCACGCGCTGCTCGGGCGCGCGCTGCGTGCCTTCGAGACGAATCAGCACTGCCGCGTCCAGCATGCCGTCGGCGAGCGCCTCCCAGCAACGCACCTCGACACGCTCGCGCCCCGACTGGGGAATCAGCTTGCCGACCGGCGACAGCGTGTCCACGTATTCACAGATCACCCGCGAGTCGAACACCGCTTCGCCATCTTCCATCACGAGGCAGGGCACCTTGCCGAGCGGATTGAAGGTGTGAATCTTCGTGTCCGGCGCCCAGACGTTCTCGGGCACCAGTTCGTAGTCGATCTTCTTGTCGGCCAGCACGATCCGCGCTTTACGCACGAAGGGGCTGGCGAGCGAACCGATGAGTTTCATCATGACCATCTGCCTTTTCTTGAATTCGGCGAAAGTATAAGGGCTTGGCGGCATTCCCGAGCAGCACGCCGCATGTTCGCGAGCCGCATGCAGACTCGCTGTGGATGGATTGCAACATTGCCCCGTCGCTCGCGCTGCGTCTAGCCGGCCGAACGGCCAACGCGGCGGCAAGGGGCGCGCGGACGGCATGCACGGGCGGCCATCGCGCTGTCTTACGGTTGGCGCGGTGCAGCGGCCACGGGGGCCGGGCGGCGGCCTCCAGCACGTCGTGGGCTCGGCCGCCGTCACGGGCCTGCGCGCCAGTAGCCCCGCCAAATAGGTCGCGGCATTGGGCGCTACAATCGCACGATGAACCAGCCGACCGAACCCACCATCGCCATCGACGTCTACCGCACGCGCCGCGAGCGCGTACTCGCCGCGCTGCGCGCCGCGGGCGGCGGCGTCGCCATCGTCCCCACCGCGCCCGAAACGGTGCGCAACCGTGACGCCGACTATCCGTACCGGCACGACAGCTACTTCTATTACCTGACCGGCTTCACCGAACCCGAGGCATTGCTGGTGCTCGACGCCAGCGCCGCGACCGGCGAGCCGGCGTCGATCCTGTTCTGCCGCGAGAAAAACGTCGAGCGCGAGACGTGGGAAGGCTTCCGCTTCGGCCCGGAAGGCGCGCGCGCGGCGTTCGGCTTCGACGCCGCATTCGCCGTCGGCGAAATCGATGCGCAACTGCCTCGGCTTCTCGCCGACAAGCCGTCGGTGCATTACGCGCTCGGCACGTCGGCGCAACTGGATGAGCAAGTGCGCGGCTGGCTTGAGGCGGTGCGCGCGCAGGGCCGCAGCGGCGTCGCGGCGCCCGGCGCCGCGCGCGACCTGATGCCGCTGCTCGACGACATGCGGCTCTTCAAGGATGACCACGAACTCGCCGTCATGCGCCGCGCGGGGCGGATTTCCGCGCAAGCGCATCGCCGCGCGATGGCCGCGTGCCGCCCCGGCGTGCGCGAGTACGAACTCGAAGCCGAGCTGCTCTACACGTTCCGCAAATTCGGCGCGCAGGCGCCGGCTTACACGTCGATCGTCGCGGCGGGCGCCAACGCTTGCGTGCTGCATTACCCGGCAGGCAACGCGATTGCCCGGGACGGCGACCTGATCCTGATCGACGCGGCGTGCGAACTCGACGGCTACGCGTCCGACATCACCCGCACCTTTCCGGCGAGCGGCCGCTTCACGCCGGCGCAGCGCGAACTCTACGACATCGTGCTGGCCGCGCAGCAGGCCGCCGTCGACGCCACGCGTCCCGGCGCCAGCTTCGACGAGCCGCACCAGGCCGCCGTGCGCGTGCTGTCGCAAGGCTTGCTCGACACCGGCATCGTCGAACGCACGAAGTTCGCCTCGGTCGACGACGTGATCGCCGAGCGCGCCTACGCGCCCTTCTACATGCACCGCACCGGCCACTGGCTCGGCATGGACGTGCACGATGTCGGCGACTACCGCGAGCGCGGCGCGCCGCGCGACGAAGCGGGCGCGCTGCCGTGGCGCACGCTGCAGGCGTCGATGACGCTGACCGTCGAGCCGGGCCTGTACATCCGTGCGGCCGAAGGCGTGCCGGAGCGCTACTGGAATATCGGCATCCGCATCGAGGACGACGCGATCGTCACGCCGACCGGCTGCGAGCTGATGACGCGCGACGTGCCGGTGGCCGCCGACGAGATCGAGGCGCTCATGCAGGAAGCCCGCGCGACCCATGAAACGAGGACGTAATCCGCGATGAACGACGTTTCCCAGTCGGCGGTGATTCTGAAGCCCGCCGCCTCCGCTCAGTCATTCGATTTCGACGTGACGATCGTCGGCGCCGGTCCGGTCGGACTGGCGCTCGCCGGCTGGCTGTCGCGCCGCAGCGCGACGCATGCGCTCAAGATCGCGCTCGTCGACGCGCGCGAGCCGGAGGATTCGATCGCCGATCCGCGCGCGATCGCCGTGTCGCACGGCAGCCGGATGATTCTGGAGCCGCTGAACTGGCCCGCCGACGCCACCGCGATCGAACGCATTCACGTGTCGCAGCGCGGACACTTCGGCCGCACGCTGATCGACCAGCGCGAGCACGGCTTGCCGGCGCTCGGCTACGTGCTGCGCTACGGCTCGATCGTCCACGGTCTCGCGCAAGCGGTGCATGCCACGCCCGTGCACTGGTTCCGCTCCACCTCCGCCGCCGCGCCGACGCAGGAACACGACGGCGTCACGCTGCCGATCGAAACCGCGGGCGTCACGCGGCATTTGCGCAGCCGCATTCTGGTGAACGCCGAAGGCGGCCTGTTCGGCGATCAGAAGAAAGCCGGCAAGAGCGCGGCGGCGGGCGACACGCGCGACTACGGGCAAACCGCGCTGGTCGGCACGGTCAGCGCATCGGCGCCGCAGCCGCACGTGGCGTGGGAGCGCTTCACGTCCCAAGGGCCGATCGCGCTCCTGCCGATGGGCGGCGTGCGCGGCGCGGATTACGCGCTGGTGTGGTGCTGCGCGCCCGAGGAAGCCGCGCGCCGCACGCAGCTTTCCGACGACGAATTCCTGCGCGAACTCGGCGCCGCCTTCGGCGACCGGATGGGCCGCTTCACGCAGATCCGGGGACGCGCGTCGTTTCCGCTCGGACTGAACGCGGTGGATACGCTCGTGAAGGGCCGCATCGTCGCGATCGGCAACGCGGCGCAGACGCTGCATCCGGTGGCGGGCCAGGGTTTGAATCTCGGCCTGCGCGACGCGCACGCGCTCGCCGACGCGCTATCCGCGGAAGGCCCGACGCCGCTCGCCCTCGCGACCTTCGCGCAACGCCGCGCGCTCGACCGGCGCATGACGATCGGCGCCACCGACACGCTCGCGCGACTGTTCACCATCGACTTTGCGCCGCTCGCGATCATGCGCGGCCTCGCGCTCACCGCGCTCGAATTCGTGCCGCCGGTGAAAACCGCGCTGGCGCGTCAGATGATGTTCGGACAGCGCCGCTGAGTGCACCGCCCGCTTGCGCCGCGCGGTTTTTTTGCGCGGTTTTCCGGGCGCTTGGAGCAAGCGGCGCAAACGGCGGCGGCTCTATGAACCGGCCCGCTTTCATAGAAGATTTAATAGGTTACGGTCGACACATGTCGAATCCCGGTTACCTGTTAACGCTAAAATAGCGGTTTTCCCTTGCATTTCGCGAACGCTCCGATTGACGAAGCTGAACAATCGGTTGCGCGCGCGTCCACGTCATGCCCACTCTCGGCTCCCACAATCTGCGTAACAACCTGTTCGTCGCCCCGATGGCCGGCGTGACCGACCGGCCGTTCCGGCAGCTCTGCAAGCGGCTGGGCGCGGGCTATGCGGTGTCGGAAATGGTCGCCTCGAACGCGCAGTTGTGGAAAAGCGAAAAGACCATGCGCCGCGCCAATCACGCGGGCGAGGTCGAGCCGATCGCCGTGCAGATCGCCGGCGCCGATCCGGCCATGATGGCCGAGGCGGCCCGCTACAACGTGGCGAACGGCGCGCAGATCATCGACATCAACATGGGCTGTCCGGCCAAGAAGGTGTGCAACGTGGCGGCGGGTTCGGCGCTGTTGCAGAACGAACCGCTGGTGCAGCGCATCGTCGAGGCGGTGGTGGGCGCGGTGGGCGTCGGGCCCGACGCGGTGCCCGTCACGCTGAAGATCCGCACCGGCTGGGATCGCGACAACCGGAACGCGCTCACCATCGCGCGCCTCGCCGAAGCCGCCGGCATTTCGATGCTGACCGTGCACGGCCGCACGCGCGCCGACCTGTATCACGGCGAGGCCGAGTACGACACCATCGCCGCGGTGAAGGCGGCGGTGCGCATTCCGGTGGTCGCCAACGGCGACATCACGTCGCCGCAAAAAGCGCGCGAAGTGCTCGCCGCCACCGGCGCCGACGCGATCATGATCGGCCGCGCCGCGCAAGGGCGCCCGTGGCTGTTCCGCGAGATCGAGCATTTCCTGCAAACGGGTGAGTTGCTGCCGCCGCCGCGCATCGACGAAATCCAGCAGGTGATGAACGAGCATCTCGAGGATCACTACGCGTTCTACGGCGAATTTACCGGTGTGCGCACTGCGCGCAAGCACATCGGCTGGTACACTCGCGGCCTTTCTGGCGCCAACGTGTTCCGGCATCGCATGAATACGCTGGACACCACGCGCGAACAACTCCTCGCCGTCAACGAATTCTTCGACGCACAGAAGGCGATCTCCGAGCGCCTCGTCTACGTCGACGAAACGCTCGACAACAACGACGGCGAGCCGGACCATACCGACCGACTAGCAGCATGAGCAAGAACAACATCGAACAATCTGTCCGCGACAGCCTGGGCATCTATTTCCAGGATCTCGACGGCTCCAATCCGCACGACGTCTACGACATGGTCATTTCATGTGTGGAAAAACCTTTGCTCGAAGTGGTGCTCGAGCAGGCCGGCGGCAATCAGTCGCTGGCCGCCGAGTATCTCGGCATCAACCGCAATACGCTGCGCAAGAAGCTGCAACAGCACGGTTTGTTGTAGCGCGTCGTCATTTCTTCGCGCCCTGCCACGTTTCCCTTCGGCTTTTCGTCTTCATCATGATCAAGCAAGCGCTCATCTCCGTTTCCGACAAGTCCGGCATCGTCGACTTCGCCAAGTCGCTGTCGGACCTCGGCGTCAAGATCCTGTCGACCGGCGGCACCGCGAAACTGCTCGCGGACGCGGGCCTCTCCGTCACCGAAGTCGCGGATTACACCGGCTTCCCGGAAATGCTGGACGGGCGCGTGAAAACGCTGCACCCCAAGGTGCACGGCGGCATTCTCGCGCGCCGCGATCTGCCGGAGCACATGGCCGCGCTCGAAAAGCACGACATTCCGACAATCGACCTGCTGGTCGTGAACCTGTACCCGTTCGTGCAGACGGTGTCGAAGGAAGCGTGCTCGCTGGAAGACGCGATCGAGAACATCGACATCGGCGGCCCGACCATGCTGCGCTCGGCTGCGAAGAATCATCGCGACGTGACGGTGGTGGTCGACCCGGCGGACTACGCGGTGGTGCTCGAGGAGATGCGCGCGAACGGCAACGCGGTGTCGTACAAGACGAACTTCCGCCTCGCCACCAAGGTATTCGCGCACACCGCGCGATACGACGGCGCGATCACGAACTACCTGACGAGCCTGACCGACGAATTGCAACACGCGTCGCGCAACACGTATCCGTCCACCTTCAATCTCGCGTTCGACAAGGTGCAGGACCTGCGCTACGGCGAAAACCCGCACCAGAGCGCCGCGTTCTATCGCGACCTGTCCGTGCCGGCCGGCGCGCTCGCGAACTACAACCAGTTGCAAGGCAAGGAACTGTCGTACAACAACATCGCGGATTCCGACGCGGCGTGGGAATGCGTGAAGACCTTCGACGTGCCGGCCTGCGTGATCGTCAAGCACGCCAATCCGTGCGGCGTGGCGGTGGGCGCGGACGCGAACGAAGCGTATGCCAAGGCGTTCCAGACCGACCCGACCTCGGCGTTCGGCGGCATCATCGCGTTCAACCGCGAAGTGGACGAAGCGGCGGCGCAAGCCGTGGCCAAGCAGTTCGTCGAAGTGCTGATCGCGCCGTCGTTCAGCGTCGAGGCTCGGCAAGTGTTCGCGGCGAAGCAGAACGTGCGTCTGCTGGAAATCGCTCTGGGCGAAGGCCATAACGCGTTCGATCTGAAGCGCGTCGGCGGCGGTCTGCTGGTGCAGTCGCTCGATTCGAAGAACGTGCAGCCGCGTGAATTGCGCGTGGTCACGAAGCGTCACCCGACGCCGAAGGAAATGGACGATCTGCTGTTCGCGTGGCGCGTCGCGAAGTATGTGAAGTCGAACGCCATCGTGTTCTGCGGCAACGGCATGACGCTCGGCGTCGGCGCGGGCCAGATGAGCCGCGTCGATTCCGCGCGCATCGCGAGCATCAAGGCGCAGAACGCCGGTTTGACGCTGACCGGTTCGGCCGTGGCGTCGGACGCGTTCTTCCCGTTCCGCGACGGTCTGGATGTGGTGGTGGCCGCGGGCGCGACCTGCGTGATCCAGCCGGGCGGCTCCATGCGCGACGACGAAGTGGTCGGCGCGGCGGACGAGCACAACATCGCGATGGTGTTGACCGGGGTGCGGCACTTCCGGCATTGATTCCGGCTTTTGGGGCACGGCGCGCGGTTCGATTGGCGCATCGGTCACCCAGTTGGCTTGAATGAGACGGCTTGGTGGAGACTTCCATCAGGCCGTTTTTTGTTGCCTTCCCTCTGCGCTGCACCGTTCAATCGTCCGGGTCCTTTCTCTCGTAACCTCCGCTGACATCGGGATGCTGGCTGATGTAAGTGCTGAGCCCCTGCCCTCGTCGCGCGAGACGCTTGAGCGCGGCAACGTGCTTCACACCGACGCTCGCCTCCGTGTACCAATACGCGACGCCGGTCTTGAAACGGACCGCGACATAGTCGTCGCCAATCTCATACGCCGCGACGCCCGAATCGCCACTGACATTCCGATAGCGCTCCATCCGCGATGACCTCCCTGTACGCATGCAGCAGCAGTTTTTATTCCGCCGACATCGCCGCATGCCGGCCGCCGCGCGGCACGTTCGTTGTAGTATCGCAGGCACCAGCTTTTTACCGCGCGTGCGGCACTCCATGAGAATTCTCGGCATCGACCCCGGCTTGCGCGTGACCGGCTTCGGCGTGATCGATCAAAGCGGTCACACGCTCAGCTATGTCGCGAGCGGCGTCATCAAGACCGCCGACGCGGATCTGCCGTCGCGTCTCGGCACCATTTTCGAAGGCATCTCCACGCTGATTCGCCAGCATTCGCCGGATCAGTCGGCGATTGAAAAAGTGTTCGTCAACGTCAATCCGCAATCCACTTTGCTGCTCGGCCAGGCACGCGGCGCGGCAATCTGCGGACTGGTGGCGGGCGGCGTGCCGGTCGCCGAATACACCGCGTTGCAGTTGAAGCAGGCCGTGGTGGGCTACGGGCGCGCAACCAAGGAGCAGATGCAGCAGATGGTGGTGCGGCTGCTCAGTCTTTCCGGCGTACCCAGCACCGACGCCGCCGACGCGCTCGGCATGGCGATCTGCCACGCTCACGGCGGATCGACGCTGAGCACGCTCGGCGGCATCGCGCCTTCGCTGGCGAAGAAAGGGCTGCGCGTCAGGCGCGGACGCCTCGTCGGCTAAGCGAAAAAGCGCACGACGCGCCGCCCGCTCGCTGCGCTACACTCGCCCTTTCTCTCAAGAATGAACTCCCCATGATCGGTCGCATTGCCGGCGTTCTGCTGGAAAAAAATCCGCCGCATTTGCTCGTCGACTGCAACGGCGTCGGTTATGAAGTCGACGTGCCGATGAGCACGTTCTACAACCTGCCGTCGACCGGCGAACGTGTCGTGCTGCTCACGCAAATGATCGTGCGCGAGGACGCGCATCTGCTGTATGGCTTCGGCACGGCCGAGGAACGCTCGACCTTCCGCGAACTGCTGAAAATTTCCGGCATCGGCGCGCGCATGGCGCTGGCGGTGCTCTCGGGCATGAGCGTGCACGAACTCGCGCAGACCGTCACGCTGCAGGATGCGGCGCGTCTCACGCGCGTGCCCGGCATCGGCAAGAAAACGGCGGAGCGGCTGCTGCTCGAACTGAAGGGCAAGCTAGGCGCGGATCTCGGCGCGATGGCCGGCGCGGCGTCGGCATCCGGCCACGCCCCCGATATCCTTAACGCGCTGCTTGCCTTGGGCTACTCCGAGAAAGAAGCGTTGGCGGCCGTCAAAAACGTGCCGGCCGGCACCGGCGTTTCCGAGGGCATCAAGCTCGCGTTGAAGGCGCTGTCCAAGGGTTGAAGCCAGGCGCGCGCGGTACAATGAACCCATGATCGAAACCGACAAACTCGCCGCCGAACGCATCATCGCGGCCACGCCCGTCTCGCCGAACGAAGAAGCGTTCGAGCGCGCGTTGCGCCCGCGCCAGCTCGAGGAATACGTCGGGCAGGAAAAAGTGCGCGGCCAGTTGGAAATTTTCATCGAGGCCGCCAGGCGCCGTTCGGAATCGCTCGACCACGTCCTGCTGTTCGGGCCGCCTGGTTTGGGCAAGACCACGCTCGCGCACATCATCGCGCGGGAAATGGGCGTGAATCTGCGGCAAACGTCCGGCCCAGTGCTCGAACGCGCCGGCGATCTCGCCGCGCTGCTCACCAATCTCGAGGCCAACGACGTGCTGTTCATCGACGAAATCCACCGGCTCTCGCCGGTCGTCGAGGAAATTCTGTATCCGGCGTTGGAGGACTATCAGATCGACATCATGATCGGCGAAGGGCCGGCCGCGCGCAGCGTGAAGCTGGACCTGCAGCCGTTCACGCTGGTCGGCGCGACCACGCGTGCGGGCATGCTGACCAATCCGCTGCGTGACCGTTTCGGCATCGTGGCGCGGCTGGAGTTTTATAACGCCGAGGAACTCTCGCGCATCGTCACGCGTTCGGCGTCGCTGCTGAATGCACAGATCCATCCGGACGGCGCGTTTGAAATCGCCAAGCGCGCGCGCGGCACGCCGCGGATCGCCAACCGGCTGCTGCGGCGCGTGCGCGATTTCGCCGAGGTGAAAGCCGACGGCAACATCACCGCGCAAGTGGCCGACGCGGCGCTCAAAATGCTCGACGTGGACGCGGTCGGCTTCGACCTGATGGACCGCAAGCTGCTCGAGGCGATTCTGCACAAGTTCGACGGCGGCCCCGTCGGCGTCGACAATCTCGCGGCTGCCATCGGCGAAGAGCGTGACACGATCGAAGACGTGCTCGAACCGTATCTGATCCAGCAAGGCTTCCTGCAGCGCACGCCGCGTGGGCGGGTCGCCACGCTGCTGACCTACCGGCATTTCGGTCTCGCCGCGCCGGACTCGTCGAGCGGACTGCCGGGCTTGTGGGATTCGGCCGCGACCTGAGCCAGGCGCATGCAGTTGGAAGCGGCGCGCCGATCGACGGGTTACAGCACCTTCTTGAAACTATCGTCCGCGCTGGGCGCATCGAGATGCGACACGTCCGCCCACGACACGATGGACGCCTTGCCGCCGTCAAAATCCACCACGTTCACGCTCGTATTCAGCAACGCGTAATCACGCGGTGCATCGAGCGGCAAGGCGCATGCGAACCGGCGCACGCAATCGAGCACGCCGCCATGCGCGACACACGCGATTCGTCCGCCAGGATGCGCGGCCACTAGCGGCTCGACCGCATGCAGCACGCGATGGTAGAAGACGCGTTGCGACTCACCTTCCGGCGGCGCGAAACCCGGATCACGGGTTTGCCAGTGCGTGTGTTCATCGGGGAAACGAGCGGCGATCTCGTCGCTGTCATGCCCCTGGAACGCACCATAGGAGCGCTCGCGCAAACCCTCGCGCAGTTGCAGCGGCAAGCCGAGCATCTCGGCAATCGGCTGCGCGGTTTGCCGCGCGCGCTGCAGGTCGCTGGAATAAATCGCATCGAGCCGCGCGCCCTGCTTCGCTTCATTCGCGATGCGGCGCGCAAGGCGTTGCGCCTGCTCGAGCCCGGTCGTCGCAAGCGGAATGTCGATGTGACCTTGAATGCGCTTGATGCGGTTCCAGTCGGTCTCGCCGTGGCGGATGAATAGAATCTGCGTGGTCATGGGATGAAGTGGGCGCTATTCGCCGGTTATGCCGAGCCGGTATTGTCGCAAATCCGGCTGGAGAGTAGACGCGGGCGCCGTTGCGCGCCTCGTGTTGACGCGCGCTTCAGGCGTTCGCCTGGAGCCAGAAGGTGACCGGCCCATCATTGACGAGCGACACCTGCATGTCAGCGCCGAATTCGCCTGTCTCCACAATCGGATGCTTCGCGCGGGCCGCCGCAACGAAGTAATCGAAGAGCCGCTTGCCTTCATCCGGTGGCGCGGCTGGCGTGAAGCTGGGGCGCAAGCCGCTGTTCGTATCCGCGGCCAGCGTGAACTGCGAAACGAGCAGCAAACCGCCTGCGCGGCCCGCGCCGTCGAGATTCTGCACGGAGAGATTCATCTTGCCGGCCGCGTCGCTGAACACGCGGTAGCCGAGCACCTTGGCGAGCAGCCGGTCGGCTGCGGCTTCCGTGTCGCCGCGCTCCGCGCAGACGAGCGCCAGCAGCCCCGCTTCGATCGCGCCGGTCACGCGATCGTTCACGCGCACTTCCGCATGCCGCACACGCTGGATCAGCGCGATCATCGGCGCGGCTCCGAATGCAATGCCCGGCTCATCAGGCCGTCAGCGTGACGCGCGCAAAACGGCGCTTGCCGACCTGCACGACGTACTCGCCGGCCTCAACCTTCAGACCCTTGTCGGACACGGTCGCGCCGTCGATCTTCACGCCGCCTTGCTCGATGTTGCGCAGCGCTTCGCTCGTCGACGGCACGAGGTTGGCCTGCTTGAGCAACTGGCCGATCGCGAGCGGCGCGCCGGCCAGCGTGAGCGACGGAATATCGTCCGGCACCCCGCCCTTCGCGCGATGGTTGAAGTCTTCGAGCGCGCGCTCGGCGTCGGCTTGCGAGTGAAAGCGCGCGACGATTTCCTGCCCGAGCATCACCTTGAAATCACGCGGATTGCGACCCGCTTCGATCTCTTTCCTGAAGCCGGCGATCTCTTCCATCGGGCGGAACGAGAGCAGCTCGAAGTAACGCCACATCAGCACGTCGGAAATACTCATCAGCTTGCCGAACATGTCGTTCGGCTTTTCGCTGATGCCGATGTAGTTGTTCTTCGACTTCGACATCTTCTCGACGCCGTCGAGACCTTCGAGCAGCGGCATCGTCAAGATGCACTGCTGTTCCTGGCCGTACTGCTTCTGCAACTCACGGCCCACCAGCAGATTGAATTTTTGATCCGTGCCGCCGAGTTCGAGGTCGGCGTTCAGCGCGACGGAGTCGTAGCCTTGCATCAGCGGGTACAGGAACTCGTGGATCGAGATCGGCACGCCGCTCTGAAAACGCTTGGTGAAATCTTCACGCTCGAGAATCCGCGCGACCGTGTAGCGCGACGCGAGCTTGATCATGCCGTCCGCGCCGAGCGGCATCGACCACTCGCTGTTGTAGCGGATCTCGGTCTTGTCGCGGTCGAGCACGAGCGCGGCCTGCTCGAAATAGGTTTTCGCGTTCGATTCGATCTGCTCGCGCGTGAGCGGCGGCCGCGTGGCGTTACGGCCCGACGGATCGCCGATCAGCGACGTGAAATCGCCGATCAGAAAGATCACCGTGTGACCGAGGTCCTGCAACTGACGCATCTTGTTCAGCACGACCGTATGGCCGATGTGAATGTCCGGCGCGGTGGGATCGAGCCCGAGCTTGATGCGCAGTGGCGTGCCGGTCGCCGCGCTCTTCGCGAGCTTTTGCGCGAATTCCTCTTCGATCAGCAATTCGTCCACGCCGCGCTTGGTGACGGCGAGCGCATGACGGACTTCGTCGGTGATCGGAAAAGCGGGACTGGGCTTGGTGGACTCGGTGCTCATGCTGGAAACTTGAAGTCGCGAAAAAGGGTGATTGTCCCATAGATGCACGCCGCCGCGCCCACTGAGTCGGCCACAACGGGCGCGGCGGCGCACGATTTCCATGTGCGGACGTGGCGGTGAGCGCGGCCGCGCTTTTTCTTCAGCCGCGCTTGCGCCAAGAATCTGCTACAACCAACGCAACGAACCATCGACAGGAGCAGCAACGTGGCGCAAGACCCCGCAGACGGCATCTACTTCGGATTGATGTCAGGCACGAGCATGGACGGCGTGGACGGTGTGGCCGTCAGGTTTGCCCAAGGGAAACCGCCGGAGGTGCTGGCCGAGGCGTTTGTCGGCTTCGCGGCGGGCTTGCGCGAAGCGCTGTTCGCCTTGCAACAGCCGGGAGACAACGAAATCGAACGCGAGGCGCTGGCCGCCAACGCGCTCGCGACCCGTTACACGGTGTGCTGCCACGAACTGCTGCGCGGCGGACGCCTATCCGCCCCGGAGGTGCGCGCGATCGGCGTGCATGGGCAGACGGTGCGGCATCGGCCGGAAAAAGGCTACACGCGGCAGATCAACAACCCCGCGTTGCTCGCGGAAATGATGCATATCGACGTGATCGCCGATTTCCGCAGCCGCGACGTCGCGGCGGGCGGCCAAGGCGCGCCGCTCGTGCCGGCGTTTCATGCCACGGTGTTCGGCATGAAGGACGAGACGCGGGTGGTCTGCAATCTCGGCGGCATCAGCAACATCACGGTTCTGAACGCGACCGGCAGCGTGCGCGGCTTCGACTGCGGGCCGGCGAACGCGCTGCTCGACGAGTGGGCCGAACGCCATCTCGGCAAACCCTTCGACGAGAACGGTCATTTCGCGGCGGGCGGCCAGGTGGACCGCACGCTGCTCAACGCTTTGCTCGATGAGCCGTTTTTCGCGCAGCAGCCGCCGAAAAGTACCGGCCGCGACCTGTTCAATGCGGAATGGCTCGACGCAAAGCTACAGCCGTTCGCAACGCTCGCCCCCGCGGATGTGCAAGCGACCCTGGTCGCCCTCACGGCGGTGACGGTCGCACGCGAAATCGAGCGGCATGCGTCGGATGCGAGAGCGGTCTACGTATGTGGGGGCGGCGCGCGCAACCCGGAGATTCTGAAGGCGCTGCAGCAGGCGCTGGAGGACAGCGGCGTCAGCGGCGTTCCGGTAATGACGACCGACGCGCTCGGCGTGCCGCCGAGCCAGGTCGAGGCGCTAGCGTTCGCCTGGCTGGCGATGCGCTGCGTGGCGCGCCTGCCGGGCAATCTGCCGGCGGTCACCGGTGCGGCCGCGGAACGCGTGCTGGGGGCGATTTATCCTCGCTGACAAATGGAAACGGGGCCGAAGCCCCGTTTCCATTTACAACTTGTTCGCCTAACCGGCCATCAAACCGAGAACGACGAGCCGCAACCGCAGGTGGTCGTGGCGTTCGGGTTCTTGATGACGAACTGCGCGCCGTTGATGTCGTCCTTGTAGTCGATTTCGGCGCCAACCAGATACTGGTAGCTCATCGAATCGATCAGCAACTGGACACCGCTCTTGTTCATGATGGTGTCGTCTTCATTAACGGCTTCGTCGAACGTAAAACCGTACTGAAAGCCCGAGCAGCCGCCGCCCTGCACGAAAACGCGCAGTTTGAGGTCCGCATTGCCTTCTTCTTCGATCAGTTGCTTGACCTTGTCAGCCGCTGCGTCGGTAAAAACGAAGGGGGCGGGCATCTCGGTCACGGGTGTGTCGGTGACTGCGTTCATTCGAACTCTCCAAAAAGCTTCTAACCGCTATTGTAGGGCTGATCTCGATATCGTGCCGAAGCCCACAAAATCAATGGGTTCTTCCACGAAAATCGACGGGCGGCGCGATTGCCGGCAGCACCCCGCCCGAGCGGATGAATCGCCGGCCACGCGCTGAATCCACCGCGACAGAGCGACGCCGCGCGAGCAATAAAAAAGCCGCCTTCGCGAAAGCGTTGGCGGCTTTTGCAGCGCTCCAGCCCGAAAGCCGGTTCGCACCCGAAGCGATTAACGCTTCGAGAATTGCTTCCTGCGACGTGCCTTGTGGAAGCCGACCTTCTTACGTTCGACTTCACGAGCATCACGCGTCACGAAGCCGGCGTGCGACAGTTGCGGCTTCAGCGTTGCGTCGTAGTCCATCAGTGCGCGGGTGATGCCGTGGCGAACCGCACCGGCTTGACCCGTTTCACCGCCACCCGTGACGTTGACCTTGATGTCGAACGTAGCGGCGTGGTTCGTGAGTTCCAGCGGCTGACGCACGATCATGAGCGACGTTTCGCGCGAGAAGTAATCGGCGATGGGCTTGCCGTTCACAACGATATCGCCCTTGCCTGCCTTGATGAAGACGCGTGCGACGGCGCTCTTGCGGCGGCCCGTGCCGTAATTCCAGTTACCGATCATGTGGGCTCCCCTTAGATCTCGAGCGCTTTCGGCTGTTGTGCCGAATGCGGGTGCGTTGCTTCAGCGTAGACCTTCAGCTTCTTGATCATCGCGTAGCCCAGCGGGCCCTTCGGCAGCATGCCCTTGACCGCTTTCTCGAGCGCACGGCCCGGGAAGCGTTCCTGCATCTTGCCGAACGTCGTTTCATAGATACCGCCCGGGTAACCCGAGTGGCGATAGTACTTCTTGTCAGTAGCCTTGTTGCCCGTGACCTTCAGCTTGCCGGCGTTGATAACGATGATGAAATCACCGGTGTCGACGTGGGGAGTGAATTCAGGCTTGTGCTTGCCGCGAAGACGGTGTGCCACTTCGCTGGCGACACGCCCGAGAACCTTATCCGTCGCGTCAATCACGTACCATTCGCGCGTCACCTCATGGGCTTTTGCGGAAAACGTCTTCATGATCGATCCAAAAAAATTGCTGCGCCCAATGTGTTTTTTCCTGCTTGTAGTGTGCGCATCGAGGCGCGTGCAGGCTCTCCCTGTTCTTCCTCCGCGGGCGCGGATGCGGAAAAGCCCTGAATTATAAAGGAATTTGCTACACCAAGTCAAAAGGCGCGGGAGTTTGCGCGAGATGTGCGGTGATCTGGCTGGCAAGGCGCGCTATGTAACCCGCTGTCCTACTGAAATCAGCCTCGCACGGAAAAAGGCGCGGACGAAAAAAAACCCGAACGAGCGGTTCGGGTTTAATCCACCAAAGGAGGAGGTGGAGGAGACAGCGGAGGTTGCGAACTGCTGCAACCGATGAAATCGATTATATGAGACGCCCTTGTGCAACGCAAGAACATTTGCATTGCGAAATGCAATCCCGCAATGTGAGAAACACTATCGTTGCAGGCCGGACGTCGAGTTTCCTTTGAAATTAAGGTACAAGGCCTTTTTGCCAGCGCATGCGGACGTGCCGTCTAGAGTAAAACCCCTAAAGCCCCCAGGCATTCCCCGAACCGACTGCGGATGCCGCACTGCAACACGCAAGTAGCTAGTTCGCATAATTCCGGGCGAAAGTCGCCTCGGGCGGACACCCAAACGCCGGGCTACAATGCGTCTCTCATAGCGAAGCGCGGTGGAGCACAGCATGGAATGCAAAGTTAGCTGGATGGGACAGGACGGGATGGCGTTTGCGGCCGAGACGGGCAGCGGCCACCTCGTCACGATGGATGGCGCGCCGGAAGGCGGCGGCCGCAATCTCGCGCCGCGCCCGATGGAAATGGTTCTGCTCGGCACCGGCGGCTGCACCGCCTACGACGTCGTGATGATCCTGAAGAAAAGCCGCCAGGAAATCGCCGGCTGCTCGGTGACGCTGAAGGCCGAGCGCGCCAGCGAAGACCCGAAAGTGTTCACCAAGGTTCACTTTCATTTCACCGTGACCGGCAAGAACCTGAACCCCGCCACGGTCGAGCGTGCGATCAATCTGTCGCACGACAAATACTGCTCGGCGTCGATCATGATCGCGAAAACCGCCGAGCTCACGCACTCATTCGACATCGTCGCGGGCTAAGGAGTCGCGCGGCGCGCGGTTCGGCGCGCTCGCTGCTAACCGCCGCCCAAGATAAGCACGAAATAAAATGCCGGCGTCCGCATGGACGCCGGCATTTTTGTTATATCAGGTGGCAAAGCAGGCCGATAAGCCGGATTCTGTGCACGCGCCACGTCCGAAAACGCGACGCGCGTGGCAGCCATTCCTCTAGGCGCGCCATTACTGACACGCTCGAGCTTCCTACCCGCAGACGTGACGGGGGCCCCGTCCTGCATCTCGAAGATGCTAGCCTGCCTACTTGGAATTGCTCCGGGTGGAGGTTACCGTGCCGGTCTGCCTTGCAGCAGCCGCGGTGCGCTCTTACCGCACCGTTTCACCCTTACCTGATCCCGGCTTGCGCCGGGCCATCGGCGGTTTGCTTTCTGTTGCCCTGTTCCGCGTGTCGCCACGGATGGCCGTTAGCCATCACCCTGCCCTGTGGAGTCCGGACTTTCCTCGCCCTCTTTGGCCGAAGCCGCGGAGGCCGCGACTGCCTAGCCTGCTTTGCTGGCGAGGATTTTAACACTTGGGTAGCCGGCAAGCCGCTTGAACCGCTGAAATAGCCGAATGGCCAAGTCGATGAGTGGATCCAGTAGAAATCCGGCGCCAGCCCCTTAAAGCCTCTGGCCGGCGCGCCGGCCTGCCCGAAACACGGAAATGTCGTCGTAAAACGCGGGCGATTCGTTCTCCGCCCACCAGCCGGGAATGCCCAGCACGGGAAGCGGCGCGAACATACGGCTCGTCAAGGCGTCGGTGTTCAGGAGCGCCGCGCTCACGGATTCGTCGAGCCACGCGTCGCGCGCCACGGCGTCCCATCGGAAATAGTCGGACGGCACATCGACGATCCACGCATGCCCCGTGCAGGCCTTGAACGGCGCGATCAGCTTTTCCAGCAACGCGTGGCCGAAGCAACGCACTTCGCAACTCGCACCCCAAGCGTCGCGCCGGGCAACCAGCAGCGTCCGCCAGTCGAATCCGCGTAACGCGGCGCTCAATGCCGGATCGGCGCAGGCGAACAGCAACGCGTTCTCGTCGAACAAGGTCAGCGTGTCGCGTACGCCGCCGCGGGTCGGACCGACGCCCAGCACGTCGATTGCCGCCGACTGCCGCGCATTCAGCGCCGCCTTGATACGCGGAAATGCAAACCACATCGAACCGTTGAAGAAGTCATGCAGATTGTGGCGTGTCGGCACGCAGCCGGTGGCCGCGATATGCGCCTCGTATGCGGCGCCGGGCGGCAGATCGTCTTGCGCGATGAACGCAAGCCGCTGCCCGCGCCCGGTGGTCTGCCGCATCTCGCCGGCATCGGCGTTCATTTCGGCGAGCAAGGCCGCGTAACTGGTCAGCGCGGCCTGCTGCCAGCGCTGGCCGCGCCCGGCGAACTGCGCGAACCACGGCGCCGTCCAGTCGATATCGGCGAAGCCTGGCCGCGCCGCGTCACGCACCTGCATCTAAGGCGACCTCAAACCAGGCGCCAGGCGATCGACTCACCGCCACGCAGCGGCACAACCGGCGTGTCGCCGACCGGCAGTTCGGCCGGCAACGTCCATTCCTCGCGACGCAGCGTGACCTTCTCCGCGCTGCGCGGCAGGTCGTAAAAATCAGCGCCGAAAAAGCTGGCGAAGCCTTCGAACTTGTCCAGCGCGCCCGCTTTGTCGAATGCTTCCGTATAGAGCTCGAGCGCGTGCAGCGCCGTGTAGCAACCCGCGCAGCCGCACGCGTGTTCCTTCAGACCCTTCGGATGCGGCGCGCTGTCGGTGCCGAGAAAGAAACGCGGATTGCCGGAAGTGGCCGCCTCGACCAGGGCCACACGATGCGTCTCGCGCTTGAGCACCGGCAAGCAGTAGTAATGCGGACGAATGCCGCCCTGGAAAATCGCGTTGCGGTTGTACAGCAGGTGATGCGCGGTGATGGTCGCGCCCAGCAGCCCCGGCGCCACGCCGG
This sequence comes from Paraburkholderia terricola, assembly GCF_900142195.1. Lineage (GTDB taxonomy): Bacteria > Pseudomonadota > Gammaproteobacteria > Burkholderiales > Burkholderiaceae > Paraburkholderia > Paraburkholderia terricola. Next base: position 113,318 of record NZ_FRAB01000012.1, read on the forward strand.
CTTCGCGGATGTAGTCGACCGCATCTTTCGTGGTGATGTGTTCGAACACCACCTTCAGCGCCGGAAATTCGCGGCGCAGCGGCGTCATCACGCGGTCGATGAAAACTTTTTCACGGTCGAACAAATCGATCGACGAATCCGTCACTTCGCCATGCACGAGCAGCGGCATGCCGGTTTCCTGCATCACTTCGAGCGTTTTCGCGCACTTCATGATGTCGGTGACGCCCGCGTCGGAGTTGGTCGTCGCGCCCGCCGGATACAGCTTCACGCCATGCACGAAACCGCTTTCGCGTGCGCGGCGGATTTCGTCGGGCGGCGTGTTGTCGGTCAGATAGAGGGTCATCAGCGGCTCGAACCGCGCGCCGGCCGGAATCGCGGCGATGATCCGCTCGCGGTACGCCTGCGCCATCGCCGTGGTGGTGACCGGCGGCTTCAGGTTCGGCATGATGATCGCGCGACCGAACTGGCGTGCGGTATCCGGCAGCACGGCGGCGAGCATCGCGCCGTCGCGCACATGCAGATGCCAGTCGTCCGGGCGAGCGATGGTGAGGGAATCGATGGGAGCGTTGGGAGCGGTCATGGCGAAGGGGCGAGATTATGCGGCAAAAAGCCAATCGACCTGTTCAAACCGCAACATTGCAGCCTAAACACACGTCAATTTTGCTATTTGGCGTTTCTGGCTCGGTGATATGCTTGGAATTCATCATTGTAACGGCTCGCCCCGTTCACAGGCTTACCCGCAACATGTGCCAACTTCTCGGAATGAACTGCGCCGCGCCAACGGACGTCACGTTCTCGTTCACCGGCTTTGCGGCGCGCGGCGGCGTCACCGATCACCACGCGGACGGCTGGGGTATCGCCTTCTTCGAAGACAAAGCCTGCCGCCTGTTCATCGACCATCAATCGTCGGCCACCTCGCCGATCGCCGAGATGGTCAAGCGCTATCCGATCAAATCGAAGAACACCATTGCGCATATCCGCAAGGCGACGCAAGGGCACATCCTGCTGGAAAACTGCCATCCGTTCATGCGCGAATTGTGGGGGCGCCACTGGATCTTCGCGCATAACGGCGACCTGCAAGATTACTCGCCGGCGCTGACGGGCGTTTATCAGCCGGTCGGCACGACCGATAGCGAGCTCGCGTTCTGCGCGCTGTTGCAAGGCTTGCGCAAGGCTTTCCCCGGCACGCAGCCGCCGCTCGACGAACTGTTCGCCGCGCTCGAAACGCTCACGCGTGAAATCACACAATTCGGCGTGTTCAATTTCCTGATGTCGAACGGCCAGGCGCTGTTTGCGCATTGCTCGACGCACCTGCACTACATCGTGCGGCGCTGGCCGTTTTCCACCGCGCATCTGGTCGACGCGGACGTCTCGATCGACTTCGCCAAATACACCACGCCGGAAGACCGGGTCGCGGTGATCGCAACCAAGCCGCTGACCGACAACGAAGTGTGGACCGCGTTCGAACCGGGCGATCTGCTGATGTTCCAGCACGGCGACGTCATCGGCCGCGTCAACGTGCCGGTGCCGGCCTCGGTGCTCGAGAAGCTGCGGAATCCGGCGCTGGATGCGTCGGCCTCGGTGAGCACGATAGCGGCTTCGGTCGAACCCGCCAGTCCTGCCGGGACGGAGGCCGAAGTCGATCTCGAAGCGGCCGACGACGCCGCCGCGTTCGAATCCTGAGCCACGACGCGCCTGCACTCGCAGGCGTCGACAGTCCGCGCGCCGCACATGAAAAAGCCGCTTCGTCCCCGAAGCGGCTTTTCTTTTTCTCCCGGCGAGGGCCGCGCCCAATAAACCGCGCGGCCGCAAAAGACTCAGTGCAGGATTTTCGCCAGAAAATCCTTCGCGCGATCCGACTTCGGATTCGCGAAGAAATCTTCCTTGCGGTCGTCTTCGACGATCAAGCCCTTGTCCATGAAGATCACGCGATGCGCGACCTTCTTCGCAAAGCCCATTTCGTGCGTGACGCACATCATCGTCATGCCTTCCTGCGCGAGTTCGACCATCACGTCGAGCACTTCGTTGATCATCTCAGGATCGAGCGCCGAGGTCGGCTCGTCGAACAGCATCGCAATCGGGTCCATCGACAACGCGCGTGCAATCGCCACGCGCTGCTGCTGCCCGCCCGACAACTGCCCCGGATACTTGTCCGCGTGCGCACGCAGACCCACGCGATCGAGCAGCTTATAGCCCTTGGTCGTGGCTTCCTCGTTCGAGCGGCCCAGCACCTTGATCTGCGCGAGCGTCAGGTTCTGCACGATCGACAGATGCGGGAACAATTCGAAATGCTGGAACACCATGCCGACTTTCGCGCGCAACTTCGAGAGATTGGTTTTCTTGTCGGTGAGCGACTGGCCGTTGATGACGATCTCGCCCTTCTGGAACGGCTCGAGGCCATTGACGGTTTTGATCAGCGTGGACTTGCCCGAGCCCGACGGCCCGCACACCACCACCACTTCACCCTTTTTGACTTCCGTCGTGCAGTCGGTCAGCACTTGAAATTGACCGTACCACTTCGAAACATTCTTGATAGAGATCATCTTGCGACCTTTTTCTGAAGACCTTTGACGAGGCTCGACGCGACCACACAGATCACGAAATAACACGCGCCAGCGAACAGTACCATCTCGACATTCGTGCCGTCACGGTCGCCAATATTCGTGGCGGTGCGGAAGAAGTCGGCGAGGCTGATCACGTAGACGAGCGACGTATCCTGAAACAGCACGATGCCTTGCGTGAGCAGAAGCGGCACCATTGCGCGGAACGCCTGCGGCAGCACCACGAGACGCATGGCCTGCGCGTAGTTCATGCCGAGCGCGAACGACGCATTGACCTGCCCGCGCGGCACCGACTGGATGCCGGCGCGAATGATCTCGGAATAGTACGCCGCCTCGAACAGCGAGAAAGCGACCATTGCCGACGCGAGGCGAATATCGATATCGGGCGAGAGCCCGAGCACGTTCTGCAACACCTGCGGCACGATCAGGAAGAACCACAGCAGAACCATCACCAGCGGGATCGAACGGAAGATCGTGACGTAGCCCTTCGCGAACCACTCGAAGGGCTTGAACGACGACAACCGCAACATGGCGAGCACCGTGCCCCAGATGATGCCGATCACGATCGCGATCAGGGTGATCTTGATGGTAACGATGGCGCCGGTCCACAGCGTAGGCAGTGCGCCCGGAATACCGCTCCAGTCGAAATGGTGCATCACTTGCCTCCGATATAGCCGGGCAACCGGGTCTTGGCTTCGACCCAGCGCATCAGTTGCATCACGATCAGATTGATCAACACATACGCCAGCGTGACCGCGATGAACGACTCATACGTCTGCGACGTGTAGTCGACCAGTTGGCGCGCCTGCGCGGACAGATCCAGCAGACCGATGGTCGACGCAACCGCCGAGTTCTTGAAAATATTCAGAAACTCGGACGTAAGCGGCGGCACGATGATGCGGTACGCGACCGGCAACAGCACGTAGCGATACGTCTGCCATTGCGTGAAGCCCATTGCCAGGCCCGCGGCGCGCTGGCCGCGCGGCAACGCGTTGATGCCCGAGCGCACCTGCTCGCACACGCGCGCCGCGGTGAACAGTCCGAGACAGATAATCGACGATGAGAAGAACTGCGCACTCGGCGGCAGTTGCTTGTACCAGGTGCCGATCGACACGGGCAGCAACTCCGGTATCACCAGATACCAGATGAAGAACTGCACGATCAGCGGGATGTTGCGGAAAATCGCGACATAGAGCGTGCCGATGCCCGACGCCCATTTGTTCGGCACCGTGCGCAGCACGCCGAACAGCGAGCCGACGATCAGCGCGATCACCCATGCCGACAGCGACACGGTAATCGTCACCCAGAAGCCGGACATCAGCCAGCCCAGATAGGTGGTCGGCTCGCCGGTCGAGACCGGACTCAGCAGAATGCCCCAGTTCCAGTGATATGACATGACCAAGACTCCAGCAAAAAGAAACGGAAGAAGCGTGCGGCCCCTTCCGTTTCGTTCAGCAATTCAAAAACAGCTAAGGTTTAATCGATAGCCTTGTCATTCGGGCTCTTGTAGAGCGCCTTGATGTCGTCGCTTTCCGGGAAGTTCAGGTTCAGGCCCTTCGGCGGAATCGGCGATTCGAACCACTTCTTGTAGATCTGGCTGGCTTCGCCCGAGGTTTCGACCTTCGCGATCGCGTCGTCGACAACCTTCTTGAACTCCGGATCGTTCTTGCGAATCATGCAGCCGTATGCTTCGTGCGATTGCGGCGCGCCGACGATCACGAAGTCGTCCGGCTTGTTCGATTTCGCGCGTTCGCCTGCCAGCAGCGCGTCGTCCATCATGAACGCGGCGGCGCGGCCGGTGGAGAGCGTCAGGAACGACTCGCCATGATCCTTCGCGCTGATGATGTTCATGCCCATGCTCTTGTCCTGGTTCATCTTGCGAAGCAGGCGCTCGGAGGTGGTGCCGGCGGTCGTGACGACCGTCTTGCCCTTCAGGTCGGCCCAGTCCTTGATGCCCGAGTCTTTCTTGGTCATCAAGCGTGTGCCGATCACGAAGATCGTGTTGGAGAATGCGACCTGTTGCTGGCGCTCGGCGTTATTCGTGGTCGAACCGCATTCCATGTCGACGGTGCCGTTCTGCACCAGCGGAATACGGTTTTGCGACGTAACCGGCGTCAGCTTGACCTTCAGGCCAGGCATGTTCAGCTTCTGCTTGACCGCCTCAACCACTTTCAGCGCGAATTCCTGCGAATAGCCGATGACATTCTGCTTGTCGTCGTAATACGAGAACGGGATCGACGATTCGCGATGGCCCAGCGAAATGACGCCCGTGTCCTTGATCTTTTTCAGCGTACCGGCGTCTTGCGCATGCGCGCCAACCGTAAACAGTCCGAGAGTCGCGAGCAGCAGCGCAGCTTTTTTAACCTTCATTTGTGATCTCCTTGGCAAGAACCGGCGCCAGTTTAGCAAAGTAATTATTCTGAAAGTATGGCTATAAACCATGTTTGTTGCGTCTCGCCCAAAGGGGACTTGCTTCGGGGCGCGCGCCGCTATGGTTTACAGCGCCTTAACCCAATCAGTCAAGCTTTCCGGGCATGCGAATGCGGGCGGCATCGATACGATGCCGCCCGCCGGGTAACACACGCGGTCTTGTGAACCGCGTTGAAGCAAGCGTATTCGAGCGGGTCCGCGGGTGGCGGAGCCGCCGTTCACGCAAACCGATCAGGGATACAGGCCGCGCATTTCGCGCGCTTGCAGAATCCGCTTACACGCGACGATAAACGCCGCGGTACGCACGGAGACGTTCTGCTCGCTCGACACCTGCCACACCGCGGCGAATGCTTCTCGCATCACGCGCTCGAGGCGCTGGTTGATTTCGTCCTCGGTCCAGAAGAAGCTCGAGAAATCCTGCACCCATTCGAAGTACGACACCGTCACGCCGCCCGCATTGGCCACGACGTCCGGAATCACGAGAATGCCGCGATCGTGCAGGATGTCGTCCGCCGCCGTGGTGGTCGGGCCGTTGGCGCCTTCCACGATGATCTTCGTCCTGATCTTGCCGGCGTTCTTTTCGGTGATCTGGTTTTCCAGCGCGGCCGGAATCAGGATGTCGGACTCGACGGTCCAGAATTCCTCGTTCGTCACGGCATCCGCTTCGGGGAAGCCACCCACGCCGCCCGTCTTCGCCACGTGTTCGAGCAAGGCGACCGCATCGATACCGGTCGACTTGTACAGCGAGCCGGTGTGATCCTGCACCGCGACCACCTTCGCGCCCGCTTCCTGGAACAGACGCGCGGCGATGCCGCCCACGTTGCCGAAGCCTTGCACGGCGATGCGCGCGCCTTCGATATCGAAGCCGATGCGGCGCGCCGCTTCGCAGCCGACCACGAACACGCCGCGGCCCGTCGCCTCGCGGCGGCCCAGCGAACCACCCAGCGTGATCGGCTTGCCCGTCACGACGCCGGTCGCCGTTTGGCCCTGGTTCATCGAGTACGTGTCCATCATCCACGCCATGATCTGCTCGTTCGTGTTCACGTCCGGCGCGGGAATGTCGGTGTTCGGTCCGATGATGATGCCGATTTCACTCGTGTAGCGGCGCGTCATGCGCTCCAGTTCGCCACGCGACAAGGTGCGCGGGTCGACGCGGATGCCGCCCTTGGCGCCGCCGTAAGGCACGTTCACCGCCGCGTTCTTCACCGACATCCACGCGGACAGCGCCATCACTTCCGACAGCGTCACGTCCTGGTGATAGCGCACGCCGCCCTTGCCCGGACCGCGCGACACGTTGTGCTGCACGCGATAGCCCTCGAAGTGCGCGACGGTGCCGTTATCGAGTTCGATAGGCACGTCGACGATCAGGATGCGCTTCGGGCGCTTCAGGGTTTCGAGCCAGCGGGACAGCGAGCCGAGGTACGGCGCGACGCGGTCGACCTGACGCAGGTAGTTGCCCCAGGGGCCGAGGTCTTCGCTGTTGAGGTAGGAGGGAATGGACTGCAACGTTGCGGCGGATTGTGCGGCTTGCTGCTGGGAAGACATGAACGCTCCGGCGTTGATCGAATAGCAGCATTGTGGAAAAACGCCATTTTGAAATCCAATGCCGTTTCCTTATCCGATTATGTTTTATTTGCATAACCATCGGAAAGCCGCAAATCCACGTCGTGGCAAAGCATGTTTTTCAGCGGGCATCCGCGCCATGCGCCAGTTCCTCGGCGACGACCTCCCACAACTGCCGCACGAGTACCTGCCGGGCATCGTCGCTCTTCGCCGCCAGTTTGTCGCGGTAGAGGCGAATCTCCATGGTCAGCGTGAGTTGCCCTTCCGGCGTGCCGCGCGTGGCGCGATCGAGACGGATCAGCTTGCCCTCGGCGACCGCGTCCTCCACCGCGCTATGCGGCAGGAACGCGACGCCGTGGCCGGCCAGCGCCATCGCCTTGAGTCCCTCGGCCATGTCGGTTTCGTAGAGCCGGTCGAGGTACAGGCGCTCCGGCGCGTTGGCGAGGATCACCTCGGTCATGCGGCCCAGATACGCGTTCGGCGTGTACGACAGATACGGCGTGGACGCCTCGGCGGTGCCCGGCAGCGTATGGCGCGGACGGCCGGCGCGGCCCGGCGCCGAAAACGGACTGATCGGCTCGTTGCCGAGCGTCAGCATGTCGTAGCGGGCGGGGTCGAGCGCGACCGGATGGCTCGGGTGGTGATAGCCCATCATCAGATCGCAGCCGCCCTCCACCAGCGACAACGCCGCGTCGTGCACGTTCAGCGCGCGCAGTCGCGTGTGGATCGTGCCCATCTGCGCTTCGATGCGCTGCAGCCAGCGCGGAAAGTACGTGAGCGACAGCGTGTGCGGCACCGCGAACTCGATGGTCGCTTGCGGCGTCGCCGTATGGCCGCGCAGCAACGCGCGGGCCTCGTGGAACTGCGACAGCATCGCGAGCGCCTGCTCGTTGAAAACCTGACCGGCCGCCGTGAGCCGCGTCGGATAAACGGAACGGTCGATCAGTTCAGTGCCGAGCCACGCTTCGAGCGCCTGAATGCGCCGGGAAAACGCCGGCTGGGTGACGTGGCGTAATTCGGCCGAACGGCTGAAACTGCGCGTTTCCGCGAGCGAAACGAAGTCTTCGAGCCATTTCAGTTCCATGCGTAGCCTGCCGCCGGCGGGAGAGAAGAAGTCAGCATTCTAGATCGTGCCGCCATGCGGGGCGCGGGCGGGAGCGGAAATCAGGAGCGGCACCGTCCGGTGGTAAAATTCGCGGTTCCCGCAGTTTCCTCCGCGTTTTTCATCCTTGCGTCAGCCCCCATCATGTCCGACACCCGCCCCGACACCCTGTTCGCGCTGAACGCGCTCTCCCCGCTCGACGGCCGCTACGCCGCGAAAACCGAAGCCCTGCGCGACTGGCTTTCGGAAGCCGCATTCATGCGCAATCGCGTGACGGTCGAAATTCACTGGCTGATCGCGCTCTCGCGCGCGGGTTTCGCCGAGGTGCCGCGCTTTTCCGAAGCCTCCGAGCAATTCCTGCTGCAACTGGCCGAGCGCTTCACCGCGCACGACGCCGCGCGCATCAAGGAAATCGAGCGCGTGACGAATCACGACGTGAAAGCGGTCGAGTACTGGCTGAAGGAATCGGTGAAAGGTCAGGAAGAACTGGAGCGCGCCAGCGAGTTCATTCACTTTGCCTGCACGTCCGAAGACATCAACAATACGTCGCACGGGCTGATGCTGGCCGGCGCGCGCGAGCACGTCATTTTGCCCGCGCTGCGCTCGGTGCATCAGCGCCTCGTCGCACTCGCGCACGCGCACGCCGAACAGCCGATGCTGTCGCGCACGCACGGCCAGCCGGCGAGCCCCACCACGCTCGGCAAGGAAATCGCCAACGTCGCCGCGCGCCTGGAACGCGCAATCGACCGTGTCGCGAAGGTCGAACTGCTCGGCAAGATGAACGGCGCGGTCGGCAACTTCAACGCGCATCTGTCCGCCTATCCCGAGTTCGACTGGGAAGCGTTCTCGCGTGAAGTGGTCGAGCAGCGTCTGAAGCTCACGTTCAATCCGTACACGATCCAGATCGAGCCGCACGACTACATGGCCGAACTGTTCGACGCGGTGTCGCGCGCCAATACGATCCTGCTGGATCTGGACCGCGACGTGTGGGGCTACATCTCGGTCGGCTACTTCAAGCAGCGCACGAAGGCCGGCGAGATCGGTTCGTCGACGATGCCGCACAAGGTCAATCCGATCGACTTCGAAAACTCGGAAGGCAATCTCGGCCTGGCAAACGCCACGCTGCGCCACCTCGCCGACAAGCTGCCGGTTTCGCGCTGGCAGCGCGACCTGACCGACTCGACGGTGCTGCGCAATATGGGGGTCGCGTTCGGTTACTCGCTGCTCGCGTACGACTCGCTGATCCGCGGTCTCGACAAGCTCGAAGTGAACGCGCAGCGCCTGAACGAAGATCTCGACAATTGCTGGGAAGTGCTGGCCGAGCCGGTGCAAACGGTGATGCGCCGCTACGGCATCGAGAATCCTTACGAGCAGTTGAAGGAATTGACGCGCGGCAAGGGCATCACGCGCGAGGCGCTGCAAACGTTCGTCAGCGGCCTTGCGATCCCGCAAGACGCGAAGGATCGCTTGCTCGCGATGACGCCGGCTTCGTACATCGGCAAGGCGGTCGAACTGGCGAAGCGGATTGCCTGAGCTTCCCGCCGGGGCTCATGACATGAAAACCCGGGCATGAAAAAGGCGCTCCACAGAGCGCCTTTTTTCATGCCAGCACGTCAGCTAACCGCTCACCGCGATTGAACCTGCTTCAACACATCGTCGATGATCGCCTCGGGCGACAACTCGATGCTCACCGTGATCGCCTCATCCGGGCCCGGCTCCTCGAGCGTATCGAGCTGGCTTTGCAGCAGCGACGGATCGAAGAAGTGGCCGGTGCGCATCGTCAAACGCTGTTCCAGCACTTCGCGCGAACCCTTCAGGTAGACGAAGCACACATCCTTGTCGCCGTCGCGCAGCACGTCGCGATACGAGCGCTTGAGCGACGAACACGTGAACACCGCCGTCTCGCCCGCCTTCTGCTTTTCTTCGATCGCGGCGCGGATGGTTTTCAGCCAGGGCCAACGGTCCTCGTCGGTGAGCGGAATGCCCTGGTGCATTTTCTCCTTGTTGGCGGCGCTGTGAAACGCGTCGCCGTCGGTGAACGCGCACTGCAGGCGTTCCGCCAGCATTTCGCCAATCCTCGTCTTGCCGGCGCCCGACACGCCCATTGCGATCAAAATCATCAAAAACTCCTTACACGACCGTCGACAATGCGAAGGTCAACGCCAAACCCATCACCGAGATGATGGTCTCGAGGAGCGACCATGTCTTGAAGGTCTGCCCCACCGTCATACCGAAGTACTCCTTGATCAGCCAGAAACCGCCGTCGTTCACGTGCGAAAAGATCAGCGAGCCGGAGCCGGTGGCGAGCACCATCAATTCCGGCGTGACCTGCACGCCGCTGGCCGCCGCGATCGGCGCGACGATACCGCAGGCGGTGGTCATCGCGACCGTTGCCGAACCCGTGGCGAGGCGAATCAACGCGGCAACCAGCCAGCCGAACAGCAGCGGCGACAGATGCATCGCCGTCGCCACGCCGACGATTTCCTTCGAAATGCCGCTATCCATCAGCACCCGCCCGAACCCGCCGCCCGCGCCGACGATCAGCGTAATGCCCGCGATCGGCGCGAGACATTCGCCGCAGAACTTCTGGATCTGCTCGCGGTTGAAACCGCGGCTCGCACCGAAGGTCCAGAAGCTGACCAGCACGGCGATCAGCAGCGCGACGTCCGAATTGCCGACGAAATGCAGCAGGTCGTTCGCCAGCGTTTTCGGCGTGAATACGAGATCGGCCCAACTGCCGACCAGCATCAGGATCACCGGCAGCAGGATCGTGAAGAGCGTCACGCCGAAGCCCGGCAACTCCCGCTTCGGCGCCGCATTCTGCGCGCCGTTCATGCCAAGCTCGTCATGGCCGACAAATTGCGCGGCGAGCGGATTGTCCTTCGGCAGCTTGATGAAGCGGTTGATCAGCAACGCGAACAGCGGGCCCGCGACGATCGCGGTCGGCACGCCGACGATCAGCCCATAGGCGATCGTCTTGCCGATATCGGCGTGATACTGCTGCACCGCGAGCATGGCGGCCGGGTGCGGCGGAATCAGCCCGTGCACGACGGAAAGCCCCGCGACCATCGGCAAGCCGACCAGCAGCAGCGATTTGTTGGTGCGCTTCGCGACGTTGAACGCGATCGGAATCAGCAGTACGAAGCCGACCTCGAAGAACACCGGCAAGCCGACGATGATCGCCACGACCATCATCGCCCAATGAATATTCTTCTCGCCGAACCAGTCGATCAGCGTGGTGGCGATGCGTTCGGCGCCGCCGGATTCGGCCATCATCTTGCCGAGCATCGTGCCGAGGCCGACCACCACCGCGATGTGCCCGAGCGTGTTGCCGTTGCCGGTTTCGAACGATTTGACGATGGTGCCGATCGGCATGCCGGACACGAGGCCCAGCAGCAACGACACGATGATCAGGACGAGTAGCGGGTAAATCTTGTAGCGGGTGATCAGCAGGATCAGCAAGGCGATGGCGATCACCGCGTAGACCAGCAGCATGCTGCCGTGAACAGCTTCCATGAAGCTCCTCCTTCGTTATTGGTTGTGGGTGCGCACGGCTGGCACCTCGTCTCGTGGTGGCCAGCGGCGATGCCGGAAAAACCGGCTCGCCGCGCGGACGCTGAATTTTACTTGCTGTTCTGCCTGAAGGCGCGCGAATCCAGCACGCATATCGAAAGAAGCCTCGCCGCGACAGCCGTGGTGGCTATATCGACGAGGCTCCTTGCAGGCAAGACGGGGATGACACGGAATCGCGCGCCGCTTCGGTTCAGTGAGAACTCAATGGGCAGGCGCCGCCAGTTGGCTGGCCGCACGCGCGAGACGCGTGACTTCGTCCCAGTGCTGCGAGGCGAGCGCGGCCTTCGGTGTGAGCCATGAGCCGCCCACGCACACCACGTTCGGCAGCGCCAGGAAATTCGGGGCCGTTTCGGCCGTGATGCCGCCGGTCGGGCAGAACTTCAGCGTCGGGAACGGGCCGTGGAACGCTTGCAGCATCGGCACCCCGCCCGCCTGTTGGGCCGGGAAAAACTTCACGATCTCGTAGCCGAGTTCGAGCGCGGTGATGATGTCGGTCGGCGTCATGACACCCGGCAGCAGCGGCAAGCCGGCGTCCTGCGCGGCCTTGTGCATGTCTTTCGTCAGCCCCGGCGAGACGCCGAACTTCGCGCCGGCTTTCTTCGCCTGCGCGCAATGCTCGGGCTTCGTGATCGTGCCGACGCCGACCACGATGTCCTCGGCCAACTGGCTCGCGCGTTCGATCGCTTCGAGGCCCGCCGCGGTGCGCAGCGTGATTTCGAGCACCTTCACGCCACCCGCGTGCAGCGCGCGCGACACATGCTCGCCCTGTTCGACGGAGTCGAACGCGAGCACCGGAATCACCGGGCCGAGGCGCACGATATCGCTTACTGTTTTCGAGGTCATGGTCAGACTCCTTGTTTCTGCAGCGCTTGGCTGGCTTGAGTGGTGCTGGTGTGTGCATGGCCGTGCTGGTGCGCGCCGCGCTCGCCCACCATCGGGCCGAACACCGACGCGCCCTGCTCCGCGGGCGCCGCCGCCGCACGGAACACGCCGAACAGTTCGCGGCCGAAGCCGACTTCGTTTTCCGCCTGATGCCGCGGCACGGCGCCGGGCCGCGCGGCCCATTCGGCCGCGTCGATTTCGATGTCGAGCACGCCGGCTTCCGCGTCGATCACCAGCATGTCGCCGGTGCGGACCTTGCCGATCGGGCCTTGCAGCAATGCTTCCGGCGACAGGTGAATCACCGCGGGCACCTTGCCCGAGGCGCCCGACATGCGGCCGTCGGTGACCAGGGCGACATGGAAGCCTTGATCCTGCAACACGCCGAGCAGCGGCGTCAAACGATGCAGTTCGGGCATGCCGTTTGCCCGCGCGCCCTGAAAACGCACCACGGCGATGAAGTCGCGCTTCAGCTCGCCGTTGTCGAATGCTTCCTGCACGGCTTCCTGCGAATCGAACACGATGGCCGGCGCCTTCACCTTGCGATGCTGCGCGGCCACAGCCGAAATCTTGATCACGCCGCGGCCGAGCTTGCCCTGCATCAGACGCAAGCCGCCGTCCGGCTGGAACGGCTCCTTGATGCCGCGCAGCACCGCGGTGTCCGCGCTTTCGGCCGTGCCCGGCACCCATTGCAGCTTGCCGTCGAGCAACTTCGGCTCCTCGGTGTAGTGCTTCAGGCCCTTGCCCGCGACCGTGTTCACGTCTTCGTGCAGCAAGCCGCCTTCCAGCAGATTGCGAACGAGGAACGCGACGCCGCCGGCGGCGTGGAAATGGTTCACGTCGGCCTTGCCGTTCGGATAAATCTTGGCGAGCAGCGGCACCGCTTGCGACAGCGTGTCGAAGTCGTCCCAGTCGATCACGATGCCCGCCGCGCGCGCAATCGCCACCAAGTGCAGCGTGTGGTTGGTCGAACCGCCCGTGGCCAGCAACGCGACGATGCCGTTGACGATCGCCTTCTCGTCGATCACGTGCCCGATCGGCATGTAGTTGCCGCGCTCCACCGTCAGATCGAGCACGCGGCGCGCGGCTTGCGCAGTTAGCGCGTCGCGCAGCGGCGTGTGCGGATGCACGAACGCCGAGCCCGGCAGATGCAGGCCCATCACTTCCATCAGCATCTGGTTGCTGTTCGCGGTGCCGTAGAACGTGCAGGTGCCGTGGCTGTGATAGGCGGCGGCTTCCGCTTCGAGCAGCGCGTCGCGGCCGCACTGGCCGGTGGCGAAAAGCTGGCGTGTCTTGGCTTTCTCGTCGTTCGAGAGGCCGCTGCCCATCGGGCCGGCCGGCACGAAAATCGTCGGCAGATGGCCGAATTGCAGGGCGCCGATCAAAAGACCGGGCACGATCTTGTCGCAGATGCCGAGGCACAGCGCCGCGTCGAACATGTTGTGCGTGAGCGCGACCGCGGTGCTCATCGCGATCACCTCGCGCGAGAACAGCGACAGCTCCATGCCCGCGTTGCCTTGCGTGACGCCGTCGCACATGGCGGGCACGCCGCCCGCGAATTGCGCGACGCCGCCGTTTTCACGCGCGGCTTCCTTGATGATGTCCGGGTAGTTTTTGTACGGCGCGTGCGCCGACAGCATTTCGTTATACGACGACACGATGCCGATGTTCGGCTCGCGGATCGCCTTGATGGCGAGTTTGTCGCGGCCCTCCAGCCCGGCAAAGCCGTGAGCCAGATTCGCGCACGAGAGCGCGCCGCGCGCCGGGAACCGGCCCTGTGCCTGGTCGATGCGCGACAGATAAGCCTCGCGAGTGGGCTTGCTGCGCTCGATCACGCGTTGGGTGACCTTCAACAATTGCGAATGCGGGGAAACCATCGGAACTCCTTCTTCGCTGGCTAAAGACGACTTGCGGGCGTTGCACGCACTATGCCAGGCAGGTATCGCGGGGGATGTCGGATCAGTCGACGACGCCAATGTTAGTAGAAAAACTACACGGTCGCAATCGCGAGTCGTGCTGCGCTGCGGCATCGCCGAACCGCCCGTCTCGGCCTGCTGGCTTGGGTTGGGCGCTGCGCCTGCGAACCTAGGGATTACACCTAGACCCGAATATGTAGTTTTTGTACCTTGTTTGGCAATCAGATATAGTCCACGCATTCCTCAGCATAGTGCGAGTTTTACGATGATGCTGTCCCAAGTGGAAGAGATGCGCGATCAGTTGCGCCCATCCGAGCGCAAGCTGGCCGACTACGTGATCGAGTCGCCCCGCGAGGTGCTCGATCTGTCGATGACGGAAGTCGCCGCGCGTGCCGGCGTGAGCCAGCCGACCATCGCGCGTTTCTGTCACGCGCTCGGCTTCTCGGGGTTTCGCGAGTTCAAGATCCGGCTCGCGCAGGGCATTGCGTCAGGCGTGCCGACCGTCTATCGGGACGTGCGGCCGGACGAAGGCGCGCCGGGGCTCATCGCGAAGGTCTTCGACCGAACCATCGGCACGCTGATCCAGGTGCGCAACAGCCTGTCGCCGGATAGCGTCGAAGCGGCCGTCGAATTGCTGGCGAACGCGGCGCGCATCGAGTTCTACGGGGCGGGCGGCTCGGGCATTGCCGCGCAGGACATTCAGCACAAGTTCTTCCGGCTCGGCATGCCGAGCGTCGCTTACTCCGACCCGCACACCTATTCGATGTCGGCGGCGCTGCTCGGTCCCGGCGACGTGGTGGTGGCGGTTTCCAACACGGGCCGGACCCGCGACATCATCGAAGCCGCGCGCTCGGCGCTGGCTCGCGGCGCGAAGGTGATCGCGATCACGCATGGCAATTCGCCGCTGGCGCGGGTCGCGACGATCTGCCTGTTCTCGAACGTCGTGGAGGAAACCGACGTGTTCTCGCCGATGACATCGCGCATGTCGCATCTGGCGATCGGCGACATTCTGGCGGTCGGCGTCGCGCTCAAGCGTGGACCCGATCTGGTGGAGCGGGTGGGGCAGGCGAAAGGGGTGATCGCCCGATTGAGGATCGATGGGGAGGTTTGAGCGACCGGGTCCGAAGGTTCTCAGAACGGCTTGATCACCACCAACGCGACCGCTGCCAGCATCCCCAGTACCGGCAGCTCATTGAACAGCCGATACCACTTGTCCGTCCGCCGATTCTCGCCGCGCTCGAACCTGCGCAGCAGCACGCCGCAATACGCGTGATAAACGATGAGCAGCAGCACCACGCCCACCTTCGCGTGAATCCAGCCCTGCCCGCGCCCGATTCCCACCGCGAGCCACAACCACAGCCCGCACGCGAGCGCCGGCACCGCGATAAACGTCATGAAGCGAAACAGCTTGCGCGCCATCGTCAACAGTCGCGCCGTCGCGGCGGGCTCCGTTTCCATCGCCAGGTTGACGAAGATGCGCGGCAGATAGAACAGGCCGGCAAACCAGGAAGCAATCAGGACGATGTGAAACGTTTTTACCCAAAGCATCGGCGGTCCTTGTCGTTCGTATAACGCGTTGGCGCGAAAAGAAGCGCGCTCGGCGGCGCGCTTGTGGTTGTGCTTGTGCGGAGAAACCGGGGCGGCGGCGCGGTTTTTATTGCCGCCCTTCGCCGTGCCCCAGCACGATGTATTTGAGCGACGTCAGCCCTTCGAGCCCCACCGGTCCGCGCGCGTGCAGCTTGTCGTTCGAAATGCCGATTTCCGCGCCCAACCCGAATTCGAAGCCGTCCGCGAAACGCGTTGACGCGTTCACCATCACGCTCGCCGAATCCACTTCGCGCAGGAAGCGCATTGCGCGGTCGTGGTCTTCCGTGACGATCGCGTCGGTGTGCTGCGAGCTGTACTCGTTGATATGTTCGATCGCCGCGTCGACGCCGTCGACCACCTTGATCGCCAGCACCGGCGCGAGGTATTCGGTGCGCCAGTCTTCCTCGGTGGCATCGACCAGCGGGCCGATGCCGGCTTCCGCCAACACCGCGCGCGCCGCGGCATCCACCCGCAGTTCGACTTCCTTGCCGCGGTACAGCTTGCCAAGCGGCGGCAGCACTTCGGCCGCGATACCGCGCGCCACCAGCAGCGTTTCCATCGTGTTGCAGGTGCCGTAGCGGTGCGTCTTCGCGTTATCGCAGACGGTCAGCGCCTTGGCAAGATCGGCGCGATCGTCGACATACACGTGGCAGATGCCGTCGAGGTGCTTGATCATCGGCACGCGCGCTTCGTTCATCAGGCGCTCGATCAGGCTCTTGCCGCCGCGCGGCACGATCACGTCGACGTATTCGGTCATCGTGATGAGCTTGCCCACCGCGGCGCGGTCGGAGGTGGCCACCACCTGCACCGCGTCCGGCGGCAAACCGGCCGCCGCCAACCCTTCGCCGATCAGCTTCGCCAGCGCGGTGTTGCATTCGAGTGCCTCGGAACCGCCACGCAGGATCGTCGCGTTGCCCGATTTCAGGCAGAGCGCGGCGGCGTCGATCGTCACGTTGGGCCGCGATTCGTAGATGATGCCGATCACCCCCAGCGGCACGCGCATCTGGCCGACCTGGATGCCGCTCGGCCGGTACTTCAGATTGCTGATTTCGCCGATCGGATCGGCGAGCGCGGCGACTTGCCGCAAGCCTTCGACCATCGTCTTCAACGCCTTGTCCGACAGCGTGAGGCGATCGATGAAAGCGGCGTCGAGACCCTTTTCGCGTGCACGGGCGACGTCGCGCGCATTGGCTTGCTTCAGCAACGCGGCGTCACGTTCGATCGCCTCGGCGACGGCGGCAAGCGCGGCGTTCCTGGCCGCCGTCGACGCCCGCGCCATCGCCCGCGAAGCGTGGCGGGCGCGGCGGCCGAGGTCGGTCATGTACTGGTCGATATCCATGGTGATTCTCGTGGTGCCGCGCACGTTCACGTGCGGCGGACGGGCAGAATTAGCGAAAGATCAAACGATTGTAAGTCGGGCGGCGGTGCTTTGCTTGCGCCACCGAACGGGAATGCGGGGGACTTCATATTGCGCCGCCTGGGCGTGGGAGCGATGCAAGCGATCAGTGCCCGGCATCGGCAGCGGAATCCGCTCACCTTCACCGCTCGCCGAGTCAGCGCGCGAGCCAGGCCCAATCAGCCGGGCCTTCGCCCCGGCGCAACCGCCGAGGTGCGAGGTCGCGGCGGCGGCACAGGCGCCGCTTTTGCCGGCGACGCCACCGTCATGGCCAGTTCGAACAGTCCGTTCCACGGATCGGGCGGCGGGTCGTTGCGATGATTGCCCGGCGTGCCGCCCGACAAACCCTTCACTTGCCGGTCGAGGCGCGCCGCCAACGCGAGCGCCTTCTCTAGCGCGCCTTCGGTGACGCGCGACAACGCCGGCCCGATCAGCCGCTCACGCGGGCCCCACACGCGGTTCTCGCGCACCAGCATCGCGAGCGGCTTGCCGGCCGCGACACCGCGCTTGATTCGCAGCAGCGTGCGCACTTCTTCCACGACCGCCCACAACACCAGCACCGCGGCCTCGCCTTCGCCGCGCAGACCGTCGAGCATGCGCGTCAAGCGGCCGACGTCGCCCGCGAGCATCGCTTCGTTCAATTTGAAAACGTCGTAACGCGCGACGTTCAGCACGGCGTCCTGAACCTGCTCGAAACTCAGCGACCCGGCCGGATACAGCAAGCCCAGCTTCTGGATTTCCTGATGCGCGGCGAGCAGATTACCTTCCACGCGCTCGGCGATGAACGCGAGCGCGCGCCGCCCTTCCTCGCCTGCGGCCACTCGCTGCCCTTGAGCAGCGAGCCGCTGCCCCACCCAATTCGGCAACTGCGCGCGCTCGACGGGATCGATCTTCAACGCGACGCCGGCTTCGGCCAACGCCGTGAACCACCCCGACTTCTGCGTGGCCGCGTCGAGCCGCGGCAGTGTGATCATCGTCAGGACGTCATCGTTGACGGCGGCGGCAAGCGCCTTCAGCGCGTCGGCGCCTTCCTTGCCGGGCTTGCCCGACGGAATGCGCAACTCGACCAGTTGACGGTCGCCGAACAACGACATCGACTGGCTCGCGCCGAGCAGCGAACTCCAGTCGAAACCCCGCTCGACGGTGAACACCGAGCGGTCCGTGAAGCCGGCCGCACGCGCGGTGGCGCGAATCCGGTCGCACGCTTCCTGCGCGAGCAGGTGCTCGTCGCCGTACACGACGTAGAGGCCGGCGAGTCCCTTGGCGAGATGCGCTTCGAGCGCGTCAAGTCGGAGTTGCATGGCTACCGATGGGCGAGGTTGAACAGGTGCGGCAAGTGAATCGAAATACGACGCTCACAGCGGCGGCGGCGGCAACGGCGCGCGCGGCGCAACCGCCGGCGCTTCCTGACCCGGCGCGGGATGCAGCGACTTCACGATCTCGAGACGCCGCGTGAGCTGGTCGATCGCGTCGTTCTCCATGTCGGCGAAAAGAATGTCGGACTCAGCCGCCTTCGCCTGCGAATACTGGTCGCTATAGGTCATCGCCCGGTTCAGCGCGATCACGCTCGGCGGAATCAGGATCGTGCCGTCCTTGCCGGTCAGCGTGTAATTCATCGAGAGATTCAATTGATACTCCGCGACGACACCCAGCGAGTTGAGCGTCAGCGTGCTGATGCCGCGGTTCTCCGAGATCAGCAGCGTTGCGTCGGCATTCGCGGGCGACTTGACCACCACCGTGTCGCTGCCGCCTTGCACCATGCGCGTAAGCCGCGCGCCCGCCGCGGCCGAACCGCCGGAGATATAGAGACGTTTGAACGCGTAGTCCTGCTGGCCGCGCAGTTGGAAGCCGCAGGCGGACAACATCAGCACGCTGCACGCCAGCGTCAATAACGATCTGCGAGTCACATTGGCTCCTGGTTCGCAGTAGATTCCGCAGCGAGGACAAGCGCCGCCGCATGTGGCGGCGTCCTGCCTGCTGTCGTGTCTTGATGGATCTTCACGAGAAAACGCCGGGCCGCCCCAAGGTTTTCCGCTCCGCGCGAAGTTTCCCTGGAGGCGCTCAAACGACGACGTTCACGAGGCGGCCCGGCACCACGACGATTTTCTTCGGCGCCTTGCCTTCGCTGAACTTCGCGACCATCTCGTGAGCGACCGCGAGTTGTTCGACCGCTTCACGCGAGGCGTCTTTCGCCACCGTCAGCGCGCCGCGCACCTTGCCGTTCACCTGCAGCACGAGTTCGATCTCGGCCTGCTCCAGCGCCTTCTCGTCGACCTTCGGCCACGGCGCGTCGAGCAGCGAGCCGAATTCGTCGGCGTAACCGAGTTCGCGCCACAACTGGAACGTGAGGTGCGGCACGACCGGATACAGCACGCGCAGCATCACGCCGTAGGTTTCGCGCAGCACGCCCGGCAGGGCGCTCTTCGCGCTGTCGAGCGCGTTGAGCATCTTCATCGCCGCCGATACGACCGTGTTGTACTGCAAGCGCTGGTAGTCGAAGTCGGCCTGCTTCAGCACGCTATAAATCTCGCGGCGCAGCGCCTTGTCGGTCTCGCCGAGTTGCGCGGCATCGAACTTGCCGCCCGCGCGCAACGCTGCCTCGTTCGCGTGGCCGAAGCTCCACACGCGGCGCAGGAAACGGCTCGCGCCTTCCACGCCCGAACCGGACCATTCCAGCTGCTGCTCGGGCGGTGCCGCGAACATCACGAACAGACGCGCGGTGTCCGCGCCGTGCTGATCGATCAGCAATTGCGGATCGACGCCGTTGTTCTTCGACTTCGACATCTTCTCGACGCCGCCGAGCACCACCGGCTGACCGTCCGCGTTCAGCACGGCGCCGACCGGGCGGCCCTTGTCGTCGAACGAAACGGTGACCTCGGCCGGGTTGTACCAGGTTTTCTTGCCCGCTTCGTTTTCGCGGTAGTAGGTTTCGTTGAGCACCATGCCCTGCGTGAGCAGATTTTTGGCCGGCTCGCCGAACTTGACCAGGCCCATGTCGCGCATCACCTTCGCCCAGAAGCGCGAGTACAAAAGGTGCAGAATCGCGTGCTCGATCCCGCCGATGTACTGGTCCATCGGCGCCCAGTAATCGGTGCGCTCGTCGACCATGGTCCTCGCGTCCGGCGCCGCATAACGGTAGAAGTACCAGGCCGAATCGACGAACGTGTCCATCGTGTCGGTTTCGCGCCGCGCCGCGCCGCCGCAGGTCGGGCACGTGCAATTCACGAATGCCTCCGACTTGGCGAGCGGGTTGCCCGTGCCGTCCGGCACGAGGTCTTCCGGCAACACCACCGGCAAGTCTTGTTCCGGCACCGGCACATCGCCGCAAGTCGGGCAGTGGATGATCGGAATCGGCGTGCCCCAGTAACGCTGGCGCGACACGCCCCAATCGCGCAGGCGCCACGTGATCTGCTTGTCGCCGAGGCCGAGCTGCTTCAGATCGGCGGCGATCGCATCGACCGCCTGCTCGTAGTCGAGGCCGTCGTACTTGCCGCTGTTGACCAGCGTGCCGGTTTTATCGCCGTACCATTCTTGCCAGGCGTCCGTCGAGAATGCCTTGCCTTCGACAGCCACCACCTGCTTGACCGGCAAACCGTATTTCTTCACGAACGCGAAGTCGCGCTCGTCGTGCGCCGGCACGCCCATCACCGCGCCTTCGCCGTAGCTCATCAGCACGTAGTTGCCGATCCACACTTCCACCTGTTCGTGCGTCAGCGGATGCGCGACGTAAAAGCCGGTGGCCATGCCCTTTTTTTCCATCGTCGCGATGTCGGCTTCAGCCACGCCGCCACGCTTGCACTCCTCGATGAAGGCTTGCAGTTCCGGCTTGTCTTGCGCGAGACGCGTGGCGAGCGGATGCTCGGCGGCGATCGCGGCGAAAGTCACGCCCATGATCGTGTCGGCGCGCGTGGTGAACACGCGCAACAGCTTCTGTTCGCCGTCGATTTCATACGGGAAGCCGAAGTTCACGCCGAAGCTCTTGCCGATCCAGTTCTGCTGCATGATCTTCACGCGCTCGGGCCAGCCGAGGCCTTCGAGGTCGTTCAGCAGTTCATCCGCGTAATCGGTGATGCGCAGGTAGTACATCGGGATTTCGCGCTTTTCGACCAGCGCGCCCGAACGCCAGCCGCGTCCGTCGATCACCTGCTCGTTGGCGAGCACGGTCTGATCGACCGGGTCCCAGTTGACGGTGCCGGTTTTCTTGTACGCGATGCCCTTTTCGAGCATCTTCAGGAACAGCCACTGATTCCACTTGTAGTAATCGGGGCTGCAAGTGGCGACTTCACGCGACCAGTCGATCGCGAGGCCCATCGACTGCATCTGCTTCTTCATGTAAGCGATGTTGTCGTAGGTCCACTTGGCGGGCGGCACGTTGTTGGCCATCGCGGCGTTTTCGGCCGGCATGCCAAACGCGTCCCAACCCATCGGCATCAGCACGTTGTAGCCGTTCATCCGCAAATAGCGGTACATCACGTCGTTGATCGTGTAGTTGCGCACGTGCCCCATGTGCAGCTTGCCCGACGGATACGGCAGCATCGAGACGCAATAGAACTTGGGCTTGCTGGTGGTTTCCGTCGTCTTGTATGCGTCGATCGCGCGCCATTGCCCTTGCGCGGCGGATTCGACGTCGGAGGGAACGTATTTTTCGTGCATGGTGTGATGGTGTCGCTGGGTTCGGTGCTTTCGCACCGGCCGCTTGGTGCTCTGCTGGATGAAATGGCGTCGTTTCCCCTTCTGCGGGGGAAAGGGCTGATTATACCGTTCGCGGACGGGTGCGCCGCGCGGTATGGCTAGCTGGCTAGCGGCTCGCGCCAGGCGGCGGCGGGTCCGTCACGAAGCCGATCCGCTCGAGCCCGGCCTGCTGCGTCGCGCCCATGACCTGCGCGATCACCTCGTAACGCGTGGAGCGCTCGGCGCGCAGTTGAATCTCCGGCTGCTCCGGCTGTTTGCCCGCTTGCGCGAACCGCGCGCGCATCTGCTCGAGCGTGATGACCTTGCCGTCCCAATAGAGCTTGCCGGCGGCGTCGATGGAAAGGGAAATGGTTTGCGGCGTTTGCCGCGCGGGCGCCGCCGCCACTTTCGGCAAATCGAGGCGGATTGCGTGCGTGAATAAAGGCGCGGTAATGATAAAAATCACCAGCAACACCAGCATCACGTCGATCAGCGGCGTCATGTTGATCTCGGCCATCGGCGCGGCCGTCTGCTTTTTCTCGAGTCCGCCGAATGCCATGTCGCCTCTTTCGCGTGAGCAACGCGCTTAGTGAGTCGGAGCCTGCCGGGCCCGCGGCGCGGTGTGGGCCTGCTCGACGGGCGCGCACACGTATGCGTGCAGATCGTGCGCGAAGCCGTCGAGTTCCTCCGACAATTGCCGCACGAGGCGCCCGAGCACGTTATACGCAAGCACGGCGGGAATCGCGACCACGAGGCCGAACGCGGTCATGATGAGCGCCTCGCCCACCGGACCGGCGACGTTCTCGATTTGCGCCTGGCCGCTCGCCGCAATGCTGCCGAGCGCGTGATAGATACCCCAGACGGTGCCAAGGAGGCCGACGAAGGGCGCCGTGCTGCCCACCGAGGCCAATAGCACCTGACCGAATTCGAGCCGCCGCTGCGACGCATTGAGCGCCTGGCGCAACGCCCGCAGCACCCGTTCGCCGCGCTCGACGCGGGCGAGCAGCGCACCCGGAATGTCCACTTCGGACGCATGCAGGGCCGCCTCGGCGAGCGGCGTGAAGACACGCTCACGGTCCACGCGCTTCAACGCCGCGACACCCTCGGAGAGCGTGGGCGCCTGCCAGAATTGCGCGATGGCGCGCGCCGCCTGCCGTTTCGCGCGGGTGAGAATCCAGCTCTTGACGATCAGAAAACACCAGCTCGCAATCGACATGGCCAGCAGCACATAAGCGACGCCATGCGTGATCGCGTCACTGGTTTGCAGGTAATGGATGATGCCGCTGCTGCCTGCCATCTGACCTCGCCGTGGAAAGTGATTCGAGGGACGCGAACGGGCGCCGCGGCCCGGCGCGCCCGGACAGACGCTCAACGCAGGCCGAGTACGTCCTGCATGTCGAAGAAACCGGTTTTGTGGCCTGCGAGAAAACGCACGGCACGAAGCGCGCCTTGTGCATACGACAAACGGCTCGCCGATTTGTGCGTGATTTCGATGCGCTCGCCGATGCCCGCGAACAACACCGTATGGTCGCCGACAATGTCGCCGCCGCGAATCGCCGAGAAGCCGATGGTGGACGGATCGCGTTCGCCGGTCACGCCTTCGCGGCCGTACACCGCGCAGTCGTCGAGATTGCGGCCGAGCGCGTTGGCGATTACTTCGCCCATGGTCAGCGCCGTGCCCGACGGCGCGTCGACCTTGTGACGGTGATGCGCCTCGATGATTTCGATGTCGTAGCCGGTCGCGAAATGCCTGGCGGCGTATTCGAGCAACTTCAGCGTGACGTTCACGCCGACGCTCATGTTCGACGCGAACATGATGGCGATCTTGTCCGCCGCGGCGCGCAATTGCGCTTTCTGCTCGTTGTCGAACCCGGTCGTGCCGATCACCATTTTCACGTTGTGGCGCTGCGCCGCTTCGAGATGGACCAGCGTGCCTTCGGGACGCGTGAAGTCGATCAGGTAGTCGGATTTGGCGAATACGCTTTCGATGTCGTCGGTGAGCGCAACGCCCGTCTGTTTGCCGACCAACGCGCCGGCGTCCTGACCGAGTTGCGGGGAACCCGCACGGTCGAGCGCGCCCGAGAGCGTGACTTCAGGATCGTTAAGGACGGTTTCGATGAGCATGCGGCCCATACGGCCCGATGCGCCAGCAATGGCAATTTTCATGGCTACGAGGGTTCGAAAAGGCAAAACCCGGCAAGTGCGGGAGAAAGCGGCGCCGGGCAGCACGCACCGGCGCCGCGCATCATGGGAAAGCGGAGAATCTGGCGGGCGCCACGCAGGGCGCCCTTGCCGTGACGCGGCACGCGTTCGCCACGCCCGCGCCGTATTCATCTTAAAACACCGACCGCCTGGTTACTCGCTCGTTCCCGAAGTCGACGGAGTAGTCAGCGGCGCGCTGTTGCCCGTTTGCGAGCCAGTCGGTCCCACCGGATTGCTCTGCGCGCCCTGCGCCTGCGGAGGCGGCGGACGGTGGAACTGGAACTGCGGCTGACCCGGGGCCGTCGGGCCCTGTGGCGGTACGCCGCCGGCGTTCGGGGTCGGCGCGGTGGAACGCACGGAAGACCGCGTATTGCCGGACGGCGATTGCACCGCATTGGTCGCACGATTGGCCGCTTGCGCGGCTTCCGCATTGGCGTCCGTGGACGGTGCGGTTACCGCGGCAGCGCCCTCGACAGACGGCGAACGCACCGTGTCCACCGCGATCGGCGCCGCTGCGGCCGCCACCGGCGCGCTCGCGCCGCCGGCACTGCTGGCTACGTTCGGCGCAGCGGCCTTTTTGCCGCGCCTGTCGCCGTCGATCTCAGCCAGCAATTCGAGGTTGGACGGCAGGTCCTCGCCGCCCGACCAACTGGCGACGCGGTCGCCCGCGAACATGACCACGAAGTCGCGCTGCTGCACGACGTTCGTCGAACCGCGCTTGAAATAGAACACGTAGTCCCAACGATCCGCGTGGAACATGTCGGCCAGGAGGGGCGTGCCGAGAATCTGCCGCACCTGCGCGCGGGACATGCCGACCTGCATCTGCGAAGCCGCTTCTTTCGAGACAAAATTGCCTTGCACCACCGTAATGCGATACGGGGTAATGCTTTGCGCAATGCGCTGCGTCAGACTGTCGTAAGTGGAACATCCGGCAAGAACCGCGACAGTCGCAACAGCGATCAAGGTACCCCGCATGCGGCTCCCCCGGTAGATCAATTGAGATTTTGAAATCATTTCACTCACCGTGCGGGCCCGCTGACGAGCCGCGCGAGTTTCATTCCATCGAAGATGACCAGAACGGCAAAAACACATTACTATGAGAGCCCAGCATTGTACTCTAGGGATCCCTTGCCATGACCAATCCAACCGATCTCAAGAATATCGGGCTCAAGGCGACCCTTCCGCGCCTCAAAATCCTTGAGATTTTCCAGCACAGCCCGGTGCGCCACCTGACCGCCGAAGACGTCTACCGCAACCTGTTGCACGAGGAACTCGACATCGGCCTTGCCACCGTCTATCGGGTCCTCACGCAATTCGAACAGGCGGGCTTGCTGTCGCGCAGCAATTTCGAATCGGGCAAGGCGGTGTTCGAATTGAACGAAGGATCGCACCACGACCATCTCGTGTGCCTTGATTGCGGGCTCGTCGAGGAATTTTTCGACTCCGAAATCGAGAACCGTCAGCAATCCATCGCGAAGGAACGCGGCTTCAAGCTGCAGGAGCACGCGTTGGCGTTGTACGGCGCGTGCACCAAGGAGAATTGCCCGCATCGCAAGCATTGATGCGATCTGTGCCGCGTCGGGGTGCGCGGTCCGGTGGAAAAAAGACCCGCCCGGTGTGAATCGAGCGGGTCTTTTTGCGTTTGGGGCACGGCGGCCGGCTTCGGTGGTCAGCTCTATACCGACAGTTCGGCGCCTGCTTCGAACATCAGCCGCCACGGCTCTTCCAACGTCAGTTCGTCGCAGTTGGGCTGCTCGCCGCCGCGATCGACCACCACGAAGTCGCTCATCTCGTCGAGCGCCAGCAGCGGATGGTGCCAAACGCCTTTCGTGTAGTTCACGCCCTGCCAGCCGTCGCTCCAGAATGCGCGCATCCGCGCCGGATCGAACTCGCCCGCCGGCGCGACCACCACCAGATAGCGGCGCGCCGTCAACGGAATGAACGCCTGGCTGCCGAGCGGGTGCCGCTCCATCATCGTGATGTCGACCGGCAACGGACGGGGTTGCGCGCGAAACAGGTTGATCAGCGGCCGGCCGCCCTGCTCCGTCACATCGACGGCGGCGAGGTCGTGATAGCGCTCGGTCGTGCCGCCGTTGATCGCGAAATGGCGCGCGCCGTCCAGCTCGATCACGTCGCCGAATGGCGCGAAGGCGGCTCGCGTCAGGCGCTCCATCTGCAATGTCTTCATCGACGCCGCTCCGTTATGCGAGGTCGCCCCACAGGCGCAGACGCGACACGCCACCGTCCGGAAAGATATTGAAACGCACGTGCGTGACAGGTCCGAGCGATGCGATGCCGTCCGCGAACGTGTGCACGTGGTCCATTTGCAGCTTCTGCTCGGCGAGCAGTTCGGGCCAGAACATCGCTTGCGTGACGAGCGATTCGTCCGTGCCGCCCGTCACGCGAGCGGCTTGCAGCGAACAGCGGTCGGGGAAATTGCCCTTGAAGTGCGCGGTGTCCACCTCGATCTTGCGGATCACGCCCGGTCGCGCCAGCGCGACGATCGCCCAGTCGTTGCCCGGTTCGCGGCGCCGCCGCGTCTCCCAGCCGTCGCCCATGTTGACGCCGCGGCCCGGCATCAGCATCTGCGAGGCCGGACCGAAATGCTGGTTATTCGCCGCGACCAGATACGCGCCGTTCTCGATCGCCGCGAGGTCCAGCAGCGCGCCGCGCTCCACGCGCGCCCAGTCGCGCTTCGGCTGGCCGTACACGCGCAGGCGCGCGAGGCCGCCGTCCGGATACAGATTCACGCGCAGATGCGTGAAGGCGCGCGCGTCGTTCACTTCGACGTAGTGGTGTTGGTTGCCCTGCAGCGTGGTCGGCGGCACGAGCGTTTGCCAGTCGGCGTTGTCCGGCGGCACGTCGCTGTCCACATGGCAGGCGTCGATCGACGCCGCCGGCGGAAAATTGCCGGTGAAGTGGCTCGTATCCAGATCGACGCCGTGCACGACGCCCGCCCGCGCGAGCCGGATCACGCAATAGTCGTGACCGGTGGTGCGCTTGCGGCGAGTTTCCCAGCCGTCCATCCACTTGCCATGGTCGTCGTATTTGCCGGGAATGAACACTGCGGGCTGCGGGTCGAGCATGCGTTCTTTCGGCGCGAAGAATTCGTCGCTGGCGTGGAGCGCTTTCGCGCCCAGACGCGGGTCGGCGAGGTTCATATAGCGGCGGGTGAAGGCAGGCGCGTTCGGGTCGAGGATCGGATTGGCCATAGTCTCGGTAGGCGACGAAAAGTGAAAGAGCGCCAGCGGATTTCGGAGCATCCGCCGGCGCGGAAAAGCGCGCTGCGTTGGCGCGCTGGTCGGTCAGACGATTCGGGGTATCAGACGGCTGGCGCGTGTTCGCCGGCGGCAGACTCGGGGTCGATGCCCTCGCCGGTCGGGACGTAGCGCAACGCCGCGTCGCGATTCAGCACGCGATGCGCGCGCGCCCGGTCGATATCGTTTTCCCACACCGCGACGACCACCGTCGCCACGCAATTGCCGATCAGGTTGGTCAGCGCGCGGGCAATGCCGACGAACCAGTCGACCGGCAGGATCAGCACGAGGCCGAGGACGGGAATCGCCGGAATGGCGGACAACGTCGCGGCCAGAATCACGATGGCCGAACCCGGAATGCCGTGCGCGCCCTTCGACGTCACCAGCGATACCAGCACCACCACGATGAGGTCGTGCGTGGACAGCGGCGTGTTGGTGGCCTGCGCGATGAAAATCACAGCCAGGGTCAGATAAATGGAGAAACCGTCGAGATTGAACGAGTAGCCGGTCGGAATCACGAGACCGACCGTCGAATCCTTCACGCCCATCCATTCGAGCTTGCGCATGACCTGCGGCAACACCGCATCGGACGATGCCGTGCCGAGCACGATCGACAGTTCCTCCCGCAGATAGCGGATCAGCTTGAAAACGTTGAAGCCGGCCAGCCGCATCACCACGCCCAGCACCACGACCACGAACACGATGCAGCTCGCGTAGAACACGAGCACCAGCATGCCGAGTTGCTTGAGCGAGTCGACGCCGTACTTGCCGGTGGTGAACGCGATCGCGCCGAGCACACCGAGCGGCGCCAGCTTGATGATGAAGCTCATCACCCGGAAGAACACCTGGGCGAGTTCGTCGATCAGGCCGCTCACACGCTGCGCCTTGGTGCCGAGCAGAGACAGCGCCGAGCCGAACAGCACCGAAAACACGAGGATTTGCAGGATGTCGCCGGTCGCGAACGCGTTCATCGCCGTGTCGGGGATGATCTTCAGCAGAAAGCCCGCCGTGTCCTTGAGGCTCTTCGCGTGCTCGGCGTATGTCGACAGCGAAGCCGGATCGAGCGAATGCAGATCGATGTTCATGCCGACGCCCGGTCGCGTGACATAGGCCAGCACGGCGCCGATCACGAGCGCGATCGTCGTCATCACCTCGAAGTAGATCACCGCCTTCAGGCCGACGCGCCCGACCTTGCGCAGATCTCCGGCATGCGCCATGCCGCTCACCACGACGCAAAAGACGATTGGGCCGATCACCATCTTGATCAGCTTCAGGAAGCCGTCGCCGAGCGGGCGCAGCGATTGGGCGAAGTGCGGGAACACCGCGCCGATCACGATGCCGGCCAGCAGCGCAATAACGACCCGGCCAAATAGCGAATTGAAGAATTTCAACACGGCTTCCTCCTGGTTGCGGTTCACTCAGTTCAGACTGGTCCGACCAGTGCTGTTATGGCGAATAGTAGGAAGCCGATATACTGGCGTCAAGGATTACAAAAACAGTGTTTACCCGCTATTTTCCCTGACTGCCAAGGTTCGGCGAATATGCCGATGACGCTTGACCGCACGGCATTCGGGACACGTATTACAATGCTGGTCAGACCGCATTCTCAAGTGAGCCACGATGAAGAACGTCCCGCACACCGTCACAGACGCCGCCATCGCGACCATCCGCGAACGGATCGAGGCGGGGGTCTATCCGGTGGGAAGTTTGCTGCCGGCGCAGCGTCAGCTCTCCGAGGAACTGACCATCAGCCGCGCGTCGCTACGCGAAGCGCTTTCCACGCTGGAAGCACTCGGTCTGCTGGTGATACGGCCCGGCAAGGGCGTCTACGTGGAAAGTTCGCAGGCCAAGGCCGCGCAGTCCTGGCGCTTCGCAAACCAATCGTCGCTACCGGATACCTATCAGGTGCGCTTTGCGTTGGAGGGTTTTGTCGCACGCATGGCGGCGCTCGCCGTCAGCGAATCCGACCTCGTGTGGTTCGAGGACAATATCGCGGCCATGCAAACAGCGCTCGCCTGCGAAGAACTCGACGAAGCCGCACGCCTCGACTACGGCTTCCACATGCGGATGGTGGGCATTGCCGGCAACGCGGCGATCGAATCGATCCTCAGCAGCAGCGCCGACATCATGAAGGAAAGCCAGCGTCTGCCGTTCTATCGGCGCGAACTGGTGCTGTCCACCTACAACGAACATCGCGCGATTCTGGATGCGCTCACGGCGCGCGACTCGGCAGCGGCGGGCAAGGCGATCGAGACTCATATCTCCAACGCCGCGCAGCGGGCCGGCGTCTATTTCCCGACGCCGCGGACGTAAAAAAACCGCTCCGAGGAGCGGTTTTTTTTCTCCCTTCGCCTGCCGTCAAAACAAGACCGCGGGGCAAACGAAGCAGACGACTTACTTCGCGTTGGCCAGCGCCACCGCCGTGTCCAGCATGCGGTTGGAGAAGCCCCACTCGTTGTCGTACCAGCTCGACACCTTCACCAGGCGGCCCGACACCTTGGTCAGCGTCGCGTCGAACGTCGACGAAGCCGGGTTGTGGTTGAAGTCGATCGACACCAGCGGCGCGTCGTTGTAGCCGAGAATGCCCTTCAGCGCGCCTTCCGACGCTTCCTTCATGATCTTGTTGACTTCATCCACCGTCGTGTCGCGCGCGGCGATGAAAGACAGATCGACAACCGACACGTTGATCGTCGGCACGCGAATCGCGTAGCCGTCCAGCTTGCCGTTCAGTTCCGGCAGCACCAGGCCGACCGCCGATGCGGCGCCGGTCTTGGTCGGGATCTGGCTATGCGTGGCCGAGCGCGCGCGGCGCAGGTCTTCGTGGTACACGTCCGTCAGAACCTGGTCGTTCGTGTATGCGTGGATCGTGGTCATCAGACCGTTCACGAGGCCGATCTTGTCGTTCAGCGGCTTGACGAGCGGCGCGAGGCAGTTGGTCGTGCACGATGCGTTCGAGATCACCGTGTCCGATGCCTTCAACACGTTGTGATTCACGCCGTAGACGATCGTTGCGTCGACGTCCTTGCCGCCCGGCGCGGAGATGATCACTTTCTTTGCGCCGCCCTTGATGTGCGCGCTCGCCTTTTCCTTGGTCGTGAAAAAGCCCGTGCATTCCATCACGACGTCGACGTTCAACTCGCCCCACGGCAGTTCCGCCGGATTGCGGTTGGCCAGCACGCGGATCTTGTCGCCGTTGACGACGAGGTAGTCGCCGTCCACCGACACTTCGCCGGGGAACTTGCCGTGCGCGGTGTCGTATTGCGTCAGGTGAGCATTGGTCTTGGCATCGCCGAGATCGTTGATGGCGACGATTTCGATATCGTGCTTCTTGCCGTTTTCATAGAAGGCGCGCAACGTGTTGCGGCCGATCCGGCCGTAGCCGTTGATTGCGACGCGAATCGTCATGGTCTATCTCCTGATGGCTGAAAAAATACGTCCATGTTCGTCTGACCGGCAGCGTTGCCGCGCGTTCGCACGCAGACGGCAACGCTTGCGGAGGATCAGCCGAGTGCGGCTTTAGCCGTCTCCACAACATGCTCGACGGTGAAGCCGAAATGCTTGAACAGCACGCCAGCGGGGGCCGATTCGCCGAACGTGTCGATGCCGACCACGCCGCCCTCCAGACCCACGTACTTGCGCCAGAAATCCGTCACGCCCGCTTCGATCGCGACACGGCGCACGCCCTTCGGCAGCACGCGCTCGCGGTATTCGGCGTCCTGCTTGTCGAACACGGTGGTCGACGGCATCGACACGACGCGCGCCGCGATACCTTCGCGCGCGAGCGGCTCGATTGCCTTCAACGCCAGTTCCACTTCCGAACCGGTCGCGATCAGGATGACCTTGCGCGCGACGATCTCGTCATTCCAGTCGCGCAGCACATAACCACCCTTTTCGATGTTGGCGATCTGCGCGTCGGTGCGCTCGGAGAACGGCAGGTTTTGACGGCTGAAAATCAGGCACGAGGGACCCTGGTGTTCCACCGCGTGGGTCCAGGCCACGGCCGTTTCCACTGTGTCGGCCGGCCGCCACACTTGCAGATGCGGAATCAGTCGCAGGCTCGCGACGTGTTCGATCGACTGGTGCGTCGGACCGTCCTCGCCCAGACCGATCGAGTCGTGCGTGAATACGAAGATCGACGGCGCTTTCATCAGCGCGGCGACGCGCAACGCGTTGCGGCTGTAGTCAGAGAACGTCAGGAACGTGCCGCCGAAGGCCTTGAAGCCGCCATGCAGCGCCACGCCGTTGATCGCGGCGCTCATGCCGAACTCGCGCACGCCGTAGTTCACGTAGTTGCCGGCTGCCAGGCCTTCCGGGTTCACCCGCACGGGCTTGGCGGCCTTCCAGTTGGTCAGGTTCGAACCGGTCAGGTCGGCGGAACCGCCGAGCAGTTCCGGCAGCACGGCCGACAAACCTTCGATGGCCTGCTGCGATGCCTTGCGCGTCGCGACGGTTTCCGCGCGTTCGTTCGCGCCGGCGATGATCGCCTTCGCCTTGTCCGCCCAGTCGGCCGGCAGCTGCTTGGCCATGCGGCGCGAAAATTCGGCGGCTTCCCGCGGATATTTTGCCTGGTAAGCAGCGAATGCCTTATCCCAGTCGGACTCGAGACGCGCGCCGCCCTCCTTCGCGTCCCACGCCGCATACACTTCCTGCGGGATCACGAACGGCTCCCACTTCCAGCCGATCGCTTCACGCGTCGCCGCGATTTCCTTGTCGCCGAGCGGCGCGCCGTGCGAGTCGTGGCTGCCGGCCTTGGTCGGCGCACCTTCGCCGATCACGGTCTTGCAGCAGATCAGCGTGGGCTTGTCCGATTGCTTCGCTTGCTTGATCGCCGCGTCCACCGCGTCGACGTCATGGCCGACCACGTTCGGGATCACGTTCCAGCCGTAGGCTTCGAAGCGCTTCGGCGTGTCGTCGTGGAACCAGTGCACCACTTCGCCGTCGATCGAGATGCCGTTGTCGTCGTAGAAAGCGATCAGCTTGTTCAGCTTCAGCACGCCGGCAAGCGAACAGGCCTCGTGCGAAATGCCTTCCATCAGGCAACCGTCGCCGACGAACACATACGTGTGGTGGTCGACGATCTTCGCGTCGGGCTTGTTGAATTCAGTGGCGAGTAGCGACTCCGCGAGCGCCATGCCGACGGCGTTCGCCAATCCCTGGCCGAGCGGGCCGGTGGTGGTCTCGACGCCCGGCGTGATGCCGTATTCCGGATGGCCCGGCGTCTTGGAATGCATCTGGCGGAAGTTCTTCAGCTCCTCGATCGGCAGATCGTAGCCGGTGAGGTGCAGCAGCGAGTACAGCAGCATGGAGCCATGGCCGTTCGACAGCACGAAACGGTCGCGATCGGCCCATTGCGGGTTCTTCGGGTTATGGCGCAGATGGCGCGACCACAAAGCCACACCGATTTCGGCCATGCCCATCGGCATGCCGGGGTGACCGGAATTCGCTTGTTGAACGGCGTCCATGGACAACGCGCGGATTGCGTTGGCCATCAAGGAAGTGGGTGCGGGAGACGGGGTCGTCATGTCGAGTCCGGAGACAGAGTCAAAAGGCGGTGCGCGCTTGAGGCCCGGAAGCTCGGCGGCCAGTCCGCCTCGGCGCACGGTGCGGCGCCGGGAGACGCGAAACGGGCAGAGCAAACGGACAAGGCTGAAAGCGTCACATTCTAACAGAACGTTAGACCCGCCCTGCGCGGAGAGCCGCCCGTCCGTGCGGCCCCCGCGCCCTGCAACGCCGCGCGGCGCGTGGTCCTTTACAATTATGCAACCTGAATTCGCCGCGCTCCGGACAGAGCCCGTCATCCCGTGAGCACTCTCTTGCTGTTCCACCCGAGTCCCGACGCCGTGTACGGTTTTCCGAACGCGAAACTGATTGCGCGCGTCGATTCGCCTTATCAGCGCATCGAGGTGTGGGACACGCCGCAGCTCGGCCGGCTCTTCACGCTCGACGGCCGCCCGATGACTTCGACCGGCGACGAGTTCATCTATCACGAATGCATGGTGCATCCGGCCGCGCTGGCGCATCCGTCGCCGCGAGCGGCGCTGGTGCTGGGCGGCGGCGATGGCGGCGCCGCGCGGCAACTGCTCAGGCACCCGAGCATCGAGCGGATCGTGGTCGCGGAGCTCGATGAGGAGGTAGTACGCCTGACGCGCGAACATCTGCCACAGGTGCAAGGCGGGGCTTTCGACGATCCGCGCGTCGAACTGGTCATCGGCGACGCCGCGCATTGCGTGGCGGCAACGGCAACGGCGCGGTTCGACCTCGTCGTATTCGACCTTACTCCGCCCGATTCGCCCGCCGCCGGGCTCTATACACCCGATTTCTACGCACACCTCAAGCGGATAATGAGCCCGACCGCCGTGCTCTCCGTACACCTCGGCTCGCCCTACTTTCATCCGCGGCGTATCGCGGACTTGCTCGACGGCTTACGGACCACGTTCGCCGTCGTGCGCACGATGAACACCTTCGTTCCGCTGTACGGGTCGCTGTGGATGATGGCGACCGCCAGCGACGCGCTCGACCCGGCCGCCATCGCTTCCGAAACGCTTGCACAGCGCCTCGAAGCGCGGCAAATTGACTCGCTCAAGCACTATGCCCCGGCCTTGCACGCCGGCCTCTTTTCGGCGTCGTCGTTAGCGCGGGATAAACTAAGTCGATTCCTAAAGCCGTTGTGCTAACACGCGGGCACAATATACGGTTCAGTCAACGCGCAATCGGCGTATCGATCGCGGTTGCCTGCCTCGCCTGCGTCTCGCAAACCCCATAGATCCGGAGAACTCCATGACCGCCTCCCGCCCAGCCGGTGTGCCTTGGTTGACCCCCTATCTGACGGTGCGCGATGCGCGTGTCGCGACTGCCTTCTTCGAGGCCGCTTTTGGTTTCGAGGTCCGTGACAGCGTGCAGGACGACGGGGTCGTCATGCATGTCGAAATGACTTATCAAGGACAGTTGATCGTGATGTTCGCGCCGGAAGGCGCGTTCGGCTCGGCGGCGAAAACCCCGAAAAGCGCGGGCGCAATTGCGCCGCAATCCTTCTATGTCTATGTCGACGATGTCGACGCGGTTTACGCACGCGCGCTAGCCGCCGGTGCAAAATCGCTGAGCGAGCCGCAGGATCAGTTCTGGGGCGACCGGTTCGCCCAGGTCGAAGATCTGGACGGCTACCGTTGGGCGCTCGCTCGCCACCTTTCGTGAACCAATGAGTATTTTTCTGATGCCTCGCTTTTTCGTCGGTATGCCCCTCAACTCCGACGACATCTTGCAGTTGCCCGATGACGTCACCCGCCACGTTCTCGTGCTGCGCTTGCAGCCCGGTGATTCGATTGTGCTGTTCAACGGCAAAGGCGGTGAGTACAGCGCCGAACTCGTCGAGGTCGAACGCCGCTCGGCCAAGGCGATAGTTCGTGAATTTCGCGCGGTGGAAGTCGAAACGCCGTACCACCTCACACTCGCGCAAGGTATTGCGGGCGGCGACAAGATGGACTGGCTCATCGAAAAGGCGGTCGAACTCGGCGCCTCCTGCTTCGTGCCGCTAACCACCACGCGCAGCGTCGTGCGGCTTGCCAGCGAGCGTGCGCAACGGCGGCATGCGCATTGGGAAGGCGTCGTGCGCGCGTCGTGTGAGCAGTGCGGGCGCAATCGCCTGCCGGAAGTCATGCCGGTGCGCGAGATCGCAACCTGGCTCGGCGCGCTGCCACGCACACCGCAAGAAGGCGAATTGCGCATTCTTTTGTCGCCGCGCGCCAACATGAGCTTTTCGGCATTGCCCACCGAGCCGCCGCAAGGACGCGTCACCGTGCTGATCGGTCCGGAAGGCGGTTTTTCCGCAGTCGAGGAAGCGGCCGCCACCGCCTACGGATTCGCGGTCATCGGCCTCGGGCCACGCGTGTTGCGCACCGAAACGGCTGGCATCGCGGTCCTCGCCGCGCTGGCGGCTCGCTGGGGCGGCTGGTAAGTCGGCGCCCACGCCGTCCCGCGCACGGTACTATCTCGACGAGCTGCCGCGCTATGCGCCCGACTCGTCAGACGAAGCAGCGCGGCAAACGCATCGCCTCCCCGCTTGCAGACTAGAAAAGAGAAAGGCCCGCCAAAAATCAGCGGGCCTTTCTCTTTTCTGCAACCTTTCCTGGAACAAGCGGCGCTCGGGCGACCGATCAGGCAAACGAGTAAAACACCCGGAACGCCACCTTGCGCTCGGCCCAGAACTCGGCCGCTTCGCGGAACACGTCGAGCAGCGTCTCGCGGCCTTCCTTGTCGAACTTCTGCGCGACCGGCAATTGTTCGAGCACGATCACGAAACCGGGTTGGGCGCCCGCCTTTTGAACCAATTCGGTGAGGCAATCGTAAAGCGCGTCGTAATTCTTGCCGAAATGCTTCGGGAACAGGAACGACGTGGCGATAGTCTCGAGCACTTCCTGTTTGGACTGCGCGTTAGCGCAATACGCATACAGGAAATGCTGACCGAGTTGATTGGCCTCGTCAGCGAGATCCTGCACGCGAAACGCGCGGATCGACTGTACGATGTTCGGTCGTACGGTCTTGAAAAGGCTCATGGGCTCCTCGTTCGATGAAAGCACAGTGCTGGCTTCGCTCTGGTTATCGCGGCCCTGATCGCCGGCACGCATCTGCATGACGCGTTGGAACAAATTGCCGTCGCCGGCCGCGAAAAGATCCGTCGCGACTCCGGAGTCGTGCGCGTAGACGTTGTCGCTCATGCCGTTCATCCCGATGTCATTCAACAATACGATTAAAAGTGGTGTAGTGGTCGTCCGAGTAGTAGCAGTTATCGGTGCGCCTTAGCGGACCTCCGCAGACGATGCGGCGCGCCCCGCGATTACGTGAGCGAGGCGTGGGAACGGTGTATTCGTGGTAGTAGCCGCGCCGATGGGCCGGCAGCAATCGTTCGCGATTGCCGAACACGATGCCGTCCTTTTCATAGGGATAAGGCCCGCCAGCGTCGATCAAGTTCAATGTATTGACTGCCTCGCGCGGCAATTGCGCCACCGCGATGCCGCCCTGTCCCTGAGCGTTTGTACCAGGTGCCGTGGAGTCGCGAGCAAACGCGCCAGGCACGGTGCCGGATAAAGCGCAAAGCGTCAAAGCACCGATCAGCACGCCTTTCATGCCCAACCACTTGCGTGCCATGTATCAGGGGTTCCCCGCTGTTAGATCACGAGTTTGACGACCATGAAAGTCGTAAGGGTATCGCTAATAGCCAACGGAATCAACGTTCGCCGGGCAGGCGAAATCTTTCGTCAGGCGGGAAAGGGCCCCGGAACGGGCTTTGACGACTTTTGACAGATTACTTAGCCTGATCAGGCTAATATTAGCGCGACGGCGCAAACAGAGACCGATGGCATGGTGTTGCGACATCGCATGCGTGCCTCTGCCGCTATTTCCCGTCGCGGGGACTTTGGGCTCTCGAAGTCCCGAAAGCTTGACTGTGTCGTTTGCCTTTTGGGTGGCAATCCCCTGCTTACCCGCAGGCGTGCCCATTGCGGGCACGCCTTTTTTTGCGTGGCGCCGAAGAAAGTCGATCAGCGCTACACATTCCGCCCCGCCAGGGATCAGCGGGCGGCGATCACATCCGCCACCAGCAACGCCGTCATATTGACGATACGGCGCACGGTGGCCGAAGCGGTCAGCACGTGAACCGGCTTGGCCGCGCCAAGCAGCATCGGACCAATCGCGATGTTATTGCCCGCGGCGGTCTTCAACAGGTTGTACGAGATGTTGGCTGCGTCGATGTTCGGCAGCACGAGCAGGTTCGCATCGCCTTCGAGCGTCGAATCGGGCAGCACTTCGCGGCGCAGATTGGCGTCGAGCGCGACGTCGCCGTGCATTTCGCCGTCCACCTGCAGATCGGGCGCACGCTCCCGCAGAATCTCCAGCGTGTCGCGCATCTTCTGCGCGGTCGGCGCATTGCTCGAACCGAAGTTCGAATGCGACACCAGCGCGACCTTCGGTTCGATACCGAAACGGCGCACTTCCTCGGCGGCCATGATCGTGATCTCGGCCAGTTGTTCCGGCGTCGGATCGACGTTCACGTGCGTATCGACCAGGAAAATCTGCCGATTCGGCAGCACCAGCGCATTCATCGCCGCGTAGACGGCGCAACCCTCGCGCTTGCCGATCACCTGGTCGATGAAGTGCAGATGCCGATGCGTCGTGCTGATCGTGCCGCAGATCATGCCGTCCGCTTCGCCCTTCTTCACCAGCATCGCGCCGATCAGCGTGGTGCGGCGGCGCATTTCGAGCTTCGCCATCTGCGCCGTGATGCCCTTGCGGGACATCATCTTGGCGTATTCCTGCCAGAAATCGCGATAACGCTCGTCATGATCGGTGTTCACGACCGTATAGTCCTGACCCGCCACCAGACGCAGGCCGTAACGCGCGATCCGCTGCTCGATCACCGCCGGACGGCCGATCAGAATCGGCTTGGCCAGCTTTTCGTCGACGATGATCTGCATCGCGCGCAGCACGCGCTCTTCCTCGCCCTCGGCGAACACGATGCGCTTTTTCTCCGGCTCGACGCTGCGCGCGAGCTGGAAAATCGGCTTCATGGTGGTACCGCTGTGATACACGAACTGCTGCAGATGCTGTTCGTACGCGTCCATGTCCTCGATCGGACGCTCGGCGACGCCCGAATCCATCGCGGCCTTCGCCACCGCCGGCGCGACCTTGACGATCAGGCGCGGGTCGAACGGCTTCGGAATCAGATATTCCGGCCCGAACGACAGATCCTGAATGCCGTAAGCCGTCGCGACGATATCGCTCTGCTCCTGGCGCGCCAGTTCGGCGATCGCATTCACCGCCGCGATTTCCATTTCACGCGTCACCGTCGTCGCGCCCGCGTCCAGCGCGCCGCGGAATAGGAACGGGAACACCAGCACGTTGTTCACCTGGTTCGGGTAGTCGGTGCGGCCCGTGCACAGCACGGCGTCCGGGCGCACTTCCAGCGCCAGCTCCGGGAGGATTTCCGGTGTCGGGTTGGCCAGCGCCAGAATCAGCGGCTTGTCCGCCATCTGCTTGACCATCTCCTGCTTGAGCACGCCGCCGGCCGAAAGACCCAGGAAAACGTCCGCGCCGCCGATCGCCTCGGCAAGCGTGCGCGCCGCGGTTTCGCGGGCGAAACGTTCCTTGTCCGGGTCCATCAGTTCGACGCGGCCCTTGTAGACCACGCCGGCCAGGTCCGTGACGGTAATGTTTTCGAGCGGCAGGCCGATGTCGACCAGCAGATCCAGGCAGGCCAGCGCCGCCGCGCCCGCGCCCGACGACACCAGCTTGACTTCCTTGATGTCCTTGCCGACCACCTTCAAACCGTTGGTGATGGCCGCCGCGACGACGATCGCCGTGCCGTGCTGGTCGTCGTGGAAAACCGGAATCTTCATGCGCTTGCGGCATTCGCGTTCGACGATGAAGCAGTCCGGCGCCTTGATGTCCTCGAGGTTGATGCCGCCGAAGGTCGGCTCCAGCGCCGCGATCACGTCGACCAGCTTATGCGGATCGGATTCGTTCAGCTCGATATCGAACACGTCGATGCCGGCGAACTTCTTGAACAGCACAGCCTTGCCTTCCATGACCGGCTTCGACGCGAGCGGCCCGATGTTGCCGAGACCCAGCACCGCGGTGCCGTTCGTGACGACGCCGACCAGGTTGCTGCGCGCGGTGAAGCGCGCGGCGTTCAGCGGATTTTCGACGATCTCCTCGCACGCGAACGCAACGCCCGGCGAGTACGCCAGCGCGAGGTCGCGCTGGTTGATCATCTGCTTGGTGGGTGCGATCGCGATCTTCCCGGGGGTGGGAAACTCGTGGTAATCGAGGGCGGCTTCGCGGAGTTTGCTATTGACGGGAGTCGACATAAGGCGGGCTTCGAAGGGCAGATTAGAATAGATGTTCGACGGCATTGTAGCCCCAATCGCCCGCTGTATCCCTTCAATACGGGTACAACTGCCGCGACTGAAACGTAGCGAAAGACCAGCCCGGCGTGCTTCGGGCCAGGCGCAAACCGCGCTCGAACCACCCGCGCGCCGAGTGCCGAACCGTGGCATCTTCGTCGAATGCGCGTCGCGCGGCGGCTCTCGCAGCCTTGTCGTGACACTTTCGCGGCCCCTATCCTTCACCCATCGCCACCCATGCTCTCTGAGTTCTCGCTGATCGACCGTTTCTTCGCGCGCCGCGCCGCGGCCCAACCGTCCGACGCCGCGGCGGACACGCTCGGCATCGGCGACGACTGCGCACTGCTCGCGCCCCGCGCCGGCGAGGTGCTGGCGATATCCACGGACATGCTGGTGGAAGGCCGCCACTTCTTTCCCGATATCGATCCCGAGGCGCTGGGTCACAAGGCGCTCGCGGTGAACCTGTCGGACCTCGCCGCGATGGGCGCGCAGCCGCAGGCGTTCACGCTGGCGTTCTCCCTGCCGAAAGCGGACGAAGCCTGGCTCGCCGCCTTCAGCGAGGGCCTCTTCGCGCTGGCCGAACGCCACGGCTGCGCGTTGATCGGCGGCGACACCACCGGCGGCCCGTTGAACCTGTGCATCACCGTGTTCGGCAGCGTGCCGCCGCGCATGGCGCTGCGCCGCGACGCCGCGCGGCCGGGCGACGACATCTGGATTTCCGGCACGCTCGGCGACGCGCGCGCCGGGCTCGGCGTGCAGCGCGGCGAATGGTCCGCGGACGCCGACGACGCCGCGAGGTTTCGCCATGCGCTCGAACGCCCGGAGCCGCGCGTCGCGCTCGGTCTCGCGCTACGCGGCATCGCGCACGCGGCGCTCGATCTGTCGGATGGACTCGCCGGCGATCTGCTGCACATCCTCGAACGCTCGAACCTGCGCGCCACCGTCGACGCCGACGCCGTGCCGCGTTCCGCCGCGCTGCGCCGTCTGTCGCCCGAGGTCCAGCGGCGCTGCACGCTCGCGGGCGGCGACGATTACGAACTGTGCTTCACCGCGCCGCCCGCCGCGCGCGCCTCGGTGGAAGCAGCCGGCCGCGAGGCGGGCGTGCCGGTCACGCGCATCGGTACAATAAGCGCTCTTCAAACGGCGGCCGACCGCCCCGCGATCGACTGGCGCGATGCCGCCGGCGCGCCGCTCACTCTGACGTTGCAAGGCTTCGACCACTTTCATGCAGACTGATCAACCGCTCGGCCCCGCCGACGATCTCATCGGCAACGAGCCGCCCAAAGCGCCCCGCCCGCAGCCGCGCCGCGCCACCGCGCGTTTCATGCTGTCGCATCCGCTGCACGTTCTGTCGCTCGGTTTCGGCAGCGGCTTGTCACCCGTCGCGCCGGGAACGGTCGGCACGCTGTTCGCCTGGGCCTCGTTCGCGGTATTGAGCCGCTATCTGACCGTGATCGAGTGGGGCGTGCTGATCGCCGCCGGCTTTATCTTCGGCATCGCGATTTGCGGGTTTACCGCGAGGAAGCTCGGCACTGACGATCCGTCGCCCGTCGTGTGGGACGAAATCGTCGCGTTCTGGCTGGTGCTGCTGATGGTCACGCCCGTCACGCTGACCGGCCAGTTCTGGGCCTTCATCGTGTTCCGCTTCTTCGACATGGTGAAACCGCCGCCGATCAGTTATTTCGATCGCCGTCTGAAGGGTGGTTTTGGCATCATGTTCGACGACCTGGTCGCCGCGTTTTTCACGCTGCTCGTGATTGCGCTCTGGCGCATGTCGGTTTAACCGCGCCGCCCGGCAGCGCCGCTGTGCCGCCGGGATTCCAACCGCCGCCCCTGTTTTTCGGATTGACGACGCCATGCCTACCGATTCCGTGGTTCATCAGCTCGCGATTCGCGTGAGCAACCGCCTGCGCGATGAGCGCCTGCTGCTCGTCACCGCCGAATCCTGCACCGGCGGCATGGTGGCGACCGCGATTACCGATATTTCCGGCAGCAGCGGCTGGTTCGAACGTGGCTTCGTCACGTATTCGAATCAGGCGAAGTGCGAGATGATCGGCGTGCCGCCCGATCTCATCGACAAGCACGGCGCGGTCAGCGAACAGGTCGCGCGCGCGATGGCCGAGGGCGCGCTGCGCAACAGCCGCGCGCAGGTGTCGCTGTCGATCACCGGCGTCGCCGGCCCCGGCGGCGGCACCGCGGCCAAGCCGGTCGGCATGGTGTCGTTCGGCTGGAGCAACCGGCTGCATACGTCGGTGGAAACGAAAATCTTCAAGGGCGATCGCGAACAGATCCGCGTGCAGGCCGCCGCGCATTCGCTGCGCGGCATGCTCGCCTTGCTCGACGAACGC
Organism: Paraburkholderia terricola; assembly: GCF_900142195.1. Lineage (GTDB taxonomy): Bacteria > Pseudomonadota > Gammaproteobacteria > Burkholderiales > Burkholderiaceae > Paraburkholderia > Paraburkholderia terricola. The sequence goes on from NZ_FRAB01000012.1 coordinate 154,697, forward strand.
GAACATTAAACGTCGCTGGAATGCCGAAACCGATGACCGATTCCCTCGCAGCCAAGGACGCATTGATCCGCCGCTTCGATCTGAAGCCGCATCCTGAAGGCGGGTTTTTCAGCGAGACGTATCGGTCGGCGGAACGCGTAGCGCGCACCGACGGTTCAGCGCAAACCCGCTCGGCGTCCACCGCGATCTATTACCTGCTGTGCGACGGCGCGCATTCGGCGTGGCATCGGATCAAGTCCGACGAGCTCTGGCATTTCCATGCCGGCGAGCCCTTGCTCGTTCATGTGCTCGATGAAGCGGGCGCGCTGGTGACGCACCGCCTGGGCAATGCGCTGACGCATGCCGATGCCGTGTTTCAGGCCGTGGTGCCGGCGGGTTTGTGGTTTGCCGCGGAATGCGCCGATCCGTCAACGTTTGCGCTGGTGGGCTGCACCGTGGCGCCGGGATTTGAATTCAGCGAGTTCGAACTGGCGGATGTCGGCGCGTTGAAGGCGCGGTATCCGCGGCATGCGGCGTTGATCGAGCGGCTCGGGCCGGGTCGCACCGAGTAGCGTTGAATCGGGCTCGGGCGCACCCGATTCGCAAACCGGTCGCGCCCGATTCCCTCAAGACACGCTTGTAATCAACGACCGCCGTCCATCACCGAAACGCATTGATCCGGTCCCGCGTTTGCTTCGCGGCGTTCGCCGCGGCGTCGGCGAAATCGTCGTCCTTGCCGGCGTAAATGATCGCGCGCGACGAGTTGATCAGCATGCCCGTGCCGTTCGCGGTGCGCCCGGCATTCACCGTTGCCTCGACGTCGCCGCCTTGCGCGCCGATGCCCGGAATCAGCAGCGGCATGTCGCCGACGATCCCCCGCACCACTTCGATTTCCTTCGGGAAAGTCGCGCCGACCACCAGACCCAGCTGGCCGCTCGCGTTCCACTTATCCGCCGCCAGTTGCGCGACGACCTGATACAGCGGACGGCCGCCCGTCTCCAGGAATTGCAGATCCGAGCCGCCCGCGTTCGAGGTGCGGCACAACACGATCACGCCCTTGCCTTCGTGCGCCAGATACGGCTCGATCGAATCGAAACCCATGTACGGATTCACCGTCACCGCGTCCGCCTGATAGCGCTCGAACGCCTCGCGCGCGTACTGTTCGGCGGTGCTGCCGATGTCGCCGCGCTTCGCGTCCAGAATCACCGGCAAGCCCGGATGCTTCGCATGAATGTGGGCGACGAGCTGTTCGAGCTGGTCTTCCGCGCGATGCGCCGCGAAGTAGGCGATCTGCGGTTTGAACGACGATGCATACGGCGCGGTGGCGTCGACGATGGTGCGGCAGAAATCGAAGATCGCGTCGGAACGGCCCGCGAGCGCGCCCGGAAATTTGCTGGGCTCGGGATCGAGGCCGACGCACAGCAGCGACTGTGTGCGCTGCCAGGCGTCGTTGAGTGTCTGGATGAAATTGGACATGGGGGGTCTCGCGGCGAGCCGATTGCGGAAAGAGGCGCGTATTTTACCCGTCCCGCGCGGCGGACCGCGCTCGGGCGTGTTGGGCGCCAGCGGCCGGTCCACGCCTGCACCATGCCAATGCTCCTCGCGCGCCCCTCTCGCCCCGCTCCGCCCTACTGCCGCCGCCGCGACCCGCGCGCGCCCGGCATCGAGCGCAAACCCGTGCGTTCGACCGTGAAGCGAAACGTGCGCGTCAAGCGCTCGCCGCGTCCCAGCAACGTCATGCCGTTTTCGCACGCGCCGCCGGCCAGGTTCATCGCGTTGATCGGATGATCCACCGGTTCGAAACAGAAGAAATCCTCACCGCGCGGCGTGTACAGCACGTAATAGTCGGTGTCGGCTGCGATGTTCAGCGACAGGCGGCGCTTGGGCCACACCACCGCCGCCTGTCCGCTCCAGCCGGTAAACGCGTGATTGACGATGGTGTCCGGCAGCGGATACGCCACGCCGAATTGCCACGCGGGCGGCGCCGGCACGTGGCGCACGGGCAGCCAGTCGTCACCGGAAAGCCAGAGACCGCCGGCTGCGGCCGATAGTTCGGTAGCGGCGTCGCGCACGAAGAAGGGATGCACGCCGAGTCCGAACGGCAGCGCCTCACGGCCCGCGTTCTCGACTTCGAGCGTGATGACGAGCGTGGGGCCGTCCAGCGTATAGCTTTGCGTCGCGCGAAACGCGTAGGGCTTGCCGTCGTGGCGATCGAGCGTCAGACGCACGTTCTCGCGGTCCGACTCGGCCACCTGCCAGGCGGATTGCCAGCCGTCGCCATGAATCGGCAACGGTTCGTCGGCGCGATTGCGCGGCACCTCGACACGCCGTCCCGCGACCGTGAAGCGCCCGCCGCCGATCCGGTTCGAATACGGCAGCAGCGGATAGCAAGCCAGTTCATTCGGCTGCGTATCCGCGGTGAGGTGGCGGCAGCGACGAAAAATCGGCGTAAGCGCGCCGTCGTCGCGCCAGTCGAAACGCGTGATGCCGCCGCCGAGCGTCGGCGCGACGTCGAGACGCAACTGCGCGTTGGCGAGCGTGATGCACGCGAGTTCGCCGCCGCTGGTTTCGCCGACCGCCACCGCCGACGTGCTGGGGCCCGCCAGCACCGGGTTGGCGGCGGCGGCGAGTCGCGAGCGCCGGCTCTGGGACGAAGAGGAAACAAGATTCGCAACAGTCATATCTGGCTCCATCGAGAGGCGTGGGACGTGGCCGTCATTGCTGACGGATGCTGTGGGCGATTTTTTACACCGGTCGCCTCTGGGTCCGAACTGCATGCTGCCGATTTGCTGCCGATGTGCTGCCATCGGATTTGCGACGTCAACTTCTGATTGGCTTTCAAATTCACTGCATCGACACGCCGCGCCGCCGCCCCGCGAATGAGGCAGCGTCATTCTGCGCTATGCGGGCGCGCCCTGGAACACCGGCTCTGGCAATCCCCGATGCGCGGGCGTGGCGATGAACACGCCGCCCGCGCGAGCGTCGCCCGCGAGCGCCGCCGCGTCCAGCCCGATGCGCGCGCTCGTGATGTAGAGCGTGCCCAGTTGCGGGCCGCCGAACGCGACGCAGCTCGGCTGCGTGGTCGGCACGTCGACGCGTTCCGTTTCCACGCCGTCCGCGCCATAACGCACGACGCGCCCGCCGCCCCACTGCGCGTTCCACAAGCCGCCGTCGCGATCGACGGTCGAGCCGTCGGGCTCGCCGGTGGCGTCCGTCAGCGTCGCGAAGAGGCGGTCGTTGGCGATGCCGCCGTCCGCGCGATAGTCGCAGGCGCGGATTTCGCGAGTCGGCGAATCGCAGTAGTACATCGTCGCGCCGTCGGGGCTGAACGCGATGCTGTTCGAGATCGCCGGCGCAGGCAGCGGCAGACGCTCCAGCGAGAGATCGCGATTCAGCCGGTAGAAACCGCCGATCGCTTGCAACGGCGAGCCTTCGTCTTTCGTGCCGAACACGAAGCGCCCCTGGCGATCGCAGCGGCCGTCGTTGACGCGCGTGTTCAGGCCGGGTTCGACGTCGACGATACGCTGCGTCTCGCCGGTGGCCAGGTCGAGGAACGCCAGATGCGTGGCGAGACCTAGCAACAGGTAATGCGGATCGGCGCACAACGCGAAAGTGCCAAGGCGCTCGGGCATGCGCCAGAACGTCGTGCGGCCGTCGCTCGGATCGTGGCGCCACAGGCGCGCGCCTTCGATGTCGACCCAGTAGAAGCGGCCGGTTTGCGCACACCACGTCGCGCCCTCGCCGAGCGTGCATTTCGTATCGAGCAGCAGCGCCGCGCGATGCGGGGTACGCGATCCCGCACTCACGCCCAGCCTCCGTCCACCACGATGTCCTGCGCGGTGATCATCTTGCTGTCGTCCGCCGCGAGGAACAGCGCCATGCGCGCGAGGTCAGCGGGGTCCAGCTCGGCGTCGATGCACTGCCCTTCCTTGATCGAGCGGCGGCCCGCGTCGTCGAGCCACAGGCGCTTCTGCTTCTCCGTCATCACCCAGCCCGGCACCAGCGTATTCACGCGAATATTGAAATGCCCGAGGTCGCGCGCGAGACCGCGCGTCAAACCCTGCACCGCCGATTTCGAAATCACGTACACCGGATAGCCGCCGTTCTTCAGCATCCAGCTAATCGAGCCGAGATTGATGATCGAGCCGCTGTTGGCCGCTTTCATGTCCTCCATCACCGCCTGGGCCGCGAAGAACTGGTGGCGGATATTCACCGCGATGCCCGCGTCGAACGAAGCGGCGGTGACTTCGCCGATCGTGTGACGCTTGTCGTTCGCGGCGTTGTTCACCAGCACCTGAATCGGGCCGAGCGCGGCCCTGACGTCGGCGATCGCTTTTTGCAGCGCGTCGATGTCGGTCAGATCGCACGGCAGGAACAGCGGCTTGTGCTTCGAATCGCCGAGTTCGTCGGCGAGCGCTTCGCCCGCTTGCGCATCGATATCGAAGAACGCGACGCGCGCGCCTTGCGCCGCGAAATGCTCGACGAACGATGCGCCGATACCGGTCGCGCCGCCCGTGATCAACACCGTGCGGTCGACGAGACTCGGGTAGCGCGCGAACACGTTCCCCGCGAGGCGGGCGTTTGCATTGGCCGGAGACGACATCGTTCGATTCCTTTTAAAACAAAGTGGTGAGTCGCAGCATTGATCGCGAGTTTAGTCGCGCGATCCGCGGTTCTTCAACTGGTCGAGCAGCACGGCGGCGAGCAGGATCGCGCCGCGCACGAGGTACTGGTAGAACGCGTCGATGTTCAGCAGGTTCATCACGTTCTCGACCGTGCCCATGATCAGCACGCCGATCACGACGCCGGAAATCGTCGCGCGGCCGCCGAGCAGCGAGACGCCGCCCAGCACGCACGCCGAAATCACGTTCAGCTCGAAGCCTTGCGCCGCGTTCGGCTGACCCGACGTGATCCGCGAAGCGAGGATCACACCCGCCAGCGCCGTCACCGCGCCTTGAATCAGGAAGATATAAACGCGCGTGCGTTCGACGTTGATGCCGGCGAGACGCGACGCTTCGGGATTGCCGCCGATCGCGAGCGTATTGCGGCCGTACACGGTCTGGTTGAGCATCACCCCGAATACGATGAAGCACATCAGCGTGACCCAGATCGGCAGCGACACGCCGAAGAAGCTCAGGCCGCCCAGCTCGATGAACGTATCCGACGACACGCCGACCGCCTGCCCGTGCGACACGATAAAGCCGAGACCGCGGACGATTTCCATCGTCGCGAGCGTGGTGATCAGCGCGTTGACGCGCAGATACGCGATCACCGCGCCGTTCACGAAGCCGATCACCGCTCCGGCGAACACCGCCGCGACGATCGCGATGAACGTATTACCGGTGGCGTTCAGCACCATCGCGCACAGCACGCCGGCAAACGCGACCGTCGAACCGACGGACAAATCGAAATCGCGCGACGCGAGACAGAACATCATCGTGCACGCGACCATGCCGATCTGCGAGATTGACAGCGCGAGGCCGAGCATGTTGTCGATCGAGAAGAAGTGATCGACGGTCAGCGACATCGTGACGAACATCACGATGAAGATCACGATCAGGCTGTACTCGGTGATTTGCTGCCACCATTTCGCACGATCGTTGGGCTGCGGAATCAGCGCTTCGGCGGCGCTTTTGGCGGCCTGTTGCGCGAGGTTTTCTCTGGCTTGCATTTTGAATACTCCTCCCGTTCCCCACGGGTTGCCGGACTTTCGTCCAAATAAGGTTCAGGCCGCCTGGCTCACGGCATTCGCCGTGCCTGGCAGCGCGGTCGAGCTTTGCGGCAAGGCGAGGCTCAACACCGATTGTTCCGTTGCATCCTTGCGCGACAGTTCGCCGGAAATCCGGCCCTGGCGCATCACGACGATGCGGTCGGACACGCCGAGCACTTCCGGCAATTCCGACGAGATCATCACGATCGCGCAGCCGCGTTCGGCGAGTTGATAGATCACGTTGTAGATTTCGTGCTTCGCGCCGACGTCGATGCCGCGCGTCGGTTCGTCGAGAATCACGACTTTCAGGTCCGGCTCGGCGAGCCAGCGCGACAGAATCGCCTTCTGCTGATTGCCGCCCGACAGAAAGCGAATCTTCTGGCGACGGCTCGGCGTCTTGATCTTCAGCAGCTTGATGAAACGGTCGGCGGTTTCCGCTTCCTTGTTGCGATCGAGGAACATCCCCGCGCGCAGATAGTGCCGGCGGCAACTGATGTTGATGTTCTCCGACACGGTCGCCATCGCGACGATGCCCTCTTCCTTGCGATCCTCCGGGCACAGCACGATGCCGTGCCGGATCGCTTCGCCCGCGCTGCGCACCTTGATCGGCTTGCCGTCCAGCACGAGTTCGCCGCCCTTCTTGTGATCCGCGCCGTACACGAGGTGCATCAGTTCGCTGCGGCCCGCGCCCACCAGCCCGAAGAAGCCGACGATCTCGCCGCGCCGCACCTCGAAGCTGGCCGGCTGCGCGAGCGCATGGCCTTCGATGCCCTTGGCGGCGAAGCGCACTTCGCCGAGCGGCCGCTCCGAGTAGTTATAGATGTCCGAGATTTCGCGCCCCACCATCTCGCTGACGATGGTGTCGCGCGATACGCCTTCGAGCGTCGGATGCGAGGCGACCTTGCGGCCGTCGCGAAAGATCGTGCAGGCGTCGCACAGTTCGTAGATCTCGTCCATGCGGTGCGAGATGTAGATCATCGCGCGGTTGTCGGCGCGCAGATCGCGCACCAGCTTGAACAGCACCTCGGTCTCGCGATGCGACAGCGAACTGGTCGGCTCGTCCAGCGCGATCACGCGTGCGTTGCGCAGCAGCGCCTTGCAGATTTCGACCATCTGACGCTGCGCGATCGAGAGCTTGCGCAGCTTCGCGCTCGGATCGAGCGCCACGCCCATCGCTTCGAGCCGTTCCAGCACGAAGCGCTTCGCCTCGCGCTTGTTGACCCAGCCGAGCGAGTTCGGCAATTGGCCGAGCAGCAGATTTTCCGCGACCGTCATGTCGGGCACGTATTGCAGTTCCTGGTGAATCACCGCGATGCCCGCCGCGATCGACGAAGCCGCGCTGGTGAAGCGCACCTCGTTGCCGTCGATCAGCACGCGGCCCGAATCGGGCTGATATTCACCGCCGAGAATCTTCAGCAGGGTCGACTTCCCCGCGCCGTTTTCGCCCATCAGGCCGTGCACCTGGCCGACGTTGACGTCGAAGGACACACCGTCGAGCGCGCGCACGCCTGGAAAGACCTTGCCGATATTGTCAAAACGTAGCGTCGCTGACACTTCGCCTCCTATGTCGACAGGAGTTAGCGCTTTAGCGCTTACTCCCGTCCCATGCAGTTGTATGTCGACAGGAGCTAGCGCTTCAGCGCTTACCTCTATCCCATACAGTTGTATGCCGACCTGACCTGGCGCTTGAGCGCTACTCAGATCCCATTCGTGTGACCGGGCGTTGAAGCGCCTCGTGGATGCTTCAACGCACGGTTTGCCTCAACGCTTCATCGCTTGTTGCCGCCGCCGGTGCGCGCTTTAATGCACTTCATGAACAAGGGCGCACCGGCAGTTCGTTTCTCCGCGCGTCGAACCGCTTACTTCGACGCGAGGCCCATCTTCTCGCGCACGTCGCCGACATTCTCACGCGTGGCCAGCATGCCGGTCGTGAGCGTCAGGGCCGGCGGCGCCTTGCCCTGCGTGATCCAGTCGTACATCAGCGTGGAGGTTTCCTCGCCGTGGCGCTTCGGGCTGATGATGACCGTGCCGAAGAAGCCCGTCGGCGACGGCTTCTTGAATTCGTTCAAGGCCGAGTCCGAACCGCCGATGCCGATACCGATCATGTTGTCCGCCTTGAAGCCGCGGCCTTCCGCTGCGCGCACCGCGCCGAGCACGCCTTCGTCGTTCAGCGCGTAAGCGACCCAGTGCTTGAACTGCGGGTTCTTGGTCAGCGCGATGTTGGCCGCGTTGAAGGCGTTTTCCGTGTCGGTCTTCGCTTGCGGCGCGGCGATCACGTTGGCCTTCGGGAAGCCGGCGGCGACCAGCGCATCGGTCGCGCCGCTGGTGCGGTCATGCGCGGTCGGTAGTTGTTCGTAGGTGACGTCGATCGCGCCGACGTCCTTCATGTCCCAGCCGCGCTTCTTGATTTCCGCGGCGAGGCCGTCGCCGACCTGCTTGCCGATGTTGTACGCGGAGATGCCCATGTGCGGCACCGAGGCGATCGGCTTGCCCGCGCCGTCCACCAGACGATCGTCCACCGTGATCATCTTCAGGTTATGAGCCTTCGCCTTCGCGACGATGCCCGGTCCGAGCTTGACGTCCGGCGTGCAGATCACGAAACCTTGCGCCTTCTGCGCCGACAGGTTGTCGATCGCGCTCATCACCTTCTCGCCCGAGGGCGCGCCGATCTTCACCAGCGTGAAGCCCTTTTCCTTGGCGGCGATTTCGGCGAACTTCCACTCGTCCTGGAACCACGGCTCTTCCGGCTGCTTCACGAGGAAGCCGATCTTCACCGGATCGGCGGCTTGCGCGGCCGTTGCGTTGAACAGCACACCCGCCGCCGCCGCTGCCAGCGTGAGGAAAATTCTACGTTTCATGATGCGTGTCTCCTGACTAATTGATAACGAGAAGGTATCGGCCGCGTCTTCTTGTACCGGTTGTGACACACGCGGCCAGCGCGTCGTCCGGTGAAACTTTGCTGCTTGTTTTACTGCCCGTTTTTTACTGCCCGTTTTGCTGCTGCTTCGCTTTCAGTTGCGTGCGGCCACCGCCGCGTTCAGTCGTGATACAGCGCCGAGCGGCCGCCATCCACGGTGATGCATGTTGCGTTGATGAACGGCGCTTCGTCGGAGGCGAGAAACACCGCCGTCATCGCGACTTCTTCCGGGCGGCCGATGCGTTTCATCGGCTGCAGCGCGAGCGTCGCCTGTTGCGCCGCGGCCGGATCGGCTTGTTCGTTCCACCAGTCGTGCGTCAGTTGCGTTTCGATGTAGCCCGGCGCGATCGCGTTGACGCGCACGTTGCGCGGCGCGTACTCGATACCCAGCGCGCGCGTCAGACCGATCACACCGTGCTTCGCCACCGGATACGGAAAACAGCCGGGGATGATCTTGAACGCATGCGTCGACGCGATGTTCACGATGCTGCCCGAGCCGCGCTCCACCATGCCCGGCAACACCGCGCGGCAACCGTTCCAGACGCCGTCGAGGTCGACCGCGAAGCAGCGGCGCCAGTCGTCGTCCGTCATGGTCAGCGGGTCGCAGAACACGTTGATGCCGGCGTTGTTCACCAGCACGTCGGGCGCGCCGAACGCCTGTTCGGCCTCGCTCACCGCCTGCCGCACCGAAGCCGCCTGCGTGACGTCGGTCTCGACCGCCAGCACGCGCGCGCCGGTTTCCGACTCGATCCGCTGCGCCGTCTGCCGCGCGGTTTCGAGGTTCAGTTCCGCCAGCACGACCGCCGCGCCCTCGCGCGCGAAGGCGAGCGCGATCGCCGCGCCGATGCCGCGCCCGGCGCCCGTGATCAACGCGACTTTTCCGGCGAGCCGATTCATTTCTTCGCGCCTGCGCGGGCGATGCGCAAACCGTTGATGAACGCCTTCGCGTGCGAAGCGGTCACGGCCGCGCTCTGACCCGGCTTGTACAGCGCCGAGCCGAGGCCGAAGCCGTTCGCGCCCGCGCTGAGAAACGGTCCCATGTTGTCCGGCGTGATGCCGCCGACCGGCACCAGCGGCACCTGCGCCGCGATCACCGCGCGCCAGGCCTTCACCACCTGGCAGCCGAGCTGTTCGGCGGGGAACATCTTCAGCACGTCCGCGCCGTTCTTCAGCGCGATGAAGGCTTCGTTCGGCGTCGCCACGCCCGGCGCGCATGCGAGACCTTGCGCCTTCGCGGCGATGACCACATCGGGATCGCTGTGCGGCATGACGATCAGTTCGCCGCCCGCCGACTTCACGTCGTTGACGAAACTCGGATGCAGCACCGTGCCCGCGCCGACGATCGCGTCGGCCGGCAACGCCTTGCGGATCGCGGCGATGCTGTCGAACGGCTGCGGCGAATTCAACGGCACCTCGACGATGCGAAAGCCCGCCTCGTACAGCGCCTGGCCGTGGTCGGCCGCATCGGCGGGCGTCACGCCGCGCATGATCGCGATCAGCGGACACACCTCGAACGCCGCGATCAGACCCGCGTGCGGCATGTAGGGAGCGGGCAGATTGATGTGAGGTTGCATGTCGGTTCCTTGTTTCGTGGACGGCGGCGCTGCCGGTTATCCGGCTCGCGCCGCCTGAGGCGCCGGATTGACGAGCCCCGCCTGCGAGGCGACGCGCCACAGGCCGCGCTCGGTGGCGTGCTTCACCAGTTCCGCCTGCGTGCAGCCGTAGAGCGCCAGCGCGAGCCGGTAGCGCTCGCACAGCGCCTCATTGCCGATCAGACGCAGGCTCTCCCCGGCGAGCGAGTTTTGCTGTTGCCTGAGCACGGCCTCGAGGCCGGCCAGCTCGTGCCCGATCAGCAACCCCGACAGATAGTCGGGCTGCTGCTCGCGCGTCAGTTGTCCGGTGAGACCGAGCGTGCGGGCGCTGAAGATCGTCGCGAGCACGCCTGCCTGACCTTTTTCGCGGGCGATGCTCACGCCGTGCAGGAATGCCTCGGTATCCGGACGGTCCGGCGTGACCATCGTGCGGCCGAGGATCGTGTGCTCGCGCAATGCCGCGAACACTTCGCCGGTCATGAAGGTTTGAAAACGTTCGATGCGGCCCGCCTGCACCACCGCCCATTTGGCGTGCGTGCCGGGCAGGCCGATCAGCGCACGCCTGCGGGTCCCGGCGGAATCACCGTCATCGCCGTCGTCGCCGAGCGCGCCGAAGATCTGCGTTTCCTCGCCGCGCATCACGTTGGGCAGCTCGCCGCGTTGCAGGACGCCCGGCACGATATGCAGCGTCGCGCCGCACGCCGCCTTCACGCGGACGATGCCGGCCACCAGCGCGTCGGCGCTCGCCGGCGCATCGACATAGGGCGCTTCCATCCAGCCTTGCGCGCTGCCGACCATGCCCGCCGCAATCACCGGCAGCGCCGATGCGTGTTCGAGCCAAGGGCCGCAGGTGTCGTCGAATGCCGCGTCGAAGCCGCCTTGCTCGGCGCTGCGCGGCAGATTCATGATGCCGGCCGTCGACGCGCGCGTCGCCAGCACCTTGCCCGCCGCGTCGAACAGATACGCGCGCAGCGAGGTCGTGCCCCAGTCGAGCGCGATCAGGGCGGCGCGCTCGGCGTTGAGGTTGGCCTCGGCGGCGCCTGCCGCGACGTGGTTGGCTGCCGGCGTGGGAGAACCCGCTTGCTTCATCGTTTGATCCTGCGGGTTGCCGGTTGAGGTGCGCGCCAACCGAGTTCCTCCGAGATCGCGCGCGCTTCGCGCTGCACGACCGGAATCAGCTCGTCCATGCGTTCGAGCGACATATATGGAATCGTGCTCGCCACCGACAGCGCCGCCACCACCGCGCCCGACGCATCGCGCACGGGCGCCGCCACGCAGCGGATCGACGCCTCGTTTTCCTCGAGGTCGAAGGTGTAGCCGCCGGCCGCGTAGTTGGTCATGCGCTGCATGAAGGTCTGCGCGTCGGGCCGGTTGTCCGGCTTGAAGCTGACGCCGGCGAGCGCGCGCCGCGATGCCTCGAACAGCGACTGCCAGAGTTCCGGCCCGAGGTCGAGCATCATCGCCTTGCCGATTCCCGTCGACGCGAGCGGCATGCGGTGACCGACGCGCGAGCGCATTTCCAGACCACGGGTGCCGGGAATCTTGTCGATGTACAGGACGTCGTCGCCATCGCGCACGCCGAGGTGAATCGTGTCGAGCGTCTGCTCCGCGAGCGATTCGAGATGCGGTCGCGCGACCGCGGTGAGCGGCATCTGTTCGAGCGCAATGGTGCCGAGTTCGATCAGCTTCGGGCCGAGCAGATACCCGCCTTGCACCTGCCGCAGATAGCGCGCCTGCACGAGGCTGCTCACCAGCCGATGCGTGGTGCTGCGGGTCGTGCCGAGCGCGGCGCCGAAGGTGCGCAGATCGCGCACGCCGGCGGCGGCCGCTTCCAGAATCGCCAAGCCGCGCAGGAGCGTTTGGGTGCCGGCTTGCTGCGGGGTGATGTCCAGCAGCGTGCTGGGCAGCCCGATTTCGTTGACGACGGCCGGTTGCGCGACGGAGCGCGGGGCTTTCGCGGCGGCGGTCGGCTGCGGCTGTGATTGCGGCTGCGGCGCGGCGGCGGTCGGCTGCGGCCGTGATTGCGGCTGCGGCGCGGCGGCGGTCGGCTGCGGCCGTGATTGCGGCTGCGGCGCGGCGCTGCTCGCGTGGTCGGCTTGCGGAGCCAGATCGGCTTCGGACGCGCTCGCGGCGTGAGTGGGCATCGCTTTGTTCATGGCGATTCGCTTTTCGGTGGTTTTTTGCGCTTACAGCGCGGGGCCGGAGAGACGGCCTTCTGTGCTCGCCGTGCGGCGGGCGCGGGGGTGCTGCCTTTGAGTCTTAGGCATGGTTTGGCTTTGTCTCCAGTTTTCTTTTGCTGTCGCTGTTTCCTGCGGTCAGGTTCGTGGTTTTTTCTGACCTGCGGTGCGGCTTTTCTGACCTGCGGTGCGTCTTGGGGTGGATTGTAGGGCGGTTTTTGAGAAAGCTCCAATATGTGAGTGCTGGATTCAGATAATGGGATTTTTGGTTGCCGTGGGCTTTTGGGTTTGGTGGCCTTTCCTTGCTGGTGGCCTTTCCTTGCTGGCTTAGTGGTCTATTAGCGTCGCCCCTGTGCGGGGCGGCACCTACTTTCTTTGCCGCCGCAAAGAAAGTAGGCAAAGAAAGCGGCTCACACCGCCAGCTTTGAAGCGGGTCCCCTGGCTTGGAGGGCGCAGTGGTGCATCTGGAATCCGTGTTCTCGCGCACTCCGCGTTCGTGACAAGGCAGTCATACTTCCCGCCTCGCGCTGCGCGCTCGCCGGAAGCGGCGCGCACGGAAACCAGCGGTTTCATTGGGCGCGGTGGGGGCCATCGGCTTCGCCTCGGCGAGACGCCGAAAACACGCGGTTGTTTTGAAGGATGCCGCTGGAGGCAACGCGCCAAGTGCCGACCAAGATGCCGGTTGGGATGCCGGATGCCGGATGCCGGATGCCGGATGCCGGGTGTTCGGCGTAGGCGTAGGCGTGGGCGTGGGCGTAGGCCGTGGCCGTGGGGTTCGAGGTTCGGGGTTCGGGGTTCGGGGTTCGGGGTTCGGGGTTCGGGGTTCGGGGTTTCGGGGGCTCGGGGGCTCGGGGGCTCGGGGGCTCGGGGCGTGGCCCCACCCGGCGGGCCGGGCTGCTAACAGTCTGGTGACCTACCGACGCTCGGCAAGCCAGTGAGCGGTGAAGCGGCGCGTGGCGCGTGCAGTGCTAAACGCGTGGAGATGTACTGCTGGGCGCAGAAGCCGCCTGCGGTTTGATGAAGTACCGCGACGGCGGGCGCAGCGGAACCTGTCCGCATTTTTGTGTGCGAGGCGATGGGCGGAGTTACCCGCGTGCGTTGGTGAATCGCTCACCAAACAGGATAGCAAACTGGTTCATG
>NZ_FRAB01000078.1 GCF_900142195.1 Paraburkholderia terricola
GCATGGTTCATTGAAAACAACCTGCCGGTGTCCAGTCGGGCCGCCGATTTCCCGCACAGCCTGAAGGGCGACCTTGCGACGGTCAGAGCGAGTCACGCCTCTGAAGAGTCATTGAAGGTCAGACACGCCGATGGCAGCGAAGGCTTCTTCCTCGTTGAAATCGAGGCGCAACGCAAGATCGTGCCGTACCGTAGTCCGTTCGACCATCACAAGCCGAAGATGCATCTGCAGTCGGCAATTGTCGTCGGTCCGGCTAACGAAGAGGTCTATACCGACCAGCTCAATCGCATCAAGGTGCGCTTTCACTGGGACCGGCTCAATGACGGCGACGAAACAGCATCCTGCTGGGTGCGGGTTGCCATGTCCGATACGGGTGGCGGATACGGCGGCGTGCATGTGCCACGTATCGGCGAAGAAGTGTTGATCAGCTGGGTTGACGGCGATTGCGACAGGCCGCTGGTCACGGGCCGCGTCTATAACGGCGCGACGCAACCACACTGGCATTCCAACGGGCTGCTCTCTGGCTACAGGTCGAAGGAATATCAGGGCAGCGGCTACAACCAGATGGTGATGGATGACTCCACGGGTCAGAACCGCGTTCATCTATATTCGACGAGCACCAATGCACATTTGCATCTGGGTTACCTGATCGACCAGAGCGGCAACTCACGTGGACCATACCTCGGCAGCGGCTTCGATCTGAAGTCCGACGCTTACGGTGCAGTGCGAGCGAGTCAAGGTCTGTATGTCACCACCTATCCGGCAACCAGCCAGCCGCTCGATGCACGGCAAACCACCTCGCAACTGGTGAATGCCGAAAGCGTGCTGGAATCGATGTCCGACGCCAGCACCGCGCACCAGGCGGAAAGTCTCAGGGAGGGCTACGACTCGCTGAAGGCATTCACCGACGCGACACGGAACAACGTGTCGGGTTCATCGTCAGGTGGGAACACCGCAGGCGGTGGAACAGGAAGCGCAAATGCGTTCGGAGAACCGCTCATGCTGTTCGGAAGCCCTTCGGGCATCGCCCTGTCCACGCAGCAGTCCGTGCACATCGCGAGCAACGCACAGACCAACCTCGTGAGCGGACAGAGCACGCACCTCGCAACGGGCAAATCGCTAATTGCAAGCGTTGCGGAAAAGCTCAGCTTGTTCGTGCAGAACGGCGGGATGAAGCTGTTTGCGGCTAAGGGCAAGGTCGAAGTGCAGGCGCACTCGGACAACATTGAGATTACTGCGCAGAAGACGTTGAAAATTTTGTCGTCGACCGAGCGGATCGAAATTGCGTCGGCAACGGGCATCCTGTTGACGAGCGGTGGCGGCTATATCCGCCTCAAGGACGGCAACATCGAGATTCATTCCCCCGGTGTGGTCGACATCAAGGGGGCCGCGCACATGTTTGCGGGTCCGGCGCAGATGCGCACCAACCTGGGCGCGTTCAAACAATCAGACGGCCCGTACGACGAGAAGTTTGTGTTCAAGGATGAGCTCGGGCGTCCCATGCCCAGCATGGCCCATCTGCTCGAAATGCGCAGCGATCAGTTGGAGAACGTCACCGATCAGGACGGCGCGGTTTCGCGCATGTTCACGAGCAATCCGGAGAAGATCTCCGCGTTTCTGCATTTTCCCAATATCACGAGCGGTACTGACTCGCTCAGCTAAACGGTGCAAGAGGGGATTCATGGCTAATGATTCGGTCGTCAACGACGGCGAAGGTACGGCCTATCTGAAGGGCAGGCAGGTTGGCCAGGGCACCACCAATCAGATGCCGGACTCATGCGTCGATTGCACGATAAAGTGCGAGGATCTCTGGTCTGTCGCGCAAATGAAAAACATCAGCTTCGAAGCGGAGAGTGGCCGTTTCATCGAAGACGCAATGCGTCGCGCGAAGCGCACCGCCGGTAACTATGCGCAACTTTTCCTCGCCGACGAAGGCACGGACAAGGCAGGACGTTTCTACTGGCCCGGTCTCGCCGCGTTTGCCGCGAAAGAGGTCGTGGCGGGGATGGATCTTGCGATGCAGTTCATGTCGGTGCAGAAACCTCAGGCGGCGCTCGGTATGGCGCGCGATTCGGCACGCGTGACGTTCTACTATCTTGCGAAGGGCAATCTCTGGGTCTTTCTCGAAGTGACCACGTGGCACCTCTTCTACCGGGACTACGGCAAGGAACTGTTCGAACACTGCAAGGAAAAGCGCGACGTCGGCACATATGATCCGGCGGTCAAGAAAATTATTCAGGGCCTGCCTTGGGCGAGCGGCCCGAACAACGGATTGATCGAAGCGCTGCGCAAGAAAATCGTCGTTTTCGGCGCGGCCGAAATCATGGACGGATCGGCGCTCACAGAAATGAATCAATGCAAGCTTACCCCGTATCTGAACAATGGCTTTGGCCTGCTGGCGCAATATGAAGCATCGAGTGCCAAGGGCCGGCCCCCGCTTGCCCGCTCCGCAGCATGGCAATTTCTGCTACACGAGCAGACGCTTCATTTGCAGAAGATGGTGTACGACCACAAGGAGTTCCGCGATGCCATCGATATGAACGATTTCGGTCGGTTGCCCGTGTTACGTTCGTTGTCGGGAGCGAAGGACCCCACGGTGTTTTTCAATGCCTCGGCAGACGTTACGCCAAGCATCGAAGAAACGGAATTGAAGCCGTATGGCCTGCAAACGGATGACATCAAGGTGACAATGGACACTGGCAAGCTTTATGACACGACCGACCGGATGGGCTACGTCACGAAGATCCTGAACAAATACCATTACCTGATGACGTCACCGCGATATCGACCGTACATGATCGAGCAGATTCGAACAATCGGCGGGTGGAAGGATGCTTAAGCGACGGATCGCGACGATAGCCGCATGCGCCGTTATTGCATTGGGTTCGACCCACACGTGGTCTGCAAAAGGCGAAGCAACGAACGTTCAGCAAGGAAAACATGTGATGCAGGCAAACCTCTCCTTCGGATTAGGCGAGAACAGCGACGAGATCATGCGCAAGTCCGCCGTGCAGATCAGGAAATCAACGGTGTCCACGGCTTTGATGTACGACGCGAGCCGTATCGCGACTGGCGTCGAACCGGTCTTTGAGTTCAAGGATGACCGGTATGGCGTGCTCTTTCCGCAGGCAACTAGCATCGAATTCATGTCGGACTCGGAGGAAGGCGCGCGCGTGCGCAATATCGAGGTGACCTTCAAGGTTCCTGCACCACCGCACGACATCAAGGATCAGGCGGCGCTGAGTGCGTACGACGACGCGATCTATCGCTATGTCATGGATGTCATCGCGCGTATCAACCGGGCCGGCTGGAAGCGCTTCATCGCAGCGGATTCGCCGCGGCTCAGCGGACTGGACACGTATGTTTTCGACGCACCCGTGAGCGGCCAGAAATATTCCCCGCCGCCTGGCATCGACTATGCGGACCCGACCTACCCGCTGACGCTCGAGCAATGGACACATCTAAGGGCAGGAGGCACGGTCATTTGGAGCTGGCACGTCGACAATATGTTTATCGATCTGCAATATACGAAAGACTTCCGTGCGGCAGACGCGCCACTGGTGGTTGGCGATCAGCTGAGCGCAACGATCAGGACCGACGAAACGTGGCTCGACGCGTTCGGCAAGGATGGCGATGTCACGCCCGACGCCTTGCGTGCTCGCTACCGCAGTGCGCTACCGGAAATGCTGGCGACCCGCAGAAAGGCGGAGACGATGGCACGTGCTCAGGGCGCCACGATTCTCGATCATTGGAATGAGGCCGTTATCTCCGGCGTTCCTGTTCACCAATGACCGGCGATCCGTTACCCGATATTGCCCGATGGTAAGCCGATTGATTTTTCGCATGCCTGCAACATCGGCAGAGGTATTTGAGGCGTTCCACAATCACGACACGCGTCTGCGCTGGGACACCTTGCTGAAGCAGGCAACGCTGGACGGTGGCCATCGTTATCCGCACGTTGGCGCCGTTTCTATCAACGTCGGACGTGGATGGAGGGGGGTGTTCTGTTTGCGTACGCGTTTTATTGCCTACGATCCACCACAACTCGCCGCGGCGACGATCGACCAACCTGTAGGCATTTTCAATGAGTGGAGTGCGTCGATACGCCATCGCGATCGCGACGACGGTACATCGGATCTCATTTACACCTTTAAACTGGGCTTACGCCCGCGATGGTTCCATCGGCTTTGCGTGGACGCAGTGACTGCGATCTTCGAGGAAGAAACACGACGACGTTTCGAGTCGCTAGCCGCCTTTCTCCGGCAATAGGTCTCATCTCTTGATGAGCCTATCGGATTTTTGAATTGGTCGCGAAATGCTCACGGGTCGCAGGCGGCGGTGTTCATGTCGATGAGGCTCCTGCATGTTTGCGAGCGTGGGTTTTTTCAGAGACCTAGATCGCTGAGTCCGGGGTGATCGTCCGGCCGGCGTCCGAGCGGCCAGAAAAACTTGCGGTCGCTCTCCCTGATCGGCAGATCGTTGATGCACGCATAGCGGTGATGCATGAGTCCATCGGCGCCGAACTCCCAGTTCTCGTTGCCGTACGAGCGATACCAGTTCTGCGCGTCGTCGTGCCATTCGTAGGCGAAGCGCACCGCGATGCGCTCGCCGCCATACGCCCACAATTCCTTGATGAGCCGATAGTCGAGTTCGCGTTGCCACTTGCGCGTCGAGAGGGCGACGATCGCCGGGCGCCCCGTTGCGAATTCGGCGCGGTTGCGCCATACGCTGTCCACGCTGTAGGCGAGCGACACTGTCTCGGGATTGCGCGAGTTCCAGCCATCGTCGGCGAGACGCACTTTTTCAATGGCGGTTTCGAGCGAAAACGGCGGAAAGGGCGGAAAGGGCGGTCGCGCCGCGTTGACGCGCCTGTCGACGCTGATCGAATGCCGGACGCTGCTCGTCATGCAGCCGGGGCGCTCGCTGTCCGAGAACGGCAAGGAGTTTCTCAAGTTCCTGCGGGTGTAACTGCAGCAGGAAAGCGCGCAGATAGAAGCCGTTGTGGATCTGCGGCACGATGGGCAGCCGGGACAACCTGCGCGGTCGGGCAAGGCGAAAGCGGAAGAATGCGCCAGGGCGTCGGCCGTTCGCTGACGCTCACGCCGCGTTTCAGCGTGAAGGAGTGCTTCGGAGCTAAAACAAAAACGTCTGAAGCCTTTGCCGGCTGCATTTTGTGGCCAATAGTCCCACCAAATTCACAAGAACTCAGCGTTCACAAATTGGCTCTTTTTAAAGTTGCAAGGAGTCATTGGAGCAAAGTTGTGAATCTTGAATCAGCTCCGCGCACTGCTGGAGCAAATCTGTGAATTTGAAAGAACGCCACGACTGGGACACGCGAATCCGTGAACGAGATGTAGCGGAGCAGTGGCAGTTGGCCCACACGGCTTATCGAACGATGCGTCTACTAGCGCGTCAAAGCTGTTTCGCGCGCCGGCCGCCGGATCGGCATTGCCGTCGTTCGCCGTCGGTCTGGTAGCGCATTGTGCTGCCTACGGCCACCGCCTCCCGCCAACTGAACCCCGCTGCCGCTCATGTTGCTACGCATTCGTCATGCACTTAACCAATCACCCCTCCAGGCGACTTGTAATCACAGAAGACGAATAGGCTTGCCGAGCATGGCGAACCCTTTGGACAAGATCGATCCCTAGGTGTCGGCAAGCGTCGTGATGAATCCCGAGGTCGGCCGCAGATCAACCGTCCCGGACTGAGGCCCGAACCTGAAGTTGCGGTGCAGCTTGATGACCTGCACGCACCGGCACAGCAAGCGGTCGAAGACATCCCGTGCCTTCGGCAGCGGGACGATATCCGCTTCGCGCACCGAATCCATCGCCGTCGTCATTTTCTCCATCAAGGGAATCTGGGAGAAATGGCTGCCGCCTCGTTGAAGAAGCGCGTGTGGCCGCGCGGATTGGTCGACTCGAAACTCTGCAAGCCCCTGTCGGGAATCGCTCATGGGTCTCGCAGTACCGGATGGAGACGCGGGGGACTGTCTATGACAGGCGCAATGTCTGGGCACATACCACCGGCGTACTGCAGCGTGACGCATCGATCGTGGCACCGCAAATCCAAATGATGTGCCCGGGCGTAGTCTGCCAGCGAGGTCTGAATCTGATTGAGCAGGTGCGCAGGGCCCTGGTAGTCGGAATACGTGAATCAGGCAGCTTCACTGAAGCGGGCGATTAGGTCGACATCAAACCCGTTGCGCGAGTCGTCAATCGGCTTCGTCAACGCTCCAGGTTGCCGGGACCCGTGCGGATGAATCTGGGTCAGCGTCTCCGCGAATTCTTCGCGCGCCGAGAGAAACTCTGCGGTGCTCTCATATGACGCCGTCAATGCGTCGAGCTGCGTCGTGGTCGGCGTCCGATGTTCTGCCATCGCATCGACCAGTGCGAAGAAACAAACGTGTGGACGCGTTGGACGATAGGCTGTGCCGGCGCCGGGTACTCACTTGCGGGTAACACACGGTCGCACTGGTGATCGATGGGATGCGTTTTCCCGCGACGATGTTGCGTCCCCTCGTACGTCTTCCCGTACGATGTCCGTCAGAAAGACCCGCTGCTCAGGCACGGTATCGTGCGCGACAGCGGCGACGCGGCCGCGCGAACTGCTTCGCCGCATCCTTGCAGCGCGTGACGGTCGAACTCGTCGGTCCCGATGCGCTCATTGCCGATGCGATCCTCACGATTTGAGCGGGCGTCTTGCAACGCCTGATCTCGCGCGCCGCGTTCGTGTTGGGACTTCGCAGAAGCAACCGAGAAGAATGGGCGTCGAGTTGAAGCGGCGACCGTGTAGGCGTGGCGTCGGCTGATCGAGCGCATCGACTCCCTCAGCCGTTTCGCCCGCGCCCCAACGGACGCCGGCCCATTGTCATTTGCTTTGCTTCCTGCCTCCGCCGGTAACTTGCGAATACTCATGCAAAAAAGTGTATGATGCAATTTCTTGTATGGTGAAGCTGGTGCGCTATTCATGGAATCTCCATTTGAAAGGATTGATGCGCTGCGCTTGCTTCTGCTGTGGGAAGGCGAACTAAGCCGTTCCCGCTTGAAGCACCTCTTTTATCTCGGGGAGACGCGCGCGAGTCAGTGGGTGCGGGAGTTTCGCGACACATATCCGCAATGGGTCGACTGGGATACGAGAGCGCGCCGTTATCGCGCCACCTTCGCGGCGTACCGGGAGACGGAGCGGGAAATGGCATCACCGGGCGTGCGAGCGGCATTGCTCACTCGCTACTTGGCGTTGACTGGGTTAACGCTTGACGATCCAGGCAGGCGTGACGACGGCATTGCCTGGGCAACCTATCCGGAGCTATCCGCACCTCAACCGAGAGTATTTGCGGTGCTGCATTCCGCGATCGAATCGCGTCGCGTCGTCGAAATTACGTATTCGTCCATGCGCAACCCGCAGCCTCACGAGCGCGTGATTGCGCCACACGGATTGATTCGCGCGGGCCGCAGATGGCATGTCCGGGCGTGGTGTGAAAACACATGTACATTTCGGGATTTTGCGCTCGGCCGGATTGCACGGGCTCAGACTCTAGAACGAGGTGCGACGCATGACGGCGACGCAGACCACGCTTGGTGCACGGTGGTACCGGTCCGTTTGATTGGGCATCCTGCCTTGTCCGACGCGCAGGCATTGCTGATTCGAAACGAGTATTTCGGTGGCGCATCTAGTCGCGTGGACTATTGCAGGGGGTGTCTGGTGCCGTACTACCTGCAGGATCTCAGGGTTGCCGTGGACGTGCGCTGGGAGAGCGCACCCGAGTATCAACTTGCGGTCGATAACCTCGACCAGGTGCAACCTTGGCTATTCCCATGAGCACTGTCAATCTCGACATGCTGGCCGGTGCCGCAGCCTCGCTGCTCTTTCAGCGATTGCCGGACCGTCTCTTTGCCCCGCTTGCAGCTACCAACCGGCAGCGGTATTGGACGCTGCTATGCCTATTGCATAGGAAGCGGTTCGGGCCCGACGCTCCGCTTCCGCCCATGGACGGGTTCGCCGCCCGGGAGATCACGGCGGACATCGAGGAGGCGCTTGCGGAGATGGACGATTGGCGCGACGACGAGGGTGCAGCGCCCGTCACGGATCTGAACATCCGCGCAAACATGGTGCTGCAGAGTCTGGTCGACGCGGGATGGCTCAAGGTAGGCCGACAGGCATTCGAAAAGCGCTTGCTGATGGCGCCAGCCGTCAGTCACTTCCTTTCTCAACTGGTCGCTTTTGCAGAAGCCGGGCCGGTGTTCGTGGCGGGCAAGATTCGCACGGTGGAATTGCATTTGAAGCAGGCCATCGAGAGCGGGGAGGGGTCTTCTCTGATGGAGGCCGCGGAAACCACTCGCAATCTGCTCGAGCATGTTCGCAACACGGGTACAAGCATTCGCGACTTGATGGATCGTCTGGGCACCGATGTGCCGACTCGCGAGTATGTCCGGATGTTTTTCAGCGAGTACATCGAGGAAGTCTTCATCGGTGATTACCGGCAACTGCGTACGCAGGACCACCCGCTCGCCCGACGTAGCCAGATACTCGCCCAGGTCGATGCGATGTGTATTAACGAGTCATGTCGCGACGCATTGATAGCGTGGTACCAGACCCGCCGTGCCGAGGGCAATGTGCTACGCGCCACGCGGATGTTCGAACGTGACGTGGATCGTATTCATGAGCTATCGCGGATCGACGAATATCTGGATCGCCTCGACGACGAGATTCGGCGCGCAAACAAACGGGCTCTCGTCTATCTTGACTATCGCATTCGCTCGCTGCGTCCGCTGGACGAGGTCATCCAGACCACGATCCAGCAGATCACGCAGAGTTCCGCCGACAGCCACCGAACCGCCTTGGCGCCTGGGTATCTCATTTCACCTACGGCGCTTGCCGAACCTCGTCGTCCTATTGTTCGTGCTCCGGCGGACGCTTTACGCACGCGCTCGCCCAGCTACGCGGATCTCGCCCGCGCCGAGCTACTAGTACGCGCCCGAAACGCGCGCACGATGACTGCCCCGAAATTGGCGGCATGGGTGCTCACGTGGTTTGATGGTTCGGACCACCTGGAAAGCGAGGATATTCCCATCGAGAGCATCGAGGCGCTGCGTGCCTGGCAGACGCTCTCGGCGCTGGCCTTGCCGATGAGTTCGAACTCTCGACATCTCTACGCAATGGCGACCTCCATGGCACGCGGCTTCCGAGTAACGTTCAGCGATGCCGAAGAGCGAGCGCACGAATATATCGGTGGCCAACCGTTCTCTGTCATTCGAAATAGGAGAAAAGTCTGATGGCGTTCTGGGATGACATTGCGGCTGGCTCGCGCGGAATGTATGCGGTATCCGATTTCGAGAGCGCAGCGTACCGTCTTGTTGCAGAGCAGGTTTTGTATCACTCGGACATGCGCGCACGGTCTGACTACAACCTGGTGGAGCGCTACGAGCGCGACTTTGGGCGTGCGCTGGAAATCGTGGGCGTCAATGTCGAAGTCAACCGGCAACTCCGATATGCGTGCGCGGTACCGCGCAACGGCCGGAGCACGGTCGCAACAACCAACCAGACGCTGCTTGCCCTGGTTCTGCGGGCTATCTACGATGACGCGGCCCGGCGCGGTGATCTGACGGATGACGGTGAAGTCGTCTGCGATATCGTCGAGCTTGCTCAGCGATACACCCTTATGACTCAACGCGAGCTTCCCGCGAAAGGCGAGTTCGATGCGACAGTCAAGGTGTTGCAGCGATGGGGTATTGCACGGCATCTGGCAGACCCGGAACACGACGGAGGCCCAATGGGTACCGTCATTCATCCGGGCGCGTTGGCGATTCGGCCCGCCATCGTGCAGTTGCTCGGGGAGACCGCGCTGGCGCGGCTTGGATCATGGTCTAAACCATCGGGCGACACGGCTCGATGGGCAGAAGCCTCCGTAGTGGACCACGAAGATGATATTGCCGTTGGTGACGCCGATGACGAGGGAATCGAAGAATGACTATTTCACTACATGCTGTTCATGTCGTGCAATTTTTCATGTTCGATGCGAAGACCGTTGAAATAGCCGACATCTCAGGTATCTTCGGACCGAACGGCAGTGGTAAAAGCTCGCTGGTGGACGCGGTGCAGATCGCCATGTTGGGAGCAAACCAGCGTCTCGCGGCATTGAACGCGCAAGCCGACGAAAGCAACAAGACGACGCGGTCCATTCGGAGCTATTGCCTCGGCCAATACGGAGAAACGGCTGAGCAGCGGGTACGCGATCATGCGACGACATACATCACGCTCGTATGGCGGGACGACGAGGCGCGCACGTCGGTATCGATGGGCGTGTGCATCTATGCGTCGAGCGACACGGAAGAGCACGAGGTTCGGGGCCTTTATCTCGTGCCGGGAATCGAACTGAGCTTGGGTGACCATTTGTCGCTGGAAGGAGGCGAGCGGCGCCCCCGAGACTGGAAGACATTCCGGGCGGATCTCATTCGACGCGCGAAGGCCGCCAGCGACGACGAGGTTCTGTATTCCACCTCGAAGAGCTATGTTCGCGCTGTGCTTACGCGTTTGCGCGGCGATGGTGGTATCCCCGACCACGAGGCATTTCAGCGCGCCTTCCGGTTTGCGCTGCGCATGCGTTTTGATAAACCTGTCGATCAGATCGTTCGGGACGAAGTTCTAGAGGCGCGTCCGACCAATATCAAGCGATTTCGTGAGATCACCGATACCTTTCTCAAGCTGAAAGTCTTGGTGGAGAAGGTTTCCGCACAAATCGATGCTGGCGCGCAGGTTCTCGGACATCTCGACAAGGCGGCGGAACAGGGACGGCATGCTCAGACATGGCAGGTCCTTCGGCAGGATGCGGAGACCGAGCAGGCACAGGATGTTGCAAACCAGGCCAGAACGGAGGCGCGCGAGGCGCACAATGCGCTCGAAATCCTGCGGGAAGGGCTCGCCGAACAGCAGCGCGCGGTTGAGGAAGCGGTGAGGGCGCGATTGGCGGCGGTCGAGCATCGAGACGGACACACCGCACATCAGCACCATGGCGTGCTGCAAAGTGCCGTTCGGACGAACGAGATAGCCTCTCGAGAACGCCTCAGTTACCTCTCGGGTTTGCTCGCTGAAGTCGCGAAGGTCCTCCGGAACGCATCGCTGTCCGTGCATCTCGAATCGCTTGCCCCCGCACTTCAGCGCGAATGTGACGCACTCGTCAGTACGAGCGGCCAGATCAAACTGGGCATGGACATTGAGTCGATTGCCGCACGTTTGAAATCGGCGCTGCAGGTTACACATGCCGCATGGGATGCACTGATTCAGAGCGGGCGCAACTTGTCCGCCGAGATCGACGAACTTAATAGCCTGAAGTCTGGGCTGGAAGCAGACCTTGAGCGTGCGAAAGAAGGGCATGTCCAACTCTCCGACAAGGTTCGTCGACTGCGCTCGGAACTCCGCGAACATGGCATCGACTCCACCCCCGTTTGTGATGTCATCAGGGTCACGGATCCAGATTGGGAACGGGTGGTGGAATCGTATCTTGGTCTGTCCAATCTGGAGGCGCTCATTGTCGAAGAGCGGTATGAGAAAAAGGCGTTCGAACTGTATCGCCGCATGTCGGGACGCGGCGCAATATACGGTGCGAAGATCGTCATGTCGAGCCGTTTCTCGGCGCCGAAGCCCGCGGGAGAAGGCACCGTCGGTAAGCTAATCGAGGGTGATCTGCCGGTCGCGGTAGCGTTCGTTCGCAATCTGTTCCGGGACATTCAGTGCGTGAGTACGAGCGACGAAGCACTGGGAGGCGGACGCACGCTCACGACCGACGGCATGCTCACAGGCAAGGGAACGATGGAACGGCTTGCCCCGCTTCAGGAGCGTCGGCTGAGCGTTCGTGGCGAGGAGCAGAAGGCAGGAATCGAACTGGCCTTGCGCGAGTGCCGTGCTGATCTTACCCGCAAGACAGGCGAGCGGTCATCGCTCGATGCGGTCGAGCGTATGCTGCGAGAGATTCCACCCGAATCCCGCGCCATCAAGGACATCCGGGATTGTTACGCCAGTGCCATGGAGTCACAGACCCGGGCAGACGAATATGCCGCACAGTTGCACGAGCTGTCGGACGAAGAATATCTGGCGCTCTGCGAGCGCGTCAGGCAGTGGGAAACTGAGGAAGGGAGGTTGCGCAATACCCAGACGGAATTGTTGCGTAAGGAGGGCGCCGCAGGGCTGAACGTTGAGCATCTCGAGCTGGCGGCGAAGAGGGCTGAGGCCGCCGTGGACGAACTCAGGGTCAAGCTCAATCAAGCTCGCAAGAGTCCATTGTTCGACAGTGTATACGCGGACGAGCAATGGGACCGCTTACTGGACAAATTTCCGCCGGGCGACTATGCACGGATGATGGACGATTGCAGGAATCGAGCGAGGAACCTCGAAGCTCGCCAGCAAACCGAGATAAATCGTGGTATGGCGTTGCTTGGAACGTTTCTCACCGACTATCGTGAGCAGTTAGACGAGCGTACTGGGGGAGACTGGCAACTCGCTCGCGAGTGGGTGAAGACTCGCGTCGACCATTTGTGTGGCACCCAATTGGTTGAACATCAAGCGCAAATGGAGGAAGCGTATCGCGCGTCACAGGAAACCTTCCGCACCGACGTCGCCGTGGCGCTGGCAAACAATCTGGCATGGCTGGAAGACACGATCGACCGCCTCAACAGTGTCCTGAAGACCTGTCCCGTGTTCTCCAATGGCGAGCGCTATCAGTTCGTCCGGGTCCCTCGTTCGGAAAACGAGAAGCTGCTCAAGTTCATCAAGGATATCGCAGCGTATGGGCCAGATGACACGCTGTTGGGCAGTGCTGGCGAGATTCCAGAGCAGTTCAAGACACTGCTCGAGGAGAAGTCCACGCTTGGAGCGGGCAGTGCGCGCACGGCGCTTGATGACTATCGCGAATTCTTTATGTTCGATATCGAGATTCAGCGAGAAGATCGCGAAACACGAAAGACGAAGACGATTGGGCACTTGAGCAAGCGAATCGGTCCGGGTTCGGGCGGAGAGCATCGAGCACCGCTCTACGTGATCGCTGGAGCGGCGCTCGCGTCTGCATACCGTCTGAGTCGCGTTCACCGCGATGGCATCAGGCTTATTCTGCTCGACGAAGCGTTTCATCGGATGGATCAGACGAACATTACGGCGACCATGCGTTACTTTGAAGACCTCGGCCTGCAGGTGTTCCTCGCCAGCCCGGGGGAGAATCTCGGCATTCTGACCGCGTTCCTGCACCGGTACTACGACATCGTGCGCGATCCGGAAAACAACGTCGTGATGCTGACCGGCCACAATGTCGACGAGGAGGCGCGTCAACTGATGCGCTCGGACCAACTCGAGTTTCACCCTGAATTGCTGGAAGTCGAGATCGCGCGGATTCGAGCCGAGCGTTTGGTGGCTGCGTCGCCAACTTCAGCGGAATAACGAATATGGACGCCCTAGCGACTACGCTGTTAACGAAACTGCTCGCCATTGGCGAGAAGGTGTCGGCAGGTCGGCGTATCCGAGCAGCCTCCCTGACTGCCAGTGCGCTCAAACGTTACTCCGAAAGCCGTAATTTGCTCGAGCGCGAATCCTTCGAGGCAGCTGTGCGTGCGGCGGAAGATGCTGGAGCGGTTGAGCTTGAATACGAAAAAGGCCTGGGAAGCGACCGTGCCATTGTTCGAATCACCTTGCTGCAGGTCGATGCTTTAGCAACCTTCCTAGGCCAGCCGACGCGGCGTTCGACCACCGCTCGGGCGCGTGCATCGCTTGCGGATTGGTTCGAGATTTTTCCCGTCCTCGAGTCGATTCTTTTGCGATGGGAAAGCCTGTACAAGGTTCGCGGAATCGGGTCGGAGAGGGCGATGGATTGGGCTGATGCCGCCGCGGTGATCGTCCATATGAAACAAGACGCACGTGTGTGCGAAGAAGATCTTCCCATACGCGAGGTGAGCGCAAAACTGTTTCTCGACAGCAAGCGGATCGAGCAGCTAACGGCCCCGCTCGATGTGCTGCTATCGGGTGATATCGACGCCGAGCCGCGGGTCGCGTCGGATGTCTGGGCGGAGTTAGGGTTGCGGCGAGAGGACCAGCCCGTTCGTCTTGCGGGGGCGGTTGTGGTGCGGCGTCAGCGGGTGACTGCGTTGCTCGACACACCGTATGGCGCCTTTTCTGCTCCGACCGTCTTGGGTATCGATGGCACGCCGGCGTTCGTGCTGACTATCGAGAATCAGACGACGTTCCACAGCGAGGCGAAGCGCCGGGCTGACGATAATGTGCTGCTCATTTACACTGCGGGCATGCCGTCGCCCGCCTGGCGTGCGATGTACGAGCGACTGCTCGCTGGTTTGCCATTTGGTACGCCGATACTGCACTGGGGGGACGTAGACGAGGGTGGATTCCGGATTGCGGCGAACGTCGCTGAAGCCGCCCGACGCGTTGGACATGTGTTGCAGCCTTACAGAATGAATCCGGCAGACGTTCCGGACGACCGGCGGCGCGCAGCTACCAGCGGTCAGGCGGAACGCATGCGGGCGTTCGCGGCCAAAGCTGGTTGGGCTGAGCTGGCAGTTGTGCTTGCCGAGTCGGAATTCACCGCGGAGCAAGAGGTTCTAGATTGAGAGCCAACTTGGCGGGCAGGTATTTTCCAATCCTGACAGGAGCTTGCACCGGTGGTGCAGGGCTCAGGGGTGCTGCATCTCTGTCGGGAAGCGAGAGTTGTCCACCGCCACATCCCTTTGGGAGCACGGCTTTATTTGTGGTTTGCTCGGGAGTCGTCGCCTTCGCGAGATATAGCCCGTCACATGGCCGCGAGGGTCCGGCACCCTCGGTCATCGCGATTTCGATGGCAAATCACACATTTATGCTCCCGCTCACTCCTCACCCGTAGATAAACTTGGCCGCATTCACGTTTTTGCTCCGAAGCACAGCGCTCGGGAGCAAATCTGTGAGCTTCGAATGGGCCAGAACGGTCGTGTAGCAAACTTATGAATGCGCGATTCAAGGGCGCAAATTTGTGAATATCAAAGGAAAACCTGCCCGCATTCATACGTTAGCTCCGGAGCACTGAAGGGTTTCTCGTACGCTTCGTGTATGGCATGGGTCTGCGGCGCGCGGAACTTGCGGCGGGCGCACATTTGAACCTGGCTGGAACACGACATTCTCATATTGCTGCTACATCCGTGTCGAGGCCATTTCAAGATGTCGTGGCGGCAGCTAAATACAAATGTCGTGTTTTCAGGGTTAAAAGGTCGGTCTTTCATCGGTTACTGATCACCCAGTGTCGAAGGATCCGCCGTGAATGGGCAGGGCGCCGACGTCTGTTTCGACTGACCCTGCAGACCACCGGCCAGGTTTACGGGTTGCGGGTTATCTGTCTTTGCTGGGCAAGATCCACGATCACATGCTCGATGTCAGTCTGCGTGAATTCGCGTTCTTTCTTCTTGCCCGGCGAGCTGCCCTCAGCCCTGGTTGCAACCCCCAGATGCGTTCGTGAAGGCGCCTTGCCGATCCGGCTGTTATCGCGTTGAGCCTGAATCACCTGCG
>NZ_FRAB01000085.1 GCF_900142195.1 Paraburkholderia terricola
CGCAGCGCCACCGCCTCCGGCGTGCGCCGCGCCTGCGCCGCCAGCGCCGCGCCGAGCGACTCGAACGGATACCGCCGCAACGCCACCTCGGCATACCCCGCCGGCAACGTCAACGCCCCCACCCGCCGCTCCACACCCTCCGCCATCTGCGCCAGCACCGCTTCATACTGCGACGCGATCCGCTCCACCGTCCCGGCATCGAACACATCGGCCGCATAGTTGAACATCAGCCGCAACCCGCGCCCATCGTCGACCACGTTCAGCACCAGATCGAACCGCGCCGTATCCGTGCCGCCCGCCTCCGGCTCCACGACGAGACCCGGCATCGCCACCGCCGCCTCGCTCGTCGCCTGCTCCAGATTGAACATCACCTGGAACAGCGGCGAGCGGCCGAGATCGCGCTCGATACGCAACGCGTCGAGGACACGCCCGAACGGCGCCGCCTGATGCGCATGCGCTTCGAGCACGCGCGCATGCAGCCCGGCCAGCAGCGCGCCGCACGGCATGCCGCCGTCGACGTCCACATCGATCACGAGCGTATTGACGAAAAAGCCGATCAGCCCTTCCGTCTCGCCGCGCTGTCGTCCCGCCGACGGCACGCCGATGCGCACGCCCGGCTGTCCGCCATAGCGGTACAGCAACGCGGCATAGGCGCCGAGCAGCACCGTGAACAGCGTCGTGCGCCGCGCGCGCGCGAGTTCGCGCAAGCGGTCGGCGAGTTGCGCGTCGACATCGCGCCGGCAGCGTCCGCCCTCGATGCCGCGCACCGCCGCGCGTGGCCGGTCCAACGGTAATTCCAGCGCGGGACGCTCGACACCGAGTCGCTGGGTCCAGTACGCGAGATCGTCGGCGAGCGCGCCGTCCTGCCATTCGTTCTGCCATGCGGCGACATCGCCGAAATGAATCTTCAAAGGCGGCAATGCACGCGACAGCGCCGCGCCTTCGCCCGCGAGCGCCGCGCGATACAGCGCCGCGAGTTCGCGAACGAGCAGCGACTGCGACCAGCCGTCCGACACGATGTGATGCACGACGATCGACAACGCGTGACGGTCCTCGTCCAGCGCGATCAGATCGACGCGCAACAGCGGCCCTTGCGTGAGATCGAACGGCTCGCGCGCAGCGGCACGCAGCGTGTCGCGCAATTGCGCGGGATCGTCGAGCGTGCGTTCACGCCAGAGATAGCCCGCATCGTCCGCGATATGTTGAACCGCGATGCCGCGCGTCTCGACGAAACGCACACGCAATGCGCCATGCCGGGCGACGAGCGCATCGAACGCGCGGCGCAGCGCGTGAACGTCGAGGCGGCCCGTCAGACGGATCGCGCGCGACAGGTTGTACGCGGGGTTCCGCGGATCGAGTTTCCATAGGAACCACAACCGCTCCTGCGCGGGCGCGAGCGGATAACACGCCGACGCATCGACCAAGCCGTCAGCCTCATCCGCTTCTGCCGCATCACGCGACAACGGCACGATCGGCAAACGCGCGGGATCGACGCCCTGCTCGCGCGCCTTCTCGCGAAAGCGTCGTCGGCGTTCCGGCGACAGGGCGGCGTATTTGCGCGAGATCGCGAGCGCCTGGTTCGCCGCATCGGTGGCGGCATTGGTATTGGCACCGGCGTTGGCATCGACATTGGCACCGGCGTTGGCACCGACATTGGCACCGGCGTTGGCACCGACATTCACACCGGCATTGGCACCGGCATCGGCACCGGCATTGGCACCTGCACCGGCACCGATATTCGCACCGGCATTGGCACCGGTATTGGCACCTGCACCGGTAGCGGCATTCGCACCGGCACCGGCATCGACATCAGCACCGGCTACTGATGAACCCGGCACGGCAACCGGTTCGTTAGAGGTTGTAGTCAGCATGTTTTCAATTCGCATAGATAGGCATAGGCACGCGGTTCAATCCAGCGCATCGAACAAGCCATCGAGCGCTTGCAGTTCATCGTTCGCGGCCGCGCGCGGCGACGCGTCGCCATCCGCGCCGGACGTAAGCAGCGCGGCCAGCAGCGCCGGCGTCGGGCTATCGAACAGCGCGCCGAGCGCGACCTTGCGGCCCAGCCGCTCCGACAGCCGCGCGATCAACCGCACCGCCGCTAGCGAATGCCCGCCGAGCGCGAAGAAGTCATCGTTCGCGCCGACCCGCGCGAGTCCGAGCACGTCGCCGAACAACCGCGCGATCAACGTTTCGGTCTCGCCCGACGGCTCGACCCACGCCGCGTCGCTTTCCGGCGCCGCCTCGAAGCGCGCGAGCGCGTTGCGGTCCAGCTTGCCGTTCGCGGTGCGCGGCAACGCCTCAAGCTCATAAAGCGCCGCCGGCATCATGTAGCCGGGCAGGCGCGCGGCGAGCGTCCGCCGCCAGCCGGCCGGCACCGCGCGCGACGCGCCGACCACATACGCCACGAGCCGCGCCTCGGCATCGCCCGCGCCGGGCACGAGCGCGACGGCCGCGTCGAGCACGCCGTCGCAGGCGCGCAGCGCCGCCTCGATTTCGCCGAGCTCGATCCGGTAGCCGCGCAGCTTCACCTGCTGGTCGATCCGGCCGAGGCATTCGAATTCGCCGTCGGGCCGCTCGCGGCCCAGGTCGCCGGTGCGGTACATCCGCGCGCCAGGCGGCCCGTACGGATCCGGCACGAAGCGCTCGGCGGTGAGGCCCGCGCGGCCGAGATAACCGCGCGCGAGGTTGTCGCCGCCGATGCACAACTCGCCGACGCCGCCTTGCGGCGTCAACTGCCCGCTCGCGTCGACGATGCGCAGCGCGTTCGCATGCAACGCGCGGCCCACGGTGACCGGGCCGCCCTCGGCCACGCGCGCGCAGCTCGACCAGATCGTCGTCTCGGTCGGGCCGTACAGGTTCCACAAATCGACGCCGCGTTGCGCGAGTTGCGTCGCCAGGTCAGCGGGCAACGGCTCGCCGCCCGCGATGCCGACGAGCCGTCCGCGCGACGGACCTTGCCAGCCCGATTCGATCAGCAGACGCCAGCCGCTCGGCGTCGCCTGCATGAAGCTCGCGCCGCTGTCGTCGATCAGACGCGCCAGCGCGGCGCCGTCCGCGACCGTCGACGCATCGGCCATCTCGACGCAAGCGCCCTGCGTGAGCGGCAGACAGAACTCGAGCAGCGAGATGTCGAACGACGGCGTCGTGACCGACAACAGCACGTCATCGCGATGCAGTCCCGGCGCGATGCCCACGCTTGCGAGCAGCCGCGCGAGCGCGCCGTGCGAGACCGCGACGCCCTTCGGCCGGCCGGTCGAGCCGGAGGTGTAGATCACGTAGGCGAGTTGCGCGTCGCTGCACGGCAACGCGGGCGGCAGCAGGACTGCGCGTGCGTCGGTGGCGTGGGCGGCATCGCGTGTGCTGGCGAGCCGCGCGTCACGTCCGACGTCACGTGTGGCGTCGAGTCGCGCGTCACGTCCGACGTCACGCGTGGCGTCGGGTCGCGCGTCTGGTCCAACGTCGTTTGTGGTGGCGAGCCGCGCGTCACGTCCGACGTCACGCGTGGCGTCGGGTCGCACGTTGCGTCCGACGTCGTTTGTGGTGGCGAGCGGCGCGTCACGTTCGACGTCACGCGTGGCGTCGGGTCGCGCGTTGCGTCCGACGTCGCCTGTAGCGTCGAGCCGCGCGTCACCTCCAACGTCGCCTATCGCGTCGAGCCTTGCGTCGATCGCGATACGGCCGCCCAGCCAGTTGCCGAGCCGCGCGCGACCCTCCGCGTCGGCGATGACCCGCGTGATGCCCGCGTCGTCCAGCATGTCGCGCAGGCGTTCGGCCGGGAACGACGGATCGAGCGGCACATACGCCGCGCCGCTGCGCCACACGCCGAGCATGCTCGCGATCAGTGCCGGCGAGCGGCGCATGCAGACCGCCACGCGCTCCTCGCGCGCGACGCCGCTCGCGCGCAACCGCGCGTCGATCACGGCGGACCAGCGCGCGAGCGTCGCGTAATCGAAGGCTTCACCGTTTTGCCTGACCGCGATGCGTTGCGGCGCGCGCGCGGCCTCTGCTGCAAAGCGCTCGTGACACGCGCGCAACACGGGCCCGGTCAAGGGTTCGGTCAAGGGCTGGGTCAAGGGTTCGTCCAAAGGCTCGGTCACGCGCTCGGTCACGCGCTCGGCCAAGGGCTCGGCCAAAGGCTCGGTCAAAGGCTCGGTCAAAGGCTCGGTCAAGGGCTCGTCCAAAGGCGCAGTCAAGGTGTCAGGCAAGGACAACGTCAAGGACACTGGCAACGGCTCCGCGTGCGCCGCACCGCGCCGCGCCGCGAGTTCCCCGACAAAGCGCGGCGCACGCTCGCCGTCGTCGGCCAGTTGATCGAGCAACGCAAGGTATTGCCGCTGCAATTGCTCGACCTGCGCGCGCGCGAGGCGTCGGCTGTCCCAGTTCCATTGCAGTTCGATGCGCGTCGCCGGCAGAATCGTCAGCGTCAGCGGATAGTGCGTGCGCTCGAACGCATCCACGCGATCGACGCGCAACGCATCGGCCTCCGAGGATGCCGCGCGAGCCGCGACCGGATAGTTCTCGAACACGATCAGACTGTCGAACAGCGCATCGCCGCTGCGTCCCGCCCACTGCTGCAACGACGACAGCGGCGTGTGCTCGACCTCGCGCATCTGCAGGTTGTACGCCTGCAATTCGTCGAGCCAGGCCGATACCGTCATGTCGCCGGGCACGGCCGCGAACACCGGCAGGCTGTTGATGAAAAGGCCGAACATGTCCTCCGATCCGGCCAGCGACGCCGGCCGCCCCGACACGGTGACGCCGAACGCCACCGACCGCTTGCCGCTCAGTCGCGCGAGCAGCACGGCCCACGCGCCCTGCATCAACGTGTTGAGCGTCACGCGATGACGTTGCGCGGCGCGGCGCACACGCGCGTCGAGGAGCGCGTCGAGCTCGACCGCGAGCTTGCGCGGCACATTCGCGGATGCGTCGTGCGGCGCGGCGAGGCTCGCGGTGAGCGTGCCCGCATCGTCGGCGGCGGCGAGCCGCTCGCGCCACCAGTCGCGCGGATCGGGCTGCGCCGCGAGCCATTCGAGGTAGCGCCGGTACGGCGGCGGCACGCGCGCCGCATCGCGGCGAGTTAGGCCGAGCGCGCGCTCGTAGTCGTCGAACACTTCGGCGAGGAGCCGCGCGCCGCTCCAGCCGTCCGTCAGCACGTGATGATGCGTGCGCACGAGATCGAAGCGGCCGTCGGGACGGCGGAATACGTTCACGCGCATCAGCGGCGCGCGCGACGCATCGATGCCGGCGGCGAGGTCGGCCGAACGCCAGGCGGCGAGGCGCGCATCGTAGTCCGGCGCATCGCGCCAGTCGTGCACCGCGAACGGCAGCACGGCTTCGCGCTGGACGATCTGCAAGGCCGCTTCGCCATGACGCCACTCGAAGCGCGTGCGCAACATGTCGTGCCGCGCGATGGCGGCCTGCCAGGCGGCGCGCAACGCCGTGTCGTCGAGGCGGCCGTCGAGCGTCAGTTGCAACTGGTTCACATAGACGCCCTCGCCCTGCTGCAACTCGCTGTGATACAGCAGGCCCTGTTGCAAGGGCGTGGCCGGATAGATGTCGGCGACTCCGCCAAGCGGCAAGCCGAGCGTGCGCAAGCGCGCCTGATCGAGCCCGGACAACGGGAAGTCCGACGCGGTCGCGCCCGGCGGCGCGGCCACGCAGTGCGCGATCAGCGCGTCGACCTGCTGGTCGAACGCGGCGACGATGCGCTCGACGCTCTCGCGGTCGATTCGCGCCGGGTCGAAGCGCCAGCGCAGCAGCAAGGTTTCGCCCGTGACGATGCCGTTCAGGTCGAGCGCATAGTCGAGGCGCGCGCCGGCTCCGTGGCTGCTGCCCGCATCCTCGGAACTGAAGGCGAAGCGCGAGGCCGGATCGAACGACTGATCGAAGCGCCCGAGATAGTTGAAGCTGACGGCCGGACGTGGCCGCGCGCGGCTCGCGTCGAGCAGGCCCCAGTGCAGACCCTTGTTCGGCACGGCGCGGATGCGCTCCTTCACGGCGATGAGCGCATCGCCCGGCGCGGCCGATGCGGCGGGCAGCGCGACCGGGAAGCGCGTCGTGAACCAGCCGACCGTGCGGCTCAGGTCCGCGCCGTCGATCACGTCCTCGCGGCCGTGGCCTTCGAGTTCGACGGCGATTTCGCTCGCGCCGCTCCATGCGCCGAGCGCCTGCGCGAGCGCGGCGAGCAGCAACTCGTCGACGCGCGTGCGATAGGCGCGCGACGCGTTCTGCAGCAGGTCGCGCGTGCGGCCGGCGTCGAGCGTCCAGTCGATCGTTGCGCTTTCGACGACGCGCGTGCCCGCGGCGGGGCGCAGCGGGAGTGCCGGAACGGTGTCGAGCACGCTGAGGGCTTGCTGCCACCAGTGGGCTTCCGACTGGACCGCGTCGGAGGCGGCATACCGGTGGAGCGCGCGGACCCAGGCGCGCCAGGACATCGACGGCGCGGGCAACGCGATGGGCTCGTCTTGCTCAGCCTGGGCGTAGGCGGTTTGTAGTTCCTCGAGCAGCACGCGCCAGGAGACGCCGTCCACCGACAGGTGGTGGATCGCGATCAGTACACGCGTTTCGTCCGGGGTCTCGAAGTGGCCGATGCGCCATAGCGGGCCGCGCCCGATGTCGAGGCTCGACTGGAGGCGCTCGCAGGCCGCGGTGAGCGCTGACAGTGAGGACAGGTGTTCGTGGTGGACGATGGCTGGCTGTGTTGCCTGTGTTGCCTGTGTTGCCTGTGTTGCCTGTGATGCCTGCATTGCCTGCATTGCCTGCATTGCCTGCATTGCCTGCGTTGCGTGCGAGCCCGCCAATGCTTGCGTCACGTGTGCCGCGTCAGCCACTTCAACCGCCCCTGCCGCCTTCACCGCCACCTGCTTCCATCCCCCCGTCTCCTTCACGAACCGCAGCCGCAACGCGTCGTGCCGCGCCTCCAGCGCCCGCGCCGCGCGCTCCAGCGCCGCGGGTTCCAGACGCCCGCGCACCTTCAGCAGCACCGCCTGGTTCCAGTGCGACTCGCCCTGCGGATAGCGCTCGAAGAACAGCCGCTGGATCGGCGTCAGCGCCAGCGCCGCGCCATCGTCGACCTCTTCCGCACCGCCTGCTTCGAGCCGCTGCGCGCGTTGCGCCAGGCCCGCCACCGTCGGATGCTCGAACACCTGTCTCGGCGTCAGCCGCCACCCCGCCTCGCGTGCCCGCGCGATGATCTGCAGGCTCTGGATCGAGTCGCCTCCCGCCTCGAAGAAGTTGTCCGTCACGCCCAGATCGTCGCGCCCGAGCACCGCCGTCCAGATCGACAGCAACGCCGACTCCACCTCGCCCGACGCCGCCACCCGTTCGCGCGCGCCCGCCTGCGGTGCCGGCAGCGACGCGCGGTCGAGCTTGCCGTTGGGCATCCACGGCAGCCGCGCGAGCACCGTCACCGACGACGGCACCATGTAGCCCGGCAACTTCTGCTCCAGTTCGCGCTGCAGATGCGCGGCGTCGAGGGTGGTTTGCGTGGTGCCGGGCGCCGGGCGAGGAAGGTTGCCTCGTTCATCGCGTGACCGATCGCGCGGCACATCGCCTGGTGCCTCGCGTGATTGATCACGAGACGCCCGGCCTTTCAGCTCGCCGGACACATCGCCGGATACGCCGTCGTCATTCCCCGACTGGTTGCGGGATGCATTAGCCGATATGTCGCCTGACACGCTGTCGCCTGACACGCGACCCAGCGCATCGCCAGAAACATTCCCCGTCATTTCACCGGATACAGCAGCGAGCACATCACCTGATACATACGCCGCGAGCCGCTGCTTCTGTCCCTCGCCCACCACGATCACCGCCGCCTCGCGCACGCCCCCGCACTGCCGCAGCACCGCCTCGATCTCGCCCAGCTCGATGCGCTGGCCGCGCAGCTTCACCTGCTGGTCCAGCCGGCCGAGGAACTCCACCGTGCCGTCCCCGCGCATCCGGCACAGGTCGCCGCTGCGGTACATCCGCGCGCCCGGCGCACCCGACGGGTCCGGCACGAACCGCTCCGCCGTCAGGCCCGGCCGCCCCAGATACCCGCGCGCCACCGTCGGCCCGCCGATGCACAGCTCGCCCAGCCCGCCCACCGGCGCCTCGTCGCCGAACGCGTCGAGCACGCGCGCGGTGCGCCCCGGATACGGATGGCCGATCGGCACCGTCACCTGCCGTGCGTCGTCCGCCTCGGTGCGGCGGTACAGCGCCGCCACCGTCGTCTCGGTCGGCCCGTACAGGTTGTCCAGCCGGATGTCCGCGAGCGGCCCCGCGCGCCAGCGCGCGAGCGCGTCGCCCGGCAGCGCCTCGCCGCCCACCGTCACCTGACGCAGCGCGAGCCGCGCGCGCGGCGGCGCGTGATGCTGCCACTGCTGCCACAGCGCGGTCGGAATGCGCGCGAACGTCACGCGCCGGTTCACCAGCCGCTCGCTCAGGCTCTGCAGCTCCCACGGCTGCACGCCGCGCATCTCCACCGTCGCGCCGCGCAGCAGCGCCGGCAGCGTCTCGTGCAGCGCGACGTCGAAGCTGATCGTCGACGAGTGCAGCACCGTGTCGTGGCCGTCGATGCCGTAGGTCGCGAGGAAGTCCTGAAGATGGGTCCACAGCGCGCCGTGGCTCACGCCGACGCCTTTTGGGCGGCCCGTCGAGCCGGAGGTGTACAGCACGTAGGCGAGCTGGTCCGGGTGCAGCGGGGCGTCGATGTGGGCGGTGAGGTTGTTGCGGTGTGCTGCGCCGCTCCGGCCTGCTGCTTCGTTCTGACCTGCTGCTTCGTTCTGACCTGCCGCTTCGTTCTGATCTGCCGCTTCGTTCTGATCTGCCGCTTCGTTTCCGCCTGCTGCGTCGCTCCAGCCTGCCTGACCCCGATCGCTCGCACCGTTCTGCATCGCCAGGCCGATACGGCGCTGCGCATCGCTGTCGTTCGCTGCATCAGCACGGCCTACGGCACCAGGTTGGCTGGCCGCGTCGATGCCGCCAGCCACCTCGCCCTGCGTGACTCCCTCCGCGACAGCCTCCGGCACCGAACCCACCTCAACCACCTCAACCACCTCGCACCCCGCGAGCACCTCCCCAACCTGCTCCGCACTCGCCCGATCCGCCACGACCTCGGTAATCCCCGCATCCCCGATCATCTGCGCGAGAC
Organism: Paraburkholderia terricola; assembly: GCF_900142195.1. Taxonomy (GTDB): domain Bacteria; phylum Pseudomonadota; class Gammaproteobacteria; order Burkholderiales; family Burkholderiaceae; genus Paraburkholderia; species Paraburkholderia terricola. The sequence goes on from NZ_FRAB01000085.1 coordinate 9,134, forward strand.
GCGCCACCGGATACCCCGGGTCCAGCGGCACGAACGCCCCGCCCGAGCGGATGACGCCCAGCAGCGCCGCGACCAGCGCCGGCCCGCGCGTCACGCACAAGCCCACGCGCCGCTCCGCGCCCACGCCGCGCGCGACCAGCTTCGCGGCCAGCGCCGCCGACCACGCATCCAGTTGTGCATAGGTGAGCGACGCGTCCTCGCAGCGCAGCGCCACCGCCTCCGGCGTGCGCCGCGCCTGCGCCGCCAGCGCCGCGCCGAGCGACTCGAACGGATACCGCCG
>NZ_FRAB01000014.1 GCF_900142195.1 Paraburkholderia terricola
TGCACACTGCTCAGCGATCTCGATGCGCCGCACGACGACAGACATGCCAGCCGTCCTAACCGGGTGTATGCACTGGGCGCACTCAAGCCCATCCTCGGCGCGTGTCTTCTGCGCATCCAGCGCTGTCTGGACGGCCTCGCCGGTGTGCTGGAAATGATCCACCAGACCCGATGCCGGACACAGCCCTCACGCTCCTATCCAAGACCACCCAGAAAAGCCAAGCCCCACTTCCATCTCGCGTACAAACTCGCTTGATGCAGCGGGGCTTAAGTTGAGAGCATTGCCCCGCACAGGGGCAACGCCAATAGACCACTAAGCCAGCAAGGAAAGGCCAAAAAACCAACCCCAAAAACCAACCCCGCCGAGCAGGCAAAAAAAACCGACCCTCACTCCCGGCTAGCAATAGCATGCCGACCTTGATCCGCACCGCTCGCAGCGGTCTGAGTGCCCCCAGAACCCCAAACAACAGCGTTATCCACCGCATACAACCGGCAAGGCGCCGAACTCTGCTTCTGGCAATTGGCAACCGCCACCGACATCGGATCGTCGCCGCCCTCGGCCCACGACCACGCGCCGGTATCCGACACGGCAAAAGCCCGGCTAGGATACTGATGCAGGAAGTTCCGATAGCCATTGCGCCCGGCTTCGTCGACGAACGGCACCGCATCCACCGCATCGACAGCGGCAAACCCGCTCGCCTTCGGCAACGAAGGATCGGACACGCGATACTGCACGCCCGTCGGCATGCCCACGCGGGCCAGGAAAGCCTCGACGGCCGGCCACCACACATGCACGCCGTCGCGGTCGCCCACCAGCCGATGCGCGTCGTTCTTGTAGTTGCCGAAATCCACCATCTTCGCGCTCGCGCCATGCTCGGCATACGCGGCGTACATGCCCGCCACCAGCGGCGCGGTCCACACCGAGTCGTTATCGCCGTACATCCACAACGACGGCACCTTGGTCTTTTCACCGTACGCGCCGAATGCGCGCGTGAGATTGGCCTGCCAGCCGCTGCACGCGTCCTGCCGCAAACCGCCCGAGAAATTGATCAGCGCCCGCACGCCCGGCGCGGCTTCGGTGCCGTAGGCCATCGTCGCGAGACCGCCGTGCGAGGTGCCGGCCACCACGATATGCGTAGCGTCCACGTAAGGCTGCTTCGACATGTAGCCGATGGTGGCCGCCACGTCGCCGGCCTGGCTCATGCCATTGCGTTCGACGTCGCAACCGTCCTGCTGATAAACGCCGTCCGAATGGCCGAAGCCCTGGCGGTTCGGCGCCACCACCACGTAGCCGCGGCGCACGAATTCGCGCGCGAACGGCAGCGGGTTGCTGCGTTCCTGCGTGCGCGGGTCGCCGGGAATCTTGCCGTGGTTGAACACGATCATCGGAAACGGGCCTGGGCCGTCCGGTTTGTAGATCGTCGTTTCGAGCGTGACCGCGCCGGCAGCGTCCACCGGCACGCGGATGATTTTTTCGTTGAGGCCCGCAGCCGGCAGATAGACGTCGTCGTCGAGCGCGATGCGCGGCACCTGCGCGCGGGCGAGAGGTCCCGCCTGGGTGTCGGCGAGCGGAGCGGCGTGCGCGACGGCGACAGCGCACGCAGCCGCTGCACAGATCACCGCACACTTCGTCAGAACCTTGCTGAACACCATTAACGCATCCGCCTCAAAAACTTGCCCTGAATACCGTCATGCCCACTTGTCCAGAACGGCTGCTGACATTTTGCTTTCACCGGTGTTTTCGACACGCAAAAACACACCCGCGTACTGCTGCGCGAAGCGCACGCACGCCACTGGAGATCGCACGGGATTGAACCCAAACGGCCGACGCGACCCCACGCGCCGATGATGAGCGCCACCCATGCTGCCCGGAAGCGCCGCCGAACCCACACTATCTGGTGACCGGCAGCGTCCTTGCGCATTTTGCGTAGCCGGTTATGACCGGCTTTCGCAACGTGACGCCATGAAGCTACGGCCTCATCCTGGCACGACAATTTTGTTTTGTGCAATCAAGGAGAACCCGCGACGAAAAAATTGCCGTGCGCGGATCGGGCTCATGCGGGCTTGAAGACGCTGGTCTCGCCGGCGGCCGGCTGCACGAGGCAAAGTGGCGGGCGCATGGGCTGTGGCGCCGGGCCAACACGAACAGGAAGCCGGTCTTTGAGGGCCGCATGTGAACGCGCCTCGCAGGCTGGCGCGTGGTGTAAGGCTCGGGAAGACGTCGGGCTATTCGCTCACGTCGCCATCGACATAGCGCCAGCGGCCGTCCTCATCGCGGATAAAGCGGCTCAGCTCGTGCAGCCGGTGCGCGCGGCCACCCACCTTGTAACGCGCGACGAATTCGACCGTCGCGTGATCGGCGTCGCTTTCGGCGAATGCCTTGATCTGAAGTCCGAGCCAGCGTGGCGCATCGGGCGCGGCGGGGTCCGCGTCGAGGTCGGCGGGGCAGGTGTGCGGTGCCCAGGTGGCGCGCAAATAATCCGTCGCGCCGAGAACGTACGCGCTGTAACGCGAGCGCATCAGTTCGAGCGCGCGCGGCGCCGCTTCGCCGCCGTCGATGTAACGGCCGCAGCATTGCGCGAAGCGGGGCGCGCGGGCGCCGGCGCGCTGGCCGGGCGCGGCGCCGCCGCAGGGACAGTCGGATGGACGCTGCGCCGGCAACAATGGCTCGTTCATTGGACGTTCAGCCAAGACCGCGAGCGATCAGGATCTTCTGGATGTCGCTCGTGCCTTCGTAGATCTGGCACACGCGGACATCGCGGTAAATACGCTCGACCGGGAAGTCGCTCAGATAGCCGTAGCCGCCATGAATCTGCAAGGCCGCGGAACAGATGCGCTCGGCGGCTTCGGAAGCGAACAGCTTGGCCATCGCGGCTTCGGTGAGGCACGGCTGGCCGGCGTCTTTCAGCGCCGCGGCATGCCAGATCAGTTGACGCGCGGCCTCGAGTTGCGTCGCCATGTCGGCGAGGCGAAACTGCACGGCCTGATGCGAGAAGAGCGGCGCGCCGAAGCTCTCGCGCTCCTTGGCGTAGGCCAACGCCGCCTCGAACGCGGCGCGCGCCATGCCGACGCTTTGCGCGGCGATGCCGATGCGCCCGCCTTCGAGCCCCGACAACGCGATCCGGTAGCCTTCGCCTTCCGCGCCGATGAGGTTCGCGGCCGGCACGCGGCAGTCCTCGAAAATGATCTGCGCCGTATCCGACGAATGCTGGCCGAGCTTGTCCTCGATTCGCGCGACGACGTAGCCCTTGGTATCGGTCGGCACGATGAACGCGCTGATGCCGCGCTTGCCCGCCGCCTTGTCGGTCACGGCCATCACGATCGCGACGTTGCCGTTCTTGCCGCTCGTGATGAACTGTTTGACGCCGTTCAGCACGTACGCGTCGCCCTCGCGGGTCGCGGTGGTGCGCAGCGCGGAGGCGTCGGAGCCGGCCTGCGGTTCGGTCAGGCAGAACGCGCCGAGCATCTCGCCGCGCGCGAGCGGCGTGAGCCAGTCGCGCTTCTGCGCGTCGTTGCCGTAGCTCAGCAGGATGCTGCACACCGGGCAATTGTTGACGGAAATGGCGGTGGACGTGCCGCCGTCGCCAGCGGCGATTTCCTCGAGGATCAGCGCGAGCGCCAAGGCGTCCATGCCCGCGCCGCCGTAGGCTTCGGGCACCAGCACGCCGTATGCGCCGAGTTCGGCGAGTTGCCGATGCACGTCGTGCGGAAAAACCCGCTCGCGGTCCCACCGCGCCGCGTGCGGCGTGACGGCTTCGCGCACGAACGTGCGCAGCGCGTCGCGCACCATCAGGTGGTCCTGGTCAAGCACCATCGCTCAGTCTCCTCATTCTTGGCGCTCTCACCAGTCGAGCGGCGTGCCGTCGTATTGATAGAAGCGGCCATTGAACGCCTCGCGCGCGGCCGCGGCCTGCGCCAGCAATTCGCGCATGCCGGTGACGCTGCGCGCCGGATCGATCGCCGCCTCGGCGCCGCCCATGTCGGTGCGCACCCAGCCCGGATGCAGCGAAACGCAGGTCGCGCGCCTGACCTCGAGCGACGCGAGTTTCAGCGCGTTGTTGAGCGCCGCCTTGCTCGCGCGATAGAGCCAGCCGGTCGTGCCGCCCGCGTCGCCGATGCTGCCCATCTTGCTCGAGATCACCGCGAACACGCCGCCGGTTTCCTCGACGAGCGGCAGCAGGATCGGCATCAACTGCATGGGACCGCGCACGTTGGTGTGCATGACATGGTCGAAGTCATCGGCGGTGATGGTCTCGATGCCTGCGGTGCGCGGGCCGTAGACGCCCGACACGACGATCGCCGCATCGAGCCGTTCGCCGTCGAGCTTCCAGCCGAGCGCGGCGATTTCGTCGGGCGCGGTGACGTCGACGGAAAAAGTCTCCGCGCCGAGTTCGTTCAATGCGTCGAGCGCGGCCCCGTCGCGCGCGGTGGCGAGCACGCGCCAGCCGCTCTTTTTGTATTGCCGCGCAAACTCCTGGCCGATGCCGCGCGACGCACCCACGATCAACACTGTCTTCATCGAATCACCTCGTGCCTCAACTGCCGCAACGGCCCCGACTGCCTGGAGTGCCTGGAGCCGCGCGTCAAACCAGTTCGATACCCATCGCGGTGGCTTCGCCGCCGCCGATGCACAGCGTCGCGACGCCGCGCTTCAAGCCGCGCTTTTTCAGCGCGCCGATCAGCGTGACGAGAATCCGTGCGCCCGACGCGCCGATCGGATGCCCCAGCGCGCAAGCGCCGCCGTTCACGTTGACCTTTTCGTGCGGCAAACCGTGTTCCTTCATCGCGGCCATCGTGACGACGGCGAACGCTTCGTTGACCTCGTACAGATCCACTTCGTCCGCGCGCCAGCCGTTCTTCTCGAACAGCTTGCGAATCGCGCCGACCGGCGCGGTGGTGAACTTCGCCGGCTCCTGCGCGAAGGTCGAATGACCGACCACGCGCGCGATCGGCTCGACACCGAGGCGCTTCGCGGTCGACTCGCGCATCATCACGAGCGCGGCCGCGCCGTCGGAAATCGACGACGAGTTCGCCGCCGTCACCGTGCCGGTCTTGCTGAACGCGGGCTTGAGCGTCGGAATTTTTTCGAGGTTCGCCTTGAACGGCTGCTCGTCGCGATCGATGCTCACCTCGCCCTTGCGGCTCGCGACTTTCACCGGCGCGATTTCCCACGCGAACGAGCCGTCCTCGTTCGCGCGCTTCGCACGGTTCAACGACTCGACGGCGAACGCGTCCTGCGCCTCGCGCGTGAAGTCGAACGACGCCGCGCATTCCTCGGCGAACGTGCCCATCAGGCGGCCTTTCTCGTAGGCGTCTTCCAGGCCGTCGTAGAACATGTGGTCGAGCACCTGGCCGTGGCCCATGCGCATGCCGCCACGCGCCTTGGGCAGCAGATACGGCGCGTTCGTCATGCTCTCCATGCCGCCCGCGACGATCACCTCGACCGAACCCGCGGCCAGCATGTCGTGCGCGAACATCGCCGCGCGCATGCCGGAGCCGCACATCTTGTTGACGGTGGTGCTGCCCGTGGCGAGCGGCAAGCCGGCGCCGAGAGCCGCTTGACGCGCGGGCGCCTGACCGAGCCCGGCGGGCAGCACGCAGCCCATCACCACTTCGTCGATCTGCCCGGGTTTCAGGCCCGCGCGTTGAACGGCGGCTTCGATCGCGACCGAACCGAGTTGCGGCGCGGTCAACGAAGCGAAGTCGCCTTGAAATGCCGCCATCGGCGTGCGGGCAACGCCCACGATGACGATCGGATCAGCGTTTGTCTCACTCATGTTTCAGCTCCTTGATCACACCTTCGACGATCGCCGGCACCTCGCCGAGTTGCGCGGCGTCGGCCGCGACCATGTCGTTGTCCGCGCCGTGCGCGCCGCTTGCCGATACTCCCGCGACGCAGCCCTGATACACCGCGTCGAGCGCGCCCGGTTCGCCGACGGTCATGCCGAGATTGCGCACCTTGCCGTCATGCACGCCGTACACCCAGCCGTGCACGGTCAGTTCCTGGCCGCGCGCCCAGGCATCGTTGACGATGGTCGTGCGGCACACGTTCACCACCTGCTCGATGGTGTTCAGTTCGACCAGCCGCCGATGCCGCGCTTCACCGAGCGGCCATTCCTCGATCAGCGCCGCATGCTTGGTGCGCACGTCCTGCACGTGATGCAGCCAGTTGTCCGCGAGTCCCACGCGGCGGCCGTGCAGCGCCGCGCCGACGCCCGAGCAGCCGTAGTGGCCGACCACCATGATGTGCTTGACCTTCAGCAGATCGACGGCGAACTGGATCACCGACAGACAGTTCAGATCGGTATGCACGACCACGTTGGCGATGTTTCTGTGCACGAATACTTCGCCCGGCGGCAGGCCGATGATCTGGTTGGCCGGCACACGCGAATCGGAGCAGCCGATCCACAGATATTCGGGCGTCTGCTGATGCGCGAGGCGCGAAAAGTACTCGGGGTCTTCGGAGAGCTTGCGAGTCACCCACGCATCGTTGTTGTCGAAGAGATGCGCGAGCGGGTTCGGAGGAGTGGAAGCGTTCGAGTTCATGGTGCGTCTTGGCGGTTGCTCGACCGATAGACCGGTCGGTGTCGTTACATAAGGTTTCGGACGATGCGTTCAGCAATGCGGACGGCGCAGGATGTTCACGCCACCCGCACGCTGCGCTCGTCGGCTTGCGCGTCCGTTGCGTCTGATGGGGCCGGTGCTTTCGAAGCATCGGCGAAGCGTTCCGGATAGCGGATACAAAAGCGCACACTGCTGTCGTACGGGAAAAAGTCCGGCAGTTCGCCTTTCAGTAGATGATCCTTGTGCCGCTGCCACAGCGCGGGATCGAAAAAGTCCGCGTGATGCCGCATGAAGGAACGGCGCACGCGCGGGTCGCCGAGCAGGAACGTGCCATACGTCTCCGGGAAAATGTCGTGCACGCCGACCGAGTACCACGGCTCGCCCGACATTTCGTCTTCCTCGTTGCGCGGCGTGGGCACCGCGCGCACGTTGCAGTCGGTCAGGTATTCGATTTCATCGTAGTCGTAGAACACGACGCGGCCGTGACGCGTCACGCCGAAGTTCTTGTACAGCATGTCGCCCGGAAAGATGTTCGCCTGCATCAGTTCCTTGATCGCGTTGCCGTATTCCTTGATGCCGTGATCGACGTCCTCGTCGGAGCCGTGTTGCAGGAACAGATTGAGCGGCACCATGCGGCGCTCGATATACATATGGCGGATCACGAGGTTCTCGCCGTCGTATTCGAGCAGCGACGGCACTTCCTTTTCGAGTTCGCGCACGAGCGCTTCATCGAGCCGCGAGCGCGGCAGCGCGACGCTCGAATATTCGAGCGTGTCGGCCATGCGGCCCAAACGGTCGTGCCGCTTGACGAGCTGATACTTCTCCTGGATCTGCGCGCGCGTGGTTTCCTTCGGCGGCGGGAAGCTGTCCTTGATCAGCTTGAAGACGTACGGGAAAGACGGCAGCGTGAACACCAGCATCACGAGCCCCTTGATGCCGGGCGCGACGATGAACTGGTCGCTCGAATGCGACAGGTGATGCAGCAGATCGCGATAGAACAGATTCTTGCCCTGCTTCTGCAAGCCCACCGAGGTATAGATTTCCGCCTTCGGTTTGCCCGGCATGATCGTGCCGAGAAACTCCACGTAAGCGGACGGCACTTCCATATCCACGAGGAAATACGAGTGCGAGAAGCTGAAGATGATCAACAACTGATCGCGCTTGAGCAGCACCGTGTCGAGCGCGAGCACGCCCGGCCTCACATGACGCAGCGGCACCGCGAACGGCAACAGCAAATCGCCGTTGATGATCCGCCCGACGATATACGCCGACTTGTTGCGGAAGAACAGCGACGAGAGCACGTGAATCTGGAAGTTGGGCGCTTCGTCGAATACGCCGAAGGCGTCGTGAATCGCCTGCATCACGCAGCCGACGTCGCGTGTCAGATCCTCGAACGGCGTCTCCAGCTGAAAGTTCGTGACGATGCGCTCGAGCGTGGCGGCAAGACCGTCCTTGCCGGGGTAATACGCGCGATACGTCGGCTTCGCGGCCGGTTCGTCGTTCTCGATGTATTCGGTCGAGATCGCCGGCCGCACGAAAATGAAGGCGTTGTTGAAATACGAGCGATGCAGGATCTTGCAGCAGACTGAATTGAAGAACGTCTCGGCGCACTCGGGCTGGCGGTGCGTGGTCAGAAGGCCGATGTAGTGCAGCTTGATCTGCTGCCACACGTCGCTGTCGATATTTTCCGCGTCGTATTCGTCTTGCAGCAGTTCGACGCATTCCTCGACGCGATCGTCGTATGACGTAATGCGATCGCGCGCGAGTTTTTGCAGGCCGTGCCAGTCGCCGCGTTCGAACAGCGTCTTGGCATGGACCGCGGCCTCGCGAAAGATGCGGTAGTGGCGCTCGAATCCTTCGAGCATCGTCTGGGCGACGTCAAAGCCGATCTGCGACGACAACAGTTTGGGGAAGTGATTCATGTCGACCGTGCATTCGTCCCATGTCGTGAAGACACCCGTAATTGTATCGTCCGGGTGGGCCCGCGACGCATCGCGCCGCTCGACTCATGCCTTGGCGCATGCCGCGCGCGGCTTGCATTTTCGCGGGCGTTCGCCGACTTTCCGGCTATCTCCGCTCAATGCGTCAGTTTGGCATGCCTTAATCGGCTCAACTGCCGGCAAAAAAATTTGCGCGGTCCGCTTTCATGCGGGCCTGGCTTCGCGTGTGCCGTTTTCCAGCAGCGCGCGCGCCTGGGTTTCGTATTGCGCGAGGTCTTCGAGCGTCGCGTTCAGGTCTTCCAGTTGACGTTCCAGCACTTCGCGATGGCGCGCGACCGTGGCGAGGAACGCGTGCAATTGCGCGACGGTGTCGGTCGGCGATTCGTACACGTCCAGCAGATCGCGGATCTCCGACAGCGTGAAGCCGAGCCGTTTGCCGCGCAGCGTGAGCTTGAGGCGCGTTCGGTCGCGGCCTGAATAGACGCGGCGCAAGCCGCTCGATCCTTCGCGGCTTGGCGAGAGTAAACCCTGGTCTTCGTAGAAGCGGATGGCGCGCGGCGTGACGTCGAATTCCCGCGCGAGCTCGGTGATCGTGTATTGCGTGTTCATCGGGGCATGCCGTGGCCGGGCAGAAAGTTGGATTGGACGATAGAATCAACGTTAACGTTATCGTCAACTTGAGCGAAACGCAACCAGGCGCAATACGGCACCGGCATGCCCCAACCGGGCCGCAACCACGCCGCCCGGCATCGCATACCTCGCCATGCCGGACGGCCGACGGAGGAAGACACCCGCAATGAATGCACTCGAACATCAACTCGACTATCCGTTCAACGACAGCTTGCCGGAAGCCGGCCGCGCGATGGAAGTCGCGCCCGGCGTGTTCTGGCTGCGCATGCCGCTACCCTTCGCGCTGGACCATATCAACCTGTGGCTGTTGCGCGATGAGATCGACGGTCAGCCGGGTTGGACGGTGGTCGATTGCGGCATTACGTCGGACGTGATCAAGGAGAACTGGGAGAGAGTATTCGACTCGGTGCTCGACGGCCTGCCGGTGCTGCGCGTGATCGTCACGCATTGCCACCCGGATCACATCGGTCTCGCGCACTGGGTGTGCGCTGGCGGCGACAAGCAACGCTGGGACGCCCGGCTATGGATGACGCTCGGCGAGTACATGCAAGCGCGCGTGATGGCGGCCGGCGACGGCTCGAATGCGGGCGGCGAGGGCGCGGCGCGTCACTTCGCGCGGCACGGCGTGACCGACGAAGCGTCGCTGGACAAGCTGCGCGCCCGCAAGAGCTATTACGCGAGCCTCGTGCCGGCGATTCCCGGCCAATACCGCCGTTTGCGCGAAGCGGACGGCGTGAGGATCGGCGGCAAGACGTGGCGGGTGGTGACGGGCTTCGGCCATTCGCCGGAGCACTGCGCGCTGCACTGCGAGGAGACCGGCGTGCTGATCTCCGGCGACATGGTGCTGCCGCGCATTTCGACCAACGTGTCGGTGTTCGACATCGAGCCGGAAGGCTCGCCGCTCGCGCTGTATCTGGAATCGCTCGGCCGTTACGAGACGATGCCTGAAGAGACGCTGGTGCTGCCGTCGCATGGCAAGCCGTTTCGCGGCGTGCGCACGCGCATCAGGCAACTGCGCGAGCATCACGACGCGCGCCTCGCCGAAGTGCGCGAGGCGTGCGCCGAAAAACCGCAAAGCGCAGCGGATATCGTGCCGCTGATGTTCAAACGCCAGCTCGACATCCACCAGATGACGTTTGCGATGGGTGAAGCCTTGGCGCACTTGCATCTGCTGTGGCTTGCGGGCACGTTGAAGCGCACGCAGGCTTCGGATGGCGTGATCCGGTTTGCGGCTTGATCGGTTTTACCCTTCAACCTTTTGATGAAAAAAGCCCGGTGCTTTCGCAACCGGGCTTTTTCATGCGGTTTCGTTCAAGCCTAAGCGGTATTACTGCACGGCCACCGTGCCGAAGTTCTGCCGGCCAAACGGGCTCACGTGATAACCGCTCACGTTCGTGCGCGTGATCGCCGCCGCGGTCGGATAACCGAGCGGAATCCACAGCGCCTGGTCGTGGATGATCTGCTGTGCCTGTTCATACGCCTTCGCACGCTTGGCCTGGTCCGGCGTGGCCTTGCCGTCCGCGATCAGCTTGTCGAGGTCCTCATTGCAGAAGCGCGCGAAGTTGATGCCCGACTTCACCGCGTTGCAACTGAAGAGCGGCGACAGATAGTTGTCCGGGTCGCCGTTGTCGCCGGCCCAGCCCATGAACAGCGAATCATGCTGGCCTTGCTTCGCCTGCTTGATGAGTTCGCCCCATTCGATCACCTTCACGTCCGCCTTCACGCCGATCTTCGCGAAGTCGGCCTGCAGCAGTTCGGCGCCGGCCTTCGGATTCGGGTTCAGCACGCTGCCGTTCGGACGCACCCAGATCGTCGTTTCGAAGCCGTTCGGGAAACCCGCGTCCGCGAGCAGCTTCTTCGCTTTCGCCGGATCGTACGGCCACGCCTTCACCGCCTTGTCGTAGCTCCACGTGTTCGGCGGATACGGGTTCACGGCCGGCGTGGCGGTATTGTCGAACACTGTCTTGAGATACGTGGTGCGATCGAACGCCATGTTCAGCGCGGCGCGCACCTTCTGGTTGTCGAGCGGCTTTTTCTGCGTGTTCAACGCGACGAACGCGGTCATGAAGGCGGGCGTCTTGACGATATCCAGCGACTTGTCGGTTTTCGCGTCGGCGAGATCCTGCGGCTTCGGCGACAGGGCGATCTGGCATTCGCCCGCCTTCACCTTCTGCGCGCGCACGGTGGCGTCCGGCGTGATCGCGTAGATCAGGCGATCGATCTTCGGCTTGGGACCCCAGTAGGTCGGGTTCACGTCGTAGCGAATCACCGCGTCTTTCGTATAGCTCTTCAGTACGAACGGGCCGGTGCCGATCGGCTTCGCGTTCAGATCGACCTGCTTGCCGGCCTTGAGCAATTGATCGGCGTATTCAGCCGAATAGATCGACGCGAAACCCATTGTCAGGATCGGAACGAAGGTCGCGTCCGGCGCGTTCAACTCGAACTTGACGGTGTTGTCGTCGACCTTGGTGACCGCCTTGATGAGCTTGGGCAAGCCCATCGACTGCGCATGCGGAAAGCCGCTCGCGCCCGCCACCTTGTGCCACGGATTGCTGTCGTTGAGCATGCGGTCGAACGTGAACACCACGTCGTCGGCATTCAGCGTGCGAGTGGGCTTGAAGTAATCGGTGGTCTGGAACTGCACGTTCGGACGCAGATGGAACGTGTAGGCGAGGCCGTCGGCGCTCACCTCCCACTTGTCGGCCAGCGCCGGCACCACCTTCTTCGTGGCCTCGTCGTATGAGACCAGCGAGTTGAAGACCACGTCCGCCGACGCATTGGTCGTCACCAGCGAATTGAACTGCACGACATCGAAGCCGTCGGGGCTCGACTCGGTACAGACGGTCAGCGGTTTGGCGAGCACGAGCGCGGGCGCCGTGAACAGTACGGCGGCTGCGAGCAGTTTGAAGCGCATAGGATCTCCCATAACGAGCGCGGTCAGGCAGTGCGTCTTGGTGTGCTTGTGTTCCGGTGGCGGGTGGCGGGTCGTCAAGGGTAGCCGACGCCCGCCTCTATGATTGTGATACGTTTCCGGCGCTGCCGCATGGGTGGATGTCGCCTCCATCGACGCGGCGCGGCCTTCGCGAAAGCTTATCGAAGGGTGCTGGCGGCGACAACCACTTAATCCACATATCCATATGGACGGCGGGACGGCGGGACGGCGGCGCTTATCCCCGCGCGGCGCGTTGCATCAGATAGTCGATGCCCTCGATCGCGCGCACGCCGTACCACGACACCAGTTCGCCATCGATCAGTTCGATACGCTTCCTCGCCAGTCGCGGATCGCGTTTCAACGCATCGCAATGCGCTTGCGTGAAGCGATAGGGTTCGCTGGACAGCAGAATGCGATCGACATCGGCAAGCCACGGAGCATGGTCGAAGTCGAGCGCGGTGAGCACGGGATAGCGAGCGGCGCCCGCCGCACCGCCTCGCACATCGGGCAGCGTGCGCCAGTTGACGAGCCGCAGCATGGCGGCGATATAGGTATCGCGCGCGACGGTCATCCACGGCTCACGCCAGATCAGATACAGCACGTTTTGCGCGGCAAACGTATGCGCTGCGGCTTCATGCAGGCGGTTTTCGAGCGCGTCGCTCAGGCGCCGCGCTTCCTCTTCACGGCTGAAAATCGCACCCAGCAGCGTGTAGAGCGATTGATTGTCTCGCGGCGTGCGCGGATGCGTGACGACGATATGCGGCACGAACGCGCGCAACTGGTCGACGGTATCGCGCTCGTTTTCGTCGACATTGACGATCAGATGGGTAGGGCGCAACGCGCGAACGGCGTCGATATTCACGGCCTTGGTGCCGCCTACCTTGCGCACCTGGCGTACCTTCTCACGCGGATGCACGCAAAAACCGGTGCGCCCGACGATCTGCCTGTCCAATCCCAAGGCAAACAGCAGTTCAGTGATGCTCGGCACCAGCGAGACGATGCGCGCCTCGGCGCTCGCCGGTTCGTGCGCGACGCCGGCTGCATCGACCGCACTGTTCTCCATGGCCTACTCGGTGACGGCGCGCGGCTTGCGCGGCGCGCGTTCGAAAACGCGGTCGTAGAGCCAGCGCGGCAGCACATGCAGCAGCATCGCCGCGATGCGCATTTGCCACGGAAACACCGCAAAGGCGGTTTGACGCTCGATCGCCCCGGCAACCTTCACCGCGAAACGGTCGGCGTCCATCAGGAACGGCATGGTGTACGGGTTGTGCTCGGTCATCGGCGTGCGGATATAGCCGGGCGCGATGGTGACCACGCCCACGCCGTGCGGCCGCATCTCGACGCGCAACGCTTCCAGGTACTTTTGCGCCGCCGACTTCGACGCGCTGTACGCGCCCGACCCCGGCAAGCCGCGCACGCCCGCGACGCTGGCGATGCCGACCAGCGTGCCGCGTTTCGCGGCGACCATCGCGGCGGCGAACGGCTCGAAGGTCGCGACCATGCCGAAGTAATTGATATCCATCACTTCGCGGAACGTGCGCAGGTCGCCGTGGCCGGTGAGCGCGCCGCGGCTGATCCCGGCGTTGGCGATCACGACGTCCGGCAAGCCATGCTGCGCGATGAAGCGCGTGGCCGCCTCGGCGAGCGCCTCGGCGTCGCGAACGTCGACGGCGTAGACAGAGACAGCGTTTTGGGGATGGGACTGTTGGAAAGCCGCGAGCGCGTCGCCGCGGCGGGCGACGAGGCCGAGAATCGCGCCGCGCCGCGCATATTCGGCGGCGAGCGCGAGGCCGATGCCGCTCGACGCGCCGGTAATGAAGACCTTCAACGGTGAACTCATTCCGGCGCCTCGGACATTACATCTTCTTGGCGCGGACCTGCTGCACCAGGTAGTCGAGGACGTCGAGCGTGCCCGTCAGGCTGTTGGTCGCGGCCGGACCCGTCTCATACTTGCCCTGCACCGCCAGCGTCGGCACGCCTTCGATCTTGTAGCTTTCGAGCATCTTCTTGTCTTTTTGCAGCGCGCTTTGCGTCGAGAACGAGTTGTACGCTTCCATGTACTTCTTCGGATCGACGCCGTTCTTCGCGAGGAATTTGGCCTGATCTTCCGGCGTCAGCAGGTAGTTCTTGTTGACGTGGATTTCCTTGAAGATCGTCGGCGTGAGTTTCTCACTGAGGCCGAGTGCTTCGAGCGCGTGGAACATCTTCGAATGCGGAATGAAGTCGTCGCGGAAGGCAACCGGCACGCGCTTGAACACCACGTCCGGGCCTTGCTTCTTCACCCAGCCGTCGAGGTACGGGCCGAATTCATTGCAGTGCGGGCAGCCGTACCAGAAGAACTCGATGACTTCGATCTTGCCGGCCGGCACGTCGGTGGGTTGCGCCGTGGACAGCACGGTGTAGTCCTTGCCCGACACCGGCGTGGCGGGCGCGGCATGCGCCGCGGCGGCGATGAGGCCCAGCGAAAGGAACAGAATGCTCAGCAGTTTTTTCATGTGTTGATGACCCAAGTAGGCGGTAAAGCGGTGGCGCCACGCAATGCCCGTCACCGTTTGTGAATCGGCGTTGAACGTTTTCAGTGTTCCGTTGCCTGTGACACGCGCCGTTCGCCGATAGTTCATCGGCGGCGCGCTCCGGCAAATCAAGGTTTATTGGTGATTGGCGTGTTGCTTCATTGTTTCGTAAAGCGGATCACGGCGGTATCCACGCCCGCGTCGGACAGACGCTGACGGCTCGAATTCATGTCCTCGAACTTGGAGAACGGCCCGATGCGCACGCGATAGTACGTGACACCGCCCGCATCGCGCTGCGTGACCTTCGATTCAAAACCCTGGAACGCGAGACGCGCGCGCTGTTGCTCGGCGTCGGCGGCGGTCTTGTAGGCGCCCACTTGCAGGAAGTAGCCGGTGTTCGCATCGCCCGGCGCCGGCGCCGCGCCCGAACCGGGCTTGGCGTTGGCGGTCGTGGCCGATGACGTGCTCTTCGGCGCGGAGCCCGCGGCGGTGGCGCTCGGCGCGCTCTCGCCCGGCTTCTTCACGGGCGCCGTTGCCGTGCCGTTGTCCGGGGCGGGCTTCGGCGCGATCGCCGTGCCGTTCGCATTGCCGTTATTGGCATTGGACGGCGGCACTTCGACGATTTGCGGTTCTTCCAGCATGCCCGACTGGGTCTGCGCGTTGGTCGCGCCGGGCGCGGTGTTCGGCGGTGCGGGTTGCGCGGCTTGCGGCACCGGCTGGCCCGGCGTCTTGCCTTGCAGCGGACGGTTCGGATCGTATTGCTGCGGCTGGCTCGCGCCGGCATCGGACGCCGCGGGCGGCGCCACCTTCGAGACGAACGGCGTAGGCGCACGGGTGATATACAGCGCCACCACTACCGCGATCGCAAGGCCGACGATCAGGCCCAGCACGATGCCGAGAAAAGTCCCCCCGGTTTGTTTCGATTGCTTTGTTGTGCGGCGTGGTTTTGCCATCGTATGAATCACCTACGAAAAGAATCCTGGAACGGCCGCCGATTATAGCGACGGCCGCATGCATGTTGCGCCGGAGGACTTACATCTTGACGGGAGCGGAGACGCCGATCGTCGCGAGACCGTTGGCCAACACCTGGCGCGTGGCCGCGAGCAGCGCGACGCGTGCATTGCGTTCGGCTGCATCGTCGACCAGCACGCGCTCGGCTCTGTCATTGTAGAACGAGTGGAATTCCCCGGCGAGGTCGCGCAGGTAGAACGCGACCGCGTGCGGCGCGAGTTCATCGGCCGCGTGTTGCAGCATGTCGGGGAATTCGGCGAGCTTGTTCAGCAAGGCCATGGCGCGTTCGCTGGTGAGCGGCGCGACGTTCACGTTGGCGAGCGTGCTTTCGTCCATGCCGTAGCGCGCCTTGCATTCGGCGATGACCGAGCAGATTCGCGCGTGCGCATATTGCACGTAATGCACCGGGTTTTCGTCATTCTGTTTCAACGCGAGGTCGATGTCGAACACGAATTCCGTATCGGCCTTGCGCGAGATCAGGAAGAAGCGCACGGCGTCGCGGCCGCGGCGAATCGTCTCTTCGTCGATCAGGTCGACGGCGGCCTCCGTGCCCGGCGTCGCGCCGCCCGACCATTCGATCAGGTCGCGCACCGTCACATAACTGCCGGCGCGCTTCGAGATCTTCACTTCCTCGCCGTTGCGCATCACCGTGACCATCTTGTGCAGGACGTAATCGGGGTAGCCATTCGGAATGCCGACGCCGAGACCTTGCAGACCGGCGCGCACGCGCGCGATCGTGCCGTGGTGGTCGGAGCCCTGGATGTTGATGACCTTGGTGAAGCCGCGTTCCCACTTGGCGACGTGATAGGCGACGTCCGGCACGAAGTACGTGTAGGTGCCGTCGGTCTTGCGCATCACGCGGTCCTTGTCGTCGCCGTCGTCGGTGGTGCGCAGCCACAGCGCGCCTTCCTGCTCGTAGGTCTTGCCGGCGGCGATCAGCGCCTCGACGGTTTTCTCGACGCGGCCTTCCGTGTATAGCGACGACTCCAGATAGTACTGGTCGAACTTCACGCCGAAGGCCTGCAAGTCCATGTCCTGCTCGCGGCGCAGATAGGCGACCGCGAACCGGCGGATCGCTTCGAGATTTTCGACGTCGCCCGCGCCGGTGACCGGCTCGCCGTCGCTCGCCGCCACCGTGACGCCGTTCAGATAGTCTTTCGCGATGTCGGCGATGTACTCGCCGTTGTATGCCGAAGCCGGCCAGCCCGCATCGCCGGGGGCGAGGCCGCGGGCGCGCGCCTGCGTGGACAGCGCGAGCGTGTGGATCTGCACGCCGGCGTCGTTGTAGTAGAACTCGCGATGCACGTCCCAGCCTTGCGAGGCCAGCACGTTCGAAAGCGCGTCGCCGAGCGCGGCCTGGCGGCCGTGGCCGACATGCAGCGGGCCCGTGGGGTTGGCCGAAACGAATTCGATCAGCACGTGCTTGCCGGCGTCGCGTGGCGAGCGGCCGAACGTCTCTTTCTCCGCGAACACGGCGGCGATCACCGCCTGCTTCGCGGCAGCCGCGAGGCGCAGGTTGATGAAGCCGGGACCGGCCACTTCGGCGGTTTCGATGAGACCCTGGGCGCGCGGCTGCGCGAGCAGCGCGTCGACGATCTGTTGCGCCAGTTGGCGCGGATTGGCGCGCAGCGGCTTGGCGAGTTGCATCGCCACGTTGCACGCGACGTCGCCGTGCGCGGCGACCTTGGGACGCTCCAGCGTGATGGTGGGCGACACGAAAGCGGCTTCGGTCGCGCCTTGGGAGGCTTGCGCCACCTGCTTCACCGTATCGGCGAGCAGTGTTTCGAGAGTGTGTTTATGTGCGGGCAGCATGCTTGTTGCGAGTCCAGTGAGGCAATCCGGTGATGCGGAAGAGGCGCCGGCCGCGCGACGGGCGCAGCCGGTTCGTCAGAAGCGTGGAAAGCGGCGATGTGCCCGCCCGGATTTGCCGGGCGCGCCGGGCACATTAGCGGCGCCACTGGGCACATTGCCTGCGTCGCGGTGAGCGCGGCGTGCGGCGACATGCAAGGGCTGCCGCGGCGGGCAGCAAGCGGTGGCAACAACCGCTTGCCGTTGCACGCAGCGCCTAAGCGGGGTGGGCCAACCGGGCCCAGCCGCGCCGCCTGCGCCATGCCGCGCGCGGCGCATGGCGGCGCGCTTTTCCGTCCAGACGGATTTTAGCAGGTGCTAATATGTTCAATGAGATGCCCGGCAAGGGCCGTGGCCGCCGCGCCTGATCGGCGGGCTAACGTAACGCGCGCCGGCAGTCGTCCACGAGCCGCTCGCGCGTCGATCCAACATAACGAAAAAGGGAACAGACATGCTGATTACTTTCAAATGCCGCGCCTGCCCCGACGTGGTGATGCTGGAGAACCTCGCACAGTATCTGGTCGGCATCATCGGCAAACGCCTTGGCGAGCGGGGCGTCGTTGCCCATGATGAACTGGGCGTGGCGATCGCGAAACTCGAAGCGGCCATCACCATCGACAAGCAGGAACGCGCCGAGCACGACGGCCATTTCCACGAAGGCGAGGAAGGTCACGAGCATCATGAAATTCCGCCGGGACTCGCGCAGCGCGCGTACCCGTTCCTCGACATGCTGCGCGCGGCGCAGAAGGAAAACGCGGATATCGTGTGGGGCCTGTGATCCCGGCGCGATCTCGGTGACGGCGCGCGGCGCGCGTTGCGCCGCTGACGCCGGTGTGCCAATGAAAAGAGCCCGCTGAGTGCGGGCTCTTGTGTTTACCGGACGCGAACAACCGGCCGGCGTGCGCTGCTTACTGGCTGGCGGCCTCCGCCGGGGCCGCTGCCGGCGCCGACGCACCCTTCTTCATTTTCTGCTTCCTGGGTTTCTTGACGTGCTTCACGGTGGGCGGCGAATACGAGCTGACCGCGCTGGAGCCGCCGGGAGCGGCAGGCTGGGCCAGCACCGCCGGGGCGCCCAAGGCAAGGGAAACTGCAGTCAATAACAGCGTCAGCTTCTTCATATGATTCTCTCCGTCGACGATTGCAATTAGATGAGCCGACGCGTTTTTTGGCCGCGTCTGGCGGTAAAAGCAATTCAGTCTACAAAGACGAAAATTACGCCGCCGCAAATATTCAGTGTTTCTCGCCCGATATAGTGGGTTTCACACCACGCCACGCCACGCCACGCCGTGCCTAGAGCAATGGTGCGAGAGCCCGTTCGGCATCGGCCTTCGATAACGACATGCGCTGTGCGTAGTCTTCGAGTTGATCCTGACCGATCTTGCCGACCGAGAAATAGGTGCTGTCGGGATGCGCCAGATAGAAGCCGGAGACGCTCGCCGCCGGCAGCATGGCGAGCGATTCGGTCACCGTCATGCCGATTTCGTTGGCTTGCAGCACGTCGAACATATCGCGCTTCACCAGGTGGTCCGGGCAGGCCGGGTAGCCGGGCGCCGGGCGGATGCCGCGGTACTTTTCCGCGATCAGTTCGTCGTTGGAAAGCGTTTCGGCGTTCGCATAGCCCCACAGGTCGCGCCGCACGCGCGCATGCAGCGCCTCGGCGAAGGCTTCGGCGAAGCGGTCGGCGAGCGCCTTGAGCATGATCGCGCTGTAGTCGTCGTGATCCTTTTCGAACTGCTTTTCCTTCACGTCCACGCCGAGGCCCGCCGTGACCGCGAACATGCCGATGTAGTCGGCCACGCCCGAATCCTTCGGCGCGATGAAGTCGGCAAGCGACCGGTTCGGCCGCATCACGCCGTCCACCACCGGCCGCACGCTTTGCTGACGCAGGTTGCGCCAGGTCAGCGCGACTTGCGAGCGTGATTCGTCCGTGTAGATTTCGATGTCGTCGTCGTTCACCGTGTTGGCCGGCAGCAGCGCGATCACGCCGTTGGCTTGCAGCCAGCGGCCCTGGATCAGGCGCGCGAGCATCGACTTGCCGTCGGAGAACACACGCCGCGCCGATTCGCCGACGATCTCGTCGTTCAGGATCGCCGGGTACGGGCCGGCCAGGTCCCAGGTCTGGAAGAACGGACCCCAGTCGATATAGTTCGCGAGTTCGTTCAGATCGAAGTTCTTGAACACGCGGCGACCGATGAACTTCGGCTTGACCGGCTGATAGCTCGCCCAATCCACTTTGGTTTTGTTCGCACGGGCTTCGGCGAGCGTGACCATCGGCAGCGCTTTCTTGTTGGCATGCTGAAGGCGGATACGGTCGTAGTCGGCCTTGAGTTCGTCGACGTACTTCGCCGCGCCTTCGTCGGAGAGCAGGCTCGACGCCACCGACACCGAGCGCGACGCGTCCGGCACGTACACCACCGGGCCTTCGTAATGCGGCGCGATCTTCACGGCGGTGTGCACGCGCGACGTGGTCGCGCCGCCGATCAAAAGCGGTATCTTCTTGATGCGGAAATGATCGTCGCGCTGCATTTCGGACGCGACGTAGGCCATCTCCTCCAGGCTCGGCGTGATGAGCCCCGAGAGGCCGATGATGTCCGCGCCCTCGACCTTTGCTCTCGCAAGAATGTCGTTGCACGGGACCATCACGCCCATGTTGACCACTTCGAAGTTATTGCACTGAAGCACCACCGACACGATGTTCTTGCCGATGTCGTGCACGTCGCCCTTGACGGTGGCGATGACGATTTTGCCCTTCGCGCGCACGTCGCCGCCGGCGGCGGCCAACTGCTTCTTTTCTTCCTCGATGTACGGAATCAGGTGCGCGACCGCCTGCTTCATCACGCGCGCCGACTTCACCACTTGCGGCAGGAACATCTTGCCCTGGCCGAACAGATCGCCGACGACGTTCATGCCGTCCATCAGCGGACCTTCGATCACGTTGATCGGCCGGCCACCCGCCGCGGCGATTTTCGCGCGCACTTCCTCGGTGTCCTCGACGATGAAGTTGGTGATGCCGTGCACCAGCGCATGCGACAGACGCTTCTCGACCGGCTGATTGCGCCATTCGAGGTTCTCTTCTTTCTTCGCGGCGCCGGTCTTGAACTTGTCGGCGATTTCGAGCAGACGGTCGGTGCCGTCTTCGCGGCGGTTCAACACGACGTCTTCCACGCGCTCGCGCAACTCGGGGTCGAGTTCGGCATACACGCCGAGTTGCCCGGCGTTGACGATGCCCATGTCCATGCCGGCCTGGATCGCGTGGTAGAGGAACACGGTGTGGATCGCTTCACGCACCGGATCGTTGCCGCGGAACGAGAACGACACGTTCGACACGCCGCCGCTCACCTTCGCATACGGCAGGTTCTGCTTGATCCAGCGCGTGGCGTTGATGAAATCGACGGCGTAGTTGTTGTGCTCTTCGATACCCGTTGCGATCGCGAAGATGTTCGGATCGAAGATGATGTCTTCGGGCGGGAAGCCCACTTCGTTCACGAGGAAGTCGTACGAGCGCTTGCAGATTTGCGTCTTGCGCTCGAACGTATCGGCCTGGCCTTGCTCGTCGAACGCCATGACCACGGCGGCCGCGCCATAGCGGCGAATCAGGTTCGCGTGATGGCGGAACGCTTCCTCGCCTTCCTTCAGCGAGATCGAGTTGACGATCGCCTTGCCTTGCACGCACTTCAGGCCCGCTTCGATCACTTCCCACTTCGACGAGTCGATCATGATCGGCACGCGCGCGATGTCCGGCTCCGACGCGATCAGATTCATGAAGCGCACCATCGCCGCTTTCGAATCGAGCATCGCCTCGTCCATGTTGACGTCGATGACCTGCGCGCCGTTTTCCACCTGCTGGCGCGCGACCGCTACTGCTTCGTCGAACTGGTCGTTCAGGATCATTCGCGCGAACGCCTTGGAGCCCGTCACGTTGGTGCGTTCACCGACGTTGATGAAGAGCGTCCCGGAGGTGACGTTGAACGGCTCGAGGCCGGCAAGGCGCATGGTGTGATCGGTCATGGCGTAGGTGCGAGTGATTTGCGGGCGATTGATGCGTCTGTTTCGATGGCGGGAAGCGGCGGCCCGGAATCCGGGCCGCCGTTTTCAGGCTGCGTCGCGGTATTGCGTCGGCCATTGGCGCGGCTTTACTTCAGCCAGCGCCTTGGCGATCGCCGCGATATGCTCCGGCGTCGTGCCGCAGCAGCCGCCGGCGATATTCACGAGGCCTGCCTGCGCGAATTCCTTCAGCAGCCCGGAGGTATCGGCGGGCAACTCGTCGAAGCCGGTGTCGCTCATCGGGTTCGGCAAGCCCGCGTTCGGATAGCACGACACGTAGGTGTCGCACAGCTTCGCCAGTTCGGCGATGTACGGGCGCATCAGCGCCGCGCCCAACGCGCAGTTCAGGCCGAACGTGAGCGGTTTGGCGTGACGCAGCGAGTTCCAGAACGCCTCGACGGTCTGCCCCGAGAGAATGCGCCCCGACGCGTCGGTGACGGTGCCCGAAATCATGATCGGCAGACGCTCGCCGGTGTTTTCAAACAGCTCGTCGAGCGCGAACAACGCGGCCTTCGCATTGAGCGTGTCGAAGATCGTTTCGACGAGGAACAGATCCGCGCCGCCGTCGAGCAAGGCCTTGGCCTGTTCGTAGTACGCCGTGCGCAATTCGTCGAAGGTAACGTTGCGTGCACCAGGATCGTTCACGTCGGGCGAAATGCTCGCCGTCTTGGGCGTCGGCCCGATCGCGCCGGCGACGAAGCGCGGCTTGTCGGGCGTCGAATACTTGTCGCACGCCGCGCGCGCGAGCTTGGCCGACTCGAGATTCATCTCGACTGCAAGCGCTTCCATGCCGTAGTCGGCTTGCGCCACCGTGGTCGCGCCGAACGTGTTCGTTTCGATGATGTCCGCGCCCGCGGCCAGGTATTGCTCGTGAATCTCGCGGATGATCTGCGGTTGCGTGATCGACAGCAGCTCGTTGTTGCCCTTGATGTCGCGCCCATAGTCCTTGAAGCGCTCGCCGCGATAGCGGGCTTCGTCGAGCTTGTAACGCTGGATCATCGTGCCCATTGCGCCGTCCAGGATCAGGATGCGCGACTTGAGCAGCGCGGGCAGCGCCGCGCCGCGCGTGTAGGCGGCGTCGGGACGGGCTGACGGGGCAATTTGAGCAGGCTGGTTCATGGCGGACTTGGGCTTGCGCCGGCTTTTCTCGGGAGCCTGTCATTGTAGCCGCTGCTGCCCGGTTCCGCCGGGCGCGGGCCGGAGCAACCATGCCCGCAATCGGGGCATGCGCCGCGCGGATAACAAAACGGCCCAGCAAGGCAAAAGCCTGCTGGGCCGTTTCATGCTGCTGACCGCCTTATAAGGGCCGCTGGCGGAGCCGGACGGCGCGGTCGATGTAGGTCGCCAAAAACGTTGAGCCGAACCCTGCGGTTAGTGAAGAATGACCGGTTGATGCATCAGGCTGTCGAACTGGCCGAGAAATTCGTCTACTTCGTCCAGCGACGGTTCCTCTTCGATCAGCTTTTGCACGTGCTCGCGAAAACGCGCCGCCATTGCACCGTCGATGTAAATTTCGCGCTGCATGTTTTTATCGACGATCTCATAGCCACCTGACTTCATGGCCAGCGGACCTTCCTGCGGCGGAAACTCGACGACACAATAGTTGGGGCTGTTATAGATCATTTGCATGGCGACACTCCTTATTTCCGTTGGCTCCTGGCCGTTCCTGCGCCATATCTGGAGCTTGTGGTGTGGAATTCAAGGGGTGGGTCCGGGATTGACGCTCCTAAAGGTTCCGAACCTACCGGTTAGACCGGTCTTTCAAGAAACGTTTCAAGCAGTGCAGCAAAACGGTGAGCTTGCTCGACAGGCGCAAGATGAGCGGCGTCGAGTAGTTCGAACTGCGCGCCTTCGATGGCGTCTGCTACCGCCTGTGTCGCAGCAGGCGGCGTGCCCGTGTCGTGGCGGCCCGCCACGGTCAAGGTTGGACAACGTATGGCTCCCAGCTTACTGCGTACGTCGAAATCGCGCAGGGCTTCGCACGCCTTGGCGTAGCCTTCCGGCAACGTATGGCTCAGTACCTCGCTGATCTGTTCGACCGCTTCGGGGTGCGCGGCCTGAAAGCCGGGCGTCAGCCAGCGGCTCAGTGTGGCGGATACCAGCGGCGCCATCCCGTCCTGGCGGGCCGCGGCGGCGCGTTGATCGAAAAGCGCGCGGCCCTCGGGCGGCGTCCCGCCCGTGCTGTCGGCAACGGTCAACGTATCGACGCGCGAAGGGTAGTCCAGTGCGAATTGTTGCGCGACCATGCCGCCCATCGACATGCCGACCAGATGCGTGCGAGGTGCGTCGAGCGCATCGAGTAGCGCGGCGAGGTCGCGCGAAAGGTCGGCGATGGTGAAGGGTTCGCTCGATACCGCGGTTTCTCCGTGACCGCGCAGGTCGTAGCGCAGCACGGTGTAGTCGTCGCGGAAATAGCCGGCGAGCTGGTCCCACACGGACAGGTCGCCGCCGAGCTGGTGGATGAACGTGAGCCAGGGGCCGCCGCCCTCATTGCTCAGCACATAGCGCGTCTCGATGCCGTTGATGTTCACTTGCATACGGGCTCCTTGAAGGGAACGCAGTAGAAGGATCCATTCGCGCGCTGTAGCGGGCGTCGGACGACACGCCGTTACCACATCATACTCAGCGCCGCGCAAACGGTTGGAACTGTTTGTGCGAGCGAGCGTTGACGCGGAAGTTTCGCGATTTGCTCGAGACCCTGCTCGGGTCCCAGGCTTTCAGGGCTTGATGATGCCTGGGTTATTGGCGGGATCGGACGAATCGGCGGGAGCGGGTGGCGCGGGCTCCGGCCCTTGCCCGGACGGAACCGCTGACGCGCCTGAAGGCGGCGGGCTCGCCGAATCATCAGGCGACGCCGTGCGGCCATCGCCAATACCATTGGCTCCTCCCGCATTCGACGAACCGACGGCACCACTGGCGTCGAGCTTGCCGCGCCACACCAGTTCGAATTGCGTGCCGTTCGGCTCGGTCTGCAGGATTCTCGCGGGGAGCCAGCCGAGCGAGGGCGCGAGCCACACGTCGATGCGGCGCCGGTCGCCCTCGCGGCGGGGCAGGCGTTTGAAATGGCGCGTATCGAGGTAGCCCTGAGCGGTGCGGATGGTTTCGTCGCCGATCGTCTCGACCGGCCAGTTTTCGCCGCTATCGCTATCGGCCACGAAGAATTGCCGCGTCACGCCCGGTTGGTAGGCGGCGGGATCGCCACGCACCAGGCTCGCAAGCTGCATCACCATGCTGAAACGGTCTTGCGCGCCGTCGGGCAGCGGCAGTGTGGTCGGCGTGCGCGTAAAGGCGATCTTTTTGTCGACGCGATTGAAGATCGAAATGTCTTCCGCGCGGCGGCCGCGTTTTTCGACGTACTGATCGGGCGCGAGGCCGAATGCGTCGATGCGGCCGTGGCTCGAATAGACGAATGTGCCGACGAACGGCAACGGCACGGAGACGACCATTTCGTAGTTTTGTGCGCTGCTGGACCAGTGGATCGTGCCGGGCTGGTTACGCACGCCGTTGTAGAACGTGTCGTATTGCAGTTCGCCGGATGGCGGAACGGAGAACTTCACGCCCGGTGATGCTTGCGGTGCGCTCGCGCCTGCGGGCGCGCTGGCTGCACCGGCGCCGCTGGCACCCGCATTGGAGTTCGCATTTGCGTTCGCATTGGGGGCGCTTGCCGCGGTGTCCGATGCAGCAGCCGGAGCTTGCGTCGCCGGCTGCAACGCCGTCAGCACATGCTCGCGCGGCTTGCTTGGAACTGCCTTATGCGTCGGCGCAGGTGTTGGTGCTTGCTGCGCGGCGGTCGGTTTCCGCTCGATGCGTTCAGGCGTCAGCAGCGCGACCTGCACGGGGACACGCTCGTTATCCGACGGATTCAGCGTCGCGCGGTTGCGCTCGAACCATTGCGCGGCGATCCAGTGCAGAACGGCCACCAGCACGAGAGCCGCAATCCACCGCCACGCGCGCGAGCCGGCGCGCTGCGCGGCGGGCGGCAGGCGGTCGGAGCGGCGGCGTGCGGTGAAGGGTGAGGCCATTTTTTGGCGATGAATGCGTGCGGAAGGAAGTGTCGGGATTGGACAACGCCTGTGGGCATGTGCGCGGCGGCTACCGTGAAAAACCGCCGCAAAAACCGCCGCCGAATGCCGCCGCAAAATGCCGCGAAGAACTGGCGGGCCGCATCGGCCCGCCGAGCCGCGAGGCCGGCAGCGAACGGATTCGACCGCGCCGCCGCAAACGATGTTCCGCGACGGCGAAATCGCACCCACGCCGAAGGCATCGAATCGCGTCAAGCTGGCAACGTCAGCGTGCCGGCCTTATGCCGCGCGGGCTCGAACCCTAGCGGGGCGTCGCACTATACCCCAACTCATACGAGAGCTTCTGCGCGCATTCGCGCAACGCCGTATCGATCTCGCCGCCCCAGCGGATATCGAACGCACCCTCATGGCCCAGCGCCACGATGCCGAGCGCGAGCTCGCCGGTGGAGTCGAACACCGGCATGCAGAAGGCGTGGATGGTCGGCAGCAGCATGCCTTCCACGCGTGCCGCTTCATGCCGCCGCACGTCGGCGAGCACACGCTCGACCTCTTCGTGCGTGCGCGGCCCGCCCATATGGGACGAGCGGCGCGAATCGGCCAGTTCGCGTTCGAGCATCGCCGCCGTCTTGCTCGACGGCAGATACGCGGCAAACAGCAGACCGGTCGCGGAGCCGAGCAACGGCATGACGTCGCCGAGTTTCAGCGATGCCTTGGCCGGATGGCTCGATTCCATCCAGTGAACCATTGTGGGTCCCTGATTGCCCCAGACCGCGATGCCCACTGTCAAGTCGAGCCGCTCGCGCAGTTCGGCGAGCGCAATGCGCGCGAGCTTCACGCCGTCGACGCGCGCGAGCCGCGCAAGCCCCAATTGCAACGCGAAGCCGCCCAGTTCGTAGCGACCCGACAGCGGATCTTGCGCGACCACGCCAAGGCGCAGAAAACTCACCAGATAGCGATGCGCCTTCGCCGGGCTCATGCCGGCGCGTTGCGCCAGATCGCGCAGCATCATGGCGCGCGGCTCGTGGGTCAGCACGTCGAGCAAGCGGAAACCGACTTCGATCGACTGAATGCCCGAGCGCAGTTTCTCCTCGCCGGTCTCGACGCTTTCGTCGTCGGTTTCCGGCGTATCGAGCGGCTCAGCGGAGTCGGCGTTGCTGTGAATCGCGCCGGAGCGGGCAGTTGGAGGCATGAGCGAGGCGCACGGAGCGCGTTTAAACGACGGTGAGAAAGGTGCCTTGATCGGCGTGGCTCGCGGCCGAAACCTGCAGTCGCTTGGGCCGCGCCGATTCACCATCGTAGAATAGATTCCTTCCATCGTCACCAACACGGTTCACTCCCCTATGAAACTTGCCACGCTGAAGGACGGCACGCGCGACGGCCAACTGATCGTCGTGTCGCGCGACCTGCATACCGCGGCCATCGCCGACGCGATCGCGCCCACGTTGCAGCGCGTGCTCGACGACTGGACCTTCTACGCGCCGCAATTGCAGGAACTTTACGAAGCGCTCAATCAGGGCCGCGCGCGCAACACCTTCGCGTTCGACGCGAAGGAATGCATGGCGCCGCTGCCGCGCGCATTCCAATGGGCCGACGGGTCGTCGTATGTGAACCATGTCGAGCTGGTGCGGCGCGCGCGCGGCGCGGAAATGCCGTCCGAGTTCTGGACCGATCCGCTGATGTATCAAGGCGGCAGCGACGACTTCATCGGCCCGAAAGACGATGTGCTGTGCGCGTCGGAAGCGTTCGGCATCGACTTCGAGGCGGAACTCGCCGTGATCACCACCGACGTGCCGATGGGCGCCACGCCCGACCAGGCGCTCCGAAGCGTGCGTCTGATCACGCTCGCGAACGACGTCTCGCTGCGCAATCTGATTCCCGCCGAACTGGCGAAAGGCTTCGGCTTTTTCCAGAGCAAGCCGGCCACCTCGTTCGCGCCGGTCGCCGTGACGCCCGATGAACTCGGCGAACATTGGCGCGAAGGCCGCGTGCATCGGCCGATGATCGTCCACTGGAACGGCAAGAAGGTCGGCCAGCCGGACGCGGGCACCGACATGGTGTTTCACTTCGGCCAGTTGATCGCGCACGCGGCGAAAACGCGCAATCTGCGCGCCGGGACGATCGTCGGTTCGGGTACGGTGTCGAACAAGGACGCGAAGCGCGGCTACTGCTGTATCGCCGAGAAGCGCTGCCTGGAGACCATCGAGCACGGCGCGCCGCAAACCGAATTCATGCGCTACGGCGATACCGTGAAGATCGAAATGTTCGATGAAGCCGGCAAGTCGATTTTCGGTTCGATCGACCAGGGCATCGCGCCGCTGGATTGAAGCGGCGAAAGGGTTTCGCCCGATGCCGCGGCCCCGGCGCGCCGCTACACTGACTGGCGCGGCCGCACGCCTCGGGGTGGCCCGCCGCCGTTCATCGCGAGCGTCGGCGCGCGCGGTACAAACAATCAGCAAACAAGCCGCAAAAAAAGCAGCACGACATCGGCAGTACATCAAAAAACGAAAGACCGACGTGAGGAGACAGCATGCCGCGACTTGAATCCTTTGAACCTGCAACCGGAGACGCTCGCGCTTGCGCCGCGAAAGCCCGCACGGGCAAATCGCGTCTTGCGCTTCAGGGTATCGCCGCCGGACTCGGCGCCGCGCTCGCCGCGTCATGGCCCGCCCTGGCGCTCGCGCAGGTAAAGATCGGCCTCGTGTTGTCGCTGACCGGACCGGCCGCATCGCTCGGCATTCCCGCCCGTGACACGGCCACGCTGCTGCCCAGACAGATCGGCGGCCAGAGCGTCGAATACATCGTGCTCGACGACGCGTCCGACACCACCCAGGCGGTGCAGGACACCAAGAAGCTGATTTCGGAGAATCGCGTCGACGCGATCATCGGCTCCTCGATCACGCCGAATTCGCTGTCGATGATCGACGTGGTCGCCGATGGCGAAACGCCGATGATCTCGCTTGCGTCGTCGGCGAAAATCATCGAGCCCGTGGACGCCAGGCGCCATTGGGTCTTCAAGACGCCGCAGACGGACGCGATGATGGCCTCGGCCATCGCCGAACACGCCAGCACGCGCGGCGTCAAGACGATTGCGTTCATCGGCCAGGCCGACGCGCTCGGCGAGACGTTCTACGTCGAGGTCGCGAAGTTCGCGCAGTTGCATCGCATCAACGTGGTCGCGAGCGAGCGTTTTAACCGCACCGATCCGAGCGTGACCGGCCAGGTCCTCAAGATTCTCGCGACGAAGCCCGACGCGGTGGTGGTGGGCGCCGCCGGCACGCCCGCCGCGTTGCCGCCGAAGACGCTCAGGGAACGCGGCTACAAAGGGCTGATCTATCACAATCACGGCGTCGGCAACAACGACTTCCTGCGCGTGTGCGGCGCCGATTGCAACGGCACGTTCCTGCCCGCCAGCCCGGTGCTGGTGGCCGCGCAATTGCCGGCCGATCATCCCGCGAAACGCCTCGCGCTCGACTACATCGCGCGCTTCGAAGCGCTGCGCGGACCGGGCAGCGTGTCGGCGTTCGGTTCGTACACGTGGGACGCGGGCATGCTGCTCAGCAACGCCGTGCCGATCGCGCTGAAGACGGCCGCGCCGGGCACGCCAGAGTTTCGTCGCGCGCTGCGCGATGCGCTCGAAGGCACGCGCGGTCTCGCGGACACCAACGGCGTGGTCAACATGAGCGCCACCGACCACCTCGGGCTCGATCAACGAGCGCGCGTGATGGTCGAAATCAGAAACGCGAAGTGGGTTTATCAGTCGCGCTGAACGGGTTTTTAGCGCAGCGGTTTCAACCGATGCATCGATCGACGGATTACCTGCCATGTCTCACGCACCCCATCGCAACGACGCGCATTACGCGCACTACCAGGCGCTTCAATTGCACCGCCATCCGCACGGCGTGCTCGAAGTCGTGATGAGCGGCGAGGGCGCGAACCGCAGCGCACTCGCCACCGCCGACGCGCGGATGCATTTCGAGCTCGCGGAAATCTGGCGCGACATCGATCGGGATCCTCAAGTGCGTGTCGCGATCATTCGCGGCGAAGGCAAGGGCTTTTCGGCGGGCGGCGATCTGCAACTGGTCGAGGACATGGCGACCGATTTCGACGTGCGCGCGCGCGTGTGGCGCGAGGCACGCGATCTGGTCTACAACGTCATCAACTGCAGCAAGCCGATCGTCTCGGCGATGCACGGCCCGGCGGTCGGCGCGGGGCTCGTGGCGGGCCTGCTCGCCGATATCTCGATCGCGGCGAAGACGGCGCGCATCATCGACGGGCATACGCGTCTGGGCGTCGCCGCCGGCGATCACGCGGCGATCATCTGGCCGCTGCTGTGCGGCATGGCGAAAGCGAAGTATTACCTGATGCTGTGCGAGCCGGTGAGCGGCGCGGAAGCGGAGCGGATCGGCCTCGTATCGCTCGCGGTCGACGAAAACGATCTGCTGCCCAAGGCCTTCGAGGTCGCGCGCAAACTGGCCGACGGCTCGCAAACGGCGATTCGCTGGACCAAGTATGCGTTGAACAACTGGCTGCGCTCGGCGGGGCCGGCGTTCGATACGTCGCTCGCGCTGGAGTTCATGGGGTTTGCCGGGCCGGATGTGCGCGAAGGCGTGAGTTCGCTGCGCGAGCGGCGCGCGCCCGACTTCGGCGGAGCGGATCCGTGGAGTGGGCGGCCGCAAAAGTCGGCCCGCGGCGCTGCGTCGGACGACGAGAATTCCTGAGGCGCGGCGGCGCGCGGCCTACGCAGCGTATCAAGATGCGCCGGCAAAAAACGGCCACGAGCGAGACGCAAAAGCAGGCGCCTCGCACGGTATCATCGAATCAGACGCGCGCGGGACGGCGCTATTTCCTTCCCTTCAAGCAGCGAGGCGACAAGCATGACCGATACACCTGGCTCCACGCCGCCCTTTCCCGGCTTCCCTGGCTTTCCGCCCGCTGAAATGCTCGACCAGATGTGGGGCATGATGCGGCTCTCTCCGTTCGGCTCGGCTTTTTCCGGCGCGCAACCCGGCGCCGGCCTCGGGCCGTCGCTCTCGATGATGTCCGACATGATGGCGCCGCTCACCAGCGTCGAGGAACTCGACAAGCGCATTACCGACATGCGCGCCGTCGAGCAATGGCTCAAGCTCAATCTGAGCATGTTGCAGTCCGCCATTCAGGCGCTCGAAGTGCAGCGCGCGACGCTCGCCACGTTGCGCGCGTTCGGCGCGTTCGCGCAGGCGTCGATGGAACAGCCGGCTGCATCCGCCGCGCCGAGCCCGTCACCGGCGACCGGCTGGCCGCATTCCGACGCGCCGCGTCCAGCCTCTAGCAGTGCCGGGCCATCGGGGGCATCGTCTCCGGGCGCGGCCGAATCGGCGGGCGATCAGGACGAGGCCCCCGCGACCACTCCCTTCGACGCCTCCGCGTGGTGGAACCTGCTGCAATCCCAGTTCAATCAGATCGCCCAATTCGCGATGACACAGCCCGCGGCGGGCGCCGCAACAGACAGTTCGCCGACGGAGTCCCCGGAAGAGGAGGCGAAAGCGCCGGCGTCGGAAGGCGCGCAACCGCCTGACGCGCGCGAGGAGCCCGAGTCGGTGCCGCGAGCCGCGCCCAGGCGACCGGCGGCGAAGCGGGCATCGACATCCACGAAGCGCGCGGGCAGCGCGAGCGTGAGCCCGCGAGTCGCGAAAAAGTCGGTTTGACGGCGGCAATGAAACGGGGCGCGACTGGCGCGGCCTGACATAGACGACGCAAAGCGCGCAAAAGACGCACGAACGGGCGGTGCCTATTCAATCGAGAACTTCACCGCCTGTCATGGTTTTGCCCCAGATCGTCCACCACACTCGCTGGATCGCGTGGTTCATTGAGGCAGGTCAATCGGGCACCGCACTTGCGGCCGCTACCGCGAGGGTCCCGTAAAGTCAGCGTGCTATGATTGTGTAAGCTTTATCTGGCTTTTGGGCGTGCGCTGAAAACAACCAATCCAGCCGCCCTTGCTCCATTCGTCGCCGGCACCACCGGCGCAGGGCTGGACGGTGCGGCTTCATCGCAAAACTGGCTCGACCTCAGGCACAGGGTATCCCTCACCCACGGTTGGCCGCGCAGCGCGTCATCAAGATCAGGCGCCCGCGCAAACGCCCGGACTTCTTGCTGCCCGGCGCATCCAGGCAGCCGATTACCGCGTAAAATTGAATGCTTGGCCGGCGAACGGTGCGTTCGTTCGTCGTCAGCAAAAGTGCTACATGTAGTAGTGACAGACACAGACAGTATGCGCAGAACAGGGGTGGGACTATGAACACCATGCTTTATCCGGAACTTTATAAATCGCTCGAATCCGTTCGATGGGACATGGAGAAAGACATTCCCTGGGACAAGTTCGATGCATCGCTCTTGACCGACGAGCAGGCCGCGACGATCAAGATGAACGCGATCACCGAATGGTCGGCGTTGCCCGCCACGGAAATGTTTCTTCGTGACAACCACCACGACAGCGATTTCTCCGCGTTCATGAGCGTGTGGTTCTTCGAGGAGCAAAAGCATTCGCTGGTGCTGATGGAGTATCTGCGCCGCTTCAAACCGGAAATGTGTCCGACGGAAGAAGAACTGCACGCCGTGCGTTTCGAATTCGATCCGGCGCCGCCGCTCGAAACGCTGATGCTGCACTTCTGCGGCGAAATCCGCCTGAATCACTGGTATCGCCGTGCGGCAGAGTGGCACACCGAGCCGGTCATCAAGCATATCTACGAAACCATTTCGCGCGACGAAGCGCGTCATGGCGGCGCTTATCTGCGCTACATGAAGAAAGCAATGGCGCAGACCGGCGACATCGCGCGCGCGGCCTTCGCCAAGATCGGCGTGTTGATGGCGTCGGCGCGCCGCACCGAAAAGCCGCTGCACCCCACCAATCTGCACGTGAACCAGGCGCTGTTCCCGCGCGACACGATTCAGTCGCGTCTGCCGGATCCGGAATGGCTCGAACGCTGGCTCGACGAGCAAATCCGTTTCGACGACGGCTGGGAAAAGAAGGTGGTCGAACGTATCCTGCACAATCTGTCGATCCTGTTCGAGCGCACGTTCAATACGGCGCAGGAATTGAATCGCTACCGCAAGGAAGTGGTTGCGCGCTTGCAGGCCGACCAGAAATCGGCTGGGCAGCCGGCTTGATGGCTGTGAATTCGCTGGCTTGAGTTTGCCGGTATGAGTCGACTCCGGCGGCGCTCGCGCCACGAACAGGTCTTACGGTTTCAAAGAACGGTCCGGCAGGCGTGAGCTTGCCGGACCGTTTTGCTTCGTGCCGCCCAACGTGTATCGTGGCGGCACTTTCCCGTTTCTTTCCGACTCCGTCATGGCTGCTACTTTCGAACGCAAGATTCTCACGCGCGATGCGCTGGTCGAGCTCCGTCCCTCGTTGAGCGCGCCGGTGGTATTTACCAATGGGGTGTTCGATATCCTGCATCGCGGGCATGTCACGTACCTGGCGGACGCGAAAGCGTTGGGCGCCTGTCTGATCGTCGGCGTGAATAGCGACGCCTCGGTCCGCATGCTAGGCAAGGGCGACGATCGGCCTATCAATAACGAGGCTGATCGGATGGCTCTGCTGGCGGCTCTGGAGAGCGTCGATTACGTCGTGTGCTTCGGCGAAAAGACGCCTGTCGAGTTGATTTCGGCACTGCGGCCGGACGTGCTCGTCAAGGGCGGTGACTACGACATGGATGCGTTGCCCGAGTCGGCCATCGTGCGCGGATGGGGCGGGAAGGCGTTGGCGATCCCGTTCGAGCATGACCGCTCGACCAGCGCGCTGCTGAAGAAGGTTCGCACGCAAGGCTGAACGACGCGCTCGCGCGCCGCGCAAGTCTGATGCGCTTACGCGCTGCCTGGCCCCCTTCGAGTGTCTGCTTACTGAGGCAAGGCCGATGCCGCGATCGGCGCGGCCGGCGCCGGGCCGCCGACTACCGGCTGGTCGGCGGCCTGAGCCGGCGTGATGGGTTGAACGCGCAACCACTCCGGATGGACTTGCCGGTTCAAATGGTTAGGCTCGCGTCCTCCGGCTGTGGGCGGGGGCCCGAATACGCCGCGCACCGCGACGAACGCCAGCAGGTTGGCAAGAAAGAGTATGGCGATCAGCCAGCGCAGCATTGTTGTTCTCTCACTCCGAAAATCGGGCCGCCGTTATCTTGATGGGCGGAACTCAGGCGCCGCGTTGCATCGCGCGTTCGGCGGCAATCAGCGCAAGACCGGACAGCACGAGCGAATCGTGGCGAGTATGCGGCACTTTGAGCGCGCTTGTCACTTCATCGGCGGCGCCGCCGCTCACTACCAGACGCACCGGCACCTGCCATTCTTCCTGCAAGTCGCGCCACATCCGCTCGATCAAGCCGGCTTGCGCCAGCGTGCAACCGGCCGACAGCGAACGCGGCGTGTCCGTCGCGAAGAACGGGCCGCGGTGCGCCGCCCGGAGCGTGCCGCCGGCGTCGAGCAGGCCGCGCGCCGCGTCGGCGTCGAGCGTCGGCAGTTGCGCGGTGTGCTCGCCCAGTGAGCGCATCATCAAGGTCCAACCCGGCGCGATCAGGCCGCCGACAAAACAGCCGTCCGCCCGCAACGCCTCCAGCGTGGTCGCCGTGCCGAACGTCGCGATCAGCAGAGGTTCGCCGGGAAACGCCGCGTGCGCGCCGATCATGCCGGCCCAACGGTCGCTGCCGAGCGCGTGCGGCGTGGTGTAGCTGTTGGTCACGCCGCATTGCCGCGCGCAGGCGCGAATCGTCGTGAGCGGCAATTGCGGCCAGTGAGTGGCAAGCAGCGCTGTGATCCGCGCCGCGACGCCATCGCCCGCGACGTTCGATAACCATGCGCTGCCGGGCGTCGGCAAGTTCGACCACTCAAGAGCGTCTTGCGCGCCGTCGTGCGCCAGCGCCCCCGACGCGATCCGCGCGCCGTCCGCCTGCACCAAAGCCCACTTGATGCGGCTATTGCCCGCATCGATCAGCAGATAGGGCGCACCGTTCGTCATGCGGCACCGTCGGCGAGACGCAGCGAGACGTCGCCGGTGGCGATGGCCTGGCGGCCCGCAGCCGTGTCGAGCAGCAATTGACCCCGCTCGTCGACGCCCGCCGCCACGCCGCGCGCCAGTTCCTCGCCTTGCTCCAGCAACACGACTTCGCGCCCCGCGTACGCATGCACGGCGTTCCAGCGCGCCTGGAACGGCGCGAAGCCGTCGGCGCCGAAGCGCTGCAGCGCGGGTTCGAGCGCGTTCAGTTCGGCGGCGAGCGTGTCGGTGAGATTCGCGTTGGGCAGTGCGCGTTGCAGTGCCGTCGGCGCGGTGCCGCGCGCCTGCGGCGGCGTGCCGGCGTTCAGTGCGCCGACCTTGGCCGCCAGTTCGTCCGCGCCCTTCACGTTGGTGCCGATGCCGATCACGACGGCGCTGGCCTCGTCGGTACTCCACGCGGTTTCGATGAGGATGCCGGCCAGTTTGTCGCCTTCGAGCAGCACGTCGTTCGGCCACTTCAGCGCGATCTGGCCGGGACCCGCGACCGGCAGCGAACGCAGCCCGTCGACCAGCGCCACGCCGACAGCGAGACTTAGCCCCGCCAATCCTTCGAGAGGGCGCGGCAGCACGCACGCCACCGAAAACAGCAGCGCATTGCCGGGCTCCGCATACCAGGGCCGGCCGCGGCGCCCGCGCCCGGCCGTTTGCAGATACGCGACCCGCACGATCGGACGCGGCAGCGCGCCGGCCTTGCGCGGCAACGCCTTGACGCGGGTCATGAGGTCGGCGTTGGTCGAGCCGGTTTCCTCGACGATTTCGATCGGCCAGTCATGCGCGTGCGGGCCGAACAGCGCGACGGCGCGCTCGCGATCGATACGCCAGTCGGCAGCCGCGGCGGCCCGGGATGAGGTCTTGTCAGCGTTCATGTCCGGTATTGTAGCGACAGCCAACCGGGCCGGCCGCCGGCACGATCTATCCGCCGCGCCTTCGCTACAATGGCCGCTTAATCCGATAACCAGATTCCTGCGATCCTTGAACTACGACACTCCGCCCGGCCTTGAAGTCGCGGCCGGCAGCCAGGGCAAGATCGTCCGGCTCTCGGGCCAGTGGACGGCGCTCGCGCTCGCGCGCGACCGCGCGACCGGACACGTGATTCCCCAGTTGCGTTCGCTGATAGGCGCCACGGGCATCCGCCAGTGGGACCTCTCGGGCATCGACCGGATGGACCACGTGGGCGGCCAGGCGCTATGGCGCGTGTGGGGCCACCGGATGCCGCCGGACACCGAGCTCACCGATACGCAGCGCGATATTTTCGAGCGCATCGCGCTGCTCGACACGGCGCGCGAAACGGCCGAGCCGGTCGTCAAGTTCGATCCGTTCACGCGGCTCGGCCTCGCGATCTTCTCGTTCTTCGAGCATCTATATGGCGGCGTCGGCATGCTCGGGCGCGTCGTGCTCGATCTGCTGGCGATCGTGCGCAAGCCGAAAATCACGCCGTGGACCGAGATCTCCGCGAACATCTACAACGCCGGCACCCGGGCGCTGCCGATCACCGCGCTGGTGGCGTTCCTGATCGGCATCGTGCTCAGCTATCTGTCCGCGCAGCAACTGCGGCTCTTCGGCGCGAATCAGTACATCGTGAATATTCTCGGGCTCTCGGTGATCCGCGAACTGGGGCCGGTGTTGTCGGCGATCCTGGTGGCGGGCCGTTCGGGCTCGGCGATCACCGCGCAGATCGGCGTGATGCGCGTGACCGAGGAACTCGACGCGATGCGCGTGATGGGCATTCCGCACGGGCTGCGGCTGATCCTGCCGCGCGTGATCGCGCTCGGCGTGGCGATGCCGCTGCTCGTGATGTGGACCAACATCATCGCGCTCGCCGGCGGCGCGCTGGCCGCCAAGATCGTGCTCGGCATCGACATGAGCTACTTCGCGCGCGCGTTGCCGGGCGTGGTGCCGGTCGCGAATCTGTGGATCGGCCTCGGCAAGGGCGTCGCATTCGGCATGCTGATCGCGCTCGTCGGCTGCCATTTCGGGTTCCGCATCAAGGCCAATTCGCAGAGTCTCGGCGAAGGCACGACGACTTCGGTGGTGACCTCGATCACCATCGTGATTCTCGCGGACGCGGTGTTCGCGATCCTCTTCCAGAACGTGGGGCTCGGATGATCGCGCCGCTTACCCAGGCCGTGCGCGGCCAGCCGATGCCCTCGATCGCCGAGCCGGTGATCGAGGTGATCGACGTGACCAAGCGCTACGGCCGCAACATCGTGCATCAGCACCTGAATCTGGACGTGCGGCGCGGCGAGATCGTATCGATCGTCGGCGGCTCGGGCTCCGGCAAAACCACGCTGGTGCGGCAGATTCTCGGTTTGGAGCGGCCGTCGTCGGGCACCATCAAGCTGTTCGGCGAGGACCTCGCGACCATCTCGCCGGAAACCGCGCTGCTGATGCGCAGCCGCTCCGGCATGCTGTTTCAGCGCGGCGCGCTGTTCTCGTCGCTTTCGGTATTCGACAACATCGCGCAGCCGGTGCGCGAACTCGGCCAGGTGCCCGAGGACCTGTTGCGCGACATCGTGATGCTCAAGCTGGAAATGGTCGGTCTGCCGTGCAAGCACGCGTCGAAGATGCCGTCGGCGCTGTCGGGCGGAATGATCAAGCGCGTGGGCATTGCGCGCGCGATCGCGCTGGAACCCGAACTACTGTTTCTCGACGAACCGACCGCCGGGCTCGATCCGCAGGCGTCCGATGAATTCGTCGAACTCATCTCGGCGCTGCATCGCGCGCTGGGTTTGACCGTGGTCATGGTCACGCACGATCTCGACACGATGGTCGCGCTGTCCACCCGCGTCGCGGTGCTGGCCGATCGCAAGGTGCTGGTCGCCGCGCCGGTCGAGGAGGCGGCGGGCGTCGATCATCCTTTCATCCGCGAATATTTCCTCGGCCTGCGCGGGCGCCGCGCGTTGCAGGCGCTGCCGCCGGAGCGCCGCGCGAAACTGCCGCGCGCGGCGCTCGAACCGGCGTCGTCCGAATTGCCGCTGTGAACCAGGGAACCTGACAATGGAAAACAAATCACACGCCTTCTGGGCGGGGCTCTTCACGATCGTCCTGCTGGTTGCGATCGCGGTGGCGGCTTTTTTGTTCAACGTCGACCGTTCCGTGCGGGTGCCGTACGATCTGATCGCGCGCACCAACGTGACGGGTCTTTATACCGACGCGGCGGTGCGCTATCGCGGGCTCGACGTCGGCAAGGTGCAGTCCATCAAATTCGACCGGGCTCATCCGGGGCAGATTCTGATCCGCATCCTCGTCGACACGCACGCGCCGATCACCCATTCGACTTTCGGCAGCCTGGGCTTCCAGGGGGTGACGGGCATTGCCTTCATCCAGCTGGACGACAGCGGGCGCGATCCGTCGCCGCTGCCGTCGTCGCCCAAGCAGGTCGCGCAGTTGCCGATGCGTCCGGGCTTGCTCGATCAATTGCAGCAACGCGGCGACGTGCTGCTGCGCAAACTCGAAAAAGTCGCGGACGACGTCGATAATCTGCTGTCGCCGGAAATGGCCGCTCAACTGCAAGGCACAGCGGCCAGCATCCAGAAGGCCGCCGACGGTGTGGCCACGCTGACCCAGCAGGCGGCGCCGGTCGCCGGCAAGCTGCCCGCCACGATCGACCAACTGGATCGCACGCTCGCGTCGACCAATCAGTTGATCACCAGTCTGAACCGCCCGGACGGTCCGTTCGAGACCAACCTCAACAAGGTCGGCGCGGCGGCGCAGCAGGCGGGCGACGCGTTGACGTCGATGAACGGCTCGCTGCAGGAGTTGTCGGCGCGGGTCGGCTACGACACCTTGCCGCGCGTCAATTCGCTCGCCGAGGACGTGCGCTCGGCGGCCCGTTCGGTGGACCGCGCGGCCGATACGTTGAGCAGCAATCCGCGCAGCGTGCTGTTCGGCGCGCCGGGCGCGGCGCCCGGACCTGGCGAGGCCGGTTTCAAGTGGCCCGCCGCCCGCGCCGATAAATGATTTGAAGGTTTTGAGGAAGGAAGATGGTTATGTCACGCTCGATTCACCGATTGTTGTCCTCGGGATGGTCCACGCGCGCCGCGCTGGCGGCGCTGCTCGCGTTCGGCGTGCTGGCCGCGGGTTGCGCGGGTAATCCTGCGGCAATCTCGGACATCCGCTACGATTTCGGCCCGCCGAATCAGGCCGCTTCGGCGGGCCAGTTGCCGGCTGTGAAGATACTCGACGTCAGCGCGCCGGGCATGCTCGAATCCGACAAGCTGATCTACCGGCTCAGCTACGCCGACGCGCAGCAAACCGCCGCCTACGCGAACAGCCACTGGACGATGCCGCCCGCGCAGTTGCTGACCCAGCGTCTGCGCAACGCGCTCAGTTCGAACGGCACCGTATTGACGGGCGCGGACGGCGTGCGCGCACCGGTGCTGAA
Source organism: Paraburkholderia terricola (assembly GCF_900142195.1). Classification (GTDB taxonomy): domain Bacteria; phylum Pseudomonadota; class Gammaproteobacteria; order Burkholderiales; family Burkholderiaceae; genus Paraburkholderia; species Paraburkholderia terricola. The sequence continues at coordinate 38,913 of NZ_FRAB01000014.1, forward strand.
GGTCGATCTGAGCGAGTTCGAGCAGGTTTTCGACAGCAGTTCCCAGAGCCACGCCGCAGTCACCGCGCGCGCCACGCTGACGCAGAACGGCAAGGTGATCGGCCAGCGCACGTTCGTCTCGCGTGCGCCGGCCAGTTCGTCGGACGCCGCCGGCGGCGCGCAGGCGCTCGCCACGGCCAGCGACGATCTGGTCGCGCAAATCGGCGCATGGCTCGGCGTGCAGGCGCTGGTCGCCGCGCAATGACCTCCCGGCGGCGCACGCAACGGAGCGCTGCATGAGCGAAAAGCCCTGGCAGCGGCGCCCGTCGGCGCTCTCCCGGCAGGCGCTGGTGCTGTATGCCGCGCTGATCGTCTACGGTTCGTGGTATCCGTTTTACGGTTGGCGCTCGCTCGGCCTCGCACCGTTCGCCTTTCTGTCCGATCCCTTGCCGCAGTACCTCACGGCCTTCGACGTGATCACCAACGTGCTCGGCTACATGCCGTTCGGCGCGCTCGTGGTGCTCGCGGTCTATCCGCGCTGGCGCGGCCCGCTGGCGGTCGCGCTGGCCTTCGTGCTGGGCGGACTGCTGTCGGGGACCATGGAGGCGGTGCAAACCTATCTGCCCACGCGCGTCGCTTCCAACGTCGATCTGGCCGCCAACGCGCTCGGTGCGCTGCTCGGCGCGGCGATCATGTCGCCCGCCACCGGCGCGCTGCTCGATCGCGGCTTGTTGCGGCGCTTGCGGCTCCTCTGGTTCGAACGCGACCGTGCGGCGCTCGCGTGCCTCATCTTCTCGTGGCCTTTCGCGACGATGTATCCGGCGCCCCGCCTGTTCGGTCTCGGCAACTGGCCGCGCGCGTTGTGGCTGCGCTTCGATTCGACGACACAGGATGCGCTGCTCGCATGGACGCCGCTGCGCTGGCACGTCGGCGCATGGCCGGCACGGGTCGCCGCGTGGCTGCCCATCGACCTGTGGGAAGCGGCGATCACCACCCTCAATCTGTTTGCCGCGCTCGCGCTGGCGTCGCTGGCGGTGCGCCGTCATGCGCCGCGCGTGCGACTGTTGATCGCGTTCATCGTCATGACCTTGGGCGTCAAGGTGGGCGCGACGTTTCTACAGTCGCAGTCGGGTCTGACATTCGACTGGGCGACCTCCGGCGCGCTCGCCGGGCTTGCGTGCGGCACCGTCGCGGCGCTGCTGGCGCTGCGCTTGCGGCGCCGTTCGCGCGCGGCGCTCGCGGCCTGCGCGCTGACGGTCGCGCTGGTGTTCGTCAATCTGCTGCCGGTGAATCCGTATTTCGACGTCGTGCTGGCGGACTGGCGGCAGGGGCGGTATCTGCATTTCAACGGTCTCGCGCACTGGCTCGCGTGGATCTGGCCGTATGCGGCGCTGGTGTGGCTCGCGTTCGTCGTCGAGCAGGCGTGGCTCAAGCGGCGCGTGACGCACGTTTGACGGCGCGTGGGGCGCCGGTTTGCCCCGGCGCGTGAAGAAGCCGGTGCGGCCGCCACCTCCATGCGTAGCGCGGACCCGCCGAAGCACGGCCCGCCGCCAGCGATCGCGAGCCCCGCTCGCTATAATCGTCCGCATTACCGACAGGCGCGCCGTGGCGCATCCAGCGCCTTTTCCACTCTTACAGCCTCGCCACCGCACACATGGATTCCTTCTACAAGTACCACGTTTTCTTCTGCCTCAATCAGCGCGAACCCGGCGCCGATCGCCCAAGCTGCGCGAACTGCAACGCCCAGGCGATGCAGGAGTACGCGAAAAAACGCGTGAAGCAACTGGGCCTCGCCGGCCCCGGCCAGGTGCGCATCAACAAGGCCGGCTGTCTCGACCGCTGTGAACTCGGCCCGACGCTCGTCGTGTACCCCGAAGGCGTCTGGTACACGTATATCGACGAGAGCGACATCGACGAAATCGTCGATTCGCATCTCGTGAACGGCAAGATTGTCGAGCGTCTGAAAATCGATCAATAAGCGTCCCCATGAACGTACACACGAAGAAGTATCTGATCGACGGCCCGGTCGGCAAGATCGAGGTCGCGCGCGATCTGCCCGACGGAACCCGTGAAAACGGCGCCGCGCCGCGCGGCATTGCGCTGGTCGCGCATCCGCATCCGCTGTTCGGCGGCACGATGGACAACAAGGTCGCCCAGACGCTGGCGCGCACGCTCGTGCAGTTGAACTACGTGACATATCGCACGAATTTTCGCGGCGTCGGGCAAACGCAAGGCGAGCATGACGCGGGCATCGGCGAGCGCGACGATCTGCGCGCCGTGATCGATCACATGCGCGCCGAAGCCGGGCAGGGCGATCTGCCGCTCGTGCTCGCGGGTTTTTCGTTCGGCACGTTCGTGCTGTCGCACGTCGCCGCGAAGCTGCGCGAGGAAGGCCAGGCAATCGAGCGCATGGTGTTCGTCGGCACGGCGGCGAGCCGCTGGGAAGTCGCGCCGGTGCCGGACAACACGCTGCTGATTCACGGCGAAACCGACGACACCGTTCCCATTCAATCCGTTTACGACTGGGCCCGGCCGCAGGAATTGCCCGTGATCGTGATTCCGGGCGCCGAGCACTTTCTGCATCGCAAGCTGCACATTCTCAAGCGGATCATCGTCGACGCGTGGCGCTGAAGGGCGGGCAGCGCGCGTTTTCCGGGGTACAGGTACGCACAAACCGCAATTAATCGCCGCGCCCCGCGGATGGTTGGCGAGATAGCGCGCGTATAATGGGCGCTCTTTTTTGGGCGCAGCGCCGCCCACCCGGCAGTTCGCGCGACGCGTGGTTTCTTCTCGCGCGCAGCGGTGCCGGATGCGGGCGTGCTGTGCGAACCGACCGCGTGGCCGGAAGTCCAACGGGCGCCGCGCCGTTTTACGGCCAGACGCTCGCCGACCGGCTCTTCCAACAATGCGCCCTGCGCACGATGTACTTTTCCGCACGAATCGACCCTATGCGTTTCTCCACTTTCGGCCGCACGTCATTTCCATCCGCTGTTTCCTTCGTTCCTAATACGCTTGGCCGTGCCGTCACCCTCGGCATCGTGTTGCCGGCAACCCTCGTTGCCAGCACCGCGTTCGCGCAAGTGCCGCCGCCGGCGGTGAACGCGCGTTCGTGGGTACTCGTCGACGCGACCAGCAACCAGGTGCTCGCATCCGGCAATCCCGACGAGCGCGTGGAGCCGGCGTCGCTCACCAAGCTGATGACCGCGTATCTCGTCTTCGAGGCATTGCAGACGAAGAAGATCACGATGGAGCAAACGGTGATGCCGGGCGAAGCGGTGCGCCGCGTTCGCACCGACGAATCGCGCATGTTCATCGAATCGAATAAGCCGGTCACCGTGCACGACCTGGTGTACGGCATGATCGTCCAGTCGGGTAACGACGCGGCGATCGCGCTGGCCGAACTGGTCGGCGGCAGCGAGTCGCAGTTCGTCAACATGATGAACACCGAGGCGCAGCGCCTCGGCATGAAGAACACCCATTTCGCCGACGTGAACGGCATGCCCGATCCGCAGCACTACACCACCGCGGGCGACCTCGCGGTGCTGTCGGCGCGTCTGATTCGTGACTTTCCCGACTACTACAACATCTTCTCGGTCAAGGACTTCACGTACAACAAGATCAAGCAGCCGAACCGCAACCGTCTGCTGTGGATCGACCCGACGGTCGACGGTCTGAAGACCGGCCACACGCAAGCTGCCGGCTACTGCCTGATCGCGAGCGCGAAGCGTGAGCTGCCGGGCACGCCCGGCGCGGCGCGCCGTCTGGTCACGGTGATGATGGGCGAGCCGAAGGAGCACGACCGCGTGCAGGACAGCCTGAAGATGCTGAACTACGGCTACACCGCGTACGACACGGTGCGTCTGTACAAGGCGGCGCAGGTGGTGGGCACGCCGCGCGTCTACAAGGGCGCGCAGGACACCGTGCAGATCGGCGTGAAGAGCGATCAGTACATCACCGTGCCGAAGGGCATGGCCGACAAGGTGAAGCCGCAGATCGAGCAGATCGATCCGCTGATCGCGCCGATCGCCAGCGGTCAGCAGGTCGGCACGGCGAAGCTGGTTGCGGACGGCAAGGTGCTGGCGCAATTCCCGGTGGTCGCGTTGCAGGCCGTGCCGCAAGCCGGCGTGGTGGGCCGCGTGTGGGATTCGCTGATGCTGATGTTCAACAAGAAAAAATAAGCGCCCAATCGCGATGACCGCCCTTTCCGATGTTTCGCTCGACCCGATCGTTTATCTGAACGGCGAACTGGTGCCGTTGTCCGAAGCGCGCGTGCCGGTTCTCGACCGCGGCTTTATTTTCGGCGACGGCATTTATGAAGTCGCGCCGCTGTATGCGCATGCCGGCGGCCGCACGGCGTTCCGTTTCACGCAACATCTCGCGCGCCTCGCCCGGTCGGTCGACAAGATCGGCATCGTCAATCCGTTTGGCGACGCCGGCTGGCGCGAGTTGATCGAGCGCGTGGTCGCGGCGAACGAAGCGGACGCCGGCCTCAGCCCCGAGCAGGACGCGATCGCCTACATCCAGGTCACGCGCGGTGTCGCGAAGCGCGCTCACGCGTTTCCGGCCGGCATCCAGCCGACCGTGTTCGTGATGGTCACGCCGCTCAATCTGCCCGGCGCCGCGCAGCGCGCGCAAGGCGTGCGCTGCGTGAGCGCCGAAGACCGTCGCTGGCTCAATTGCGACATCAAGTCGGTGTCGCTGCTCGGCAATGTGCTGATGGCGCAATACGCGGCGGAAAACGACGCGTTCGAGACGATCCAGTTTCGCGACGGCATGCTGACCGAGGGTTCGTCGTCGAACGTGTGGATGGTGAAAGACGGTGTGTTGTCCGCGCCGCCGCGCAGCCACAAGATTCTCGAAGGGATTCGCTACGGGCTGATCGAAGAACTGGCGAGCGAGTGCGGCATCCGCTTCGAGGCGCGCGAGATCGCCGAAGCCGAATTGCGCGCGGCCGATGAGATCATCGTCAGCTCGGCCACCAAGGAAGTGCTGCCGGTCACGCAACTGGACGGTCAGCCGGTTGGCGACGGTAAGCCGGGCGCGGTGTTTGCGGCGCTGTACGCGGCGTATCAGCGCGCCAAGGCAAAGCAGGCGCGAGAAGCGCGGCAAGGAGTGGAAAATGAGTTCCGTGAACGAATCATTGCTTGAGTTTCCGTGCGATTTCCCGATCAAGATCATGGGCAAGTCGCACCCCGAATTCACCGAGACGATCGTCACGGTGGTTCGGCAGTTCGATAGCGAAGTCGACGCCGCAAACGTCGAGACGCGGCCGTCCAGCAGCGGCAATTACACCGGCCTGACGGTGACGGTTCGCGCCACCAGCCGCGAACAGCTCGACAATATCTACCGCGCGCTTACCGGTCACCCGATGGTGAAGGTGGTGCTTTAACGCCTGCGCGAGCGTCACGGCGCGGCGCGCAAGGCGTTCGCCGTCTGCTCGGTGCCTGCCGCGGGCCGCGCCTCGCAAGCCCGCTCGAAAAGCTGTTTGAAGCGGCCCACCTCGTCGAATACCCAGTCGCGGAACGCCTTGACCCGCGCGGTTTCGAGCATCTGCGGCGGGCAGATGAAGTAGTACTGCCACGGGCTCGGCCCATCCACATCGAATAGCCGCACGAGGCGCCCCGCGGCGATTTCGTGCATCGCCAGCGAGCGGCGCGTGAGCGCGACCCCCTGGCCGTCGATGGCCGCTTGCAAAAGATTCGACGAATCCTGATACAGCACGCCGCGTTTCGGCTCCGGCCAGTCGGTGAGGCCGGCGGCGTCGAACCACGGACGCCACAATTCGTCGTCGGAGCGCAGCAGCGGTACCTTGGCCAGATCGGTCGGCGTTTGCGGTAGCTTGCCGCCGTTGAAGGTCGGCGCGCACGCCGGAAAGAAAATCTCCTCCAGCAGAAGCTCCGAATGCAGCCCCGAATATTTGCCGAAGCCGAAACGGATCGCCACGTCGACGTCGTCGCGCGCGAAGTCGGTTAGCGCGTTGGTGGACAGCAGTTCGAGATCCCACTGCGGATGCGCTTCAATAAAGCTGCCGATGCGCGGCGTCACCCAGCGCGCCGCGAACGAAGTCAGCATCGACACGACCAGCCGCCGCTCACGGTCGCCCGCGCGGATTTCGCGGGTGGCGTCGGCGAGCGCCATGAGCGCCGAGCGCACCTGTGCGGCGTAGCGCCGGCCGGTTTCGGTGAGCCGCACGCGTTTGCCGTCGCGGGCGAACAGCGAGACGCCCAGTTCGGCCTCGAGCGCACGAATCTGATGGCTGACGGCGCCGTGGGTGACGAACAGTTCGTCGGCGGCGCGCGAGAAGCTCTCGTGGCGGGCGGCGGCCTCGAATGCCTTGACTGCGTTCAGCGCGGGTAATTGCCGGAGATCCATCGAAATTTTTCTCACATAGAGGTGAAAATAGATCGTTTTGCGTCAACCCTTGCTACGCCTACGATTGTAGCCATGAAACGATTTTTGGCGAGGGCATCATGCGAGAAATTTCCTCTAGCATTGCGTTTGAAATCCGCCGTGGCGAAACGGTTCCGATGAAGGTGGCGCGCAGCACCAGGCTCGTCGTGCAAGGCGGCGCGGTCTGGGTGACACGCAGCGACGACACGGAAGACTATTGGCTGCAACCCGGCCACACGCTACGGCTTCGGCGCGGCGAGCGGCTTTGGCTGAGCGCCGAGGACAGCGCGCAGGCGAACGTGATGTTTTCCGTGCCGACGCGCTGCGACGAACGCGCGTTGAACTGGTTCGCCCGGGTTGGCGAACGGCTGGCGGCGCGCATGCGCGGCGGCTGGCGGACGGTTTGAGCGGGGAATCGCGCACTGGCAGGCCGCGGCGCGCGGCCTGCCGCGCATGTCCGGCGCAGGCCGCGCTTCCGGCGTTCGCCTCGGCGTCGCCGCCGCGCCCGGCGGGGATCGCTGGTTTTCGGTAAACTAGCGCCACCATGTGCGCCACCCCGGTTTCCCCGTCTCCATTGTCCGCCACGGCGCCGCTCACGCTGCGCTGGCGCGGCGGCGAACCTTACGAAGCCAGTTTCGAAGCCATGCGCGCATTCACCGACGCGCGCACGGCCGACACTCCCGACGAAATCTGGCTGGTCGAACATCCTCCCGTCTTCACCTTGGGCCAGGCCGGCGATCCGTCGCATCTGCTGGCGGCCGATAGCGGCATTCCGCTCGTCAAGGTGGACCGTGGCGGTCAGATCACGTATCACGGGCCCGGTCAGGTGGTGGCCTACCTGCTGCTCGATTTGCGCCGCCGCAAACTGATGGTTCGGGAACTGGTCACGCGGATCGAGCAGGCCGTGATCGACACCCTCGCGGCGTATAATCTCGCCGGAGAACGCAAGGCGGGCGCCCCCGGCATCTACGTGGCGCCTCATCCGCAAGCCGGCTTGCACGCCGGCGCGAAGATCGCCGCGCTGGGTCTGAAAATCCGCAACGGCTGCAGCTATCACGGCGTGAGCCTCAATGTGAACATGGACTTGCGGCCGTTTCTGGCCATCAACCCATGCGGCTACGCGGGGCTCGAAACAGTCGATATGGCGACGCTCGGCGTTGCCGCCGGCTGGGACGACGTGGCCCGCACCCTTGCAGCACGCCTCACCGCAAACCTCGACGGCAGTCCCGCGGCCGTCGCCCAACCGCAGGCCGGTGCGATCACCGCCTGACTGGACCGAACGAATGACTGACGTTACCGCGAACCTCGCAACTTCTCCCGCCGCCGAAGCCGTGCCGGCTTCCGCCGCCTACGACGCCACCGCGAAGCAGAAGGCACAAGCCAAAACCGCCCGCATTCCGATCAAGATCGTCCCAATCGAAAAATTGAAGAAACCGGATTGGATCCGCGTCAAGGCGGCGACCGGCAATTCGCGCTTCTACGAAATCAAGCAGATTCTGCGCGAGCACAATCTGCACACGGTGTGTGAAGAAGCAAGCTGCCCGAACATCGGCGAATGCTTCGGCAAGGGCACCGCGACCTTCATGATCATGGGCGACAAGTGCACGCGCCGCTGCCCGTTCTGCGACGTCGGCCACGGCCGCCCCGATCCGCTGGACACCGAGGAGCCGGGCAACCTCGCGCGCACCATCGCCGCGCTGAAGCTGAAATACGTGGTGATCACCAGCGTCGATCGCGACGATTTGCGCGACGGCGGCGCGGCTCACTTCGTGGAGTGCATTCGGCAGACGCGCGAGCTGTCGCCGGAAACGCGCATCGAAATTCTGACGCCGGACTTCCGCGGCCGCCTGGATCGCGCGCTCGGCATTCTGAACGCCGCACCGCCCGATGTGATGAACCACAACCTCGAAACGGTGCCGCGTCTGTACAAGGAAGCGCGTCCGGGTTCGGATTACGCGCATTCGCTGAAGCTGCTGAAGGACTTCAAGGCGCTGCATCCGGACGTCGCCACCAAGTCCGGCCTGATGGTCGGCCTCGGCGAAACCGAGGAAGAAATCCTGCAAGTGATGCGCGACCTGCGCGAGCACGACGTGGACATGCTGACGATCGGCCAGTATCTGCAACCGTCGGAACATCATTTGCCGGTGCGCTCGTATGTGCATCCCGACACGTTCAAGATGTACGAGGAAGAAGCGTACAAGATGGGCTTCACGCATGCCGCCGTGGGCGCGATGGTTCGATCGAGCTACCACGCCGATTTGCAGGCGCACGGAGCAGGCGTGGTCTGAGCGGGTTGATTACGGTCGGTTTGAAAAAAGCAAAGCCCGCACATGTTGCGGGCTTTGTTCTTTTTGGCAAGCGAACTGTGAGCGCTGGAATCATGCGCTCACGGAACATGCGAGCGGACTACCGATAGTAGCGCGCGAGCAGCATTGAGATCGAAGCCAGCGTTGCACCAATTAACGTGAACGGGTACATGAGGTCGATAAAGCGATTGCGCAGCGCGCGATTCTCGATGAGGTGATCGATCAGATTCGGCATGTTGGCTCTCCCTGTTAGGCTCGGTGAAAAAGTATAGTGCAATCGTCCTGGTATTGGTTAGGCTAGCGAATAATGAGATGCGGAGAAAGAGGCGGCGACGGCTGCGGTCATGAATAGCGAAAACCACATCAGCCTTCGGTCGCACGGTTCTTCGCTGTCGTTTCGCGCGGGGTGATACACCGCGTCAGCCGCAGCGAACGATACGAGGATCGACGCCACGATGATAAACAACACATGCCAGACCAGCCCCGCCAGCATGAAAGCCAGCGAGCCGTCGGTTCGTGCGTCGCCTAGCGCAGAGTCAATCTCATAACAAGCGCTCGCGCACATCGAAATGACGACCCAGAGAAGCTGTCCGTCTTTGATGGCTTTTATCGCAACGCCCTGCGACGCCCGCCGAAAAACGCGCGATAAACTCAACAAGGGCAGCAGTGCAATCGGCCCAAACACCGGCACGCCGACATTGAAGAACAGCCAGCTCAAACAACTGAATACGAAGACCATGGCGGATGCGAAGAATGGCAACGCGAAGATCATCGCGCTGCGTGCCGCACGCGGTCAATCTGCCGAACGGCCAGCTTGCGCAACTGGATATCGACGCGTCATCATTCGCGAGAACCCATGCAGTGCCCGCTATAGGTTGCTCAGTCGCGGCATCCAGGCGCTGGAGCCGCGGTTAACACCGTCGAGGCGACGCCTGTCGATTCAAGCAAACAGCTCGATCACCGGCCAGCCGCGTTCTGCCGCAATCGCTCGCAGCCGCGCGTCGGGATTCGTCGCGACCGGGTGCGTGACGCGCTCCATCAAGGGCACGTCGTTGATCGAGTCGCTATAGAAATAGCTCTGCGGAAAATCCTGCAAGCAATGGCCGAGCGACGCCAGCCAGTTCTCGGTGCGCGTGATCTTGCCTTCGCGAAAAGTCGGCACGCCCACTGAGCTTCCGGTAAAGCGCGCGAGCGGATCGCCGTGTTCCGTGTCGAGTTCGATCCCGAGCAGATGCTCGAAGCCCAGCGCCTTGCCGATCGGCTGTGTGATGAACACATTGGTGGCGGTAACGATGCAGCACAAATCGCCCGCCTCGATATGGCGTTGCACGAGTTCGCGCGCGGCCGGCAGAATCGCCGGCGTGATCACGTCCCGCATGAACTGCGCATGCCATGCGTCGAGTTGCTCGCGCGAGTGGCGGGCGAGCGGCGCCAGCGTGTAGTTCAGATAGTCGGTCATATCGAGCGTACCGGCCACGTACTGCCGGTAATACTCGTCGATCTCTTGCGCGTGCCGCGCAGCGCCCTCTATGCCCAGGCCCGCAATGAAGTGAGCCCACGCCTGATCGCTGTCGAGCGGCAGCAGCGTGTGGTCCAGGTCGAACAGCGCAAGATTGCGGCTCATCCAGCGTCCTCGTGATCAAGTGGGCGAACGAAGTAAGTAGCGGAGCGATGAACGACGAAACATGCGTCCACAAAGGTCGACGCCATTCGTACACCGCGTGCCACCGAGCGTATATTTAAAAGCACAAAATTACAATAAGGCAAAATTGTGCAACACTACTGTCATACGCCCCGGGTGCCGGTTCGCGCGGCATGCGGTTCGGGTCATGGCAGCAGGAACGGACGCGCAGTGCCTTATGTTGATACTCCTTAACCTCCTGGCCGGTGTGGCGCTCCTCGTGTGGGGCTCGCACATCGTGCGTACCGGCATCCTGCGGGTGCTCGGCGCCGATCTGCGCAGCGTGCTCGGCCGCAGCACCAGCAGCCGTTGGCGCGCCTTTCTGTCGGGCGTCGGCGTAACGAGCCTGGTACAGAGCAGCAATGCCACCGCGGTGATCGTCACGTCGTTCGCGGCGCAAGGTCTGGTGCCGCTGACCAGCGGCCTTGCGATCATGCTCGGCGCCGATGTCGGCACCGCGCTGATGGCGCGAGTCCTCACACTCGACCTTTCATGGCTGTCGCCGATTCTGATTCTGTTCGGCGTGCCGCTCTTCCTGTCGCGCAAGCAAACGCGCCTGGGGCAGGTCGGGCGCACGCTGATCGGTCTCGGCCTGATCCTGCTGGCGCTGCATCTGATCGTCGAGGCCGCCCAGCCGATGACGCAAGGCGCCGGCGTGCGCGTGATGTTCGGCGCGCTGACCGGCGACACCATGCTCGATGCGCTCGTCGGCGCGGCGTTCGCGATGCTGTCCTATTCGAGCCTCGCCGCGGTTCTGCTCACCGCGACGCTCGCCTCGTCCGGCGTGATCTCGCTGAAGGTCGCGTTGTGTCTGGTGATCGGCGCGAATCTCGGCAGCGGCGTGCTCGCGCTCATGGGCACCGTCGCGCAAAATTCGGCGGCGCGGCGGCTCGCGTTGGGCAGCTTCGCGTTCAAGCTGGCCGGTGCGCTGCTGATCCTGCCGTTCACCTCGCTGCTCGCGCGCGGTTTGCCGGTGTTGATCGCGAATCCGCGTGAAGCCACGGTCGGCTTCCATCTGATCTACAACGCGCTGCGTTGCTGCGCGTGCCTGTCGCTGATCGACCCGGTCGCGCGCATCTGCACCCGCGTGCTGCATGACCGGCCGCTGCCAAACGGCGAACTGCGGCCGCTGCACCTGGATACGGCAGCGCTGTCCACGCCCACGCTCGCGCTCGCGAATGCCTCGCGCGAGGCGCTGCGTATCGGCGACATCGTGCGGACGATGCTCGACAACGTGGCGGAGCTGATTCACCACAACAACCTGGACAAAGCGCGCGAAACCGTCCGCATGGACGACGACGTCGATGAACTCTACGCCGCGGTCAAAACGTACCTCACGCTGATCTCGCGCGAGCAGTTGGACGAAGCCGACAGCCGCCGCTGGACCGACATCATTTCGCTGACGATCAACCTGGAGCATGCGGGCGACATCATCGAGCGGATCGTCGGCGATATCGAGGAGAAGAAGATCGCGCACCGCCTTTCGTTTTCAGAGGAAGGGCTGGGCGAACTGGACGACCTCCAGGCGCGGCTCGTCAGCAATCTGCAACTTGGCCTCTCCGTGTTCCTCAATAACGATCTACGTTGCGCCGAGCGCCTGCTGGCGGAGAAGGAGCGCTTTCGCGACCTGGAGCGCGCGTATTCCTACAAGCACCTCGATCGTCTCGCGGGACAGAGCCTGCGCAGCATCGAGACCAGCGCGTTGCATCTGGACCTGATCAGCGACATGAAGCGGCTCAACTCGTTGTTCTGTTCGACCGCCTATCCGGTGCTCGACGCAGCCGGCGCGCTGCACGACACGCGCTTGCGCAAACGCGTGCTCGATACGATGCATGTGAAGGAATAGGCGCGAGCGCCCGATCCTAGGCCAGCACGATTTCTTCCAGCTTCTTTTTTAGCGATGCAAAGTCGGCGGCCTCGGCCGCCTTTTTGTTGGTGACGAGCACGTCGATCCGATCGATCGGGCAATACGAAATGCGGCTGCGCTGGCCGATCTTGCTGTAGTCGGCGAGGATGATCACGCGGTCCGCGTTGGCGACCATCGCGCGCGCCACTTCCGTTTCGGCGTGGTCGTAGTTGGTCGCGCCATGCCGGTGGTCGACGCCGACCGGCGACAGCAGCGCCATGTCCGCGCGATAGCGCTGGATGTCGAGCACGGTGGTGGCGCCGGTGGTCGCCATTGCGCGGTCGCTGATCGAGCCGCCGAGCAGGATCACTTCGTTGGCCGCGTCGGCTTGCTCCACGGCGCCGCGCATTTTCAGCGCGACGTCGATCGAGTTGGTGACAACGGTGAGATTCGCCAGTTTCGCCAGTTGTTCGGCGAGCGCCGCGGTGGTCGTGCCCGCGTCGATGAAAAGCGTCTGGCCGCTCGCGATCAAACCGGTGGCCGCCTTGGCAATCGCCGTTTTGGACTTGACGCGCGTGTGAGCGCGTTCGGCGATCGGCGCTTCGTCGGCGGGTCTGATTGCGCCGCCGTGCACGCGCCGCAGTTCGCCGAGCGCTTCGAGATCGAGCAGATCGCGCCGCACGGTTTCGCGTGACACGCCAAGGTCCGCCATGATCCGTTCGGTCGACACGCGTTGAAGCGTCGACAACAACGCTCGAATTCTCTGATGACGGTCTTCCTGCCACATGCGTTTTTCCCTGGATGCGAACGCGCGTTACACGACTTTGTTTCTAAGGACGACATCGTGGACACGAATGTGTGTCCGGGCGATGTCAAGCGTACTACTTTAGCCGGATTGTGTTGTATTTTTTTGGCAGCTTGCAAGTTTGTGTATTTCAACTTAGCCTTCGCAAATCATAGCGTCGTGCCTATTTCGAACTATCCGCATGGAAGGTGACGAGACGTGGGAAACGGGATTGATCGCGCTGTATCCGCAGACTGGCCGTATCCGCAACTGGTCGCGCATCGTTGCGGCGGCAGCCTCGCGCCTGAGAACACGCTGGCCGGTTTCGACGCGTGCGTGCGCCACGGCTACCGCATGGTCGAATTCGACGCCAAGCTTTCCGCGGACAACCAGCTTTTCCTGCTGCACGACGACACCCTCGAACGCACCACCAACGGTCATGGCGCCGCCGCCGACTACACCTGGGCGCAACTCGCCGCGCTCGACGCCGGCGCCTGGTACGGACCGCAATTCGCGGGCACGCGTCTGCCGACGCTGGCCGACACGGCCATGCGTTGCGCGCGCGACGGCATTGCCGCCAACATCGAAATCAAGCCGTGTCCGGGCCGCGACGAGATCACCGGTCGGCTGGTCGCAAGCGGCGCGCTGACATTGTGGCAAGGACAGACGCCGCCGCTGCTTTCATCGTTTTCATTCGACGCGCTCGCCGCGGCGCGCGACGCCGCGCCTTCATTGCGACGCGGCATGCTGTTCGAAGAGGTGCCGGCGGACTGGCTGCGCATCGTGCGTGAACTGGACTGCGTGTCGCTGCACGCAAGCCACCGGTATCTGAGCGAGCCGCTGGTCGCGGACATCCACGCGGCCGGCTTGCGCGTGCTCGCCTACACGGTGAATGAACCGGCGCGCGCCCTGCTGCTGGCGCAGTGGGGCGTTGACATGATTTGTACCGATCGTATCGATAGACTGAAACCCGACATGTTTTCCGCACTGGCTAATCCGGTGTGAACATGCCGCGGGCGGGCGAGTGCGAATCACACCCGCCCGCCTTGATGCTCGAACCAGAAATTTTCCAAACGTAGCAATTTCGGCAGAGGATGGGGAAAACCATGAACCGCACCGCGTTAGCTCGCATACTTTCGCTGTCGACCGTCGCGGGCGTTGCCGCAGCCGGCGTGAGCAGCGCCTCGGCCGCGCCGCTCGACGCGCTGGTCGCCGCCGCCAAGCAGGAAGGCCAGCTCACCGTGATCGCGTTGCCGCACGACTGGTGCAACTACGGTCAACTGGTCGCCGGCTTTCAGAAGAAATATGGCATCAAGATCAACGAACTGAATCCGGACGCCGGTTCCGGCGACGAAGTCGAAGCCATCAAGGCGAACAAGGGCAACAAGGGGCCGCAAGCGCCCGACGTGATCGACGTGGGTTTGTCGTTCGGGCCCACGGCGAAGGCGGAGGGTTTGCTGCAACCGTACAAGGTTTCGTCGTGGAACTCGATTCCCAAGGAACTGAAAGACGCCGACGGCTATTGGTACGGCGACTACTACGGCGTGCTGTCGTTTGAAGTGAACGCCGACATGATCGACAAGGCGCCCACCGACTGGAGCGACCTGCTCAAGGCGGACTACAAGAACGCCGTGTCGCTCGCGGGCGATCCGCGCTCGGCCAACCAGGCGATTCAGGCCGTGTTCGCGGCGGGTCTGTCGCAAAGCAAGGGCGACGTGAGCAAGGCCGATAAAGCCGGCCTCAAGTACTTCGCCGATCTGAACAAGAGCGGCAACTTCGTGCCGGTGATCGGCAAGGCCGCATCGCTCGCGCAGGGCACGACGCCGATCATCGTGCGCTGGGACTACAACGCGCTGGCCGACCGCGATACGTTGAAGGGCAATCCGAAGGTGCAGGTGGTGATTCCGAAAACCGGCGTGGTCGCGGGCGTGTACGTCCAGGCGATCAGCGCGTATGCGCCGCATCCGAACGCGGCCAAGCTGTGGATGGAATACCTGTACTCGGACGAAGGCCAGATCGGCTGGCTAGCCGGCTATTGCCACCCGATGCGCTATAACGAAATGGTCGCGGCGAAGAAGGTTCCGCAAGCGCTGCTCGACAAGCTGCCGCCGCCTTCGTCGTACAAGAACGTGGTGTTCCCGACACTGTCGCAACAGGACGCGTACAAGGAAACCATCACCAAGCATTGGGACGAAGCGGTCGGCGCGAACGTCAAGTGAGCGTCAGGTAAGCGCTCAACTGAGCGCCAACTGAGCATCAACTGAGCGCAGCGACGAACCTGGCCGCGGACGTACCGCGGCTTCAAACCATAGCGTGAAGTCGGGCCGGCGGCGCGCCGCTCGTAATGAGCGGTGCCCCCGGCGTTAGCCAGATTGCCAAGGGTGAGCTATGAGTGCTTCATCGGATGCCGGGTCGGTCCAAACGGAACTGCTGGTTCCTCCCGTGCCCACCCCAACGCCTCGCGTCGACGGTCCGGGCCGCGCGTCGCAGTTGCTTGCCTGGATCGGCGTGGTGCCGTTTTTCACCTTCGCGCTGCTGTTTCTGATTCTGCCGACCGGCTTTCTGATGATCGGCGCGTTCCAGGATTCGCAAGGTCACTTCACGCTCGCCAACTTTCGTGACCTGCTTCAGCCCACGGTCATGAACGCGTATCTGATCAGTTTCAAGGTGAGCGCGGCGTCGTCGCTCGGCGGCGCGGTGATCGGCTCGCTGCTGGCCTGGGCGGCGGTGCAAGGCAAGCTGCCGCGCTGGATTCGCCCGACCCTGATGACGTTTTCCGGCGTCGCTTCGAACTTCGCCGGCGTGCCGCTCGCGTTCGCTTTCATCTGCACATTGGGGCGCGTCGGACTCGTCACCGTGTTGCTGAAGAAGTACCTCGACATCAATCTCTATTCGACCGGCTTCAGCATTCTGAGCTTTACCGGCCTGACGCTGACTTACCTGTACTTCCAGATTCCATTGATGGTGCTGATCGTCACGCCCGCGCTCGACGGCCTGAAGCGCGAATGGCGCGAGGCGTGCGACTGCCTCGGCGGCACCGCGTACCAATACTGGCGCCACGTCGCGTTGCCGGTGCTGTGGCCGAGCGTGCTCGGCGCCACATTGCTGCTGTTCGCCAACTCGTTCGGCGCGGTCGCCACGGCCTATGCGTTGACGGGAAGTTCGCTGAACATCGTCACGATCCTGCTGTACGCGCAGATTCGCGGCGACGTGATGCACAACCAGAACCTCGGCTACGCGCTCGCGCTCGGCATGGTGCTGGTGACGGGCCTCTCGAACGGCGGCTACATCTGGCTGCGTTCGCGCGCTGAAAGGGGGCGCCGATGAAAAGCCAGTCGCGGGTGGGCGCGTGGACCGCGATGATCGTCGGTTCGCTGTATTTCCTGATTCCGTTGATCGCCACGGTCGAGTTCAGCATGCGCATGAAGCGCGGCGTCTACAGCTTCGAGGCGTACCGCGTCGTGCTGGCCGATCCGCGCTTTCAGGCCTCGTTCGGCTATTCGATCATGATGGCGGTGTTCACGATCGTCGTCGGCGTGCTGCTGGTGGTGCCGACCGCCTACTGGGTGCAGTTGCGGCTGCCGAAGCTGCGGCCGGTCGTCGAATTCATCACGCTGCTGCCGCTGGTGGTGCCCGCGATCGTGATCGTGTTCGGCTATCTGCGCATCTATAACAGCAGTTCGATCCTGCCGCTCACCGGCAACGAGCGCGCAACGGATTTGCTGCTGGTGTTCGGTTACGTGACGCTCGCGCTGCCGTACATGTACCGCGCGGTGGACGCGGGCCTACGCGCCGTCGACGTGCGTTCGCTGACCGAGGCCGCCGAATGTCTCGGCGCGAACTGGCCGACGATTCTCTTCAAGGTGATCTTTCCGAACATCCGCTCGGGGATTCTCTCCGGCGCGTTTCTCACCTTCGCAGTGGTGATCGGCGAGTTCACGCTGGCGAGTCTGCTCGATCGGCCCGCGTTCGGTCCGTATCTGCAATTGATCGGCGCGAACCGCGCTTATGAGCCGTCGGCGCTTGCGATCATCGCGTTCGTGATCACGTGGGCGTCGATGGGATTGATTCAGGTATTCGGCTCGGCCCGCGCGACCGGCGGCCAAAAAACTTGACGGACTGAGGCAGCGAATCATGGCATTCCTTGAGATCGAAAATCTGCATAAGTCCTTCGGGACGAACACGGCGCTGCATCACTTCGACATGAAGATCGAGCGCGGCGAATTCATCACCTTTCTCGGGCCGTCCGGCTGCGGCAAGACTACCGTGCTGCGGATGATCGCCGGCTTCGAAACGCCGACGCGCGGCGTCATCCGGCTCGACAACAAGGACGTCACGCACCTTCGCACGCGGCAGCGCAAGGTCGGCATGGTGTTCCAGTCGTATGCGCTGTTTCCCAACATGACGGTGGCCGAGAATATCGGCTTCGGCCTGAAGATCACGCATCGGCCGCAGGCGGAGATCAACAGCCGCGTCGAGGAGATGCTGCATCTGATCAAGCTGCCGCATCTGGGCGGGCGTTATCCGTGGCAGTTGTCGGGCGGGCAGCAGCAGCGCGTGGCGTTGGCGCGCGCGCTGGCCGGCAAGCCGCAAGTGCTGTTGCTCGACGAGCCGCTTTCCGCGCTCGACGCCAAGATTCGTATTTCGCTTCGGCAGGACATTCGCGCGTTGCAGCGCGAGCTCGGCATCACGTCGATTTTCGTCACGCACGACCAGGAAGAGGCGCTGTCGATTTCCGACCGCATCGTCGTGATGAACGAGGGTCGCGTCGAACAGATCGGCTCGCCTTCGGAAATCTACAACTATCCGCGCACGCGCTTTGTCGCGTCGTTCGTCGGCACGCTGAATATTCTGGCCGGGCATGTGGTCGATCCGGCGACCGGCAAGATGGCCGTGGACGGTCAGGAGCTCACCACCACCCAGGAACTGCCGCCGGACGATGCCGGCAAGAAGCGTCTGCTCGCGTTGCGCCCTGAAGCGATCGTGCTGGAGCCGGCGGCGCCGGGCCGCAACACGCTGAACGCCACCGTCGAGGAAGTGAATTTCCTCGGCGCGGTGGTGCGCATCAGAACGCGCGTGAAAGACGCCGTGATTTCGCTCGACGTGTTCAACGATCCGAATCGCGGCTTGCCCGAACGGGGGCAGCCGGTGTCGCTCGGTTTTTCTCACGAAAACTTGCTGGTGCTGGAAGAAGGCGGTGCTTGACCTTGATTGACGCAGCGCGCGCGGCGGCCGAACCGCGCCGTTGAAAAGGCGTCCGGGTTTTCCCGAGGCCGCCGCCCCGATGGATTCCGGATTACCCGACGCCCCTTGTCCCGATTTCCGGAATCCCGGACGCCGCATTCCGCCGCGCGACGAAAAACCGATAAAAATCAAGCCGTTGCGTTTTGATTCGAGCTGGCATCGACCTTGCGAAATAGATAACGCGGCCGCAACGGTCCGACAACTAAAGCAAGGAGACAACGATGTCTGATTTCCCTTCCCGGTATTTCTG
The DNA here is from genome assembly GCF_900142195.1 of Paraburkholderia terricola. Taxonomy (GTDB): domain Bacteria; phylum Pseudomonadota; class Gammaproteobacteria; order Burkholderiales; family Burkholderiaceae; genus Paraburkholderia; species Paraburkholderia terricola. The sequence goes on from NZ_FRAB01000014.1 coordinate 57,393, forward strand.
AATTCGTCGTCTTGTCGCGGCCTAATGCCGTGCACAGGCGTGACGGGTTCCGTTCGCATGATGCGCAGCGTGGCAGGCCATGGGCTCACCCACATCGCAGGTAATATCGTGAAGAAACCTTTCTACAAAGTGCTGTACGTCCAGGTGATCGCGGCGATCATCATCGGCATCGCGCTCGGCCATTACTATCCGACGCTCGCGGTCGACATGAAACCGCTCGGCGACGGCTTCATCAAGCTGATCAAGATGGTGATCGGGCCGATCATCTTCTGTACGGTCGTGACCGGTATCGCCGGCATGGAGGACATGAAGAAGGTCGGGCGCGTCGGCGGCAAGGCGCTGCTGTACTTCGAGGTCGTCTCCACTTTCGCGCTGATCCTCGGCCTGATGGCGACGCATCTGCTGAAACCGGGCGTCGGCTTCAACATCGATCCGGCCACGCTCGACGGCAAGGCTGTCGCCTCGTATGCCGCGAAGGCGCACGGCCAGACCACCGTCGACTTCCTGATGCACCTGATCCCGGACACGCTCGTGTCCGCGTTCGCCCAGGGTGAAATCCTGCAGATCCTGCTGATCGCGCTGCTGTTCGGCGCGGTGCTCGCGACGGCCGGCGAGAAGGGCAAGGTCGTGACGAACTTCATCGACGGGATCTCGCATGTGCTGTTCGGCATCGTGCGCATCATCACGAAGCTGGCGCCGATCGGCGCGTTCGGCGCGATGGCGTTCACGATCGGCAAGTACGGCATCGGCTCGCTGCTGCCGATGCTCAAGCTGATCGGCACGTTCTATCTGACCTCGATCGTGTTCGTGGTGGTGGTGCTCGGCATCATCGCGCGCGCGGTGGGCTTCAACATCCTGCGCTTCATCGGCTACATCAAGGAAGAGATGCTGATCGTGCTCGGCACGAGCTCGTCGGAAGCCGCGCTGCCGCAACTGATGCTCAAGCTCGAGCGGCTCGGCTGCTCGCGTTCGGTGGTGGGTCTGGTGGTGCCGACCGGTTATTCGTTCAACCTCGACGGCACCAACATCTACATGACGATGGCCGTGCTGTTCATCGCCCAGGCGACCAACATCGACCTCACGTGGACGCAACAGCTCACGCTGCTGGCGGTGACGATGCTCACCTCGAAGGGCGCGAGCGGTGTGACCGGCGCGGGCTTCATCACGCTGGCCGCGACGCTCGCCGTGGTGCCGACCATTCCGCTGTCGGGCATGGTGCTGATTCTCGGCATCGACCGCTTCATGAGCGAATGCCGTGCGCTGACCAACATCGTCGGCAACGGCGTGGCGACGGTGGTGGTGTCGGCATGGGAAAAGGAACTGGACCGCAACAAGCTGAACGCGGCATTGCGCGGCGATGTGCCGCTCAAAGAGCCGGCCGGCGTTTAAGCCGCGTACCGGCTGCCAGAACCACGACGCTCACGGCCGCGGACACCTCGCATGAAACCGGTGGCCGCGAGCCGCAACCCCACGCCGTCGGCCGACGAAGCTCGCGCCGACGGCGTGTCGCCTTATGCCACAATAACTGATCCTCACCGATCGGATATTGCCAACGTGACGCGCCGCCTGCTGATCCTCTTCGCGCTCGTCGCCGGGCTCGTGGCGGCGTGCGGGCTCACTTACAGCGTCGCGTGGCAAAGCGGGATCGACGACTTGCGGCGCAACGCCGCAGTGCGCGTCGACCGCACCACCAGCGCGCTGAAGAGCACGCTGGAGCGCTACGAATCGCTGCCCTATCTGCTGGCCGAACATCCCAGCGTGCAAGACGTGCTGGTCGATCCGACTCCGGCCAACGTCGAGCGCGCCAATCACTATCTCGAAGACCTCAACCGTCACGCGCGCGCGACGGTCACCTACATCATTCCGCTCAACGGGTACTGCGTGGCCGCGAGCAACTGGCGCGGGCCGGGCAGTTTCATCGGCGCGGGCTATCACTTCCGGCCGTATTTTCTCGATGCGGTCAAAGGCGGCGTGGGCCGCTTCTTCGGCATCGGCACGATCTCGCAGGCGCCGGGCTACTACATTTCGCAGCCGGTGCGGCGCGCGGGCAAGATCGTCGGCGTGGCGGTCGTCAAACTCGATCTCGAATGGTTTCAGAGCGCGGATGCGTCCGAGCCGCTCGTCGTCACCGACGATCATGGCGTGATCTTTCTGTCCGCCGTGCCCGCGTGGAAATATCACACGATACGGCCGCTGTCGGGCCAGGTCGCCGATTCGATCTACCAGGCGCGTCAGTACGCGCAGCAGCCGATCGCGCCGCTGCCGGTGACGATCGAGCGCACGCTCGAAGGCAACGCGCAGATCGTGCGCATCGGCGGCGGCCGCTATGCGCCGCGCTACCTCGCGTCGCGGCGCGGCATGGGCGAACCGGACTGGCATCTGATCACGATGTCGCCCGTCGATCCGGTCGACGCCGACGCGCGCAACGCGACCATCGTCACGGGCTTCGGCTACCTATCGCTCGTGCTGCTCGCGTTCTACTGGAGAATGCGCCGCGCTCGCGTGCGCGAGGTGATGAGAAGCCGCGCGCTGCTGCAAAAGGCCTACGCCGAATTGAATCGGCGGGTCGCCGAGCGCACCGCGGATCTTTCGCAGGCGAACGAGCAATTGCAGAAGGAAGTCGCCGAACGCACGCGCGCCGAACAGGAACTGCGCGCCGCGCACGACGAGCTGATCCAGGCGAGCAAGCTCGCCGCGCTCGGCCAGATGGCGGCCGGCATCACGCACGAATTGAATCAGCCGCTCGCGGCATTGCGTGGATTCTCGGACAACACGCGTGTGCTGCTCGATCGCGGCGACCACGCGTCGGCGCGCGACAACCTCGAAGCAATCGCCTCGCTCACCGAGCGCATGGGCAAGATCACCAATCAGTTGAAGCTGTTCGTCGGACGAGCGCGGCCGCGCAATGCGCGCGCGCCGGTCGTGCGGGCGCTGCGCAACGTGATCGGTTTGCTGCAAAAGCGCTTGCAAGGCGTGGAAATGGAGTTCGCCTTGCTCGACGCCGACAGCGGCGCGCGCGCGCCCTTGAACCTCTCCGACGACCATCCCGAACTGATCGCCCATTGCGACGACTTGCGGCTCGAACAGGTGCTGATCAATCTGCTCGGCAATGCGCTGGATGCAACCGCTGGCATGAGTCCGCCGCGCATTTCGATCGAGATCGAAGTCGCGGAGGCGAGCTTGTCGTTCGCCGTGAGCGACAATGGTCCGGGCATTCCCGAAGACGTGCTGCCGCGCCTGTTCGAACCGTTCTTCACCACCAAGGAAATGGGGCAAGGGCTTGGCCTCGGCCTCGCGATTTCGTCGTCGATCGCCCGCGATTGCGGAGGGACGCTGGTGGCGCGCAACGCGGCGCACGGCGGCGCATTATTCGTGTTGACGCTGCGCCGCGCTGGCGTGCAAACGAGCCATACATCAGACCCGCTGACGACGGGTTCCTGAATCAGACGGAAAACGACAATGGTGAACCACGGCTTGCAAGTGCTGTATATCGAAGACGACGAACTCGTGCGGCGCGCCAGCGTGCAGAGTTTGCAACTCGCCGGCTTCGACGTGATCGGCCATGCGTCGGTGGAATCCGCGGCGAAGACGATCAGCGCGGATTTCTCCGGCGTGATCGTCAGCGATATTCGCTTGCCCGGCGCGAGCGGTCTCGATCTGCTCGCGCAATGCCACGAGCGTGCGCCCGACGTGCCGGTGATTCTGGTCACCGGTCACGGCGATATTTCGATGGCCGTGCAGGCGATGCGCGACGGCGCGTATGACTTCATCGAAAAGCCGTTTGCGTCCGAACGTCTGATCGAAACCGTGCGGCGCGCGCTGGAGCGCCGCAAGCTGGTGCTCGAAAACCTCGCGCTGCGGCGCGAGTTGGCGGAACAGAATTCGGTGGCGCCGCGCATCATCGGCCGCAGCCCGGCGATCGAGCAGGTGCGGCGGCTGATCGCGAACGTTGCGCCGACCGATGCATCGGTGCTCATCAACGGCGACACCGGCGCGGGCAAGGAATTGATCGCGCGCAGTCTGCACGAGTTGTCGCCGCGGCGTGACAAGCCGTTTATCGCGGTGAATTGCGGCGCGCTGCCGGAGCCGATGTTCGAGTCGGAAATGTTCGGCTACGAACCGGGCGCCTTCACCGGCGCGGCGAAGCGCCGCATCGGCAAGCTCGAACATGCGTCGGGCGGCACGCTGTTTCTCGACGAAATCGAAAGCATGCCGCTCGCGTTGCAGGTCAAGCTGCTGCGCGTGCTGCAGGACGGCGTGCTGGAACGGCTCGGCTCGAATCAGCCGATCCGCGTGAATTGCCGCGTGGTTGCCGCGGCGAAAGGCGACATGGCCGAGCATGTCGCGGACGGCTCGTTCCGCCGCGATCTGCTGTACCGGCTGAATGTGGTGACGATCGCGTTGCCGCCGTTGGGCGAGCGGCGCGAGGACATCGTGCCGCTCTTCGAGCACTTTCTACTCGACGCGGCCGTGCGCTATCAACGCCCGGCGCCGATCCTCACCGATCGTCAGCGCGCGAGCCTGATGCAGCGCGACTGGCCGGGCAACGTGCGTGAGTTGCGCAATGCCGCCGACCGTTTCGTGCTCGGCGTCGCCGAAGATCCGGTGATGTCCTTCGCCGATGACGGCGCGCCCACTCAGCCGCTGAAGGAACGCGTCGAGCAGTTCGAGCGCGCGGTGATCGCCGAGGCGTTGGAGCAGACGGGCGGTGTAGTCGCGGTCGCGGCGGACAAGCTGCAGCTCGGCAAGGCGACGCTCTACGAGAAGATCAAGCGGTATGGCCTCGCGGCCAAGGGGGAAGGGGAGCGGTGAGGATTTGAAGCGCCGGCCAAGGAGATGCCAGGCCGGCGCGTTTGAGTCAGGTTGGAGCGTAGGAACTTCGCCTGCGTTCAGGCGGCGTTCAGCGCTTTTTCCAGCAGCTTGTCGAGTTCCGCGAATTGCGGCTCGCCGACGTAGCGCTTCAGAATCTTGCCGTCCTTGTCGACCAGGAACGTGGTGGGCGTGAGCTGGACGTTACCGAACTGCTTCGCGGCCGAGCCGTCGTCCATGGCCACCTTGAACGGCAACTGACGGGTTTGCGTGTAGTTGGTCACGTACATCGGCGCGTCGTAACTCATCGCGACGGCGACGAATTCAAGCCCTTGGCCCTTGAAGCGGTTGTACGTCTGGACCATCTGCGGCATTTCCTTCATGCAGGTGTCGCAGCTCGTCGCCCAGAAGTTGACCAGATAAACCTTGCCTTTCAGGTCGGCGGTCGAGATTTTTTGGCCGGAGAGCAGCGTGAAGGTGGCGTCGGGTACGCGCTGCTGGCCCGCAAACGCGAAATAGCCGGCGATCGCGATTGCGACGGCCACGGCGGCGATGATGACGTAGCGAACCGGACTCGCGCGCCGGGCGGCGGTGGACGGGGTGGTGCTCATTGGGGTGGAACTCATGAACGGAACCTCGAGAGTCGCGCGGAACGCGCGGAACAGTGCGCCGGTTCGGGCTTTTCAGCCCGGCGCAGCATGACTGCCGCCATTGTAGCCCCAATCCGTCGGCGCGGCAGGACGCGGGCCGGGAGCGGATAATAGGGTTTTCCGCTTCCGTCAGTCCGATCTTCCGCCCCATGTTCCGAACCGTTTCGCTCGTTTTTCATCGCGTTTTCCATCTGTTCGCTCGAATTTCTTCTGTCCGCCCGTTCGTTCGCCGCTCGCAAGACCGTTTTTCGACTGACTGTCGTTCCGCCGACGGCACTTTGCGCTCCCGGCGGGCCCGGACGGTGATCGGCACGGCGGCCTGCATGCTGGCACTCGGCGCGGCTTTGTCGGCATGTTCGCCCGCTTTCGACTGGCGCACCGTGGCGAACAGCGACAACGGCTACACCATCGACCTGCCTGCCAAGCCGGGCAACGATCAGCGAACGGTGCAGATCGACGGCACGCCGATGCAGATGGCGATGCAGACCGCCGAAGCAGGCGACGCCGTATTCGCGGTGGGCACCGTGATGCTGCCGAACGACGACGAGACGACGCAGCGCGCCGTGCTCGAATTCCTGCGCACCGGTCTTGCCCATAACGTGGGCGCCGCGCCCGTCACCCATGCGGTGCAAATCCCGCTTGCCGCAGGCGGCCAGGTGCTGGGGCTGGAAATGAAAGTGAGCGGCGAGGCCGGTTCCCAGCATGAATCGCGCACCGTCTATGCACGGCTGGCAGCACGCGGGCGGCACGTTTATCAAGCCGCAATCATTACGTCGAAACCATTGCAACAGGAGCAGATCGATCAATTCTTTTCGTCGTTCCATCTGTATTAAAAACGGTAGTTTTGGCCGACGAGGCGTCGCGCCGGTTCTTCATGCACAGTGAAAGTTCCTTCGCAGCATCGTGCGCTAATTGCCGGTTTACGTTGAAGTTTTCCCGTTGCGCAGACGCCCTGTGGATAACTCTGTTGAGAACTCCGCTTTAATTGCCGCAAATGCCCATCCGGTGGGCACTCCGTCAGTTTCACTTCGCCCGCGCCGGTTGAAAAAACGCAATCGAATCAACGGTCTTTCGTTGAATCGCGCGCCGCACCTTTCACATGTTTCAAAAGTTTGCAGGAACGCGCGAATGTGCATAAGTCAAGTCTTGACAGCATGTTTTTCGCTTTATATCGGGCTCAACGCCCGGCGATATTGGACGGCTTCACCGATTTGCGCGGCGCTCGGCATGGCGGCGCCCGCGAGATCGGCGATGCTCCGGGCCACCTTCAGCACGCGGTAATAAGCCCGCGCGGACCAGCCGAAGCGCTCGCCTGCCTCGCGCAGCAGCGCTTCGCCCGTTGCGTCCGGCCGGCAGACTTCGTCCACCTCGCGCCCGCTCAGTTCGCGGTTGGTTTTGCCCTGCCGGCTCAGTTGCCGTTCGCGCGCGGCGTTCACCCGCTCTGCGATCGTGGCGCTCGTCTCGCCCGTCGCAGTCGATCGGGCCGATAACTCAGCCGGCGTGAGCGCCGGAATTTCGAGCTGGATATCGATGCGGTCCAGCAACGGCCCCGACAGTTTGCGCAGATAGCGCGCGGCGATCTCCGGCGTGCAGCGACAGCGGCCGTTGGGGTCGCCGCGCCATCCGCACGGGCAGGGATTCATCGCGGCGATCAATTGGCAAGCCGCCGGAAAATCCGCCTGCAAGGCGGCGCGTGAGATCGTGATGCGACCCGCTTCCAGCGGTTCACGCAGCGTTTCCAGCACGTGGCGATCGAATTCGGGCAATTCGTCGAGAAACAACACGCCCAAATGCGCCAACGTGATCTCGCCCGGTTGCGGTGGGTTGCGGCCGCCGACCAACGCCGCGGCACTCGATGAATGATGCGGCGCGCGAAACGGCCGTTGCCGCCATTGCGAGGGAGTAAAACCGGCCCGGCTCGCGGATAGCAGCGCGGCGGAGCTGAGCGCTTCGTCGTCGGTCATGGGCGGCAGCAGGCTCGGCAAACGGGCGGCGAGCATCGACTTGCCGGCGCCGGGCGGCCCGATCAGCAGGACATGATGTCCGCCCGCCGCCGCGACTTCCAGCGCGCGGCGCGCGCCGCGCTGGCCGATCACGTCGCTCATGTCAGGTGCGGCGACTGGCGCCGTTTCGCCGAGGTCGGGTGCGGCGACAGGGTCGAGCCGCGCGTCGGGCGCGCCCGCCAGATGCGCGCATAACGATGGCAGATCGGCGGCGCCATAGACGTCGACGCCGGGCACCAGCGCCGCTTCCGCGGCGCTTGCGACCGGCAGATAGAGTTGCGGCGTGTGCGGTGCCGGCAAACCGGCTGCCGCGAACTCGCCCGGTGTGACGGAAAGTGCGGCGCCGCTGCCATGCGCGACGCCGCCGCGCGCCGTGCCGCACGCCATCGCAAAAGCGCCGCGCATCGGCCGTAGCGCGCCGGTCAACGACAGTTCGCCGGCGAATTCACGCTGCAGCAGGGATTCAGCCGGAATCTGGCCACTCGCCGCGAGAATGCCCAAGGCGATCGGCAGATCGAAGCGGCCGGACTCCTTTGGCAAATCGGCGGGAGCGAGGTTGACGGTAATACGCCGCACAGGAAAGTCGAAGCCGCAGTTCTGCAGCGCCGCGCGTACGCGCTCGCGGCTTTCGCGCACTTCCAGATCGGGCAGGCCGACGATCGAGAAAGAGGGTAATCCGTTGGCGAGGTGAACCTCGACGGTAACTTCGGGCGCGCGGCCAGAGGCCGGCGCGCGACTGCGCACCACGGCAAGCGACATGTTTTCTCCCGTCGGACAGCGCGCCGGGGTGCGCGCAAGTCCCCTAAAACGCTGATGACGTCACGGCTCGCTTGCCAGTGATGTGCAGCACTGCGCAGCTAATGCGCGGCGAGCAAAGCCTTACGGCGTTTGCGTGACCGGCAGCTTCTGCTCGAGTTCGGCGACGCGGCGCTCCAGTTCCTCCAGGCGAGCGCGCGTGCGCACCAGCACCTGAGTCTGCGTATCGAATTCCTCGCGCGTGACCAGGTCGAGTTTCGAGAAGCCTTGCGACAGCATGGCTTTCAAATTGCGTTCGACGTCCTTGGCCGGTGAGTTCTTGAACAGCTCGCTCATGCGGGCCTGAAAGTCGTTGAAGACATCGTTCGGTTGTTTCATGGTGTTCCCTTTTCTGCACGGAAAGTGTGCATGTTTCATTGCGGCTGTGCCTTGCTGCGCGAAATGCTCAACCTTGGTGCATGACCGGTGGTATGAGGTGTCCTCATGGGCGGCTTTGGTGCGCATCGGGCTGTTCCACGCCGTCAGAACACTCTAGCAACGATCAATAAGCCGCGCCAGCGTGCGCCGACAACGTTGGCCGTCCGGCCAGGCACGCTTGAGCCCTTGCGCAGCGTGCCCCACGCGAAGTCTGACACAACATGGCATGCGAGTTGCTGTTACTGCCCCGCGCGCACTGCCGGTAGCGTTTTGCCGACAGCGGAACGAGACCACGCGAAGGGGTTACGGGTACGCAAACAGGTTACGAACGGGTTACGCAACTTAGCGAGGATTTCATGAAGCTCATTACCGCAATCATCAAGCCGTTCAAGCTCGATGAGGCGCGCGAAGCCTTGTCGGCCATCGGCGTCTCGGGCATCACGGTGACGGAAGTGAAAGGGTTCGGCCGTCAGAAGGGCCATACGGAACTGTATCGGGGCGCTGAATACGTCGTCGATTTCCTGCCGAAGGTGAAGATCGAGGCAGCCGTCTCGGACGACATCGTCGACCAGGCGATCGAGGCACTCGAGCGCGCGGCACGCACCGGCAAAATCGGCGACGGCAAGATTTTCGTCACGCCGATCGAACAGGTGATTCGAATCCGCACCGGGGAGACCGGCGCGGACGCCCTGTAACACTAAAAGATAGCGACACAGATAGCGATAAGAGGAAACGAAAGATGCGCAAATTATTGATGTCCTTGCTGATGGCCGGTTCGCTGCTCGCGGGCGGTATCGGCGCCGCCCTCGCGGACGACGCTTCCGCCCCGGCAGCCGCCTCGGCCGCTGCTTCCGATACGGCCGCCAGCGCGCCGGCAGCGGACGCATCGGCTCCGGCCGCGGCCTCGGCGCCGGCAGCGGACGCTTCCGCCGCCCCGGCCGCCAGCGCCGCAGCCGCACCCGCGGCATCGGACGCCGCACCGGCCGCGCCGACCGCGCCGTTCTCGGTCGATTCGTCGAAGATCAATTCGGGCGATACCGCCTGGATGCTGACCTCCACCGCGCTCGTTCTGTTCATGACGATCCCCGGTCTCGCGCTGTTCTACGGCGGCATGGTCCGCAAGAAGAACGTGCTCGCCACGCTGATGCAAAGCTTCGCGATCACCTGCCTCGTGACGATCATCTGGGGCGTGGTGGGCTACAGCCTCGCGTTCACGCCGGGCGGCTCGTTCATCGGCGGCTTCTCGCGCGTATTCATGTCCGGCATGAACTACATCAAGGGCGACAAGGCCACGACGCTGACCGTCAGCCATCTGGCCCAGACGATCCCGGAAACGGTCTACTTCGTCTACCAGATGACGTTCGCGATCATCACGCCGGCGCTGATCACCGGCGCGTTTGCCGACCGGATGAAATTCTCGGCGATGCTGGTGTTCATGACGCTGTGGTCGATCATCGTCTACTCGCCGATCGCGCACATGGTCTGGGAACCGACCGGCTGGCTGGCTAGCGCCGGCATCCTCGACTTCGCGGGCGGCACGGTGGTGCACATCAACGCGGGTGTCGCGGGTCTGGTCTGCTGCCTCGTCCTCGGTAAGCGCGTCGGCTACGGCAAGGAAGTGATGGCCCCGCACAACCTGACGCTCACGCTGATCGGCGCGTCCATGCTGTGGGTGGGCTGGTTCGGCTTCAACGCGGGTTCCGCGGTGGCGGCTGACGGCCGTGCCGGTTTCGCGATGTTCGCGACGCAAATCGCAACGGCGGCGGCAGCGCTGGCATGGATGTTCGCCGAATGGGCGGCCAAGGGTAAGCCGTCGGTGCTCGGTATCGTGTCGGGCGCGGTGGCGGGTCTGGTGGCGATTACGCCGGCTTCGGGCTTCGTCGGCATGACGGGTTCGCTGGTGATCGGCATCGTGGCCGGCGTGGTCTGCTTCTGGTCGGCAACGTGGCTCAAGCACAAGCTCGGCTACGACGATTCGCTCGACGCGTTCGGCGTGCACTGCATCGGCGGTATCGTGGGTGCGCTCCTGACCGGCGTGTTCGCGGTCAAGGACATCGGCGGCTTCGACGGCAGCGTCCTTCTGCAAGCCAAGGGCGTGGTGACGACGCTGGTCTACAGCGGCGTCGTGAGCTTCATCCTGCTGAAGGTCATCGACATGGTGATGGGCATCCGCGTGACGGAAGAACAGGAACGCGAAGGTCTGGACGTGACCCTGCACGGCGAACACGTCGAATAAGAAAACATGCGCAAGCCCGGCTTCAGGGCTTGAACAATCAGAATCAAGCACAGCGACTTTGGCCCGCCTTCATGGCGGGCTTTTTTCTTGCTGAAAGAGTTGTTCCGTCTTGTGAGCAACAGTTTTCCCCACCTATCATGACGATAGTGAGAATGCATTCGTATCGGCTTGCGAATGGAGAAACCGTCCCCAAATGGGCAAAGCATTTGCTCTACAATCTTTTTTCTCCAGTCTGCGAGTGATCAATGGTTCCGCACCTAGTTACGGCGTTAAACGGCCCGCTGCTCGACCTCGAGCGGAAGATCCTCGACGCTACGCCCGCTATCGAACGCTGGTTCCGGCTCGAATGGCAGGAGCACACGCCGCCTTTCTACTGTTCGGTCGATCTGCGTAATGCGGGTTTCAAGCTGGCTCCGGTCGACACCAATCTGTTCCCCGGCGCATTCAACAATCTGCCGCAGGAAGTGTTGCCGCTCGCCGTGCAGGCCGCGATGGCGTCGATCGAGAAGATCTGCCCGGACGCGAAAAACCTGCTCGTGATTCCCGAGCGCCACACCCGCAACGCGTTTTATCTCGAGAACGTCGCCCGGTTGGCCGCGATCATGCGCCAGGCCGGCCTGAACGTGCGTTTCGGCACGCTCGACGAAAGCATCGTCGGGCCGGTCACGATCGCACTCTCCGACGGGCAGAAGCTCGTGCTCGAACCGCTCGAGCGCACGCCGCGGCGGCTCGGCCTGAAGAACTTCGATCCGTGCTCGATTCTTCTGAACAACGATCTCTCCGCCGGCATTCCGCCCGTGCTGGAAAATCTGCACGAGCAGTATCTGCTGCCGCCGTTGCATGCCGGTTGGGCGGTTCGGCGCAAATCCACGCATTTCTCCTGCTATGACGACGTTGCGAAGAAATTCGCCAAGATGGTCGAGATCGATCCGTGGATGATCAATCCGTACTTCGCGCACGTCGAAGGCGTCGATTTCCAGGAGCGTACCGGTGAGGAAGCGCTGGCCGATGCGATCGACGGCGTTCTGAAAAAGATCGCCAAGAAGTATCGCGAGTACGGCATCTCCGAAAAACCGTATGTCGTCATCAAGTCTGACGCGGGCACCTACGGCATGAGCGTGATGACCGTGCACGACGCGTCGGAAGTGGCCGCGCTCACCAAGCGCGAACGCGCCAAGATGGCGGCCACGAAAGACGGCCTCGAAGTGCACGACGTGATCGTGCAGGAAGGCGTGTACACCTTCGAGCGGATCGGCGAAGAGGTCGCCGAGCCGGTCGTGTACATGATCGACCGCTATGTGGTGGGCGGCTTCTACCGCGTGCACGGCAGCCGCGAGCGCGATCAGAATCTGAACGCGCCGGGCATGCACTTCGTGCCGCTCGGCTTCGAGCATACCGCGCTGCCGGATGCGCACGCGAAGCCCGGCGCGGCGCCGCCGAACCGCTTCTACATGTATGGGGTGGTGGCGCGGCTCGGGTTGCTGGCCGCATCGGTCGAACTGGAAAAGACCGATCCCGAAGCGATTCAGGTCTAACCACCTTGGGTGGCCGATGGCGGCATGCGTGCCGCCATCGTCATTTTCAACGAGTATATTGACGTTCAATGCCAAGCCCGTCAGGGCGCACCGGGACCTTCATGGACATTCTCTTCATCGCCGATCCGCTCACGCAATTCAAGATCTATAAAGACTCGACCTACGCGATGATGGCGGAGGCCGCGCGCCGCGGCCACACGCTTCACACGTGCGAGCCGAAACATCTGGCGTGGACGGGCGGCGACGTCGAGGCGAACGTGCGGCGCTTCGCGATCGCGGGCGACGTGACCGATCTGCATCGCGACACCTGGTACGCTGCCGAGGCCGCCGCGCCACGCTCGCTGAAAAGCTTCAGCGCGGTGGTGATGCGCAAGGACCCGCCGTTCGACATGGAATACGTCACGTCGACGTGGCTGCTGGAAATGGCGGAACGCGGCGGCGCGCGAATCTTCAACAAGCCGCAGGCGATTCGCGATCACTCGGAAAAGCTCGCGATCGGCGAGTTCGCGGAGTTCGTCGCACCGACCTTGGTCACGCGCGACGCGGCTCGCTTGCGCGCTTTCCACGAAGAGCACGGTGATGTGATCCTGAAGCCGCTCGACGGCATGGGCGGCATGGGCGTGTTCCGTGTGAAGGCCGACGGCATGAATCTCGGCTCGATCATCGAAATGCTGAGCCACGACGGCGCACGCTCGGTGATGGCGCAAAAATTCATTCCGGAGATCAAGGAAGGCGACAAGCGCATTCTGCTGATCGGCGGCGAAGCGGTGCCGTTTTCGCTCGCGCGCATTCCCCAGGGCAACGAGGTGCGCGGCAATCTGGCCGCGGGCGGGCTGGGCGTGGCGCGCCCGCTCACCGATCACGATCGCAAGATCGCCGGCACGCTTGCGCCCGTGCTGGCGGCGCGCGGTTTGCTGCTAGTCGGGCTGGACGCGATCGGCGACTGGCTGACCGAAGTCAACGTGACGAGCCCGACGTGTTTTCGCGAGATCATGGATCAGACCGGCTTCGACGTCGCGGCCATGTTCATCGACGCGCTGGAGCGGGCGGTCGGCTGAGGCACTGCCCTTGATTGGACGCCATGGCCCCCAAACTATGTAGTAACTCCGCGCGGGGCGAAACGCCCGCTTTGGCGCGAAAATGAGCCTGCTACAATGCCCGCTCCGCCGCGCCAAGCCGACTCGGTGGCGTCAGCCGGACGTCACGGGCATGGATTGCGGACTGTGAGCGAGCAGCTTTCCGCATGCGTCCCGGTTGGACCGGGCGTCGCGGGCCGCTCGTCAAAACGATGCGTTCCGGCCCTCATGGCCCACGGCCGGTCGAGGGCGCTTGGGATCCGGGCCTCGTCCCGGTCCACGGTTTGGGGCCGTTCTTTTGCAGTAAGGCTGACATGGCAGGCATTCTGATCATTGCGCACGCTCCGTTCGCCACCGCGTTGCGCGATTGCATTTCGCATATCTATGGTGGCTTGCCGGCTCGCATCGGCGTGATCGACGTATCGCCGGATTGCGATCCCGCACAAATGGTCTCGTTCGCCAATTCGGAAATCGAGCGGCTCAAGGAAGAGAACGGCGCGCTCGTGCTCACCGACATGTTCGGCGCCACGCCGGCGAATATCGCCGGGCGGCTCGCGTCGGTGCCGAATGTGCGCGTGCTGTGCGGCGTGAACCTGCCGATGCTGGTGCGTGCCGTCTGTTATCGCGCCACGCCGCTCGACACGCTGGTCGACAAGGCGCTCGCCGGCGCCACCAAGGGCGTGCATGCAATCGGCCCGGCCACCCCACAGCCCGCCGCGGCTTGCGAACCGTGTTCGCCCGCGTTGCCCGCCGATGCCGCTGCTGGCGACTGTTTGCCCGCCTTGCCCCCCGAGGCCGATTTGACCCAGAAAACCGACTCCACGGGCTTGTAACCGGATCGAACGGCGTTCAAAGGGCGTCAAGCGATTTCAAAACGCATTGCAACCGGTTTGCAGTTTCATCCTTCACAACAACACTTACCCGCGCTTCGGACCATCACATGCTGCAACAGGAAACGACCATCGTGAACAAGCTGGGGCTGCACGCGCGTGCGTCGGCCAAGTTGACGCAACTCGCCGGCAACTACCAGGCGGAAATCTGGATGAGCCGCAACGGCCGCCGTATCAACGCCAAAAGCATCATGGGCGTGATGATGCTGGCAGCAGGCATTGGAAGCACCGTGCTGATCGAAACGGAAGGCACCGACGAAAAGGAAGCGATGGACGCACTGTTGAAACTGATCGCCGATAAATTCGGCGAGGGCCAGTGAGCTTGCGCGTCCACGTTGCGAAGAGCATCCACCACGCCGCGGCTGTCCGCGGCGTTTTTTTTAGCGCATGACAATGGGTGATTCGGCGTCCATGAAACCGACGACGATCGTTGCGGCTGCGACAATTCGTGCTGCGCTGCACACAGCCCCGGCGCCCGCGCGAGGGGCGTGGAATTTATAATGGCGACGAGAGTCTGAGAGCACTGCAGCGGTTTGCCGCGGCATCACACAACTAGAGGAGGTGCGCGTGTCCTTCACGCTGCATGGAATTCCCGTGTCACGCGGTATCGCCATTGGGCGGGCTTACCTGATCGCCCCGGCTGCACTCGACGTAGACCATTACCTGATCGAACCCGCTCAGATCGAGAGCGAGGTCGAGCGTTTCCGTGCGGCCCAGCAGTTCGTTCATGGCGAACTCGACACGCTGCGTGCCGACCTCGCCGCGGACGCGCCCAGCGAAATGGGCGCGTTCATCAACGTTCATTCAATGATCCTGAACGATGCGATGCTCGTGCAGGAAACCATCGACCTGATCCGCACGCGCCGCTATAACGTGGAATGGGCGCTGACCGAACAACTCGAGCGCCTGTCGCGCCATTTCGACGACATCGAGGACGAATACCTGCGTGAGCGCAAAGCCGACATCGAGCAGGTGGTGGAGCGCGTGTTGAAGGCGCTCGCGGGTGCGTCGGTGGCGCTGGTGGACGGTGTGCACGGCGCGTGCGACGAAATGATCGTGGTTGCGCACGACATCGCGCCGGCCGACATGATGCAATTCAAAACGCAAACGTTTCAGGGTTTCGTCACGGACCTCGGCGGCCGCACCTCGCATACGGCGATCGTCGCGCGCAGTCTCGGCATTCCGGCCGCGGTCGGCGTGCAGCACGCGAGTGCGCTGATCCGTCAGGACGACCTGATCATCGTCGACGGCGATCATGGCATCGTGATCGTCGATCCGGCGCCGATCGTGCTGGAAGAGTATTCGTATCGTCAAAGCGAAAAGGCGCTCGAACAGCGCAAGCTGCAGCGCCTGAAATTCTCGCCGACGCAAACCCTGTGCGGCACGCGTATCGAACTGTGCGCGAACATCGAACTGCCGGACGACGCGCGCGCGGCGCTCGATGCGGGCGCAACGGGTGTCGGACTGTTTCGCACCGAATTCCTGTTCATGAACCACAAGGACCGCTTGCCCGAGGAGGAGGAGCAGTTCGGCGCGTACCGTCGCGCGGTCGAGTTGATGAACGGCTTGCCGGTCACGATCCGCACGATCGACGTGGGCGCCGACAAGCCGCTCGACTCGATGGGCGGCGGCGATGGCTACGAAACCGCCGCGAATCCGGCTCTCGGGCTGCGAGCGATTCGCTGGAGCCTCTCGGAGCCGCAGATGTTCCTCACGCAACTGCGCGCGATTTTGCGCGCGTCGGCGTTCGGCACAGTGAAGATCCTGATTCCGATGCTCGCGCACGCGCAGGAAATCGACCAGACGCTCGATCTGATTCGCGAAGCCAAGCGTCAACTGGACGATGCCGGCATGGCCTACGATCCGAACGTGCAGGTCGGCGCAATGATCGAGATTCCGGCTGCGGCGATCGCGTTGCCGCTGTTTTTGAAGCGACTGGATTTCCTGTCGATCGGCACGAACGATCTGATTCAGTACACGCTGGCGATCGATCGCGCGGACAACTCGGTCGCGCATCTGTACGACCCGCTGCATCCGGCGGTGCTGCATCTGATCGCGTTCACGCTGCGCGAGGCGAAGCGGGCGGGGGTGCCGGTGTCGGTATGCGGCGAGATGGCGGGCGATCCGGCGTTGACGCGCCTGCTGCTCGGCATGGGCCTCACCGAGTTCTCGATGCATCCGAGTCAACTGCTGGTGGTCAAGCAGGAAATTTTGCGCTCGCATCTGAAGACGCTGGAAAAGCCGGTGGCCGATGTGCTGGCTTCGTTCGAACCCGAAGAAGTGCAGGCCGCGCTCAAGCGCGTGGCGTTGGCTTAGCGAGGTTTGCCGGATCGGCTTCGAATGAACAAACGCCGCACATCTGCGGCGTTTGTTCATTCAGCGTCTTGCATGCTCAGTCCCGATGCTGTTCACCACACACCGGGCAATCCGGCTGGCGCGCAATGCGCATCGTGTTCCATTCCATCCGCAGCGAATCGAGCATCGTCAGGCGGCCCGTCAGCGGCGTGCCGATTTTCCCGATCACTTTGAGCGCCTCCGCAGCCTGCATCGAACCGATGATGCCGACCGTCGGCGCGAATACGCCCATCGTCGAGCAGGCGACTTCCTCGAACGGCTGGTCTTCCGGAAACACACACGCGTAGCAGGGTGACGCTTCGTCACGAAAATCGAAGGTGCTGATCTGGCCGTCGAAGCGCAGTGCCGCGCCCGACACCAGCGGCACGCCGTGCCGCACGCAGGCGCGATTGATCGCGTGGCGCGTCGCGAAGTTATCGGTGCAATCGAGCACGACAGTCGCGTGCGGCACTTCGCGGTCGAGCCACACGTCGTCGACGCGTTCCGCCACCGCGTTCACCGCGACCTCGGGATTGATCCGCGCGATCGCGTCGCGCCCGGATTCCACTTTTTTTCTGCCAACCGATGCCGTCACGTGCAGGATCTGCCGTTGCAGATTGGTGAGATCGACCGTATCCGCATCGACCAGCGTCAAATGGCCGACACCTGCCGCCGCGAGATACATCGCAGCGGGCGAACCGAGCCCGCCCGCGCCGACGACGATCGCGTGCGCGTCGATAAAGCGCTGCTGCGCCTCGATGCCGATTTCATCGACGAGGATATGGCGGGAATAGCGGAGGAGTTGGTCGTCGTTCATGGCGGGGCGCGTGAGTGTCGCGCAATGGGACGCAACCGGCGGTTTGCGGCGCGCGTTTTCGTTGCTGTTATTTTAATCGCGCGAAGGGTGCGGCTTGCTGCGGGTTTTGCTGGAGCGTTTTTTCGTGTTCCGAGGCGTGTCTTCGCAGCAAGTTTCGCTGCGAAGACACGTCGGGTGCTGCTTACTTGGCCGGAGCCGGAGCCGAGGCCGGTGCGGCCGCCGAAGCCGGACCCGATGCGCCCGGAACCGGTTGAGTCGGCTTCACCGCCACCGGCGCGGAGGCCGATGTGGCCGGCTTGTTCTGTGCCAGACGCCGCTCGGTCAGCGACTTCGATTCCTGCACGGTCTTGCCTTGCAGCTTGTTCAAAGCCTGTTGCAGCATGAAGTCGTCGCCCGAACCGAACTCCACCGGCTTACGCTCACGATCCTTCTGACGCTGTTCAGGCGTCTTCTTGTCGTTCTGCTCCTCGAGCTGGCGCAACTGATCCATGCGTTCCTGTTCGCGCCGTTCCGCTTCCTTCTTCTCGTTCGGATCCTGGGTGTTCGCCAGGTGATTCGAGTAGTCGACTTCGCGAGTGACCAGCGCGTCGTCCGGATCGCCTTCGGCGTATTGATCCACCGCGATGTCAGGACGGATGCCCTTGTTCTGAATCGAACGGCCGCTCGGCGTGTAGTAGTACGCCGTGGTCAGGCGCAGCGCGGTTTCGGCCGTCATGGGCCGGACGGTTTGCACCGAGCCCTTGCCGAAGGTGGTCTTGCCGACGATCAGCGCGCGGTGCTGATCCTGCAGCGCGCCCGCGACGATTTCCGAAGCCGACGCCGAGTAGGCGTTGGTCAGCACGACCATCGGCACGGTCTTGAAGATCGGCGCTTCGTCCTTCAGCGGATCGCTGTCGAAGGATTGCAAGCGGTAGTTGTCGTAGGTGTCGCGATAGACCTGTTTCGAATCCGGAATCTGCCCGTTGGTGGACACCACCACCGAATTCGGCGGCAGGAATGCGCCCGCGACGCCGACCGCGCTTTGCAGCAGACCGCCGCCGTTGTTGCGCAGGTCGAGCACGAGACCCTTCAGGTTCGGCTGCTGACGCGCGATGTCCTGCAGCCTCGCGGCGAGGTCAGGCGTGGTGCGTTCCTGGAAGCTGGTGATGCGGACGTACGCATAGCCCGGCGCGAGGATCTTCATCTTGACCGACTGGACCTTGATGATCGCGCGCGTGACCGTGAGCGGGAACGTGCGGTCGTCGGTCTTGCGGAAAATGGTGAGCGTGACCTTGGTGCCCGGCTCGCCGCGCATCTGCTTGACCGCCTGGTCGAGCGTCATTCCGCGCACGGGCTTGTCGTTGATACGCGTGATCAGGTCGCCCGGGCGAATGCCAGCGCGGAACGCCGGCGTGTCTTCGATCGGCGAGATCACCTTGATCAGGCCGTCTTCCGACGAGATTTCGATGCCGAGCCCCGCGAAGCGACCCTTGGTCTGCTCCTGCAGTTCTTCGTAATCGGTCTTGTCGAGGTACGACGAGTGCGGGTCGAGGCTCGACACCATGCCCTTGATCGCGGCGGTGAGGAGCTTTTTGTCGTCGACCGGTTCGACGTACTCATGCTTGATCTGCCCGAACACTTCGGCAAAGAGCCTGAGCTGGTCCAGCGGCAGCGGGGTTGCCGTGGCGCTGGCGGGTTGCTGGGCCGAGGCCGAGAGTTGCAGGGTGGCAAATGCGCCAGTAGCAAGGCCCGCGGCAATCAGGCCGATAGTTTTCAGGTTCTTTCGCATAGAGTCTGTTGCGGTCGGAAGCGCGTGGCAGCGTCGATAGAGATGGGGACGGACAAGTATAACTGCACACCCGCGCACTCAGGGCGCGGTGCGGGCAATCGTGATTCGACAGCACATGCCGGGCCTGGTTCGACGGAATGTGCTCCATCGCCGAAGGCATGCACCGCAAGCGGCGGATGCCGGCCACGAGCGCGCCTGGGCGATGCTAGCCGCGTTTCTGCCGTTCGGCGCGGGGCTGCGCCGTTTGCCGCGCCCAGCCGTATTTTTCATCGGAGGGCGGCGGCCGGACGACGCGATCAGCCCGCCTTGCCTTGCTTGGCGACCGCGGCTTGCGCCTTCGCGATCGCTTCCTGATCGCCCAGATAATAGTGCTTGATTGGCTTCAGGTTCTCGTCGAGTTCATAGACGAGCGGCACGCCGTTCGGAATGTTCAGCCCGACGATGTCCGCGTCCGAAATATCGTCCAGGTACTTCACCAGCGCGCGGATCGAGTTGCCGTGCGCCGCGATCACCACCTTGCGGCCCGACTTGATGGCCGGCGCGATCGACTCGTTCCACAGCGGCAGCACTCGCGCCACGGTGTCTTTCAGGCACTCGGTGAGCGGCAGTTGCTCGCGCGGCACCTTGGCATAGCGCGGATCGTCGTAGGGCGCGCGTTCGTCCGACGGCTCGAGCGCCGGCGGCGGCGTGTCGTAGCTGCGGCGCCAGACCAGCACCTGTTCGTCTCCAAACTTGGCGGCGGTTTCGGCCTTGTTCAGACCCGACAGCGCGCCATAATGACGCTCGTTCAGACGCCACGAATGCACCACCGGCAGGTACATCAGATCCATCTGATCCTGTACGTGCCACAAGGTGCGGATCGCGCGCTTGAGCACCGATGTGTAGGCGATGTCGAACGTGTAGTCCGATTCCTTCAGCAGCACGCCCGCTTGCTGCGCCTCACGATTACCCTGCTCGGTGAGGTCGACGTCGACCCAGCCCGTGAAGCGGTTTTCCTTGTTCCACGTCGATTCGCCGTGGCGGATGAGAACGAGTTTGTACATGAGATTGCCGGTCGGTAGTAAGGAAGCGGTAAAGCGCGGCGAGCTTGCTCGCGAGGAGCGTCGCCATCGCGTCAGACGGTTATTTTATAATGGCCGGATTGCCCTTTTCGATTTCTCTCTTTTTCGGCGGATTTTCCGTGAAGTTTTTCACTGATTACACAAACCTTGTACTGATCGCGATCGTCCTCATCTCCGGTGGGTTGCTGCTGTGGCCGACGATCAGCCGGCGCGGCCGCGGTGGCCTGTCGGCCGCTGAAGCCACGCAACTGATCAACCGGCGCAACGCGGCGGTCATCGATCTGCGGCCGTCCGCCGAGTTCGCCAAGGGTCATTTGCCCGCGGCGCGGCACCTTGAATTCGCGGAGCTGCAGGCGAAAGTCGCGCAGCTTGTGAAGAACAAGAGCAACCCGGTGCTGCTGGTCTGCCAGAACGGCCAGCAGTCGAACAAGGCGGCGCGTATCGTTCAGGATGCAGGGTACGCCGAAGTCCACGTTCTGGAAGGCGGCGTCGACGCCTGGCAGAAAGCCGGCATGCCGGTGGTGAAACAAGGAGTAGCCAAGTGAATAAAGTCATCATGTACAGCACGCAGGTGTGCCCGTATTGCCAGATGGCCGAACGTCTTTTAAAGTCGCGCGGCGTCGAGCACGTTGAGAAGGTACTGATCGACAAGGACCCGGCCCGCCGCGAGGAAATGATGACGCGGACCGGCCGCCGCACGGTGCCGCAGGTGTTCATCGGCGAGACGCATGTCGGCGGGTACGATGACCTTTCCGCGCTCGATCGCGCGGGCGGTTTGATGCCTCTGCTCGAAGAAGCCGCCTGAATTCGCGGCGCCCGCGCGCCGCATGAGCAGGGCGGGTGAAATACAAGCCGGCGCATCCCGGCCTTTACAGGGCGGGCGATGCGCCGCAACGATCTGGCGGCCCTTGAAGCCATGGGCCGCCGCTATGCACATCCATCAGGGAACCATTCAATCATGTCCGACGAGAATAACCAGCCGTTCTTCAACATCCAGCGCATCTACCTGAAGGACATGTCGCTCGAGCAGCCGAATTCGCCGGGCATCTTCCTCGAGCAGGAAATGCCCTCGGTCGAAGTCGAAGTCGACGTGAAGGCCGAACGCCTCGCCGACACCGTGTTCGAAATTCTCGTCACGGGCACGGTCACGGCCAAGGTGTCGGAGAAGGTCGCGTTCCTCATCGAAGCCAAGCAAGCCGGCATTTTCGACATCCGCAACATTCCGGCCGAACAGATCGATCCGCTGGTCGGCATTGCCTGCCCGACGATCCTTTTCCCGTATCTGCGCTCGAACATCGCCGACGCAATTACCCGCGCCGGTTTCCCGCCGATCCATCTGGCCGAGATCAACTTCCAGGCGCTGTACGAGCAACGTCTCGCGCAAATGGGCGGCCAGGACGGCGCGGCGCAAAACGGCGTCACGCATTAACGCGCCACGGGCGGTGCCGGCTATGAAGGTTGCCGTACTCGGCGCCGGTGCATGGGGCACGGCCCTCGCCGGCCATCTGGCCGCGCGGCATGACACGGTGTTGTGGGCGCGCGAGCCAGCGCTCGTCGCCGAGCTCCGCGCTTCGCGCGAAAACGCCCGCTACCTGGCGGGCGTTGCCTTGCCGCCGGCACTTCGCTATGAAGCTGACCTGGGCGCGGCACTCGATCACGCGCTCGCCGACGACGCGTTATGCGTCGTCGCAACGCCCGTGGCCGGACTGCGCGGTCTCTTTCAGGCGATGCGGGATGCGGGCAAGGTGCCGGCGCACGTAATCTGGCTGTGCAAGGGTTTTGAAGCCGACTCGCAGTTGTTGCCGCATCAGGTGGTCGCAGCCGAACTGCCGGGGCATGGCAGCAACGGCGTACTCTCGGGTCCGAGTTTCGCGCGCGAAGTCGGCCAGGGCTTGCCGGTTGCGCTGACGATCGCGAGTGTGTCGGCAGCATGTCGCGAGCGCACGGTCGCCGCGTTCCATCACGGCGCCATGCGCATCTATACCGGCGACGACGTCGTCGGGGTGGAGGTGGGCGGCGCGGTGAAGAACGTGCTGGCGATCGCAACGGGCATCGCCGACGGCCTCGGTCTCGGTCTCAACGCACGCGCGGCGCTGATCACGCGCGGTCTCGCGGAAATGTCACGGCTGGGCGTGACGCTCGGCGGACGGGCCGAAACGTTCACCGGCTTGACCGGCCTCGGCGATCTGATTCTCACCGCAACGGGGGACCTGTCGCGCAATCGCACGGTCGGCATGCAACTCGCCGCGGGTCGTACGCTCGACGACATTCTCGGCGGCCTCGGTCACGTGGCCGAAGGCGTGCGTTGCGCGCAGGCCGTGCTGGCGATCGCGCGCGCTCACGCGATCGAGATGCCCATCACGCAAGCGGTGTGCGCCGTGCTGTTCGACGGCATAGCGCCTCGCGACGCCGTCAGCGCCCTGCTGCGGCGCGATTCCAAAGCCGAATAGGCGCCACCTTACAGTTCGAGTCTTCAACCGTTCAGCGCGCAAAAGTGCTGAACGGTTGCCCCATCTCGCTGTCCACGTTTTATCGACGCTTCGGACCAGCGAGGTTCCCATGTTCACCTTCAATCGTTGCACGCTCGAAGCACGCGTGGTCGACATCACGACGCTCGGCGTGGATGCGATCGTCAACGCGGCGAATACGTCGTTGTTAGGCGGAGGCGGCGTGGATGGCGCGATTCATCGCGCGGCCGGCAAGGAGTTGCTGCATGAATGCGAGCAGCTCGGCGGCTGCGCGACCGGCGACGCGAAGCTCACCGGCGGCTACCGCCTGCCTGCCAAACATGTGGTCCATGCGGTCGGCCCGGTCTGGCGAGGCGGGGCGCACGGCGAAGCCGACCTGCTCGCGTCCTGCTATCAGCGTTCGCTCGAAGTGGCGCGCGAGGCGGATTGCAAGAGCATCGCGTTTCCCGCGATCAGCTGCGGCATCTACCGTTTCCCCGCCGACGAAGCGGTGCGGATTGCGGTCGGCACCGTACTCGAAAACTTGCCGCGCGCGCCGCGGATCGAGCGGGTGATATTCGCCTGTTTCGACGATGCAATGCTTGCGCGCTACGAAGCCGAATTGAAGCGCCGTCACGCGCCGCCCTCGAAGCCGGTCTGACGCCAGGCCTCGAACACCACCACCGCCACCGTATTCGACAGATTCAGGCTGCGATTGCCGGGGCGCATCGGCAGACGCACGCGCTGCTCGTTGGCGAACTGGTCGAGCACCGAGTCGGGCAGGCCGCGCGTTTCGGCGCCGAACACGAACCAGTCGCCGGATTGAAACGCATGCTCGTGAAAGCGACCCGAGCCGCGTGTGGTGAAGGCGAACATACGCGCCGGGTCCGGTGATTCCTTGGCGACGAACGCCGACCAATCGGCATGCACGTTCATTTGCGCATACTCGTGATAGTCGAGACCCGCGCGGCGCATCCTGGCGTCGTCGAGCGGAAAGCCGAGCGGCTCGATCAGATGCAGCCGCGCGCCGGTGTTGGCGCACAGACGGATGACGTTGCCGGTGTTCGGCGGAATTTCCGGTTCTACGAGAACGACGTTGAACATGATGAGACCAGGTGGAGACTAGTTTTTCGGTGTGCGCAGCGCGACGAAGTTGGTGACCCGCCGCGCACCGGCGGCTTTGAGCGTGCTTGCCAGCGCCTCGAGCGTGGCGCCGGTCGTCATCACATCGTCGACGATGCCGACATGCAGGCCTTGCACCGGTTCGGCCACCTTGAAGGCGCGGCCCACGTTCAGCCGGCGCGCCTCCAGGTCGAGCCGCGATTGCGGCGCGGTATGGATCACGCGATGCAGCAAGGTGGCGTTGCCGCGCACAGTCAGCGCGCGGGCCAACGGCCTCGCGATTTGCCATGCCTGGTTGTAGCCGCGCTCGGTGAGACGTTGGCGGGCGAGCGGCACGGGCGCGATCACATCGGGCCGCGCCGATCTGTCCTGCCACGAGTCTTGCGCGAGCCGAGCGAGGCGTAGCGCGAACTCGCGCGCCAGCATCAACCGGGCGCGAAATTTCAGGCCGAGCGCCAACGCGTCGAGCGGTGGACGGTAATCCGCCAACGCGAGGGTCGCGTCGAACGAGGGCGGCTCACCGATGCATTCCGCGCAGCGATAGTAGGCACGGCTCGCCGCTCGCATCTCGGACAAGGGCTCGGCGCATACCGTGCACCGCAATCGGCTTTCATTCCAATACGCTTCGTCGCAACCGGCGCACAGTGTCTTATGCGACAAATCGCCGCATAACGCGCACAGATTCGGCAGCACGGCTTGGGTCACATGCGGCCATGCCGAACGCAAGCCGTGTGCAAAACGAACGAAGCGCGTGGTCGAACCGCCGGGGAATGAAGAAAACAGACGGAATGGCATGATTCGACCGCCCGAAGGCCTTTCGCACTGAATGAAGGGAAGCGAACGAGTATACTTCGGGCTCCACGCCAGTACGACACTCATGTCCCCAACTTCCGCTCAATCCGGCCGTCCGGCCTATGATTCCCGGCGTCTGCGGCGGATTTTCGACCGCCGTGCCGCGACCTTCGACGAGGTCGCCTTCCTGCCGCGCGAAATCGCCCAGCGCATGCGCGAGCGTCTCGATTACATCAAGGTGACGCCGGCGAGCGTCCTCGATGCCGGCTGCGGGGCGGGCGAAGACATTCCCGCGCTGCGTGAGCGCTTTCCCGAGGCGCCGGTGTTCGGCTCCGATCTCTCGCATGGCATGCTCAGCCGCGCGCTGCGCCACGATTCCGGCGACACGAGTTGGCGGCGATTTCTGCCGGCAACGCTCGGCAAGGCGCTCGGCGCCCGCGGCCCACGATTCGCGCAGGCCGACTTCTCGGCGCTGCCGTTCGCGGCCGGCGCCTTCGAATTCATCTGGTCAAACCTCGCGCTGCACTGGCATTCGCGTCCCGATCTCGTCTTTCCAGAATGGCAGCGGGTGCTGAAGGTCAACGGGCTCCTGATGTTCAGCACGCTCGGCCCTGATTCGCTCAAGGAGTTGCGCGGCGCCTATGCGGAAGTCGAGGCCGCGCACGGCGTCGTCATGCGCAAGCACGTGATCGACTTTGTCGATATGCATGATCTGGGCGACATGCTGGTCGAGAGCGGCTTCGAGATTCCAGTGATGGACCAGGAAACGCTCACGATCACCTACAAGTCCCCCGAGTCGCTGCTCGCGGACGTGCGCCGCTGGGGCGCCTATCCGTTTGAGCGCGAAGCGTCGTCGAGTGCCGCCGCACGCAGGCTGCACAAGGCACTGCTCGGGGCGCTCGAAGCCCGTCGGCGCGCGGACGGCACCATCGCGCTGACCTTCGAGGTGATCTACGGACACGCATGGAAAGCCGTGCCGCGCACCACGGCCGAAGGTCATGGCATCGTGCGGATCGAGGATATCGGACGAGGTTCCTCGAGGAACCGTTGAGGAATCAACGAGGCGGTAAAGCGGGCATCTGTTATGCCCGAAATTACCGCTTCGAAGGACGCGCAAAAGGTGCGTCAAAACGGCGCGGAGGCTTGTCACGCCTGGCTTGTGAGCCAGCCGAGGCTTGCTTGTGGATGCTATGGATCGCGCCTATAATGCGTCAGTTTGTCGCCCGGAGTTCCCACATTTGGGGCGGCAGGCCCGAGACGCAGGGCTGCAAAATGAAGTGGCGCGGCGGTGTAGCGAGCGGCCGCATGGTGGTCGCGAGCACTGTCAGCAGCCGGGGATTCGCAGGAGGCTGCGATGGAAGCATCAGATCTGCTGGCGGATTCGGAACCGGTCCTCAAAGACTGGATCATGAAGCGCAACTGTTCGATGTCTCCACGGCAGTTCGTATGTCTCTACGTGTCGCTTGCGTTGTTCTCGTTGGCAATTGCTTTCATGCTGGTTCTGGTCGGCGCCTGGCTGGTGTTGCCGTTCACCGGTATCGAATTGCTGGCGGTGGGCGTCGCGTTTGCCATCTATGCGCGTCATGCTGTTGATTACGAGCGCATCCGGCTGTTTCAGAACCGGCTCGTGATCGAGCAGGTCAGCGGCGAGCGGCTCACGCAATTTGAATTCAATCCGCGCTGGGTGCGGATCGAGGCGGGCGCAACGCCGCGCGAGCAGATCAAACTGATCTCGCGCGGGCAGACGGTCATGATCGGGCAACATCTCGCGCAGTATCGGCGCGCGCAGTTCGCAGGCGAACTGCGCATGTGGCTCACACGTTGCTAGACGTGTCGAGCGCGCGGCGTTCACGGGGAGCGCGGGGCAGCCTGCCGGCGGGGTCGAGGGTTTGAATGGAAATTTTGGGTAAGGAAGCTATGAAAACAATCAAGCGAGCCCTCATGGGCGTGCTGGCGACGAGCGGACTGCTTTTCGCCGGTGCCGCCCTGGCAGTGGGCGATGTTCCGGGCGGCCCTGCCGTCAACGAGATCAATCTCCAGCCGCCTGTGACGAAAATCGCTGAGGAGCTCTACAGCCTTCACACGTTCATGCTGATTCTTTGCACGGTGATCTTCATCGGCGTGTTCGCTGTGATGTTCTATTCGATCTTTGCTCACCGCAAATCGAAAGGCCACAAGGCTTCGAATTTCCACGAAAGCACCACCGTCGAAATCATCTGGACGATCGTGCCGTTCGTCATCGTCGTGCTGATGGCGCTGCCCGCCACCAAGACCGTCGTCGCGATGAAGGACACCACGAACGCCGACGTCACCATCAAGGTCACCGGCTACCAGTGGAAGTGGGGCTACGACTACGTGAAGGGTCCGGGCGAGGGCATCAGTTTCCTGTCCACGCTCTCCACGCCGCGTGCGGAAACCGACGGTCGTCAGCCGATTTCCACTACCTATCTGCAGGAAGTCGACAATCCGCTCGTCGTTCCAGTCAATAGCAAGATCCGCATCATCACGACCGCGAACGACGTGGTCCACTCCTGGTACGTGCCGGCTTTCGGCGTGAAGCAGGACGCGATTCCGGGTTTCGTGCGCGACACGTGGTTCAAGGCGGAAAAGGTCGGCACGTTCCGCGGCTTCTGTACCGAACTGTGCGGCAAGGAACACGCGTTCATGCCGGTGGTGGTCGACGTACTGTCCGCCGACGACTACGCGAAGTGGGTCGACACGCAGAAGAAGAAAATGGCGGCCGGCAAGGACGACCCGAACAAGACCTACACGTTGGCCGAGTTGATGGAGCGCGGCGGCAAGGTGTACGCGGCGAATTGCGCGGTCTGCCATCAGCCGACCGGCAAGGGCGCGGGCGCATTCCCGGCAATCGACGGCAGCAAGGTCGCGCACGGCCCGCTGGCCGAGCACGTAAGCCTCGTACTGAAGGGCAAGAACGCGATGCCTGCGTGGGCGCCGACGCTGAACGACGTCGAGATCGCCTCGGTCATCACATACGAACGTAACGCGTGGAGCAACCACACGGGCGACATTCTCCAGCCGAAGCAGGTGGCGGACGCGCGTAACGGCAAGCTGCCCGAAGGCGGCAACCATCTGGCCGACGCAGGCGCCGCGGCGAGCGGTGCCGAAGCGGCTTCGGGTGCGGCGGCAGCTTCGGGTGCCTCGGGTGCGGAAGCAGCCGCGGGCGCTTCGGACAGCGCGGCCGCACCGCAAGCGGCATTGCCGGCAAGCGTCTACTTCGATACGGGCAAGAGCACGCTGCCGGCCGACGCGAAAGCGGCGGTCGAGGCGGCCGCGGCTTACGCGAAGGCGCATCCGGACGCGAAGTTCACGCTGTCCGGTTTCACCGACGCAACCGGTTCCGCCGACACCAACGCCAAGCTCGCGAAGAGCCGCGCCGAAGCCGTGCGCGACGCGTTGAAGGCAGCCGGCATCGC
Organism: Paraburkholderia terricola; assembly: GCF_900142195.1. Lineage (GTDB taxonomy): Bacteria > Pseudomonadota > Gammaproteobacteria > Burkholderiales > Burkholderiaceae > Paraburkholderia > Paraburkholderia terricola. The sequence continues at coordinate 85,543 of NZ_FRAB01000014.1, forward strand.
CGAAGACCACATTATTTTGAAGAAGCCGGAAACGATCACGGGCGGCAGCGACGCGAAAGAAGCCCGGCGTGTTCAGATCAGCCCGGCTGCCTGACGTGTTCATGGTCAGCATCGCAGTATTTGCTTTAGGAGATTGTCATGTCTAGCATCGGACACGATGTAGTCGCGGGCCACGAGCACGTGCACGGCGACCATGCCCACGAAACGCCGCATGGCTGGCGCCGTTGGCTGTTCGCAACCAATCACAAGGACATCGGTACGCTGTACCTGATCTTCTCGTTCGTCATGTTCCTCTCCGGGGGCGTGATGGCGCTGATGATCCGTGCCGAACTGTTCGAGCCGGGTTTGCAGATCATGCGCCCCGAGTTCTTCAACCAGTTGACCACCATGCACGGCCTGATCATGGTGTTCGGCGCGATCATGCCGGCGTTCGTCGGCTTCGCGAACTGGATGGTGCCGCTGCAGATCGGCGCATCGGACATGGCTTTCGCGCGGATGAACAACTTCAGCTTCTGGCTGCTGCCGGTGGCGGCTGTCCTGTTGGTCGGTTCGTTCTTCTCGCCGGGCGGCGCGACCGCCGCCGGCTGGACGCTCTACGCGCCGTTGTCCACGCAGATGGGCCCCGGCATGGACTTCGCGATTTTCGCGGTTCACCTGATGGGCGCTTCGTCGATCATGGGCGGGATCAACATCGTCGTGACGATCCTGAACATGCGCGCGCCCGGCCTCACGCTGATGAAAATGCCGATGTTCGTCTGGACATGGCTGATCACCGCATACCTGCTGATTGCCGTGATGCCGGTTCTCGCAGGCGCGATCACCATGGTGCTGTTCGACCGTCACTTCGGCACGTCGTTCTTCAACGCGGCCGGCGGCGGCGACCCGGTCATGTACCAGCATATCTTCTGGTTCTTCGGGCACCCCGAGGTGTACATCATGATCTTGCCGGCGTTCGGGATCGTGTCGCAGGTGATTCCGGCGTTCTCGCGCAAGCCGCTGTTCGGCTATAGCTCGATGGTGTACGCAACCTCGTCGATCGCGATTCTGTCGTTCATGGTCTGGGCGCACCACATGTTCGCAACCGGCATGCCGGTGACGGGCCAACTGTTCTTCATGTACGCCACGATGCTGATCGCGGTGCCGACAGGCGTGAAGGTGTTCAACTGGGTCGCGACGATGTGGCGCGGTTCGCTGAGCTTCGAAACGCCTATGCTGTTCGCGGTCGGCTTCCTGCTGGTGTTCACGTTCGGCGGTCTGTCGGGCCTGATGCTCGCGATGGCGCCGCTCGACATTCAGTATCACGGCACCTACTTCGTGGTGGCGCACTTCCACTACGTGCTGGTGGCGGGGTCGCTCTTCGCGCTCTTCTCCGGCTGGTACTACTGGGCGCCGAAGTGGACCGGCTGGATGTACAACGAAACGCGCGGCAAGATCCACTTCTGGGCGTCGATGTTCTTCTTCAACCTCGCGTTCCTGCCGATGCACTTCGTCGGTCTCGCAGGCATGCCGCGTCGCTATGCTGACTATCCGGCCCAGTTCACCGACTGGAACCAGGTCATCTCGATCGGCGCTTTCGGTTTTGGTCTGGCGCAGGTGTACTTCCTGTTCGCTGTTGCATTGCCGGCCTACCGTGGCGGCGGCGACCATGAAAAGGCCGGCGACAAGCCGTGGGACGGCGCAACGGGCCTCGAGTGGACCGTGCCGAGTCCGGCTCCGTTCCACACGTTCGAAAACCCGCCGACGGTCGAGTAATCGTCAGCCAGCAAGATAGCCGGTTGCGGCGGCGGCGCGGATAGCGCGTCGCCCTCCGGGCCGGCAGCCGTAGCGGCGGTTTCCGCCGTGTCACAAAGGTATTCAGAAGCTTGAGCATGACGCGCAATCCACAGGAAAGACGTACGCCGGAACAGATTCGCGCAAGCAACAGGCGGATTGGACTTGTGATGTTCGCCATCGCAGCGATATTTTTTGCGAGCGTCATCATCAATCAGGCGTGGTTCTCCTGACGCGGCGGTTGAAGTCCGTTTGCAGGTTTGTTGAGGATTGAGATGTCGACGCAACCGCCGGCTCAGGCCGACCGCTCTTTTAACCGTTCGATGCTGATCAAGCTGTTCGTGGTCGCGTTGATGATGTTCGGTTTCGGTTTTGCGCTGGTGCCGATGTACCGCGCGATCTGCGAGATCACCGGCATCAACAACCTCGTGCAGCGTGATGCCACGGCGCGCGAGGCGAAGAATACGCAGGTCGACATGAGCCGCACGATTTCGATCGAATTCGACGCGAACGCGCGCGGCCCGTTGGGTTTCAAGCCGGAGCAGCGCAGCCTCGACGTGCACCCGGGCGAAGTGACGACGGTGATGTACGAGGTCAGCAACGAGCAGGCGCGCACGATTCAGGCGCAAGCCATTCCGAGCTACGCGCCGAAACAGGCCACCGAGTACTTCAAGAAGATCGAGTGTTTTTGCTTTACGCAGCAGACGTTGACCGCGAATCAGACCAAGCGGATGCCGGTGGTGTTCGTGGTCGATCCGAAGTTGCCGAAGGATGTGAAAACGATCACGTTGTCGTACACGTTCTTTGAATTGAGCACGCCGGCCGCGGCGAAGACCGGAAGCGCGGCGCTCCCGGCCAATACGGCGGCAACCGCCGCCAACCCCGCTTGACGGCATGAGCCGCTGGCGAAGGAAGACGAGATGAGCAATAACGGCGGCAGTCCGCGCAAGAGCAGTTTTGGCCAGTCGATGCGAGCCGTGCTCTGGTCGTTTTTCGGCGTGCGCAAGCGCCGCGATCTGGAAGCGGACGCCACGCAGTTGAACCCGCTGCATGTGATTGCGGCGGCGTTGATCTGCGCGGCCGTTTTCATCGGCGTGCTGATCCTGGTCGTGCGGACCGTGGTGGGTTGAAGCGGTAGGCGCGTGCAGGATACAGGGCGAAGCAAAGCCCACGAATTAGAGTGAAGCGGTGCGGTATCGACGCGCCGCCGAAGATACAGCCGGAGATTCCGGAACAACTGGACTGAAGTGGAGAATCAAGAATGAGCGGTCAAAACGAGAGCCCGTACTATTTCGTACCGCATCCGTCGCGGCATCCGATTAGCGCCGCGGTTGGGTTGCTGGTCATGCTCGGATCGCTGGCGGCCTGGATCAATGCGCATGACTGGGCGCCGATTGGCGTTGTCGTCGGTTTGTTGTGGCTGCTCTTTACCTTGTGGCACTGGTTCGGCGACGCGATCGCCGAGTCGGAAGGCGGCATGTACGGCAAGAATGTCGACAAGTCGTACCGCTGGAGCATGAGCTGGTTCATCTTCTCCGAAGTGATGTTCTTCGGCGCGTTCTTCGGCGCGCTGTTCTACGCGCGCGAAATCGCGCTGCATCAACTCGGCAGCCTCGATTACAAGCTGATCTGGCCGGACTTCTCCGCGGTGTGGCCGAACAATGGTCCGGCAGCGCTGGTCTCGACCTTCAAGTCGATGCAGCCGTGGCCGATCCCGACCATCAACACGGCGCTGCTGCTGTCCTCGGGCGCCACGCTGACCGTTTCGCACCACGCGCTGCGCGAAGATCATCGCAAGAAGGCGATGATCTGGCTGGCGGCTACGCTCGTGCTCGGCGTCGTCTTTCTGTTCTTTCAGGGCTACGAGTATTTTCACGCTTACCACGAACTGAACCTGACGCTGGCCTCGGGCGTGTACGGTTCAACGTTCTTCCTGCTGACGGGCTTCCACGGTTTCCACGTGTTCCTCGGCGGCACGATGCTGGCGGTGGTGCTGGCGCGCATGATTCGCGGCCACTTCACGGCGGAGCATCACTTCGCGTTCGAAGGCGCCGCCTGGTACTGGCACTTTGTCGACGTGGTGTGGCTGGGGCTGTACGTCGTGGTGTACTGGCTGTAACGCAGTCCGGCTTGCGTCCGCCGGTTCGCCGGAATCGCATGAGAAGCCGGTCGCGCAACGTCTGTGAAGGACGCGGCGCATAAGGAACGGATCAGCGCCGCCCTCGACCCTGTCAGGGCGGCGTTTTGTTTAGCGGAGTAGGGGACTTTCCGCCGGGCTCAACGCCCGTAAGGAATACCGGTCGACTGAATCCAGCCCATCCAGTGTGCGAACAGGATGAACAGGAACAGCGAGATCGACAGGCCCACCCGCGTGGCGAGCGACCAGACCATCCGCTTGGTTTTGCCCTTGTCATGCATCATGAAGTACAGCGCCGACACCATGCTGGCGATGATCAGGACGAAGGCGACGGGAACGAGAATGTGCATGGAACCAACTGAAAGCGGAAAGCGCATAGGCGAGACGATCATTATCTCACCGCGCGCTAGCGTCTGCCGTACCTTCCCGGTGGTGCGGCGCGCGATGCCGGAGCGCGTTCGATGAAAATTCGCCTCATTCCCGCACTGCTGATTCTGCTGGTGATCGTGGTGACCGTGCGGCTCGGTTTCTGGCAGCGCGAGCGCGCGCATCAAAAGGAAGCGCTCGAAGCGCACATCACGCAGTTCGAGCATGCGCCGGCGCAGCCGGTGAGCAGCCAGGCGGTCGAATTGAAGGACATCGAATTCCATCGCGTGAAGGCGCGCGGCAGTTTCGTCGCGGACAAGGTCGTGTACCTCGATAATCGTCCGTATAACGATCAGCCCGGCTTTTACGTCGTGATGCCTTTTAAACTGGCCGACGGTGGTTATGTGCTGGTCAATCGCGGCTGGTTGCCGCGCAACATGAGCAATCGCGAGACCATCGCGCCGTATGCCACGCCGCAAGGCGAGATCGAAATCGAGGGTATCGCGCGCGCCGATGCTTCGCGCGCTTTCGAGTTGGGGCAGGGCGGTTCTGCCGCGCATCAGTTGATCCGGCAGAATCTGGATATTGCCGCTTACGCCGCGGAAACCGGCCTGCCGTTGCAATCGTTCGTGATCCAGCAATTGAACGACGACGGCGACAAACTGGTGCGCGATTGGCCTGCGCCGACGAGCGGCGTCGAGCGCAATTACGGCTATATGTTCCAGTGGTGGGGCATGGCGGCCGCGGCGCTCGTCTTCGGCGTGTACGCCGCGCGCCGCGCGGCAAAAAAAGAGCACGCGCCGGGCGTGTAACGCAGCGCATGCGGTTTCGTCGGCCACGCACGGGCCGGCGACCGCGCAATCATTGAAAGAGGTTCTGTAGTGTCGACGCAATCTCCCCGTTCGCCGCAAGCCGGCAAATCCGAAGCTCCGAAGCAAGCGATGCCCGGCCAACCCAACGGCAAGGGCTCATGGGAGCGTGGCCGCTGGATCCTGTTGTTGCTGGCGATCGTCTGCGCGGCGCCGATCGTCGTGTCGTATGTCACGTACTACGTGATCAAGCCGACCGGCGGCAGCACGAGTTACGGCAAGCTGGTCGAACCGCAGCGGCCGATCCCCGACTCGCTCATGGTCACGGGCGAGGACGGCAAGCCGCTCAAGTTCGCTTCGCTGCGCGGCCGCTGGCTGCTGATTTCGGTCGACAGCAGCGCGTGCGACAAAGCCTGCGTCACCAAGCTCTACTTCATGCGGCAAATCCGCGCGGCGCAGGGACCGGAGCGCGAGCGCGTCGTCGAAGTATGGCTGCGCACCGACGCAGGCAACGTCGCGGACGTGATACAAAAAGCGTATCCCGACACCAACATGCTGGTCGCCGACCCGGCGCAAGTGGCCGCGTGGCTGCCGGCCGATACCGGCACCCAACTCACCGATCACATTTACATGGTCGATCCGAACGGCAATCTGATGATGCGTTTCCCGAAAGATCCGAACCCCAGCAAGATCAAGGGCGACGTGACCAGGCTGCTCAAATGGTCGAGCATCGGCTGACGCCGCAACCAGGGTAAGAGAGAAGATGTTCGTCCTGCAACTGGCCTTGATCGGCTTGTGTATCGCGTTGTTGCCGCTGTCCTACGTGTGGGTCAAGGCCGACGACAACAAATTCCGCAAGCTGGTCTGGCTCACCACTTTCCTGACGCTGGACCTGGTGATGTTCGGCGGCTTCACGCGCCTCACCGATTCCGGCCTCGGCTGTCCCGACTGGCCGGGCTGCTACGGCACGTCGTCGCCGTTCATCGCGCACGCGGCGATCACTGCCGCGCATCAGGCGATGCCCACCGGCCCGGTCAGCATGACGAAGGCATGGATTGAAATGATCCACCGCTACTTCGCCATGGCGATCGGCGTGCTGATCATCGCGCAGACGGTGATTGCGTGGACGGCGCGCATCAAGCGCCGCCCGCTGCATGTGTCGCCGTGGTGGCCGACCTCGCTGTTGCTGCTGATTCTGGTGCAGGGCGCATTCGGGGCATGGACCGTGACGATGAAACTGCAACCGGTGATCGTGACGATTCACTTGCTGCTCGGCCTCGCGCTGCTCGGCACGCTCGGCTGGCTGGCCGCCCGGCAGACGCCGTTGCCCGCTTACGAACCCGAAGCCGCGCGCTGGCGCGCGGCGGCCATCGCCGGCCTCGTGCTGCTGATCGTGCAGATCGCGTTGGGCGGATGGGTCAGCACGAACTACGCCGTGCTCGCCTGCACGGACTTCCCGACCTGCAACGGCCAATGGGTCCCGTCAATGGACTTCGAGCACGGCTTCCACCTGTGGCGCGCACTCGGGATGACCCGCGACGGCGACATGATCACGCAGGATGCGCTGGTCGCGATTCACTGGACGCACCGCACGTTCGCGATCGTGGTGGTCGCCTATCTGGTATGGTTCGCGCTGAAACTGCGCCGCTTCGAGTCGCTGCGCCGTCCGGCGGACGGCGTGCTGCTGATCGTGCTGATCCAGTTCATCACCGGCCTGTCGAACATCGTTTTGCAATGGCCGCTACCCATTGCGGTCGCCCATAACGGCGGCGCGGCGATCCTGCTGCTGCTACTCGTTATGCTAAACTTTCGAATCGCTTCTAGCCGTCCCGGCCGCGCCGCGTTGCCCGCGCGCGATGCCGCGCCAGCGTGACCCACATGGACAGCACAACTCTCTCCCAAACGCCCGGCAGCCGGGTCTCCCAGTACATCGCCCTGACCAAGCCGCGCGTCACGCAGCTTGCGGTGTTCTGCGCGGTCATCGGCATGTTTCTGTCGACGCCCGGCATGGTGCCGTGGACCGTGCTGATCGGCGGCACCGTCGGCATCTGGCTGCTGGCCGGCGCGGCGTTCGCGATCAACTGCCTCGTCGAACAGAAAATCGACGCGAAGATGCGCCGCACCTCATGGCGGCCGTCCGCGCGCGGCGAAATCACCACCGTGCAGATCCTGTCGTTTTCGGCCGTGCTCGGCGGCCTCGGCATGTGGACGCTTTACACGTTCGCCAATGCGCTGACCATGTGGCTGACGCTGGCCACCTTCGTCGGCTATGCGGTCATCTATACGCTGCTGCTCAAGCCCGCCACGCCCCAGAACATCGTGATCGGCGGCGCCTCGGGCGCAATGCCGCCGGCGCTCGGCTGGGCCGCGGTCACCGGCCACGTGCCTGGGGACGCATGGATTCTCGTGCTGATCATCTTCGTGTGGACGCCGCCGCATTTCTGGGCGCTCGCGCTCTATCGCCGCAAAGACTACGAAAACGCCGGCTTGCCGATGTTGCCGAACACGCACGGCGAGAAGTACACGCGTCTGCATATCCTGCTCTACACGGTGATCCTGTTCGCGGTCACGATGATGCCGTTCATCTCCGGCATGAGCGGCGTGGTGTACCTCGCGGCGGCGGCGCTGCTCGGCGCCGTGTTCCTCGCGTATGCGTGGAAGATCTATCGGGAGTATTCGGACGATCTGGCGCGCAGAACCTTCCGTTATTCGATCGTCTATCTGTCGCTGCTGTTCGCCGCGCTGCTGATCGACCATTACGCACGCGTCCTGATCGGCGTTTAATCCCATGATCAAAAACCGCTTCGCGCGCACGGCGCGTGCTGCCGTGCGGACCGCCGTGATCGCTTGCGCGCTTGGCGGCGCCGCGCTGCTGGCAAGCTGCGGCAAGCAGCCGCCGGCGTTCCAGAATCTCGACATCACCGGCAATACTCAATTCGGGAGCGACTTCGCGCTGCCCGACACGTCTGGCAAGATCCGCACAATGGCGGATTACAAGGGCAAGGTCGTGGTGCTGTTCTTCGGCTACACGCATTGCCCGGATGTCTGCCCGACGACGATGGCCGAACTCTCGCAAGCGCTACAGCAACTCGGCCCGGAAGACGCGAAGCGCGTGCAGGTGCTTTTCGTCACCGTCGATCCCGAGCGCGACACGCCCGCCTTGCTCGCGCAATACGTGCCGGCGTTCAACCCGACGTTCGTCGGCTTGCGTCCGGCCGATCAGGCGCAACTCACCAAGGTCACGAAAGACTTCCGCATCTACTATGCGAAAGTGCCGGGCAAGACGCCGGACAGCTACACGATGGATCACACGGCGGCGAGCTATGTACTCGACACGAACGGCAAACTGCGTCTGTTCGCGCGCGACGGCCAGGGCGCGGCGCCCTGGGTGCACGACATCAAGCTGCTGCTCGACTGACGCTTCGATACATGGGGGCGCGCCTATCAGCCGCGCGCCCCGTTCTCAAATCCCTTCCTCGCTGCCGTTTTCAAGCCGGAACCGGCAAATTCAACCCCGCCGCGAGGCGCGTCGTCTTGAACTCCGTCACTTCATAACGCGCGAGATTTTGCTGCGCGAACGGGTCGCTCGCGAGAATCTCGTCCAGCTTATCGCGCTCGATGCGCACCGCCAGAATGATGCCGCCGTCGCGCGGCATCTTCGGCCCGGCGGCCACGAATACGCCTGCATCGAAGTGCTTCGTCAGAAACGCGCGGTGCGCTTCGAGCGCGTCGTCGATACGTTCGAGCGGTGCGGTGTAGATGAGATTGATGACGTACATAAGTGTTCTCGCAGGCAATTGAATGAATCGAATGGACCGCTCGGATTCGCGGCCACCTGGCCCTCGATTATCGGTCAGCCGCGGGTTTCTTGCGTACGGCCGACTCGCCTCGCGGCCTTTCTTCCAGCCATCGGGCCCCTTACGGTTTTCTCAAGTTGAGCGTCCGCCATGCCGATATAACCGTGGCAATCGTTTGCCGCCGGTATTGGCGTGCGCGGCACTCAAAACGAAATCACACGAGAGAGACCTCAATGAGCAGGATGAGTTTGAATCGCAAACTATGGCTGTCGCTCGCGCTCGTATGGCTGGGGCTGCTCGGCGTCGGCTTGTGGAGCGCGATCGAAACGCGCGGCACGATGCTGGCCGAGCGCAAGGCGGGCATGGCGAACCTCGTCGAGGCGGCGCAGGGCGTCGTGAACGGCTACTACGCGCTTTCGCAGAACGGCAAGATGAGCGAGGCCGATGCCCAGCGCGAGGCGCTCGCCCGTCTTGCGACGATGCGCTACGGCGAGTCCGGCTATCTGTTCGTGATGGATTCGAAACCGGTCGTGCTGATGCATCCGACGCTGCCGCAAATGACCGGCAAGCCAGTGGGCGACTTCAAGGACCCGGACGGCAAGTTGTTGTACGTGGCGATCGTCGATGCCGCCAAGGCCAGCGGCCGCGGCTTCGCGCAATATCGCGGACGTCTGCCGCACAGTGAAACGGCGGTGCCGAAAGTCAGCTATGTGGTGCGTTTCGCGCCGTGGGACTGGAACATCACGAGCGGCGTGTTCATCAAGGACATCGACACCGTCTACTATCAGACGCTGCTGGGACACCTCGCCGTCGTGCTCGTGATCGGCGCGCTCATCTCGCTGGCGATGGTGCTCATCATCCGCAACGTGCGCGCCAGTCTCGGCGGCGAACCGGAACAGGCGGCGCGGCTCGCGGCGCATATCGCGCAGGGCGATCTGACGCAAGCCGTCGCGGTCCGTCCGCATGACAAGACCAGCATGATGGCCGCGATGCATGAAATGCAGAGCCGATTGCAGCGGACCATCGGCGAGATTCGCAGTTCGGCGGAATCGATCGCCTCGGCGACGCAGCAGATTGCAGCCGGCAACGGCGATCTGTCCCAGCGCACCGAGCAGCAGGCGGCCTCGTTGCAGGAAACCGCCGCGAGCATGGAAGAGTTGACCGCGACGGTCAAGCAGAACGCCGACAACGCGCGCCAGGCGAGCGGCCTCGCGCATAACGCGTCCGAGATCGCGACGCGCGGCAACGACGTGGTGAGCCGCGTGATCGACACGATGGGCGAGATCAACGAGAGCTCGCGGCAGATCGCCGACATCATCGGCGTGATCGAGGGCATTGCTTTTCAGACCAACATTCTGGCGTTGAACGCGGCGGTGGAAGCCGCGCGCGCGGGCGAGCAGGGCCGCGGCTTCGCGGTCGTCGCGGGCGAGGTGCGCAGCCTCGCGCAGCGCTCGGGGACGGCGGCCAAGGAGATCAAGCAGTTGATCGGCGCGTCGGTCGAACGCGTGCACAACGGCTCGACGCTCGTGCAGCAAGCCGGCGCGACGATGGGCGAAATCCTGCAAGCGGTGCAACGTGTGACCGACATCATGGGCGAGATCGCGGCGGCGTCCGAGGAGCAGAGCGGCGGCATTTCGCAGGTCGGCCGCGCCGTCACGCAAATGGACGAAGTGACGCAGCAGAATGCGGCGCTGGTCGAGCAGGCCGCGGCTGCGGCGGCTTCGTTGCAGGATCAGGCGAGGCGTCTGCGCGACACCGTGAGTGCGTTTCGCGTGAACGGCGCGGATGCCGTGGCCGAGCGACCGGCTGCCCTGGCGGCGCGCAGAGTGACGGCGGCGGTGCAGGCGGGCCCGAAGCGCGAAGCGGGCGCAACGGGGCGGATGCAGTCGGCCGCGCGTGCCGAGCCGCAGTCGGTTCGGCTGAAGCTTTCCGCGCCTGTCGCATCGGCCACGTCTGCTGCAAGCACGAAGCCGGCGCTCACGCGCCCGGCCGCCGCGGACGCGAAGCCGGCCGCCTCGGACGACGACTGGACCGCGTTCTAGCCAGCCTCGCCGCATTGCAGGCATGTGAGCGCGCGAACCTCTCGTGCGCTCACCAGGCCCGTAGCCGGCCACGGAGGCTCGACCGCTTGTCGCGCCGTCGCCCGCAAGCAAAGCCGCGCACGTTCCTGTCTTGCGCGCGAACGCGCATACCTATATGCGATCGTGATATTTCCCATCTCGCCGGGCCTATGAGAGCATTTACGGTCCAGTTGGCGGCGCTGCAATCAGTCACGCAGAGCAACGCGAAGCATCGCTGAGCAACGCCGCCCGCTTCCACCCGAATCTGACATCGATCAGAAAAAGCGAGAACTACATGCAGCGCAGAAACATACTCAAGGCCCTCTCGGCAGTCGTCGCCGGCGCGGCGATCGTCACCAGCTTCGGCGCGCACGCCGACGACAAAGCCATCAAGGTCGGCACCATCGGCGGCTCGGATGCGCAAATCTGGGAAGTCGTCACGAAGGTGGCGAAGCGCGAAGGGCTGAACGTGAAGGTCGTCGAATTCAACGATTACGTGCAGCCGAACGCCGCGCTCGACGCGGGCGACCTCGACGCGAACAGTTTCCAGCACCAGCCCTACCTCGATAGCCAGATCAAGCAGCGCGGCTACAAGATCGTCAACGTCGGCCTGACGTATATCTCGCCACTCGGCATCTACTCGAAGAAGCTGAAGTCGCTGAAGGATCTGCCGCAAGGCGCGAAGATCGCGGTGCCTAACGATCCGTCGAACGAGAACCGCGCGCTGCTGTTGTTGCAGGCGCAAGGCGTGATCAAGCTCAAGGCCGGCGCGGGCGCGAACGGCAATAACGCGACCGCGCTCGACGTCGCCGACAATCCGAAGAAGATCAAGCTCGTCGAACTCGACGCCGCGCAACTGCCGCGCTCGCTGTCGGATGTCGACGCCGCCGCGATCAACACCAACTTCGCGCTGGCCGCCGGATTGCAGCCGACCAGGGACGCCATCGCGCTCGAGGACATTCACAGCCCGTATGCGAATCTGATCGCCGTGCGCGCACAGGACAAGGACAAGCCGTGGGTCAGGAAGCTGGTCGCGGCTTACCAGTCGGAAGACGTGCGCCAGTTCATCAAGACGCAGTTCAAGGGTTCGGTGGTGCCGTCGTTCTAAGCGGCTGCGTTCAAGCGAGTGCGAGTGAAAGGGGCAACCGGCAGCTCCTTCACTCGCATGCAGGCCAGCCCCGCCCCGCTCCTACAACTCGCGCTCCCACCGCTCAACCGTCAGGTCCTTCCCGAAGCGCCGCTCCGCCGCCGTGCCCGCGAGCGTGAAGCCGGCGCGCTCGCATAGCCGGCGCGGGTCCGCAAGCGTGCTCGCGGTGGTCAGCGTGAGCTTCGTGTAACCCGCGCGCCCGGCGAAGCGCAGGCATTCGCTGAGCAACTGCGTGCCGATGCCGAGACGCCGCGCGTCCGGCTCCACCCACAACAGCCGCACGCCCGCCACCGTCGTCGAGACGCCGACGATGCACACCGAGCCGACCACGATGCCCTCCTGATCGGCGACCCAGCACATCTCGCGCACCGGATCGTTGCGTTGCGTGTAATCGGCGACGACGCGTGCGAGCAGTCCTTCGAACGATTGGTCCCAGCCGTATTGCGCGGCGAACCATTGCGCTTGCCGATGCACGAGCCAGCCGCATTCGCCGACGCGCGGCTGCCGAAGCTCGACCGGTCCAGCGAGTTGCTTGCCGCGGAGCAGCCGCTCGATCAGCTTCATCGCAGCGATGAGATCTTGCTGGGCGCGCGGCGCGAGGCCGCCCAGTACCCCGGACACTTCTTCGATCGCCGCCGCATCGAGCGGCGCATAAGCCGCTTGGCCGTTGTCGGTGAGCGCGATCAGCGACTGCCGCGCATCCGAGTCGGACGGGCGCCGCGTGATCAGATTGCGTCGCTCGAAGCTGGTCAGCAGACGGCTCAGATAACCGCTGTCGAGCCCGAGCGCGCGGCCGAGCGCCGACGCTGTCTGCGCATGTCCGCGGGAGAGTTCGTGCAGGACTCGCACTTCCGTAAGCGAGAAGGCGCTTCTTGCCAGATGCTCATGCAATGCGCCGATGTGCTGGGTATAGAAGCGGTTGAAATGGCGGACGGCCTGAGCGCGTCGCAGCGCCTCGGAATCTGTCAATGCTGCTCCCGGGGGGATTTTTTATGGGCTGGGTACACAACACTATATTTGAAGGCATTCCATTAAAAAAGTCGCTTGGGCGGCGGCGCGGCAAGTGGTATCAAAAAGGTATGGATCATGGTCATCTCGCCCGGCTTGTAGGAGCCCAGTATGGATCGCGTTTTTCGGGTTTCACCTCCCGCGTGCGGGTAAATCCTGGTGCCGGAAAAGCATCGTCAAAGGCGCTGTAATGCCCGGCTGACGCTTATCCGGCAAGGCTTTGACACAGGCCGTGGCAGCATGGAACCAGTCGATTGACTGGTATTATGTTGGTTATATAATGGGCTCTCTTTTTCGTAGGCCGGACTCTTCCACGCACACCGCCGGAGCCCCATGGAAACTCGCTGGTCCGCACTCATGCCTGACGCCCGCAACGTCACGCCGCTCTATTTGCAGCTGGCGCGCAATCTTGCGACGGCGATTCATTGCGGCGTGTGGTCGGCGGGCGAGGCGCTGCCGTCGGAGCGCACCCTCTCCGACGCGATCGGCGTGTCGCGCATCACCGCGCGCAAGGCGATCGAGTTGCTGGTCGAGCAGGGTTTGATCCGGCGCGCGCGGGGCGCGGGCAGCTTCATCACGCCGCGCGTCGAAGATCCGCTGTCGCGGCTCACCGGCTTCACGAAGAAGATGCAGCAGCGCGGTTTCCGCCCGGATTCGGTGTGGCTCGAGCGCGATATCCGCGCCGCCAATCGCGACGAACTGGTGCACCTCGGGCTCTCGCCGGGCGCCGCCGTGGCGAGCTTGCGGCGGCTGCGGCGCGCGGACGGCATCGTCATGGCGGTCGAGCATTCTGCGCTGCCGGCCGCTGTCGTGCCCGACCCGCACGCGATCGGCGTGTCGCTTTACAGCTATCTGGAACAACGGGGCGCTGCCGTCGTGCGCGCCTTGCAGCACTTTCGCGCGGTCAACGCATCGAGCGAGATCGCATCGTTAATGGACATCGAACCGCGCTCGGCGCTGCTGGTCATTACGCGTGTCGGATATAGCGCGGACCAGCGCGCGATCGAACTGACCGACACCTATTGCCGCGACGATTACTACGATTTCGTCGCTGAATTGCGCACCTGAAAAGTCGCTTTGACGCATGGCGGCCTGCCGCCGTCGACAACGCAGGCGAACGCCATTCAGTCGCACCTGTATCGCGCCTCACCAGAGAGACTCATGCTGACCGGAAACATACTCACCACCGATGGGTGGATTCACGGCACGCTCGAATACGAAAACGGCCGCATCACGGCGCTGACGGGCGAGCGTGTCGATCCGTCGACAAACGACGCGCCCTACATCCTGCCCGGCTTCATCGATCTGCACGTGCATGGCGGCGGCGGCGCCGACGTGATGGAAGCCGGCGACGCGATCGAAACGATCGCGCGCACGCATGCGCGCCATGGCACGACGAGCCTGCTCGCCACCACGATGACCGCGCCGCGCGACGAACTGATGAGCGTCGTCGCGGGCTTGGGCGACAACGCAAAGATACGCACGCCGGGTGGCTCGCGGGTGCTCGGCGTGCATCTGGAGGGGCCGTACATCAACCCCGGCAAGCTCGGCGCGCAGCCCGACGCCGCCGTTTCGGCGGTGATGGACGAGGTGCTGAAGTATCTGTCGATCGCGCCGATTCGCGTCGTGACGCTGGCGCCGGAGATCGCCGGCCACATGGAAATCATCTCGGAGATGGCGGCGCGCGGCGTGCGCGTGCAGCTCGGCCATTCGCTCGGCACCTACGACGACGCCGTCGCCGCGCTCAAGCACGGCGCGTGCGGCTTCACGCATCTGTTCAACGCCATGTCGCCGCTGCATCACCGCAATCCCGGCATCGTCGGCGCGGCGCTCGCGCACGCCGAATTCGCCGAAATCATTCCCGACTTGCTGCACGTTCATCCGGGCGCGATCCGCGCCGCGTTGCGCGCGATTCCGCGTCTCTACGTGGTGACGGACAGCACCTCGGCCACCGGCATGCCCGACGGCGAATACCGCCTCGGCAGCCAGCACGTAACGAAGTGCCTCGGCGGCGTGCGTCTCGCCGACGGCACGCTCGCCGGCAGCACGCTGACGATGGATCAGGCGCTGCGCAATCTCGTCTCGATCGGCTTGCCGATCGCCGATGTATCAAACCGTTTGTCGCGCTACGCCGCCGACTATCTCGGCATCGAAGACCGCGGCCGCATCGTGCGCGGCGCGTGGGCCGACCTGGTCGTGTTCGATCGTGAACTGGCGTTGACCGCGACTTACGTCGAAGGAGAAGCAATTGTCGAATATGCTTAAAGAGGCGCTGGCGTCCGCTGAAACGGTCGCCGCGCAACTCACGGACACCGCGCGCGTGGCGGTGTTGGCGGCGAAGCTCGCGCAGCAGCCGCGCCATGTCGCGCTGACGGTCGCACGCGGCAGCTCGGATCATGCCGCGAGCTACTTCGCCAGCCTGACGATGAGCCGCCTCGGCGTGCCGGTCGCCTCGCTGCCGATGTCGGTCGCCACGTTGCAACAGGCGCCGCTACAGGTGCGCGACCAGCTTGCGCTCGCGTTCTCGCAATCGGGCAAGAGCCCCGATCTGATCGGCACCATGCAAGCATTGCGCCGCGCCGGCGCGTTGACGGTGGCCGCGGTGAACGCGCCGGGTTCGCCGCTGGCCGACGCGTGCGAATTCCACTTGCCTCTGCTGGCCGGCCCGGAATTGAGCGTCGCGGCCACCAAGAGCTACATCGCGATGCTGTCGATTTCCGCGCAACTGGTCGCGCATTGGCAGAAAGACGCGGCGCTGCTCGGCGCGTTGAACACGCTGCCCGATGCGCTGCAAGCGGCCGGCAAGCTCGACTGGTCGAAAGCCGTGGACGAATTGCGCGGCATCGAGCGCATGATCGTGATCGGCCGGGGTCTCGGTCTCGCGATCGCGCAGGAAGCCGCGCTGAAGTTGAAGGAAACCTCCGGCATTCAGGCCGAAGCGTTTTCGAGCGCGGAAGTGCGCCACGGTCCGATGGAACTGATCGACCGCGATTACCCGCTGCTGGTGTTCGCACCGCGTGGACCCGAACAGGCCGGCCTTCTGCAACTCGCGCGCGACATGCAGGCGCGCGGCGCGCGCGTGCTGCTCGCCGCGCCGGCCGACGTGCCGGAAGCGAGCTTGCCGCTCGCCGCCACCGCGCATGCGGCGCTCGATCCGATCGCCGCGATCCTTTCCTTTTATGTGATGGCCGCCGGCCTTGCCGCCGCGCGCGGGCGCAATCCTGACGCGCCGCGCCATCTCAACAAAGTCACCGAAACTCACTGACGAGAAAATCAGATGCGACGTGTCGAGGAGTCCCGCTTGAAGAGCCATTCTGAAGGCCATATTGTTTTGCTCGCGCCGATGACCGGTCCGGTCGTGCCGCTCGCGAACGTGCCCGACCCTGTGTTTTCGGGCGGCATGTTCGGCGACGGCATCGGTGTCGATCCGCTCGAGGGCCGACTCGTCGCGCCGTGCGACGGCATCGTCACCCACCTTGCGCGCACCGGTCACGCGTTGACGCTGGCCACCGCGGAAGGCGCGGAAATTCTGCTGCACATCGGTATCGACACGGTCGAGCTGAGCGGCAAGGGCTTTACGCCGATGGTCGAGCAAGGCGCGCACGTGCGCACCGGCGACGTGCTGATCGAGTTCGATCAGGACCAGGTCGCGCTGAATGCGCCGAGCCTCGTGTCGGTGATCGCGATTGCCAATTCCGACGCGTTCGAGATCGTCGAGCGTGTGCAAGGCGGCATGCTGAAAGCCGGCGAAACGCCGCTGCTGGTGCTGCGCGCACGCGGCGGCGCGGCGGCCCATGCGTCGCGCGAGGCAAGTGCGACGAACGTCACCGAGGAAGCGCGTCAGCAGGTCACGCTGGCACACGCCGGCGGCCTGCATGCGCGGCCCGCCGCGCGTGCCCGTGAAGCGGCGCGCGGTTTCGACGCGCGCGTCGAAGTGCGTTACGAGGGGCGCAAGGCGTCGATCGAAAGCGTGGTCGGCCTGCTTGGGCTGGGCGCGGGTGAAGGCGCGACGGTCGAGTTGCTGGGCGTCGGTCCGCAAGCCCTGGCCGCGGTCGATGCAATCGCCCGCGAATTGACGCGCGAAGCGCACGGCGAAGTGGAGGAAAAACCGGCGCGCGCCAGCTCGCCGGCGCCGCAAGCGATGGCGCGCGCGGCGGACGAAGTGCTTGCGCCGAATACGCTCGCGGGCGTGTGCGCGGCGCCGGGCGTCGCGGTCGGCAAGCTGGTGCGCTGGGACGATGCGGACATCGATCCGCCGGAGACGGCGACCGGCACGTCCGCCGCGGAGAGCCGTCTGCTGGACAAGGCGATTGCCACCGTCGATGCCGATCTCGGCACCACCGTGCGCGACGCCTCGCAACGCGGCGCGCATGGCGAAGCGGGCATTTTCGCGGTGCACCGTGTGCTGCTCGAAGACCCGACGCTGCTCGACGCGGCGCGCGATCTGATCAGCCTCGGCAAGAGCGCGGGTTTCGCGTGGCGCGAGGCGATCCGCGCGCAGATCCGCATCCTGACGAACATCGAGGACACGTTGCTCGCGGAACGTGCCGCCGATCTGCGCGACATCGAAAAGCGCGTGCTGCGCGCGCTGGGTTATACGAACGCCGCAGCGCGCACGTTGCCCGACGAAGCCGTGCTGGCGGCCGAGGAATTCACGCCGTCCGATTTGTCTTCGCTGGATCGCTCGCGTGTCACCGCGCTCGTGATGGCGCGCGGCGGCGCGACCTCGCATGCGGCGATTCTCGCGCGCCAGGCGGGCATTCCCGCACTGGTGGCCGTTGGCGACGCGCTGCACGCGATTCCCGAGGGCACGCAAGTGGTGGTGGACGCCAGCACCGGCCGGCTCGAATTCGCGCCGACCGAACTCGACGTGGAACGCGCGCGGCTGGAGCGCACGCGTCTGGCCGGCGTGCGCGAAGCGAACCGCCGCACTTCGCAGCAGGCCGCGGTGACGTCCGATGGCCGCGCGATCGAAGTGGCCGCGAACATCGCCACGCTCGACGACGCCAAAACCGCCGTCGACAACGGCGCCGATTCCGTCGGCCTGCTGCGCACCGAATTGCTGTTCATCCATCGCTCGGCGGCGCCGACCACGGATGAGCATCGCCAAAGCTACCAGGCCATCGTCGACGCCTTGAACGGCCGCACCGCGATCATCCGCACGCTGGACGTGGGCGCGGACAAGGAAGTCGATTACCTGACGCTGCCGCCCGAACCGAATCCGGCACTCGGCCTGCGCGGTATCCGCCTCGCGCAAGTGCGCCCCGATCTGCTCGACGATCAGTTGCGCGGTCTGCTGGCGGTGCAGCCGCTCGGCGCGGTGCGCATTCTGCTGCCGATGGTGACCGACGTCGGCGAGTTGATCCGCATCCGCAAACGCATCGATGAGTTCGCCCGCGAGTCGGGCCGCACGGAGCCGATCGAAGTCGGCGTGATGATCGAAGTGCCGTCGGCGGCTTTGCTTGCCGATCAGCTTGCGCGGCACGCGGATTTTCTGTCGATCGGCACCAACGATCTGACGCAATACACGCTGGCGATGGACCGCTGTCAGGCCGATCTCGCCGCCCAGGCCGACGGCCTGCATCCGGCGGTGTTGCGCCTGATTTCGGCGACCGTGCAAGGCGCGAGCAAGCATGGCAAATGGGTCGGCGTATGCGGCGCACTGGCGGGCGATCCGCTGGCGATGCCGCTGCTCGTCGGTCTCGGCGTGACCGAGCTTTCGGTGGATCCGGTGTCGGTGCCGGGCATCAAGGCGCGCGTGCGCAACCTCGATTATCAACTGTGCCGTCAGCGCGCGCAGGATGCACTCGCGCTCGAATCGGCCCAGGCGGTAAGGGCAGCAAGTCGCGAAACCTGGCCTTTGGACTGAACCCACGCAGTCCGCGGCCGGCTTCGCTCGATCAACCACGTATAGCGACGAAACTCAACGACGACAGTCGACAACGACAGTCCACAACGAGACAAGGATTGGAGATATCAATGGATGGGAATCCGTTTCTGAAGATTCAGCGCCTGGGACGCGCGCTGATGCTGCCGATCGCGGTGCTGCCGGTTGCCGGCCTGCTGCTGCGCCTGGGCCAGCCCGATGTGTTCAACATCAAGATGATCGCCGACGCCGGCGGCGCGATCTTCGACAACCTGCCGCTGCTGTTCGCGATCGGCGTGGCGGTCGGTTTCGCGAAAGACAACAACGGCGTGGCGGGTCTCGCGGGCGCGATCGGTTATCTGATCGAAGTCGCGGTGATGAAGGACATCAACGACAAGCTCAACATGGGCGTGTTGTCCGGGATCGTGGCGGGTATCGTCGCGGGCTTGCTGTACAACAAATACAAGGACATCAAGCTGCCCGACTACCTCGCGTTCTTCGGAGGGAAACGCTTCGTGCCGATTGTCACGGGGGTGGCCTGTCTCGCGCTCGGCATTGTGTTCGGCTATGTGTGGCAGCCGGTGCAAGCCGTGATCGACACGGCCGGCCACTGGCTGACCACCGCGGGCGCGTTCGGCGCGTTCGTGTTCGGCGTGCTGAACCGCCTGCTGCTGGTCACGGGCTTGCATCACATTCTGAATTCGCTCACGTGGTTCGTGTTCGGCACCTTCACGCCGCCCGGCGGCGCCGCGGTGACGGGCGACCTGCATCGCTTCTTCGCGGGCGACCCGAGCGCGGGCACGTTCATGACGGGCTTCTTCCCGGTCATGATGTTCGGTCTGCCGGCCGCGTGCCTCGCGATGTTCCATGAAGCGCCGAAGGAGCGCCGCGCGGTGGTCGGCGGGCTGCTGTTCTCGATGGCGCTCACCTCGTTCCTGACGGGCGTGACCGAGCCGATCGAGTTCAGCTTCATGTTCCTCGCACCGGTGCTGTATGCGATCCACGCGCTGTTGACCGGCGTCGCGCTTGCTGTTTGCTCGGCGCTCGGCATTCACCTCGGCTTCACGTTTTCCGCCGGCGCGATCGACTACGTGCTGAACTACGGCCTCTCGACGAGGGGCTGGTGGGCGATTCCGATCGGTCTCGTGTACTCGGTGTTGTACTACGGGCTGTTCCGTTTCTTCATCCGCAAATTCAACATGGCGACGCCGGGCCGCGAACCCGCTGCCGCCGATGAACAGGTCGAATCGTTTGCCGCCGGCGGCTTCGTTTCGCCGGTAGCCGGCGCAGCCGTGCCGCGCGCGCAGCGTTATATCGCGGCGCTGGGCGGCGCGGCGAATCTGTCGGTGGTGGATGCCTGCACGACGCGTCTGCGTCTGTCGGTGGTCGACTCGGACAAGGTCTCGGAAAACGAACTGAAGACGATCGGCGCGCGCGGCGTGCTCAAGCGCGGCGCGACCAACGTGCAAGTGATCATCGGACCGGAAGCGGACATTATTGCGGACGAGATCCGCACGGTAATCGCGCAGGGCGGCGGCGAAGCGAAGGCGGTTACTGTGTCCGCTGCTGCGCCTGCCGCGGCTTCCGCGACTGCCGCCGCGAGCGCTCAAGGCGGTCCGCTCGATCCTGACCCGCAGCGTTGGCTCGCCGTATTCGGCGGCGCGGGCAACGTGGTGTCGCTGGATGCCGTCGCGGCGACGCGTCTGCGTATCGTCGTGCGCGATCCGTCGGCGGTGGATCGTCAGCGCCTCGCCACGCTCGATACGGCGTGGGTGTCGGCGGACACGTTTCATATCGTGGTCGGCGAGGCGGCGCAGCGCTATGCCGCGCAACTGGCGACGCGTCTGTCGCCCACGAGCGGCGGCGCGACGCCTTTGCCGGCTTGATGCCGTGTGATGCCGCGGCCTCCGCGCCGCTTACCGCGCGTCTCTTCTGACAAGACAACGCGACAATAAAAAAGCGGCACCTTCAATTCAAGGTGCCGCTTTTGCGTTTACCCGCTTGCGCTAACCGGCATCGCCGGCCACGGCTCGATCAACGCGCTTTCTGCTTTCCCACTTCCGCCGGCCGGCGCGATTCCAGCCACATGACGTTGATGATGCCGAACGCCAACGCCACGCCAATGCCGAGAATCCAACTGAAGTACCACATCGCAAACTCCTGTTAATCGTATTGCCGGTCAATACATCGAATGATGATTTTCTTCGAGCGCCGCCGCGGTTACCTTGCCTCGCATCACGCGATAGACCCAGCTCGTGTAGATCAGGATGAGCGGCAGGAAAACCACCACCGCCACCAGCATGATCTGCAGCGTCATGCGGCTCGAGGTCGAATCCCACACGGTGAGGCTGCTGCGGCCGTCGAGCGACGAAGGCATGATGAACGGGAACATCGAGAAGCCCGCCGTCAGAATCACGCCGATGATCGTCGACGAGGTCGCCAGGAACGCGCTCTTTTCGAAGCGCGAGCGCGCGAGCAACGCGGCGAGCACGCCGCCGACGAGACCCGCTATCGGCGCGGCCGTCATCCACGGATAGGTTGCGTAATTGGTGAGCCACAGACCCGGCGCGCCGATCACGCTCTTCATCAGCGGATTGGCGACCGCATCGAGCGGCGCGGCGTCGACGATCTGATAGCCGCCGATCACCACCGCGATCAGCGCGCCCGCGATCAGGAACAGCACGACGCCGGCCAGCGACGCGATGCGCAGTGCGAGCGAAGCGCGTTCGGCGACGATGCCGTCCGATTTCATCTTCACGAAGGCTGCGCCGTGCGCGGCCAGCATCGACACGCTCACGAGCCCGCACAACACCGCGAACGGGTTGAGCAAGGCGAAGAAGCCGCCGTGATAGGTGACGCGCAGGTCGGTGTCGAACGAAAACGGCACGCCCTGCAGCAGGTTGCCGAACGCGACGCCGAACACCAGCGCCGGCACGAAGCCGCCGACGAACAGCGCCCAGTCCCACGCGCTGCGCCAGCGCGGGTCCTCGCGTTTGCTGCGGTAGTCGAAGCCGACCGGCCGGAAGAACAGCGCGAACAGCACCAGCAGCATCGCGAAGTAGAAGCCCGAGAACGACGCCGCGTACACCAGCGGCCACGCGGCGAACATCGCGCCGCCCGCCGTGATGAGCCATACCTGATTGCCTTCCCACGTCGCGCCGACCGTGTTCACGACGATGCGCCGCTCGGCGTCGGTCTTGCCGATGAACGGCAGCAGAATCGCGGCGCCCATGTCGAAGCCGTCGGTGAGCGCGAAGCCGATCAGCAGGACGCCGATCAGCACCCACCAGATCAGTTTGAGGGTTGCGTAATCCATGATGAGGTTTCCCTTGAAGCAGAGTGGCGGCGAATCATGCGGCCGTGTTGGTCGGCAGCGGCTGATTCACCGGCTGATGCCGCGGCTGTTGCAGTTCGTGGTGATAGCGCCCGGTGTGCAGCGACGACGGTCCGAGCCGCGCGTACTTGAACATCAGCATGATTTCGATGATGAACAGCACGGTGTAGAACACCACGAAGCCGGCGATGCTCAGATACAGGTCGCCCGGCGTCAGGCTCGAGGCGGACAGGTGGGTCGGCAGAATGCCGGCGATGGTCCACGGTTGACGGCCCACTTCGGCGACGATCCAGCCGAATTCAGCCGCGAGCCACGGCAGCGGAATCGCCCAGACGGCCCAGCGCAGGAACCAGCGGCGCTTTTGCAGCAGCAGCGAGCGCTGCGCGCAGAACCAGAACGCCAGCACGAAAGTGGCGAGGAACAGGATGCCGAGGCCGACCATCAAGCGGAACGAGAAGAACACGGGCGCGACGGGCGGTATCGTCTTTTTTGCGGCCTGGGCGATCTGCTCCGGCGTGGCGTCGGTCACGTTCGCGGTGAACTGCTTGAGCATCAGACCGTAGCCGAGGTCTTTCTTGTGCGCGTCGAACTCGGCCTTGGCTTCGTCGGTGGCGTCGCCCAGCTTGAGCTTCTGCAGCGCGGCGTAGGCGAGCATGCCGTTCTTGATGCGCACTTCGTTCTGCGCCATCAGGTCTTTCAGGCCGACCACCGGTTCGTCGATGGAGCGCGTGGCGATGAGGCCGAGCGCGTACGGAATCCGGATGGCGTAGTCGGTGCGCTCTTCCTTCTGGTTCGGAAGACCGATGAGCGTGAACGGCGCCGGCGCGGGCGCGGTTTCCCATTCGGACTCGATCGCGGCCAGCTTCACCTGCTGGACTTCGCCGGTACGGTAGCCGGATTCGTCGCCGAGCACGATCACGCACAACGTCGACGCAAGGCCGAAACCGGCGGCGATGGCGAACGAACGCAGCGCGAATTCGGTGTCGCGGCGCTTCAACAGATACCACGACGACACGCCCAGCACGAACATCGACGCCGTCACGTAACCGGCCGAGACCGTGTGCACGAACTTCACTTGCGCGACCGGATTGAACAGCACGGAGAAGATGCTGTCGAGTTCCATGCGCATGGTCTGGTAATTGAAGGTGGCGCCGACCGGATTGTTCATCCAGCCGTTGGCCACCAGAATCCAGAGGGCCGACAGGTTCGAGCCGAGCGCGACGAGGAACGTGACGGTGACGTGCTGCACTTTCGAAAGCCGCGTCCAGCCGAAGAAGAACAGGCCGACGAAGGTCGACTCCAGGAAGAACGCCATCAGACCTTCAACCGCCAGCGGCACGCCGAAGATGTCGCCGACATAGTGCGAGTAGTACGACCAGTTGGTGCCGAACTGGAATTCCAGCGTGAGACCGGTCGTGACGCCCATCGCGAAGTTGATGCCGAACAGCTTGCCCCAGAACTGGGTCATGTCCTTGTAGATCTGCTTGCCGGTCATCACATAGACGGATTCCATGATGACGAGCAGCCACGACAGGCCCAGCGTGAGCGGCACGAACAGAAAGTGATAAAGCGCCGTGATGGCGAACTGGAGGCGCGACAGTTCTACGACTTCGCTAACGGGCATGTTGATCACCTTGGGACGGATGCGGGGCAGGCGTTGACAGCAGCGCCTGCGAAACCTGCTCAGGCGGCAGCCACATGTGCTCCGCCTGGGGATGATTGAAGAACGTGTACTTGAGCACCATCAACAGCGTGAATTTGATGGCGAGGACGATGGCGATATCCCGCGCCAGCGTCGGACCGCGCACCCACCCGGCGAGCCGTTGACGCAGGCTCGGGCGAGGGCGGTTATTGCGATTGAGGGCTAGGGTCATGGGCGGTCGATGGCGACTTCACGCCGGTTGGTCCGGCTGGATCCAGATCGCACGAGCGATCCGGCGAGTGCATCCCGATTTTAGGAGCGGGACCTTGCGCGCGTGGGTTCCGCGCTGCGGCATCGGGTCGCTGGCGCCACACGGTTGATGCAGTATTGCCAGGGGGGTTGAGGTAGGTCAAGGAACGCCGGCCGGCCGGCCGTGGCCCTGAGTCAATGCGCGCACGGCGAAGGAGGCGGGGCTTCGACGCTTCGACGCCTGGACGGAAAAAAGCCCCGCCGTCTTGCGAGGGCGGGGCTTTGCGGCCGGCTGGTCAGCGTGCGTCGCGCGAACCGGTTTGCTGAGTTTTTCAGACCTTACGCATACTCGGTCAGTGCGCCGCGCATCTTCTTCATTGCGCTTGCTTCGATCTGGCGAATCCGTTCGGCCGAGACGCCGAATTCGTCGGCCAACTCGTGCAGCGTCGAGCCGCCCGAGCCGTCGTCCTCCACCTTCAGCCAGCGCGCCTCGATGATGCGGCGGCTGCGGGCGTCCAGTGCATCCAGCGCGCTCGCGATACCGTCGGTTTGCAGCTTGTCGCGCTGACGCGAAGCCAGCACGGCGGTCGGCTCGTTATGCGAGTCGGCAAGGTAGGCGATCGGCGCGTACGACTCTTCGCCGTCTTCGACCTGGCCTTCCAGCGCGATGTCGCCGCCCGAGAGGCGCGTTTCCATCTCGGCCACTTCCTCGCGCTTCACGTTCAACTCCTTGGCGAGACCTTCGATCTCGTCGGGCGTGAACGCGCCCAAGCCCTGCTTATGGCTGCGCAGGTTGAAGAACAGCTTGCGCTGCGCCTTGGTGGTGGCGACCTTCACCATGCGCCAGTTGCGCAGGATGTATTCGTGGATTTCGGCCTTGATCCAGTGCATCGCGTACGACACGAGGCGCACGTTCTGCTCGGGATCGAAGCGTTTCACGGCCTTCATCAGGCCGATGTTGCCTTCCTGGATCAGGTCGGCATGCGGCAGGCCATAACCGAGATAGTTGCGCGCGATCGACACGACCAGCCGCAGATGCGACAG
Organism: Paraburkholderia terricola; assembly: GCF_900142195.1. GTDB lineage: Bacteria > Pseudomonadota > Gammaproteobacteria > Burkholderiales > Burkholderiaceae > Paraburkholderia > Paraburkholderia terricola. The sequence continues at coordinate 110,772 of NZ_FRAB01000014.1, forward strand.
GACGAGACGGCGTGCGGACTCGAGGTTGCCCTGCTCGCGAAATTCGGTGGCGAACTGGCGTTCTTCCGCAGGCGTCAGCATCGGAATGCGATTGACGGCCTGGATGTAGGCGTCGATGTTGCCCAGTTGACCGGGCAGCAGCGAGGAATGCGAGAGCGCCAGTGCACCTGCCGAAGCGGCCTTAGCCGACGACGGGCTCAGAGTACTCGGAAGGGTCATTGCATGGCTCACGTAAAAAACTCCTTTGGAATCAGGTAACAGCGTATTCAGGTGACGACTCCAGCGTTGGATGTTAGCACTCTGATTTCCTGAGTGCTAATACTTAGAAGCGGTAGGGGCATCCAAGTTCCGTCATTTTCTATTGAAGTTCACTTCCTGATAGCCATCATACGCCGCTTCCGCTTGCCCTGTGTGGGCCGTAGAACTTACCGGGCCATCCTATTCCGCGATCATAAATGAACGATATTTGCCGTTTTAGAAGTGACTAATTGCGAAAAATAAGATTTCTTCATACGATCCGCCTGATCGTGATTGAATTTAGAATAGGCAAATCTGTTACAGATTGTTCAACGTTCGGCGAGCTCGGGTGTTAGATGAACAACAAAAAGAAGGCTTGGCGTGTTCTGGCGCTGAAAAGCGCGTCGGCAGCGGTACTGCTGGGTGCATCCGGACTGGCCGCGGCCGATCAGTTCGGTTTGCAGGTCGCCGGCGGCGTGGGCGATCATCATGTGAAAAAGCTCGACCTCGGCGTGGTCTGGGATCCGAACCTCACCTGGTGGCAAATCGGTGACTGGCATTTCACGCTGATCGGCGAGGCGCACATGGCTTGGTGGCACACCAACGAAGGCAACGTGCACGACAACATCGGCGAGATCGGCGTGACGCCGATGATTCGCTTCATCAAGGCATCCGGGTCGATCCGTCCTTTCATCGAAGTGGGCGCCGGCGTGCGGCTCCTGTCGAGTCCGCGAATTTCCTCCGACTTCACGCTCGGCTCGGCGTTCCAGTTCGCCGACGTCGCGGGCGTGGGCGTGCAGTTCGGCCATCGCCAGCAGTATCAGGCGGGCTACCGCTTCCAGCATATTTCCAACGGCGGTATCAAAGAGCCGAATCCTGGTATAAATTTCAGCCAGCTATATTTGCAATATAACTTCTGACGACCGTGGCCATGTTCGGCTCACCGGTGCGAGGGCTGAGCAATGGCGGCAAAGATAATCGAAGCGATTCGCGGGCTCGAGCGAGAGCGCTTTCGTGCGATGGTCGACGGCGACGGGCAATCGCTCGACACACTGCTCGCGGACAACGTGAGCTATGTCCATACCAACGGCAAACGCGAGACGAAGCGGCAGTTCATCGACGGGATTACCGGCGGCCGCCGCCGTTATCGGCAGATCGAGGTGCAGTCGCAAGACGTGTTGCCGGTGGGACGCGAGACCTGCGTCGTCACGGGGCGCGCGCTGATCGAGATGGAGGCGAATAACGGCGCACTCCTGTTCCCCATCGCGTACACCGCGATTCATACGCACGAAGCCGGGCAATGGCGGCTGATTGCGTGGCAAGCCACCCGTTGCGCGATCGAGTGAGCCTGCCGGTTGGCGCTTGAGCGGCGTCGAGCCGTCATGCGCCGGTCGTCCACGCCGCAGCCAGATTGCCCTATCACTCGCATGGCGATGCAGCGACAGCCCGATGCTGTCGCGTCAGGCGAGATTGCGGTCCATCCCTTGCAGCAAGCGCAATCACCGCGCTCGCGCAGCGTCCTTCACGCCTGCGTCTTCGCGACGTCCACGATCAGTTCGACCTGTCGCTCGATCGCGCTCGGCACGGGCGCCTCGCCGCGCAGCACGGCGCCGATCCACGCCGCCGTGGTGGGTGCGTCGCGCGCTTCGGGCAACGCCACTTCCGGCGCGTCCGGCGACGAGCGCTCATGCGGCACGCGCGTTTCGCAGATGCCGTCGTGCAGCCAGTCGACCTGCACCTGGCGCCGCGTGTCGGCTACCGCTTCGCCCTCGGTGCCGCGCGCCAGCAAGGCGCCGCCGGCCGCCGCGTCCGCATGCGTGTTGAACAACTGCGTGAGACTGTCCCGATACGGCGGATGCGTGTAGTTCACGAGCCGCAGGCCGGCCGGCGCAAACGGCTGGAGAATCTTCACGAGCGTATGCGTCGAATTACGCACGCCCATGCGCCGGCGTAGCGCGAGCAGGCGCGCGAGTTTCGGCGCGAGCACGTCGATCGGCGCGAACGCTAGACGGCGCTCGGCGAGACCGTCTTCGATCTCGGCGTGCGAGCGCGCGTGCGGAATCTGCAAATGCGTGAAGATTTCAGCGCTCGTCACGCGCCCCGGATCTTCGGTCACGCCGTGCACCAGCACCGGCACGCCTTCACGCGCGAGCAGCAGGGCGAGCAGCGGCACGAGGTTCGGCTGTTTGCGCGCGCCGTTGTACGTGGGGATCGAGACGGGCCGGAAGGCGCCGTGCGGCACATGAACCGGTTCGAACGACGCATGGGCGCCGGCCAGCATCGCGGCGAGTTCGTCGGCGGTTTCACCCTTCACGCGATAGGCGAGCAGCACCGCGCCGAGTTCGAGCTCGGCGACGCGGCCGTCGAGCATGGCGGTGTAGAGCGCGCGCGTGTCTTCGGCGGTGAGCGCGCGGGCGCCGTTCGGGCCGCGGCCGATTTCCTTGATGAAGCGGGCGCAAGGGAAGGGATTGGCAGTGTCGGCGGAATCAGTCATCGGGACAGTGGAACGGTGTGGCGGTGCCGCCCTGAAGCGGTGGCCACGGTATTCAAGGGACGCTATTGGGTGTGAGTATCGCATCTATGGCAAACCGGCGAGACGATTCGCCTGGCGCGCCCTGTCCATCCGCCGCGCGCCGCACTTTGCCGCGCGTTACACTCGATGTTTTTCTCGCCGCGCTGGCGGCACAATCGAAGAAACGGAGAACGGGATGAGTTACGTATTCGCACCCGCACCGGTGGTCGCGGTGCCAGTTGTCGGGTCCGGCGAGCAGTTCGCGGTGCGTCGCATCTACTGCGTGGGCCGCAACTACGAGGCGCATGCGCGCGAGATGGGACACGATCCCGACCGCGAGCCGCCGTTCTTCTTCGCCAAGCCCGCCGACGCTGTGCTGTACGTCGCGCCCGGTGCCACCGGCGAATTTCCTTACCCGTCGCAATCGAAAAACGTCCACTTCGAGATGGAACTGGTCGCGGCGATCGGCAAGGGCGGCAAGAACATTCCGGCTGAAAGCGCGCTCGATCACGTCTACGGTTACGCGCTCGGTCTCGACATGACGCGCCGCGATCTGCAGGCGGAAGCGAAGAAGCTCGGCCGTCCGTGGGACACCGCGAAGGGCTTCGATCATTCGGCGCCGCTCGGGCCGATTCATCCGGCGGCGACGGTCGGCCATTTCGGCACGGGCGCGATCTGGTTGTCGGTGAACGGCGAGGAAAAACAGCGCTCGGACGTGTCGCAACTGATCTGGTCGGTGGGCGAGACGATCGCTTATCTGTCGATGCTGTTCGAGTTGCAACCCGGCGATCTGATTTTCACGGGCACGCCGGAAGGCGTCGGCGCGGTGGTGCCGGGCGATCTGATGAAGGGCGGCGTGGACGGGCTGGGAGAGTTCAGCGTGCGCGTGGTCTGACAGCCGGTTGGAGGAGGAGACAACAACATGAAGCTCTACAGCTATTTCCGCAGCTCGGCGTCGTATCGCGTGCGCATCGCGCTGAACGTGAAGAACCTGCCGTACGACTACGTGCCGGTGCACCTCGTGCGCGACGGCGGCGAACAGTTGAAACCCGACTACCGCAAGTTGAATGTCGACGGCATCGTGCCCACGTTCGTCGACGGCAACGAGGTGATGCCGCAGTCGCTCGCGATCATCGAGTATCTGGAGGAAACGCATCCCGAGCCGCCGCTGCTGCCCAGGACGCCGGCCGATCGCGCGTATGTGCGTTCGGTGGCGTTGCAGGTTGCGTGCGAGATTCATCCGCTGAACAATCTGCGGGTGCTGAAGTATCTGAAGCACACGTTGTGTGTCGACGACGACGCGAAGGACGCGTGGTACCGGCATTGGGTGGAAGCGGGCTTTGCGACGCTGGAAACGCATCTGGCCGGCAGTTCACGCACCGGAAAACTGTGTTTCGGCGATACGCCCACGCTCGCCGACGCCTGTCTGATTCCCCAGGTATTCAACGCGCAGCGCTTCAAGGTCGACACGGGCAAGTTTCCGACGATCCAACGCATCTACGATCACGCGATGCAACTCGACGCGTTTGCTCGCGCGGCGCCAGGCGCCCAGCCTGACGCTGAGTGATCGGATTCGCGGCTGAATGAGGAAGGGCGCTCGTCAGTTGACGGAGCGCCCTTTCTGCTTGTTCAGCCGCGAATGCCGGGTGGCCGTATTCAACCGCCCAGCAACGCGTCCGAAAACTCTTCCGCGTTGAACGGCTGCAGATCCTCCACCTTCTCGCCGACGCCGATGAAGTACACCGGAATCGGACGCTGCCGCGCGATCGCCGCGAGAATGCCGCCCTTCGCGGTGCCGTCGAGCTTGGTGACGATCAGGCCCGTGAGGCCGAGCGCGTCGTCGAAGGCTTTGACTTGCGCGAGCGCGTTCTGGCCGGTGTTCGCGTCGATCACCAGCAGCACCTCGTGCGGCGCGCCGTCTTGCGCCTTGCCGATCACGCGCTTCACCTTGCGCAGTTCTTCCATCAGATGCAACTGGGTCGGCAGACGGCCGGCCGTGTCCGCCATCATCACGTCGATCTTGCGCGCGCGTGCGGCGCCGACCGCGTCGAAGATCACCGCCGCCGGGTCGCCGCTTTCCTGCGACATCACCGTGACGTTGTTGCGCTGGCCCCAGATGGCCAACTGCTCGCGCGCCGCGGCGCGGAACGTGTCGCCCGCGGCCAGCAGCACCGATTGGTCGAAGCTCTGCAGATGCTTCGCGAGCTTGCCGATGCTGGTGGTCTTGCCCGCCCCGTTGACGCCGGCGATCATCATGACGAGCGGCTGCGCTCGGCCTAGCATCAACGATTTTTCCAGCGGCTTGAGCAGGTCGACGAGCAGCGTGCGCAGCGCCGTTTTCACCTGCTGAGGATCGGAGAGACGTTCGGTGCGGACTTTCTCGCGCAGCGCCTCGAGCAGGAATTCGGTGGCCTCGACGCCCGCGTCCGACATCAGCAGCGCGGTTTCGAGCTCCTCGTACAAATCCTCGTCGATCCTGGTGCCGACGAAGATGCCGGTCAGGTTCGAACTGGTCTTCGACAAGCCTGTCTTCAGGCGGTTGAGCCACGAGCGCCTCGCGCCCGCATCCTGCACCGGCGGCGGGACGATCTCGACGGTTTCCAGTTCGGGCTCTTCCGGCTCGGGTTCCGGTTCGTTTATGGACGAAGCGCCCGGTGACTGAATATCGACGCTGACCGGCGCTGCCGGACGCGGCGTAGCGGGGGCCACCGGGGGCTCCTCGGCGTGTTCGGGCGCCAAGGTCTCCGGCGCCGTTTGCGATTCTGCCGGCGTGTTATCGGACTCTTTCGAACCCTTGAATCGTTTGAAAAAGCTGAACATGATCTGGCGTGGTGAGAGCGCGCGCCGATGCGCGCAGCCGGCAATGACCGGCAAGCGGCAGGCAGCGTTGCGATGCGGGATGCAAGGCGCTGGAAGCCGCACATTTTATCAGGCGCGCCGCCCGCCGTCGTATCGGCCGAACGGCCAGGGTGGACGCCGATAGCCCCTGTGGTAACGTTGCCGCTCCAGCCCGTGCGCCTCGACGTCGGGCGCTTTCATTACGCAATCGAAACCTGCATGCCTCGTTCCGCACCTTCACGCGCCCACGGCGCTTCATCCAAAGGCGGCAAGCCGCACGCCATTCGCATCATCGGCGGCGACTGGAAACGCACGCCGCTGCCCGTGCTCGACCTCGACGGGCTGCGCCCCACGCCCGACCGTGTGCGCGAGACGCTGTTCAACTGGCTCGGCCAGCGTCTGGACGGTCAGCGTTGCCTCGATCTGTTCGCCGGCAGCGGCGCGCTGGGCTTCGAGGCGGCTTCGCGCGGCGCTGCGCGCGTGCTGATGGTGGAGCGTAACGCGCGAGCCGCCGGTCAGTTGCGCGCCAACCAGGAACGGCTCGCGGCGCGCACAATCGAAATCGCCGAGGCGGACGGCTTGCGCCTTGCCGCGAGTCTCGCGCCCGGATCGTTCGACGTGGTGTTTCTCGATCCGCCATTCGGCGACGATCTGCTCGACAAGGCGCTCGCGCTGGCCGTACCGCTGGTGAGCGCCGAAGGCTTTCTGTATGTGGAAGCGGGTGCCGCCCTCGAACTGGCTGGAAACGAGACGCTTGCAGGTTGGGACATCATTCGGCACGGCAAGGCGGGTGCTGTCCACTTTCATTTGCTGCAGCGCGAAAATAAGGAATAATGCGCGTTCGATAACAAGCGCCGGGCGGTTTATCGTCACGCGCGCGGCCGGTGCCAAATGCGTCGCGTGGACGCTTTGACGTGCCCATTTGTCTGAAGAGAGGAGAAGTCTCATGGTAGTCGCCGTGTACCCGGGCACGTTTGACCCGCTGACGCGCGGTCACGAAGACCTCGTTCGGCGCGCGTCGAGCATTTTCGACACGCTGGTGGTGGGCGTTGCAGACAGCCGCAACAAGAAGCCTTTTTTCACGCTCGAGGAGCGCCTCGACATCGCGCACGAAGTGCTCGGGCACTACCCGAACGTCCAGGTAATGAGCTTTAAGGGCTTGCTGAAAGACTTCGTTCGCAGCAACAACGCACGTGTGATCGTGCGGGGCCTGCGCGCCGTGTCGGACTTCGAATACGAGTTCCAGATGGCCGGCATGAATCGCTATCTGCTGCCCGACGTCGAAACCATGTTCATGACGCCGTCGGATCAGTATCAGTTCATCTCCGGCACCATCGTGCGTGAAATCGCGCAATTGGGCGGCGACGTCAGCAAGTTTGTGTTTCCCTCGGTCGAAAAATGGCTGACGGAGAAGGTTGCCGCGCTGGACCCGGACGGCGGCACTTCGGCGGCGCAACCGTAACCGGCGTAAACTGTCGGCTTGACGGATTAAGCCGGTTTCAGCCGGCGTGAAGTGAGAGAAGCATGGCCTTGATGATTACCGACGAGTGCATCAATTGCGACGTATGCGAGCCTGAGTGCCCGAACGACGCAATTTCGATGGGCCCGGAAATCTACGTGATCGACCCAAAAAAATGCACCGAATGCGTCGGCCATTTCGACGAGCCGCAATGCATTCAGGTGTGCCCGGTCGAGTGCATTCCGCGCGATCCCGAACATCTGGAAACGCCGGAAGGGTTGATGGCGAAGTACCACGCGCTGCAGGCCGACAAGGCCGCGTGAGAGTTGAATGAACGGCCAGGTGCCAGCCTCGCCGTTTTCCCTTTTGCGGCAACGTTTTCCGCTGCGCGCGCCGCCGGTTTATCCCACGTAGGCGTTGAAGATATCGCGCAACGCGTCCAGCAGAATGTCGCATTCGGCATCGGTGCCGACCGAGATTCGCAGATGCTGAGCGATTCGTGGCGCATTGAAGTGGCGCACGAAAATCTCCCTTTCCCTGAGCCGCAAAAGAAGCGTTGCCGCGTCGTAGCCTTCATGGCGCGCGAACAGCAGATTCGCCGCCGACGGCACGACTTCGAAGCCCAGCGCCGTCAGGCCAGCGGCCAGGCGCTCGCGGCCCGCGATCACTTTCGCGCAATTGTCTCGGGACCACGCATCGTCCTCATAAGCGGCGATCGCCGCGACCTGCGCCAGCCGGTCGAGCGGGTAGGAGTTGAAACTGTCCTTCACGCGGTTCAGCGCGTCGATCAATTCCCGATTGCCGAACGCGAAGCCGACCCGCATGCCGGCCAGCGAGCGCGACTTCGACACTGTCTGAATGACCAGCAGATTCGGGTAGCGGTCGATCAGTTTGATGGCCGACTCAGCGCCAAAATCCACATATGCCTCGTCGATCACGACGACAGAATCGGTGTTTTTCGCCACCACACGCTCGATGTCGGCGAGCGGCAGCGGGCGTCCGGTCGGCGCGTTGGGATTGGGGAATAACACGCCGCCGTTGGGCGCTGCGTAATCGTCCACGTTGATCGCGAAGCTGTCGTCGAGAGCGACCGTCCGGTAATCGATTTCGAAGAGCCGCGCGTAGGTCGGATAGAAGCTGTATGTGATATCGGGGAACAGCAAGGGTTTATCGTGCTTCAGCAATGCCTGGAAGGTGAGCGCGAGTACCTCGTCCGAGCCGTTGCCCGCGAACACCTGCTCGGGGCGAATGCCGTGATGCGCCGCGACCGTTTCGCGCAGCTTAAGCGAGGTCGGGTCCGGATAGCGCCGCAACGATTCGCCGATGTCGCCCAGTTCCCGGCGGATCGCATCCAGCACGCGCGGCGACGGCGGATAGGGATTCTCGTTGGTGTTCAGCTTCACGGGGCGTGCAGCGATGGGCTGCTCGCCCGGCACATAGGGCGTCAGCCGGCGAACGATGTCACTCCAATAGCGGCTCAAGCGATTCTCCTGTCGATCGGATAGGGGCGGGGCAGGGAGCGACTACGAATTGCGATGCAACTGCATCATCGCCCGTTCGAGCTCGCCCTTGATGATCTGCGGCATCACGGCGAGCGCGCGTTCGACCGACGCGTCGATCGCGTCCTGCTCTTCCCGCCGCGGCGGCTTCAGCACGTAATTGGCGACATCCGGCTTGGCGCCGGCGCGCGCGCTTTCGGGAATCAGGTCACGCGGATGGCCGATGCCGATCCGCAGCCGCCAATATTGCTGCGACGACAGATGCGCGGTAATGTCCTTCAACCCGTTATGGCCGCCGCTGCCGCCGCCGAGCTTCAGCTTGACGCTGCCTGGCGGCATGTCGAGTTCGTCGTGAACGACCAGAATCTCGTCGGGGAGAATCTTGAAGAACTGCGCAACGGCGACGACCGACTGACCCGAGCGGTTCATATACGTCTGCGGTTCCAGCAGATGCACTTCCGCGCCGTGAAGCCGTGCCTTCGCGTAGAAACCGTGGAAGCGCCGTTCATCGCGCAACGTCGCGCCCGCTTCGCGCGCCAATTGATCGACCAGCCAGAAGCCGGCGTTGTGGCGAGTCGCGGTATATTCGGCGCCCGGATTGCCGAGCCCGACGATCAGCTTGATCATGATTGCGTAGGTCCGTCTGACTCAGGCGTTGAACGCGGCCGAGCCGAAAAAAACCGAAAAAAAACCCGCCGGGGCGAACCTCGGCGGGTCACATCGACCGTTTCATGGAAACGGCTCGAGAGGATTTGCTCGCTCAGTGCAGCTTAGGCAGCCGGCGTTTCGCCTTGGCCTTCCGCAGCAGCCTCGCCTTCAGCGATTGCGCCAGCCGGGATCGTTGCAGCAGCGACCACCGGGTTTTCCGCTTCGAGGTGAGCGACCAGCGCCACGCCTTCCGGCAGCTTCAGGTCTTTTGCGTGCACCGATTGACCCGCTTCGATCGTTGCCAGGTCGACTTCGATGAATTCCGGCAGTGCCGACGGCAGGCACTCGATTTCGATTTCATTGATGACGTGCGAAATCACCGCGCTCGACAGCTTCACTGCCGGGTTGGTTTCCTGGTTCAGGAAGTGCAGCGGCACCTTGGTGTGCAGCTTCTTCTTCGCGTCGACACGTTGGAAGTCCACGTGCAGCACGAGCTGACGGAACGGATGGTATTGCACGTCGCGCAGCAGAACCTGTTGCGACTTGCCGCCCACTTCCAGTTCGAGAATCGACGAGTGGAAAACTTCTTTCTTCAGCGCGTGCCACAGCGCGTTGTGGTCCAGTTCGACCAATTGCGTTTCAGCACCAGCGCCATATACGATGCCCGGGGTCTTGCCCGAGTTACGCAGGCGGCGGCTCGCACCCGTACCTTGCAAATTACGCTCGAAAGCGACTACTTTCATGTTGAATCTCCAATGCACTGCCCGCGACCAGGCAGTAAAAACGGGGCCTCCAAGCCGTTATGGCTGAGGCCCCCGAACTGCGGCACGAACCTTCGTTCGTTCGCGCCGATTGTGCAAAAGCGCGGCGTGCATTAGTGCAATGCGCGCCGCGCCTTCGCAAATACTTAACTTTCAGCGAACAGCGACATCACCGAATCGCCGCGGCGAATCCGCGAGAACGTTTCGGCCAGCAGGCCAGCGCTGGTCAACGAACGGATCTTCGCGCAGGAGCGGGCTTCGTCGCCGAGCGGGATCGTGTCGGTGACAACGAGTTCGTCGAGTGCGGAAGCCGCGATGCGCTCGCCAGCACCGCCCGACAGAACCGGGTGGGTAGCGTACGCGAACACCTGCTTCGCGCCACGTTCCTTCAAAACCTGAGCCGCCTTGCAGAGGGTGCCGGCGGTGTCGACCATATCGTCCATGATCACGCAGGTACGGCCTTCGACTTCACCGATGATGTTCATCACTTCGGCAACGTTCGCCTTCGGGCGACGCTTGTCGATGATCGCCAGATCACAATTCAGTTGCTTCGCCAGGGCCCGGGCACGCACCACCCCGCCGACGTCCGGCGAGACAACCAGCAGGTCCTCGTAGTTCTGCTTGCGCAGATCGCCGAGCAGCACGGGCGTGGCGTAAATGTTGTCGACCGGGATGTCGAAGAAGCCTTGAATCTGGTCGGCGTGCAGATCCATCGTAATGATCCGCTCGACGCCGGCGATTTCCAGCATGTTCGCCACGATCTTCGCCGAGATGGCGACGCGCGCCGAACGCGGGCGTCGATCTTGACGGGCATAGCCGAAATAGGGGATGGCGGCAGTGATCCGGCCAGCGGATGCGCGCTTGAGCGCATCGACCATGATCATCAGTTCCATCAGGTTGTCGTTCGCCGGCGCGCAGGTGGACTGCAGAACGAAGACATCCTTGCCACGCACGTTTTCCTGAATCTCGACCTGGATTTCACCGTCCGAGAAACGGCTAACCATGGCTTTGCCGAGGGGAATACCGAGGATTTTGACGACTTCCTGTGCAAGCGCGGGATTTGCGTTGCCAGTAAAAACCATCAGGCCGTCATGGCTGCTCATCGTGCACCTGCTTCAGGCTGGGGGCGAGGGGAAATGCGAGAATTTTTGGCAGGGGAGAAAGGATTCGAACCTTTGCATGCCGGAATCAAAATCCGGTGCCTTAACCAGCTTGGCGACTCCCCTACACTAACTTTGAGCTCCGCCGAACGTGGAGTTTCGTTCGACGATGCAAAACTTATGACGCGAAAGCAAAGAGTGGATGCTGATCGAGACTGGCGGCCACTGCGCTGTTCCATTCGCCTGGCAGTGTGGCTTGCACCGCTTCTGCCTCGGCTTTACTACGGAACGCTGCAAAAACACTTGCACCTGATCCAGACATCCGCGCTGGCGCGACGTTTTCAAACCATCGCAGCACTTGCGCTACTTCCGCGTATTTTCCTACGACAACCTGCTGCATGTCATTCCGGCCAAAACTCTCTGGCCATTCAGTATTGCAGCTAAGTTCTGCAGGAAAGTCCGTAATTCTGAGGGGTTTTGAATCTCTTGTCAACGTTTTTTCAGAGAAAATCGCTGCAGTCGGAACATGAACCCTCGGCGTCACTACCAGGAAATGACGCGGCGGCAATTGTACAACGTCTAATGTTTCTCCGACACCCTGCGCGAATGCATTTTTCCCAAAAATAAAAAACGGCACGTCCGCGCCGAGTCTTAACGCCAGCGCCTGCAATTCCGGCCGCGGCAAGTCGAGTTTCCACAAACGGTTTAGCGCAAGCAGCGTGGTGGCCGCGTCGGAGCTGCCGCCGCCGAGACCCGCGCCCATTGGCAGACGTTTCTCGATTTCGATGTCGACGCCTTCCGGTGAGCCCGTATGCGCCTTGAGCAGCGTTGCGGCGCGCACGGTGAGGTCGTGTTCGGGCGGCACGTCGGCGATTTCGGTGCTGCGCGTGATCAAGCCGTCGTCGCGCCGCCTGAAGTGCAGCGTGTCGCCCCAGTCGAGCAACTGGAAGACCGTTTGCAGCGTGTGATATCCGTCCGGCCGGCGGCCGGTGATGTGCAGGAAGAGGTTGAGTTTCGCTGGCGCGAGGCAATCGCGCAGCGAGTCGGTCGTTTCGATCATGAGTCTGGGCTACATGCGCCAAAGTGGCGCCGACGAAGCGGCAGGGTCGCGCGACGCGGCGCGGGTTACTGATCCAGCACGAGCTTGATGTCGAGCGGCGGCTCGGCACGGCTCAGGTTCACGCGCTTCACGCCGGTGGCCGGCGCGTCGGCGTAGGCCAGATAATCGATTGTCCAGCCGTCCTGTGTGATCTGTTTCAGATGCGACGGTTGCTCCGGATCTTTCTCCGTCCTGGCGCGCGAGGTGGGCGCCGGCGACGGCTGCAGCCAGTAACGCAAGCCTTCGACCGGCAGCGAGAAGCCGAGCGCGTTCTGCATGAGCGTGGATACGTTATCGGCGGTGAGCGGCTGGCGGTTCGGCAACTCGAGCGTGGCCGAACCAGGCGAAGAAGTCACGATCGCGAGAGTCTGGCCGAGCGGATTGCGCAATTGCAGGGAGACGGTGTCGCCCGTTTCCTGCCAGGAGAAGTTGCCGTAAGCGTTGCGCTGCTGGCCGTTCTGATCGTTGTACTGGATCGCGAAACGGCCCAGGTAGGCACGGCTCGTCTGAGCGGTGACGGCAGTCGCGGCATTCGACGTGGACGGCCCTTGCGGTTTCACCGACGCACAACCGGCCAGCGCGACAACCGCTGCGGCCACGAGTCCGAGCGCCGCGCCGCGCGGCGCCCGGGAACGGGAAATCAAACGGGAAAGACGCATCAAAGATCGTTTACCTGAAGACGTTGCAGCGTTTTAACAAGCGTGTCGTTATCCGGTTCGAGCTTGCGCGCATCGCGGAAAGCGGCGCGAGCTTGGTCCTGCGCGCCGGTTTTCCACAACACTTCGCCGAGATGCGCGCCGATTTCGGCGTTCGGCTGGATGTCGTAGGCTTTGCGCAGCACCTTGATCGCGTCCGACGTATTGCCCATCCGGTATTTGACCCAGCCGACGCTGTCCATGATGAATGCGTCGTTCGGTGCCAGCGACGATGCCTTCTCGACCAGCTTGTCCGCTTCCGCGAGGCGCTGATTGCGATCGGCCAGTGAATAGCCGAGCGCGTTATAGGCCTGGGGATTGTCGGGCTGACTCTGGATCAGCTTGCGCAATTGCGCTTCCATGACATCGAAGTGGCCGTTCTTTTCGGCGGCCATCGCGTAGTCGTAGGTGAGGTCGGGATCGTCGGGAAAGGCCGCGGTGACTTGTTGCAGGCGCTTTTCCGCTTCCGGATAGCGCTTTGCGTCGAACAGGATCGCCGCGTCGGTGCGCGCAAGCAGCGCCTGGTCGCGCGGATCGGGCGACTGAAGACTCGCCAGCAGCTTGCGGGCGTCGTCGGTCTTGCCCTGCTTGGCGAGCAATTGCGCGCGCGTGACCTGGGCGGGCATGTATTGCTGGCTCGACGGCGAAATCTTGTTTAGCCAGTCGCCCGCCGCCGTTTCGTTTTTCTGTTCGAGCGCCAGTTGCGCCAGATAGATATACGCCTGGCCCGGATCGGCGCCCGGCGTTTTCTCGGCTTGTTGCGCGTATTGAGTCAGATACGTTTGCGCTTCGTTGAAATTCTTTTGCTGGATCTTGATCAGCGCGAGCGCCATCAGCGGCGTGAGGTCGTTCGCATTGTTCTTGTGCATGACCTCGAACTGCTTCTGCGCGTCATCAAGACGGTCGCTCGCGAGGTACATCTGCGCGAGCGCGAGACGCGCGTCGTGCGATTTCGGATTCTGCTGCACGTACTTTTCGAGCGACGCGATGCCTTCCTTGCGCTCCTCGGGACCCATTTGCGACAGCATCAGCGCGGCCGGCAAATAGTCGGGCTTGAGCGTGAGCGCCTGTTCGAGCGACTTGCGCGCGCCCGGCGCGTCGTCCGACACGAGCTGCTGGCGCGCGACGGCCAACTGCGCTTCCGGCCGGTTCATGTCGTTCTTCAGCAAATCCTGCAGCACATGCAGTCCGCCGATGCGGTTGGGGCCGCGCGAGATCAGCAGTTGCAGCGCCAGCATCGCGCTGCCGCGATTCTCCGCAGGCACTTTCGCGAGTTCGCGGGCGAGGAGCGGCGAAGCTTCGTCGGGCTTGCCGGACAGCACGAGCAGCGACGCGTCGAGTTGTGCGGCGCGTTCCGAATCCGGCGCATATTGCTGCCACAATTGCGCGGCGGCCAGCGCATCGGACGGACTCTGCGCGGCCAGCGCGATTTCGGTGGCGCGTTGCGCCATGCGCGGATCGTGCGTGTCGCGCGCGAGCGCGAGATAAGTCTGGTAGGCGGGCGCGGGCTGATCGCGTTGCAGCGCGACTTCGGCGGCGAGCACCTGGAATACGATCTGGCTCGACAGCGCCAGCCTGGGCAGCGACTTCTGCTCGTCCGCCGAGGGCGGACCGAGCGGGTCCGCCAGTGCGACGGAGGTGTCGTCCGAGCCGGGTGAAGGGTCCTGCGCGTATGCGGGCACCGCGGACAACGCCCAGACCGCGAGCGCGGCCGCGCCGAGCACCCGCCGGGCGGACACGGCGTGCGGCACGCGGGATGCGCTAGCCGGGCGCTTCGAAAACAGCTTCACGAAGGACAAGTTCATGGAAATCCGTTCAATGTTTCGGACGATTGTAACGCGCTCGCTACAATACGCGCACACCACTCACGCAAGTTGCAGACCAGTCAGACATGCCAGAGTTGCCAGAAGTTGAGGTTACCCGACGGGGAATCGAACCGTATGTGTCCGGCCGCAAGGTTGAACGCGTCGACGTGCGTACGCCCGCGCTGCGTTGGCCGATTCCCGCCGACCTTGCGAAAACCTTGCGTGGCCACGTGGTGCGCAAGGTCGAGCGGCGCGGCAAGTATCTGCTGTTCGAGATCGACGCCGGCTGGTTCATCGTGCATCTTGGCATGACCGGCACGTTGCGCGTGCTGCGTCACGTGCCGCATCCGCCTGCTGCCGCGAAACACGATCACATCGACTGGATCTTCGACGAATTCATTTTGCGCTATCGCGATCCCCGGCGCTTCGGCGCGGTGCTATGGCATCCTCGCGAAGCCGGCGACGTGCTCGAGCATCCACTGCTCGCGAGCCTCGGCGTCGAGCCGTTTTCGCCGGCGTTTTCCGGCGCGCTGATGCATCGGCTCACGCGCGGGCGCAAGGTCTCGGTGAAGCAGGCGTTGCTGGCCGGTGAAATCGTCGTGGGCGTGGGTAATATCTACGCATCGGAGAGTCTGTTTCGTTCGGGCATCCGACCGACCACCGCGGCGGGCCGCGTCTCGCTCGTCCGTTACGATCTGCTGGCCGACGCCGTGCGCGTGACGCTCGCCGCCGCGATCGAGAAGGGCGGCAGCACATTGCGCGATTTCGTCGGGAGCAATGGCGAAAGCGGTTACTTCCAGCTCGATTATTTCGTCTATGATCGCGCGGGGCTGCCATGCCGCGTGTGTGGAACGCCGATCAAACAAATCGTGCAGGGGCAGCGCTCCACGTATTTCTGTCCCACCTGTCAGCGCTAATTTCAATGCCCTCTCGCTTATCTCCGCGTTCGTCCCCATCGGCCGCACGCCAAGCCCCCGCGTTTGCCGCGATGTCCGATTTTTCCGCGCGGCTGATTGCGTGGCAGCGCCAGCATGGCCGTCACGGTTTGCCGTGGCAGAACACCCGTGACCCGTATCGCATCTGGCTGTCTGAAATCATGCTGCAGCAGACCCAGGTGTCGACGGTGATTCCGTACTACGCGAAGTTTCTGGCGCGTTTTCCCGATGTTGCGGCGCTGGCCGCTGCGCCCGTGGACGATGTGATGGCGCTGTGGGCCGGCCTTGGCTACTACACGCGTGCGCGCAATCTGCATCGTTGCGCGCAGGCCGTGGTCGAGCAGCATGGCGGCGCGTTTCCGGCATCGGTGGATGAGCTTGCGGAGTTGCCGGGCATCGGCCGCTCGACGGCGGCGGCGATCGCGTCGTTCGCCTTCGGCGCGCGCGCGACGATTCTCGACGGCAATGTGAAACGCGTGCTGGCGCGCGTATTCGGCGTGGAAGGTTTTCCAGGCGAAAAGAAAGTCGAGAACGCGATGTGGACGCTGGCGGAGTCGCTGCTTCCGTCGAATGCATCGGACGACGACGTGAGCGCCTACACGCAAGGTCTGATGGACCTCGGCGCGACGCTCTGCGTGCGCGGCAAGCCGGACTGCCTGCGTTGCCCATTCGCCGCCGACTGCGTGGCCAATCTGACCGGACGTCAGCGCGAATTGCCCACCGCGCGGCCGAAGAAAACCGTGCCGACGCGCCGCACATGGATGCTCGTGCTGCGCGACGGCAACGCGGTGATGCTGGAAAAGCGCCCGCCGTCAGGCATCTGGGGCGGCTTGTGGAGCCTGCCCGAAGCCGCCGGCGAAGACGCGCTCGTCGAGCGTGCGCGTGCCTTCGGCGGCGATGGAACGGTTTCGCCGCTTGCGCCGCTCACGCACGTATTCACGCATTTCAAGCTGAATATAGAGCCGCGAATCGCCGAACTGGATCGTGGGGCGGGCGCGTTGGCCGCGCTAGCCGATTCCGACACCGCGTGGGTCGCGCTAAGCGATCTCGACTCGTTCGGTGTGCCAGCGCCGGTGCGCAAACTGCTGGACGGTTTGCAGGGTTCGCTGATCTGAACGAATCCGGCAAAACAACAAGCGCCAGCGCTTCAAAGCAGTTGATGCTGCTGCATATAGTGATGAACCACGTCGATGCGCGCGCCGGCGTCCTGCACTTCCATCAATTTCTGGCGCGCGCGCAGCGCGATCGGCAGCACTTCCGCGAGACGGTTCGACACCCATGAAGGGTCCTCGAGCCTGAACGGCTCCGCGAACGGCAGGCTGTCGGGGTCCCGTTCACGGATCGTTGCGATGATCCGCTCGAGCACTTCGGCGCACGCGCCGAATTTGGCCAACTGGTCGTTGCCCTCGAGCGGCATGTCGTCGCCGAGCGGCTCCGCCATGCCGACCAGCAAGCCGCTCGACTCCACGCGATGCGACAGCAGACGGAAGCGCCGCGTGCCGCGTGCGCGGATCAGCAGCATGCCGAACGCTTCGACGTCGCATTCCTCGATTTCGGCAAGACAGCCGATTGCTTCGGGTACCGACGGCTCTTCTTCACGCGCCACCTCGGCACCGCTTTTCAGCAGACAGACGCCGAATGGCGTCTTTTCGCGCAGGCAGTCGCGCGCCATGTCGAGGTAGCGCGCTTCGAAAATCTTGAGCGGCAGCAGTCCGTCGGGAAACAGCACCGTATGCAGCGGAAACAGCGGCAAATCGGCAAGCACAGTAGAAGAAGACATGGCGCAACGCTTCGAGTTGAGGCCGCGCGATGCGGCCAGTTAAGCCACTAATCTCGATGACTGACCGGCATCTACCGGCGCATCCCTGTGCCGCACAATCACATTCGCCGAAGGCGCGAGACGCGCGGCGAGCGTCTCCGCAATGAACACCGAGCGGTGCTGGCCGCCCGTGCAACCGATAGCGACCGTCAGATAACTGCGGTTGTCGTCACGGAAATGCGGCAGCCATTTGGCGAGGAATTTCTCGATGTCGTCGATCATTTCATGCACGAGCGGCACTGCGTCGAGAAAATCGATCACCGGTTTGTCGAGGCCCGTGAGGGGCCGCAATTCATGATCGTAGTACGGGTTCGGCAGCGTGCGCACGTCGAAAACGAAATCGGCGTCGAGCGGCACGCCGCGTTTGAAGCCGAATGACTCGAACATCAGCACGAGTCCCGCGTCTTTCTGCTCGATGAAGCGTTTGACCCACGCGCGCAGCACGTTCGCGCGCAGATTGCTGGTGTCGATCTGATGCCCGAATTCGGCGAGGCCCGCCACGAGTTCGCGTTCGCGTTCGATCGCTTCCGCGAGCGAGGTGAGCAGGCCCACATCCGCATCGTGCGCGGTGGAACCGGATAGCGGATGGCGCCGACGCGTTTCGGAGAAGCGCTGAATCAGCGACTGCGTGCTCGCGTTCAGAAACAATACGCGCACGTCGTGAGCGCGCGACAGGTCGCGGATCATGGCGGGCATTTCGTCGAGCGAAGCGCTCGAGCGCGCGTCGATGGCGACGGCGAGGCGGTCTTGCCCGTCCACGGCGAGGTAATTGGCGAGTTGCGGCAGAAAACGCGGCGGCAAATTGTCGACGCAGTAATAGCCTGCGTCTTCAAGCGCGTTCAGGGCAACTGACTTGCCGGAGCCGGATATACCGGTGATCAGGATTATGCGCATGGAGTCGTGGGATCCGTACATTTCATCATAGCATCTGGTCCCCCGTGCGCGTACCCGCGGCTGCCGGTGGCCGCGGGCGCGACGTGGTGCAGCCAGCCTAGATCAATTTGCCGGGGAACTGGCTATCGGGGTCTTGCATCGCCAGACGCTGGCGATCCATGAAGTCACGCAACGTGTCGATGCCGCGCAGTTGCAGGATGGTGTTGCGCACGGCAGCTTCCACCAGCACCGCGAGGTTGCGGCCGGCGGCCACCTGAATCGTCACTTTGCTGATCGGCAGGCCGAGTACGTCGACGGTTTGACTCTCCAGCGGCAGCCGCTGAAATTCGCCGTCGGGACGGCGTACCAGTTGCACGATCAGCTTGAGCTTCATTTTGCGGCGGACCGCGGTTTCACCGAAGATCGTCTTGATGTCGAGCAGGCCGAGGCCGCGCACCTCGAGCAGGTTTTGCAAGAGCGGCGGGCAGCGCCCTTCGACGAAATCCGGGCCGAGCCGCACGAAGTCCACCGCGTCGTCCGCGACGAGGCCGTGGCCTCGGCTGATCAGTTCCAACCCGAGCTCGCTCTTGCCGAGGCCCGAGTCGCCGGTGAGCAGCACGCCCATGCCGAGGATGTCGAGAAACACGCCGTGCAGGGTGGCGCGCGGCGCGAGGATGCGCGACATGTAGAGGCGCAGGCTGTCGATCACCGCGGCGGCCGACATTGGCGTAGTGAAAAGCGGCGTGGACGAGCGCGTGCAGCGCAGCACGAGTTCCGGCGGTGCGGCGACCCCGCCCGCTACCACCAGAAACGGCGGTTCCAACGCGATCAGCTCGGCCATGTGGCGCGAGCGGTCTTCGTCGGTTTGGCGTGTGTAATAGTCGATTTCGGCGTCGCCGAGCACCTGGATCCGGTTCGGGTGGATCAGGTTCAAGTGGCCGACGAGGTCTGCGCTCGACGTGGCATTGGCGACCGATTCCGAAGAAAAGCCGCGTTCCCAGCCTTCATGCCCCGTCAGCCAGCTCAGCTTCAGCGTGGCGGCGTTGTCGTCGAAAATGCTTTGGGCGTTGATGCTGGACGTATCCATGAGTCAGTGACTCCAGTGTGGGCCGCGTGCCGGGCAAGGGGGCGGCCGCGCTAACGCGGGCCGTGCACCTTCCCAGGCTGAACCCGCGTGCTGGCGGGTGACCGGCGTGCGGAGAACCGCCGATGCATCAAGGTTGCCACTGAGTGAGCAGGCGATGCAACGATTCGCGGTCTGCTTCCGTGTGCAGGCGCTCGCGGGCCTCGCGGTCGGACAACAACTGGGCGATTTCCGAAAGGATTTCGAGGTGCTGCTGGGTGGCCTGTTCCGGTACCAGCAGGAAGATCAGCAGCGAGACCGGCTGACCGTCAGGCGATTCGAAGGGAATGGGTTCGGCAAGACGCACGAACGCGGCGAGCGGCTGCTTCAAGCCTTTGATTCGGCCATGCGGAATCGCGACGCCCTCGCCGAGCCCCGTCGATCCGAGGCGCTCGCGCGCAAACAGATTGTCAGTGACTGTGCTGCGGGCGATGCCGTTCTGGTTCTCGAAGATCAGGCCCGCTTGCTCGAACACGCGCTTCTTGCTGGTGACCGATAGTCCGACGACGACGTTCTCGAGGGGAAGAAATTTGGCTAAACGATTCATGTTGACAGGCGAAAACGTGGCCTGGGTTCTCCTCGCTGGGGCATTTGAGTGGTGTTCCATTCGTTTGATGCTCACGGCGACGTACGTGGAGCCCGAAAGCGCAGGACTCCGGCCGACGACCTCCATGTGAACTAACTAGACCCCGATGGTAACCGGAACATTATAGAACAGGGTAGCCGCCGATGGTGCGGCGCGCCATCGATGCCCGATAGGTTTATTCGAAGAACAACTCGTGCCGCGCCGCCGCACCAGAAAGGCGCCTGGAAACGAAAAACCGCCCGGTCTTGGGCGGTTTGGCTGGTGAAAACGGAAGCGAGGAAAATGAAGAAAACCTTCTAATTTTCCTATTGCGGCGGCACGTCTAGCAGCGGCGCCGGTTGGTACTTGATCGCCTCATGCGCATGGCCCTGCAGACGATCTTTGTGGCGTATCACTTGTCGGTCAAGCTTGTCGATCATCAGATCGATCGCAGCGTAAAGATCGCTGTCACAGCTCTCGACAAAAATGTCCTTGCCCTTGAGATGAAGGTTGATTTCAACCTTTTGACGCTTTTCCTTTTCCTTATGGTTGTCGACCGAGAGGACCACACTGCCGTCGATGACCTGATCGAAATGTCTTAGCACCCTATCCAGTTTGGTGATCACGTATTCGCGCAACGCAGGCGTTACTTCGAGGTGGTGTCCACTGATCTGCAGATTCATAGTGCTTCTCCAAGCTAATGGCCGCTTGGTCCACACGATGACGTAGGTCCGGTCGATCTGTCGGCTTGCCTGAGTCGCCCCCCGGTGACTGACTTCTGGCAGGTCGCATCGGCCGGCCTGTCCGCCAAACTGCGGAGCGGCCGGTAAATGCCCGCCACGGAAGGCGACGGGCTACAGAGACTTGCGCAGGTTGACTGCCGGAATCTTGAGCGCTTCGCGGTACTTCGCAACGGTACGCCGTGCGACCACGAAGCCCTGTTCCGCCAGCAGTTCGGCTATGCGGCTGTCTGAGAGAGGCGATTTCGAGTTTTCCGCTCCTATCAGTTGTTTGATGAGCGCGCGAATGGCCGTGGAAGAAGCCGCGCCGCCCGTGTCTGTCGAAACGTGTGATCCAAAGAAGTACTTAAATTCAAGCGTCCCGAATGGGGTCAGCATGTATTTACCGGTTGTCACACGCGAGACAGTTGACTCGTGTAGACCCAGCGTATCAGCAATTTCCCGCAAAACCAAGGGGCGCATGGCAATTTCGCCGTGCACAAAAAAGCTCTTTTGACGCTCGACAATGGCTTGCGCGACCCGGAGGATCGTTTCGAAACGTTGCTGGATATTTTTGATCAGCCAGCGCGCTTCCTGCAGTTGCTGGCGCAACGATCCGCTGCCGGGATCGCCGCGGTTATTGCGCAAAATATTCGCGTACAGGTGGTTGATGCGCAGCTTCGGCACCACTTCCGGATTCAGTTCGGCCTGCCACCCCTGAGCCGTCTTGCGCACCATGATGTCCGGCACCACGTAGTCCGCTTCGGCCTTGCCGTAGGCGGCGCCGGGGAACGGTTCGAGCGAGCGGATCAGCAGGTGGGCATCGCGCAGGTCGTCGTCGCTTGCCTTCAGATGTTTGCGCAGACGCGTGAAATCACGGGCCGCGAGCAGTTCCAGATGATGCGCGACGATCTCGAGCGCGAGCGTGCGGGTAGGAGACGGTTCGAGCCGCAGCAATTGCAGCTTCAGACACTCCGACGCCGAACGCGCGCCAACTCCCGCCGGGTCGAAGCTATGCAGCAGCGCGAGGGCCGCGTTCAGTTCATCCAGGTCGACTTCGAGTTCTTCCGGCAGGTCGGCCAGCACTTCTTCGAGCGTGGCGGCGAGGTAGCCGTCGTCGTCGAGCGATTCGATCAGGAAGGTGATCAGCGCCCGGTCGCGTTGGCCCGCCTGAGTGACGCGCAATTGCGCCATCAGGTGGTCGCGCAGCGAGGTGCTCGATTCGTGGATCTGCAGCGGGGGCAAATCGTCGTCGTCGGACGCATTGCCGGAGCGGCCGTAGTCGTCCAGATTCCATTGCGACGCGTCGCCGTTGCTGTCGCTCGCGAGACCGTTGTATTCGTCGACGCCCTGCGGCTCGCCGTTCTCCGCGCGCTCGCTGCTGCTGGACGATGACGACGCATTGCCGCCCATCTGATCGGGCGGCGGTGAGGAGTTGGGCGACTGGGCAATCAGCGAGCCGTCGGCCGCCACGCGCAGGGGGCTCGCGATCCAGTCGTCCTCGTTTTCGAGGAGCGGATTCTGCGAGATCGCCATGGCGACTTCCTGCTGCAGTTCGAGCGTAGACAGCTGAAGCAGCCGGATGGACTGCTGCAGTTGCGGGGTCAGCGCAAGATGCTGCGATAGGCGGAGTTGGAGGCTGGCTTTCATGGCAATTTGAGATTCATTGTAGAGAGTTTGCCACGACCGCGATACCTTGCGACATTCGCAATTACGCGTGCACCGCGTTTTCGGCGGTGCTGGGCGCGAAACGGCCCAGATCAAAAGTGCTGCGGGGTGCGTGCAAAGGGACCGGCGGGTGGCGCGTTGGCACCGCCGGCAATCCCGTCGTCGCTTACATGCGGAAGTGCTCGCCCAGGTAGACGCGCCGCACGCTTTCGTTTTCGATGATTTCGCTCGGCGCACCGGCGGCCAGCACGCTGCCGTCGCTGATGATGTAGGCGTGGTCGCAGATGCCGAGCGTTTCGCGCACGTTGTGGTCGGTGATCAGCACGCCGATATTGCGCTGCTTCAGAAACTTGACGATTTTCTGGATTTCCAGCACCGCGATCGGATCGACGCCCGCGAACGGCTCGTCGAGCAGGATGAAGCTGGGGTTGGTGGCCAGCGCCCGTGCGATTTCGACCCGGCGACGCTCGCCGCCCGACAGGGACAGCGCCGGATTCTCGCGCAAATGAGCAATCTGCAACTCATCCAGCAAGGCTTCCGTGCGGTTCGTGATGGCCTCTTTCGTGAGCCGCTTGCCGTTGTCTTCGTGCTGCAACTCCAGCACGGCGCGAATATTTTCCTCGACGGTCAGCTTGCGGAACACCGAGGCTTCCTGCGGCAGATACGACAAGCCCAGCGACGCGCGCTTGTGGATCGGCAGCAAGCTGATCGACTTGCCGTCCAGGTCGATTTCACCCGCGTCGAGCGGCACGAGGCCGACGATCATATAGAACGATGTGGTCTTGCCCGCGCCATTCGGGCCGAGCAGGCCGACCACTTCGCCGCTTTTCACGTCGAGCGACACGTCTTTGACGACCGTGCGCGAGCCGTAACGCTTCTTCAGGCTGCGCACCACCAGCGAACTGCTGGTGCCGGCCGGCTTACGATTGGGGAGGGACGCGGAAGAGCTCACTGGTTCGGCGCTCCCTGGATCGTGGTGGACGGCGCGAGCGTGGCCGACGCGCCGTTCAGCGCAGCCGCGCCGCCGTTGCGCGGCGCCAGCATCGCGCGCACGCGGCCGCTCGGGTTGCCCGGGCCGGCGACGTCCTTGCCCGCCTTGGCGGTGTAGAAGTCTTTCTGGCCGTCATACGTGATGACGCTGCCGCGCACCTGGTCCATCACCGTCGAGAGGCCCTGCAGGCGCTTGACCGTGGCGTTGGTGGTGAGCGTGGTGAGATCCTGCTTGCCGTCGTAGTCGATGCGGATAGCCGTGCCTTCGATGTATTCGTCGAGCCCCTCGCGTTTCTGGCGGAAATACGACAGATTGCCGCCGCTCGAGGTGCCGGTGGCGTACTGATAGCCCTGCGGGTCTTGCGTCACTTCCACGCGATCGGCCTTGATCACGATGGTGCCTTTGGTGGCGACCACGTGGCCGGTGAAGACGTTGACCTGCTTGAGATCGTCGTAAGTCATGTTGTCCGCTTCGACGTTCAGCGGCTTGTCCTTGTCGGCGCGGTCGGCGTGCGCAAGCGGCGCGAAGCCGGCGAGCGGCAACGCGACGATGAGCGCGGCGAGTCCGGCGCGGCACGCGGACAGGGTACGCGAGCGGCCGGTGTCAAAACGGGGGAACGATTCGTTCATGCAGTCACGCCTGGAATGGATTTACCCGGGTTGCTTGGGCGAGTTGCCGCCGGCTTCGGACGCGGCGATCGCGCCTTTCACGTTGCCGAACAGCTTCATCACCCGGGTGACGTTGTTGTAGTTCATGCCGCTGGCCGTCATCACGGACATGCCGCGCTGAAGTTTAACCGGCTTTTCGGTCTCGATCACATCGTCGTTGACCAGCACCCTAAAATGCTGCGAATCCGCCTGCATCTGCGGATCGCCGTTGCCGGGCGCCCGCAGGATGCGTGCGTTGTCGTATAGATCGACGATCGACGCGTCGCCGTTCACCTTGCCGATGTCGCCGGTTGCGGTGACGATCGGCTTGCCGGGCTGGAACGCGCGCATGGCGGGTTTCACCAGGTCGCTCAGTTCGTCGTCTTCGTAATGGATCAGTGACTGGGCCGTCAGGCGGTATTGCGTGGAGCCGGACTGATCGAGTTCGGAAACCGAGAAGTTCTCGGCAAAGTAATCCGGCGTGTGTTCCTTGGGACGCACCACGCCTTCGTTCTGGCGCGGCAGCGTGGCTTGCAGCAGCCACCACGTAATGCCGGCGAGCGCGGCCATCGCGACGAGCGGAATCAGCGACGTCAGGCGAAACTGATTCATCCGACGAGACCCCGCTGTTCGCCGCTACAGGCCGCCGCGAGCAGTGCCTCGTATTTGTGCTGCGCGCGCAGCAGTGTGTCGCAGACTTCGCGCGCCGCGCCGTGACCGCCGCGCGCTTCGCTCACCCAATGAGCGCGCGCGATCACTTCAGGATGCGAATTGGCCGGCGCCGCCGCGAAGCCGACCCTGAGCATCACGCCCAGGTCGACCCAGTCGTCGCCCATGTAGCCGCATTCTTCCGGGCTCATGCCGGTTTGCTTCAACAGGTCCGCGAATGCCTGGGGTTTGTCTTGCACGCCCTGATAGACATGGGCGATGTTCATCTCTTTCGCGCGCGCCGCGACGATGCCCGACTGGCGCCCTGTGATGATCGCCGTTTCGATGCCGGCCTGGCGCAGCAGCTTCATGCCGTGGCCGTCCATCGAGTTGAACGCCTTCATCGTGTCGCCTTCCGCCGTGAACAGCAGACCGCCGTCGGTCAGCACGCCGTCGACGTCGAAAATCATCAGCTTCACGCGGCTCGCGCGTTCGGTAGCGGTAGGCGGGGCGACGGCCATCAGATCACCTTCTTCGAGAACAGATCGTGCATGTTGAGCGCGCCGATCAGCTTGTGTGCTTCGTCGACGACCAGCATCTGATTGATGCGGAAGCGTTCCATCAGTTCAACGGCTTCGACGGCGAGGTGGTCCGGGCCGATGGTGCGCGGCCCCGCGGTCATCACCGAGGAGATCGGCAGATTGCGGAAGTCGCCGTCACGTTCGAGCACGCGGCGCAAGTCGCCGTCGGTGAAGATGCCGGCCACGCGGTCGTCCTGATCGACGATCGCCGTCATGCCCATGCGCTTGGCGGTCAACTGGAACAGCGCGTCGCGCACGGTGGCCTCGGGCGTGACCTTCGGCACCTGGTCGCCGGTGCGCATCACGTCGCGCACATAGGTGAGCAGACGCCGGCCGAGCGCGCCGCCCGGATGCGAGCGGGCGAAATCGTCGCGGCCGAAACCGCGCGCGTCGAGCACCGCGACCGCGAGCGCGTCGCCGAGCGCGAGCGCTGCGGTCGTGCTGGCGGTGGGCGCGAGATTCATGGGACAAGCTTCTTTCGCCACGGCGGAATTCAGGTGCACGTCGGCCAGTTGCGCAAGACTCGACGACGGGCGTCCGGTCATCGCAATCAGCTTCGCGCCGAGCCGCTTGATGAGCGGCAGGATTGTCACGAGTTCCTCGGTTTCACCGGAGTTGGAGAGCGCGAGAAACACGTCGTCGGCGGTGACCATGCCGAGGTCGCCGTGGCTTGCTTCAGCGGGATGCACGAAGAAAGCGGGGGTGCCGGTGCTGGCGAGCGTGGCCGCGAGCTTGCGCGCCACGTGGCCGGATTTGCCGATGCCGGAAACCACCACGCGCCCACGGCAACCCAGGATGAAATCGACCGCCCCGACGAAGCCATCGTCGAGTTGATCGCGAAGCGCGCGCACCGCGTCCGCTTCGATGTCGAGCACGTCGCGAGCGAGCGCGAGTGCCCGGTCGCCATTGATTTTCGCTATCATTCGCGGAGTATAGCAAAGGCGCTTGTTCGCCGCGCCGGGCCTGCTGTGCAAAGCCGCTACCTTTGACGGCCCCTCAACCTTGTCGCACGGCGTGTCGCGTGCGCGGTTCCGCTGACGAACGAGGACGCTTCACCCATGCGCTTTTGCCGATGATTTCCCCGCTCGAAATGACGCTGTTCCTGCTGCTGGCTTCAGTCGCGGGCGTGGTGCTTTTTCGCTTTCTGAATCTTCCGCCGATGCTCGGCTATCTGACGGTCGGCATCGTCGTGGGGCCGCACGCGCTAGGTCTGATTCCCGACTCGGCGGGTGCGCAGAACCTCGCGGAATTCGGCGTCGTGTTCCTGATGTTTTCGATCGGGCTGGAGTTTTCGCTCGCGAAGCTGCGCTCGATGCGCCGGCTTGTCTTCGGTCTCGGTCTATTGCAGGTGCTCGGCACCATTGCCGTTGCGGTCACGCTCGGCTTCGTGCTCGAGCGCTGGGTGCATATCAGGTGGCAGGCGAGCGTGGCGCTGGGCGGCGCGCTGGCGATGTCGTCCACGGCGATCGTCAGCAAGATGCTCGCGGAGCGGCTCGAGATCGAAACAGAGCATGGCCGCAATATCTTCGGCGTGTTGCTGTTCCAGGATCTGGCCGTGGTGCCCCTATTGATCGTGATCGCGGCGCTGGGCGGCAATTCCGAGGATCTCATGAGCGCGCTCGGGCTCGCGGCGATCAAGATCGTCGTGGCGTTGGCGCTCCTGCTGATAGTCGGGCAGCGCTTCATGACGCGCTGGTTCAACGTGGTCGCGCGGCGCCGCTCGCAGGAACTGTTCATTCTCAATCTGTTGCTGGTGACGCTCGGCGCGGCGTTCATCACCGACAAGTTCGGCCTGTCGCTCGCGCTCGGCGCGTTCATCGCCGGCATGTTGATCGCCGAAACACCGTACCGGCATCAGGTGGAAGAGGACATCAAGCCGTTTCGCGATGTGCTGCTCGGTCTTTTCTTCGTCACCACCGGCATGCTGCTGAATCCGCGCGTGATCTGGGAGCATCCGTTCATCGTGCTCGGTTTCCTGGTCGGCCCGCTTCTGCTCAAGGCGGTGATGGTGATGGGGCTGTCGCGCCTGTTCGGCGCGTCGCCGGGCGTGGCGATGCGCACCGGCATCGGCCTCGCGCAAGCGGGCGAGTTCGGCTTCGTGCTGCTGAACCTGATCCTCGACAAGCATCTCGTCGACGCCACGCTGTTGCAGGCGATTCTCGCGGCGATGCTGCTCTCCATGCTGGCCGCGCCGTTCCTGATTCAGAATGCTGACCGTATCGTGCTGCGGCTGTCGTCGACTGAATGGATGATGCAGTCGTTGCAGATGACGCGCATCGCCACGCAGAGCCTGAAGCAAAGCGGCCACGTGATTATTTGCGGCTATGGCCGCGCCGGCCAGAATCTCGCGCGCATGCTGGAGCATGAAGGTTTGTCGTACGTCGCACTGGATCTCGACCCTGACCGCGTACAAGCCGCGGCGGCAGCCGGCGAATCGGTCGTGTTCGGCGATGCCGGGCGGCGCGAATCGCTGCTCGCCGCGGGTATCCATCGCGCGGCGGCGATCGCGATCACCTACGCCAACACGCCGTCGGCATTGCGCGTGCTGCACAACATCCACGAGATGGAACCGACGCTGCCCGTCATCGTTCGTACCGTCGACGACGCCGATCTGGAAAAGCTGCTGGCCGCGGGCGCGACCGAGGTGATTCCGGAAATCGTCGAGGGCAGCCTGATGCTGGCGTCGCACACGCTCGTCGTGATGGGCGTGCCGATGCGGCGCGTGGTGCGGCGGGTCGAGGAAATGCGCGACGAGCGCTATGCGTTGTTGCGCGGCTATTTCCACGGCGCCGACGACATGGACGACGACGACGGCCACGAACAGGTGCGGCTACAATCGGTTCCGGTCGACGAACACGCGGACGCGGTGGGCCGCACGCTCGCGGAATTGGGCCTGTTCGATCTGGGCGTCGAAGTGACGGCGATTCGCCGGCATGGCATTCGCGGCGTCGAGCCGGACCCGTCCACCAAGCTGCGCGCGAGCGATATCGTGGTCTTGCGCGGTCTGCCTGAACAGTTGGCGCAAGCCGAGGAGCTGCTGTCGAAGCACCGGCGCGCGGGCGCCGCCGCAGCCTGACTTGCCTTTCACCGGACCCGCGAGGTCCATCCGGAGACAACATGCCCAACGCGCTCGCGAGCGCGCCGCTCGATGCGGCCGACTACATCAAAAGCCACATTCGCACGGTGCCTGACTGGCCGCAGCCGGGCGTGCAGTTTCGCGACATCACGCCGCTTCTGCAGGAGCCGAAGTCGCTGCGCGTGCTGATCGACCTGTTCGTGCAGCGCTATATCGACGCGAAGCTCGACTACATTGCCGGGCTCGACGCGCGCGGTTTCATCATCGGGCCGATTCTCGCGTACGAGCTGAATCTCGGTTTCATCCCGATCCGCAAGCAGGGCAAGCTGCCGTATAAGCGCGTCTCGCAGTCGTACGCGCTCGAATACGGCGTGGCGACCGTCGAGATTCACGAGGACGCCTGCAAGGCGGGCGACCGCGTCGTGATCATCGACGATCTGATCGCCACCGGCGGCACGATGATGGCCGGCAAGATTCTGCTCGAGGGGCTCGGCGCGGTCGTGGTGGAAGGCGCGGCGATTATCGATCTACCGGAACTGGGCGGCTCGAAGCTACTGCGCGACGGCGGCCTGCCGCTCTACACGGTGACCGCATTCGACGGTCATTGACCGTTCGCCGCGAACCCTCTTTCGCGCACGCTGCACACAAGGAAGGTAACAACGATGCCCAACTTTCTGTTGTTTCTCGCCACGTCGGTCGCCATCACCATGGCGCCTGGTCCGGATAATCTGCAAGTGCTCGCCCGCGGCATCTCGCAGGGCCGCGCGGCGGGGCTGGTCGCGGCGCTCGGTTTCGCGGCCGGCATCACGTTTCACACCACGCTTGCAGCGCTCGGCGTCGCTGCGTTGCTGCGCTCCTCGCCGCTTGCCTTCGAGGCGATCAAGCTGGCGGGCGCCGCGTATCTGATCTGGATCGGCGTGAAGGCGCTGCGCAGCCAGGGCCTCGCCACCGCGCATGAGCGTGCGCCGCAACCGCTGATGGCCGTGTTTCGCCAGAGCGTGCTCGGCAATCTGCTGAATCCGAAGGTGACGCTGTTCTTCGTCGTGTTTCTGCCGCAGTTCGTGCAGCCGCACGGCACGCAAAGCGTCACTGTGCAGATGCTCGAACTCGGCGCGCTGTTCATGTTGCAGACCGTGGTGGTGTTTTCGCTGTTCGGCGTGTGCGCGGGGATCATCGGCGGCTGGTTGAAACGGCGGCCGCGCGTCGGCGTGTGGCTCGACCGCCTGGCCGGTGCGACGTTCATCGCGATCGGGATTCGCGTGGCTTTGCGCGATTGAGCGTCGCGGACACCGCTGAAAACAGTTGGAGCTTCACATGACCTTGCCTTGCATCACCGCCGCGCGCCGCTTCGACGTTCACGCACATCTGCCGTTCTGGATCGACGCGGAGCAGGTCGGCTGGATTCGCTCGACCGATGTGCCGCTGCTCGCGCGCTGGCCCGATGTGTTCGACATCGACAGCGCCCGCGTGACCCTGACGCCAATCTTCAACACGATCGATCTGCGCAGTGCGGCGCTCGGCTCCGTGATCGGCGCACTCGCCGCCGAAGGCCGCATTCCTGGCTGGCGCAACGAGACTTACGCGATCCGCAATGGGTTCGATGCGAAGCCGCTCGCGTATATCGAGCGGGCCGCGTCGCGCTTCTTCGGCACGATGACGTACGCGGTTCATCTGAACGGCGTCGTAGAATACGCGGATGGCGCGCCGCAACTGTGGATCGCGCGCCGCAGCGACACCAAGGCGACCGATCCGGGCATGCTCGACAATGTGGTGGCCGGCGGGATCGGCTGGGGCTTCGGCATCGAGGCGACGATCGTCAAGGAATGCTGGGAAGAAGCCGGCATCCCGGAAGAGATCGCCGTGCGCGCCGTGGCGGGCCGCACGGCTCATGTACTGCAATCGTTGCCGGAAGGCACGCAGGCCGAACAGATCTTTATCTACGACCTCGCGCTGCCGGCCGATTTCGCACCGCGCAACCAGGACGGCGAAGTGGGCGAACACCGGCTCGCGCGCATCGACGAAGTGGCGCGCTGGATCGAGGAAGGCGCAATGACGGTGGACGCGAGTCTCGCCACGCTGGATTGTCTGCTGCGCCGCGGTTGGATCGATGCAGACGCGTGTCCGGGCATCGACACGTTGTTCGCACCGCGACGTTCGCATAAGCGCCCGCGCGAGCGACCCGCGCGCTGAAGTACCACTGCACCGTTGGATCTGAATCGCGCTATCGGGCAGCACACACCGAACGAACCACGCATTGAAGAAGGGAGTCACCCAGGTCATGTCGACCGATCACAGCTTTATCCTCAAACTGTCGTGCGCCGACCGGCCCGGCATCGTCCACGCGGTTTCCGGCTTTCTGTTCGAGCGTGGCAGCAATATTCTCGACTCGGCGCAATTCGGCGACAGCCGCACCGGCGAATTCTTCATGCGCGTTCATTTTCAGCAGGTGGGCGGCGATCCGGGGCTGGAGGCGCTGCGCGCGTCGTTCGCCGCGCTCGCTGAACAGTTCGGCATGCGCTGGGAGTTGCACGATGCGTCGGTGAAGCCGCGTGTGGTGATCATGGTGTCGAAAATCGGCCATTGCCTGAACGACTTGCTGTTCCGCTATCGCACCGGTCAACTCGGCATCGAGATTCCAGCGATCATCTCGAATCACAAAGAGTTCTATCAACTCGCCGCCAGCTACGACATTCCGTTCCATCACTTCCCGCTGCTGGGCGGCACGCCCGAGGCGAAGGTCGCGCAGGAAGCGCGCGTGCTCGAAGTGATCGACGAGCACCAAGCCGATCTGGTCGTGCTCGCGCGCTATATGCAGATTCTGTCGCCGAAACTGTGCGAAGCGCTCGCGGGCCGCGCGATCAACATTCACCATTCGTTCCTGCCGAGCTTCAAGGGCGCGAAGCCGTATTACCAGGCATTCGACCGCGGCGTGAAGCTGATCGGCGCAACGGCCCACTACGTGACGACGGATCTCGACGAAGGTCCGATCATCGAGCAGGAAGTGGAGCGGGTCGATCACAGCATGACGCCGGAGCAACTGACGGCGATCGGCCGCGACGTCGAATGCGTGACGCTCGCACGTGCGGTGAAGTGGCACGTCGAGCATCGCGTCGTATTGAACGGCAGCAAGACGGTGGTGTTCCGCTAAAAGCAGCCGACGCGCTTGCGGTGGCGGGGGCCCGACTTTCCCCCAATGCTGCAAGCGTGTGCGCCGGAAGCGACCTTTCCCCGAGAACTACGCCACGGACCTGCCGCCGTCCCGCATGCGACTTGCGTTTTGCGCCGAACGGCGGCGCGCGTTCAGCTTCTTCAGCCAGATCAGCAGTCCCGTCGCGCTCAGCACGGCGACCGCGATGCCGACCGCGCTAATCAGAATCCGCCCGCCGATACCCAGAATGCGCCCCGAATGCAGCGGGTACTGCACCTGCATGAAGATGTCGCCGGCCGTGCCCTTGCCGGGAATCTGCGCGCCGAGCGGCTTGCCGGTGGCGGCGTCCCAATACATCCAGGGATTACCCAGGCCGATATCGCCGTGATCGTTGCCGGTCGCGTAGAAGCCCACGCCATAGGCGTGGAGGAACTCCGCGTAGTAGAGGCCGCCAGGCGGTGCGTTGAGATTACGCGCCTTGCCGGCTGCCTCGGCCAGTTGCACGATGCGCTCGCGGCTCAGCACTTGGTCCCCAGGCTGCGGGGCGCGCAGGATTTCCGGATTGTTGATCGGGTCCGGCGTCAGCGTCGAGAACAGCGACACGATTGGCCGCACGACAGGCGCCGCGAGATTCATCGACACCGACGTCAGCGCGACGATCACCAGCAAGCCCCAGATCCAGACGCCGCCGGAGCGATGCAAATCGAAGGTGAGCGCATAGCCGCCGCGTCCGAAGCGAAAGGCGAACGACTTGCGCCACGCCTTCAGACTAGGGAACGACAGCCATAGCGCGATCACGCTATCGAACAGCCACACGATCCCGACAATGCCCATCAGCCAGACGCCGATATCGACGCCGCCGGTAAACGGCAAGTGCAGCGTGTAATGCAGTTTGTAGATGAAGGGAATCAGATTGAGCCGCGCGAGCGATACCGCACCCCATTCGCGACGTCCCTGAATCTCGCCGGTGGCGGGATCGACCGCGATCTGGTTGAAGTCGAGTGTGTAAGGCTGTTTGGTCGCGGGATTGGTGCGCGGCAGCACCATCATCTGCAACGTGCGGCCGGGTTCGGCGGCAAGCGGCAGATACGTCACCTGGAGACGCGGATCGGCGGCTTCCACGCGACGTGCCAGTTCAAGTCCGGAGAGCGCGGGGCCAGCGGTACGGGCCTTGAAGAACGATGGGTTCAGCGCCGCATCGAGTTCATGATCCCACGCGATGATCGCGCCGGTGAGGCCCGCGACGAACAGAAACAGCGCCGTGGCGACACCGAACCAGCGGTGCAGACGGATGAGTTGCTGCCTCATACGCGAGCCGGAGGGGTAAAGCGGAAGTTCGGATGAGCTGTCACGGCACCGGTTCTGCGTAAATGGGAATTGTTCGCATCTTAGGGAATCGTGCCATCGGTTGCAAGTTTTCCGTAAGCGCAACACGGTTGAGCCGACGGAGTGACGTTCGAGCATTGCGCGACGCCCCATCTGGCATGGCCTCCAGCTCGCATCGGTTATGCGCATGCGGCAAAATGCCGCATCTCGAAGCTTACAATTCGCATAGCTTTTTCGGCATCATCGCGGCCTGTACGAATTGGGAATGATTCTCATTTGTTCGGGATATCCAGAAAAACAGGGTCAGCGATGAGCGTAAGAGACGGGGTAAGAAACGGAATAGAACCGCTGCCGCATAAACGGCTAACGATGCGGCCGCTGCATTGGGCCGCCTGCCTAGCGTTTGCGGCGAGCCACGCTGCCTTCGCGCAGCAGGCGCCGGCATCGGAGACGCCCGAAGCGGGCGAAACAGCGTTGCCAGCAGTCAAGATCACAGCGGCGCAAGACACCGAGCAGCATCTGAAGGAAGAACTGAGCAGTGGCGCGCTCGGCACGCGTTCACAACTCGACACGCCGTTCTCGACCACCGTCGTCACGAGCGAACAATTGCAGGACCGCCAGCCGTCCAAACTCGGCGACGTGTTCGCCACCGACGCCTCCGTCTCCGACAACGGCAACGCCTACAACGCATGGGCCACGTATCTGACGGTGCGCGGCATGCAACTGGACTGGCAGAGCGGCTTCAAAATCGACGGCATGCCGTTCAACAGCTACGGCATCACGATGCCGTACGAGCAGCTCGAAAAAGTGGAATTGCTCAAGGGGCTGACCGGTTTCATGTACGGCTTCGGCGCGCCGGGCGGCGTCGTGAACTACGTGACGAAGAAGCCGCCGCTGTCCGGCACGCCGGTGCGCAGCATCGACATCGGCTATTACACCGACGGCGTGTGGACCGAGCACGCCGATCTCGGCGGCCGCGTCGGCCCTGACGGCATGTTCGGCTATCGCCTGAACGCGACGCATGAAGAAGGCAAGACCTACAACAACGGCAACGTGCGGCGCGATTCAGTTTCCGTCGCGCTCGACGCGCGCATTAACCGCGACCTGAAGGCGACCTTCGGCGCGCTCTACCAGGAGCGTCATTCGACCGGCATCACGGGCGCGATTTCGACGGCGCTGTTTTCCGGCACGGGCCTGCCGCACACGATGAGCGGCGGCACGGGCGACCTCTCTGGTCCCGATCAGCACCTGAACACGAACCTGCAGCTTTACACCGCGGGCGTTCAATACAACCTGAGCCCGGACTGGACGCTCAATGCGAGCTACAGCTATAGCAAAAGCTCGCGCGACCGCAACGAGAGCACATACTACCTGCTCAATGGCGCGGGCGATTACACGGACAGCCGTTTCGCCGGCAAGGAAGGGCATCAGCTGAGTTTGTGGCAAGTGTCGGCGGAAGGCAGCGTGAAGACCGGACCGTTGCAGCACCAGCTCGTGATCGGCGCGGCGTATCAGCGTCAAACGAACGATTACGGCGCGAACAGTTTCTTCGGCCAGATCGGCACCGGCAACCTCTACCAGCCGAACACCAACACCTTCGGCGGCGCGTCGAACTACTACACCTATCGCGACAGCGACATCACGCAAAAAGCGCTGTTCGCGAGCGATACGATCCAGTTGACCCAGCGCTGGTCGGTGCTCGGCGGCGTGCGTTACACCAACTACGAGCAGCACGGCTACTCGACCACCGGCGCGACCACGTCGACCTACAGCCAGAACGGCGTCGTCACGCCGACCGTCGCGCTGATGTTCAAGCTGGCGCCGACCACGACGCTTTACACGAGCTACGTCGAGTCGCTGGAAGCGGGCACCGTGGTGGGCGACACCTACGCGAACCGGGGCGAATTGCTCAAGTCGTTGCGCAGCAAGCAGTATGAAGTGGGCATCAAGACCGAGCATGCGCGCTGGAGCGCGACGGCCGCGCTGTTCCGCATCGAGCGCGGCGCGGCTTACGCGAACAGCGCGAACGTCTATACGCAGGACGGCGAGTCGATCTTCCAGGGCGTGGAGTTTGGTGGCGACGTGCGTCTGGGTTCGAGCTGGAATGTCGGCGGCGATCTCATGTGGATCAACACGAAGTATGAAAAGGGCGCGGCCAACAACGGCAACCGCGTGGCCGGCGCGCCTCAGTTCGTGGTGGCGGGTCATGCGACGTACTCGGTGCCCTACGTGCCGGGTCTGCGCATCGGCGCCGACGCCAAGTTCACGGGCAATACGAACGTGCGGCCGGCCGGCAATCTGAACGCGCCGGGCTATATGCTGGTCAATCTGGGCGCGAGCTATGCCACGCGCATCGGCGGCTATGACGTGACGTTTCGCGCGGCCATCGACAACCTGCTCAATCGCCGCTACTGGGAGTATCAGTACGCGGATTACGTGACGCCGGGCGATCCGCGCACCTTGTCGCTGAATGCGCGCATCGACTTCTGATGCATGCATAAAAAAACGGCACCGCGGTGCCGTTTTTTTTTTCGCCTTGCCGTTGTGCGCGCCGCCGCGCGCGGCAGTTCAAACCAGCCGCAGATAAATCAGTTCGCGCTTGATATACGCATAGAAGATCGGCGCCGCGACCACGCCCGGCAGGCCGAACGCGGCTTCCATCACGAGCATCGCGACCAGCAGTTCCCAGGCGCGCGCCTCGATCTGCCCGCCGACGATGCGCGCGTTCAGGAAGTATTCGAGCTTGTGAATCAGGATCAGGAACGCGAGCGACATGACCGCAGCCGGGAAGCTCACCGAGAGCGCCACTGCGACGATGATCGTGTTCGAGATCAGATTGCCGATCACCGGCAGCAAGCCGACGATGAACGTCACCATGACCAGCGTCTTGGAGAGCGGCAACTGATCGTGGAACATCGGCAGTACGACCAGCAGGAAGATGCCGGTGAACACCGCATTGATCGCGGAAATCTTCACCTGCGCGAACACGATGCGGCGGAACGCTTCGGAGAAACGTGTCACGCGCGTGACGAAGGCCGTGGAAAGCGGCAGCCGATGCATATGCTTCTGCGCGCCCACCGCGATGATCGCGCCGATGATCATGCCGATCAGAATGTGAGTGAAAGCGCGCGCCGCCGTCTTGCCGCTTTGCTGCAGCATGTTGGCGTGCGTCTGCATCAGTTCGGCGGCCTTGGCTTTCATCTGCTCGGTGTCGACCGGCAGATAACTGGCAATGAATTGCGGAATCCGCCCCCGCGCCTGATCGATCAACTGCATCGCCTGATCGAGCAGCTTCTGCACGCTCGGCACGTCGTTCTCGAAATGCTCGATGAGGCCGAGCGTGATGCCGGTGAGCGAACCCACGATCACCACCGAGAGCAGCACCACCGCGAGCCAGCGCGCGCGCTGGCTCGACATATGACGCTCGATGCGCGGCGCGATGGTGTGAACCAGTTGGAACACGAGCATCCCGGCCAGCAGCGCGCCGAGCAGCCTGAGTTGAATGACCGCCCACATGCCGATCAACATCACCACGTAACTGCCGATTTCGACCGCCGACAGCTTCGGCAGGCTCATGTCGCTAGTCAGCCTGACCGGGCGTGGGCGTAGGTCCTGCACTTGCCCGTCGTCGCGTGCCTGATTCCGCTTGGCCATGGCTTTTCCCGTTCCACCCGTGTTGTGCACCGTTACTTTCTGCTGGCGGCGCGTTTCAGCAACGGCGCCAGATACCTGCCGGTAAAACTTGCCTTCGACTTCGCAACCTGCTCCGGCGTGCCTTGGGCGATGATCTGCCCGCCGCCCGCGCCGCCTTCCGGACCGAGATCGATCACCCAGTCGGCAGTTTTTATCACATCGAGATTATGCTCGATGATAACGACGGTATTACCCTGATCTCGCAATCGATGAATAACTTCCAGCAGAAGGGCAATGTCGTGGAAGTGCAAACCGGTGGTCGGCTCGTCGAGAATGTATAGCGTGCGACCCGTGTCGCGCTTGCTCAGTTCCAACGATAGCTTGACGCGCTGCGCCTCGCCGCCCGACAAGGTAGTGGCCGACTGACCCAGCCGGATATAGCCCAGGCCGACGTCCAGCAAGGTCTTCAGCTTACGCGCGACGACCGGCACCGGCTTGAAGAACTCGTAGGCGTTTTCCACCGTCATGTCGAGCACTTCGCTGATGTTCTTGCCTTTGTACTGCACGTCGAGCGTTTCGCGGTTGTAGCGCTTGCCGTGGCAGACATCGCAAGGCACATAGACGTCGGGCAGAAAGTGCATTTCCACCTTCAGCACGCCGTCGCCCTGGCAGGATTCGCAGCGGCCGCCCTTCACGTTGAACGAGAAACGGCCCGGATCGTAGCCGCGTTCCTTGGCCGCCGGCACGCCCGCGAACAGTTCGCGGATCGGCGTGAAGAGGCCCGTGTAGGTGGCCGGATTCGAGCGCGGCGTGCGGCCGATCGGCGACTGGTCGACGTTGATGACCTTGTCGAAGTGCTCGAGACCCTCGATCGATTCGTACGGCGCGGGCTCCGTGGCCGAGCCGTACAGGTGATGCGCCACCGCGTGATACAGCGTGTCGTTGATCAGCGTCGACTTGCCTGAACCCGATACGCCGGTCACGCAGGTCAGCAGGCCCACCGGCAGATCGAGCGTGACGTGCTTCAGATTGTTGCCGTGCGCCTCCACGATGCGGAGGCGGCGCTCGTCCGGATCTTTTCGCTCGTCGGGAAATTCGATGTTGCGCGCGCCGGACATGTACTGACCGGTCATCGAAGCCGCGTTGGCCTGCACTTGCCTGGGCGTGCCTTCGGCGATCACCATGCCGCCGTGCTCGCCCGCGCCGGGGCCCATGTCGACCACGTAGTCGGCCATGCGGATCATGTCCTCGTCGTGCTCCACGACGATCACCGAATTGCCGAGATCGCGCAGATGCTTGAGCGTGGCGATCAATCGGTCGTTGTCGCGCTGATGCAGGCCGATCGACGGCTCGTCCAGCACATACATCACGCCGGTCAGACCCGAGCCGATTTGCGAGGCGAGGCGAATGCGCTGCGCCTCGCCGCCCGAGAGCGTTTCCGCGCTGCGTTCGAGCGACAGATAGTCGAGCCCGACGTTATTCAAAAACATGAGCCGCGCGACGATTTCCTTGACGACCTTGTCGGCGATCTCGCGTTTCGAGCCTTCCAGCCGCAGCGTCTGGAAATAGCCGAGCGCATCGCGCAACGGCCAGCCGCTGATTTCGAAGATGCCGCGGGCGTCGCCGTCCGCGCCGATCCGCACGAAGCGCGCTTCGCGGCGCAGCCGCGTGCCGGCGCAAGCGGGGCACGGCTGATTGTTCTGGTACTTGGCGAGTTCCTCGCGCACGGCGGCCGAGTCGGTCTCGCGATAACGCCGCTCCAGGTTCGGGATGATCCCTTCGAACACATGCTCGCGAACCGACGTGCGGCCCCGCTCGTTGATGTACGAGAACGGAATCTCCTGCTTGCCCGAACCGTACAGCAGAATCTTGCGAACTTTTTCCGGCAGATCCTCGACGGCGGTGTCGATGTCGAATTCGTAGAACGCCGCGAGGCTTTGCAGCATCTGGAAGTAAAACTGGTTGCGCCGGTCCCAGCCCTTCACCGCGCCCGCCGCGAGCGAGAGCGACGGATGCGCGACCACCCGCTTCGGATCGAAGAAGGTGATCTGGCCGAGGCCGTCGCATTCCGGGCACGCGCCCATCGGATTGTTGAACGAGAAGAGGCGCGGCTCCAGTTCCTGCAGCGAATACGAACAGATCGGGCAGGCGAACTTGGAGCTGAACAGATGCTCTTTATCCGTATCCATTTCGAGCGCGATCGCGCGGCCGTCGGCAAGACGCAGCGCCGTTTCGAACGATTCGGCGAGGCGCTGCTTCATATCGCCGCGCACTTTCAGACGGTCCACCACCACGTCGATCGTGTGCTTGTCGTTCTTTTTCAGCTTGGGCAGCGAGTCCACCTCATAAATCCTCGCGACGCCTTCATTCGCGGTGCCGCCGCCCGAGCGCACCCGGAAGCGGATAAAGCCCTGCGCCTGCATTTCCTCGAACAGTTCGACATGCTCGCCTTTGCGGTTCGCCACCACGGGCGCGAGGATCATCAGCTTGGTCTCTTCCGGCAACGCGAGCGCCGCGTCGACCATCTGCGAGACGCTTTGCGCTTGCAGCGGAATCTCGTGATCCGGGCAGTAAGGCGTGCCGACCCGCGCGAACAGCAGCCGCAAATAGTCGTGAATTTCGGTGACGGTGCCGACCGTGGAGCGCGGATTGTGCGACGTCGCCTTCTGTTCGATAGAGATCGCCGGCGAGAGGCCCTCGATCAGATCGACGTCCGGTTTCTCCATCAATTGCAGGAACTGGCGCGCGTAGGCGGAGAGACTTTCGACGTAGCGCCGCTGTCCTTCCGCATAGAGCGTGTCGAACGCGAGCGACGATTTGCCTGAGCCGGAAAGGCCCGTGATAACGACGAGCTTGTGACGTGGAAGGTCGAGATTGACGTTCTTCAAGTTGTGGGTGCGAGCCCCACGAATACGGATTTGTTCCACGGATTTATTCCATGAACTGCGGAAAGAGGAAGAGGCTAAACCTGCTACTATAACGACTTTTCAAGACCGCCGTTACGGCTTCCTGACCGCCCGAACGGGCGCCAGGGCAAGCTGTAAGGCAGCGGTCCAGCGTCGCGGGAACAGGCTTAACTGGGGCCGTTTTCCGCGAGTACAAGCTAGCCGCGAGGCAACAGCGGGGCGGCGCGAGCGGGGAGTGCGCGAAGCCGCCGGCTCGAATGCCGCGCCGCATACTGTCTGTGTCCCGCAGTCCCGTGGTAAGCCGGCTGGTCGTGGCCGCCCCGTCTGGGCCGGCCGCCCGCGGTGCGCCGCCCAGCTCATTCGAAGAACGCTCCCGATGTCCAATCCGTCCGCCACACCCTCACGCATGAGCGCGCCCGAACTGCGCGCGACCGTGTCGCTCGCCGCCATCTTCGCGCTGCGCATGCTCGGTCTCTTCATGATCATGCCGGTGTTCTCGATCTATGCGAAAACCATCCCCGGCGGCGACAACGTGCTGCTGGTGGGCATCGCGCTCGGCGCATACGGCGTGACGCAGTCGATGCTGTACATCTTCTACGGCTGGGTCTCCGACAAGGTCGGACGCAAGCCCGTGATCGCCACCGGCCTGCTGATTTTCGCGCTCGGCAGCTTCGTCGCGGCGGGCGCGCACGACATGACGTGGATCATCGTCGGCCGGGTGATCCAGGGCATGGGCGCGGTGTCGTCCGCGGTGATCGCGTTTATCGCCGACCTCACCGCCGAGGAGCATCGCACCAAGGCGATGGCGATGGTGGGCGGCAGTATCGGCGTCTCCTTCGCGGTGGCGATCGTCGGCGCGCCGATCGTGTTCCACTGGGTCGGCATGAGCGGATTGTTCACGCTGGTCGGCATTTTCTCGATTCTCGCGGTGGGCGTGGTGCTGTGGGTCGTGCCCGACGCGCCCAAGCCGGTGCACGTGCGCGCGCCGTTCGCCGAAGTGCTGCATAACGTCGAACTGCTGCGCCTGAATTTCGGCGTGCTGGTGCTGCACGCGACGCAAACCGCGCTGTTCCTCGTCGTGCCGCGCATTCTCGAAGCGGGCGGCTTGCCGGTCGCCTCGCACTGGAAAATCTATTTGCCGGTGATGGGCCTCTCGTTCGTGATGATGGTGCCGGCGATCATCGCCGCTGAAAAACGCGGGCAAATGAAAACCGTGCTGTTGTCGGCGATCGGTCTTATCCTGATCGGACAGTTGTTATTGGGCGTCGCTCCGCATACGATTCTGAGTGTGGCGGCGATCCTTTTTGTGTACTTTCTGGGCTTCAATATTCTGGAGGCCTCGCAGCCGTCGCTGGTGTCGAAACTGGCGCCGGGCACCCGCAAGGGCGCGGCTGCCGGCGTGTACAACACCACGCAGTCGATCGGTCTTGCGCTGGGCGGGATGATGGGTGGCTGGCTGCTGAAGGTGGACGGTCAGAGCGCCGTTTTCTTCGCGTGCTCTGGCCTCGTGTTTTGCTGGCTTATAATCGCCGCAAAGATGAAACAGCCGCCGCGCAAGGCGTAATACGGCGACCCCGAAGGGCGCATCCCGAAGACCGCACTCGGGGATTCGCCCCAAAAACACCAGAACTCACCCGGCGGCGGGATGAGGCGCACTTCCGGTCTCGGGCCCGCCGGCCCATGAGACGCGAACCGTGCACCGCCGCGCCGCCCGAAATGGAATCAACAGGAGAAACTCATGGCATCCGTGAACAAGGTCATTCTCGTCGGCAATCTCGGAGCCGATCCGGAAGTCCGTTATCTTCCGAGCGGCGACGCAGTGGCGAACATCCGCCTTGCAACGACGGATCGGTACAAGGACAAGGCGTCCGGCGAATTCAAGGAAGCCACCGAATGGCACCGTGTGTCGTTCTTCGGCCGGCTCGCTGAAATCGTGTCGGAATATCTGAAGAAAGGCTCGTCGGTGTACCTGGAAGGGCGCATTCGCACCCGTAAATGGCAGGCGCAAGACGGCACCGACCGTTACTCGACCGAAATCGTCGCCGAGCAGATGCAAATGCTGGGCGGCCGCGGCGGCTCGATGGGTGGCGGTGGCGACGAAGGCGGTTATAGCCGCGGTGAGCCGTCGGAGCGCAGCGGCGGTGGCGGTGGTGGCCGTGCGATGTCGGGCGGCGGTTCGCGTGGCGGCAGCGGCGGCGGCGCGGGTGGCGGCGCCAGCGGCGGTTCTAGCCGTCCGAGCGCCCCGGCCGGCGGCGGCTTCGATGAAATGGACGACGACATTCCGTTCTAAACCCGACTAAAACAGTTTTGCAGGTACAAGCCCGTCCTCTTTGTGGAGACGGGCTTTTTGTTTGCCCGCCTATTCATGGCCCGCTGTTGAGCCGGCGAATCCCTGCTTCAGCGCGACCACGAAGCGACGCGCCCCGGTGCGTCAGATAACAGCGTTGCTGGCTGCAGCCGCCCGTCCGCGCAGCCAGTTGATGCTCGCGAACAGCAGCACCGCAAACACGATCAACATCGTGGCCACGGCGAGGATCGACGGGTCGATCGAATCGCGAATACCGCTCCACATCTGCCGCGGCACGGTGGTTTGATCCGGCCCGCCGATGAACAGAATGACGATCACTTCGTCGAACGAGGTCGCGAAAGCGAACACGCTGCCGGTCGCCACCGCCGGCGTGATGAGCGGCAACGTCACGCGCCTGAATGCGACCCAAGGCGGCGCGCCGAGTCCGGAAGCGGCCCGCAACAGACTGTGATCGAAGGAAAGCAATGACGCCGTCACGGTGATCACGACGAACGGCGTGCCGAGCGCCGCGTGCGCCAGCACGACGCCGGGATACGAGTTCACGAGGCCGAGCGGCGCGAAGATCAAGTAGAAGCCCGCGGCAACGACGACGATCGGCACGATCATCGGCGAGATGATGAGCGGCATGATCAGACCGCGCAGCGGAAACTGCGCGCGCGAGAGGCCCAGCGCGGCGAGCGTGCCGAGACAGGTGGCGATCAGCGTCGAAGCCGCGCCGATGCCGACGCTGTTCGGCAGCGCGCGTTGCCAGTCCGCGCTCGTGAGCGCCTGCTCGTACCAGCGCAGCGAAAAGCCCTGCATCGGATACGAGAAGTACGAGCCGGCATTGAACGAGAGCGGGATGATCGCGAGAATCGGCGCAATCAGAAAGAACAGCACGAGCGCGCTATGCAGCCGCACCCCGCGGGCGGCGATGCGCTCCGTCAGCACCTTGTTGCGTTGATCCTGCATGTCGTTCCTTCGTCGTGTGCGTGTTTCGACCCGGTTCAACCGAAACGCAAGCGGTCGATGCCGACAATGCGGTTGAACAGGAAATAAAAGATCGCCGTGAAAATCACGAGATAGGCCGACAGCGCGCCGGCGAGGCCCCAGTTGAGCTGCGTGTTGGTTTGCATCGCGATGAGCTGGCTGATCATCTCGTCGCCGGCGCCGCCGAGCAGCGCAGGCGTGATGTAGTAGCCGAGCGCGAGCACGAATACCAGGAAGCAGCCGGCGCCCACGCCCGGCAGCGTCTGCGGCACGTAGATCCGCACGAACGCGGTGAACGGATGCGCGCCGAGCGATTGCGCGGCGCGCATGTAAACGGGCGACACGCTCTTCATCACCGAATAGATCGCGAGAATCATGTAAGGCAGGAGCACGTGCGTCATGCCGATCAGCACGCCCGCGCGGTTGAAGATCAGCGGCAGCGGATGCGTGGCGAGACCGAGACCCATCAGCAGGCTATTGATGACGCCGCCCGGTTGCAGCAGCACGTACCACGCGGTCGTGCGCACGAGCAGCGAGGTCCAGAACGGCACGATCACGAGAAGCATCAGCCGGTTGCCGCTTTTCGCGGGCAAGTTCGCGAGCAGCCAGGCGACGGGATAACCGAGTACGAGGCACAGCAGCGTGACGGCGGCGCTGATCGAGATCGTGCGCGCGAACGCCTGCCGATAGACGGAAGCGTTGTCCGGGACGAACCCGACCGCGCCCTGCGGCGTGACTTGCGCATCGACCGCGGCGAGCAGATAGTCCGGCGTCGGCGACGCGGCGGCGCGCTTGAGCAACCGCCAGGTCTCCGGCGAGTTCCAGCGGTCGTCGAGTCCGGCGAGCGTCGTTTTCCACGCGGGCGGCGCATCGGCGGGCAGTTGGCGCGCGGTGCGCATCAACAGGCTGCGAAACTCGGGCTCTGCGAAGTTCAGCCGTCGCGCCACGGTGCCGAGCTGCCCGCTCTGCTGCGCCTCCTTGAGCCCCGCCGCGAGCAGGGCGAACGTGTGTTCGTCCGGCACGCCGCCACCGTCCCACGCATCGAGCGCGCGCGCGAGCGCGGGCATGCTGTCGGGCACTTCGCGGTTCTGCACGCTGCGCGCGAGCAACAGCATGATCGGCGCAATGAAGGTCGACAGCAGAAACACGAGCAACGGCAGCGCGAGCAACAGCGCTTGCATCGATGCGCGGCGGCGCGTCTTTTGAAACGACGCGCGGCCGTCGGCTCTCGTCGGTGAGCCCGGCACCGGGCCTTGGGCGGAAGCGGGCATGCTGGTAGTCAAGTTGGGCTCTCGTCGGACGATGGTGTTACTGCGTCAGCCACACCTGGAACCGCTTGTTGATCTGGTCCGCGTTGTCGGCCCAGAAGTTCGCGTTGATCTGCAGCGCGCGCTTGAAGTTCTCGGGTGCGGTCGGCAGATCGGCGAGGCGCTGCTTGTCGACCAGCGCGATCGCGTCCTTGCGCGGCGGCGCGTAGGCGATGTACTTCGACAACTCCGCATAGGCCTTCGGCTGCGAAGCGGTGACGATGAACTTCGCGGCAGCGTCGGCGTGTTTCGCGCCCGTCGGCACACCCCACCAGTCGAAGTCGTAGACTTGCGCGTCCCAGACGGCCTTGAACGGCTTGTTGTCCTTCTTCGCGGCATCGGAAATGCGGCCGTTGTAGGCCTGTGTCATCACGACCGCGCCGTCCGCCAGCA
The DNA here is from genome assembly GCF_900142195.1 of Paraburkholderia terricola. Lineage (GTDB taxonomy): Bacteria > Pseudomonadota > Gammaproteobacteria > Burkholderiales > Burkholderiaceae > Paraburkholderia > Paraburkholderia terricola. The sequence goes on from NZ_FRAB01000014.1 coordinate 155,060, forward strand.
ACTGCGGCGCCTGCGCTCCCGACTCCCACCACACGATGCTCTTCTTGATCGTGTCGAGCTTCCTGAACGCGCGATCCACGCCGGCGGGCGTGGCGAGCACCTTGTAGACATCCTTCGGGTCGACGCCGTCCGCAATCAACGCCCATTCCATCGATACCTTCGGCGACTTGCGCAAGCCGCGCTTGCCCGGGAATTTCTGCAGGTCGAAGAAGTCGTTGACGGTGGTCGGGGCGGTCTTGAGTTTGCTCGCGTCGTACGCGTAGACGGTGGACCAGACCATGCTGGCGACCGCGCAATCGCTGATCGAGCCGGGGATGAAGTCGCTCGTCTTGCCGATCGTCTTCCTGTCGAACTTCTGCAGGAGGCCTTCGTCGCAAGCGGTGATCGCATCGTTGGTTTCGAGGTCGATCAGGTCCCACGTGGTGTTCTTCGCCTGCTCCATCGCGGAGAGCTTCGCGAGGCCGCCGTCATACGATTCGGTGGAGAAGCCGATTCCCGTGGCTTGCGTGAACGGCTCGAAATACGCTTTTTTGGCCGCTGCTTCGTATGCGCCGCCGAAGGTCACGACGGAGAGCGTCTCCGCCGCCTGGGCGGCCACGGTGGCGAATGCGAGTACGGCGAGTGCGGCGCATTGTGCTTGGATGAGGGTGCGCATGTCAGTTGGCTCCTGCTGGTGCGGTCGTGATGATGGAAGGTGAAGGCGGTGCGGATACGGGCATCGCGGGCGCGCTTCGCGGCGCGGTCATCGCGAGAATCTTGCAGTCGTCGTGGCGCCACGCGATCTCGATCGTGCTGCCGGGCGAAGGCAGCGCGTGGCGCTGCGTATTCGGCACTTTCACGACGATCGAATCGCGCGAGCCGAGCTTCAGGTGCACGCGATGATGATCGCCGCAATACACCCGTTCCTCGACGCGAGCGCGCACCACGTTGTTGTGTTCGTCGGCGCGCGTGCTTGCCTGCGTGCCTTCCGCGCTCGGGATATGCGCGCGTTCGGGGCGCAACGCGAGCATCGCGTCGTCGCCTGCCCGCAGGCCGTGTTCGCAACGGCCGCGAATCACGCTGCCGTCCGAGAGCGCCAGCGTCGCCCAGCCTTCGCCCGCGGTGACGACGCGCCCGGTCAACCCGTTGTTCTCGCCGACGAAATTAGCGACGAACGCGTTCTGCGCGTTCTCGTACAGTTCGCTCGGTGTGGCGGCCTGCTGGATACGGCCGTCGGAGAACACGGCGACGCGGTCGGACATCGTCAGCGCTTCGGCCTGGTCGTGCGTCACATAGACGATCGTGAGCGACAACTCGCGATGCAGGCGCATGATTTCGTATTGCATCGTTTCGCGCAGGCGCTTGTCGAGCGCGCCGAGCGGCTCATCCATCAGCACGACGCTCGGCTCGAACACGAGCGCGCGTGCGAGCGCCACGCGCTGCTGCTGTCCGCCGGATAACTGCGCGGGACGCCGGTTCGCCAGATGCGGCAGCTCGATCATATCGAGCGCGCGCTTCACACGCGCCTTCTGTTCGGCGCGGCTCACGTGCCGCACGGAGAGCGGAAACGCAACGTTCTCCGCGATCGTCAGATGCGGAAACAGCGCGTAGTTCTGAAACACCATGCCGATGTCGCGTTGATGCGGCGGCTTGTCGTCGAGCCGCCGGCCGTCGAGGCGAATCTCGCCGTGAGTGGGCGTTTCGAAACCCGCGAGCATCATCAGCGTGGTCGTCTTGCCCGAGCCCGAGGGGCCGAGCAGCGACAGGAATTCTCCCTTGCTCACGTCGAGATTCAGATCATCGACGACGTACTGGGCGCCGTCATACGATTTGCTCACGCGCGAGAGCGAAATGAAGGCAGGGTTCGACATGTGATCGCGTTCCTCTCGATGGTGCGTCGTAATCAGTGCGTGCCGGGCTTCGTCGCGGCGATCTTGCCGGCGACGTAGCGCGCGAAGTCATGGTTGGGGCGTTCGAGATGGCTCAGATGGCCGGGCTTCGCGAGCGGCGCGTGCACGCCGCGAAACACCGCTTCCACGCCGCGCCGGTCTTCCGCATTCACCTCGTCGAGCAGTTTCTTCAACGTGGCCATGTGCGCGCCGGCCTCGGGGTCCGCGATGAACTCCGGCGCAAGCCCGCCGCCGAAACGGATATGCACGCGCTCCACGCCTTGAGGTTGCAGCACGAGATACCAGAAGTAGCCCGGCGTGAGCGTGACGAGATGCGTCGGGTAGATGGCGAGCAGCGCGGTAGTCTTGCGCCAGTGTCCCGTGAGACGCGTGTTGTCCGGATGCGCGTTGCCGATGGGCAAGGACGCTTCCTTCGTGATCCAGTGATAGTTGAACGCGGGATAGCCCGGCGGGCATTCCATTTCATCGAGCCGCGAATGCGGTCCTACCGTTGCGCGATGCAGCATCGGCAGGTGATAGCTCTCCATGAAGTTTTCCGCGAGGATCTTCCAGTTCGTGTCCCACACGTGCTCTTCATGGAAGGTCTCGATGTAGTCCGACATGCCGTATGCGCCGATGAGTTCGCTCAAACCGGCAAGCTGCGTATGCACGGGCGGCGCGTTTTCGTCGAGCGTGACGTAGAGCCAGCCTTGCCATTCCTCGCAACGCACGGCGGGCAGCCTGTAGCTTTCCTTGCAGAAGCCCGCCTGCCGATCCATGAGCGGCGCGCCTTGCAGCGCGCCGTCCAGCGAATAGTTCCACGCGTGATAGGGGCAGACGATGCGACGTACATTGCCGCGTCCTTCGAGCAGCACCGACATGCGATGCAGGCACACGTTCGACATCGCCTTGAACTGCATCTGTTCGTCGCGCAAGACGACCACCGGTTGCGCTCCGATGCGCGCGGTCATGTAATCGCCCGGCGCCTTGAGCGCGCTGGCGCGGCCGACGCATTGCCATTCCCGCTCGAAGATCGCGTGCTCTTCCAGCGAGAGAAATTCGGGCGACGTGTACACGCCGGGCGGCATCGCATGCGCGTCGCTGAAGGGCCGTTCGCAACCCGTGCGCAGGTCGTCGACAAGCGCTTGCACTGCGATCGTCCTTGCCGGGCTGGTCATGATGTCCCCCTCGAGTCGTCACGTTAAGAGCGCGCAGTCGCGAGGCTTTGCGTGGCGGCGCTCAACATGGACATCAATCTATCAAGCCAATTTGCAAGGCAAAATATTGTTTTCAGATACAAAGCAGAGCTTTTGCCTATGCAGCGCGCGAACGCGCGAAGCAGCCGATTGAGCGCTGCGCGTCATGCGTCGATATGCAGTCGCCGAATATAGTGCTCGCAGAACGACGCGAAGCGCTGCACGACCTGGCGGGGCTTCATCGTGCGTGATTGCGCGATGCCGAGCATCGTTGCGTTGACGTTGTCCTTGAAGCGCTTGATCGCGAACTCTTCGCCGTCCACGGTGCGATTCGACTTGAGCGGAAAGTTGAGCAGGCTATAGCCGAGACCGTTGGCCACCATGCCGCGCACGACCTCCGGCTGCGATGAACGGAACGCAGGCACCGGGCGGCTGCCCACCGCGTCGAAGAGCGCCGCGAAATACTCGCGGCTGTGCGGCAGATCGAGCATCACATAGGGCTCGTGCAAGAGGTCCGCGAGCGACACCTTGCGCGCGCGTGCGAGGCGATGCGTCTTCGGCAGGATCACGTAAGGCGGCAGCGAGAGCAGCGGCGTGAAGGCGATGTCTTCCGTCAGGTCGAGACTGTAGGTGAGGGCGAGATCGAGCGAGCCGTCGTGCAGGCCTCGCAAGAGGCCATCCTGATGCGCCTCGACGGTGCGAAACGAAATGCCCGCGTGCTCGCCCGTGAAACGGCTGATCAGCCCCGGCATGAGCGGCGGCGCAAGCGAGACGAGACAGCCGAGCGCGATGGCGCCCGTCATGCCGCCGTCCATTTCCTTGGCGGTGGTCTGCAATTCCTCCGCGATCTTCAGGAGATTGCGCGCTTGCCCGAGCAGATCGCGTCCCGCTTGCGTGAGCGACAGACCGCTCGCGTGATGCCGTATGAAGAGTTGCACGCCGAACGACACTTCCAGATCCGCGAGCGCCGTCGAGATGGACGGTTGCGAGATGTGCAGACGCTTCGCGGCGGCGGTGAACGACAACGCTTCGGCGGTGACCACGAAATAGCGCAACTGGCGCAACGAGTAGCGCAACGGGTGGCTTTCCATCGACGACGCTCCCTCTTCAAGGTCTTCAATGCGCCGCATTGTGAAGCGGTCAAAAAGCGCTGCATAGGTAAACCCAATGCTATGCATTTTTTAAATGTGTTTTTCGGATTCGGAACGGGCGGGTAGATTTTCACGCAGACGAATGGCCCAGGCGGCACACGCCATCGCAAACCACCGCCTCTTCGGAAGGACACAGTCATGACAGTGGAAAGAACGTCAATCGATACGCTGGTGGTCGGCGCCGGTCAGGCCGGCGTCGCCATGAGTGAACATCTGAGCAAGCTCGGCGTGCCGCATCTCGTGCTGGAGCGCGCCCGTATCGCCGAGCGCTGGCGCACGGCACGCTGGGATTCGCTGGTGGCCAACGGTCCCGCGTGGCACGATCGTTTCCCCAATCTCGAGTTCGCGGATGTCGACCCGGACGCCTTCGCTTCAAAAGAGCAGGTGGCGGATTATTTCGTCGCGTATGCAAGGAAGTTCGAGGCGCCGATCCGCACCGGCGTGGAAGTTCGGCAGGTCGTGCGCAATGCCGGGCGGCCGGGCTTCACCATCGAAACGTCGGAGGGCGTGGTGGAGGCCAATCGCGTGGTCGTCGCGACCGGGCCTTTCCAGCGCCCCGTGATTCCGCCGATCGCGCCGCGAGATTCGACTCTCACGCAAATTCATTCCGCCGACTATCGCAATCCGGGGCAATTGCCCGAAGGGGGCGTGCTCGTGGTCGGCGCGGGATCGTCCGGCGTGCAGATCGCGGACGAGCTGCAACGTGCGGGCAAGCGCGTCTATCTGTCGATCGGCGCGCATGATCGTCCGCCGCGCGCCTATCGCGGCCGCGATTTCTGCTGGTGGCTGGGCGTGCTCGGCGAATGGGACGCGGAGGTCATGAAGCCCGGCAGGGAGCACGTCACGATTGCCGTGAGCGGCTCGCGCGGCGGTCATACGGTGGACTTCCGGCGTCTCGCGCAGCAGGGCGTGACGCTCGTCGGTCTCACGAAGTCTTTCGATAAGGGCGTGGCAACCTTCGAAGCCGATCTCGCGACGAACCTCGCGCGCGGTGACGAAAACTATCTGTCGCTGCTGGACGCGGCCGACGCGTATGCCGAGCGCAACGGCCTCGATCTTCCGCCAGAGCCCGAAGCGCGTGTCATTCCCGCCGACCCCGAGTGCGTCACGCATCCGTTGCGCGATCTCGATCTGGCGACAGCCGGCGTGACGTCGATTGTCTGGGCGACCGGCTACGCGGTCGATTTCAACTGGCTGAAGGTCGACGCCTTCGATGAAAAGGGTAAGCCGGTGCATCAGCGCGGTGTGTCGAAGGAGCCGGGCATCTATTTTCTCGGCTTGCCGTGGTTGTCGCGTCGCGGTTCGGCATTCATCTGGGGCGTGTGGCACGACGCGAAGCACATCGCCGATCACATCGTCACGCAGCGCAAATATCTGGCGTATTACGACGAATCGCAGCGCCATGCGCGAGGCCGCAACGAGGAAAGCGCGGAAAGCGCCGAGGGTGCGTCCGCCGGTTCACGCGTCCACAAAGTTAGCGAAATGGGCGTGAATTGAACGCCACGCCGCTTTGATCCGCGATCTATTTCTTCCCCGCATTGAGGTGCATCGATGAGCCAACCCACGCATACCCGTATCCGCATGTTCAACACGAAGGATACGTATCCGAACCAGACGCTCGACAACGATCTTTGTCAGGCCGTGCGCGCCGGCAACACGGTCTATGTACGCGGCCAGGTGGGGACGGATTTCGAAGGCCGTCTGGTCGGCCTCGGTGATCCGCGCGCCCAGGCCGAGCAGGCGATGAAAAACCTCAAGCAGTTGCTGGAGGAGGCCGGCAGCGATTTGTCTCACGTCGTCAAGACGACGACCTACCTCACCGATATCCGTTATCGCGAGCCGGTCTATCAGGAAGTCGGAAAGTGGTTGAAAGGCGTATTTCCGATTTCCACCGGCCTGGTGGTGGTCGCGTTGGGTCAGCCGCAATGGCTGATGGAGATCGACGTCATCGCCGTGATTCCCGATGGCTGGACGCGGCCGACAGCCTGAGGAGCACGACATGACATTCTCTATCGTCGGACGTTGTGCGCGATCGGGGCAACTCGGTATCGCGATCAGTTCTTCCAGCATCGCGGTCGGCGCTCGCTGCCCGTGGGTGCGGACAGGCGTCGGCGCGGTGGCGACCCAGAACGTCACGCTGCCCGCGCTGGGCCCGCGAGTTCTTGACCTTCTGGAGAGCGGGAAAATCGATCCTGCCGCGGCATTGGACCGCGCGCTCGGCGCAAGCGAGTGGAGCGAATATCGGCAGGTGACGGTGGTCGATAGCCTGGGCCGCACGGCGTTCTTCAGCGGCAAGGAAGCGTTGGGCACCTATCACGCCGTCGCCGGCAAGCAATGCGTGGCCGCGGGCAACATGCTCGCGGGCATCGAAGTGATCGAGGCGATGGCTGCGGCGTTCGAGCAGGCATCCGGCGCGCTGGCGGATCGGCTGCTCGCGGCGATGCATGCGGCGATGGCCGCGGGCGGCGAGGCGGGGCCGGTGCATTCGGCGGCGCTCAAGATCGTCGGCGACGTGAGCTGGCCGATGGTCGATTTGCGGGTCGATTGGGCGGACGACGATCCCATCGGTCAACTCGACGGTTTGTGGCACGCGTATCGGCCGCAGATGCAGGACTACCTGACCCGCGCGTTGAATCCGACCGCCGCGCCCAGCTACGGAGTGCCGGGCAATGAATGACAGATCCAGCCGCGCGCTGCTCGCAAGCCTGATCGGCTTTCCGACGGTCAGCCGCGATTCGAATCTGGACATGATCGCGTTCATTCGGCGCTACCTCGACGAACTCGGTGTCGAGAGCGAACTGTTCTACAACGCCGAACGCACCAAGGCGAATCTGTTTGCGACCATCGGTCCGCGCGAGCGCGGCGGCATCGTGCTGTCCGGCCATACCGACGTGGTGCCGGTCGAAGGCCAGGCGTGGACCGTCGATGCATTCCGTCTCACGGAACGCGATGGGCGGCTGTATGGCCGCGGCACGGCCGACATGAAGGGTTTCATCGCATCGGTGCTGGCGGCGGTGCCCGGCTTTGTCGAGCGGGCGTTGAAGCTGCCGGTGCATCTCGCCTTTTCCTACGACGAGGAAGTCGGCTGCCTCGGCGTGCGGCCGATGCTGGCGGAACTGGAGCGGCGCGCGCATAAGCCGGTTCTGTGTCTGATCGGCGAACCGACTGAACTCAAGCCGGTGCTGGGGCACAAGGGCAAGCTGGCGATGCGCTGTCACGTGAAAGGCGCGCCTTGCCATTCGGCCTATGCGCCGTATGGCGTCAACGCCATTCAGTACGCGGCGCGGATGATCGGCCGTCTCGAACAGATCGGCGAGCAACTGGCCCAGCCGGAACATCACGACGAGCGTTTCGATCCGCCGTTCTCGACCGTGCAGACGGGCGTGATCAAAGGCGGCCGTGCGCTGAACATCGTGCCGGCGGAATGTGAATTCGACTTCGAAGTGCGCGCGCTGCCGGGTTTCGAGGCGCATCGTGTCGCCGACGCATTGCAGACCTACGCCGAAGCCGAGTTGCTGCCGAAAATGCGCGCGGTGAAGTCCGAAGCCGACATCCGCTTTCAGTCGCTCTCCGCTTATCCGGCATTGGCGACGTCGCCCGATAGCGAAGCGGCGCGTCTTTTGGCGTTGCTCAGCGGCTCCGAGGAGTTCGGCACGGTGGCGTTCGGCACGGAGGGCGGGCTCTTCGAGCAGGCGGGCATTCCCACGGTGGTCTGCGGACCCGGCAGCATGGACCAGGGACACAAGCCCGATGAATTCGTCACCGTCGAGCAATTGCGCGCTTGCGACGCCATGCTGGCTCGCCTGGCGGATTACCTTTCGGTCGCTCGTTGAGACGGAGCATTAAGGACGGCGCCGCGGTGTCACGCATCGCCCGGCAAGACAGGGGGCGCCGCGAGCAGATGCTCCAACGCATCTCTCATCGGCGAACTGGAAATAACGATCGGCCCTGAAAACGGCGAATCCAGATCCACGATGACATAGATAGCGGAAGCGATCGAAACAGCCCCCAGCGAAATCGTGACGAGCGCCAGCGCGTTGCGAGGCGCGATCAACCCGAAGCTGAGAAAAATCACGCACAACCAGAAAGTCAGCGTCTTGAAGAAAGGCTGCGAGATCGAGCTGTGCGCCTCCTCGATGAGTTTCCACCGCGCATCCACGACGCGCCGGAACTGCGTCAAACCATCATCGAGCGCGCGCTGCTGCAAGGCGTCGCGCGCTTGCAATTGCCGCAGCCGCTGGCCCACCGTGTTCAACAATTCGCCGAGGCGCACGTTTTCCAGCTTCGTCGAGCCGGGTCGCGTGCCGATGTTCTTCGGATAATCACCGGCGGGCGCGGCCTCGCCGGGCCACGTCGACGCAATCGCCGCCGCGGTATAAGCCCGCAACAGGCGGCGCGGCTCGGCGGTTTCGTCGCCGTATTGCCGCAGCGTCGTATCGAATTCGATCAGATCGGCGGCAAAGGTGCGCAAATCATTCGACGCCGTATCGAAGCTGGATTTCGCCGACGCCGTCATCAAGCCCAGCACCAGCGCGGCAAACGTCACCAGCATGCCGATCACCAACTGGACGAGTTGCACCGTTTCGTGCGCCTTGTGCTCCTCGGGCAAAAGCGGGCGCACCCACACGCCGAGTCCGGTTGCGGCGAGCAACAAAACGAAGACCAGCAGAGCCGTGGCTATTTCCGACATAGAAATGCTCCGAAGACGCGTGCCTCGTCACTTTCCATCAACCGCCGCCGACCGGAAACCCGGATAGTCCCGCAAAAGGGTCTCCGGGCAACGGCTTCCCGCTTTCGCTCGTATCTTGATGGATCGCAAGCCCACGCGCTACCAGCCATAAAGTTTTGCGCGATTCAGCCGTAGTCCCTTTATGTGTCGCAGTCGCACGAATTCGAATAAAAAGTTGCGGACCTGGCCGAAGGGGCTTAGGCGCAGCAGGCGTGGCCGAGGCTAATCACTGAACAATTCGGTCAGGCAGCCCCCTTTGGAGAGAGCCAATGCTGAAAAATCTGTCGATTCGCACCTGTCTTACCCTGATGATCGCGTTCTTCGGCGTGGTGCTGCTGCTCGGCGCCGCCGCCGGTCTGCTGTCGCTGCGCGCGAGCAATGCGTCGCTGCAGCAGATGTACACGGTGGATACGCCCGCGGTCGCCGACCTCGAAGGCAGCGCCGGCCAGTTGCTGCGTTTACGCCTGGCGCTCGCGACGTACGCATCGCTCGTCGATCTGAACGATCAGGACGGCGCGGATGCCGTGCTGAAGCGGTTCGATCAATACCAGAAAGTATCCAACGAGCGTCTTGCCCACTATCTGAGCCGCGCGAGCACGGATGCCGACGAACAGCGCCTGATCAAGGAGATGCAGGACAAGCGCGACATTTTCCTGCGCGAGGGCGTCGATCCGTCAATGGCCGCGCTTAAATCGGGCGACAAGACGGCATTCCAGCAATTGCAGGCGCGCAAGCTGCCGTCGCTCTACAGCGCGTACGAAAAGGCGATGCTCGCGCTCGAAAAATTGCAACTCGATCGCGCCGCGCAGCGCTATCAGGATGCGCAGGACCTGTTCTACGCGATCTGCATTGCGGTGGCGATCGGCATGGCGGCGTCGCTGCTGGCCTCGTGGATCGGCCGCGCGGTGCTGGTGCGCGCAATCGTCAGTCCGGTCGATGCCACCATCGCGCAATTCCAGCGCATCGCCGGCGGCGACTTGACCGGCCAGATCGTCGTGAGCAGCGACAACGAAATGGGCCGCCTCGCCGCCGCGTTGCGCAAGATGCAGGACTCGCTGATCGCGACGGTGAACTCGGTGCGCCAGGGCACCGAATCGATCGACACCGGCGTGAGCGAGATCGCCGCGGGCAATACCGATCTGTCGCAGCGCACCGAGGAGCAGGCCGCGTCGCTCGAGGAAACGGCGGCGAGCATCGAACAGCTCACCTCGACGGTCAAGCAGACCGCGGACAACGCGAAGCAGGCGAGTTCGCTGGCCCAGGGCGCGTCGACGCTGGCCGCGCAGGGCGGCAACCTCACCGAGCAGGTGGTGGGCACGATGCATGGCATCGTCGACGACTCGCGGCGGATTGCCGACATTGTCGGCGTGATCGAAGGGATTGCTTTTCAGACCAATATCCTCGCGCTGAACGCCGCCGTGGAAGCGGCGCGCGCGGGCGAGCAGGGACGCGGCTTTGCGGTGGTGGCGAGCGAGGTGCGGTCGTTGGCGCAACGAAGCGCGGCGGCGGCGAAGGAGATCAAGGGTTTGATCGACGCGTCCACGGCGCGGGTGGAGGCCGGCTCGGAACTGGTCGAGCGATCGGGCTCGACGATGACGGAGATCGTCAACGCGATTTCGCGCGTCAGTTCGATCATGGGCGAGATCGCGGCGGCCGCGATCGAGCAGAGTACCGGTATCGATCAGGTCAATCTCGCTGTCGCTCAGATGGACGAGGTGACTCAGCAGAATGCCGCGCTGGTCGAGCAGGCTGCGGCGGCGGCCAGTTCGCTGGAAGAGCAGGCGAGGCGGTTGACGGCTGCCGTGGCCGTGTTTCAGACGGGGGGCGGTCGTGGTGCTGGGGGTGGTGCTTCGGCTGCTTTTGCCGGGCGGCAGAGGGCGGTTGAGGGGGCTGTGGGGGAGTTTGTCGCGGGTTAGGTTTTTTTGGGGGTTTTTTTTGCCTGCGGCGGTTTGGGTTGTGGGCCTGGTTTGTTGGCCTTTTCTTGTGGTCTTAGTGGTCTATTAGTGTTGCCCCTGTGCGGGGCGGCACCTACTTTCTTTGCCGCCGCAAAGAAAGTAGGCAAAGAAAGCGGCTCAAACCGTCAGCCTTGAAGTGGGTCTCCTGGCTTGGAGGGCGTAGTGGTGCATCTGGAATCGGTGTCCTCGCGCACTCCGCGCCCGTGACAAGGCAGTCATACTTCCCGCCTCGCACTGCGTGCTCGCCGGAAGGGGCCGTCGGCACACCAGCGGCTTCGCTTGGGCGCGGCGGGGGCCATCGGCTTCGCCTCGGCGAGGCGCCGAAATCAGGCGGGTATTTCAGACATGCGGCTGACCCCTGGCCCTTGGACGTAGGCGCGGATAGTCTGGCCGCGCACCGATGCGCCTGGCGAGTCGTCAGCATTCGGTGCAGTCGCTTGGCGCACGCAGCACTACCGGTTTCAAGTCCCCTGCTGACCGCAGAAGTGGCTTGCAGTTTGGAGAACTACTGCTGACGCAGAAGCGCCCTGCGGTTCGATGAAGTACCGCGACGGCGCGTGCAGCGCTACCGGAAGAATGACTGCCTTGTCACGAACGCGGAATGCGCGAGAACACGGATTCCGCAGAAGCGCCCTGCGGTTCGATGAAGTACCGCGACGGCGCGCGCAGCGCCGCCGGAAGAATGACTGCCTTGTCACGAGCGCGGAGTGCGCGAGGACACGGATTCCAGATGGACCACTAGCCCCTCCAAGCCAGGAGACCCGCTAAAGAATTAGCGGTTTGAGCCGCTTTCTCTTGCCTACTTCTCTTTGCGGCCGGTGTACAGACCGGAGACATAGCTGACAGGTGTGCGAGGACATGGTTGACACTTCCGGGTACGAAAACGCCCGGTCCCGACCATGCCCTGGAACGCAAGAGACACCATGAGCCTCAGACAGGAATTTGTTCATCTGGCCAGTCAGCGCACGCTCACGGTCACCGAACTGTGCGAGCGCTTTAACATCAGCCGGCAGACCGGCTACAAATGGCTCAGACGTGGCGAGGACGCGCTGGCGGATCAGTCGCGGCGCCCTGCCAGCAGTCCCTCGAAGACCACGGTTGAGATGGAGCAGGAGGTGGTGCGCCT